>NZ_JBNHFX010000021.1:0-202 GCF_059090665.1 Arthrobacter saudimassiliensis | reverse complement strand
CACACTGTTGGGTCCTGAGGCAACAGGACCGTGAAGGAACCTGGAGCCTTGTTGAAGGTTTTCCTGCGCGCCTGTCCGCGCTTTCCCTGTTCACCGGTTTGTTCCGGTGGGGGTTGGTGGCGGGGTGTGACGGGGTTGTTGGTTGAGAACTACATAGTGGACGCGAGCATCTTAAAAACTGTTTTTTGTGATCGTTTGTGGT
>NZ_JBNHFX010000020.1:0-202 GCF_059090665.1 Arthrobacter saudimassiliensis | reverse complement strand
TGGCACACTGTTGGGTCCTGAGGCAACAGGACCGTGAAGGAACCTGGAGCCTTGTTGAAGGTTTTCCTGCGCGCCTGTCCGCGCTTTCCCTGTTCACTGGATGTTTTTGGTCTGGTGGGGGTTGGTGGCGGGGTGTGACGGGGTTGTTGGTTGAGAACTACATAGTGGACGCGAGCATCTTAAAAACTGTTTTTTGTGATCG
>NZ_JBNHFX010000019.1:0-209 GCF_059090665.1 Arthrobacter saudimassiliensis | reverse complement strand
CCAACCAACAACCCACACCACCAGGTGCAGGGCAGGGAACACCACCAATAATTGAATACACGGTTGAACACGTGTAACCACACACTTCACCACCACACCCCCAGAGGGTGACTGGTTTGGTGGCAAGGGTTACGGCGGTCACAGCGTGGGGGAAACGCCCGGTCCCATTCCGAACCCGGAAGCTAAGACCCACAGCGCCGATGGTACTG
>NZ_JBNHFX010000018.1:0-259 GCF_059090665.1 Arthrobacter saudimassiliensis | reverse complement strand
ATCTGCCCTGGGTAAGTCGGGACCTAAGGCGAGGCCGACAGGCGTAGTCGATGGACAACGGGTTGATATTCCCGTACCGGCGAAGAACCGCCCATACCAAGCGGGGGATACTAACCGCCCGAAGCCTGCCCGAGCGCCCTTGTGGTGTGAGGGTTTTGGCCTAGCGCGGGACCTGATCCCGGGAGGTAAGCGTATTAACAGGTGTGACGCAGGAAGGTAGCCGGGCCGGGCGATGGTTGCCCCGGTCCAAGGATGTAGG
>NZ_JBNHFX010000017.1:0-264 GCF_059090665.1 Arthrobacter saudimassiliensis | reverse complement strand
CCACACACGAAAAAAACAGCATTGACTGCTACGCGTCCACTATGTGGTTCCCAACCAACAACCCACACCACCAGGTGCAGGGCAGGGAACACCACCATAATTGAATACACGGTTGAACACGTGTAACCACAGGTTTCACCACCACAGCACCCCGCACAAATCCGGGTCCGTGGTTTGGTGGCAAGGGTTACGGCGGTCACAGCGTGGGGGAAACGCCCGGTCCCATTCCGAACCCGGAAGCTAAGACCCACAGCGCCGATGGTA
>NZ_JBNHFX010000016.1:0-268 GCF_059090665.1 Arthrobacter saudimassiliensis | reverse complement strand
CTGGGCATCATCGTTCGACTTGCATGTGTTAAGCACGCCGCCAGCGTTCATCCTGAGCCAGGATCAAACTCTCCGTAAAAAACTACAGACACAACACTGTGAACCGGGGAAAACCAGCCCGCAATGCTGCCTAAATTCGAAACCAGCTAAAAGACCGATCCCACCGCACGGGGGTGCGGCAAACCGGCCAAATAACCAATCAAAATAATTGGTATCAATAAACTTGGCACACTATTGAGTTCTCAAACAACAGACACATCCGGCCTAC
>NZ_JBNHFX010000015.1:0-270 GCF_059090665.1 Arthrobacter saudimassiliensis | reverse complement strand
TGGAAGTCGCCGCGGCCGGGACGCTGGAAAAGCGCCCGAAGCATGGCGGCCAACCCCAACAAATTTCCTCGGTTTCAACGCTGTGCGCTTAGGGCGCCGGCCGGAAGAGCCGGGTATTTTGCTGGGTTCGGAAGGACGGTTTGACCGTAATTCGCAAGGTTCCTGAGGAATCGGCCGAATTGCAAAAACCGGCCGGATGAAATAAGCTGAAGAAACACCACGGCGGTGCGAAAGGGAAAAGGAAGTTCCGGTTTTTGGAACGGTTTTCCC
>NZ_JBNHFX010000014.1:0-277 GCF_059090665.1 Arthrobacter saudimassiliensis | reverse complement strand
CGACCTCATGGGCACCTTCTTCAGCAGTGAGAGTGATATCTGCACATGCCGCAGCTGGCTGCTGCCGGCACGCGCCGTCACGCTAACGGGCGCCGCCCGGATGCACCACGGGGAACCCTGCTTTTCGCGAACTGGAGGCCGGAAAATGTTCGCGCTGTGGTGGGGCGGGTTTCTGGGGGGTTGTTAAATGGGTGAGGGCCCCGCGTCGGTGCGGGGCCCTCCCTGTTAATGGTTGTCCGGCGGTGACCTACTCTCCCACACCCTCCCGGGTGCAGTA
>NZ_JBNHFX010000013.1:0-355 GCF_059090665.1 Arthrobacter saudimassiliensis | reverse complement strand
GTGACCTACTCTCCCACACCCTCCCGGGTGCAGTACCATCGGCGCTGTGGGTCTTAGCTTCCGGGTTCGGAATGGGACCGGGCGTTTCCCCCACGCTATGACCGCCGTAACCCTGTGTCCGTGCTTGCGCCGGAAATCCTGGGTCACAGTCCGCAGGCCCAGTCCAGCCTGTTCGGCTGACGCGTTCCTGCGGCGTGATGCGTTTCTATCTTACCCCCAGTTGGAGCCGGCCCTGACCACAGGCCTCTGCCACCGGGCTGTTAAATGGGTGAGGGCCCCGCGTCGGTGCGGGGCCCTCCCTGTTAATGGTTGTCCGGCGGTGACCTACTCTCCCACACCCTCCCGGGTGCAGTAC
>NZ_JBNHFX010000012.1:0-440 GCF_059090665.1 Arthrobacter saudimassiliensis | reverse complement strand
CCACTGGGTTGATAGGCCGGATGTGGAAGCGGGGACTAAAGACCCGTGAAGCTGACCGGTACTAATAGGCCGACAACTTACACCACACACGAAAAAAACAGCATGCATGCTACGCGTCCACTATGTGGTTCCCAACCAACAACCCACACCACCAGGTGAGGGCAGGGAACACCACTAATTGAATACACGGTTGAACACGTGTAACCACACAGTTCACCACCACAGCACCCCCGCACAGAACAGGGGGCCCGTGGTTTGGTGGCAAGGGTTACGGCGGTCACAGCGTGGGGGAAACGCCCGGTCCCATTCCGAACCCGGAAGCTAAGACCCACAGCGCCGATGGTACTGCACCCGGGAGGGTGTGGGAGAGTAGGTCACCGCCGGACAACCATTAACAGGGAGGGCCCCGCACCGACGCGGGGCCCTCACCCATTTAACAA
>NZ_JBNHFX010000011.1:0-451 GCF_059090665.1 Arthrobacter saudimassiliensis | reverse complement strand
ACCACAAACGATCACAAAAAACAGTTTTTAAGATGCTCGCGTCCACTATGTAGTTCTCAACCAACAACCCCGTCACACCCCGCCACCAACCCCCACCAGACCAAACCGGTGAACAGGGAGGGCGCGGACAGGCGCGCAGGAAAACCTTCAACAAGGCTCCAGGTTCCTTCACGGTCCTGTTGCCTCAGGACCCAACAGTGTGCCAAACGGAAAAACCAGCCCCCGGCAACCAACCGCGTTCCAGAACACCACACCCCCCAAAGAGAGACGCAGCGAACGTACTGACCATCAGCCACCGGCACAGCCGGCACCTATTCATTGATATTCCACCCTTGAGCACCCACCGGGAAACAGATGTTCCCGACATGGGCATCTCCTGCGGACCAGGCATCCAACACAGTGGAAGGACACCACGATCCGAGGTGCTCCTTAGAAAGGAGGTGATCCAGCC
>NZ_JBNHFX010000010.1:0-519 GCF_059090665.1 Arthrobacter saudimassiliensis | reverse complement strand
GTGTGAATGCCACAACTTCGGCGGTGTACTTGAGCCCCGCTACATTGTCGGCGCGGAATCACTTGACCAGTGAGCTATTACGCACTCTTTCAAGGATGGCTGCTTCTAAGCCAACCTCCTGGTTGTCTGAGCAACTCCACATCCTTTCCCACTTAGCACACGCTTAGGGGCCTTAGTTGGTGGTCTGGGCTGTTTCCCTCTCGACTATGAAGCTTATCCCCCACAGTCTCACTGCTGCGCTCTCACTTACCGGCATTCGGAGTTTGGCTGACGTCAGTAACCTTGTAGGGCCCATCGGCCATCCAGTAGCTCTACCTCCGGCAAGAAACACGCAACGCTGCACCTAAATGCATTTCGGGGAGAACCAGCTATCACGGAGTTTGATTGGCCTTTCACCCCTACCCACAGCTCATCCCCTCCATTTTCAACTGAAGTGGGTTCGGTCCTCCACGACGTCTTACCGTCGCTTCAACCTGGCCATGGGTAGATCACTCCGCTTCGGGTCTAGATCACGCCACT
>NZ_JBNHFX010000009.1:0-532 GCF_059090665.1 Arthrobacter saudimassiliensis | reverse complement strand
CCTACATCCTTGGACCGGGGCAACCATCGCCCGGCCCGGCTACCTTCCTGCGTCACACCTGTTAATACGCTTACCTCCCGGGATCAGGTCCCGCGCTCCACCAAAACCCTCACACCACAAGGGCGCTCGGGCAGGCTTCGGGCGGTTAGTATCCCCCGATCAGTATGGGCGGTTCTTCGCCGGTACGGGAATATCAACCCGTTGTCCATCGACTACGCCTGTCGGCCTCGCCTTAGGTCCCGACTTACCCAGGGCAGATTAGCTTGACCCTGGAACCCTTGATCATTCGGCGGACGGGTTTCTCACCCGTCTTTCGCTACTCATGCCTGCATTCTCACTCGTGTAGGCTCCACCACTGGTTCACACCGCAGCTTCACTGCCCACACGACGCTCCCCTACCCATCCACACCCCTGAACCACGAAGGCTAGGGTCCTGTGTGAATGCCACAACTTCGGCGGTGTACTTGAGCCCCGCTACATTGTCGGCGCGGAATCACTTGACCAGTGAGCTATTACGCACTCTTTCAAGGAT
>NZ_JBNHFX010000008.1:0-843 GCF_059090665.1 Arthrobacter saudimassiliensis | reverse complement strand
TCGCCCTGTTCAGACTCGCTTTCGCTACGGCTTCCCCACACGGGTTAACCTCGCGACGTAACACTAACTCGCAGGCTCATTCTTCAAAAGGCACGCCGTCACAGCTGCTAGGGCTGCTCCGACGGTTTGTAGGCACACGGTTTCAGGTACTGTTTCACTCCCCTCCCGGGGTACTTTTCACCTTTCCCTCACGGTACTTGTCCGCTATCGGTCATCAGGGAGTATTTAGGCTTACCAGGTGGTCCTGGCAGATTCGCACGGGATTTCTCGGGCCCCGTGCTACTTGGGATACCATCACAAAGCGGCAGCATGCATTACGGTTACGGGGCTAACACCCTCTCCGGCCGGGCTTTCAAACCCGTTCACCTATACACCTGCACTCACCCCACCGGTCCGGCAGAACCAGTACGGACAGTCCCTCAACCCCAGTGATGCAACGCCCGCCGGCTATCACACACCACTGGTTTAGCCTCATCCGCGTTCGCTCGCCACTACTAACGGAATCACTGTTGTTTTCTCTTCCTGCGGGTACTGAGATGTTTCACTTCCCCGCGTTCCCTCCACGCACCCTATGTGTTCAGGTACGGGTCACCCGGTCACGACAAATCGCGCCGGGCGGGGTTTCCCCATTCGGAGATCCTGGGCTCAAACGTCCGGTTATCGACTACCCCAGGCTTATCGCAGATTCCCACGTCCTTCTTCGGCTCCTGATGCCAAGGCATCCACCGTGTGCCCTTAAAAACTTGACCACAAACGATCACAAAAAACAGTTTTTAAGATGCTCGCGTCCACTATGTAGTTCTCAACCAACAACCCCGTCACACCCCGCCACCAACCCCCACC
>NZ_JBNHFX010000007.1:0-1545 GCF_059090665.1 Arthrobacter saudimassiliensis | reverse complement strand
TTTTTTCGTGTGTGGTGTAAGTTGTCGGCCTATTAGTACCGGTCAGCTTCACGGGTCTTTAGTCCCCGCTTCCACATCCGGCCTATCAACCCAGTGGTCTGGCTGGGGGCCTCTCACACCTCAAGGGTGTATGGAAATCTCATCTTGAAGCAGGCTTCCCGCTTAGATGCTTTCAGCGGTTATCCCATCCGAACGTAGCTAATCAGCGGTGCACTTGGCAGTACAACTGACACACCAGAGGTTCGTCCGTCCCGGTCCTCTCGTACTAAGGACAGCCCTTCTCAAATTTCCTGCGCGCGCAGCGGATAGGGACCGAACTGTCTCACGACGTTCTAAACCCAGCTCGCGTACCGCTTTAATGGGCGAACAGCCCAACCCTTGGGACCTACTCCAGCCCCAGGATGCGACGAGCCGACATCGAGGTGCCAAACCATGCCGTCGATATGGACTCTTGGGCAAGATCAGCCTGTTATCCCCGAGGTACCTTTTATCCGTTGAGCGACGGCCATTCCACAATGTACCGCCGGATCACTAGTCCCGACTTTCGTCCCTGCTTGAGATGTCTCTCTCACAGTCAAGCTCCCTTGTGCACTTACACTCGCCACCTGATTGCCAACCAGGCTGAGGGAACCTTTGGGCGCCTCCGTTACTCTTTAGGAGGCAACCGCCCCAGTTAAACTACCCATCAGGCACTGTCCCTGACCCGGATTACGGGCCGAAGTTAGATATCCAGTATGACCAGAGTGGTATTTCAACGATGACTCCACCCGAACTGGCGTCCGGGCTTCACAGTCTCCCACCTATCCTACACAAGCCACACCGAACACCAATACCAAACTATAGTAAAGGTCTCGGGGTCTTTCCGTCCTGCTGCGCGTAACGAGCATCTTTACTCGTACTGCAATTTCGCCGAGTTTATGGTTGAGACAGCGGGGAAGTCGTTACTCCATTCGTGCAGGTCGGAACTTACCCGACAAGGAATTTCGCTACCTTAGGATGGTTATAGTTACCACCGCCGTTTACTGGGGCTTAAATTCCCGGCTTCGCCTTGCGGCTGACCGGTCCTCTTAACCTTCCAGCACCGGGCAGGAGTCAGTCCGTATACATCGTCTTGCGACTTCGCACGGACCTGTGTTTTTAGTAAACAGTCGCTTCCCCCTGGTCTCTGCGGCCCGCTGCCGCTCCACACGCAAGGTGCTTCACAGCGCAGGCCCCCCTTCTCCCGAAGTTACGGGGGCATTTTGCCGAGTTCCTTAACCATAATTCTCTCGATCGCCTTGGTATTCTCTACCTGATCACCTGTGTCGGTTTGGGGTACGGGCAGCTGGAACCTCGCGCCGATGCTTTTCTAGGCAGCATAGGATCACCGGATCCCCCCATACGGGGGTCCCATCAGATCTCAGGAGTGCTCATCCAAGAGCTCCGTGACGGATTTGCCTATCACGGTCCCTACATCCTTGGACCGGGGCAACCATCGCCCGGCCCGGCTACCTTCCTGCGTCACACCTGTTAATACGCTTACCTCCCGGGATCAGGTCCCGCGCT
>NZ_JBNHFX010000006.1:0-1622 GCF_059090665.1 Arthrobacter saudimassiliensis | reverse complement strand
GTGTTGTGTCTGTAGTTTTTTACGGAGAGTTTGATCCTGGCTCAGGATGAACGCTGGCGGCGTGCTTAACACATGCAAGTCGAACGATGATGCCCAGCTTGCTGGGTGGATTAGTGGCGAACGGGTGAGTAACACGTGAGTAACCTGCCCTTGACTCTGGGATAAGCCTGGGAAACCGGGTCTAATACTGGATACGACCATCTGGCGCATGTCATGGTGGTGGAAAGCTTTTGCGGTTTTGGATGGACTCGCGGCCTATCAGCTTGTTGGCGGGGTAACGGCCCACCAAGGCGACGACGGGTAGCCGGCCTGAGAGGGTGACCGGCCACACTGGGACTGAGACACGGCCCAGACTCCTACGGGAGGCAGCAGTGGGGAATATTGCACAATGGGCGAAAGCCTGATGCAGCGACGCCGCGTGAGGGATGACGGCCTTCGGGTTGTAAACCTCTTTCAGCAGGGAAGAAGCGCAAGTGACGGTACCTGCAGAAGAAGTGCCGGCTAACTACGTGCCAGCAGCCGCGGTAATACGTAGGGCACAAGCGTTATCCGGAATTATTGGGCGTAAAGAGCTCGTAGGCGGTTTGTCGCGTCTGCTGTGAAAGCCCGGGGCTCAACCCCGGGTCTGCAGTGGGTACGGGCAGACTGGAGTGCAGTAGGGGAGACTGGAATTCCTGGTGTAGCGGTGGAATGCGCAGATATCAGGAGGAACACCGATGGCGAAGGCAGGTCTCTGGGCTGTAACTGACGCTGAGGAGCGAAAGCATGGGGAGCGAACAGGATTAGATACCCTGGTAGTCCATGCCGTAAACGTTGGGCACTAGGTGTGGGGGACATTCCACGTTTTCCGCGCCGTAGCTAACGCATTAAGTGCCCCGCCTGGGGAGTACGGCCGCAAGGCTAAAACTCAAAGGAATTGACGGGGGCCCGCACAAGCGGCGGAGCATGCGGATTAATTCGATGCAACGCGAAGAACCTTACCAAGGCTTGACATGGACCGGTAACGCCTGGAAACAGGTGCCCCACTTTGTGGCCGGTTCACAGGTGGTGCATGGTTGTCGTCAGCTCGTGTCGTGAGATGTTGGGTTAAGTCCCGCAACGAGCGCAACCCTCGTTCTATGTTGCCAGCGGTTCGGCCGGGGACTCATAGGAGACTGCCGGGGTCAACTCGGAGGAAGGTGGGGACGACGTCAAATCATCATGCCCCTTATGTCTTGGGCTTCACGCATGCTACAATGGCCGGTACAAAGGGTTGCGATACTGTGAGGTGGAGCCAATCCCAAAAAGCCGGTCTCAGTTCGGATTGAGGTCTGCAACTCGACCTCATGAAGTTGGAGTCGCTAGTAATCGCAGATCAGCAACGCTGCGGTGAATACGTTCCCGGGCCTTGTACACACCGCCCGTCAAGTCACGAAAGTTGGTAACACCCGAAGCCGGTGGCCTAACCCCTTGTGGGAGGGAGCCGTCGAAGGTGGGACCGGCGATTGGGACTAAGTCGTAACAAGGTAGCCGTACCGGAAGGTGCGGCTGGATCACCTCCTTTCTAAGGAGCACCTCGGATCGTGGTGTCCTTCCACTGTGTTGGATGCCTGGTCCGCAGGAGATGCCCATGTCGGGAACAT
>NZ_JBNHFX010000005.1:0-189094 GCF_059090665.1 Arthrobacter saudimassiliensis | reverse complement strand
CGGCGCGTGCCGGCAGCAGCCAGCTGCGGCATGTGCAGATATCACTCTCACTGCTGAAGAAGGTGCCCATGAGGTCGCATCACGTCCGGTCACGCGCGCACACCACCCGACCAGGAACACACCGCAGGCGCAGACACACAGCCTGGTGGGCGCTCCTGGTCACTGCAGCGATGGTCCTGCTGCCCTTTGCAGCCCCGGCACAGGCACGGGTGGGCGATATTGCCGGTGTCGTTTCTCCGATCTTCGGCCCCAACACCGACATCCAGATGACTGGTACGGGTGCGGGGCAGAACGTCCTCGGTGCCGTCCCGGCCGCTCCGACGCCGCAGGATCCCACGGCGCCCTACCCGGACGCGCCGCCGGCCGGTTACACCCCGGAGAACGGTTTTGCCGGGATCATCACCACCGCCAGTATCGACGACCCCACCCTCACGGGAGAGATGTACTGCATCAACATCAGGGTGCTGACCGAGCCGGGAATCGGTTATGAGAACGGGACCTGGGCGGAATCGAATGTCGCGAACGTCGGCTACGTCGCATATATCCTGAACAACTACTATCCCGCGAATCCCGCAGCGCCTGCCGGCCTGACCGCAGATCAGCAGGCGGCGGCCGTGCAGGCGGCGATCTGGTATTTCTCTGACGGGTTTGTCCTCAATACCGACCAGACAGCCATCCGCCCTGCTGTGGAAGCCATCATTGCGGATGCGCAGGCCAACGGGCCCGTTGTCGAACCGCCGGCACCGAACGTCACCATCACGCCGCCGTCGGCAGCCGCGCCCGTGGGGTCTCCCGCCGGCCCGTTCACCGTGGCCGCCGAGAACGCCGCCGTCGTCACCGTGTCGGTTCCCGAAGGGTTCACCATGTACAGCGACGCTGCTGGAACGGTGGAGATTGCGAACGGCTCCGAGGTCGCTTCCGGAACCCAGATCTGGATCCGCAGTGCCGCAGTCATCCCGGACTCGGGTGTCCTATCGGCCCGGGCGGCGGTGACGGTCCAGCGGGGCGAGGTGTACCTGTACGACGGCAACAATCCGGCCATCACCGATGCCCAGCGGCTGATCCTGGCCCAGACCGCGGTCTTGGAAGCGACGGCCCAGGCCACTGCCGAGTTCTTCCCGGTGGGAGACCTGTCGGTGACCAAATCGTTCCTCGGGAACGCGGCAGGCCAGCAGGGCGCCGGGCAGTTGCTGATCGACTGCGGTGAGGGGTATGTCTTCACCGCCGATGTACCGGCCGGCGCCGTTGAGCCTGCGACATTCGTCTTCACGGATATCCCGGTGGGAGCGACCTGTGTGATCACCGAGCCCGTTACGGGTGCCACCACGGCCGTGGATGTCACGACCGACGCTCCCCAGGAAGCTGTCCTCACCGCCGACGGCGCCGCCGTCGCCGTCACCAACACGGTCAGCTACCGGCCCGGCAGCCTGAACGTGACCAAGGTGGTCACCGGAACCGGCGCCGGACTGCAGGGCGAGATCACCGTCAATGTGGTCTGCGGCGAGGTGCTGAACGAAACCATCCTCCTGCCCGCCGGCAGCGCGGCCGGGGAGTACGTGCAGGCGTTTGCTGACCTGCCGGCCGGCACCGAATGCACGGTCACCGAGACGGCGTCCGGCGCCGTACAGGGCGTCCAGGTGACCGGCGGGGACCCGGTGACCGTCGCCGTGCAGCCCGGGGCCGCCGTCGACGCGGTGATCACGAACACCGTCACCCGGGAAGAGGCGCCGGCGCCCGCTCCCGACCAGCCCGGCAGCCTGCCGGAGACGGGTGCCTCGTCGGCCCTGCCTCTGCTGTCGGCCGGTGCCGCAGCCCTTGCGGCCGGGTCCGCGCTGCTTGTTTCCGCGCTCCTTCGCGGACGCAGGAACAATCTGCAGGACTAATTCCCTGGCAGCTGGCTGAGGGGATCGGGGGCCACGGAACGCACCGTGGCCCCCGATCCCTGTCCGCCTACCCTCGGGACCCTGCAGGCGGTCCCGGGAGATCAGCGCCGACGGCGAACGGTGCTGCCGCCACCGACACGAACGGCAGGCCGTCGGCCAGCTGCAGGAGGCCGGCGATACCCAGCAGCAACAGCAGGAGCATCACCAGCGGAAGGGTCCCGAGCCGGGTGAGGCGACCGAAGAAGCCGTCGCCGGGCACCCGGTGCATCAGGGACCGGTTCCGTCCGTAGCCGTTGTAAGGATCGTCCAAGGGGTTGTGCCGCAAGCTCCGTTCCTTCCGCTGAGTCCACTCCGGTCGTCCCCCGTTTTCAGTATCGCCTCGGCGGAGGGGGACCCTCGCCAAACCCGGGGTGAGATGCCGGACGGAGGCGCGTGAGATGCGGCAAGCGCCGGGGCTACGCTGGATTCATGGACTCCCTCTTTTCCCACGCCGCCGACTCCGCGCCGGAGGACGACGGCGGACGGCCCGACGTTGACCTTTCCCGCACTGTTCCCCGTGAAACTGGAGAGGCCGCGACAGGGTTCCTGGAGTACATCCACCTGTGGTGGCCCTCGGAGCTGACCCGCTTCGGAGCCGGAACGTATCTCGAGCTCGAGGACGGGAACCTGGTGGAGACCGGCCCCGACGGAGACGAGCTGCTCTGGGCGGCTGTGACCGGCGTCGAGCCGGACGGCGGGGTGCGGCTGGAATGGCATTTCGGCCAGGCGCCGGGCCGGCCGGGGAACGTCACGATCCGATTCGAAGCCTCCGGACCGCCTGCCCGCCCGGACTCCGCCGGCCCGGACGCGGACGGGACCACGGTACGGCTCCGGCATACCGACATCCATGCCGGCGACGACGGAGAGGTGGCGGACTTCCACGCGTTCTGGGATCAGGCGCTGACACACTACGCCCGGTTCATGGGTGCTCGCTAACCTGATGGAATGACTGACGTGTTGAACGGGCTGCGCAACGTAGCGGGCCTTGAAATGTCCACCGAACCCGATGTGCTGGCCGCGTACGGCCGGGACCAGGGCCCGGTCCTCGACTTCGTGGAACCGCTGGCCGTCGTCCTGCCGGTCACCGTTGAACAGGTGCAGGAGGTCATGCGCTGGGCCAGCAGCACCGGCACCGCCGTGGTGCCCCGCGGCGCCGGCACCGGCGTGTCCGGCGGCGCGCATGCCACCGCCAACTGCATCGTGCTGAGCCTGGAACGGATGAACCGGATCCTGGACATCCGGGTGGAGGACGAGCTGGCCGTCGTTGAACCCGGCGTCATCAACGCCGACCTCAATGCCGCCGTCGCCCCGCACGGGCTGATGTACGCCCCGGATCCGGCCAGCTACCGGATCTCCACCATCGGCGGCAACGTGGCGACCAACGCCGGCGGCCTCCGCTGCGCCAAGTACGGCGTCACCCGCGACTCCGTCCTCGCCCTGGACGTGGTCCTGGCCGACGGCACGCTCATCCACACCGGCCACGGCACCTTCAAGGGCGTAGCCGGCTACGACCTCACCGGGCTGTTTACCGGCTCGGAAGGCACCCTGGGCATCGTCGTCGGCATCACCGTCCGCCTGCGTTACCTGCCCCGGGAGGTCTGCACCGTTGCGGCATTCTTCCCGGATTTCCAGACCGCCGCCGCCGGTGTGCTGGCAGTGGGTGCGGCCCGGGTGCAGCCTGCCATCATGGAACTGCTCGACGGCGAGACCATGGTGTCGCTGGACAGCACCCAGGGCTCGGACCTGCGGGCCCGGGGCGGAGCGCTGCTGCTCATCCAGACCGACGGCTTCGCTGCCGAAACCGAGGCCGCCATGGTCCGCCGCGTCCTCACGGACCTGGGCGGAACGGTGAGCACCGAGGACACCGAGGAAGCCGTCCGGCTGGTGGAGCTGCGCCGGCACAGCCGCGGCGACGAGGTCGATGACGAATTCCGGGTGGGCGAGGACGTTGCCGTGCCGCGCTCCAAGCTGGTGCACTACATTGCCGAACTTGAGCAGATGGCCAAGACCCACCGGGTGAAGCTGAAGGTCGTGGCCCACGCCGGAGACGGCAACCTGCACCCCACCTTCTGGATCAACACGAACGAGGCGCCGGAGGGCCTGGACCGGCTCAACGCAGCACTCGACGAGTCCGTCAACGTGGCCCTGGCCATGGGAGGCACCATCACCGGCGAGCACGGCGTGGGCCAGTACAAGCTGCGTTGGCTGCCGCTGGAGCAGGGCGCCCAGGTGCTGGAGTATCAGCGACGGATCAAGGAACTGTTCGACCCGGCGGGAATCCTGAACCCCGGCAAGGCCATCGCCTGACGGGGCCCGCTCAGGCCCTGTCCGCGACGACGACGGCGGCTGCCCCAGATGGAGGTGCAGCCGCCGTCGGGCGCGGGAGGCTAGTCGGCGTCCCGGGCGGAAAGCCGGATCCAGGCGGCGTGGTCCGGGTCCAGCTTCCCGTGCGCGCCCGCTCCGGGGACGCTGGCCGCGAGCAGCTCGCCGGCGGGAAGCTCCACCGGCTCGGTCCCCATGTTCATGATCGCCAGGACGCCGTTGTTCACGAAGGCGACCACATCGGCCGGTGCCTGCACCCACCAGGCCAGGGTCCCGTGTCCGAGGTCCAGCCGGCGCCGCAGGTCCAGGGCATGCTTGTAGAAGTTCAGCGTCGAGTCGGCGTCCTGTTCCTGCACGTCGCGTGCAAGCTCGCCCCATTCCGAGGGCTGGGGCAGCCAGCTGACTCCCGCTTCGGAGAACCCGTACGACGGCGCGTCCTTCCGCCAGGGCAGGGGAACCCGGGAGCCGTCCCGGCCGACGCGTTCACCGCCGGTGCGGTGGAAGGTGGGGTCCTGCCGGAATTCGTGCGGAATCATGGTGTGGTCCGGCAGCCCCAGTTCCTCGCCCTGGTACAGGTACACCCCGCCCGGCAGGCCCAGCATGAGCAGGGTCGCGGCCCGGGCCCGGACCAGGCCCAGCACATGGTCGGGCTGCTGGTCCCGGGGGCCGATGCCGTCGCCGCTGCGCAGGTCGTGGGCCTGCAGCCCGAAGCGGGAGACGTGCCGGACAACGTCGTGGTTGGACAGCACCCACGTCGTCGGCGCGCCCACGGCGTCAAAGGCGGTCAGCGAGGACTCGATGATGCGGCGCAGCTCGGGCGCATCCCAGGGGTGGTGCAGGTAGGCGAAGTTGAACGTCTGGTGCATTTCGTCCGGGCGGACCCACTTGGCCAGACGCTCGACGGGATCGATGGTGGCCTCGGCGCAGAGCACCCGGTCCCCGTCGTAGGAATCGAGGATCCGGCGCCAGGAGCGGAAGATGTCGTGGATGCCGTCCTGGCCGAACATCGGCGCCTCGTGGCCGGGGAATCCCTCGCTGGTGGAGCCGTCGGCGCGCCCGCCCCAGTCCGGCAGCCCGGACTTCTTGATCAGGGCGTGCGCGACGTCCACCCGGAAGCCGCCGACGCCGCGGTCCAGCCAGAAGCGCAGGATCCGCTCGAATTCGTCGTGCACGGCGGGGTTGTCCCAGTTGAAGTCCGGCTGCGAGGAGTCGAACAGGTGCAGGTACCACTGGCCCGGCGTGCCGTCCGGCTCGGTGATGCGCGTCCATGCCGGTCCGCCGAAATGGGATTCCCAGTTGTTGGGCGGCAGCTCGCCGTGCTCACCGCGTCCGCCCCGGAAGACGAACATGTCCCGGGCCGGGGAGCCCGCCGGGGCAGCCAGGGCGGCCTGGAACAGGACGTGCCGGTCGGAGCAGTGATTGGGCACCAGGTCGACAATGATCCGGATGCCCTGCCGGGACGCTTCGGCGACCAGGGCGTCGAAGTCCTCGAGCGTGCCGAAGATCGGGTCGACGGAGCAGTAGTCCTCGACGTCGTACCCGGCGTCCTTCTGCGGCGACTTGTAGAAGGGCGAAAGCCAGACGGCGTCAATGTGCAGCTCGGCCAGGCGCGGCAGCTCCGCGGTGATGCCCCGAAGGTCGCCCACGCCGTCGCCGCGCAGGTCGCGGAAGGAGCGGGGGTAGACCTGGTAGATGACCGACGAGCGCCACCACTGGTGCCCGGGCTGACGGAGATGGACGGGTTTCACGCGAAGGCCGGTGTGCGGATCAACGGTTTCTTCGAGCGGTTTCTCCATGCTGCCAATCATCCTTTGGATTGCGGTTGCGGTTTCCGGACAGACTGCTTATCCACCATTTAACGTCAGCGGCACCCCTGCGCGTGCCCGGGCCCCGGCGTGAAGGTGGCCACAGCCCGGAAACGCCGGAACGGTAGACTGTCCGCGTGAATGATCCGCAGCACTCCAGGGGGAACAACGTGACCGACGTCAATGGCAGCGGAGGGCAGCAGCCCGGGCAGCAGCCGTACGGACAGCAGCAGGCCGGGCAGCCGCAGCAGTATCCGCAGCAGTATGCCCAGCAGCCGTACGGGCAGCCCTATGGAATGCCGGGCCAGGGCGGGCCCGCCGGCTACGGATACCCGCCCGAGAACCCGGGCAAGACGTTCGGCATCATTGGCCTGGTCCTGGCCTTCTTCCCGGTCCTGAGCATCGGCGGCCTGGTCCTGAGCATCATGGGCCTGCGCCGCTCCAAGCGGGCCAACATGGGCAACGTCCCTGCCGTGGTCGGCATCGTCCTCTCCGCACTGAACATCCTGTTCACCGTGCTGACGACGATTATCCTGGTGATCGGCATGACCGCGCTCATCACCACCTGCCAGGATCTCGGCCCGGGCACGCATTACGTGGACGGCGTCGAATACACCTGCGGCAGCGTCTAGACCGATCCGGCGGCGGGACGCGTTCTCAGCCGGTCCCGCCGCCGCCCAGGATTTTCAGGGTCTTGGTGTCCGCCGTCAGCAGGATGGCCGCCTCGTCCCGGCGGTGGCGCAGGATGTTGTCCATGTAGGACTGCACGGCCTCGGCCATGGGCACGTTGCGGTTCTGTTCCTCGGACATGTACCAGCGGTGCTCGAGCACCTCGTGGACCACTTCGGCCGGCTCCAGCTTGCTGCCCAGCTCCTGCGGCATCGCCCTGACGATCGGCTGGAACACCTGGGAGACCCACAGATGGGCGCTCAGCTCCTCGTCGAGCTCGGGATGGTTGTCGGCCCGGTAGGAGTCCATGTCGTTGAGCAGCCGGCGGGCCTGGTTCTCCTGCGCGTCGAGCCCGGTCAGCCGCAGCAGCCGGCGCTGGTGGTGGCCGGCGTCGACCACCTTCGGCTGCAGCTGCACCTGCGTGCCGTCGGCGGTGGTGCGGATGGCCAGCTCGTCGACGTCGAACCCCAGGTCGTTGAGCCTGCGGATGCGGGCGTCCACCCGCCATCGCTCGCCCGGAGCGAAGGTCTCCTGTTCGGTCAGCTCCCGCCACAGGTTGCGGTAACTGTCCATGATCCGCTCGCTGGTGGCCAGCGGGTCGACGCTCTCCTCGATCAGGTTGCCCTCGGCCAGGTCCATCAGCTCGCCGGCGATGTTCACCCGGGCGATCTCGAGGTCGTACTCACGCTGCCCGCTGGAAAGCTCGGGATAGAGCTCTCCGGTTTCCGCGTCCACCAGGTAGGCGGCGAAGGCGCCGGCGTCGCGCCGGAACAGGGTGTTGGACAGCGAGACGTCGCCCCAGTAGAAGCCGGCCAGGTGCAGGCGCACCAGGAGCAGCGCCTGGGCGTCGATGAGCCGGGTCAGGGTGTTCTGCCGCAGGGTCTGTGAGAACACCGCCCGGTAGGGGAGGGAGAACCGCAGGTGCCGGGTCACCAGGACCGGATCCAGCGGCTCGCCGTGTTCATCGCTGCGGCCGGTGATGACGGCGACGGGCGCCACGCACGGAACATTGAGCCGGCGGAGCTTGCGCAGCATGTGGTACTCGTGCCGGGCAATGTGCTCGCCGGTCTCCTTGATCGCGATCAGTGAATCGCCCAGTCGGGCGAAACGCACCACGTGGCGGGAAATGCCGCGCGGCAGAGCCGCCAGGCGGTCGGTGGGCCACTCCTCCAGCGGCAGGTGCCAGGGCAGGTCCAGCAGGGCCGGGTCCATGGACGCACTGGTCACGTCCAGCGACCCCAGGCTTCGTGCGCCGGACTCCTCATGTGGGCGGGGCAGCTTCCCCGCCTGCTCCCAGTCGGTGGGTTCGTTGCGCCAGTTGGCGCGCGCGGTGTCGGTCATAGCGGTCCCTGCCTGCATGAATCGTTGGACGCTGCGGACTTAAGGCTGAACGGCGACCCCCTGACCCAAATCTTAGAACAGGTCAGGAGGCCGCCGCAGGGGATTCAGCCGGTGGAAGACAGGTCAGGCCTCGTCCGCCAGCCGCTCTCCGCTGGAGGAATCGAACAGGTGCACATGTCCCTGCTGGGGGCGCACATAGATGGTCTCGCCCTTCATCGGCGGGCGGCGGCCGTCCACGCGGGCCACGATCTGGTGCTCGGTGCCGTCGAGGTCGGTGTGTCCGTAGATGTAGGCATCGGCGCCGAGCTCCTCGACCACGTCCACCTCGACCTTGAGTCCGGCGCCTTCGCCCACGGTCTCCAGGTCCTCGGGGCGGACGCCGAGGGTGACGGTCCGGCCGGCGCTGCCGAGCACGCTGCTGGCAACCGGGTAGACGGTGCCGCCGAAGGCGACGCCGCCGTCGACGACGGGAAGCTCGAGCAGGTTCATGGCGGGGGAGCCGATGAAGCCGGCCACGAAGACGTTGTCCGGGTGGTCGTAGAGCCGGCGCGGGGTGTCGACCTGCTGGAGGACGCCGTCCTTGAGCACCGCCACGCGGTCGCCCATGGTCATGGCCTCGGTCTGGTCGTGGGTGACGTAGACGGTGGTGACGCCGAGCCGGCGGGTGAGCGAGGCGATCTGGGTGCGGGTTTGCACGCGCAGCTTCGCATCCAGGTTGGACAGCGGCTCATCCATGAGGAACACCTGCGGGTTCCGGACGATGGCCCGGCCCATGGCAACGCGCTGGCGCTGGCCGCCGGAGAGTGCCTTGGGCTTGCGGTCGAGGTAGTCCTCCAGGTCCAGCAGCTTCGCCGCTTCCTGGACCCGCTTCATCCGCTCTTCCTTGGACACGCCCGCGATCTTGAGGGCGAAGCCCATGTTGTCGGCCACCGACATGTGCGGGTAGAGCGCGTAGTTCTGGAAGACCATGGCAATGTCACGGTCCTTCGGCGGGACATCGGTCACGTCGCGGTCGCCGATGAGGATGCTGCCGGAGTTGACGTCCTCGAGGCCTGCGAGCATCCGCAGGGAGGTGGACTTGCCGCAGCCGGAGGGGCCGACGAGGACCAGGAACTCGCCGTCGGCGATCTGCAGGTCCAGGCCGTCCACGGCCGGGCGGTCAGTGCCCGGATACAGGCGCGTGGCCTTGTCGAAAGTTACCGTTGCCATGGTGGTATTTCCCTTCACGGGCAGGTACGTGCCCGACGATCCGTTGTGAATGGGTGTGTATTCAATTCGCTGTCCCTGCGCGCGGGACAGGGTCAGTATGGCACGCGTTTCCGCTTTGTGAAAGGAAAAGTTTCAGCCCACGGCGGCGCTGCGCAGGCGCAGCAGCTCGGTCAGCACGCCGCTCATTTCCTCGGGTGAATCCACCCGGAACGCCGCTGCGGTGGCGCCCGGGCCCACCTTGATGCCGAGGTCCTGCGGCTGAAGCACCGCGAAGGCCCGCTCGTCGGTGACGTCGTCGCCGCCGAAGAGGACGGCGGTCGCGCCCGTGAGTTCGCGCAGCGCCTGGATGCCTTCGCCCTTGCTGGTGCGGATGACGGAGGCCTCCAGCACGGCTTTGCCGTCGGTGACGTGCACGCCGTCCAGCTCGCCGAGCCGCTCGCGGGCCTGGGCGGTGGCCGCGGACGCGACGTCGTCGGCGACGCTGCGGGTGTGCAGTACGACGCCGGCCGGCTTGTGCTCGATCCGGCAGCCGGGACATGCGTCGACGACTTCCTGGACCGCCGTCCGGGCCCGGGCGAGCAGGTCGGCCTGCTCCGGGGTCAGCTGCAGCGGTTCGGCGTTGGGCCCGGTCCAGGTTTCGGCGCCGTGGCTGCCGATCAGCAGGGTTTCCGGTTCGGGGGCGGCCACCAGGCGCAGGCTGTCCAGGGCCCGGCCGGAGATCAGCGCCGTCAGCGTTCGGGGCAGTGCGGCGAGCTGCTGCACGGCGGCTGCCGACTCCGGCAGCGGGCGGGCGTCGTCGGCGTGTTCGACCAGCGGCGAGAGGGTGCCGTCAAAGTCCAGGGCGACCAGCAGCGTTTCGGTGCCCGCCAGTTCGGCCAGTGCCGCCTGCAGGTCGGAATCGGGGATGCTCATGCGTCCTCCGTGTTGCGCAGGGCGGTGAGGAAGTCCTGGGACCAGCGTTCGACGTCGTTCTGCAGCACCTGGCGGCGCATCAGGCGCATCCGGCGCTGGGCTTCCCGGTCCGGCATCTGCATGGCGGTGACGATGGCGTCCTTGAGCCCGTCGATGTCGTGCGGGTTCACCAGCACCGCCTGGCGCAGCTGGTCCGCCGCGCCGGCGAACTCGCTGAGCACCAGCACGCCGGAGTTGTTGGTCCGGGCGGCCACGTATTCCTTGGCCACCAGGTTCATGCCGTCGCGCAGGGCGGTGACGAGCATGACGTCGGCGGCCAGGTAGAGGGCCACCATCTCCTCCACCGGGTAGCTGTGGTGCAGGTAGCGGATCGCGGTGTTGGAGATGGTGTCGAAGGTGCCGCTGATCCGGCCCACGGTGCCCTCGACCTCCTCGCGCAGCAGCCGGTACTGTTCCACGCGCTCGCGGCTGGGGCTGGCGACCTGGATCAGCGAGGCGCCCTCCACGGTGATCCGCCCGTCCTCCAGGAGCTCGCCGTAGGCCTTCAGCCGGTGGCTGATGCCCTTGGTGTAGTCGAGGCGGTCCACGCCCAGCAGCACGACGTCGGGATCGCCCAGCTCCTGGCGGATCTGCTTGGAGCGGGCGAGGACGTCCTCGCGCTGGGCGAGCTCGGTGATCTGGTTGGCGTCGATGGAGATGGGGAACGCCTCGGCGCGGGAGATGTGCGAAGTGCCGTCCTCGGCGGTGACATGCACCTGCTGAGCGCGGATGGTGTGGCCGGCGTAGCGGCGCACGCAGCGCAGGAAGTTGCTGGCGTCGCCGGAGCGCTGGAAGCCGATGAGGTCGGCGCCGAGGAGCCCGGCAATGATGTTCCGGCGCCAGGGCAGCTGGGCGAAGATCTCCATGGGTGGGAACGGGATGTGGTTGAAGAAGCCGATCTTCAGGTCCGGGCGCTGCTTCCGCAGCAGCTGCGGGACCAGCTGCAGCTGGTAGTCCTGCACCCAGACGGTGGCGCCCTCGGCGGCGATCTCCGCCGCGGCCTGCGCGAAGCGCTCGTTCACGGCGCGGTAGGCGTCCCACCAGGTCCGGTGGAACTCCGGCGGCGCGACGACGTCGTGGTAGAGGGGCCACAGCGTGGCGTTGGAGAAGCCCTCGTAGTACAGCTCCACCTCATCGGCGGACAGCGGCACCGGCCGCAGGTGGATGTTGTCGTGGTCGAACTCGTCGAGGGTCTCGTCGGGTGCGCCGTGCCAGCCCACCCACGCGCCGTCGGCCTTCGCCATCACCGGCGCGAGGGCGGTCACCAGTCCGCCGGGGGAGCGGCGCCACGATTCGCCGTCGGGCCCGCTGACGCGGTCCACCGGCAGCCGGTTGGACACCACGATGAAGTCGAAATCGCCGTACCCGTCCGCTTGATTTTCCTTGCCCGGATCAACGGCCGCAGCGTCCACGATCAGCACTCCTCTGTTTCTGGGGTCTCTCCGCCACTCTATCGAAGAGGGAACCGGCGCGCGGGGGGTGCGCGTTAGGCGTAAGGAAGAACCCCCCAGCTGCGATAGCTAGACTGTAGGCAGTTTTGCCACCATGCCCGGTGGAAGGTTATCGCTGAGAGACGTGAGGACACATGAGCAATCCCAGGCCGACCAAGGCTGAGCGGACCGCGGAGGCACGGGAGAAGGCCCGCGCGCTGCGTGAGGAACAGCTGCGCAAGGAAAAGCGGAACAAGCTGCTGGTGCGCTGGGGCGTAGTGGTCGCGGTCGTCGCGGTCATCGCCCTGATCTTCGCCGTGGTGTTCAGCAACATGAACCGCTCCATTCCGGCCGCCGGCCCGGCGCCCGCCAACGGCAACCTGGACGGCGGCGTGACGCTGACCTCCACCACCTCCCTGGCACCGACCGACGGCGGCGAGGTGGACACCGAGAACCTGCCCGAGGGCACCGGCGAGGGCCAGCCGCCGCGCGGCGTCGAGCCGGCAGCCGAGGGCGAACCGGTGCCGATCGTGGTCTACGCCGACGTGAACTGCGTGCACTGCGCCACCTTCGAAGACGTCTACGGCGACCAGATCGCCCAGTGGCTCGACGCCGGCGAGGTCACCTACGAGTACCGCCTGGTCTCGTTCCTGGACCGGAACTCGCCCACGAACTACTCCTCCCGCGGAGCCAACGCGGCCGCCTGCGTCGCGGACACCGCCCCGGAGTCCTACTGGGACTTCACCGCGGCGATCTTCGCCCAGCATGCCCAGGGCGAGGTCGACAACCAGGGCCTGGCCGACATGGCCGCCTCCGTGGGCGCCGAAGGCGCCGAGGACTGCATCAAGAACGACGGCTTCCGCACCTACGTGAAGTACACCACCGATCTGGCGCAGGCCGACGGCGTGGAAGGCACCCCGACCGTGTACGTCAACGGCACCGAGGCGAACCTGGACGCCTTCACCGAGACCGTCCAGGCAGCCATCGACGGCAACGGCGGCGCGGACTCGGAGTAGCAACCTGCAGGGCCCGACGGCGTGCGGCCCCGGTTTCCACCGGGACCCCGCCGTCGGCTACCCTTGAGGGGCTGGCCTCGCGCCAGCCCCGCCGGGCACGCTCCCGGCACCGCCTCCTTAGCTCAGTTGGCCAGAGCACCTGTCTTGTAAACAGGGGGTCGCCGGTTCGAATCCGGCAGGGGGCTCCATTCCACCGAAAACCCTCCCAGCACGCGTAGCGCTGATCAGGAGGGACAACTTCGGGCTTCAAAGTGGATGGCGTGAGAGTCGGCTGCGTTGTGGCAGGCCTATAGCGTGGTTTCCTATAGAGATACGCAGCAGCACATGGAACATCGGGGGGATGCTCTTGATTTACAAGATCAATGATCTAAAGAATGCTCTCCGCATCTGCGAAGCATGTAAGGACTCCGGGCATGAAAGGTGTCATAGTGCCCAAGACTGCGCAGATATGCTGGCGGCGATTCAATGTGAAATGCGGTCCTATCAGCAGGCTGCACAGTTTGGATTAGGGGTATTCGACCCGTCCAAGAATCCCTATGGGCCTACGGCAGCGAGCACGACGGGAGAGCTAATCGCAGCAGTTGAACAGCTGGTCCTGAGCTCCCCTTGGCTTGACGGGCTTCGACGCTCCGTATGGGCTACGTCGGCGTTGGCTCGTCTGGGCGAAAGAGGGATCCCTGCAGACGCGGTATTGCGAAGGCACTTGCGACGCGCACTGAGGAGAAAAATTGCTCTTCACATTGCAATGGCGTGGCGTCAAAGGCAACGGAACCCCGAAATACGGTTACCACTTGTCGTGTCTGACTGGGTGCAGTACTTCGAAAAGGTCGCTGACGACCAGTTGCATGAGTCATCTTCTTGGTTGGATATCCTTATCGCCGCCTCGGCTGGCCCTTTTCGCAAGCAGATCGAGACCTGGATTGACGAGGCAGCGACAGCTCACCTTGTGGACTGGAGGATCTCCGAATACCTCCGAGTAAGAGTTCCTGTTGAGTCTTTGCAGGTAGCGGGTGGGCAAAGTGCTACCCAGTGGGTGTTTGACAGGTTTTCAAAAAACTACCTACATGAATGGGATCCAGGGTCGGTCCCGTGGGAAATCAGTTTCTCTCTTGCCCCTGAAGAGACCGCACGCCGTTGCGGAATGGACGTGTCTAGGCTGTTGGAGAGGCCGTCTTCTGCGGTCCTATCTCTTAGCGCGCTACTGAGACAGCATACGCTCCGGGATGATGATCCGGACATGATCCTGAGCGGAACGACTGAAGTTGAGGTGATGGAAGATATTCTTCACCTCATCCAGAACGAAGGCTTGAAAAGCGCTCAAGACTACGCAAGCGTAATTCTTGAGAGGGACCCTGGGAGCAGGGCCCTCCGTAGGTACTGGGCATTTACGCTGATTCCCACGGACCCAGAAACAGCGCACGATTTCTTTTCGAATGAGGTCATGTCTAGGGAGCCGTGGGTGCGCTTGCTTAATTTGGCTTCTTGCGCAATCGTCCAAAGTGACGCGTTATCGCTGAAAGCGCATGTCGAGCGTGTACGCGAGTCCCTAACCGGCGGAGAGGGCGGCTGGTTCTGGGTGCCGGAGCTGCTCGCGTCAGGAGAGTTTGAAGTTAGGTACTATGACCCGATCGGCTGGTGCGAGGACGCCCTTAGGGCGCTCGTTAGTGCAACGGAGCCAGCCACTTCTTGATTCGGGTTCCCCCCTGCGGCTGATTAATCTGTTGAGGTAGGGCTGAGTTCAATCTGCCGCAGGGGACCAGAATCGTACTCATGCGGGTTAAAGAAACTGCGTGCGCAGGTACTTCATTGGAATCATTAGCTGCAGTTCTGATGTGGGTGACCGGTGGCAGTCGGCGAGTTTCTCGTAGAAGTCTCTGGCTGCCTCGTCGCGGGAGTGGATCAGCATTGCCCTAGCTCCAACAGCTTCACTTACTTGCGCCGCCCGCTTGAAAGCATCCGTAAGTAGAGCCGCGCCAATGCCCTTCCCTTGGTGTTTTCGATCAACAGCTAGGCGAGCCAGCAGTATGCAAGGGATTGAAGTTGGTACGGACCCCTTCTTGATTGGCAGGGGCGCCTCTGCCCTGTCCACTCCTGCCACTGCGATGGAGTAGTAGCCCGCTACTACTCCATCTGACATGCATACATATGTGATGGCGTTGTTGGCTCGGAGATTCTCATAGGCAAACTGCCGAAGCCAGTCATCCAACTCTTCGGCGCCGGAATCAAATCCTGAGCGGTCATCATCCTTTTCAAGCTTCCGCGGGTGATGAAAGCTCATTCTGCATCAGAAAAAGGGTTCGGGCGGCGTGCCAGGTTCTCCAGCTTACGAGTTGAATGTAATGGTGCATCCAGGAGCCTATTAAATTCTTCCCATTGAGACTCATTTAAAAGGAACCATCTGCGGTCAGCTAAAACCCGTTCAGCCTCCATGCTGGCGCTTTCCATAATAAAGTCTGTGAGCGATCTGTCTGTGGCCTCTGCGGCCCGCCGGATCAAGCTCTCCTGGCGCTCTGTTGCTCGCACCTGTATTCTCTGATTTTTTTTAGTTTCCATCATCTCCCCCTCGTACGTACAGCGTCCGTACTGTGAGTACATTGTGCGTACGGCGGGTCTCGAATGTCAACTCTTGGGCTGCGTCTGCTCCTGACGGAGGCTTGGTCCCATCGCATAGAGCGCGTCGTAGAACCTGTGATCAAGGACCTGCAGGAGACGTCTGCCGACCTGAGCAGGAGTAGCTCGTCTTCTTGGGAGTTGATCGTCAGTCGCTGAGGCCGTTCACGTGCTCGCATGCCTCGTCCAAAGCAGCAGGCCTTCCCGACACAGGTTTGGCGGCTCTTTGCCCTGAGGCTCCCCGCATAGGGTGGTCAGTACTCTGCCCCGAACTACTTGGCTGAGGGGAGCAATCGATCTCCGGGTAGAGATGTGTTCTCTTAGCTGGTGTCTGATCATCGCCTGGCCTCCCATTAGCTCCTACAGTTGCATCGGCTGCATCGGCTGCATCGGCTGCATCGGCGGAAATCGGTAGAGGGCGGCAGTGGAAGGATTGCCGAGGTCCGCTCTTGGTAGAGCCGGTACTCCGGATAGCGGCTGCGGGAGATGCTCTCCGTAAACGTCGTCGAGCCGATGAACAGCAGGGTCAGGAGCGCCGGCCCGGCCAGGGTCCAGTGCAGCCACGTCCCGGAGGCGATGACCGCGAAGCCGTAGAACAGCCACCACTGCAGCTGCTCGAAGAAGAAGTTCGGGTGACGGGAGAAACGGAAAAGCCCGGTCTGCACGAAGCCCGGCTGCGGGGTGCGGCCGTCTGCCCGCTCAACCTTCTTCCACTGCTGGAATCTCCATTGCTCCTGGTCCGCCGCACTCTCGCCGGCCAGGGCCCCCATAAACAGAGCCGCCAGCACCCAGTCCGCGGCGGTGAGCGGGCCTGGATGCTGATAGACCGTCAGCACCGGGAGCGTCATCAGCCAGATGATGGCGTTCTGATAGACGCTGATGAAGGCGAAGTTAAAGAGCTGGAACTGCCAGGGCCGCATCCTGCGCTGCAGCACGCCCCACCGGTAGTCCTCACCGCCGGGACGGTAGCCGCCCTTGCGGGCATAGTTGAACGTCAGGCGTGCACCCCACAGGGACACCAGGACGGCCATCAGCACGATCCGCGGATCCCCGCCCGAGGCGGCCGCATAGAGCCACAGGTAGACGCTCGGCGTCAGCGACCAGATCCGGTCCGTCCACGAGTACTCCCGGGTGAGCAGCGACATCACCCACGTGCCGGCGGTGGTCGCAACGAAGAGCCAGAAGCCGAGAAGGAACGGGTCCATTCCCGGCAGCGTACGGTGACGCGCCGTCGTACGGGACCCTTTGCCCGCTTCCCAGGCGGTCCGAGCCAAAAGTCCGACACAAAGCAGGCAGGGCCGCCGGTTTCCCGACGGCCCTGCCTCATGCCATTATCCGGTGGCCTTCCCTGCCTAGCGTGCGGCGGGTGCCACCAGCTCGGTCACGCTCGGCACCGCTGCGCGGGCTGCTGCCGCGGCGGCCTCGTCCTGGAGGGCGGCGGCGGCGTCCTGCGCCTCGCTGCGGGTGCGGTACGCCTTCACCTCGGCGTCGCGGCGGGGCTGGTCCCAGCCCAGTGCCTCGGCGGCCAGGTCGGCGATCTCCTCGACGGCGTCCAGGCCGTGGTTCGGGGCTTCCCAGACCAGGCGCGTGCGGACGTCGAACAGGTCCTCCAGGTGCAGGGCGCCCTCGTGGGTGCAGCCGTGCACGATCTCCGCGCGCAGGTAGGCCGGGGCGCCCTGCAGCGGGACGGCCAGCTCCGGCCGCTCGTCGACCAGCTCGAGGACCTCGCTGATGGCCGAGCCGTAGCGGTCCAGCATGCGCATCACCTGCTGCTCGTTCCAGCCGTACCTGACGCCCAGCGCGGCGGCCTGGCGGGTCAGCGGCAGGTAGCCGTCGGCGCCCAGCAGCGGGGTCTTGGCGGTGACGGAGGGCAGCTCCTTGGCGCGTGCGCCGAGGGCCAGGTCCACGGCGTCCTCCGCCATCACCCGGTAGGTGGTCAGCTTCCCGCCGGCGATGGCGATCAGGCCGGGCACCACCTCGGTGACGGTGTGCTCGCGGGAGATCTTGGTGGACTGCTCGTCGCCCTTGGTGCCCGGCTGCAGCAGCGGGCGCAGGCCGGCGAACGTGCCGATCACGTCGTCGCGGGTCAGCGGCTTCTCCAGCACCACGTTGGCGTGCTCGATCACGTAGTCGATGTCCGCGCTGGTGGCGACCGGCGTCGACAGGTCCTGGTGGTACGGGGTGTCGGTGGTGCCGATGATCCAGTAGCGCTCCCACGGGATCACGAACAGCACGGACTTCTCGGTCTGCAGGATCAGGCCGGTCTCGCCGGAAATCCGCTCCCGCGGGACGACGATGTGGATGCCCTTGGAGGCCAGTACCTTCAGGCCGCCGTCGGCCTTGGCCAGGTCCTGGGTGGTTTCGGTCCAGACGCCGGTGGCGGTGATCACGGACCTGGCGCGCACCAGGCGCTCCTCGCCGGTCTCCAGGTCACGCACGACGGCGCCGACCACTCGGCCGCTCTCATCCTTGGGGAACCCGACGGCGCGGGTCCGGCTGGCGGCCAGCGCGCCCAGGCGCACGGCGGTGCGGACGATGGTGAGCACCAGGCGGGCGTCGTCGACCTTGCCGTCCCAGTACTTGATGGCGCCGACCATGGTCTCCGGCTTGATGTCCGGGAAAGCCTCCTTGACGCCCTTCAGGCCGAGGTGGCGCTGGATGGGCATGGTGGCGTTCTTGGCACCGACGTGGGCCATGGTGTCGTAGAGGCCGATGCCGGCGGCGACGTAGGGGCGCTCCCAGCCGCGGTGGGTGATCGGGTAGAGGAAGGGCACCGGCTTGACCAGGTGCGGGGCCAGGGAGTCGAGCAGCAGCTCACGCTCGCGCAGCGCCTCGGCGACCAGCTTGAAGTCCAGCTGCTGCAGGTAGCGCAGCCCGCCGTGGACCAGCTTGGAGGACCACTGCGAGGTGCCGCCGGCCCAGTCCTGGGCCTCGACGATGCCGGTGCGCAGGCCGCGGGACACCGCGTCCAGGGCGATGCCGGCGCCGGTAACGCCGCCGCCGACGACGAGGACATCGAGTTCGGGGCCATCGGCCATGTCGTTCAGGGCCGCGGTGCGGGTGGCCGCGGTAAGCAGGCTGGAGGTCACGGTGAAACCTTTCAGAGGGGATGGGACGACTTCGTCCCGGCAGTGCTGTTCGAAGGACTCTAGGCCCCGGCTGGGAGTACGATCAAAGCAATTGAACAAACGTGCACAAGTGGGAAGGCGGTCATGCACGAAGACGCCCAGCTGTACCGCGCCGCGGAGCTCTACTACATCCAGGGGGCCACCATGGAGGCCGTCGCGGAACGGTTCGCGGTCTCCCGGTCCACGGTGTCCCGCATGCTGCAGGCGGCCCGGGACCGGGGCATTGTGCGTATCACCCTGGCCGCGCCGGTGGACACGGGCAATGAACTGGTCCGTGCCCTGCAGAAAACCTTCGGTGTCACCACCTACCTCGCCGCCGTCTCGCCGACGGCCACGCCGGCGCAGCGGCTGGAAGCGGCGGCCCGGCATGCCGCGGTGCTGATCGGGGACTGGTTCGGAGACGGCATGACGATGGGCGTGGCCTGGGGAACGACGACGTCGGCCGTCGCCGCCCACGTGCAGCCCAAGCCGACCCGGGACGCCATGGTGGTGCAGATGAACGGCGCGGTCAGTGCGCGGGACCCGGAGACCGGCCGGGCGCCCGGGCTGCTGCCGCAGATGGCCGCGTCCTTCGACGCCGCGCTCATCGAGTTCCCCACCCCGGCGTTCTTCGACGACGAGCGGACCCGGGAGCTGATGTGGCGCGAATCCACGGTGCGCCGGGTCCTTGCCGTCCGCGCCGAGGCGGATCTGGCGGTGTTCAGCGTGGGCGCCTTCGAGGGCCCCTCGCCGTCGGAGGTCTACAGCGGCGGCTACCTCACCGAGGACGCGTTCCGGGAGTTCGCCGCGCACCGGGTGGTGGGCGATGTGTGCACGGTGTTCCTTCGGGAGGACGGCACCTACGCCGACATCGGCCTGAACCGGCGGGCCTCCGGGCCCACGCCGCAGGAGCTGCGCCGGATTCCCCGGCGGTTGTGCGTGGTGGCCGGAGACCACAAGGTGCCCGGGCTCATCGCCGCGCTGCGGGCCGGAGTGATCACCGACCTGGCGATCGACGACGGCACCGCCCGGACCCTGATGCGCCGGCTCTCCCGGCTGATGCCCGGCGCGTTCTAGCCACCCGAGCGTTCCAGACACCGGAGCGTTCTAGCCGCCGGAGCGTTCCAGCCGCCGGGCCGGCGCCGCCGGAGGGGGATGGCGGCGGCGCCGGCCCGCTGGTGGAACGTCCTAATGGTTGGCCAGGCCGGCGGTCTCGCCGCCGTCGACCACGAACTCCGCGCCGGTGGAGAAGCTCGACTCGTTACCGGCCAGGAACACCACCATGTTGGACACTTCCTGCGCCTCGCCCATCCGGTGCAGGGCCACGTGGTTCATCGGGTTGTCCATGCCCTCGGTCATCGGGGTCCTGATCACGCCGGGGTGGATGGAGTTGACCCGGATCCCGTACTTGCCCAGGTCCAGGGCCACCGACTTGGTCAGGCCGCGCACGCCGTACTTGGTGGCGGTGTAGCCGGGCAGCTCCACGAAGCCCTGCAGCCCCGCGGTGGAGGAGATGTTGATGATCGAGCCGCCCGTGGACTCCTTCAGGGCGGGAATGGCCGCCTTGATGCCCAGGAACACGCCGGTCAGGTTGATGTTCACAATGGCGTTCCACTGATCGAGGGTGAAGTCCTCGATGTGCCCGAAGTTGGCGATGCCGGCGTTGTTCACCAGCACGTCCAGGCCGCCGAACTCCTCGACGGCGGTGCGCACCGCCGCCTCCCAGTCCTCCGGGCGGGTGACGTCCAGGTGCACGTACCGGGCGCCGTCGCCGAGGGCCTCGGCGGTCTTCCGGCCGTCCTCGTCCAAAATGTCGCCGATGACGACGCGCGCGCCCTCCGCCACGAGGGCCTTCGCATGCGCGGCACCCATGCCCCGGGCGCCGCCGCTGATCAGGGCCACCTTGTTCTCCACGCGTCCCATGCTGTCTCCTTCTGTTGAACGGTTGCTTGTCTTCTTCAACAGCGGTCACATCGGAAGATTCCGCCACGGCACCGGATGTGACCGGGAGAACGGACCCGGGTGGCCGGGAGCACGAAAATGGTCCCTCCGACGGAGGTGCGGGCCGGCAGCCGGCGGTACGTTGGGCTGAGAAGCACCTGCTGCACCGCCCGGTGCACCAATCCGAAAGGCCCCCAAATGCGCCGCCTGTTCGCCGTCGCCCTCCTGACCGTGCTGGCCCTGCTGGGGGGAGCGCCGGCAGCGCTCGCCGTGACGCCCACCGACATCGTGGTGGAGGACACCGCCGGCGTGCTGGACCGGAACACGCTGCTGCCCGCCCTGGAGGAGATCGACTTCTACGAACCGACCAAGGTGGCCGTGTACACCCGCAACGGCAGCGCCTCCGACAACTTCAACGAGGAGGTCCTGACCTATGCCCGGGCCGAGCATCCGGACTGGCTCAGCCCCGACGGCCAGAAATGGGCCGACGGACTCTACCTCTTCGCCTTCGACCCGGTCGGCCGGCAGGTGGGCACCTATATGGGCGAGGACCGCAAGGTCAGCCTGGAGCAGCGCGAGGACATCCAGGAGTCCACGTACGACCTGCTGCGGGATGCGCAGTGGACCGACGCCGCGATTGCCGGCGTCGAACGCGGTGCGGAACTGATCAACCGTCCCTGGTACCGGAACCCGGCGCTCTACGTCGCCGGGGGCGGCGTCCTGGCGGCGGGCGGCATCTCCGCCGGCGCCGTCGTGCTGGTGCGGAACAACCGGCAGAAGAAGAACCGGGAGAAGCTGCGCGAGGCCGAAGCCGCCTACGCCAGCGTCACCGCGGACCTGGACGCAACCGAACTGAACACCCACACCATTCCGGAGAACTCCCCCTACGGCGCCAAGGTCCTCGACCGGTACCGCAGCTTTCGGGAGCAGTACTCGGAGGCCACGGAGCTGGGCAACCAGGCGCGGGCGTTCTCCGACAAGGAGCTGAAGACCACCGGGGCCACCAAGGTGATCGACCGCTACGCCGAGACCGCCGGTGAGCTCGACGCCGTGGACGACGTCATTGCCGACACCAACACCCTGCTGAACCGGGCACCGGGCTGGGAGGCCGCATGGGAGCGGCAGGCCATGCCGCTGCGCGAGGACCTGGAGGAACTTGACGAGGTGTTCGCGCAGGGCCTGGCCTCCGGCCCGACGGCGGATGCGCTGCGCCGGTTCCGCAGCCGCACCCAGGACCGGCCGGGGGAGTGGGCACAGGCCCTCGCCGAGGGGCGGATGAGCCCGGAGCAGGCGCTGGATGAACTGCGCCGCGCCCGGGAGGAACTCTCGGCGCTGCTGCAGGAGCACAGCGAGGCCGCGATGGAGGCCTATGCGAAGAACAAGACCGAGCTGGAGTCGATGCGCGGGGAAATGGAGAAGGCCCGCAGAAGCGGCACACGGTACCGGCGCGGTTACGGCATCCTCGACGCCGCGTACCCGTCCACCTGGTATTTCACCGCCCCCATGTATATCCAGAGCTACAGCGCCGGGGTGAGCAGCGTGGAGTCCGCGCGCTCGGCGGCCAGCTCCGGTTCCAGCACCGGCTACGGGGCCAGCGGCGGCAGCTTCTCCGGCTCGGGCAGCTCCTCGCGCTTCTGAGGCGGGAGTTTCCTGACTGCCGGCGGTTCGGGGGCTCCGCGGCGGGCGCGACGACGGGCACGGTGGGCGTGAAAAACTGGGAGCATGCTCCCCGCCGACACCGTCCAGCCCATCGTCCTGCTCGTTGACAAGGCGGACCCGGCCGCACATCACGACGCCGTGGCAGCCGCCGCGCTCGCATCCGTCCGGTCCTACGCGGCCCGGCAGGACGACGCCGCGTGGGCCGGCTGGGTGGACGGGCGCTTCACCAAGACCGTGCGCCGCGCCGGGCCGAAGGCCTTCACCAAGCTGGCCGCCGGCGCCCCCGGCGGAATCACCGCCGTCGGCAAGGCCCGCGCCGTCGCCTTCGAACCGGTGACCTATGAGCAGATGCCGCGGGCGCTGCGTGCCCTGCAGGTTTCCGGAACCGAGCTGCCGCGCACCGGGGACGGGCCCGCGGCCGATGCATGTGCCCCCGTACCCGTGATCGTCCTGAACGCCGGACTGAAAATGTCCACCGGCAAGGCCTCAGCGCAGGCCGCGCACGCGCTGCTGGCCTGGTACCTCCAGGCGGCGGACCGCACCGGCGGCGCCGACGCCGGGGATTACACCGTTCCGGCGCTGCCCGCGGTCCCGGCCACGGTGCTCGTGCGTGAGCTGGACGCGGAGGACTTCGCGGCGCTCGCGGACCGGCCCGGCAACGGCCCGCTGATCGTCGACGCCGGGCTGACCGAGATCGACCCCGGCACCGCCACCGCCTTCGTGGCCGCGGGAGCGCCGGCAGCTGCCTGACCTGCCGCGCGCCGCGTGCGGCACCGTGCCGTCTCCGGCACGCGGCATGCGGCGTTCGGGCAGTCTTCACCCGCGATTCACCTTTCGGCCAACGAGGCTTTCCCTGACTTGGGAAGTCTCGACGGTGAGGCTCCCGTGAGGGGATGCCTTCCCGGACACTCCGGGGCACCGCACCCGAAAGGCATACCTTGGTCTCCACCCGTTCCCGCCGGCCGGTACTTCCGGCCGACGCTGCCCGCAGGCGCCGTTCCGGCACCGCCGGAGGCGCCCTGCTCCTCGCCGGCCTGCTGGCCGCCTCCGCCGCCGTTCCCGCGCAGGGGGCCGTGCCGATGCGCTACGACATCCGGCCCGGCTCCGACGTGCTGATCAGCGAAATCGCCAACGGCGGCGCCGGCGCCACGCCCCAGGCGAACCGCGACTCAACGAAGAACTTCATCGAGATCACCAACTACGGCGCCGGGCCGATGGACATCTCCGGCTGGAAGATCTACCGGTGCGGGCAGACCGGCGGCGGCTACGGTCCGCAGGCAGTGGTGCCCGCCGGCACCGTCCTGGCCCCGGGAGACCGGTTCACCGCCGCCCGGGCGGGCTCCGGCTACGCCGCCGACGCGTTCTACGACACCAGCCTGCACGAATTCGGTTTCGGCGCGTTCCTCGAGGACGGCACCGGACAGCGGGTGGACGCCGTCGGCTTCTACCACGCCGACGTCGCCACGGACTGCGCCGACGTCAACGGGAACTGGCTGCAGCGCGGGCTGCAGCACCGGCTCGATGAATCCCACCAGCGGGTGGCCAACACCGGAAACCTCGAACAGGACTGGGTGGTCGCCACCCGTACCGTCGACGCCCCGAACGCGGCCGCCGGAACGGTACGGGAAGTGGACAACGGACTGCGGATCACCGAGTTCACCAACGGCGGCTCGGCCGGAACCGCGGAACAGTACGTCGAGATCACCAACCAGGGCGCCGCACCGGTGGACATGGGCGGCTACCAGCTCTTCCGCTGCGGGGAGAACGGCACCCAGTACGTGCAGATCGGCTCCGTGGCCGCCGGATCGGTGGTGGCCCCGGGCGACAGCTGGGTCTTCGCCCATGAGGCGTCCCCGCTCGCGGCGGAAGCCGACGCCACGTACGCCACCGGCCTGCACTTCCGTGACTTCGGGCTCATGCTCCTGACCGCGGACGAGCAGATCGTGGACCGGGTGGGCGCCTACGACAACCGCAACAGCGCCTGCACGGACGGCGCCCCGGTGGAGGCGAAGCTGAACCCCTTCAACGACGAGGCCTACCAGAGGGTGGCCGACACCGGCAGCAATGACGCCGACTTCGCGGTCACCACCACCCGCACCCCCGGCAGCCACGACCCGGCCGCCGTTCCGACCGCTGCCGCGCCCTCCCCGCACACCGGCCTGAAGATCAGCGAGATCACCGCCGCCGGCCCCGCCGGCAGCGCCGACGAATTCGTGGAGCTGGCCAACTACGGCACCGAGCCGATCAACCTTTCGGGGTTCTCCGCCTTCCGCTGCTACGGCAGCGGACAGGCTGGCGTCGGGCCCAACGCGCAGGTTCCGGACTTGGGCAACGTGACCCTCGCCCCGGGCCAGACCTACCTGATGGCCGCCGCAGGCGCCCCGGGTGCCCTGCTCAGCTCGGCCCAGGCCGTCTACACGGAGGGCCTGAACGAGACCGAGGGGTACGGCATGTACATCACCGACGACACCGGTGCGCTGGTGGACGCGGTGGCCGTGTACGACGTGAACGTCGACCGCGATACGCCCTGCCGGCTCGGCGAGGAGGCACGCAACTACACCCGCTTCGACGAGGGCGAGTCGATGACCCGCGCGCAGCATACCGGGGACAACGAACACGACTTCCAGGCGGCCCCGCGCACCCCCGGTGTCCTTGTGGACACCCCCTACGTGGATCCGACCGTTCCGCTGCCGGGCGAAACGGACCCCGTGGCCGTGGCCACGGACGCCGTTCCCGGCACCCCGGCGCTGAAAGTGGACGCGGGCACCGGCGACGGCGCCGATCTCGGCATCACCGTCACCGACGCCGACGACTCCGCCCTGGAACTGAGCACCCGGACCGCTCCGCTGCGTTCGGACGAGGACGTGACGGTCCACGCCGGCGTCAGCCCCGACCCCGTTCCGGCCGGTCTCTCCGTCGACGGCGAGCGGGAGGTGACCGGCTCGGAGCGGCAGGAGCCCGACACCCGCGGCGAGGACGGCGGCTTCCCGTTCCAGCGCTTCGAGATCCCGGTGCCGGACGCCGCGGACCTGCCCGAGTTCACCTGGACCGGAACCGGCGAGGCACGCAACGAGGTGCAGCTGCTCGCCTGGACGGGGGCCGAGTGGCAGCAGCTCGCGGCCGCCGTCCCGTCCGGCGACGGCGACCTGACGCTTTCCGCCGCCCTGCCGGCCGAGGCGGTCACGGACGGCGTCGGTCACCTGATGGTGATCGACGGGCCGCGCACCGCAGGCGGGCTGCTTGATGAGGTGGGCGTGGCCGACCAAGCCTTCGCGAACCCCGGCAGCTACGACTTCGCGATCAACCACATGACCGACACCCAGTTCTACTCCGAGGGCTTCCGGGACGTCTTCCGGCAGATGGCCACCTGGGTGATCGCCAATGAGGATGCCCGCAAGATCGCCTACAACTCGCTGACCGGCGACATCGTCGAGAACTGGATGAACGGCAACCACTCCGCGGAACGCGCCGACCGTGAATATGCGGCGTCTCGGAGCATCGTGGGCCTGCTCAACGAGGCCGGCGTCCCCAACGGCGTGCTGCCCGGCAACCACGACAACATGTGGGGCTACAACAACGACAAGTACAACGAGTACTTCCCCGTGGAGATGTTCTCGGAGCAGCCTTGGTACGGGGAAGCCTGGGCCCCCGGGGACAACTCCGCACACACCGATTTCTTCACGGCGCAGGGCGTGGAGTTCATGGTGATCAACCTGCCCTACCGCCCCTCCCTGGAGCAGATGGAGTGGGCGTCCGCGCAGGCACAGGCCCATCCGGGGCACAACGTCATCCTGGCCACGCACTCCTACCTCCACACCAGCGGCGCCCGGGACAACGTCGAGCTGCGCTACGGTGCCACCGGTGATGCGATGTGGAACACCGTGGTGGCCCCGAACGACAACGTCTTCCTGGTCTTCGGCGGGCATTACCACGGCGTGGTCACCAGCTACGCCGACCCGGTGACCGGCGAGCAGGTGGACGCCACGGAGGTCGCCGGCGACGGCGCCTACGCCATCACCAACGTCGGGGCGAGCGGGCGCACGGTGGTGGAGATGCTGGCCGACTACCAGGGCTACCGCTCCACCCAGTCCGCCGATCCCACCGTTACCCGGGCCGATCTGCTGGACCGGGACACCGGCTTCCAGCGCCTGCTCCAGTTCGACCTCGACGCCGGGCTGATGGCCGTGAACACCTACTCGCCGACCCTGGACTCGTTTGAGGCCTGGAAGTACGACGAGCCCGAGTTCCGCGGCGCGGCCGCCCGCTACGACGCCGGAGACGACGAGTTCGTCGCCCAGGTCTCGCTGCGCCGGGACACCACGCTCACCGCCTCCGGGTGGGCGGTGACCGGTCCGTCCGCCGAAGCGGACGCCGCGTCCGTTCCCGCCGGCGCTGAACGCCGGGTCGCCCTGCCGCGTACCGACGTCGAGCAGCTGGTCACGGTGCGGGCCGCCGACGCCGCAGGCAACACCGCCGCCGCGGTCACCGTGCTTCCCGCCGCCGCAGCCTCCCCCGGGGAGCCGGGCAGCCCGACGCCGGGCGGGCCGGCGGACCCGCAGCCGTCGCCGGAACCGTCCGATAATGCCGGCGGGGGTGCAGCGGAGGACGGCGGCCCCTCCGCGCCCGGCGGCGAGGCTGAACCGTCAGACGACGCGGCGTCGGGCATCGCGGATCTCTCCGTGCAGGGCGGCCTGCCCGACACCGGGGTGGGTGCCGGTATCCTCACCGCCGCCGGGTTGGCGCTGGCGCTGCTGGCGGCCGGATCGCTGATCCTGATCCGCCGCCGGCGGGCAGCGGACCGGCTTCCGTGATGCGCGCAGGTCCTGCTCGGCCCGCTAGAGGCGGAGCAGGGCCTGCACCGGAAGATGGTCGCTGGGCCAGCGTCCGTTGTGCCGGAACGGGTTGATGGCGGTGGACCGGGCCGGCATCCCGTCGGTGCCCAGGATCCAGTCGATGCGGCGGCCGCCCACGGCAGGCATCTGGTACCCCGGCGAGGTGCCGTACGCCGGCGTCAGCCGGTTTCCGGCCGTCCGCCAGGTGTCCCGGAACGTTTCGGAGCCGACGAGGATGGAATACACCGGAGACGCCGCAGCGGAGGCGTTGAAGTCGCCCATCAGGATCATGGGCGTTCCGGCGAACCAGGTCCTGGCCTCGGCCATCAGCCGGGCGCTGCGGACCCGCGCATTCTCCGACTCATGATCGAGGTGGGTGTTGGCGGCAACGAACTCCCGGCCGGTGACCCGGTCCGCGAACCTTCCCCAGGTGAGAACGCGGGGAATCCGGTTGCCCCATGTCCTGGATCCGATGACGCCGATGGCATCGGACAGCCAGAACTGGTTCCACGCCACCAGGCGCAGCCGCGCGCTGTCGTAATAGATGCTGCAATGCTCTCCGTGCCAGCCGCCTTCCCGGCCGTAGCCGACCATCCGATAGGTTGCGGGCAGGGCGTCCGTGACGGCGGCCAGCTGGTGAAACTCCGCTTCCTGCACGCCCAGCACCGTGGGCTGCTCCAGACGGAGCAACGCCTGCAGGGCGGGAATGCGATCGGGCCAGTAGTCAGGCTGGCCCGGGCGCGCCTCGGAGCTTTCCATCCGGATGTTGAAGCTCATCGCGTGCACGTCCGGAGCGGCCGCCGGGCCGATCAGCTGCCCCGGCGGCCGCTGCCGGCCGGCGGCGTGCCCGGGAGAGACGGTACTGAACGTTGCCGCCAGCGTGGCGGCGCCCAAGGCCCCCAGGACTGTCCTGCGGCCTGCTGTTCCCTGATGCTCCTGCTGGGTTGCGTTGTCCACGGCTGCTCCTCTTTCGCTCTCCGGGCCACCCCTGCGCATGGCATGCTGTCCCGTCGGCGGCAGCCGTCGACAGGGCACGTGTCCCGTGCAGGTAGGTTTCCCGTATAAGACGCCGGCGAAGCAACCTGAACGGCGGGACGCGGGCGGGCCGCGGTGCAGCGGAGGCATACTGGAACCGGACGGAACACGCCGTCCGGCCCCCATAGCTCAGCTGGTCAGAGCAACCGACTTTTAATCGGTGGGTCGCAGGTTCGAACCCTGCTGGGGGCACCTGGCGGAGCCGGTCGGGGGAGGCGGAGGTCCGGTGCCGGGCACGCGGCCTGCCGCACAGCCCCGGCACCGGCTTTATGAGGCGGCGCTCACACCGGGGTAGGGTGGGGAGGTTCCACCTCGTGAAAGGCCAGCATGAACGACCGCATTCTCCACCCCGGACTCCGTAACCTGCTGATGTCGGCCGACCAGGCCGCATCGCTGATCAAGCCCGGAATGACGGTGGCGATGAGCGGATTCACCGGCGCCGGGTACCCGAAGTCGGTGCCGCAGGCGCTCGCCGCGCAGATGGAGGCGGCCCACTCCCGCGGCGAGGAGTTCCGCATCAAGGTGCTGACCGGGGCGTCCACCGCGCCGGAACTCGACGGCGTGCTGGCCAAGGCCGGGGGCATGGAGCTGCGGCTGCCCTATCAGTCCGATCCCGAGATGCGCCGGCGGATCAACGACGGCGAACTGGAGTACCTCGACATCCATCTGGGCCACGTCGCCCAGCACACCTGGTTCGGGTTCTACGGACACATCGACCTGGCCGTCGTGGAGGTCGTGGGCATCAACGAGGACGGCAGCCTGATCCCGTCCTCCTCGGTCGGCAACAACAAGACCTGGCTGGAGCAGGCCGACAAGGTGATCCTCGAGGTCAACCTGCAGCAGTCCGAAGCCATGGACGGCATGCACGACGTCTACTACGGCACCGCCCTGCCGCCGCACCGCAAGCCGATCATGCTGACCGAACCCGATGACCGGATCGGCGAGCCGTATCTGCGCCTGGACCCGGAGAAGGTCGCCGCCGTCGTCGTCACCGACGCCCCCGACCGGCTGACGCCGTTCGCCGACCCGGACGAGGCCTCCAAGCAGATCGCGGCCAACCTGGTGGACTTCTTCGGCCACGAGATCAAAGCCGGCAGGCTGGGGGAGTCCCTGCTGCCGCTGCAGTCCGGCGTCGGGAACATCGCCAACGCCGTGCTGGCCGGGCTGGCCGACAGCGGCTACCGCGGCCTGACCGCCTTCACCGAGGTCATCCAGGACGGCATGCTGTACCTGATCCGTGACGGGGTGCTGGAGAAGGCCTCCGCCACCGCCCTCTCGCTCAGCCCGGCCGGCATCGAGGAATTCAACCGGAACATTGCCTTCTACCGGGAACGGATCATCCTGCGCCCGCAGGAGATCTCCAACCACCCCGAGCTGATCCGCCGGCTGGGCTGCATCGCCATGAACGGCATGATCGAGGCCGATCTCTACGGCAACGTCAACTCCACCCATGTGGCGGGCACGGCGATGATGAACGGCATCGGCGGCTCCGGCGACTTCGCCCGGAACGGTTTCCTGTCCACCTTCATGTCGCCCAGCACGGCCAAGGGCGGAAAGATCTCCGCGATCGTGCCCATGGTCTCGCATGTGGACCACACCGAGCACGACACGATGGTCGTCATCACTGAGCGGGGCCTGGCGGATCTGCGCGGGCTCTCGCCCAAGCAGCGGGCCCGCACGGTCATCGACAAGTGCGCCCACCCGGACTTCCAGCCCCTGCTGGAGGACTACTTTGACCGGGCCTGCCGGGAGAGCTTCGGCAAGCACACCCCGCACCTGCTGAACGAGGCGCTGTCCTTCCACCAGCGGTTTGTGGAGACCGGCGACAGCCGCCCGCAGGCAGCCTCGCTGTAGGCAACCCTGCGCGGGCGGGGCCTACCCCCGTCCGCGCAGCCGTTCCATGTCCCTGCGGTCCTTCTTCGTGGGCCTGCCGGTGCCACGGTCACGCACCGGAACGCCCAGCAGGTCGGCGGCCGGCCGGGCCGGCGTGCGGTCAATAAAGCAGTGCGAGGCCGGCTCCGCGCCGACCCGCTTGCTGATCAGCTGACGCACCTCGAGGATCCGCTCGTGACCGGGGAGCCGGATCCGCACCGTGTCGCCGGGCTGCACCGGCTGGGCCGCCTTCGCCGGGTTGCCGTTCAGCCGGATGTGCCCGGCACGGCAGGCCGCCGTGGCCGCGGAGCGGGTCTTGTAGGCCCGTACGGCCCAGAGCCAGGCGTCGATGCGGACTGTCTTGGCGGTGGGGGCTGGAATGCTCATGGTGGCTCCCGAGTCTAGTGCCTGCCGGGGCCGGCGGGCTATCGGCCGAGGATGTACAGGCCCAGCAGCAGCGCCCCGGTGGTGAGCAGCAGCCGCAGCAGGAAGAACAGCTGCGGAAAGCGCCGGGCCAGGCGCAGCCACAGCCCGGCACGGCCGGCAGGCCAGGAACGGGCTTCGCAGCGGAGCACGGTGAGGGTGAAGATGATGGCGCCTCCGACACCGCACACCGTGGTGAGGGCGCCGACCAGGTCGGCGTTGCCGTTCATGCCGCCCGCCAGCAGCACGCCGACGGCCAGGCCCAGGGAGCTGCCGCGGCCGATGAAATCGAGGTACCGGGCCATGCCGGGGAGGAAGACGGACCGGAACCGGGCGGGCACTTCCCGGCGGAGCATCCCCAGGACGGCGCTGCGGCGCAGCCGACCGGTGGCGGCAAGCTCCCGGACGCTTCCGGCCGCGGATATCGGCCCGGTCAGCGGTGCCAGCACCCGGGCTGCGAGCTGCTGCTGATCCACCGCCAGATGGGGGCGGGCCAGCAGATGGAGCAGCGCGGCCTGCGACGCCGCCCGCTCCTGCTCCGAAGGGCGGGAGCCCAACGCGTTGCGCAGCCGCCGGGCGAAGCCGGCAGCCGGGGAACGGTCGGTCGGGGAGGCCTGCACGCTGAACGGGCCCGCTGCCCAGGCCCCTGCACCGCGGGCCCCGGCCGGGACGGGCGCCGCCGCCGGTTCCAGTTCCCGCAGCCGGGCGTCCGCCAGCTCCAGGTAGGCGTCCTGCACGGCGGGGACCCCGGCGTATTCCCAGCAGGCCCGCCCCAGGATCCAGATGCCGAATCCCGCCGTCACCAGTGCGAAGGTCTGCAGAACCAGCCAAAAATCGAGCGACGCCACCGCAGAACGTTCCTTTCCACCCCGCCGGCGCAGCGCCGGGCAACGGGAGGAAGTCTTTCACACCCGGCCCCGTGTTACGGCGCTGCGTCCCCGTCCGCCTGCAGCAGCCTGCCGGCGAACTCGCGGGCCGCCAGCTGCCCGTCATCGAGCACCTGGCCCGGCAGATGCCCGTGCTCGGCGATCAGCCGGCGCAGCTCAGCCGGGCTCAGCGCATCCGGGCCGGCCAGATGGGCCACGGCATGGCAGTTAGGGCACAGGGGAATGAGGCCGGAAACCGGATCCGGCGCCCCGTCGCCGGGATCGAGGCGATGGACCTGGATGTAGCCGCCGGCCACCGGCCCGTAGGTCGACTCAAAGGAAAACCCGCACGCGGCGCAGCCGGTGCCGTGGTAACCGAGGCAGAGCCGCCGCAGCTGAGGATCGTGTTCCCAGCGGTCCACCGCCGCGTGGCGCAGTGAGGCGGGCGGGAGGCTTCCCGGGGCGGCGAGGAGCGGATCCGGCAGCAGCCGGGACGGCAGGTGGGCCTGCCACAGGCGTCTCAGGACGGCGGCGTCGGCTGCCTGGACCGCTGCGCCCGAGGGGGGAGGCTGCTGCCACCCCGTTTCCCGAAGCACCTGCTCCAGCGGCAGCTGATCCCCGGCCGGGAGCAGGGCGTCGGCGGTGACCGTGACGAACCACTGCCCGGCCTCATCCACCGCCGGCGCCGCAAGGGTGGCGCCGTGGCCGACGACACCCGGGCGGGAGCCGCGGATCAGGAACCAGGCCTCCGTTCCGGGCGGCAGGTTGCGCCGCCGCCCCACCGGCCAGTACCCCAGTGCCCGCCCGCGGACAGCAGCGGCTTCGGCTGCCGTCCGGTGCCCGCCGGCCCACCTGTCATGCAGCTCGGGATCCCAGGCGAGCAGGACGGCGTCGGGAGGTGCGGGGCTCACCGGGGCTGGTAGGTCAGGCAGTCCGCCTTTTCCGCGCCGGGGCCCACGCGGACGCCCTGGGCATCGCACATCAGGTGGTTGTTGAACCGGCATTCGGAACGCTGGCAGGCACCCACGTGGGCGAGGACCTTGGGCAGCCCCCCGGTCTGGGAGGTGTCGATGAAGGTGGCGCAGCTTGCATGGTCCTTTGCGCCGCTGACCGTAATGGCGTACGCCGTGCAGTCGTCATGGTCGTTGAAGGAACAGTCATGCACCGCGCAGGTGCTGACATTGGCGAGATGGTTGGTCATGAGTCCTCCCGGATCCGCGGTGGTGGAGCCGGCGCTGGTCCCCGGTTCCAAGGTCCCCTTCGGCCAAGCTACCACCGGGGGCACGCATTAAATAGGTCGAATTTGCGGTGCGTATTGGCCGCTCGCGCATCCGCCCGCTTTGGCCGGGAGACCCGGGGCGGGCTAGAACGGGAACATGGTGACAGAACAGCTGCGGCGGATGATCCTCGAGCGGGCCGGGCGCGAGGGCCTCGTGCTCGACGGCGGCCAGCTCCGCCTGCTTGACCGGATGCTCGGCGCCGTGGCGCCGGGCGGGAGGGGCCTGTACGTCTGGGGCCCGCCGGGCCGGGGCAAGAGCTGGCTGGCTGCGGCCGTCATTGAGGCGGCGGCGGAGGCGGGTGCCGGCCCGAAGGCACGGCGCGTCCACTTCCACGCCTTTTTCCGGGACCTGCATGCCAAGGTGTTTGCCGCCCGGGCCGCTGCCGGACCGATGGCGGAGCGTTCTGCGTTCGCAGAGGCCCTCGACCAGCTGCTCGGGGAGGCCCGGGTGCTGTGCTTCGATGAGTTCCATGTGGGCGATCCCGCGGACGGCATGTTCGTAACCCGGCTGCTGGAGCAGCTGCGGGCCCGGCGGATCACCCTGCTCGCAACCTCCAACTATCCGCCGCAGGACCTGCTTCCGGATCCGCTGTTCCACCACCTGATGGAGCCTGCGATCCGGGCGCTGACCGCGGAGCTGGAGGTCGTGGAGCTCGACGAGGGCACGGACTACCGCACCCTGCCGGCCACGCATCGGACCGGCTTCGCCGCCGGATGGCACCTGCCCGAGCCGGACGCCGAAGCGCTGCGGGCGGCCGGGCTGGCACGGCCGTCGGCTGCGGAGCGTGCCACGCTGCGCCCCGGCACCCGGGCCCTCGAAGCGCAGCGCGCCGGGGAGCAGCTGTGGTTCAGCTTTGAGGACCTCTGCCTGGCCCCGTCGGCGCCCTCGGACTACCTGCTGCTGGCGGGGCAGTACCGGCACTGGGTGCTCGACGACGTTCCCTCGGCCCGCACCGACAACCCCGACGGGTGGAAGCGCTTCGGCAACCTGGTGGATGTGCTCTACGACGCCGGCTGCCGGCTGGACCTGCTGGGCCTGCCCGACCTGGGCGAGGACGCGCCGGGCGCCGCGCATCCCACCGACCTGGCCCGGATCCGCAGCCGGCTGGCCGCGCTGCGGCAGCCGGTGGAGGCCATGCGGGCCTGACGGGGGCGGTGCGAAGCCGGCGCGCTAGCCGTCCGCCCCGTCGTCGAGCTCCTCGACGCGGCGCCTGGCACGCTCCGCCGCCCGGGCGGCCGCCCTGGCCGCCCGCCGCGCCGTGTCCCGCCGTCGGTCGAGGGTGCCGGCGCGGCGGTCGAGGCCGGCGAGCTCCTGCTCCAGCCGGCGCAGCTGCTCCCTCAGATCCTCCAGGTCATCGGACACGGCGTCGCGCTCCGCGCTCAACGCGTCCACCTCGGCCTGCAGAGACGAGAACTCCTCCTCCGCGCGGCCGGCCTGCTGCTCCGCCTCCGCCAGCTCGGCCTTCGCCGTGCGCAGGGCGCGGGCCTGCTCGGCCCGCCGGCGCTTGTCCTCGGCGCTTCGGGCGCTCGCCTTCTCCTGCCGTGACGGGCGCTTGGGCGCGGCGGTGCGGGGCGGCTTTCCGGCCGGGGCGCCGGCGGCCTGTACCAGGTCAGGCACGGCCACGGCGCCGTCAAGGTCCACGCTGCCCCAGCCGCTGGCAGTCAGGGGCCGGACCAGCTGGCCCGACGACACCACGGCGGCGGCGTCGGCGTCCGTCATGGCCGCCCACAGCGTCTGCTCCGCCTCCCCGGCCACGGTGTTGCTGACCTGCAGGCCCAGCTCGGCGGCCAGCTGCTGCCCGTCGCGGGCCATTGCCCGCAGCAGCCGCTGGCGCTCGGTGCTGAGCCGCCGCATCTCGCGCGGGTCCAGGTCCTCCTGGGCCTCGCGCAGGGCGGCCCCCAGCTCGAGCACGGAATCCATCTCCTCCCGCCGGTGCCGGGTGAGCATGTTGACCAGCCACGCGGCGGCGGAGGGTTTGGGCAGTGCCTTGATGCGCGCCGCGAGGTCCTTGTCCCCGTTCCGGCCCGCCGCGGCCGCCCTCGCGTTGCGCGCGGCCGTGAATTCGCCCGGAAGCAGTCCGTAGAGTTCGGCCACCGCTTCGGCCAGGGCGCCGCCGGCAGCCGGATCCGGGGCCGTGCTGCTCACAGGAACTCCGCGAACCGCCCGGCGGCAACCAGCAGGTTCAGGCCCAGCAGGATGGCCGGCAGGGTGACCATGTTCCTTTCGCGCCGGCGCACATGCACCCTGATGGCGAGCGCCATCAGCACGGCCAGGGCCAGGGCCGCCACCGGGGTGAGGATCTCGAACCGGTCCACTGCCACCGGAAGGATCAGCCCGACGGCGCCCAGCAGCTCCGCCCCGCCGATCACCTTGACCGTGGCGGGAGTGAAATCCTCCGGCCAGCGCAGACTGCGGGTCAGCCGCCGATAGGGCTGGATCAGTTTCATGAGGCCGAGTCCCGCGAACAGGATGGCCAGCACCAGCTGCAGCAGCCACAGCACAAGGACGGTCATCGGCACCTTTCAGACGGGTCAGCGGGAACGGATCACCGCTAAGCATCGCCCCGCCGACGGCGCCGGGGCAAGAAGATTCCACCCTACCGCCCGCACGGCCGCCGGCCCGGCACCGGTCCCGGTCACAGCCCGACGACGGCGTGCGGCACGTAGCCTTCCCCGAGCCGGCGCATCTGGTCCACATCCAGCACAACGTCCAGGGCGCCGAGGTCCTCGGTCAGCTGGGCCACGGAAGTCACCCCGAGCAGCGGGGCGGTGACCAGGGGGTTGGCCAGGACCCAGGCCAGGGCCACCTGGGCCCGGGACGCGCCGATCTCGGCAGCGACCTCGGCGGCTGCCTCACCGATGCGTCGGTCCGCCGCCCCGGCCTGCCGGTACAGCGCCTCCGCCCGCTCGTCCCGGCGCCGCCGCGGCGTATCGGCGTCCGGGCCACGGGCCAGACGGCCGCAGGCCAGCGTGCAGTAAGGCAGGGCGCCGACGCCGGCGTCGGCCAGGAGCGGGAACATCTCCCGTTCCTCTTCGCGGTAGATGAGGTTGTAGTGGCCCTGCATGGTGACGAACGGAGCCCACCCGTGCCGGCGCTGCAGGGACAGGGCCTTGCCGAACTGCCACGCCTGCATGCTCGAGGCGCCCAGATAGAGGACCAGCCCGTCCCGGACCAGCGAATCGAGGGCCTCCAGGGTTTCCTCCAGCGGCGTGGTGTCGTCCCATCGGTGGACCTGATACAGGTCGATGTAGTCGGTGCCCAGCCGCTTCAGGCTCTGTTCCACCTGCCAGCGGATGTGCTTGCGGGACAGGCCCCAGCCGTTGGGCCCGGGGCCCATCTCACCGTGCACCTTGGTGGCGACTACGACCTCTTCCCGGCGGGCATGGCGGTTCAGCACGGTGCCCAGGATGCGTTCGCTGTCGCCGGCGGAGTAGACATTCGCGGTGTCGAAGAAGGTAATTCCGGCCTCCAGCGCGGCGCGGATGACGGCCTGGGCGGCCTCCTCCCGCAGCGTCCAGGAATGGCTGCCCCGGTCCGGATCCCCGAAGCTGAGACAGCCAAGGCCCAGGGCGGAGACGGCGGCGCCTGAAGCGCCGAGCTTCACATACTGCATCGCGGTCACAGCGGTCCTTCCCCGGCAGCGGGCCGGCGTCGACGGCGGCGGACGGGCCGATGCTACCCCCGGCGGACGCCGGGCGAACAGGGCGGGACAGCAGATCAGCGGCTGAGCGGCGGACCTGCCGCCGGGTCCTGCCGCCGCCGCGATCCGCCGCCCTATACTGAGCCATGGTTTCCGCTCCCCGCGCCGACGCCGGCCCCCTTCCGGAGATCCACCCCGCTCCCGCCGTCGAGGTTCTGGCCGCACGCGCCGCCGCCCTGCCGCCTGTGGACGGGCCGCCGCGCCGGCTCGGCGACCTGCTGCTCGACTATCTGCGCCGGCAGTACTTGGAGCTGCTCAGCCAGGATCCCCGGGTGAGGGCGGGGGAGGACGACGCCGTCCACAAGATGCGCGTCGCCACCCGGCGGATGCGGTCGGCGCTGGCCAGCTACGGCCCCGTCCTGGCGGAGCAGCCCGCGCTGGGGCTGCGCGGTGAGCTGCGCTGGATAGCCGGCGCGCTGGGACAGGTACGCGATCCGCAGGTCATGCACGGCCGGTTCCAGGCGCTGCTCTCGTCCCAGGCGCCCGAGCTGGTGATGGGCGGCACCGCCCGCCGGATTGACGAGGAGCTGCTGGCCGAGCAGGCAGCGGCCAGGGCGCAGCTGCTGGAGCTGCTCGCCGGGCAGCGGTACGGGCAGCTGCTGCAGGACCTGGAGAACCTGATGCGCGGACCGCAGCGGCAGGCAGCCGCCGCCGATCCTGCCGGCAGAGGCGGCCGCGACGTCGTGCGCCGGCAGCGCCGCCGGCTGAAGCGCCACGTCAGGGCGGCCCTGGCGGCGGCACCGACCGGAGCCGGGAACGACATCGGAACGGACGGCGGAAACGGCGACGCAGCCGGGGAGGAGGCACTGCACACCGCCCGCAAGGCGGCCAAGCGGCTGCGCTATTCGGCGGAGGTGTGGGCCGGCGCCGAACCCGGGCCGGCCGGCAAAGTGGCTGCCGCCGCCGAACGGCTGCAGAAGATCCTCGGCGAGCACCAGGACGCGGTGGTCGCGGCAGGGTACCTGCGCACCTTCGGCGCATCCGGCGCCCGCAGCGGGGTCAACGCCTTCACCTTCGGCCGGCTGCACGCCATTGAGCAGCAGCGGGCCGCCGCGGCCCGGCAGCAGTTCGAGGCAGCCTGGGCCGGTTTCCCCAAGGTCCGCTGAGCCGCCTTCCGCCCTCCGGAGGGAGCATCGGAGATGGAGTCACCCTGGGCGCCGCTGCGGCGGCGGATGTTCCTGGTTCTCTGGCTCGCACAGCTGGGCTCGAACATCGGAACCTGGATGCAGACCGTGGGTGCCCAGTGGTTCCTGGTCGAATCCGGAGCCAATCCCGCCCTGATCTCCCTGGTCCAGACCGCGAACCTGCTCCCCGCGCTGCTGCTCGGCCTGGTGGCCGGCGTCCTGGCGGACGCGTTCGACCGGCGGCTGCTGGTCCTCGGCGCCAACCTGTTCGCCGCGGCCGCCGCCGGCACCCTGGCCGTCCTGACCGCCGTCGGACGGATGGAACCGGACAGCCTGCTGCTCTACACGTTCCTCATCGGCTGCGGCATGGCCATCAGCTCACCGGCGTGGCAGGCCATCATCCCCTCGCTCGTGCCGCGGCGCGAGATCCAGGCAGCTTCGGCGCTGGGCAGCGCGGCGATGAACGCGGCGCGGGCGGTGGGACCGGCGGTCGCCGGCGTCCTGGTGTCCCTGGCCGGCCCCGCCTTCGTCTTCGGGCTCAACACGCTGTCATTCGTCGGCACCGCCGCAGCGATCTACGTCTGGCGGTCCCCGCCCCTGGAGGAGGAGCGTGAGCGGCTCGGTGAAGCGTTCGCTGCAGGGCTGCGGTACATCCGCGCAGCTCCCCGCATCCGGCGGATCCTGCTGCGGGTGGTCCTGTTCATGGTGCCGGCCTGTTCGCTGTATGCGTTGCTGCCGGTGGCGGTGGACGGCCACCTGGGGCTCGGGTCCACCGGCTACGGGCTGCTGCTGGGTTGCCTGGGAGCCGGCGCGGTGGCGGGGGTGGTGCTGCTGCCAAGGATCCGGAAGCTGCCGGACAGCCTGGTCCTCGGAGCGGCGGCCGCGGTGTTCGGAGCCGCCGCGTGGGGAGCCGGCCACCTGCCCGCGGTGCCCCTGGGCATCCTGCTGCTCGTCGGCGGGCTGGCCTGGATCAGTACTTTCTCCATCCTCAACGCCGCGATGCAGCTGACCCTTCCGGAGTGGGTGCGGGCCCGCGGGCTGGCCGTCTATCTCATGGTCAACAGCGGCAGCCAGGGCCTGGGGGCCCTGTTCTGGGGATCCGCGGCCACGCGCTACGGGTATTCCGGCGTGCTGACCTTCACGGCCGTCCTCCTGCTCCTGGCCGGAGCGAGCGTCCTGGTGCTGCCGCTGCTGCCCGGCACGGGGCGGCTGGACCGCTCGGTGCCGGAGCCGGAGATCGACCTGCACCTCGATGACGACGCCGCTCCCCGGCCGGACGCCGGGCCGGTGACCCTCCTGGTGGCCTACGAGGTGGCGGAGGGGGAGCTGGAGGCCTTCACCGAGGCCATGCAGGAGGTTCGGCTGGTCCGCCTCCGCACCGGGGCGACCGCGTGGGAGCTGGTGCATTCCGTGACGGACGAGGAACAGTTCCGGGAGATCTACGAGGTGCCCACATGGCGGGAGTACCTGCGCCAGGAGCACCAGCGGATCACCGGTGAGGACCGGGCATTGATCCAGGACGCGGAGCAGCACCTGACGGAACCACCGCGGATCCGGTGGTTCCTGCCGGCGAACCCGGGTTAAGTCCGCACCCCCGGCGGCGGCCCTGCGGTGACTCCCAGCACCGACAGGGCGAGCAGGCACGTGGCCCGGACCTCTCCGTCCTCCAGATCCACCTCCAGCATCTCCCCCAGCCGGCGCAGCCGGTAAGCGAGGGTGTTGCGGTGAATAAACAGCTCACCGCAGGTCCGTCCCGTGTTGCCGCTGTTCCTGAGGTAGGAATGCAGCGTCTGCAGCAGGGCTGCGTTGGAGGGCAGGAGCACATCCCCCAGCAGCCGCCGGGCCAGGGACTCCAGCCCGGCCGCCGGCAGGCCCTGGACAATGCTTTGCAGGTCCGCCTGCCCGGCACAGTGCACTCCGGGGCCGGACTGGGAGCGTCGCAACAGCAGCAGGGTGAGGGGAAGATCCTCCAGGTCCTCGCCTGCGGCAACGCAGATTGAGAACTCGGGGACGTCCCGGGCACAGCCGGTCAGCAGCTTCGCCAGGGCCCGGGGCTGCTGCAGCTGTGCATGCTGCAGCACCATGGTCGTGCGGCCTTCCTCCTCCATGAAGCGGACAGGCCGGCCGGGGGCGTCCAGGGCGGTGCGGATGCGCCAGGCCACTGACCGAAGCTTGGCCCAGGCCGTGCCCTCCGGTGCCGAGACCTGGACGCACTGCCACGGCGCATCGACGTCGAACCCCAGCCCTGCCGCCCGCTCCCGCACCTCGCCGCGGTTCTGCGGCGACGCCTCGAGCAGCAGTTCGAACCAACGGAGGGCGTCGGAGGAATGCAGGGCCGACCGCGAGCTGAGGGTATAGCTCAGCTGCATGGCGAGGACCCCGGCCACCGGTCCCAGCAGGGGCTGCAGCAGCATGGACGTATCCACGCCTTCGATCCGCAGCTGGAAGCGTTCCGTTTCGGTGCTCGGCATCCGCAGCGCCGTCCGTCCGCGGCCGCCGCGCTCGCCGGCCGCCACCAGCTCATATCCGGCGCTGTCGGTGATGCTCGCCCGTCCGCCCACGGTCCCGGCCACCTCAGCCAGGACATCGGCCAGGGACGCGCCGCCGCTGGCCAGCCGGGCGCAGGTGTCCGCAAGCTCCCAGCCCGAGCGCAGCTCGTTGAACCGCTCCGCCCCAAGGCGCTCCTCGACCCGCCGCATGACCACCACAAATGGAACGTCGGCGCACAGTTCCAGCAGCGGCAGGTCGTGTTCGGTGCAGGCCTTGACCAGGCCCTCCGGCATCTGCCGGTGCGCGGCGCCCAGCCCGAAGACCAGCGCCGCGATGGGGACCGCGGCCAGCCGCTCGACGTAGGCCGCCCAGGTGCGGTAATCGCGGATGTTCAACCCCATGCCCTGCGTCAGGACCAGGGCGTTGACGCTCAGGAAGGGCGTGGGATCCATATGCTCGGTCGGCGCGCACCACGTGATGGAACGGCCAAGGCGCGGCGATCCCAGACCGGCTTTCAGGGTCATGCCCAGCTCGGGGTCGGAGGCCAGCTCTTCGACACGCATCGGCCCTCGGTCCTCCTAGCAGTCCGCATGCTTTTTGTGCAGAGTGCACCACACTATTGGACAGCTTCTGCAGGCTGCACAATATTGCGGCCGGGGCGGGAGCCATATGGTTTCACCATGCTGAGTCCGGAGACAGAACCCACGCCCGCGCCGAACGTCCTCATCAACTCCGATATGGGGGAGGGGCTTGGCCTGCACGCGTTCGGCAACGACGAGGCCCTCATGGAGATCATCGACGTTGCCAACCTCGCCTGCGGCTTCCACGCCGGCGACCCGGCGGTCATGGACCACACCGTGGCGCTCGCCGCCGACCACGGCGTGGCGGTCGGGGCGCATCCCGGGCTGCCCGACCTCACCGGCTTCGGCCGACGCCGCATGGTGCTGCAGCCCGAAGAAGTGGAATCGATGATGATCTACCAGACCGCGGCGCTGACCGGGTTCCTCGACAAGCACGGGCTGAGCCTGAACCACATCAAGCCGCACGGGGCACTGTTCGGCATGCTCTCCGCCGACGAGGAGCTGATGGAGGCAGCCGCCGGGGTGGCGAAGCAGTTCGGAGTCCCCTTTTACGGCCTCGCCGGCACCGCCCATGAAGCCGTCTGCCGGCGGCTTGGCGTCCCCTTCGTGGCTGAACTCTACGTCGACCTGAACTACGGCCCCGCCGGCGAGCTGCTGATCCAGCGCCGGCCGGAACCGGCCGACCCGCAGCAGGCCTACGCCCGCGTCGCCGGGGCGCTCCGCGGAGAGCCCGTGCAGGCGGTCGACGGCACGCCTCTGGACATCGACTTCCAGAGCGTCTGCGTGCATTCGGACGCATCCACGGCCGTCGCCGTCGCCGCCGCCGTCCGACGCGCCGTCGACGAAGCCGCCCCCCGTTCCTGACCCTGCTCCATCGAAGAAAGGCACCACCCCCATGGCAGATATCCAGTCCCCGATTCCCGGAGTCTTCTACCGCCGGCCCGGCCCCGACAAGCCTCCGTTCATCAACGAGGGCGACGCCGTCGAGGCCGGCCAGGTGATCGGCATCGTGGAGATCATGAAGCAGTTCACCGAGATCCAGGCCGAGGTCAGCGGGACGGTCAAGTCCTTCGGCGTCGAGGACGGGGCCATGGTCAACCCCGGAGACGTCCTGGTGACGGTCGTCGAGGGGCCCGCCGCATGATCAGCCGGCTCCTCGTCGCCAACCGCGGAGAAATAGCCGTCCGGATCATGCGAACCGCGTCGGAAATGAATATCGCCACCGTCGCGGTGGTGAGCGAGGCCGACACGGACTCGCTCTGGGCCCGGGCCGCCGACACCGTCGTGGTGCTTGGCCCGCCGCCCGCCGGCGCGAGCTACCTCAACCAGGATGCGATCCTCGACGCCGCCGCCTCCTCGGGCGCGGATGCCGTGCACCCCGGCTACGGCTTCCTCTCCGAGAACGCGGGCTTTGCCCGCCGGGTCCTCGACGCCGGACTGACCTGGGTGGGACCCTCGCCCGAAGCGATTGAGCTGATGGGCAACAAGGCCCGCGCCCGGGAAGCGGCCGAAGCCGCCGGCGTGCCCGTCATCGCCGGGACCAACGGGCCGCTCCGGCCGGACGAGGACGCGGTCGCCGCGGCCCGGACCATCGGCTACCCCCTGGTCGTGAAGGCTTCCGCCGGCGGCGGGGGCCGCGGCATCAGGCTGGTCACCGATGAAGCGGACCTGCTCACCACCATCGAGGCCGCCCGCGGCGAAGCGGCAGCCATCTTCGGCGACCCTGCGGTCTATCTCGAACAGTTCATCGAAGCGGCCCGCCACATCGAGGTGCAGGTCCTGGGAGACGGCACGGACTACGTGCATCTGGGCGATCGGGACTGCTCCATGCAGCGCCGGTCCCAGAAGGTGCTGGAAGAGGCGCCCGCGCCCAACCTTCCCGACCACGTGCGGGAGACCATCCGCACCAGCTCGGTCCGGCTCGCCGCCAGCTGCGGCTACCTGGGGGCCGGGACGGTGGAGTTCCTCTACGACCCGGTACGGGAGGAAGCCGCGTTCATCGAGATGAACACCCGGCTCCAGGTCGAACACCCGATCACCGAGGAGATCACCGGAATCGACCTGGTCCGTGAGCAGCTGGCGATCGCTTCCGGCGGCGGCATCTCCTTCCGCCAGGACGAGCTGGAATTCAGCGGCCATGCCATCGAATGCCGGATCAACGCCGAGGATCCCGCACGGAACTTCATGCCCAGCCCCGGAACCGTGGCCGCCCTGCAGTGGCCGGAAGGCGACGGCGTCCGGATCGATTCAGGCTTCGGCGAGGGATCGGTCATCCCGCCCTACTACGACTCGCTCATCGCCAAGGTCATTGTCCACGGACAGGACCGCGCGGGCGCCGTCTCCGCCATGTCCAAGGCGCTGGGCGAAGCGGTGGTGGAGGGCGTGAGCACCACCATCCCGCTGCACCTCAGGCTGCTCGGCGCACCGGAGTTCGCCGCCGCCGCCCACCACACCAAGTACATCGAACGGACACCGGCCATCCTGGAGGGACTGTGAGCAGCACATCCACCGCATCCACGTCGCGGTACACCTGGGGGGCTGACGAAACCCTCTTCGTCGAGATAGCGGAAGCCATGAGCCTGGAGGCGAACTTCAAGGCGATGGCCCTGGCGCGGGCACTCGCCGACGACGCTCCCGCCGGCATCATCGACATCTGCCCGGCCAACGCCTCCCTGCTGATCCGCTTTGACCCGGACATCCTGCTCCCCGCCGACCTCGAACGGGCGGTCCGGGACCTCGAAGCGTCCCTCGCCAGCGGGCCGACCCCGGTCCTGGAAACCCGGATCGTGGAGATCCCCGTCTGGTACGACGACCCGTTCACCTCCGAGGTGCAGCAGCGCTTCCGCGAAGGATTCCACCAGGACCCGTCCGGTACGGACCTGGAGTACGCGGCGGCGGTCAACGGACTGGCCGGTCCGGACGAGTTCATCCGCCGGCACCACACGGAGCCGTGGATCGTGTCCATGGTCGGGTTCGTGGCCGGGCTGCCGTTCATGTTCCAGCTGGTGGAACGGGAGGAGCAGCTGGAAGTGCCGAAGTACCTCAGCCCCAGGACGGACACGCCTCCGCTGACTGTGGGCCACGGCGGCTGCTTCGGCTGCATCTACTCGGTCCGCGGAGCCGGCGGGTACCAGATGTTTGGCGTCGCGGCGGCGCCCATCTTCGACCCCGCGCAGTCCCTGGCGGACTTCGAGGAGTTCATGGTGTTCTTCCGTCCCGGCGACATCGTGAAGTTCAGGCCGGTCGATGAGGCGGAATACCGCTCCATCCAGGCGCAGGTCGCCGACGGAACCTTCCGCTACCGGCAGGCTCCGGTCACCTTCGAGCTGGACCGGGCGCTCGCCGACCCCCGCAGCTACAACCGCACGATCATGGAGAAGCTCAATGGGATTTGAGATCAAGGTCCCCGGCCTGTCGACGACGGTCCAGGACCGCGGGCGGACAGGGTACTTCAACGTGGGCATTCCGCAGGGCGGGTGCCTGGACCAGTACTCCGCAGATCTGGCGAACGCCCTGGTCGGCAACGATCCCGAGGCGGCGGTGCTTGAGTGCACCTACACCGGGCCGGTGCTGGTCACCGATGCTCCCGCCGTCATCGCCGTCACCGGGGCACCGGCTCCGGTGAAGATCAACGGAGAACCGGCCCCGCAGTGGACCCGGCTGCAGCTCCAGGCCGGTGACGAGCTGTCCTTCGGCATGATCAGCGGCGGCACGAGGTACTACATCGCCGTACGCGGCGGCGTGGACACCCCGAAGGTGCTGGGGAGTCGGTCAACCTACGTCCTCGGCGGCATCGGGGGCCACCACGGCCGCAAGCTCGAAGCCGGCGATCTCCTGCCGGTGGGGGAGCCGGACCGTGACCTTCCCGCGGCTGCGAGCCTGGCCGAGCAGTACCGGCCCGCCTTCAGCAAGGCCCAGGAGGTGCGGGTGGTTCCGGGACTCTACGACCACCGGCTGACCGCCGAGGGCCGGGAGCAGCTGTTCTCCGCGGAGTGGACGCTGACCCCGGTCGCAGACCGGATGGGGCTGCGGTACTCCGGGCCGGGAGTGCAGTGGACGGAGCGCGAGCAGCCGTTCGGAGCCGGGTCGGATCCCTCCAACATCGTGGACGCCGGATACGCGGTCGGCTCGATCCAGATTCCCGGCGGCACGCAGCCGATCATCCTGCACCGCGACGCGGTCTCCGGCGGCGGGTACGCCATGGTGGCCACCGTCATCAGCGCGGACATGGACCTGGTGGCCCGCGCGGCCCCGGGCACCACGACCCGGTTCCGGGAGGTCACCCAGGAGCAGGCCCTTGCCGCCCGGCGTGAGCGCCGGGACCTGCTGGAGGCCGCCGCCGCTTCCCTCGCCGGTCTCTAGCGCGGCCGGGCAACACCGAAACGGCCCCGCTGAAACCGCATGGAGCGGTTCGGCGGGGCCGTTCGGCTCAGGCGGCGCCCTCGCCGTCGTCCGCCAGTTCGCGGCGCACCCGCGGAGCCACCACCGAGCCGTACAGCTCAATACAGCTCATCAGCTGCTCGTGGGGCAGCGTTCCCAGGCTGTACTTGAGGTCGAAGCGGGACAGACGCAGGGTGCGTGCGGTGCGGACGATCTTTTCCGCCACCGTTTCGGGCGAACCGATGAACAGGGCGCCGTCGGGCCCCGCATCCGCCTCGTACGCCGCCCTCGTCAGCGGCGGCCAGCCGCGCTCGCGGCCGATCCGCCCCTGCATCTCGGCGTAGTGCGGCCAGGCCTCCTCCAGCGCCCGCTCGTCCGTGTCGGCGATGTAGCCGGGGGAGTGCGCCCCCACCGGCAGCGCGGGCTGGTTGAACTGGGCCAGGGCCCGATCGTAGAGATCCACGTAGGGGGCAAACCGGGCCGGCTGCCCGCCGATGATGGCCAGCATCAGGGGCAGTCCGTAGTGCGCGGCGCGCACCACCGACTGCGGGGTGCCGCCGACGGCGATCCAGGTCGGCAGCTGTCCGGACGCGGTGGGCGGAAAGACGCGGGCTCCGTGCAGGCCCGGCCGCAGCCGGCCCTCCCAGGTGACCGGTTCCTCCCGGCGCAGCCGCAGGAACAGGTCCAGCTTTTCCTCGAACAGGGCCTCGTAGTCGGCCAGGTCGTAGCCGAACAGGGGGAACGATTCGGTGAAGGACCCGCGCCCCAGGATCACTTCGGCCCGGCCGCCGGACAGGGCGTCCAGGGTCGCGAAGCGCTGGTAGACGCGTACCGGATCATCCGAGCTCAGCACGGTCACCGCGGAGCCGAGCCGCAGCCGTGTGGTCTTGGCCGCCACGGCGGCCAGCACGACGTCGGGGGCGGACACGGCGTAGTCCTCGCGGTGGTGTTCGCCCAGCCCGAAGAAGTCGAGGCCGAGGGTATCGGCGAGAACGGCCTCCTCCACAACGTTGCGGATCACCTCCGGCTGCCCCAGCGGGCGCCCGTCGGGCCCTTCCGTCACATCTCCGAACGTGTCCAGTCCCAGTTCCAGCCGAGCCATGGTTCCAGCCTCCAATTTGTATGCGTATGCATATTCTATGCACGCCGGACGGTCAGGCGTGGCGATCCCGCCGGCGGCCGGGGGATAGACTTGAATCCGATCCGCGGCAGCCCCGGACGGCGGGCGGACGGCAGGGGGCCGACGTCGTTATCCGCCTTTCCGGGGCAGCACCGACAAGCGACTGATTGAGGTATCTTGCGAGACTTTACGGCACGCCTGGCCACCGCCGAAGAGATTGCCAACTGGGACAAACTGGTGCTCTCCAACCCCGGAGGCGGCAACGTCCTGCAGTCCGCGGCCTACGCCGAGGTGAAGTCCCACCACGGCTGGAACCCCGTGCACGTGGTGTTCGAAGGCGCCGGCTACACCAGCTGGAACCTCGTCATTGAAAAGAAGGTGCCCGGCCTGGGCAGCCTCTGGTACATGATCAAGGGCCCGTCCGTGGCCGAACCGGGCGACGTGCCGCTGATGGCGCAGGCGCTGGCCCGCTACGTGCGGGAGACCCGCCGCGGTGTCTTCGGGATCAAGGTGGAGCCCGACGTCGTCGCCTCCGAGGAGATCCGCGCACGGTACGCCGCAGCAGGGCTGGTCAAGACCTTCAATCTGCAGCCCAACGACTCCACCGCGCTGCTGGACACCAGCGTCGACGAGGAGCAGCTGCTGAAGAACCTGTCCTCGCGGGGCCGCAACGCGGTGCGCCGGGCCATCCGGGAAGGCGCCGACGTGCGCCGCGTGGAGCCCACCGAAGAGAACATGCGCATCATGTACCGGCTGATGAGCCACATCGAGGACCGCTCCGCGGCACGGCTGCGCTCCTTCGAGTACTACCAGCGGTTCTGGAGCAACTTCGTGGAGGCCGGCCAGGGCCGCTTCTACTTCGCCTTCGAGGACGGCGAGCCCTCCGTGGGCGCCTTTGTCATCGCCTACGGCTCCAAGGGCACCTACAAGGACGGCGGCTCCAAGCCCAAGCGCCGGCAGTACGGCGACTCGCACCTGGTGCAGTGGACCGCCATCACCGAGCTGAAGCGGGACTTCGGGATCAGCGAGTACGACTTCTGCGGCACCCCGCCCAGCGACAAACTCAAGGACAAGGACCACCCGCACCACGGGCTGGGCCTGTTCAAGACCAGCTTTTCCAAGACGGTCACCGACTTCGTAGGGTGTTATGACCTGGTGGTGCACCCGGTGCGGTACCGGCTCTGGAACGTCATCGGGGAGCGGGTGGCACGCCAGATCTACTGGCGCCGCCACCACCAGCCGTTCTACTAGGAACACGGGCCCGGGCGGTCCGCAGCACAGGCGTGCAGGGCACGCAAGGCACAGCAGCTTGCCCGCAAGGGCGGGAGGGGTGAGTTATTGGACAGGACACCCGATGCGGAGGAGCGCAGCTCCGCATCGAACACGGCGCCGGCGGCCGGCCCCATCCCGGTGATTCAGGCCCCGGGGCTGCCCAGGCAGCAGCCCAAGCCGCCGGGACGGCCCCCCGCAGGGGCGACGGCGGCCGCAGTCACCGGCGAGCTGAAGAGCACCAGGCCCAAGCCCCCGCCGCCCACTGACACGGTGACCGGCACGGCGGTGCCCTCGGGGGCGCCGGCCACCGCCGCGGTACGCGCTGCAACGCGGGCGATCCGCACGGTCCGCAGCCGGCGTCCGCCTGCCGCAGGTGCCCCGGGGAGGTCGACCACCACAGCCAAGCCACCGGGCACGGCCAAGCCCGTCGTGCCCCGGACCACGGGCACGGCGGCCAAGCCGGAGCGGCACGTTCCCTCCGCCAGCCGGCCCGACCGCTCCACCGCGGCCGCCCGCCGGATGCTGCGGCGCCTGGTGCAGGGCGAGGCGCCGCCCACTCAGGCCATGTCCCTGGTGGAGCGCCTGGCCGGCAGCCCCTATGCGAATCCGGTCCGCACGGCCGGGGCCGATGCCAGCGCCCGCAAGAGCCTGGACTTCGCGCTCGGCCTGGCGGAGACCATGTTCCGCTACGGCGCAGGGGCCCTGGAAGTCGAGACGGCGATCATCGCCGTCACCGCGGCCTTCGACCTGGACAGCATCGAGGTGGACATCACCAACCAGTCGGTGCTGCTCAACTACTCGCCGAAGGACCAGACGCCGATCACGGTGATGCGGGTGGTGCGGTCCTGGACCAACAACTACGCCGGCCTGGCCCTGGTGCACCAGCTGGTCACGGACATCGCCGACGGCGGGGTGAGCCGGGCCGAGGCCGCGGTTCGCCTGGACGAGATCAACCAGCGGCCCAAACCGTTCCCGCGGTGGGCCGTCACGGGGAGCACCGGCGTCTTCGCCGCCGCCATCGTGGCGTTCATCGGAGGCAGCCCGCTGGAATCGCTGATCGGGTTCGCCAGCACCATCCTGGTCAGCCTGCTGCAGCGGCTGTTCGGGCGCTGGCGCATCCCCGACTTCTTCACCACCGCGGCCAGCGGGTTCCTGGTCACCGTGCTGGCGCTGGCGATCTGGGCGCTGGGCGAAGCCGGCGCCTGGGAGGCGCAGGTCTCACCCGGGCTGGTCGTGGCGGGCGGGATCCTGCTGCTGCTGCCCACCGGCCGCCTGGTCTCGGCCGTGCAGGACGCCATCAACGGGTTCCCCGTGACCGCGTCCGGGCGCTTCCTGTCCGCGTTCCTGTCCTTCGCCGCGATCGTGGCGGGCATCGCCGTCGGCCTGGTGCTGGGAGCCCAGATGGGGCTGCCCCCGCTGGCGGTCACCACCGTCACCGGGTCGCAGTACGGGTTCGTCGTCACCCTGGCCCTGCTGGCGGTCGCGCTCGGGACCATCAGCATCACCGAGCAGTCACCGATGCGCCTGATCCTGCCCACCGTGGGCGTCGGCCTGGCCGGCTACCTGGCCCAGCTGCTGGCAGAGGCCGCCGGCGTCGGCCCCCGGCTGACCCCGGCCGTGGCCGCCGTCGCCATCGGCGTGCTGGCCCGGGTGGTGGCGCTGCGGATGGGGGCGCCACAGCTGATCGTGGCGGTGCCGGCGATCCTCTTCCTGTTCCCGGGGCTGAGCATCTTCCGCTCCATGTACGGGCTGACGATCGGCATCGACGACATCTCCGGCGGCGTCGTCGGACTGATCAACGCCCTGACGGTCATCCTCGCGATCGCCGGCGGCGTGGTGCTTGGAGACAACATGGCCCGCCCGCTGACCCGCTCCTTCACCGGAGTCGAGCGGCGGAACCGCCGCCGCTGACCCGCTCCGACCAACGGAAAGAGGCGTCCGCTCCCCACGGGGAACGGACGCCTCTTTCGTGGGGGAGTCAGAGAATCTTGCCGACCGGAGTCCGCTTTTCCGCCTGGAAGGCGTCTTCGGTCCGTCCGGCGGCCCAGTACCCGGAGAGCGAGACCCGGGACCGTTCCAGGCCCCGATGGCTGAAGAAAACGTCACGAAGCGACTTCATGGCCTCCCGCTCGCCGTGGGCAAAGACCTGCACCGCGCCGTCGAGCCAGGGAGCGGCGGCGACGGCCCGCGCGAGCAGCTCCGGAGCCGGGTCCTCGTCGCGGTAGAGCCAGTGCAGCTGCACGCCTTCCGGGGCCCGCAGGGCCTGCCGGTCCGCCGGGCCCTGCACCTCCAGGAAGGCCTGCCCGACGGCGGCCGCGGGCAGCGCCTCCAGGGCGGCCGCTGTGGCCGGCAGCGCCGATTCGTCCGCGGCGAAGAAGTACCAGTCCGCCTCCGGGTCGATGGTGAACGCGCCGCCCGGGCCGGAGAAGCTCAGGGTGTCGCCGGGCCGGGCGGAGTCGGCCCAGGGCCCGGCGATGCCCTCGTCGCCGTGGATGACGAAATCGATGGCCAGTTCGGCCGCCTCGGTATCCACCCAGCGGATCGTGTAGGTGCGGGACACGGGCCACTGCTCACGGGGCGAATCCGCGCGCATCTGCTCCAGGTCCGCGCCCTCCGGCACGGGACGGCCGTCCGGCCCGAACCAGATCTTGCAGTAGGAATCGGTGCAGTCCTTGGGCTGGAACTGGAAAAAGTTCGGTCCGCCGGCCACGATCCGCACCATGTGCGGGGTCAGCTGCTCGCGCCGCAGCACTTCCAGGAACACCAGGGGACGGGCAGGCCGCCGGGCAGCGCCCGGGGGCGGGGAAAGAGGCTCAGCGGGCACGCGGTGGATCTCCTAGCATCGCGGGGGACTTGCCTCTACCGTACCGCCTCGAGGCGCCAGTCCACCGGTGTCGCCCCCTGGGCCTTGAGCAGTATGTTGGCCCGGCTGAACGGCCGGGACCCGAAGAAACCCTTGGAGGCCGACAGGGGGCTGGGGTGCACGGATTCAATCCGCGGAGCCCCGTGCAGCAGCGGGACCACGGACTGCGCGTCCCGGCCCCAGAGGATCGCCACCAGCGGGGCGTGGCTGCCGTCGGACAGCTTCCGGGAGGCGACGGCCTCGACTGCGAGGGAGGTGATGTCCTCCCACCCGCGGCCGCGGTGGGAGCCTGCGCTGCCCGCTTCCACGGTCAGCACCCGGTTCATCAGCAGCACGCCCTGATCGGCCCAGGCGGAGAGGTCGCCGTGGGCCGGCGGATCGATGTCCAGGTCCGCCTTCAGTTCACGGTAGATGTTGCCGAGGCTGCGCGGCAGCGGCCGGACGGCGGCGTCCACGGAGAAGGACAGGCCGACGGCGTGCCCGGGCGTGGGATAGGGATCCTGGCCCAGCAGCAGCACCTTCACCTCCGCGAGCGGGCGGGTGAAGGCCCGCAGGATGTTGCCGGGGGCGGGCAGGATATCGGCTCCGGCGTCGCGCTCCGCGGCGAGGTCCGCCAGCAGGGACCGGATCTTTCCGGCCACCGGGGCCAGCGCTTCGGCCCAGTCCGGGGCCATGGCGGCCAAAGGATCGGCGTCCTGGGCGCGCCCGGCGGTCTCGGTCTCAGCGGCGAGGGGAAACGCCGTCGGCGCGCCCTCCCGGCCGTTCGGTGTCCAGGCCCTCCGCGGCGGCCGCGCGGGGGCCGGTCCGCCGTCCGGTGCCGCCTCCGGCCGGCCGTTCCCGCCGGAGCCGGAAGGGTGGGGAAGGTCGAACAACGCGGGCTGGTTGGTGGTGCTCACCCCTCCAGTCTTGGCCAAACCGGCGGGAAAAGACAGTTCGCAGCCACCTGTGTCCGGGCCGCCTCTGTCCGGGCCCTCCGGGCCGCTGCCGTACCCGCCGGAACGCTCACGCGCCGGGGGGTATCCTCGCGGCCGGCCCGCCGTGGCGCCGCCGGCCCCGTGCCATGGCGGAATGACAAGCCTGTGATTTCGGGACTAGCATTGAACAGGGCGCCGCGGAACCGCGGCGTCGTCCAGACAGCGAAGGGAGAGCGCGTGGCACAGCCGGCCGAGGCCTTTTCGTTGGAGGACGCGGTCGATCCCGAGAGCCCGCTCACTGCGCAGGAGCAGCAGATGCTCGCCGTCGAACGCGCCTGGTGGAAATATGCGGGCGCAAAGGAGCAGGCGATCCGCGAGCTTTTCGGACTCTCCGCCACCCGCTATTACCAGATCCTCAACTCGCTCATCGATACCGAAGAGGCTCTGGCGCACGACCCGATGCTGGTCAAGAGATTGCGTAGACTGCGTACGACCCGCCAGCGCGCCCGCAGCGCGCGCCGCCTGGGCAACGACGCCTGAATCCGCTCCTGAAGACAGGACTGAAAGACCCGATGAGCAAGTACCCGCGGGATGAATTCGATAAGGTTCCCGAGTCCTCCGCCCGGCAGGGCGTGCACCGTGAGCGGCTTATTCCGGCCCGCTCCAATGGGCTGGGCCTGCTGATCACCGTGGGGGTGCTGGCTCTCGTCGTGGGACTGGCCGCCTATTTCGTCCTGCCGAGGCTCGGCATCGGAGCCGGCGCCCCGGCGCCGGCCGACTCGCCCACCGCGGCCGCAGCGGAGGAATCCCCGACGGCCCGCCCCGAGACGACGCCTGAGGGTGCTGAAGACGGTGCCGGGGACACGGAAACCGAAGACACCGGATCCACCGCAGAGCCTGAGCCCACCGACGAGCCGGCCCCTGAACCCAGCGAGGAACCGGCCCCGCAGCCGGACCGCACACAGCCGGTGGTCGTGCTGAACGGAACCACCGTGGGTGGTCTCGGTGCGAGCATCTCCGGCCGGATCGGGCAGGACGGATGGACCACCGCACAGGTCGGAAACTGGCAGGGCCAGCCGCTCCAGGGTTCCGCGGTGTTCTACAGCACCGAGGAACAGCGGATCAACGCCGAGGCGCTGGGAACGCTGCTGGGAATTCCCGCCGTGCAGTCGCCGGGCTTCGACTACGTGACGGTCGCGGCCGGACCGGGCTTCCGGTAACCGGCGGCGGGGGAAAGCCCTTTCGTTAAATCTCCATAACATTCCATTTCCTCCGTGTGCAGCCTCCGCGGTGCTGGTTAGAGTGTTGCCAGCCGCGGGGCCAGCTGAATTACGTTGCGTTTTCGCCCGTCTTTCCGCAGCAACTTCGGCCATTCTTTACCGCGGCCAGCAGGGTCGCGGCGCGGGGCACAAGAAATTGGAGAAACACATGGCGCAGGGGATCGTCAAATGGTTCAACGGGGAGAAGGGGTACGGGTTCATCACGGTCGATGAGGCCCAGACCGATGTCTTTGTCCATTGGTCAGCCATCCAGGCGACGGGGTACCGCACCCTCGAGGAAGGCCAGCGGGTGGAGTTCCAGATAGGGCAGGGGCAGAAGGGTCCCCAGGCGGAGGACGTCAGGGCCCTTTCCTAGGTTGGACGGCGGCGTCCGCCGCGGTGGCGACACCGCCGGGCGACGTTCCTGAAGAGGCAGCACGAGGGGACGCAGGGGAAACCCGGCGTCCCCTCCGGCTGTCCGGGCCGGCTTTGCCGGATCGCTTGCACTCGAGTGGCGGGAGTGCTAATTATTGACTTAGCACTCTTACCGGACGACTGCTAAGTCGGTGGTGTTGAGTGAACCCGCAGGCCACCGGGGTGATGGCAGGGACCGTACGTACCTAGATCGTGCGGGCCGGGCCAGCCGTCGCGGGCGCCCCAGGTCGGAATGCAGCATCTACGCTCCAAGCATGAGAGTTCCGGAAGGACGATAGCCGTTATGGCCAAGATCATTGCATTTGATGAAGAGGCACGCCGGGGCCTCGAGCGAGGCCTGAACACCCTCGCCGACGCCGTCAAGGTCACCCTCGGCCCGCGTGGCCGCAACGTGGTCCTCGAGAAGAAGTGGGGCGCTCCCACGATCACCAACGACGGCGTGTCCATCGCCAAGGAGATCGAACTCGACGATCCGTACGAGAAGATCGGCGCCGAGCTGGTCAAGGAAGTTGCCAAGAAGACCGACGACGTCGCCGGTGACGGCACCACCACGGCAACCGTTCTGGCCCAGGCCCTGGTGAAGGAAGGCCTGCGCAACGTGGCTGCCGGCGCCGACCCGCTGAGCCTGAAGCGCGGCATCGAGAAGGCCGTCGAGGCCGTGACCGCGCAGCTGCTCGACTCCGCGAAGGAGATCGAGACCAAGGAGCAGATCGCGGCGACCGCGTCCATCTCCGCCGGTGACAAGCAGATCGGCGACCTGATCGCCGAGGCGCTGGACAAGGTCGGCAAGGAAGGCGTCATCACGGTCGAGGAGTCCAACACCTTCGGCCTCGAGCTCGAGCTCACCGAAGGCATGCGCTTCGACAAGGGCTACATCTCCGGCTACTTCGTCACCGACGCCGAGCGCCAGGAAGCGGTCCTTGAGGATCCGTACATCCTGATCGTCAACTCCAAGATCTCCAACGTGAAGGATCTGGTGGCCGTCCTTGAGAAGGTCATGCAGTCCAACAAGCCGCTGCTGATCATCGCCGAAGACGTCGAGGGCGAGGCCCTGGCCACCCTCGTGGTCAACAAGATCCGCGGCACCTTCAAGTCCGTCGCCGTGAAGGCTCCGGGCTTCGGTGACCGCCGCAAGGCGCAGCTGGCCGACATCGCCATCCTGACCGGCGGCCAGGTCATCGCCGAGGAAGTCGGCCTGAAGCTGGAGAACGCCACCCTCGACCTGCTGGGCCGTGCCCGCAAGGTCGTCGTCACCAAGGACGAGACCACCATCGTCGAAGGTGCCGGCGACGCCGAGGAGATCGCGGGCCGCGTGAACCAGATCCGCGCCGAGATCGAGAACTCCGATTCCGACTACGACCGCGAGAAGCTGCAGGAGCGCCTGGCCAAGCTGGCCGGCGGCGTCGCCGTCATCAAGGCCGGCGCAGCCACCGAGGTTGAGCTCAAGGAGCGCAAGCACCGCATCGAGGACGCCGTGCGCAACGCCAAGGCTGCCGTCGAGGAAGGCATCGTCGCCGGCGGCGGCGTCGCCCTCATCCAGGCCGGCCAGAAGGCTTTCGCCAACCTGGCCCTGGAAGGCGACGAGGCCACCGGCGCCAACATCGTCAAGGTTGCCATCGACGCTCCGCTGAAGCAGATCGCGCTGAACTCCGGCATGGAGCCCGGCGTGGTCGTCGACAAGGTCCGCGGCCTGGAAGAGGGCTTCGGCCTGAACGCGGCCACCGGTGAGTACGAGGACCTGCTGGCCGCCGGCGTCAACGACCCGGTCAAGGTCACCCGCTCGGCGCTGCAGAACGCGGCGTCGATCGCCGGCCTGTTCCTCACCACCGAGGCCGTTGTCGCCGACAAGCCGGAGAAGGCCGCTGCGGCCGTTCCGGGCGGCGACGACATGGGCGGCATGGGCGGCATGGGCGGCTTCTAGCCCCCGCCGCGGACATGCTCCGCTGACGCGTGACTGAAAAGGCGCGGCACCCGCCAGGGTGCCGCGCCTTTCCTGTTCCGTGCTCCTTATCGTGCGTCAGTAGCGGAACAGGGCGGTGTTCGCCGCCTCCGTCTCGGCGTACTGCTCCGAGGCGAACCGCAGGGCCTGGTTGATGCTGGCCAGGGACTCCTCGACCTGCGCCTGCGTGGCCCGCCATTCGCCCACCACGGACTGGAAGTTCGCCGACGCCTGGCCCTGCCAGCTGTCGGCCAGGGCCTGGAGCCCGGACTGCATGCCGTTGATCTCCGCCTGCAGCCGGTCGATGGTGCCCTGCACCTCCGCGCTGCGGGCGATCAGGACGTCGCTGTCGACCTGGATAAGTGCCATCTCGTGTTCCTCCTCGTGAGCCGTGCCCGGATGCAGCCACGGTAGGCCGGGAAGGATGCCGGCCCCGCGGTCAGCGGCCGGCTGTGGGCGCTGGGCGCGGTGCTGATGCCTGTGGAGGACAGCCCGCGGTCGGTGGGAGGGCCTCAGCGGCGGGAACCCCGCCCGAATGCCCCGCTGCGGCCGCCCCGCCGCTGCCCGCCGCCGGAATCGCCATCGCCGGCGTCCCCGCTGCCGCCGTCGCCGTCCCCCTCTTCGTCGTCCTCGCCGGAGGGCGCCGGATCCACAGGGTGATAGGGCAGGCGGATGGACATGGTGGCGCCCCCGCCTTCGGTTTCGCTGAGGCGGACGGTGCCGTCCTGCTGGGCCACGAGGGCGGCCACGATGGCCAGGCCCAAGCCCGTGCCGCCGGTCTCGCGCTGGCGCGAGGAATCCGCCCGGTAGAACCGTTCGAAGACCCGGGCCGCGTCCTCCTCCGAGATGCCCGGCCCGTGGTCCCTCACCTCCAGCACCGCGTCCATCCGGTCGTGGATGACCGGCGCGACGCCGACGGCGATTTCGATGGGCGACCCATCCGGGGTGTAGCGCAGGGCATTGGTCATGAGGTTGGCGACGACCTGGCGCAGCCGCGCCTCATCGCCCAGGGTGGGCGCGCTGCGCGGCCCGTTTCCGTCCAGGCCGATGACCCTGATCTCCCGGTTGGGCGCGCTGGCGCGGGCATCGAAGGCGGCGTCGGTGCCCAGGATCATCAGGTCCACCGGAGCCATCTCCAAGGGGCGCTGTTCGTCGATCCGGGCCAGGGTGAGCAGGTCCTCGACCAGCTGGCCCATCCGCTTGGCCTCACTCTCGATCCGGCCCATCGCGGCGGCCACATCCTCAGGCTTCTGCAGGGCGCCGTGCCGGTAAAGCTCGGAGAAGCCGCGGATGGTCACCAGCGGGGTGCGCAGCTCGTGCGAGGCGTCCTGGACGAAGCGGCGCATCCGTTCCTCGGACTGCGTGCGGGCGGCGAAGGCGCGCTCGATGTGCGCCAGCATCGCGTTCAGGGAACGCGACAGCCGCCCGATCTCGGTGGCGGGGTTGCCGACGTCGACCCGGCGGGAGAGATCACCGGCGGCAATCGCCGCCGCAGTCTTTTCCACCTGGCGCAGCGGCCGGAACTGGCGGGTCACCGCCCAGTAGGCGACGCCGGTGGCACCGAGCGTCCCCAGCAGGCCGACGGAAAACACAAGGGAGGCGGCCTCGTCGACGGTTTCGGCGACGCCGTCCAGGCGCACCGCGACGGCGATCGAGCCGGGCAGGTTTTCGACGGCGTAGACCCGCACCCGCCAGCCCTTGCTGTTCAGGGCCGTGCCCCGGACATCGAACCCCTCCTGGTTGGTGGCCAGGGCTTCGTCGCGCGTGTAGTTGGGGATGACGGGCGTGTCCATGCCGGCCGCGCTGTGGGTGGCGGGGCCGTAGCTGCCGTCTTCGTTGAGGTACTGGCCGTAGTACTGAAACAGAGTGGGCTCGGTGGCCTCAGCGTCGGAGAGCAGGTACCGCAGCACCGCCTGGGCGTTGTCGCCGATGTCGCTGTCCAGGCGGGTCACCAGGATCTGGCGCAGGACGGTAATGGTGGCCACCCCGGTGATCGTGACGGTGACAACCATGAGGACCACCATGATGGCGACCAGCTGTGACCGCAGCGACGCGGACTTCCAGCGTCGCAGCAAGGCCTATCGCTTCTCCGCGGTGCGCAGCAGATAGCCGACGCCGCGTTTGGTCTGGATCAGGGCCGGGGAATCGGGGTTGCGGTCGATCTTGCGCCGCAGATAGGAGATGTAGGACTCCACGATCGAGGCGTCGCCGTTGAAGTCGTACTCCCAGACATGGTCGAGGATCTGCGCCTTGGACAGCACCCGGTTGGGGTTGAGCATCAGGTAGCGCAGCAGCTTGAACTCGGTGGGGGACAGGTCGATGGCGACTCCGCCGCGGCGGACCTCGTGCGCGTCGTCGTCCAGTTCCAGGTCGTCGACGCGGATGACGGCGTCGTCGTCCTCGAGCGGCTGGGTGCGGCGGAGGACGGCGCGGATCCGGGCCACGACCTCGTCGAGGCTGAAGGGTTTGGTGACGTAGTCGTCGCCGCCGACGGTGAGACCGGTGACCTTGTCCTCGGTGTCGTCCCGGGCGGTCAGGAACACCACCGGGAAATGGCGGCCGGCGGCGCGCAGCCGCCGGGTGAGCGTGAACCCGTCCATGTCCGGAAGCATGACGTCCAGGACGGCGAGGTCGGGCGCCTGCTTCTCGACGGCGGCGAGGGCTTCACGGCCGTTGCCGGCCGCCACCACCTCAAAGCCGGCAAACCGCAGGGACGTGGACAGCAGCTCCCGGATGTTCGGCTCGTCGTCGACGACCAGGAGGCGTGCTTCGGGACCGGAAGACTTATTCACCCGCCTAGTTTCTTACATTTAGCTGGGCGTTGTCTGTAGATATTCGCTGTGATTCCTGAACGGACTCCGTGAACTACGTGCCCCCAGGCGGCCTACGCCACGCTCTTTCAGCCCGCGAGCGTACCGGAGGGTGAAACCGAGGGTGAAGTTCAGGACATCGGCAATAAGCAGCCTTATCTTTCGGCAGCATCATTCGCGAAGACACACCGGGACCCGCCCGTTGACCGGGCGCTTGAGGGTTCCGACTCAGTCGACGATGAATGGAAGGACAACGATGGCTGGACATCGCAGACGCATAGCAACCGGAGCGGCAACTTTGCTCCTCCTGGCCGGAGGGCCGGCGACGGCGGCCTATGCCACGGGGGACGCAACAGGAAGCATCGATGCTCCCTTGACGTACCCGGATCCGAAGCCGGAGGACCCGAAGCCGGAGAAGCCGGAGCATCCGAAGCCGGAGGACCCGAAGGATCCCAAGCCGGAGAAGCCGGAGCATCCGAAGCCGGAGGACCCGAAGCCGGAAAAGCCGGAGCATCCGAAGCCCGAGCATCCGAAGCCGGAGGACCCGAAGCCGGAGAAGCCGGAGCATCCGAAGCCGGAGGACCCGAAGCCGGAGAAGCCGGAGGACCCGAAGCCGGAGAAGCCGGAGCATCCGAAGCCGGAGGACCCGAAGCCGGAGAAGCCGGAGCATCCGAAGCCGGAGGACCCGAAGCCGGAGGACCCGAAGCCGGAGAAGCCGGAGCATCCGAAGCCGGAGGACCCGAAGCCCGAGGACCCGAAGCCCGAGGCACCGAAGCAGGAGAACCCGGAAGATCCGAAGGCGGAGAACCCGCCGGGCCCGCAGCCGGAGCGTTCGGGCTCAGTGCCTGTTGCGGACCCGGACCTGGATCCCCGGCCGGGGCCCGAGCCGGCGGCTGTTGCCACACAGGGGACGACGCTGGCGGACACCGGTGCGGAGACGACGCTTAGGGCTGTTGCCGTCGCAGGTTTCTTCCTCATTGCCGGGGCGGGCCTCGTCCTGACCCGCCGATTCATCACCGGGCCCACCGGCTGACCTTTCCAGACGGGAGGTCCGGCGGCTGACCGCCGTCGGACCTCCGCAGGCACCGGAGGTCCCAGCGCCTTCGGTGTCGGCCCCGGGCAGGAGCCGCCCCTGAGACCGGCGCCTCCTGCCCGGGGCACCTTCATGCCCCTATATCAGGCCCCTGCTGCGTCCTTCCGCCAACGCCTGGTCGCGGTTCGCGACTCCCAGTTTCCGGTACAGGCTGCGCAGCTGGGACTTAACCGTATTGGTTGAGACGAAACCCATGGCGGCGATCTCGGCAACGGAACCGGTGCTGACCAGCGCCTGCAGCACAGCCTCCTCGCGTGGGGTCAGCACGGCGACCGGCGCGCAGCCGGCAATGACGCCGTGGAATCCGACGGGAAGTGCGACGTCGATACCGGCGTCGGAGGCGGCTGCTGACAGCCGGCACAGGTCGGGCCGGGGGAGCAGAGCTGTTGAGAGACCCAGCCCGAACCGTTCCTGGAGCGCGGCGAGGCGGGCCAGATCCAAGACTGTTCCTTCCGTATCGCCCAGCTGAGCCTTTCCCGCCGCGGACAGGCCCGCCAGCTGGACCTGCACGGCGGGTGCCCTGTCTGGGTCCTCGTCGAACCGGGCCAGCGCAGATAATGCCTCCTGAGGCTGGGCGCAGGCGATACGGATGCGTGCCGTAAGCAGCGCCGTCTCCGGTTCGGTTGCAGGCAGGCGCTCAAGCAGCTTCAGCGCCTGGGCAGGGCGGCCCACGGCAAGCAGCAGCAGCGCCCGCATCCGGGCCAGGGAGGTGTGCTCGGACTTGGCGATCGGAGGCAGGTCCCGGCGTCGCGGTTCGAGGCTTTCCAGCTGTGCCAGGGCCGCGGAGGCATCGCCGGCCAACAACTCCACCAGAGCGTTGCAGCAACGGACATACGGCCAGAACTCGTTGGCATTGGCGGCGGTAAGCAGGGGTTCAAGGGCATCCCGGGCAGCGGCAATGTCCAGGTGTTCCAAGGCAATCCGGGCCTGTGCCAGCCGGTAAGGAGTGGCGGAGTAGGAGTCGGCCGCGCTTTCGCGCCAGCCGTTCACGCAGCTCTCGAGAAGATGCCGTTCGGCGCTGCGGACGTCCCCCGCGGACGCCTGCAGCCAGGCGACCAGGGCCCAGTAAAACCCCGCGTGCTGCGCGTCGGATGCGGAGCTGAGGACCCCGGCCCGCTTCAGGGCCTCCGCGGCGCCGTGCCGATCGGCTCCCCGTCCGAGGGTGATGCCCAGCTGGGCAACGGCCGGGGCTTCCAGCGGGCCGATGCGTTCCCGTTCCGCGAGCGGCATCTGCAGATAAAGGTCCAGGCCTTCCCTGGCCCGGCGGCGCGCTTTGCCCAGGCCTCCGCGCAGGCGGAGCCCCACGGCTTCCACAGCGGCCAGCAGGAACCGCTCCGCCGCCGGCGGCGGAATGCTGCCGCGCGCACGCCGTGCCGCCGCAACAGCCGCGGCACACAGCTCCAATCCGCGTGACCGGCGGAGAGGATCCGTCATGTACAGGGCGCCGAGGGCCAATGCCGGAGCAGGCTCCTGGACGAGCAGTGGCAACGGCATCCTTTCCAGCTCCCGGCGGGTACCGGCAGGGTGTCGCTGGAGCAGCTCGATGCCGCGGCTGTGCAGGATTTCGGCCACGAGCGTCGGGTCCTCGGCCCCGACTGCGTGCCGCAGGGCCGCGGGAGGCTGCCCGGATGCCAGGTAATGAACGGCGCATCCGCGTTCGAGGTTCCGGCGTGTCCTGGCCGGCTGGCCGGCCAGGACGGCCTGCAGGCTGCGGCGCACCAGCGGAACGAGGACCGCTTCGCCATCCGCGCTGCGGGTCAGCAGTCCGTCCAGTTCGGCGCCGCGGAGCAGGCTTTCCGCAGGCGCGCCCGGACAGAGCTGCTCTGCAAGTTCGACGGATATCGACTCGGGGACGGCGATGCCGAGGCGAAACCGCTGCTGATCTCCGGGGCACGGCGGGACTATGTGGTCGGCAAGGTCCCGTGCGGCGAGGTCGAGGAACTCCTCCCAACCGGGAAAATCCCCGGACAGGTCGGCCGCCTTGATCGCCAGGTACCGCACCCAGCGCGCCGAGCCTGCAGCTGCGGCCCGCACCGACCGGAAGGAAGCGGCCAGCGGGCTGCCAAGAAGCGCCCCGGCGGTCTCCGCTTCGGTCAGAGCCAGTTCGCCGAGGCCGATGAGAGCGGTCTCCAGCTCGTGGAAGGCACGCCCGTGCTCGAGCGGGCTGAGAACGGCGGTCGAGGCAACGATGTGCAGCCCCGGCAGGGCGCGGAGGAGTTCAAGTATCGGGAACGTCTGGTCTTCGCGGATCAGGTGCAGGTCATCGATGAGCAGGAAGCGGGGAGAACGAAGGTGGGGCGGCAGGGCCAGGGACGCGGAAAGGGCACGCCCGGAGGCGGCTTCCGCACCGGCCCGGCCGAAGAGCGCAGCTTCCTCGGGAGGAGAGGCGGCTGCCAGGGCATCCAGCATCCACCGGGTGAGCTGTCGTGCGTCGCCTTGCTCCTCCGAGGCCAACGGCGCCAGAGCGAGCCAGGCGCAGCTGCCGTCGCGGGCCTGCGCCCAGTCCGCCAGCAGCGCTGTCTTCCCCGATCCTCCGTGGCCGCGGACGATGGTCAGGGCAGCAGCGGAGGCCCGGTCCAGGGCATGCAGAAGGCGATTGCGGTTGCCGGGCGCGGGCCGGTGGCGCCGCAGCCCACGCAACGGAGCAGGCTCTGCGTAAACCATCGGCCCCCCAGCTGACGGTGCATCACGCTTCTGACCAGCGACACAGTAGGGGGCTGCGCCCAAGGCGGGCTCAAGAAGCGTGCAAGCTTGCCGAAGGTTCGGCAGGAGGACACGCTGTTAGCCCGGCCGGCTTCTCACACCGCGCCGCCGGCGGCCTGCACGGGTGGGGACAGGGCCTGTCAGGCGGGTTCGCCGACGTCGGCGGCGTCCAGGATGTTGTAGGCGTAGCCCTGCTCGGCGAGGAAGCGCTGGCGCTTGGCCGCGAAGTCCTGGTCCAGGGTGTCGCGGGCGACGACGGTGTAGAAGTGGGCGGTGCGCCCGTCACCCTTGGGACGCATCAGCCGGCCGAGGCGCTGCGCCTCCTCCTGGCGGGAGCCGAAGGACCCGGAGACCTGCACGGCGACGGAGGCTTCGGGCAGGTCGATGGAGAAGTTCGCGACCTTGGAGACCACCAGGGCGCGCAGGGTGCCCGCACGGAACTCGTCGAAGAGCCGCTGGCGCTGCTTGACCGGCGTCTCGCCCTTGATCACGGGTGCGTCCAGCAGTTCGGCGATCTCGTCCAGCTGGTCGAGGTACTGCCCGATCACCAGCACCTGCTCATCCGGATGCCGGGCCGCGAGGCGGCGCACGACGTCGTTCTTCACCTCCGAGGTGGAGCACAGCCGGTACTTGTCGGCGTCGTCGGCCATGGCGTAGGCGACGCGCTCATCGCGGGGCAGGTCCACGCGGACCTCCACGCACTCCGCGGGAGCGATGTACCCCTGCGCCTCGATGTCCTTCCACGGCGCGTCGTAGCGCTTCGGGCCGATCAGCGAGAACACCTCGCCCTCCCGGCCGTCCTCGCGGACCAGGGTGGCCGTCAGGCCCAGCCGGCGCCGTGCCTGCAGATCGGCGGTCATCCGGAAGATCGGGGCCGGCAGCAGGTGGACCTCGTCATAGATGATCAGGCCCCAGTCATTGGCGTCGAGCAGCTCCATGTGCGGATACAGCCCGCCGCGCTTGAGCGTCAGCACCTGATAGGTGGCGATGGTGACCGGACGGATCTCCTTGACGGCGCCGGAATACTCGCCGATCTCGTCCTCGGTCAGCGAGGTGCGCTTGAGCAGCTCGTCCTTCCACTGCCGCGCGGACACCGTGTTCGTCACCAGGATCAGGGTGGTGGTGGAGCTGGTGGCCATCGCGGCGGCCCCCACCAAGGTCTTGCCCGCACCGCAGGGCAGGACGACGACGCCGGAGCCGCCGGCCCAGAAGTTCTCCGCCGCCAGCTGCTGGTAGGGGCGCAGGGACCAGCCCTGCTCGTCGAGCAGGATGGGATGCGGGGTGCCGTCGACGTAGCCGGCCCGGTCCTCGGCCGGCCAGCCGAGCTTGAGCAGCAGCTGCTTGAGCTGGCCCCGCGAAGCGGCGTGCACCACCACGGTCTCGCCGTCGATCCGCGGGCCGAGGAGCGGCTGGATCTTCTTCGCGTGCAGGACCTCCTCGAGTACCGGATAGTCCTCGGTGCGCAGCACCAGCCCGTGCTGCGGGTCCTTCTCCAACCGCAGCCGCCCGTACCGCGACATCGTCTCCTCGATGTCGATCAGCAGCGAGTGCGGCACCGGAAAACGGGAGAACGTGAGCAGCGTGTTGAGCACCTGCTCGGCGTCGACGCCGGCGGCCCGGGCGTTCCACAGGCCCAGCGGCGTGATCCGGTAGCTGTGCATGTGCTCCGGAGCGCGTTCAAGTTCGGCGAAGGCGGCGATGGCGTGCCGCGCCTCGGTCGAGCGCGGGTGGTCGACCTCCAGCAGGATCGTCTTGTCGCTTTGGACAATCAGGGGTCCGTCAACCATGCGTTGGGGTGTCCTCCACTAGTTCCACATCCAGGATCCGGTGCACCGACACGACGCGCTCCACGTCGCGCTCCGGGTCAAAGACGCGGATCCGGCCTTCGCTTACGGAGAGGGGAACGAATTCCTGGCGCTGCTGATTCCCCTCGCCGTCGACCAGGCTGATCCGCACGTTGTGCCGGGTGCGGATGGCCGAGCGCAGCGTCTCCAGCCCGACCAGCGGCTCGGGCTGGGAGCTGCGGACCGGTGAGCCGCCGGCGCCGCGCAGCGCGGCCAGCTGGTTGGCGAGGTCGTCATCGGTCAGTTCCCAGGGGTTCGGGCGCGGAGCCGGCTCCGGCGGCAGGTCCGGCTCGGGCCGCCGGTGAGAGCCGGTCGGGGGACGGGGCATGCCGTCGAGGGCGGGGCTGTAGCCCAGATCCCGGAGGGCATGGAGCAGCTCCTGCGGAGGGACCTTGGCAGCGAGGGCCGAAGGCCCCAGCCGGGTCAGGCCGAGGAACTCCGCCCGGGGGTCCGCGAGCAGCGCCTGGACGGCGTCGTCGTCGTCGCCGCGCAGATAGGACAGGGCGGGCCCGATCCGCAGCCGCCCGTAGCGGGAGGCCGTGTCCTCCACCAGGTAGCGAAGCGGCTGGGGGACCTCGGTGGCGGAGTGCCGGCCGAGGAATTCCAGGATGCCGGCGGCGTCCCACCCCGAGTCCAGCCCGCGGCGGAGGGAGTCCGCGGAGAAACGGTAGATCGCCGCCGGGCCCTGCCCCTCGGGGGCGGCGATGCGGGCGAGCTGGCGCGCCACCCGCGGTTCGAGGTATCCGGGGGCGACGGCGGTGAGGTCCGCCTGGAGCAGGAAGGACGTCACCGGCTCCGGGAGGGCCTCGCGGAGCTGCGATGTGGCCCGCGCGTAGTCTTCGGCCGCGACGGCGAGGCCCAGGTCCGTGACGGCGCCCGAGCCCAGCAGCCCCAGCTGGGCAGCCTCGCGCAGCATCCCGGGCACCAGGCGGGCGAAGCGGCGCTGCAAACGGGGCTGGTGCCAGGTCAGGGCGGAGATCAGTTCCTCGGCGTCGTACGCGGTCAGCGCCGCGCCGCCGTCCTCCTCCGCCCCCCGGGTGTCCGGGCCGGTGTCGGGCTCCGCGGCCGCCAGCCGGGCCAGCAGTTCAAGGATGCGCCTGCGCACCACCGGCGCGTCCGGGCGGGCCACCTCCCCGGCCAGGGCGCTGATGGCGGTTCCGCCGGGCAGCGGGGAGCCCACCAGGGACGGGGCGCGGTCCGCGTTCAGCCACGCCTGGACCAGCAGCCGCCACTGGTGTTCGCGGTCGACGGTCAGCCACGCGGTCTCCGGGGCGTCCCACCGGGAGGTGGTCACATCGAGGGAGAGCAGCCCGGCCAGGGCGGCGAGCTCCAGCAGCCAGGTGGTCACGGCGGTGTCGGTGTGCAGCGCCTCGCCGACGCGGCGCACCTCGCGCACCCCCACTCCGCCGGAGCGCAGGGTGCTGATGGGGGTCTGCCTGGCGACGGCCAGCAGTTCGGTGACCAGGCGCAGCGTCTCCGCGATGGCCCCGTAGGCGGCGTTGTCGCGCAGGGCGCGGGACACCGGCCGCCCCGCGGGCACCGGTTCGCGCAGCTGCAGCTCCGAGACGACCACGTGGCCCCGGCTGGCCTGCCCCACCGGGCGGGGCAGCTCCACGTGCAGCTGGTCCAGCGGCACCAGCAGCCCCCGGGCGACCAGCCACTCCACCGGAGCCGGTGCCGGGTTGTCGAACACGGCGCGGCTCAGGGAGGACCGGCGCCCGATGGTGCCGACGGGGGAGTACTTGAACCGGCGCAGCAGTTCAGCGGTCTGCGGCGGAGCCTGCGCCATCAGCGCGTCCCAGCCCTGCGGGTCGGAGACGAGGTGGTGCAGCGCGTGCGCCGCGGTGGAGGGGGTGTCGGCCTTCTCGATGGGCAGGCCGGCCTCGCGCAGGCCCGCCACGATGCCCACCAGCCGCTGACGGAAGTCCGGCAGCTGGGCGGCAAGCGTCGAATAGGGCCGGCCAAGGCCCGCCGGATACGCGCCCAGGGCTTCGCCCAGGACCGAGACCGGAAGGTAGAAGCGGCGGTTCGCGTCGGCCTTCGGGGCGCCGGGATGCGGGGCCGCCCGACGCAGCAAAGCCAGGGAATGGAGGCGGACCAGGATGGCGTCGAGCGCCTTGATCGTGGACCCGGCGACCATCGTCTTGAGCCACGCGGCGGTGGTGCTCAGCTGGGATTCCTCGTTGGTGGTCAGGTCCACGGCTTCGAGGACCTGCAGCTCCGGGGCGCTGAGTTTCTCAAGCGCCCGCTGCACGCTGATGCGGGTGGAGGCGCGGGCCGCCAGCGCATCGAAGTGCGGCACGGGCGGCAGCACAAGGTCCGGCCTGGCGGCAAGCAGTTCGCGCAGCTGCTGGTCACTGCGAGACGCGAGGTCTTCGGCCAAGGCACGAATCGCTGACATCAGCTTTACGTTACCCGAGACCGGATCAAAACAGAGGTCTTAGCTGCGCCGCCGACGGCGGATGCCGTCAATTACCAGCACGCCCATCAGGATGAAGGCGGCGGGCAGGGCATAGATGGCGCCGGCGGCGAATCCGGGCCACACATCGGTCCCGTTGAGGGCGCCCAGCAGGATCGCGGCAAGGCTCACCAATCCGGCCACGGCCAGCAGCCCGGCGAGGGCCGCGAAGAACCGCTGCAGCGGGGCCCGCCGGGAACGGCCCGGGGCTCCGCCGGACGGGGGGAGGGCACTGTTGCTCATGGGATTCAACGCTAGCAGCGCAGCGGCGCGGCCGCCGAACCGCCAAGGTAGGGGATGGGCCCGCGCCCGGGATATTCTAAAGGGAACAGACTTCCCCGTAGGATTCGCTGACACCGGCCGCCGTTTCGGCGCCGGGGCGCGCTGCGGGCTGAAACGACGACGGCGGGCCGCGCCCGCCGCTTTCCAACTGCTGAGAACGAGGTAATCGAAGTGCCCATCGGTAAGGTCAAATGGTTTGACGCTGGTAAGGGTTTTGGATTCCTGGCTACGGATGAGGGCCAGGAGGTCTTTCTTCATGCCTCCGCCCTGCCCGCGGGCGTTACCGAGGTGAAGCCGGGGACCCGCATGGAGTTCGGCGTCGCCGAAGGCAAGCGCGGGCCGCAGGCGCTGTCCGCCCGCATCCTCGAGGCGCCGCCGTCGGTGGCCAAGGCAACGCGGAAGAACGCCGAGGACATGGCGGTGATCACCGAGGACCTGATCAAGCTGCTCGACGGCATCTCCAACGGGCTGCGCCGCGGCCGGTACCCGGACCGCAGGCATGCCGCCAAGGTGGCCGCCGTGCTGCGCGCCGTCGCGGACGACCTCGACGTATAGGGCGGGCGCGGTTCGATGACGACTTCCACTGCTCCGAACGGCGGGGAACCGCGCGCCGCCGATCCGGCGGACCAGCCCGCTGCCCCCGCCCCCCGAAAGCGCGCGCCGCGCAGGCCCACCAAGCCCGACGCCGTCCTGGCCGCCGCTGTCGAAACGGCGCGGCAGGGGCTGCTGGAGATCACCGGCGAAGAGGAAATCGGTGCGCACGTGGGCGTGACGATCGAGGCGGACCGGCTGCTGACCCACCGGTTCGAAGCCAACCGCCGCGGATACGCGGGCTGGGAGTGGTACGCCACCCTGGCGCGCGTGCCCCGCGGCAAGGTCGCCACCGTATGCGAGGTGGGCCTGCTGCCCTCCGCGAAGGCGCTGCTGGCGCCGGAGTGGGTGCCCTGGTCCGAACGGGTGCGCCCGGAGGAAATCGCAGCGGACAAGGAACAGGCCGAGGCCGCGGCCTCCGGCGATGCTGACGCCGCCGCCGCCGCCGACGGCGCCGACGTCGACACCGACGCCGCTGCGGCTGAAAGCGGCACCGAAACCCGCCACGCGCAGGCCCCCGCGGGCCCCGATGCACAGGGCGGGGAACAGGAGGACGAGTAACCCGTGACGGCACTGGATGCGGCATTGACGGAGGCGGAGCGATGATGTTCCGGTCCCTGAAGATCTTCAACTACCGCATCTGGTTCCTCGGGGCACTGGTCTCCAATATCGGCACCTGGATGCAGCGCACCGCCCAGGACTGGCTGGTGTACGACATCCTCACGGACCAGAACGCCGCGGCCATGGGCATCGTCATGGCGCTGCAGCTGGGACCGCAGCTGGTGCTCGCCCCCTGGGCCGGCCTGCTGGCTGACAGCTATGACCGCCGGCGGGTGCTGCTGGCCACGCAGCTGTCGATGGCGCTGCTCGGTGTCGGGCTCGGCGCCCTGGTCGTCACCGGCGCCGCGGAGCTCTGGCACGTCTACGCGTTCGCCCTGGCCCTGGGCGTCGTTTCGGCGGTGGACGCCCCGGCCCGGCAAAGCTTCGTCTCCGAAGTGGTCTCCGAACGGGACCTGCCGAACGCCGTCGCCCTGAACAGCGCCTCCTTCAACGGCGCCCGCATGATCGGACCGGCGGTCGCCGGGCTGCTCACCGTGGCGGTCGGCCCGGGCTGGGTGTTCATGATCAACGCCCTGACCTTCGGCGCGATGGTCCTCGCACTGGTGAACATGCGCTCCTCGGAGCTGCGCGTGCTGCCCAAGGCCCCGCCCGGCAAGGGCAGGATCCGGGCCGGCCTGCGCTACGTCCGCTACCGTCCGGACCTGATCATGGTGATGCTGGCGATCTTCATCGTGGGAACCTTCGGGCTGAACTTCGCCGTATATATAGCGTCCATGGCCCGAACGGAGTTCGGGCAGGACGCCGGGATCTTCGGGCTGCTGAACTCCATCATGGCCATCGGCTCCGTCACCGGAGCGCTGCTCTCCGCCCGGCGGGACCGGCCGCGGCTGCGCTTCGTCTTCGGAGCAGCGGGCCTGTTCGGCGCAGCATGCGCGCTGGCCGGCCTGGCCCCCAGCCTGGAGCTGTTCGCGCTGGCCCTGGTGCCGGTGGGGCTGTTCGCGCTGACGCTCATGACCAGCGCCAACGCCTACGTCCAGACCACCACCACGCCGGTCATGCGCGGGCGGGTCATGGCCCTGTACTTCGCCATCTTCATGGGCGGCACGCCGATCGGTGCACCGATCGTGGGGCTGGTCTCGGACAGCTTCGGACCCCGCTGGGGCCTCGGGGTGGCCGCCCTGTCCGGGCTGGCGGCCGCGCTGATCGGCGCGGCCTGGGCCTGGCGGGCCGAACGGCTCCGGCTGGCCTACGACCGCTCGTCCCGGCGCCGGCTGCGCCTGGTCCGGGCCCCGGAAAAGCAGCAGGGCCCGGACGCCTGACGGCATCCGGGCCCCGGTCGGGCCGGCTGCGGCCCTACAGGTTTTCGATCACGAAGTCGATGCTGCGCAGCAGCGCACTCACATCCTCCGGGTCGATGGCGACGAAGGTGGCGATGCGCAGCTGGTTGCGGCCCAGCTTGCGGTACGGCTCCACATCGACGATCCCGTTGGCCCGCAGGGTCTTCGCGACGGCCGCAGCATCGATCGACTCATCAAAGTCGATCGTCGCAATGACGTTCGAGCGGTCCTCGGGTCGGCTCACGAACGGGGTGGCGACGCCGGAGGCCTCCGCCCAGCGGTAGATCCGTCCGGCCGAATCGGCGGTCCGCGCGGCCGCGAAGTCCAGGCCGCCGCTGTTGTTGAGCCACTGCACCTGGGCGTCCAGGGTCACCAGCGTGGACAGCGAGGGGGTGTTGTAGGTCTGGTTCAGGCGCGAGTTGTCGATCGCCGTCTGCAGGTTCAGGAAATCCGGGATCCAGCGGTCGGAGGCATTGATCCGCGCCGCGCGTTCCAGCGCCGCCGGAGAGAACAGCCCCAGCCACAGTCCGCCGTCGGAGGCAAAGTTCTTCTGCGGCGCAAAGTAGTAGACATCGGACTCGGACACGTCCACGTCCAGGCCGCCCGCCGCGGACGTGGCGTCGATGAGGACGAGTGCGCCGTCGTCCGCTCCGCCGACCCGCTTCACCGGAGCGGACACGCCGGTGGAGGTCTCGTTCTGCGGCCAGGCGTAGACGTCCACCCCGGCCTCGGCCTGCGGCTCGGGCCGGGTGCCCGGCTCTGCCTTCAGGATCGAGGACGCAGCGAGGAACGGCGCCTTGTTGGTGGCGGCGGCGAACTTCGAGCCGAACTCGCCGAAGGACAGGTGCTGCGCCTTCTCCTGCACCAGGCCGAAGGAGGCAACGTCCCAGAAGGCGGTGGAACCGCCGACGCCGAGGACCACTTCATAGCCCTCGGGGGCGCGGAAGAAGGCGGACAGGCCTTCACGGATGCTGCCTACCAGGCCGCGCACCGGCGCCTGCCGGTGTGAGGTGCCCAGCAGCCGTGCGCCGGCGTCCGACAGGGCCTGTACCTGCTCGGGCCGGACCTTGGAGGGGCCGGCGCCGAACCGCCCGTCCCGGGGCAGGAGTTCGGCGGGAATGGTCAGTGCGGGGTTTTCGCCCATGGTCTCTACGCTCCAGCGGATTCGTCAGTGCATTTCGCCCTTTCATTCTGCCCCACGCGGCGGGCCCGGCCCATTTGTGAATCGGGTCGCAGCGGCGTCGGGAAGGACCGCCTCCGCCCGCGGCTTTTCCCGGGCAGGCGCGGGAAAAGCCGGGGGCGAACCGGCAGCCGGGTGATTGCCCGGGCTTTGTCGCGATGGGCTAACCTTGGGGCATACCAGGGACCTGTGGCGGCCGATGCTGCCCGCATCCCACTTCTTCCGCACGATTTCAAGGAGCGGCCGGCCATGACGGATCTCATCGACACGACAGAGATGTACCTGCGGACCATCCTGGAGCTGGAAGAGGAGAACATCGTCGCCCTGCGCGCCCGGATCGCCGAACGCCTGCGCCACTCCGGGCCCACCGTGTCGCAGACCATTGCCCGGATGGAGCGTGACGGGCTGGTGGTGGTCTCGGGCACCCGGCAGCTGGAACTCACCGAACTGGGCAGGGCCCGCGCCGTTGGCGTGATGCGCAAGCACCGGCTGGCCGAACGCCTGCTCTCGGACGTCATCGGGCTGGACTGGGCCTACGTCCACGACGAAGCCTGCCGGTGGGAGCACGTGATGAGCGAGCGCGTCGAACGCCGGCTTTACGACCTGCTGGGCCACCCGACGGCATCCCCCTACGGCAACCCCATCCCCGGACTGGAGGAGCTTGGCGGCATGCCCGCGCCCGGTGCGGCGGCCGATACCGTCTCGCTCGCCACGGCCGTGGCCGGCGCGGGGGAGGGCCAGAAGTACCAGCTCGTGCGGCTTGCCGAGCCCATCCAGGTCGATCCCGAGCTGCTGGGCCAGCTGGATGAGGCCGGCCTGCATCCCGGCGCCGAACTGACCGCCGAAACCGTCGGCGGGTACATCTCCGTCCGCGTCCCCGGCATCGAGGGTGCGCTGGAGCTGCCGCCGGAAGTGGCCTCCCACGTCTTCGTCGCGCAGCGCTGATTCCGCAGCGCCGATAACGGAATGGTAAATTTCGGCGCTGTTCCCCTATAGTGTTTGACGACGCTGAACCACCATCGTTATCCGGCCCAAATGCCTAACCCTGCCGTTGGGCCGGAGCACCATACCGTTCGCTAGGCGGGGGCGGAGGACCCAATTCTTTGGCAGCAGCCGCTGCCTCGGGGTGAAGCCTCCACAGCAAGCAGCATGGCAACAGCCGTGCTGCCGGCCGGAGGCCGAGTGCTTCTCCACTCGAATCCGACAGCTAACTTCGCAGGCTTGAGAGAGGGAACCACTTGTCGAAGCATGCTGCTTCGGGCAGGCGCCGCGCGTCTGCCCCGGCAACACCTGCGCGTCCGCGCTCCCAGAGCGGACGCCGGCGGGCCGAAACCAAGCATCACTCCGTGGGGGACACCGCCCAGAAGGTTGCCATTACGGCAGCAACCTCCGGGCTCATCCTGAGCGTCGCCATTCCTACCACAGCGGCGGCCGAGCCGGAACCGCAGGTCCAGGCCGCCGCGGTCCAGGAGACCGTCACGGCAGATCCCGCCGCGCAGGTCAACTTCGAGCGTGCAGGGCTGAGCAGCCGGTACGACCCCGAGGCCCGCCTGCAGGAGGTCACGGTGGCGGCTGCGGCCTCCTCCGTTACGCCCGCCGCCGCCAAGGGCACCCTGGCCAAGCCCCTCGCCTCGGAAATGGTGTCCACTTCCGGGTTCGGCTACCGCGTGTCCCCGATTACGGGCATGAGCGGAGAGCTCCACCGGGGCCAGGACTTTGCAGCGGCCTGCGGCACGGACGTCACCGCGGCGGCTGCCGGAACCGTCACCTTCGCCGGCTGGCACCCGTACGGCGGCGGCCAGCGCGTCGTCATCGACCACGGCAACGGCGTCGAGACCACCTACAACCACCTTTCCGCGATCCACGTGGCCGTAGGGGACACCATGGACCGCGGAGCGCTCCTCGGGGCCAGCGGATCCACCGGTGCCTCCACGGGCTGCCACCTGCATTTTGAGGTAATGGTAAACGGCGATGTCGTCGACCCCCTGGGCTGGTTGTAACCGCAGACATACCGTTCTGTGACCGGAACGTGACATTCCTGAAAGCTTCCTGTAGGGTCGTCACCGTGCCCGGCCCCCAACGGCCAGGCACCCTCGAGCAGATCGCCTAGCTCTGCCACTGTTCGAGGTCCGTTCGCACAATCGCATGGCAGGGGCGGGGGAACCAATTTTCGGGCACCGTTTGGTGCCCTTGGGGTTAAGTTGAGCGGCTTCGCGCCGCCCAGCCGGGTGACTCCCATCCGAACCCGACAGCTCACCTCGCAGGCGTAGGGAGAGGCACAGCTTTGTCATCACGCACCCATGGCCGCCGCCGCGCGGCCAGCACTTCCACGAGCCCGCTTGCATCCGTAGGCCGCCAGGCCGCCGTCGTAGCCGCCGCGTCCGGCCTCGTGCTGGCCGCCGGCATCCCGGCGCAGGCCGCTCCGAGCACCGAGCGCCAGGCGCTTGAGGCCCTGCCCCTGAACATCGTCACCGGCGGCGGCGCCCTGTCCGTTCCGGCCGACGCCCCGTTCCAGCTGGCCGGCCTTGAGCAGGTGGTTTCCGAATCCGGCGCCGCCGAGCGCGCCGCCGCCGAGCAGGCAGCAGCAGCCGAACTGGCCGCAGCCGAGCAGGCCGCCGCCGCCGAGCGCACCGCCGTCCAGCAGGCCGCAGCGCCGGCCCCGGCTGCTCCCGTCCAGGCCGCCCCGGCCCCGGCCGCAGACGTCGCCGTCCAGAGCGCTCCGGCCGCCAGCGCCGTCGCCGACATCCTGGTCGGTTCCGCGTACTCCCAGATCGGCGTCGCCCAGGACTGCACCGCCATGGTGGAGAAGGCCCTGCGCGCCGCCGGCAAGTCCGTGGGCGACCTCGCACCGGCCCAGTTCTACGCCTACGGCACCGTCGTCGGTTCGCCGATGCCCGGCGACCTCGTCATCACTCCCGGTCACGTTGCCATCTACGTCGGCAACGGCCAGGTCATCAGCGGCGGCTTCAACGGCTTCAACACCGCCCTGCACAACCTTTCCGACCTGCCGGGCGCCAGCTTCGTCCGCGTCAGCTAGACACCAGTTGTCGTAACCACCCGAGGAAGAATCAGCATGACTACGACACCTGAGCGCGCCCGCCACCGGGCCGCAGTCGAGCGCAACACCCTTTCCGCCCTGGCGGATGCAGTGTCCTCCAACGCCGGCACCGTCGGCCGCCAGGCCGCAGTCATCGCCGCGGCCTCCGGCCTGGTCCTGGCCTCCGGTGCAGCAGCCACGGCCTCCGGGGCTCCGGTCGAGGCGCAGCGCGAGGTCCACACCAGCAAGCTGGACATCGCCAACGCACCCCTGCTGGTGGCCGATGACGTGCCCGTCTCGTTCGAGCGTGCCGCGGTAGCCGGTGTGGTCGAAGCCGCTCCGGCGGTCGCGCCCGTCGCCGTCGAGGAGCAGGCAGCGGCCCCGGCTGCGGCTGCCCCGGCCGCCTCCGCTCCGGCAGCGGCCAACGTCTCCCTGCAGTCCCAGCAGGTCGCCCCGGCGCCTGCTCCGGCACCGGCACCTGCACCGGCCCCGGCCGGCGGCACCGCCGCCGTCATCGCCAGCGCCGCGCTCGCGCAGCTCGGCGTCATGCAGGACTGCACCGCGCTGGCCACCAACGCACTGGCTGCCGCGGGCATCAACTATCACGGCTGGCCGGCCGGTTACCTCTCCCTCGGCCGCACCGTGAGCGCGGCGGAGGCTGTCCCCGGCGACCTGATCTACTACGCCGACGGCGGCATGGGCCTGGCCCACATCGCGGTCTACATCGGCGGCGGCAAGGCCGTGCACGGCGGCTTCAACGGCAACACCACGGTGATTGCCGATGCGGAGCTTGGCTCCGGCGGCGTGTACATCCGCGTCGGCGGCTAGACCCCGCCACACAGAACCAAACACCAAAGGGACCCGCCCGCGGGTCCCTTTTGTGTTGTCTGCGCGTTCACCAGCCCCGCGGCGGCGGGCCGCCGCGGGCGGATAAATGGTCAAGACCGGAGGCGGGGCTTACCCTTGCATTGTCGATCCGTTGTACCGTTCCGCGTGGCGGCTGCTGGAGAACCGCCGCGAAGAATGCAGGCGAAGAGGACTGTGCATGCGCACTCTCGTTCTGAATGCAGGGTACGAGCCGTTGGCCGTGGTCACCTTCCGGCGCGCCCTGGTGCTGGTGCTGGCCGGCAAGGCCAGCGTGGTGGCCGAAAGCGGGGAACCGGTGGTGGGCCCCAACGAGGTGTTCGCCCGCCCCTCGGTGATCCTCCTGAACCGGTATGTGAGGGTGCCGTACCGGGAGGGCACGGTCGCCACCCGGCGCGGCGTGCTGCGCCGCGACGACCACCGGTGCGCCTACTGCGGCAAGGCGGCCGCGACCGTGGACCACGTCGTGCCCAAGTCCAGGGGCGGCGGAGACAGTTGGGAGAACCTCGTGGCATGCTGCCTGCGCTGCAACAACGCCAAGGGGGACAAGACGCTCAAACAGCTCGGCTGGGAGCTGCGGTTTCGCCCGCAGCCGCCGCGCGGTGCCCGCTGGCAGATCCGGGAACTGGAACGTCCCGCGCCGCAGTGGCACGCCTTCCTGGGCAGTGACACCGCCGCATGACCGGTACCACCCCGCCCGCGGACGGAACCCGGCAGTCACCGGCGGCCGTGCCCGTCTTGCCCGCCTATGATGCGCTCATTCTGAGCGGAGGCCGATCCTCGCGCCTCGGCGGAGAACCCAAGGCGCTGCTGAGGGCCGGCGGCCGGACGCTGCTGGCGCGGACGGTGGAGGCCGCGGCCGGGGCCGGGCAGGTGGCGGTGGTGGGCCCGGCCGAATACCTTCCGGCAGCCGGCCTTGCCCACGGGCAGTGCCTGTCGGTGCGGGAGGACCCGCCCTACAGCGGACCCGCCGCAGCCATCGGCGCCGGGCTCGATGCACTCGATCGCGCCGGTGCCCGCGCGCCGTGGCTGCTGGTGCTGGCCTGCGACATGCCCGGGATCGCCGCCGCCGTCGACGCCCTCCTGGAGGCGGCGGGCAGCCCCGACGACGTGCCGCCCGGGACGTCGCTGCTGGCCTGCGCGGAAGGCCGCGCCCAGCCGCTGGCGGGCCTGCACGACACCGCCGCGCTGCGCGCCGCCGTCCGCGGGCAGCGCGGGGCCGGAGGATTGGAGAACCTGTCCGTGTTCAAACTCCTTGCTAGGGTGCAGAGGAGGGAAGTACCCGTCCCGGCAGGCAGCACCTCCGATGTCGACACATGGGAGGACGCCCGGCGGGCCGGTGCCGTCGCCGGCCCCGGACCGTCGACCGCCGGGGCACCGGAACTGCACTAAAGGAGCACATATGGCAAGCCAGGAGGAGCAGCTTGAGGCCTGGAGCGCCAGGCTGCTGAGAGCACTCGAGCTGGAGGGCACGCCGGTGGACGTGGGCGCCGTGCTGAAGCTGGCCGCGGACGCCGCGCACTCGGTGGTCCGGCCGGCCGCCCCGCTGACCACCTTCATCGCGGGCTACGCCGCCGGAGTCGCCGTGGGAAGCGCGCAGGCCCCGGACGCCGTCGCCATGCGCGCCGCGATGCGGGCGGCAGGCTCGGAGTGCCGTGCCCTTGCCGGTGAGGAGGACCGCAATGACTGATCCCCTGGCACCCGCAGCCCCCCGGCCCTCCGCGCACGCGGACTGGCACGGAGCCCGCCGCACCGCCTATGCCGCCGCTCCCGGACTGCCCGTGGAGACGGTGCCGCTGGCCGAGGCGCTGGGCCGGATGCTCGCCGAAGACGCCCGCGCACTCCAGCCCGTGCCGCATTACGCGTCCGCCGCCATGGACGGCTGGGCCGTGGCGGGCACCGCCCCCTGGCGGCTCAAGGAACCCGAGCCCGAGCCCGAGCGCTGGCAGATCCACCGGGAATCCGGGCGCCGCCCGCTGCAGCCCGGCGAAGCGGTGGCCATCCTCACCGGCGGGGCGGTGCCGGAGGGCGCGGACAGCGTGCTGCGCAGCGAAAGCGGGCTCCTGGACGGCGCCGGAATCCTGAGCCTGTCTCCGGCCGCGCGGGCCGATGAGCCGCGGCCCGGCGAGCACATCCGGCCGGCGGGGGAGGAAGCCGCAGCCGGCGAGGTCGTCATTCCGGGCGGCACCACCCTCAACCCTGCCCACATCGCGCTGGCGGCGGTGTGCGGGCACGATACGCTGCCGGTGCTGCGGGCCCCGCGGGTGTCGCTGCTGCTTACCGGAGATGAGGTCATCGAAGCCGGCCTGCCCGACACCGGCCAGGTCCGGGACACGTTCGGACCCCAGCTGCCCCAGCTGATCGGCATGCTGGGCGGGCACGTCGACGTCGTACGCCGGCTCCCTGACCGCTTCGAGGACGTGGTCGCGGCGCTGACCACCGAAGCGACGGATGAGAGCGCCATCGCGATGAGCTTCGGCGACGTCCTGGTCACCACCGGCGGCACCGGGCGGTCCGATGCCGACCATCTCCGCCTCGCCCTGGAGGAGGTGAACGCCGAGCTGCTCATCGACGGGATCGCCATGCGCCCGGGACACCCGACCATGCTGGCCAGGCTGGAGGACGGCCGCCTGGTGGTGGCGCTGCCGGGCAATCCGCTGGCCGCGATGATGGCCGTGTTCACCGTGCTGCAGCCCCTGCTCGAAGGGCTCAGCGGCGCCCGGCCGGCCCGCCCGCACCACGTGCTGGCGGCATCGGCCGTCGAGCCGCTGCCCGGCCGGACCAGGCTGGTGCCCTGCACCATCCGCGACGGCAGGGCCCACACCTCGCCCTACTTCCGCTCCGGCATGCTGCGCGGCCTGGCCGAGGCCGACGCCGTCATGGTCATCCCCGCGGAGGGATGCCAGCCGGACGAGCCGCTGCTGGCGCTTCCGCTGCCGTGGAAGGTGCGCGAGGCGCCGACGCCCGGCAGCGGCCGCTGAGCCGGCGATCCACCACCCAGTCAGGAGGAACCATGCCCCGTCTCACCCAGCGCCGGAAGGTGACCCGCTTCCGGCTCGACGGCGGCGCCGGCAGGCGCGAGGACGTGCTGGCCGGAGAGGAGCCGTTGGAGGTCCGCGTCGGCGGCCGGTCATTCAGCGTCACCATGCGCACCCCCGGCGACGACTTTGACCTGGTCGCCGGGTTCCTGGTCTCCGAGGGCGTGGTCAGCGCCCCGGGCGAGATCGTCAGCCTGCGCTACTGCGCGGGCACCGATGACCAGGGCCGGCAGACCTTCAACGTCGTGGACGTGCAGCTGCGCCCCGACGTCGCGCCCCCGGACACGTCCCTGGAACGCCACGTCTACACCTCCAGCTCCTGCGGGATCTGCGGCACGGCGTCCATCGACGCCGTCCGCAAGCAGGCCCGGTTCAATCTGGCCGAGGACGACGAAGCCTTCCCGCTGCCCCTGCTGGCTTCCCTGCCGGACCGGCTGCGCCGGGAGCAGAAGCTGTTCGACCGTACCGGGGGCGTGCACGCCGCGGGGCTGTTCAACCATGAAGGGGAGCTGCTGTGCCTGCGCGAGGACGTCGGGCGCCACAACGCCGTCGACAAGGTGGTGGGCTGGGCGCTGCGCGCGGGCATGCTCCCGCTGCGCGGCATGGTGCTGCAGGTCTCCGGCAGGGCGTCCTTCGAACTGGTCCAGAAGGCGCAGATGGCCGGGATTCCGGTGCTGGCGGCGGTGAGCGCGCCGTCCTCGCTGTCGGCCGAACTGGCGCACGAGGCGGGCATGACGCTGATCGGTTTCAGCCGCGGCACCTCGCTGAACTGCTACACCGGAGAACAGCGCGTCCTCGCCTGAGCCCGGTGGCGCAGGTTCAGGCCCGGGCCGGCAGCTGGACCGTGAACGTCGTTCCCCGGCCGACCTCTGAGGCCACCTGCAGCTCGCCCCCGTGCTGGTGCACGATGTCCTGCACGATCGCCAGGCCCAGGCCGGTGCCCGGGATGGCTGCGGAGGTGGCGTTGGACGCCCGGAAAAACCGCTGAAAGAGCTTGGGCAGGTCCTCGGCCGGAATTCCGATGCCGGTGTCCGTGATGCTGATCCGGACCATCGGCCCGGACAGCTCCGAGGGCGCCGTCCCAGCACTGACCCGGACCGTGCCTCCGGCGGGGGTGAACTTCACCGCGTTGGACAGCAGGTTCGTGAAGACCTGTTCGAGCTGGTCGCAGTCGCCGTCCACAAGCAGCGGGTGGACGGCGCAGTCCACGTGCACGGCGACGCCGCCGGCGTCGGCGGTCGGGGCCAGCGAATCGCCCACTTCCGACAACAGCCGGGCCAGGTCGATCTCCTCGACCTCCAGTGCGGACTCCCGGGCGTCGCTGCGGGAAAGCGTCAGCAGGTCGGAGATCAGCTGGTTCAGCCGGTTGGCGTTCCGGCCCACGATGGCCAGCATCTGCTGCACGTCGGCCGGCAGCTGCGTGCCCGACCCGTCCAGGATGAGGTCGAGGTAGCCGGTGATCGAGGTCAGCGGCGTGCGCAGCTCGTGGTTGACGGTGGCGACAAAGGTGGTCTTGGCCTGGTCCAGTTCGCGCAGCCGCGCCATCACCTTGCGCTGCGCGGTGATCAGGTGGCCCTGAACCAGGCCGTGCGCCAGGTTCCCGCAGACATGCTGCATCAGGGACAGTTCGGTGCTGGTGAAGGTCCGGGGCCCGGCCGAGGCCGCAAGCCAGAGCATGCCGAAGGATGCTTCGCCGTGGCCCAGCGGCAGGAAGACCGAGGCCCGCACCTCCGCCGCCAGCGCCGCCCCCTGCAGCGGTTCCGGCTCGTCGGCGGGCCGCAAATGGTCCTCCACGCTGGCGACCCGTCCTTCGGCCCAGAGCTGCCGGGCGAAATCCTCGACCGCCGGGCCGCTGAGCACGGGGGCCGCGCCGGCGGCGTGCTCCCGGCTGAAGGCCAGGCTCAGCTGGGGAACCCGTTCATCCGGGAACGTCAGCAGCACCGCGTGATCGGCCTCGAACGCATTCACCAGGCCCTGCACCACGACCTCTGCCATGGCTTCGGGATCGTTGGTGGCGCGCACGGCCGCCGAGATGCGCCGGGCGCGTTCACGCAGCGTCCCGGCGGAGGCGCGGCGGCGGCGGGCGAACAGGGTCTCGGCCTGGATCAGTGCCGCCCGGTAGCCCAGGTCCTGGCCGACCCTGTCGGCCAGGACGAAATCGGTGATGCCGCGCCGGACCATGTCTTCCACCGGGGGCAGGGCGCCGGTGGTCACCAGCAGCAGCGGCAGCGGCGAATCGCTCCCGGCTGAACGCAGCCGCGCAGCCTGCGCCGGCGCCAGCGAGGCAACGGTCTCTTCGCAGACGACGGCAAGCGCGGCCGCCTCCTGGGTGCAGGGCGCCTCGCCGCGGCCCGGGAACGGCACGGGCCGCAGTCCGCCGGCGGCCAGGGCGGCGGTGACTTCAGCGCGCAGAAGGGGGTCCATGACGGCAACCAGTGCGGGCAGTCCCGCGGCCTCCCCGCCGGGGGTCCTGCCATCGATCCTGAGAGCCGTTGACATGGCGGCCTTTCTCCAGTGATGCGCCACACACGATGGCCGGCGATAGGAAGTGTACCAGCGGGTTCCCCCGCCGAGGCGCGGAGCACGCGCGTGCCGGGCATAAGCTGAAACAGAGTACTTATTGCCCGAGGAGGCACACCCATATGAGCATGGAAGGCGCGGCCTGGAACTCGCTCTACCGCATCTCCCGGGCCGGCGACGGCGACCGCAGGATCTCCCGAGCCACCCTGCGCCGGATCATTGACTTCGCCGGCCCCTACCGGCGGCGGCTGGCGGGATTCGTCCTGCTCTCCGTGCTGGGCGCGGTCCTGGCGGTTGCGACGCCGGTGCTGGCCGGCGACGTCGTCAACGCCATCGTCGCCGAGAGCCCGGCCGCGACGGTGGTCCGGCTGGCCCTGCTGATCGCCGCGGTGGCAGTGGCCGACGCCGGCGTCACGCTGGCCACCCGGTGGTTCTCCTCGCGGATCGGCGAAGGCGTGATCCTGGATCTGCGGACCCGGGTGTATGACCACGTGCAGCGGATGCCGGTCGCCTTCTTCACCCGCACGCGGACCGGTGCCCTGGTCAGCCGGCTCAACAATGACGTCATCGGCGCGCAGCAGGCCTTCAGCGGCACGCTCTCCGGCGTCGTCGGAAACCTGGTGTCCCTGGTCCTGACCCTGATCGTCATGCTCGGCACCTCCTGGCAGGTCACCCTGCTGGCCATGGCCCTGCTCCCGGTGTTCCTGCTGCCCGCCCGCCGCATGGGCGGGCGGCTCGCCGCGCTGCGCCGGGAAGCGGCGAACCACAACGCCTCCATGGGCACGCAGATGACCGAACGGTTCTCCGCTCCCGGCGCCACCCTGGTGAAGCTGTTCGGCCGCCCGGAGCAGGAATCCGCCGAGTTCACAGTCCGTGCCGCACGGGTGCGCGACATCGGCGTGAAGACCGCCATGATGCAGACCGTGTTCGTCACGGCGCTGACCCTGGTCTCCGCCCTGGCCCTCGCGCTGGTCTACGGGCTGGGCGGCTGGTTCGCCCTGACCGGGCGGCTGAACACGGGCGACGTCGTGACCCTGGCGCTGCTGCTGACCCGCCTCTACGCACCGCTCACCGCCCTGGCCAACGCCCGGGTGGAAGTGATGAGCGCCGTCGTGAGCTTCGAGCGGGTCTTCGAAATCCTGGACCTTAAGCCGCTGATCCAGGAGAAGCCGGAACCGGCGCCGCTGCCCGAGGGGCCGCTGAGCGTGGAGTTCGACGACGTGCGGTTCGCCTACCCGACCGCGGACAAGGTGTCGCTGGCCTCGCTGGAGGACGTTGCGGTGCTCGACTCCCGCGGAGGCGAAGAGGTGCTGCACGGGATCTCCTTCCGGGTGGAACCGGGCCAGACCGTGGCCCTGGTGGGCTCCTCCGGCGCGGGCAAATCCACCATCGCCGGGCTGCTGGCCCGGCTCTACGACGTCGACGCCGGTGCCGTCCGCTACGGCGGCACGGACGTGCGGGACCTGTCCTTCGCGGACATCCGCCGGGCCCTGGGCATGGTCACCCAGGACGGGCACCTGTTCCACGAGAGCATCGGCGCCAACCTGCGCCTGGCCCGGCCGGAGGCAACCGATGAGGAGCTGTGGGACGCGCTGCGCCGGGCCCGGCTCGAAGACCTGGTCCGTTCGCTGCCGGACGGCCTGGACACGATGGTGGGGGAGCGGGGCTACCGTCTTTCCGGCGGGGAACGGCAGCGCATGACGATTGCCCGGCTGCTGCTGGCCCGCCCGCGCATCGTGCTGCTCGACGAGGCGACGGCGTCCCTGGATTCCACGTCGGAGGCGGCGGTCCAGGCCGCGCTCACCGAAGCACTGGCCGGGCGGACGGCGGTCGTCATCGCGCACCGGCTGTCCACCATCCGCTCGGCGGACCGCATCCTGGTCATTGAGGGCGGGCGCATCGCCGAGCAGGGCACCCACGCGGATCTGCTGGCCCGAGGCGGCCGGTACGCAGAGCTCTACCGGACCCAGTTCAGCGAGGGTGGAGACAGCCCGGCCCAGGAAAGGGAGCCCGCCCAGGAAACGGCGCCCACCCAGCTGCCATCGGCGTAGGCAACGCTGCCGTGGGGCAGGTCCGGGCCGGTGTCAGGGGCGGGCCGGGCCCGCCTTGGCCGGGTCGGCGACGATGACCCGGGTGCCGCCGGTTTCGAAGGCGGCCTTTTGCTGGACGGTGATGCCGTTGTCGGTGATCAGGTTACGGAACTCGAAATCGCTGAGGGTAGCGAAGCTGCGGCTGCCGATCTTGGAGGAGTCGGCCACGATGTACGTTTCCGAGGCCCGGCGGGACATCAGCGAGTTGACCGCCGCCTCGCCCTCGTCACTGATGGTCGGCCCCACCTCGGGGTCCAACCCGTTGACGCCGACGAAAGCGAAATCCAGGGCAACCCGCTCCAGAATGGTGTCGGTATAGGGGCCGACCAGTTCGTAGGAGCGGGGATTCACCACGCCGCCGGTAACCATGATGCGGATGTTGGGCCGCACCACCAGCTGAACCGCAATGTTAATGGCGTTCGTCACTACGGTGAGCGTGGGCTTGTTGGACGGTTCCATCAGGTCCCGCCGCATACCCAAGGCCTTGGCTATGGCAGTGCTGGTGGTTCCCCCGCAGAGGCCGATCACGGCGCCGCGCGGTACAAGTGCGCTCGCGGCCTGGGCAATTGCCTCCTTCTGTGTCGCGAATACGTCACGGGTGTACCGCGAGGGAAGGCCGTAGGCCACGGCTTCCATCGTGGCTCCGCCGCGTGTGCGGGTCAGCAGGCGCTGGGCGGCCAGGGCATCCAGGTCCCTCCGGGCGGTGGCGGCGGACACTTCCAGCCCGGACACGATGTCCTCAATCTGCACTTTGCCCTGAGCCGCGAGCAGGTCAAGTATCGCGTTCAGCCGCTCTGTCTTGTCCATTGGATCCTAATCTTGGCCACCGGGGCTCCTCCCGCCGAGCGAGAGGAGGGCCAACAGCCTGCCTGCCTCCGGCGCGAGGGCCTGTCGGCCGGCATGGAGATATTTCCGTGAATCCACCAGCTCGGGAGTATTTTCCAGAACAGTCCGGACGGCACGGGTAAAAAACCCGTTCAAATGAGTTGAAACATTGATCTTAGTCATGCCCGCCCGTACTGCGGCCGCGAGCATCTCGTCCCCCACGCCGGAAGAACCGTGCAGGACCAGAGGCACGTGCAGCGCATGGCGGAGGTCGCTGATGAGCATCAGGTCCAGCTCCGCGCTGCGCCGGGTCATTGCATGTGAGGAACCGACGGCGACAGCCAAGGCGTCGACCCCGGTGGCCAGAACAAAGTCCGCAGCTTCGAAGGGGTCGGTACGGGCCCCCGGCGCGTGTGCGCCGTCCTTGCCTCCGACTCTGCCAAGCTCAGCCTCGACGAAGGCGCCGTAGGGCTCCGCGTGCTTCACCACCGATGTCGTCGCCGCCACGTTGTCGCTGTAGGGCAGGCCCGACCCGTCGTACATGACCGACCCGAAGCCCAGGTCCAAAGCCTCCCTGATGAGGGCCTGGTCCTCCGCATGGTCCAGATGCAGAGCCACCGGAACCGAGGCGGCGGCGGAGACGGACCGGCACGCCAGCGCCAACGGCTCCAACCCGCCGTGATAGGCGGCGCAGTTCTGGGAGATCTGCAGGATAACCGGCAGGCCGACCTCCTCGGCGCCGAGGACAATGGCCTCCGCCGTTTCCAGATGCAGGACGTTGAAGGCGCCGATGCCGGTGCCGGCGGAAACGGCGGCGTCGACCAGGCTACGGGTGGGTATGAGGCTCATTCGTTCTGCTCCCGGTGCGGCGGATGGCGACGGACTCTTCTGACACGGATTTCGTCGCTGAATTCGCCGTGCCTTGTGGAGATTTCTCCGGCAACGGGCATCAGGACAGCCGCGGCCGACCACGCCGTGGCTGTCCGAATGAGGCGACACGGGTCATGTTGCCCGGCCGCCAGCAGGACGGCGAGCGCCGCAACTGCCGCATCACCGGCACCTGTGGGGTTGCCTCGCAGCACGCGGCCGAGCGAGGCAGCCAGGCAGGTCTCAGGCTCGGCCGCGCTGAACAGCCGCATGCCCTCGGATCCGGACGTGACAAAAACATGCTTGGCACCGGCCCTGATCAGGACATCGGCGCCGGCTCCGACGTCGGAGCAGCCGGTGGTCTCCAGAAGCTCCTCCCGGTTCGGCTTCACCGCGAATACTCCAGCCGCCGCTGCTGCCAGCAGCGCCGGACCTGAGGCATCCACGATGCAGGGCACACCGGCAGCAGCGCTGTACCGTGCGAGCCGGGCGTAGAAGTCGGAGGGTGTTCCCGGCGGCAGGCTGCCGGAGCCGACCACGCAGCCGGCGTGCGGAAGCTCCCGTTCGACGAGCGCGAAGAGATGTTCCCGGTCGGGGTCATCCAGGGGCACGCCACTCTCGTTAATGATGGTGGTCAGGCCCCTGGCCCTGTCCACAAAGGCCATGGAACGGCGGGTGGGGGAGGAGACCTCGGACAACCTGTGCGGAACCCCCGCGGCGGCCAGCTCGTCGCGGCAGGCAGCGCCGGTCGGCCCTCCGAGCGGTGCGAGCGCCAGCGCGGGAAAGCCGAGCTGATGAGCCACCCGGGCGACGTTGAGCCCCTTGCCGCCGGCGCGGGACAAGGGCGGGGGCACCCGATGGCTGTTGCCGGGAACCAGCGCGGCGAGGTCGTAGGTCTCGTCGAGCGCGGGGTTGGGGGTGAGGGTCAGGATCAGGTTCCGTGCTGCGTTCATGATGCGCCGCCCAGCAGGTCCCTGGCCCGCATCGCCGCCCCCACCAGCCCTGCGTCCTGGCCCAGCGCGGAGCGCAGCAGCCGGGGCCGGCGATGGAAGGAAAGCCTGGCGTCGGTCAGCCTGGCCAATGGGTCCAGCAGTGCGGGACCTGCCTGGGAAAGCCCGCCGCCGAAGATGACCGCCTCACTGCCCAGGACGGCCGCGGTCTGGCAGATGACGGTCGCAAGGGCTTCGACCGCATCGTTCCAGATGTCGCGGGCAGCGGCGTTTCCTTTCCGCGCGGCGGCCAGCACCTCCCGGGCCTCCCGCACCGGCGAGCCTGTCCGGTCAGCGAATCTGCGCGCGATGGCACCTGCCGAGGCAACGGTCTCGAGGCAGCCGGAGGCTCCGCAAGGGCAGGGAAGCCCGCCGCCGGCGGGCATGTGACCGAACTCGCCGGCGAACCCGCCGCCGCGCACGCGACGTCCGTCGGCAAACACGGCGCCGGCAATCCCGGTCCCGACGATGAGGACCACCACGTCACACAGTCCGCGGCCGGCGCCCACGCGCATCTCCGCCTCGCCGGCAAGCCCAACGTCGTGTCCGAAGGCGACCGGCAGTCCGGTGGCCTCGTGCAGGCGGGAGGCGAAGGGGTAGTTGCGCCAGCCCAGGTTCGCTGCGAGGATGCCGGTTCCGGCGTCCTCATCAACGAGTCCGGGCACGACGAATCCGACGGAGCGGATTGGGCGGCCCTCAGCCCGGACAGCGTACTCCTGTGCGAGCTCGGCGACCCGTTCAACGATGATGTCCCCCGGCCGGCGCGCATCCTGCGGAGTAGGCACGCGCATCAGTCCACGGAAACGGCCGGCATTATCCTGCAGGGCGGCCTTGATATCCGTTCCGCCCACATCGAAGGCCAGGACCAGACCCTCGTCCTGCGGCGGTGAGACGGACACGATGGCCTCCTAACCGGAGAGGATCACGGAACGGGTCAGGTTCCGCGGCCGGTCGGGGTTCATCCCGCGCGCGAGTGCGCGGGCCAGAGCGAGGCGGTGCACTCGGACGAGCTCGGCGAGCGGATGGTGGGAGGCTGCCTCGAAGTGGGCACCGGCGCCGCGAACCTGGTCTCCGAGGCCCTCGGGTGCGGGCGCCAGCAGCCAGGTGACGCGGCCGGGAGCCGCGATGGCGATGGGGCCATGCCGGTACTCCATGGCTGGGTACGACTCCGTCCACTCCTGCCCGGCCTCGCGCATTTTGAGGGCCGCCTCATGGGCGAGCCCCACGGTCCACCCATGGCCCAGAAACGTGAACTGCTCCGCGGCCAGCAGCTCTGCGGGAATCTCTTCCGCGATCACGGTGCGCGCACCGTCCACCGCCGGGGACAGGTCCCAGCCCAGGGAAGTCAGCAGGTAGCAGAGAGCGGCTGTGGCGAAGCGGGTCTGGACCACAGAGGTCTCGTCCGCGAAAGGCAGCGCCACCACGGCCGTGGCCAGCTCGGCAGCAGGCGTATTCGCATCGCCCACGAGCAGGATGGTGGGAATGGCCGCCGACCGCAGCACCCGGAGGAGTTCGAGGACCTCGCTGGTGGTTCCGGACCGGCTGATGGCGATCACTCCGTCGTACCCGCGGGTGGGCACGACGGCCGCTTCGGAAGCCGGAAAGGCATCCGTTTCGCCCAGCCCCGAGGACTCCCGGGCCGCAGCGAAGGCCTGGGCCATGAACCAGGAGGTGCCGCATCCCACTGCAGCCACACGTGCGGTGGGCTTGGGGAGGAGGTGCTCCGCCTCCGCCCGGGCAATGGCCAGCTCCCAGATGTCCGGCTGTGACTCGAGTTCCTTGCGCATCCACTGCCCGGGCTGGGCGGCCCCGAGACCTGGAGCTGTGGTCGGAGTGTGCGGCATGCGGGGCTCCTTTCGGGCCGCGCCCCGCTGACCGGGGTGCGCGATAGCTCATGGTGAATCATGATCTTTCGATATGTCCAGAGAGCAGAAACGTGCAGGCAGGTAGTCGAATACGGATGCCATTCCGTGCGAAAAGACCGCTCTTTCCTCTTGACGGGTGCACAACCGAGGGCGAGCATGTGGGCATTCGACTGCTTGTCGATGAGCGTGAGCAGCGCGAAGACATCACTTTCAATCACTCAAACTCCAGCACGGAAGAGTTCTCCCGGACGAATGCGCGTCAAGCGGCCATCTGCCGGTGTCAGCGACCACCTCCGAACCGACCCGAAAGAGGATTCCATGAAGCGAATCGTGCCCTCCGGTCTGATTGCCGTCGCCACTGTCGGCGCACTGGCCCTCTCCTCCTGCGGATTCGGCGCAGAGGGAGGCGACGACGACGGATCGACTACTACTCTCGACCTGCTCGTGCCCACCTATTCCGACGGAACCAAAGCCCTGTGGGAGGGCGTGATCGAAGACTTCGAGGCCGAAAACGAGGGAATCGATGTCGTCCTGCAGGTCGAATCCTGGGAGAACCTCGAGTCGGTCCTGCAGACGAAGATCCAGGCGGGTGAGGCGCCGGACATCTACAACGGCGGACCTTTCTCGGGATTCGCCGACGAGGGCCTGCTGTATCCGGCCGAGGAAGTCGCCGGCGAGGACACGCTCGCCGACTTCCAGGAGTCCTTCGCGGAGAACGAGACCTTCGAAGGGACCCAGTACGGCCTGCCCCTCATCGCCTCGGTCCGTGCGCTGTTTTACAACCAGGACCTCTTTGACCAGGCCGGAATCGAGGCGCCGCCGACCACCTGGGACGAGCTCTACGACGCCGCGACGAAAATCTCCGATACCGGGACGCCCGGCTATGGCATGCCGCTCGGCTCCGAGGAAGCCCAGGGCGAGAGCCTCATCTGGTTCGCCGGCAACGGCGGCGGCTTCGGTGACGAAAGTTCCATCACCGTCAACAGCCCGGAAAACGTCGAGGCCGCCGCCTTCATGAAGAAGATGATTGCCGATGGAGTGACACAGCCGGATCCCGGCGCGACCCAGCGCACACCGATGATCAACGTCTTTGTCCAGGGGCAGATCGGCATGGTGTATGGGCTCCCGCAAACTGTAGGTCAAATCGAGGAGTCGAACCCCGACCTGAACTACGGGGTGGCGAGCGTGCCAACCAACACCGGTGAACCCGCAACCCTGGGCGTGGCGGATCGGTTGATGGCTTTCCGCAGTGACGAGGACAAAACCGAAGCCATCGCCGCGTTCATGGATTTCTTCTTCGCACAGGACCAGTACCTGAACTGGGTGCAGACGGAGGGTTTCCTGCCGACCACCAAGAGCGGATCCGAAGCAATGGGCTCCGACGAAACTCTGAAGCCGTTCCTGGACATGTTGCCCAGCGCCAGCTTCTACCCCACCACCAATCCGGGCTGGAACGCCACCGACGGAGCCTTCAAGTCGCTGATGGGTCAGCTTGAGGACCAGGAGCCGGCCGCAGTCCTGGAGCAGATCCAGGCCAAAGCCGACGAATCCTGATCTGCAGCCCGCCGCGGGGCCGGTATCGCTCTCGGAACCGGCCCCGTACCGAGAAAGGGACCGACCATGCGCACACTGCCCCGGCCGCGCACGACGATCGGACGCCGTTCACGCCGCAGCGAGGGGCTGGCACCCGCCCTGCTGTGGATCGGACCCGTGCTGGTGCTGATTTTTGGAGTGGTGATCTTCCCAGCCGGGTATATGGTCTACAACTCCACCCGCCGGATCAGCCAGGCGGGCACCGACGTCGAGGGCGTGGGATTCGAGAACTTCGCCACGGTGTTCTCCGATCCCAACCTGCCACGGATCATGGTCAACACAGTGGTGTGGGTGGTGGCTGTCGTGACCCTGACCGTGCTGATTTCCCTGGCGCTGGCCAACTTCCTTAACAAGCCCTTTCCGGGCCGCACGCTGGTCCGGATGGCCGTCGTGGTGCCGTGGGCCGCCAGCGTGGTGATGACCACCACAGTGTTCTACTACGGGCTGGACCGGGACTACGGCATCATCAACAAGCTCCTGGTCGACGTCGGGCTGATGGATTCGAGCTACGGCTTCACCAAGAACGTCACCTCCGCTCTGGCGGCGGCAGTCATCGTGGGTGTCTTCGTGTCGCTGCCCTTCACCACCTACACGCTGCTTGCAGGGCTCCAGGCGATCGGTGACGACGCACTCGAGGCCGCAAAAATGGACGGCGCCGGCCCCGCACGGACGTTTTTCAGCGTGGTGCTGCCACAGCTGCGAGGAGCCCTGGCGGTCGCGGTGCTGATCAACATCATCAACGTCTTCAACAACCTGCCGATCCTGCGCATCATGACCGGCTCTATTCCCGGCTACAGCGCCGACACCCTGATGACCTACATCTTCAAGGTGCTGCAGTTCGACAGGCGGCTGGATATCGCCAGCGCCCTCAGCGTGGTCAATTTCGCCGCGGTGCTGGTGATCGTCGCCGTCTACGTCAGGATCGTCAAGCCAATGAAGGAGGCATGAGATGGCTGCCACCGCTCCCGCCCCGGTCCAGGCCCGCCCGCCGCTGGAGCTGCACGGGCGCCCATCCCGGCACCGCGCAGGCGGGGCCGGCCGGGGCCGCATGGCAGCCCGGTCAGCCGTCGGCGCACTCATCGGACTGGTCTTCCTGTCGCCGTATCTGATCATGCTGGTGGGATCGCTCAAAACACGGGCCGAGATCCTCGGTGTTCCGCCTGCTTACCTCCCGCAGGAGGGGCTGCAGTTCGGAAACTACGCCACCATGTGGGACACCCCCGAGACGCCGCTGCCTTTCAACCTCGTCTCCACGATTGTCATCGCGGTGTGCGCCACCGTCCTGGTCCTGCTCGTTGCCACCCCGGCGGCGTACTACACGGCCCGCTTCCGTTTCCCGGGCCGCATGGCCTTCCTGTTCCTGGTCATTGTTACCCAGATGCTCCAGCCCGCCGTCTTGACTGCAGGGCTCTTTCGGCAGATGTTGTGGCTGGACCTGAACGACACCTGGCTCGCGATGATCCTGATCAACGCCGCCTTCAACCTTTCCTTCGCGCTCTGGATCATGCACAGCTTTTTCGCTGCGGTGCCCCGGGAGATCGACGAGGCGGCCCAGATCGACGGAGCCGGGAGACTCCGGGTGCTGTTCACCATTAACCTGCCGCTGGTGTGGCCGGGCGTCGTCACGGCTGTGATCTTCACGTTCGTGTCCGCCTGGAACGAGTTCGCCGCCAGCCTGGTCATCATGTCCACGTCGGAAAACCAGCCGCTTTCGGTGGCCCTGACCAAGTTCATTGGGCAGTACGCCACCAGCTGGCAGTACGTCTTCGGCGTTTCGATCGTGGCGATTGTCCCCGTGATCATCCTGTTTGCCGTTATCGAGAAACGCCTGATCGGCGGTCTGACTGCAGGCGCAGTGAAATAGGAACACAGGAACCCCGCCCGTGAAGCGGAAGGCACCGGGGACCCGTCAGCGGAGGGGGAGCGGGCTGCCCGGCGGACGTACGGTGGGCTTCGGAGCAGGCAGCGACCGGGCAGTAAAAGTGCCCCCGGCCGGAATCGAACCGACGACCTGCCCTTTAGGAGAGGGCCGCTCTATCCTACTGAGCTACGGAGGCGGGCCGGCGGGGCCGGCGCGGTAATCAGCTTACCCGTTTTCGATCCGGTCCGTGCCACCGGAGCCCCGCGTGCCGCTCACCGGGCCGGCCGGCTGTTCGCCTCCGGAGGGCGGCAGCGCGGCATCGTCGGCGCCGTCGCGCAGCGACTGCAGATGCCGGTCGTAGCTGTCGCGCATCCGCACCAGGAAGTCCAGGATCACGCCCAGCTCCTGCTCCGAGTAGCGGTCCATGACGCCCTCGGCGAGGGACCCGAGGGGGCCGAAGAAGGCTCCGGCGAGGTCGCGGGCCACCGGCTCGAAGTGCAGCGTGACCTTGCGCCGGTCGCTGTGCCCTTTAAGTCGATGGATATGCCCGATCCGCTCCAGCCGGTCGATCACCGCAGTGGTGGCGCCGGAGGAGGTGCCGAGAGCGGCGCTGAGCTGGCCGGCGGTGAGCGGGGCGCCCTTTGTTTCCGCCTCCATGATCATCACGAGGGCGCGCATGTCGGTGGCGTTGAGGCCGTTGCGGTGCGCGAAGACGTCCGCCACCCGCTGGCCGTCCAGGCTCAGGCCCCGGATGGCGGTGATGATGTTCCACCGCAGCCGCTGCTGGTCCTCCACCGCACTCCGTCCGTTGCTCATCGGCCTCCAATATACATAGCAATGCATCCACTCGGCGTTGAAGTATCTCTACTTTTGAGATACTTTCTAGCAGAGATATCTTCCCATATCAGGAGAAGCCCATGTTTGCAGGAATAGTCCGGTCCGCGAAGACCGCGGCGGCGACGCTGATCACGGGAGCCGTCGTCATCGGCGGCGCCTTCGCGATCCCGGCCCAGGACACCGGGGAGGTCGCGGTCGGCGGCCTCAGCGACAAGTACCAGTCCGCCGAGGTGGAGCAGCTCCTCGAGGACTTCCCCGATGCGCAGGACGCTACCGCCCTGATCGTGGTCTCGCGGGCCGACGGCGGCGAGCTGGCGCAGGAGGACCTCGCCACCGTCGGAGAGATCACGACGGCGGCCACCGACTTGGGCGTCGAAGCCCCGCCGGCGCAGGTGCCCCCGATCGTGTCCGAGAACAACCTTGTGGCGCTGGTTCCGGTGACCCTGCAGGCGACCACCGACAACGGCGACGCGGTCGAGGAAGAGGTCGCCGAGCTGCGCGAGACCATCTCCGAGGCCTCGGGCGAGGAACTGACCGCGGAACTGACCGGCGGGGCCGCGTTCTCCGCCGACCTCGCCGGCGTCTTCGCCGGGGCCAACTTCACGCTCCTGCTGTTCACCGCCATCATCGTGGCGGTGCTGCTGATCGTGACCTACCGCTCGCCCTGGCTGTGGCTGGTGCCGCTGGCCATCGTGGCGACCATCGAGCAGCTCGCGCTGCACGTGGTGGAGCTGCTGGAACCGGTTACCGGCATCGGAGTGGACCCCTCCGCCGTCGGCATCACCAGCGTGCTGGTCTTCGGCGCCGCCACCAACTACGCGCTGCTGCTGATCGCCCGCTACCGCGAGGAGCTGCGCCGCAACGAATCGGTCTACGAGGCGATGGGCATCGCGCTGACCCGGACCCGGGAGGCCATCATCGCCTCCGGCGGCACGGTCGTGCTGGCGCTGCTGACGCTGCTCTTCACCGACACGCTCAGCTACCGGGGCCTCGGCTTCTCCGCAGCCACAGGCGTGGTGCTGGCCATGGCCGGGGCGCTGTTCCTGCTGCCGGCGGCCATGGTCCTGTTCGGACGCAAGCTGTTCTGGCCGTTCGTGCCCAAGGTCGGCGACCCGTCCCGGGAGGGCAAGTTCTGGGGCCTGCTCGGCGAGGCCACCTACAAGCGGCCCAAGATCATTGCCGGTTCGGCGCTCGTCGTGCTGATTGCCATGGGCGTGGCCCTGTTCAACGTCCAGATCGGGCTCAGCGAGAACGAACAGTTCACCGAAAAGCCCCAGGCCGTCACCGCCGCGGAAACCCTCGCCGAGGGCTTCCCCGCCGGCTCCACCACACCGCTGACGGTCCTGGTGGACACCGGTTCGGTGGACGCCGCCGTCGGCGACCTGCAGTCCGTGGAAGGGGTTGACTCCGTCAGCCCGGGCTCGGAGAGCGACGGCCGGACCCAGCTGAGCGTCATCACCGGCTACGAAGCCGGCACCGACGAGGCCAACGCCCAGGTCGAGGAGATGCGCCAGGTCCTGGCGGACGGCTCCTACGGCGGACTCGTGGGCGGCGAAGCCGCGGAACGGGTGGATCAGCTGGCGGCCAACCAGCACGACATGACCCTGGTCGTCACCGCGGTCGTGATCCTGATCTTCCTGGTCCTGGTCGCCCTGCTGCGGGCGCTGGTGGCGCCGGTGCTGCTGGTGGTGACCGTGCTGCTGACCAACTTCTCCGCCGCCGGCCTGAGCTGGCTGCTGTTCAAGTACGTGCTGGACTTCCCGGCCATGGACACGCTGACGCTGCTCTACGCCTTCCTGTTCCTGTCGGCGCTGGGCGTGGACTACAACATCTTCCTGGTCACCCGGGCCAAGGAGAACGCCCGCACCATGGGAACCCCGAAGGGCATGCTCGCCGCGCTGCGCTCCACCGGCGGCGTGATCACCAGCGCCGGCATCCTGCTGGCCGCGGTGTTCGTGGTCCTGGGCGTGCTGCCGCTGGTCACGCTCACCCAGGTCGGCATCCTGGTGGCCATCGGCGTCCTGCTGGACACCCTGGTGGTGCGGACGGTGATCGTCCCGGCGCTAACGTTCCTGCTGGGCGACAAGTTCTGGTGGCCGTCCAACCCGACGGGAAAACACGGCCGCCACAGCAGCGAGCAGGCTGAGGCCGAGCAGGATCCAGCGGGCGAGCGTGAGACCGCCGGCCAGGGCGGCGTCGCCCGCGGTTAGCTCGGCGGCGCCCAGCGCCGCATCGATGGCGACGTTCTCCCACAGATCGACGACCACGAACAGCAGCGGAGCGGACCAGAGCACCCAGCGGAGCGTTCGGCGCCGGGTGCTCTGGCCGATCAGCAGCAGCCACGTGAAGCCGAAGATCAGCGGGAAGAGCAGGCCGGCCGTCTTGTGCAGGTAGCTCAGCTGCCCCAGGGCGTCGGCGTCCATCACGCCGCGCAGGTCCTGGAGGTAGGCCAGGTCATAGCCGCCGATGAGCGAATCGGGCATGGCCAGGCCGCCGGCGAGCTGGGTCATCTGGTTCAGCGTCAGCAGATGGTAGTACCAGAACAGGAACAGCGTGGTCACCACCCCCGCGATGATGATCAGGTTCGCGTTCGACTGCGCCTGCTGCGGACTGCGCTGGACGGTGGGATTGGCGGGCGGGACGGCCTTGCCGGGAACGGCCCGGTCTCCGTGCTTGGCTGCCCGCTGGGCCGGAGTCTTGGACATGGTTCCAGTATGGCTGAACGCCGGGAGGACGGTTCGCTAGGCTGGGCCCATGAGCCTGACCCCGAGCCGCGAAGACTTCGACCTTGCCGCCGACCTGGTCCGTGAAGCCGGGCAGCTTGCCCTGCGCATGCGCGGGAGCGGACTGGACGTCCAGCAGAAAACCTCCGTATCCGACGTCGTCACCGCCGCGGACCATGCGGCGGAGAAACTCATCGTCGAGAGGCTGCGCGCGCTGCGCCCCGAGGACGGCATCGTGGGCGAGGAGGGTGCCAGCGTACGCGGCAGCTCCGGCCGGTCCTGGGTGATCGACCCGGTGGACGGCACCTACAACTTCTCCGCCGGCTCCACCTACTGGTGCTCGGCGCTCGCCCTGCGCAGCGACGACGCCGCCCCGCTCGACGGCGACCCCGAGGTCCTGCTCGGCGCCGTCTACCAGCCGCAGGAGGAACGGCTCTACCTCGGCGGCATCGGCCGGCCGGCCACCCTCAACGGCGGCGCCCTGGTGATGGACGACGCCCCCCTGGACCGGATCTCGGCCGGCAGCTACCTGCACCCCACCTGGCTGCCGCGTCCCGAGGTGGCAGGGCCGTGGACCCGCGCCGCCTCGCGGACGGCGACCATCCGGATGCTGGGCTCGGGCTCCTGCGACCTGGGATCGGTGGCTTCCGGCCGGCTCGGCGCCTGGTTCCAGCACAGCTGCCCGGAATGGGACTGGCTGCCGGGGAAGGCGATCGTGCTCGCCGCCGGGGGAGCCACCGACGTCGTCGAGGTCAACGGCTTCCGCTGGCACATCGCCGGCGGCCGCGCCGCGGTCCGGGAGATCCGCAGCGCCCTGGTGGGCTGAACGGCGCCGCGCCGGTTCCGCCCAGCAAAGCGTCAGGGGCAGCGCCTAGACTTAAGCCCACCATGGACTTTCTCTTCGATCCCTACTTCGCCGCGCCCGCCAAAGACGATCCCGAGACCAAGGATGCCCGGCGGGCCAAGGGCGGCGGCCCGGCCGGGGGGAACCCTGCGGACGGCGGGCCCTCGGCCGGCCGTGCCGGCTCCGGCGGGCACCGCGTCGACGAAGCCCGCGCCGCGGAGCTGCTCGAGGGGTTGAACCCCCAGCAGGAGGAGGCGGTGAAGCATGCCGGCTCGCCGCTGCTGATCGTGGCCGGAGCCGGTTCCGGCAAGACCCGCGTCCTGACCCACCGGATCGCGCATCTGCTCGCCACCGGGCGGGCCCGGCCCGGGCAGGTCCTGGCCATCACCTTCACCAACAAGGCCGCCGCCGAGATGCGCGAACGGATCGAGGCCCTGATCGGCCCGGCCGCGCAGAGCATGTGGATCTCCACCTTCCACTCCTCCTGCGTGCGGATCCTGCGCCGCGAGGCCAAGGCCGTGGGCATGAACTCCAATTTCTCCATCTACGACTCGGCGGACACGCTGCGGCTGATCACCCTGGTGGCCCGCGGACTGGACCTGGATCCGAAGAAGTTCACGCCCAAGGCCATCGCGAACAGGATCTCCACGCTCAAGAACGAACTGATCGACGACGAGGCCTTCGCAGCCACGGCGAACCTCTCCGACCCGTTCGAAACGGCCGTGGCCGAGGTCTACCGCGGCTACACCGAGCGCATGCGCCAGGCCAACGCCTACGACTTCGACGACCTGATCGCCCAGACCGTGTACATGTTCCGGGCCTTCCCCGGCGTGGCCGAGTACTACCGCCGGCGCTTCCGGCACGTGCTGGTGGACGAATACCAGGACACCAACCATGCCCAGTACGCCCTCGTCCGGGAACTGGTCGGCGCCGGTGCCCCCGCCGCCGAGGAAGCAGGGAACGACGGCGAGCCGGTCCCGCCGGCCGAACTGACCGTCGTCGGCGACTCCGACCAGTCCATCTACGCCTTCCGCGGCGCCGATGTGCGCAACATCAATGACTTCGAAAAGGACTACCCGCAGGCCCGGACCATCCTGCTGGAACAGAACTACCGCTCCACGCAGACCATCCTGAATGCGGCGAACGCCGTGATCTCCCGCAACCCGAACCGGCCCGAGAAAAAGCTCTGGACCGCCGAGGGCGCAGGGCACCGGATCATCGGCTACGTGGGCGAGAACGAGCACGAAGAGGCCCGCTTCATCGCCGAGGAGATCGACCGGCTGCAGGACGAGGAGAACCTGCGCCCGGGCGACGTCGCGATCTTCTACCGCACCAACGCCCAGTCCCGCTCCCTGGAGGACGTGCTGGTCCGCGTGGGCCTGCCGTACAAGGTGGTCGGCGGCACCCGGTTCTACGAGCGCAAGGAGATCAAGGACGCCCTGGCCTACCTGCGCGTGCTGGTTAACCAGGACGACGTCGTGAACCTGCGCCGGATCCTCAACGAACCCAAGCGCGGCATCGGCGACCGGGCCGAGTACGCCGTCGCGGCCCTGGCCGAACGCGAACGGGTGTCCTTCATGGCCGCCCTGCGCCGCGCCGACGAGGCGCCGGGCCTGGCCACCCGCTCCCTCAATGCGGTCAACGGCTTCGTGAAGCTGATCGACGACCTCGCCGAGGTGGCGTCCGGCTCCGGCGCGTCCGCCGCGCTGGAGGCCGTGCTGGAGCAGACCGGCTACCTGGCGCAGCTGCGCTCCAGCGGCGATCCGCAGGACGAGTCCCGGGTGGAGAACCTGGCCGAGCTGGTCGCCGTCGTGCGCGAATACGAACGGGAGAACCCCGAGGGCACCCTCGAGCAGTTCCTGGAACAGGTCTCCCTGGTCGCCGACGCCGACCAGGTGCCCGACGCCCCCGCCGACTCCGCCGAGGAGGTCGCGGCAGCCGTGGAGGAATCCAGGCGGCAGGGCGTGGTCACCCTGATGACCCTGCACACCGCCAAGGGCCTGGAATTCCCGGTCGTCTTCCTCACCGGCATGGAACAGGGCATCTTCCCGCACCAGCGTTCCGCCACCGACCCCGCCGAGCTGGCCGAGGAGCGCCGGCTCGCGTACGTCGGCCTCACCCGGGCCCGGCAGCGGCTCTACCTGACCCGCTCCGAGGTGCGCAGCATGTGGGGCCAGAGCCAGTACAACCCCGCGAGCCAGTTCGTCGGCGAGATCCCCGCCGACCTGATCGAGTGGAAGCGCGAAGGCATGGACCGCCCGGCCTGGGGCGGCGGCGGGTCCATCTCCTCCACGGGCAGCCGCTACGGCGGCTCCTGGTGGGGCGCCGGGAACAGTGCCGCAACCGGCGATCCGGTGCCGCCGGTGGCCAAGGCCAAGGCCATCGGCCGGGTGCAGCCGCAGAAGGAAGTCATCTCCGTGGTGGTGGGGGACAAGGTCAACCACAACAGCTTCGGGCACGGCGTGGTCCTCTCCGTGGAAGGCAGCGGCGACAAGACCGTGGCGAAGGTGAAGTTCGACGCCGGCGAGAAGCGGCTGCTGCTGCGCTACGCCCCGCTCACCAAGGAATCCTGAGCAGGGGGCGCGCGCCCATATCGCAAACCCCGTATTTTCTACAAACCATAGAACTGTGCCCTTGATCACTAAACGGGTACTCTGGGGACCGTGCCGGAGTGCGGGCGGTAAAGTTCCCAAGGGGCAGGCCCGCGGTCACGCACCTGCTTCTCGATCGCGAGATCGACGTAAACCTACTTCGACGTAGAAGGACACTAGCCCGTGGACCTGTTTGAATATCAGGCGCGCGATCTGTTTGAGGCGCACGGAGTTCCCGTGCTGGCCGGCATCGTGGCGCACACTCCTGAAGAAGCGAAAGCCGCAGCGGAGAAGATCGGCGGCGTCGTTGTCGTCAAGGCCCAGGTCAAGGTGGGCGGCCGCGGCAAGGCCGGCGGCGTGAAGGTCGCCAAGACCGCGGACGAAGCGTTCGACCACGCGTCCAACATCCTCGGCATGGACATCAAGGGCCACACGGTCAAGAAGGTGATGATCGCGCAGGGCGCTGACATCGCAGAGGAGTACTACTTCTCCGTCCTGCTGGACCGCGCCAACCGCAACTACCTGGCCATGTGCTCGGTCGAGGGCGGCATGGAGATCGAGCAGCTCGCCGTCGAGCGTCCCGACGCCCTCGCCAAGGTCGCAGTGGACCCGGCCGTGGGCATCGACGCCGCCAAGGCCGACGAGATCGTCGCCGCCGCCGGCTTCCCCGAGGAGCTGCGCGGCAAGGTCGCCGAGACCATCATCAAGCTGTGGGACGTGTTCACCAAGGAAGACGCCACCCTGGTGGAGGTCAACCCGCTGGTGAAGACCGGCGCCGGCGACATCGTCGCCCTCGACGGCAAGGTCTCCCTCGACGAGAACGCCGCCTTCCGCCAGCCCGGCCACGAGGCCCTGGAGGACAAGGACGCCGCCGATCCGCTCGAGGCCAAGGCCAAGGCGAACGACCTGAACTACGTCAAGCTCGACGGCGAAGTCGGCATCATCGGCAACGGCGCGGGCCTGGTCATGTCCACCCTCGACGTGGTCGCCTACGCCGGCGAGAAGCACGGCAACGTGAAGCCGGCCAACTTCCTGGACATCGGCGGCGGCGCCTCCGCCACCGTCATGGCCGCCGGCCTGGACGTCATCCTCAACGATGAGCAGGTCAAGAGCGTCTTCGTGAACGTCTTCGGCGGCATCACCGCCTGCGACGCCGTCGCGAACGGCATCGTCAAGGCCCTGGAGATCCTGGGCGACGAGGCCAACAAGCCGCTGGTCGTCCGCCTGGACGGCAACAACGTCGAAGAGGGCCGCCGCATCCTCAACGAGGCCAACCACCCGCTGGTCACCCTCGCCACCTCCATGGACGAAGGCGCCGACAAGGCAGCCGAGCTGGCCAACGCCGCCCGCTGACCCGAGCCTGCCTGAAGCAGAAAAGAGAATAGAACCATGTCTATCTACTTGAACAAGGACTCCAAGGTCATCGTTCAGGGCATCACCGGCGGCGAAGGCACCAAGCACACCGCCCTGATGCTCAAGGCCGGCACCAACATCGTGGGTGGCGTGAACGCCCGCAAGGCCGGCACCACCGTCACCCACGGTGACGTGGAGCTGCCCGTCTTCGGCACCGTTGAAGAGGCCATCGAGAAGACCGGCGCCGACGTCTCCATCGTCTTCGTGCCGCCGGCCTTCACCAAGGACGCCGTGATGGAGGCGATCGACGCCGAAATCGGCCTCGTCGTGGTCATCACCGAAGGCATCCCGGTGCAGGACACCGCCGAGTTCTGGGCCCACGCCCAGTCCAAGGTCGACGCCGACGGCAAGCAGATCACCCGCATCATCGGCCCGAACTGCCCCGGCATCATCACCCCCGGCGAAGCGCTGGTCGGCATCACCCCGGCCAACATCACCGGCAAGGGCCCGATCGGCCTGGTCTCCAAGTCCGGCACGCTGACCTACCAGATGATGTACGAGCTGCGTGACCTCGGCTTCTCCACCGCCATCGGCATCGGCGGCGACCCGGTCATCGGCACCACGCACATCGACGCCCTGGCCGCGTTCGAAGCCGACCCCGAGACCAAGGCGATCGTGATGATCGGCGAAATCGGCGGCGACGCCGAAGAGCGTGCCGCCGAGTTCATCAAGGCCAACGTCACCAAGCCGGTCGTCGGCTACGTGGCCGGCTTCACCGCTCCGGAAGGCAAGACCATGGGCCACGCCGGCGCCATCGTCTCCGGTTCCGCGGGCACCGCCCAGGCCAAGAAGGAAGCCCTCGAGGCTGCGGGCGTCAAGGTCGGCAAGACGCCGTCCGAGACCGCCACCCTGCTGCGCGAGGTCTACGCCGCCCTCTAAGGCAGCTGCGCCCCGCGAAAAGGACCCCCGCACGGAATCCGTGCGGGGGTCCCTTTTTCGCATGGGGGCCTTTCGCATGCTGCCCGCTGCGGCTGCACCGCGCGGCGGGGCGGTGCGTGGCGGGGCGGCTTAGTGCCCGAACTCGTCGGAGTCGGTGAGCGGGGCGGCCGGATCGGCCAGCGCATCGATGGCCGCGACCTCCCCGGCGTCCAGCGCAAAGTCGAAGACGTCCAGGTTTTGCCGCATCCGCTCCGGGTTGGCCGACTTGGGGATGGCGACCAGGCCGTGCTGCACGTGCCAGCGCAGCACCACCTGGGCGGCGGTCTTGCCGTACTTGTCCGCCAGGCCGGTAAGCACGGGTTCGGCCAGCAGGTCCCCGCCGCGGCCGATGGGGCTCCAGGACTCGGTGACGATGCCGCTGCCTGCGTCAGCTGCGCGGACGTCGTCGCGGGGCCGGTAGGGGTCGAGGTGCACCTGGTTGACGTCGGGCACCAAACCCTCGGCCAGCAGCCGCTGCAGATGGGCGGGCTTGAAGTTGGAGACTCCGGCGGCCCGGATCAGTCCTTCCTCCAGCAGCTCGCGCATGCCGGCGAAGGCCTCGACGAAGCGGTCCTGGTCCGGATTGGGCCAGTGGATGAGCAGCAGGTCCACATATTCGGTGCCCAGCCGTTCCACGCTGCGGCGCAGGGCCTCACGCACGCCGTCGCGGCTGTGCCACTTCCGGTTGAACTTGGTGGTGACGAACGCCTCGGACCGGGCGATCCCGCTGCGCCGGATCCCCTCGCCGACGCCGCGCTCGTTGCCGTAGTTTTCGGCGGTGTCGAAATGCCGGTAGCCGAGGTCGATGGCCGCCTCAACGGCGGCTGCGGCTTCGGCGTCGTCCATCGGCCAGGTGCCGAGGCCGATCTGCGGAATCTCCGCGGAGCTGCGCAGCTGAAGCGTGGGGGCGGGCTGTACCATCCGGTGCCTTTCCGGGCCGGGCCGTTCAAGGCGAAGCCGGCCCGACGGCGGCGGGCGGGTGCAGGCGCCCGGCCCGCCGCCGTCGTGGTTGTGTGCGGTCAGGTTATGGAACTACAGGGTAGTCCGCGACGGTGGGCAGCGTGATGGCGGCGGTGAAGCTGGTGTGCGCCGTAACGGTGGGCGGGGCGTAGACCGTCGAGGCGGGGGTCAGCTGCAGCGCCAGCCGGGTGCCCGGGGACACCGTGTGCGAGATTTCCTCCAGCGGGATGGTGATGGTGCGTTCGACGCCGTCCAAAATAAGCGGCACCGGAGTGACCTGGTTGCCGGCCACCAGGGACGCCCGGGACCGGTCGATGATCTGTGCGTAGACGTGCGTTTCGGCGGTCCGCCCGGTGCCGCGGTAGGTCAGGGTCAGCTGCGGCGCACCGAACACCGAGGTGGTGACGGCGGGCGCCCCGATCGGCACGTTCACCGCGGACGGCGCCCACGCGGCGGCGACGATGCCGCCGCTGACGGCCGCCGGGCTGAGCAGCAGCGAGCCCTTCCCGGTGCCGGTCAGCGCGCCCGCGGGCTGCGGGTAGGCATCGGCGGCCCGGGTCACTCCGAGCTGGTCGATGAATTCGAATCCGGGCCCGGTGTCGACGGCCCGGCCGTCGAGGTGCCTGCCGAACCAGTCCAGCGTGGCCTGGGTGATGCGCTCAGGCCCCGCGGTGGCCGAGCACAGGCCGTGGCCGCCGCAGAACTGCAGCATCTTCACCTCGGTGCCCGCGCTGCGGATCAGGTCATAGTTGCGGGTGGCCTCGTCCTGGGGGAACAGCGTGTCCACGGTGCCCTGGATGATCAGGGTCGGGGCGCTGATCGAGCTGAACAACGCGTCCGAGGTGAGCCCGGCGAAGTAGTCCACGGAGGTCTGGCTCAGCTTGTACGGGTAGTTCAGGCCCTCCCGGCACGCCTGCCGCACCGGAGCCGCCAGGGCGCCGTGGTTGCCGACCAGTGAACCGAGCTGGCCCGATACGGTGCCCTGCAGGCAGAGCAGCGAACCCCAGCCCTTCTTGAAGGCCCCGTCCTGGTACAGGCTGGTGGTCAGGTCGTTCCAGGCGATGGTGGGGGCGATGGCGTCCACCCGGCTGTCCCGGGCGGCGAGGACGAACTGGATGCCGCCGCCGTAGGAGGCTCCCGCCATGCCGAGCACGGGATCACCGGGGGCGTCGAGCGCGGCTTCGGGTTGGCCGGCGATGAAGTCGACGAGCATCTGCGCATCCCGGCCCTCGAACTCGGGGTGGTTCACGTACGCTTCGCCGCCGCTGTAGCCGAACCCGCGCGGATCCCAGGTGAGCACGTTGTAGCCGGCTTCGCGGAGCGGGCCGAGGCCGATCGAGCCGATCAGGGCGCTGGTGGCCGAGTCCGGGTTCCGTCCGCCGGGTGAGCCGAAGCCTGGACCGACCATGACGGTGGGTGCCTTCTCTTCCGCCGCCAGGCCCGCTGCCGGGAAGAAGTTGGTGTGGATCGGGGTGCCGTCAAAGGACGTCAGCACGACGTCGGTGCGGGCTGCGGGCGGCGGCGCCGCCTCGGCGGGGGCGGGGGGAACTGCTTCGGTGACCGCGGCGGCGCCTGGCGCTGCTGCGAGGAAGGATCCCAGCAGCAGCGCCGCGGCAAGCGCGGAGCCCAGGGCTTTGTTCATGGCTGACCTCGTTGTCATGGACCGGATGCTTGGTTACCGTTCGGTAACTTTTGCAGGAGCCTACGAGTTCGGGCCAGCCCTCAACAAGCCCCGGGGCGGGCTTTCAGCGCAAAGGACGGGCTATTCGTCCCTGCCTGCTGGTTCCGGTGTACCCGGGCGGGTATCCTTCGCCGGTGCCTTCCCGGAGGCGTCAGGGCCGCCGTCGGAACCGGCGTCGGACGTCGCCGCCGCGTCAGGCGGCGAGGTGACCAGGTTGAACGGTTCCCCGTTGTGCTCCTCGACGCCGCTGCGGATGGCCCGCTCGACCACGGACAGCGCGAGTTCGCGCCGCAGCGCCCGCGGGTCCCGGGACAGGTCCTTGTACAGCGCCACGCACAGCAGCAGCATCACGATCGCGAAGGGCAGGGCCGCGACGATGGTGATGTTCTGCAGCCCGTCCAAGGCCTCGGACGGTTCGTCACCGCCGGCGAGCAGCATCACCGCCGCCACCGCACCGGTCAGCAGGCCCCAGAAGACCACGACGCCGCGGGAGGGCTTCTCGCTGCCGTTGGAGCTGAGGGTGGCCATCACCAGTGACGCGGAGTCCGCGCCGGTCACGAAGAAGATGGCAACGAGGACCATGGCGAGGACCGATACCGCCGCGGCGAGGATGTTCGGCAGCGGCAGCGCGTCCAGCAGCGTGAACAGCGCGCCGTCGAACGAGATGCTGAGCTCGCCGTCGGCCATGGTGGCCAGGCCCTCGGCGCCCGAGGCCTCGGCCGAGCGCTGCAGGCCGATGGCGCCGCCGCCGAAGATGGAGAACCAGACGAGGCTGACGGCCGTGGGGACCAGCAGCACGCCGGTGACGAACTGGCGGATGGTGCGGCCGCGGCTGATCCGGGCGATGAACAGGCCCACGAACGGGGTCCAGGACAGCCACCAGGCCCAGTAGAAGATGGTCCAGGAGGAGAGCCACTCGCGCAGGGCGTCGCCGCCCACGGCTTCGGTCCGTGCCGCCATTTCCGCCATGTCGGCGGCGTAGCTGCCCAGCGCGGAGGGAAGGACGTTGAGGATGAACAATGTGGGTCCGGCGACGAAGACCACCAGGGCGAGGACGACGGCCAGGACCATGTTGATGTTGGACAGCCACTGGATGCCGCGGGAAATCCCGGACAGGGCGGAGGCCACGAAGCAGGCGGTCAGGACGGCGATGATCGCGACCAGGATGGGGGTTCCGACGTCACCCAGCCAGCCGGTGGACTGGATGCCGCTGCCGATCTGCAGCGCGCCCAGGCCCAGGGAGGCGGCAGTGCCGAAGAGGGTGGCGAAGATGCCGAAGATGTTCAGCACCTTGCCCACCGGCCCCTCGACCGTCCGCTTGCCGAACAGGGAGGTGAAGAGCGAGGAGATGAGCTGGCTGCGGCCCAGCCGGAAGCTGCCGTACGCCATCGCGATGCCGATGACGCCGTACATGGCCCAGGGGTGCAGGCCCCAGTGGAACATGGAGGTGGCCAGCGCCGTCTCGATCGCCTCGGCGGACTGGCCCTCGACGGTGCCCGGCGGCGGGGAGAGGTAGTAGTAGAGAGGCTCGGCCACGCCGTAGAACATCAGGCCGATGCCCATGCCGGCGGCGAACATCATGGAGATCCAGGACCAGGTCCGGAACTCCGGTGCCTCGCCGTCCCGGCCCAGCGGGATGCGGCCGAAACGGCCCAGGGCCAGCCACAGGACGTAGAGCACGAAGAAGGACGCCAGCAGCACGAACAGCCAGCCGGTGTTCTCCATGACCCAGTTCAGGGCGGCGGTGGAGGCGCTGCCGAGCCCCGAGCTGTCCAGGAAGCCCCACAGGATGAAGGCCAGGGTCAGGACGCCGGCCACTGCGAAGATGGTCCGGTCGAGCTTCGCCGGGGTCGCTTCGTCCTGCTGCGCCGCCACTTCGGCCTCGCTCTCGAGCAGCTGGCCCAGGATCTCCTGGTCGCGCTCATGCCCGGCGGGAGTGTCCGCAGCGGGATCGTGCCGCGCGGATTCCGCCGCGGGGTCGCTGCCCGGCGTCGGACTTTCGAGGGAGGGGTCGTTGATGGTCCCCAAGGTGATGCCTCCGTTCACGTGGAAAAGGGCTGCCTGCAGCGTGCTGTTCGAGCAGACGGAGGATCCCTCGGGCCCGGCACCGGTGGGACCAGCCCTGCCGGGCGGCAGTGAGAGGGCTGGGGACTGGCAGTGATCCTTCGTGCAGGCGGCCCTTTCTCCGGTTGACATGGAATCGCTTCAAGACTTCAACGCGCTCATGGACAAGTCAAATTCCGGATGATCCTGCGGAACCGGTCACAGCGGCGTGGTGGAGGCGGGGATTCCGCGGGACTGCCGGCCCCGGCTGCACCCCGCCGCGGGGCGCCGGCCGACCGAGCCCGCTGCGGGACCCGATATGGTGGAAAGCCCGGCCGGGTGCCATCGACGCTGCCCGGAACCGGGGAAGTCCGCACGGCGGCTGCCGACCAGGCGATGAGCCGTGCCCAAAGGAGATGAAGATGCTGAAGAAGAACGCCTGGCGGAAGGCAGCTGCCGCCGCCATGCTGCTGCCGCTGCTGGCCGTGGCCGGCTGCTCCGGCAGCGGCGGCCGGGCCGCCGCTGAAGCCGAGGCCGCCGGCGGCGGACAGGTCGCCAACACACCTGAAATCACTGTCGCGCTGATCACCCACGCGGGCCCGGGGGACACCTTCTGGGACATCGTGCGCAAGGGCGCCGAGGAAGCCGCAGCCAAGGACAACGTCGACCTGCTGTACAGCTCCGACCCCGACGGCGGCCGGCAGGCCCAGCTGGTGGAGCAGGCCATCGACCAGCGGGTGGACGGGATCGTGGTGACCCTGGCCAAGCCGGAGGCGCTGTCGTCCGCCGTCCGGAAGGCCGCCGACGCCGGGATCCCGGTGGTGAGCATCAACGCCGGCGAAGATGTTTCGGCGGGGCTCGGTGCCTTCACCCACTTCGGGGCCGACGACCGGCTGGCCGGGGAAGCAGTGGGGCAGCGGCTTGTGGAGGAGGGCCTTGAGCGGCCCATCTGCGTGATTCATGAACAGGGCAACGTCGGCCATGAGGCCCGCTGCGCCGGCGTGAAGCAGGTCATTCCGGAGACCGAGAACCTGTACGTCCAGGGCACCGACATGACCCAGGTTGCCTCCACGGTTACCGCCAAGCTGCAGACCTCGGCCGACATTGACGCCGTGATCGGCCTGGGTGCACCGTTCACCCTGACCATAGCCTCCGCGGTCCGCGAGACCGGCCACGCGGCGAAGGTCGCCTCGTTCGACCTGAACCCGGAGCTGGCGCAGGGCATCGCCGACGGTTCGGTGCTGTTTACCGTGGACCAGCAGCCCTGGCTGCAGGGCTACGGGGCGGTCGAGGCGATCTGGCAGTACACCCGCGGCGGGTTCCAGGTCGGCGGCGGGCAGCCCGTGCTGACCGGGCCGGCCATCATCGACGGTTCCAACGCCGGCGAGGTCCTGGACCACGCCCGCGACGGCATCCGCTGAACCGCCGGCGAAAGGAGAGCCCATGTCGCATGCAACAATGATCCGCCCGCCCGCGGCGCCCGACGGCGGAGGACCGGCCCGCCGGAAGAGCCTTCCGGTCCGCCTGCTCGGCCGCCCCGAATTCGGAGCCCTGGTAGGCGCGGTCGCCATGTTCGCGTTCTTCGCCGTCGTCGCCCCGACCTTCCTGCAGCCGGGGTCCTTCGCCACCGTGCTGTACGGTTCCTCGACCATCGGAATCATGGCGGTGGCCGTGTCGCTGCTGATCATCGGCGGCGAGTTCGACCTCTCGGCCGGCGTCGCCGTGATCAGTTCGGCCCTGACCGCATCCCTGTTCAGCTGGTACTTCTCGCTGAACCTGTGGGTGGGCGTGGGCCTGGCGCTGGCCGTTTCGCTGGGCATCGGTTTCCTGAACGGCTGGCTGCTGATCCGCACCAAGCTGCCGTCCTTCGTGGTCACGCTGGCCACCTTCCTGATGCTTACGGGCCTCAACCTGGGCCTGACCCGCGCCGTCGGCGGCAGCGTGTCGTCGCCGAGGATCTCCGACATGGACGGGTTCGCCTCGGCGAAGGCGGTCTTCGCCTCCTCGGTGACCCTCGGCGGCGTGGAAGTGAAGATCACCGTGTTCATGTGGATCGCGCTGGTGGCGGTGGCCTCGTGGGTCCTGCTGCGCACCCGGGCGGGGAACTGGATCTTCGCCGCAGGCGGGGACGAGGACGCGGCCCGCGCCGTCGGCGTCCCGGTGGCCAGGACCAAGATCGCGCTGTTCATGGCCGTTGGCTTCTGCGGCTGGCTGCTGGGCCTGCACAACCTCTTTGCCTTCGAGACGGTGCAGTCCGGCGAGGGCATCGGGAACGAGTTCCTGTACATCATCGCCGCGGTGATCGGCGGCTGCCTGCTGACCGGCGGTTACGGTTCGGCGATCGGCGGAGCCATCGGCGCGTTCATCTTCGGCATGGCCAACAAGGGCATCGTGTACGCCGAGTGGAACCCGGACTGGTTCAAGTTCTTCCTCGGCCTGATGCTGCTGCTGGCCACGATCGTCAACCTTGTCGTGAAACGGCGTGCGGAGGAAAGCAAATGAGCGCCACCCCTGAACACGCGGCCGCCCGGGACGGGGTCCCCGCCGCCGCTGCCGGCGACGACGCCGGGCTGCTGAGCCTGCGCGGCGTCGGCAAACGCTACGGCAACATCCACGCCCTCGGCGGAGTGGACCTGGATGTGGAGGCCGGGCGGGTCACCTGCGTGCTGGGCGACAACGGCGCCGGCAAGTCCACGCTGATCAAGATCATGTCCGGGCTGCACCGCCACGACGAAGGCACGCTGCTGGTGGGCGGGGAGGAAACAACCTTCACCTCTCCGCGCAAGGCGCTCGACGCCGGCATCGCCACCGTGTACCAGGACCTGGCCGTGGTGCCGCTGATGCCGGTCTGGCGGAACTTCTTCCTCGGCTCCGAGCTCACCGTGGGCGCCGGGCCCTTCAAACGGCTCGACGTGCGGCGGATGAAGGAGATCACCCGGACCGAACTGGCCGGGATGGGCATTGACCTGCGGGATCCGGAGCAGCCCATCGGCCAGCTGTCCGGCGGCGAGCGGCAGTCCGTCGCCATCGCCAGGGCGGTGTACTTCGGGGCGAAGGTGCTGATCCTCGACGAGCCCACCGCGGCGCTGGGCGTCAAGCAGTCAGGCGTGGTGCTGCGCTACATCCTCCAGGCCCGGGACCGCGGGCTGGGCGTGGTGTTCATCACCCACAACCCGCACCACGCCTACCCGGTGGGGGACCGGTTCCTGCTGCTCAAGCGCGGCCGGTCGATCGGCTACTACACCAAGGACGGCATCAGCCTGGACGACCTGACCACGCAGATGGCCGGCGGTGCGGAGCTGGAGGAGCTGGCCCACGAGCTTGAGCAGCTCGGCGGCCACGGCCAGGAGGCGGCCGACATCCGCCGGGCGGCGGCGGCCGGCTGAGCCCGAAGGCGGCGCCGCCGTCGGGCTCAGCCGCTAGCCGACGGCGACGCCGAAGACCAGGCCCAGCGCGTACGTCACGCCGGCTGCGCCGAAGCCGATGGCCAGCTGGCGCAGCCCGCGCAGCAGCGGGGAGGTGCCGGAGAGCAGGCCGACGACGCCGCCGGTGAACAGCAGCGCCAGCCCGACCAGGACCAGGGACACGACGACGGCGGTCATGCCGGTCAGCCCGAACAGATACGGCAGCACGGGCACGATCGCTCCGGAGGCGAAGAAGCAGAAGCTGGACACCGCCGCGCCCAGCCCGGTGCCGACCTCTTCGTACTCGTCCGCGGTGTCCCCGTCCTCGGGGTTCAGCGAGAGGCTCGGATCGCAGTCGCAGCTGAACAGGCCCATGCGCTCGGCGGCGCGGTGCTCGGCGGCTTCCTTGCTCATGCCGCGCGCCCGGTAGATGAGCACCAGCTCGTTGGCGTCGATGTCCAGGGACTTGGCCGCGGAGAGGGTGATCTGCGTGGGCTTCGAGGCGTCCAGCAGCTCCCGCTGCGAGCGGACCGAGACGTACTCTCCGGCCCCCATCGACAGCGCCCCGGAGAGCAGCCCGGACAGGCCGCTGATCAGGATGAACGTGCTGGACACCCCGGTGGCGCCGATGCCCATGATCAGCGCCAGATTGGAGACCAGGCCGTCATTGGCTCCGAACACCGCGGCCCGGAAGTTGCCGGAGAGCCGGGTGCGCCCCCGGGTGGCCAGGCCGCGGATGACCTCTTCATGGATCTGTTCGTCGGCGGCCATGGCCGGGGTGGCGGAGGGGTCCCGGCTGTACGGGGAGCGGCCCTCCGCCCGCTGGGCGAGGGCCAGGACGAAGACGGACCCGAACCGGCGGGCCAGGAAGCCAAGCAGCCGGTTGCGCCAGGACGGCCGCAGCCGCTGGTCGGCGTGACCTCCGAGCAGCTTCAGCCAGTGCTCCTCATGCCGGCCCTCGGCGTCGGCCAGCCGCAGCAGGATGTCCCGCTCCTCACCCTGCCGCCGATCGGCGAGGTACCGGTAGGTTGCGGCTTCGGCCCGCTCATCGGCCAGGTACTGCCGCCAGCGGCGGATGTCCTGGGCGGAAGGCTCGGGGGAGGGCTGCTCGCCGGGCGTCGGGGTGTCGGCGGTGGGATTCACTGTGCTCCTGTCAGGGCCGGAGCATGCACGCAGGGGCTCCGGCCGGCATACGACTGCTGGCCGAAGGTCTCGCTCGCCCGCACTGCGGGTGGACTGCCGGGCCGGTCAGGCCAGTATGTCGACAGGCCGCGACGCCCCGGCGGAGCCGGCGGTGTCGGAGCTACTCCCCTTCAGCGCTCCAGTGTAGCCGAGACCGCCCGCCCGCGGGGGGAAGGCCGGGCCTTCGGAAGCGGCCCTGCGCAAACCCACAGGAGCGCCCGCTAAAGTCGAACCGTGAGCAGGAAGAACAACACCCCGCAACCGGACCCGCACCGCCCCTGGACCCGGCACTACGCCGACGGCGTTCCCGCCGCGCCGCAGCTGCCTGATGTCTCGCTCGTGGACCTGCTGGAGCAGTCCGTGCGCCGCTACGGCAGCAGCCCGGCCCTGGTTTTCTTTGACCGCAGCACCACCTACCGGGAACTCGGCGAGCAGGTCCGCGCCGCCGCTGCCGGGCTGCGCCGGCTGGGCGTCAGGGCCGGCGACCGGGTCGCCCTGGTGATGCCCAACTGCCCGCAGCACGTGGTGGCGTTCTACGCCGTGCTGCGGCTGGGAGCCGTGGTGGTGGAGCACAACCCCCTCTACACGGACCGCGAACTGCGCCACCAGTTTGAAGACCACGACGCCGTCGTCGCGATCGCCTGGGACAAGGTGGTGGACCGCCTGCAGGGCCTGCCCGAGGACCTGGCCCTGCGCAGCATCATCTCCGTGAACCTGGTGGAGGCCATGCCGCGCGGCACCCGGCTGAAGCTGAAGCTGCCCGTCCCGGCCGCCCGGAAGGCCCGCGCCGCGCTGACCGTCAAGGACAAGGTCCGGCAGGAGCCCCGCCCGGTGACCTCCTGGCGGAAGCTGCTCAAGGGCCGCCCGCTGCCGCAGCGCCACCGCCGGCCCGTGCCCGGAGACCTGGCGGTCATCCAGTACACCAGCGGGACCACCGGCCATCCCAAGGGGGCCATGCTCACGCACGCGAACCTGGCGGCGAACGCCGCGCAGGGCCGTGCCTGGGTGCCCGGACTGCGCGACGGCGGCGAGACGTTCTACGGCGTGCTGCCCATGTTCCACGCCTACGGGCTGACCCTGTCCCTGACCACCGCCATGGCGGTCGGTGCCCGGCTGGTGCTGTTCCCGCGCTTCGACGTCGACCTGGTCCTGGATGCGGCCGCCACGACCCCGCCCACGTTCCTGCCCGCCGTTCCGCCCATCTACGACCGACTGGTCGACGGGGCGCAGAAGCGTGGCATCCCGCTGAGCGGCGTGCGCTTTGCCATCTCCGGCGCCATGAACCTGCCGGTGGAGACCGTCCGCCGCTGGGAGGAAGCCACCGGAGGCCTGCTGATCGAAGGCTACGGGCTCACCGAAACCTCGCCGATCGCGCTCGGCAACCCGATGGGACCCACCCGCCGCCCCGGAACCGTCGGCGTGCCCTTCCCGCTGACCGACATCCGCGTCGTGGATCCCGAGAACCCGGACCGGGACCGGGAGCCGGGGCAGGAGGGGGAGCTGCTGATCCGCGGACCGCAGGTCTTCCAGGGGTACTGGAACCGTCCGGAGGACACCAGGGCGGCGCTGCTCGACGGCGGCTGGTTCCGTACCGGGGACATCGTGAGCGTCGATGAGGACGGCTTCGTGACGGTCCGGGACCGGATCAAAGAACTGATCATCACCGGCGGCTTCAACGTTTCCCCCTCCGAGGTGGAGGAGGCGCTCAAGCGGCACCCCTCGGTGGCCGAGGCCGCCGTCGTCGGCATGACCCGGGTGGGCGGCGGAGAAGAGGTGGTGGCCGCGGTGGTTCCCGCCGGTGAGGTCATCGACGCCGAGGAGCTGCGGGCCTTCGTCCGCCGCGAGCTGGCGGCCTACAAGGTACCCCGTAGGATCGTTCAGATACAGGACCTTCCCCGTTCGCTGATCGGAAAGGTCCTGCGCCGGCACGTCAAGGACCGGCTGCAGGACCCGCCGCAGGACCAGGACTGACAGGAGAACCCCTCTCATGGCCACCCAGCTTCACGAGCCCGCCTCCGGCGCCCCGAATCCGGGCGGCCGCGCCTGGAATGACGGGCTGGGACGGGCCGGCCTCCGCTCGGCACAGCTCCTGTTGGTGCTGCTGCTGGTCACCGTGGCCGTCTATGCCCTGACCCGGGTGACCCTGGTGGTCATTCCGCTGCTGCTGGCACTGATCCTGGCCGCCGCAATCGCGCCCTTCGTGAACTGGCTGCGCCGGCACGGCTGGCCCGGCGCGCTCGCCACCATCACCTCGTTCGTGCTGCTGCTGGTGATCTTCGGCGGCCTGGTGACCGGCATTGTCTTCGCCATCCGCAATGAGTGGAGCTCGCTGGTCGAACAGGCGGTCGCCGGATTCGACGAGCTCTACGCGCTGATCCAGTCCGGGCCGCTGGAAATCAACACCGACATGCTTGAGGATGCCCGCGACGCGGCCGTCGACTTCGCCACCTCGAGCACCGCCGGTGCCGGAGCCCTGGCCGGCATCTCCGCCGCCACCAACTTCATTACCGGCTTCCTGCTGATGGCCGTGGTGCTGTTCTTCTTCCTGAAGGACGGCGACCTGATCTGGCGGTTCATCCTGCGCTGGTTCCCCGAGGACCGCAAGGAGAAGGCCCGGCTGGCCGGCGCACGGACCATGGAGGTGCTGGGCAGCTACGTGCGCGGCACCGCGATCGTGGCGCTGGTCGACGCCGTCTGCATCGGGGCGGCCCTGTTCATCCTGGGCGTTCCGCTGGCCCTGCCGCTGGCCGTGATCGTGTTCGTGGGCGCATTCATCCCGCTGGTCGGCGCGACGGCGGCCGGCGTGCTCGCCGCGCTGATCGCCCTGGTCGCCAACGGTCCGGTGATCGCGTTGATCGTGGTGGCGGTCATCATCGGCGTGAACCAGCTCGAGGGAAACCTGCTGCAGCCGGTCGTGATGGGCCGCTCCCTGAGCATCCACGCACTGGTCATCCTGCTGGCCCTGACGGCCGGCACCATCCTGGCCGGGATCATCGGCGCGATCCTGGCCGTGCCGCTGGCCGCCGTCGCCTGGGCCGTGATCAAGGTCTGGATCGGCGAGGACCAGGGGGACCCGGCCGAGGTGGCCGAGCTGCCCGAGGAACCCGACGCCGACGCGCCGCAGGACTCGGCAGGCACGAAAAAGCCGGCCGGATTCGTGGATCCGGCCGGCGGAAACCGCTCCTGACGCCGGTGCCGGACGGGCGGGGGTGAACCGTCCGGGGGCCGGCGCCGGGAGCGGCGCCTTGGGGGCTTAGCCCCGTGTGGTCGCCGAGTCGGCGTCCGGGGTGACGCCCGGGGCCTCGGCGGCGTCGGAGTCCTCCACGCCGCGGCCGGCGAGCCGGTCCTCCCAGCCCCGCATGACGGTCTCGTCGGTGCGCGGGCTGAGCAGGGAGAGCACCACGTAGACGACGGCGGAGGCGACCAGGCCGAAGTAGATCGGCTCATTGGCGTAGATGCCGTCGTACTGCTGCTCCGCGGTGACCTCGAGGTAGATCATGGTGGCGAGGGTGACCACGGTGCCCACCGCCATGGACGCTGCGGCGCCCTGGCCGGTGCCGCGCTTCCAGAACAGGCCGCCCAGGATGGCAACCAGCAGGCCGCCGACCAGGATGTCGTAGGCGATGGTCAGGGCGGCGACCACGTCCTGGACCAGGATAGCCAGCAGGATCGACACCAGGCCCAGTCCGAGCACCCAGGCCCGGTTGCGGGCGACGTCGTGCTCCGGGTTGCCGGTGGAGGCGGCGGCGCGCTTGCCGAACCAGCCGCGGACAAACGGCACGACGTCGGCGCGGGCCACCGTGGCTGCGGCGATCAGCGAGCCGGAGGCGGTGGACATCATGGCGGCCACGGCGGCGGCCAGCACCAGGCCGCCGATGCCCACCGGCAGCAGGTTCATCGCGACGTCGGCGTAGACATCGTCCTTGGACTCGACGCCGGGCAGGACCACCGAGGCGGCCATGCCGATCAGCGCGCCGGCCACGCCGTACAGGATGCAGTAGATGCCGGCGGCGGTGCCGCCCCAGCGGGCGATCAGCGGGGTGCGGGCGGTGAAGACGCGCTGCCAGATGTCCTGGCCGATCAGCAGGCCCAGCGTGTAGACCACGAAGTAGGTGATGATGCTCTGCGCGCCGATGCCGGTGATGTTGAAGAACTCGGCGTCGACCCGCTCACGGATGCCCTCCAGCCCGCCGGCGTCGGCGAAGGTCAGGGGCAGCATCAGCGCGAACACGCCGATGGTCTTGATGATGAACTGGGCCATGTCGGCCAGGGTGATGGACCACATGCCGCCGATCGTGGAGTAGATCAGCACGACGGCGCCGCCCACGGCGATTGCCACCCAGCGCTCCCAGCCGAAGAGGACCACGAAGATGGTCGCGTAGGCGCCGGTGGAGGTGGCGCACAGCATCAGGGTGTAGGCCAGCATGACGATCGAGGACACCTGCGTCGAGGTGCGGCCGTAGCGCAGGCTGAGCATCTGCGAGACGGTGTAGATCTTCAGCTTCTGCAGCGTGGAGGCGAACAGCAGGCTCAGCAGGAGCACGCCGACGCCGATGGCGACGACCAGCCACATGCCGGAGATGCCGTACTGGTAGCCCAGGCCGACGCCGCCCACGGTGGAGGCGCCGCCGAGCACGACCGCGGCCATGGTGCCGGTGTAGAAGAAGGGGCCCAGGCGGCGGCCGGCCACCAGGTAGTCGCTTTCGTTCCGGGTGCGGGCCTTGCCCCACCAGCCGAAGGCGAGCATGCCCACGAGATAGGCCACCACGATGGCGGCGTTCAGATGTTCCATAGCGTTCCTGCCGGTAAGGGGACATAAATTGCCCCTTGGAAAACAGATGTTTACCGATACGCTAGTTCTCCGGATGGAATCCGGTCAACGTTTTCGCCCAATGTGTCCGTTCTGCAACACAGGGGCGCGGAGCCCGGAGCCGGTTCGGCACAGCGGGCTGGATATGCTCTAGGTCAGTCTCGCTGCCGCACCGTCACCGGTGCTGCTCCTCGAAAGGATCCGCCCCACCATGAAGGCACTGCCCGTTGAACCGAAGGACGAAACGGTTGCGATCGGACCGCGGATCCGGGCAGCGCGACAGGCCAGGCACCTGACCATTGAGCAGGTTGCCGACGCCACCGGCCTGACCAAGGGATTCCTGAGCCGGGTGGAACGGGACCTGACGTCGCCGTCGGTCGCCTCGCTGCTGACCCTGTGCCAGGTGTTGTCGATTTCCATCGGAGATCTGTTTAACGCACCGGATACCCAGCTTATCCGCTGGAGCGAGGCTCCGCGGATCAGCCTCGGCGGGCACGGCATCAATGAGCGGCTGGTCAGTGCCCGCACGGAACGGCGGGTGCAGGTGGTCCGCTCGGTGATCACGCCCGGCGGTGCCGGCGAGGCCGACCTCTACAGCGTGGACTGCGACGTCGAGGTCCTCCATGTGGTCACCGGCCGGCTGGTGCTCATCTTCGGCCACGCCACCATGGAACTGGGGGAGGGCGACACGGTCACCTTCCCCGGCCGGGAGCCGCACTCATGGTCCAATCCCACCGATGAGGAAGCCGTGGTGATCTGGACCCTGGTCAGTCCGGGCGTCCGCTGAGGCCGACGGTCCGGGCCGGCCGGGCTTTCAGCTCGAAGCGGCAGGCACCGCGGAGCCGGCGGCAGCGGTGAGCCGGCGCAGGTATGCGACGGCGCCGTCCAGCTCGGTGCCGGTCGAACGGTAGCCGATGTGCCCGTCAGGGCGGATCACCAGCAGCGCCGGGCGCTGGGCGCGGACCCCGAGCCGGCGCAGGGCATCGCCGGTGGTGTCCTGGACGACGCCGGGTGCCGCCGCCGCGATGGGGCTGCCGGGAACCAGCCGGTGGACGGAGAGCAGGCCGGTGAGCCGGGGCAGCTCGGCGGCCAGCCGGGCCGCGGCGCCGTCGTCCCAGCCCTGGCCGGTGAGCAGGACGTGGAAGCCGGGCGCGGCCACCACGTCGTGCAGGCGGCGGCGGGCGCCGTCGCGAAGCACTTCGGCGTCCGGCAGCCGGTCGCCCGGGCGGGGGGCTCCGGGGAACGGGAAGCCGTTGCGGTCGGTCATGTCGCTGCCGCGGTAGCCGATGCCCAGCTGCGAGATGCGGCGGTACACGGCCGAGCGCAGCGGGGTGATGCCGGTGGCGCGCGGGGCCAGCAGCGGCAGCAGCTTGGTGCGCGGCAGCTTCATCAGTGCGTTGCGGCTGGTGGCGAGGCGGAAGATCCGGTCGGTGAAGCCCAGGATGTCCTTGGCCACCGGCCGGCGTTCGGCGTCGTAGCTGTCGATCAGGTCGTCGCTGGCCAGGCCGCGGGCACCGAGGGCGAGCTTCCAGCCCAGGTTCAGGGCGTCCTGGATGCCGGTGTTCATGCCCTGGGCGGCGACCGGGGAGTGCACGTGGGCGGCGTCGCCGGCGAGGAAGACCGAGCCGTTCTGGAAGTACTCGGCGATCTGGTGCGAGAGCCGGAAGGTGCTGATCCACTGCGGGTCGCGGACGGTCACCTCGCCGTCGCTGAACCGGTCCACGATCTGCTGTAGGGACGCGGTGTCCAGCGCTGAGTCGTCACCCCGCTCGCGGATGCTGATCATCCGCCAGCCGGCCGGGCGGCCGAGGGGGAAGAGGAGCAGGAAGCCGTCCTCGGCCGGGTAGGCGTGCACGGTGTCCGGCTGCACGCCGTCGACTTCCAGATCGGCCACGACAAAGGTGTCCGGGTAGCGGCCGCCGCGGAAATCCATGCCGGCCTTGGCCCGAACGGTGCTGTCGACGCCGTCGGCGCCCACCACGTAGCGGGCCCGGATCCGCTCGATGCCGCGGTCCATGCGCTGGATCCGCGCCTCCATGCCGGCAAAGGGATCTTCGGGGTCCAGCCGCTGCAGGTCCATCAGCTCGACGCCGCGCTCCACCCGCACGCCGCGGCTGCCGAGGTGGCGGATGAGGGCCTGTTCGGTTTCGGACTGCGGCAGGAACAGCAGGTGGCCGTACTCCGTGTCCTCCAGGCCGGCGTCGTACAGGTCGACGTCGAGGTTCTCCTCGGGCAGGTGCAGCTGGAGCCGTCGGGCGGGCGTTCCGGCCGCGGCCAGCTCGGCGCTCACGCCGAAGGGACGCAGTGCCTCCAGGGTGCGCGGCTGGATGGCCAGGGCGCGGGACTCCTCCACGGGGCGCATGCGGCGGTCGAGGATCCGGAAGCTGGTGCCGTAGGCTGCCAGCTGGGCGGCCAGGGCCAGTCCGGTGGGGCCTGCGCCCACAATGAGGACGTCGACGTCGTAGGAACCTGCGGCGGTGGAAACCTGGTGGGCCATGGCCCCAGCCTAGTCTTGACGCAGACCACACTTCCACTTTAGCCTTCGACTAAACATTTGATTCCCATTAGAAAACCTGTGTTCCCCTGCCAGGGCCGGGGGACAGGCACCACAGGGCGGCGAGGCCATCGGCCGCCGCCCGGATTGCGGAGAGAAAAAGCAATGCAGAACCCGCCGCGGATCAGCGAAAACGGCAACATCGGACCCATCGACGCGGCACAGGTGCCGCGCTACGCGGGAGCGGCCACCTACGCCCGCCTGCCCCGCCTGGACCAGGTGGAGCGCGCGGACGTGTCCATCGTCGGCGTCCCGTTCGACACCGGCGTCTCCTACCGCCCCGGCGCACGCTTCGGCGCCAACCACATCCGTGAGTCCTCCCGCCTTCTGCGCCCCTACAACCCCGCGATGGACACCTCGCCGTTCGCGAACCTGCAGGTGGCCGACGCCGGCGACATGGCCGTGAACCCGTTCAACATCAACGAGGCGATCGAGACCATCCAGCAGAACGCCCTGGACCTGACCGAGAACGGTTCCAAGCTGCTGACCCTGGGCGGGGACCACACCATCGCCCTGCCGCTGCTGCGCGCCGCCGCCGAGCGGGCCGGCCAGCCCGTGGCCATGCTGCACTTCGACGCCCACCTGGACACCTGGGACACCTACTTCGGCGCGGAGTACACCCACGGCACCCCGTTCCGCCGCGCCGTGGAGGAGGGCATCCTCGACACCGAGGCCATCTCCCACGTCGGCACCCGCGGGCCGCTGTACGGCAAGAAGGACCTGGAGGAGGACCGCCGCTTCGGCTTTGGCATCGTCACCTCCTCCGATGTCTTCCGCCAGGGCGTGGACGAGGTCGTCGCCAAGCTGCGGGACCGCATCGGCAACCGCCCGCTGTACATCTCCGTGGACATCGACGTGCTCGATCCCGCCCACGCTCCCGGCACCGGCACCCCCGAGGCCGGCGGCATGACCAGCCGCGAGCTGCTGGAGATCCTGCGCGGGCTGCGCGGCATGAACCTGGTGGGCGCCGACCTGGTCGAGGTCTCCCCGGCCTACGACCACGCCGAGCTGACCGGCGTGGCCGCCTCCCACGTGGCGTACGACCTGATCACCCTGATGGGTCTGTCCGAGTGAGCACCCCGGCGCCCGGCGCACCCGTCCGCAACGGCGGCGACCTCGTCGTTGAGACCCTCTCCGCGCTGGGCGCCACCACGGTGTTCGGCATTCCCGGGCAGCACGCCCTGGGACTGTTCGACGCCCTTTCCCGTTCCCCCCTGGAATTCGTGTCCTCCCGGGTGGAGAACAACTCCGCCTTCGCCGCCGACGGATTCTCCCGGGCGACCGGCAAGGTGGGTGTGCTGTTCCTGTCCACCGGCCCCGGCGCCCTGACCGCCCTGGCCGGGCTGCAGGAGGCCTACGCCACCGGCGTGCCGATGGTCGTGGTGGCCAGCCAGATTCCGATCGAGGGCCTGGGTGCCCGACGCCGGGGCATGCTGCACCAGCTCGATGACCAGAAGGCCTCGGCTGCCAACGTGACCAAGAGCCAGCGGCTGATCCAGCATGCCTCCGGCATCCCGTCGGCCATCCAGGACGCCTGGACCGAGGCGATCTCCTCGCCCGCCGGACCGGTGTGGATCGAGATTCCGCAGAACGTGCTGCTGAACCCGGTCATGGTCCCGGCCGTCGAGGACGCCCTCGCCGAGCCGTTCGACAACCCGCCGCGGATCGAACTGGTCCGCGAGGCGGTGCGCTGGCTGGGTGAGGCCCGGCGGCCGGCGATCATCGCCGGCGGGGGTACCCGCCGCGGCGGGGCCGAGGCGCAGCTGCGCTCCATTGCCGAGAAGCTGCATGCACCCGTGGTGTGCTCGCCCGGCGGCAAGGGCGCGTTCCCGTGGGAGCATCCGCTCTCGCTGCAGTCCTGGGTCGAGGACCGGCACGTCACCGACGTGCTGGAAGACGCGGACGTGCTGATCGTCGTCGGCTCCTCCCTGGGCGAGGTGACGAGCAACTACTTCACCATGGAGCCGCGCGGACGGATCATCCAGATCGATGCCGAGCCCAGGGTGCTGGAGTCCAACCGCCCCGGCCTCGGCATCCGGGCCGACGCCGGCCAGGCGCTGAGCGCCCTGGACGAGGCGCTGGTGCCGACGCCGGGCGGCCGGGAGCCGGACTGGCACGGGCGCACCGCCGAGCAGGTCGTGGCCGACACGCTGGCCAGGGTCCGGGCGCGGCTGGACAGCCAGGACCTGGGCCTGGAGCGCCGGTTCATGGACGACATCCGGGCCGCCGTGCCGGACGGCATGCAGACCTTCTGGGACATGACCATCGCCGCCTACTGGGCGTGGAGCTGCTGGGATGCGCGCAGCGGGGCCTTCCACTCCGCGCAGGGCGCCGGCGGGCTCGGCTACGGGTTCCCGGGTGCGCTCGGCGCCGCCGTCGGGCTGGGCGGGCGGGTGCTGGCCGTCTCCGGCGACGGCTCGGCCATGTACTCCATCGCCGAGCTGGCCACCGCACGCCAGCATGATCTGCCGGTCACCTGGCTGATCGTCGACGACGGCGGCTACGGCATCCTGCGCGAGTACATGACCGATGCGTTCGGCAAGGCCACCGCCACCGAGCTGGCCCGCCCCGACTTCGTGCGGCTGGCCGAATCCTTCGGCGTGCCCGCCCGCCGCACCGGCCCGGAGGGCGTGCGCGCCGCGCTGGAGGAATCCTTTGCGGCGGAGGGCCCGAACGTCGTCGTGGTCGAGACGCTGCTGCGGCTCTTCGCACCCACCCACCTCACGTAACGCCCAGCTTCCTCCGATAAAGTTTCCCCAGGCAACCAATCACACTTTTGGGGAACGACGCCGCCCGGACGGCGCCGGCGCGTTCCCCGCCATGCGGAGGAGGCACCGCCGTGGAGTTCCTGATCCTTCTCGTCTTCCTGCTGTTCGGAACCGTGCTGGTGGTGGGAATCGGGGAACGGATCCGGCTGCCCTATCCGGTGCTCATGCTGGTGTTCTCCGCGCTGGTGGCGTTCCTGCCGATCATTCCGGAAATCCACATCGATCCGGAGCTGATCCTGCCGCTGTTCCTGCCGCCGCTGCTCTACGCAGCCGCGCAGCGCAGCTCCTGGTCCGTGTTCCGGCTGCGCTGGCGTTCCCTGGTGCTGCTGGCCGTCGCGCTGGTGGCGGTGACCGTCGCCGTCGTCGCCGGCGTCACGCTGCTGATGGTCCCGGCCATTGCGCTGCCGGCCGCCATCGCGCTGGGCGCCATCGTCGCGCCGCCGGATCCGGTGGCCGTGGAGGCCGTGGCCGGCAAGGTGAAGATGCCGCGCCGATTGATCAGCGTCCTGCAGACCGAGGGCCTGTTCAACGACGCGATCGCCATCGTGATCTTCCAGGCCGCGGTCACCGCAACGCTCAGCGGCGGCGAAGTCGGCTGGGACGTGGTGCCGCGGTTCCTGCTCGGGGCGGCCGGGGCCGTCCTGCTGGGCCTGGCCATGGGCTGGCTGGTCGGGGCGCTGAACCGGTTCGTGCCGAACCTGGTCGCCCGGTCGGCGGTGACCCTGGTGGCGCCGTACGCGGTGTACCTGCTGGCCGAGGAGGTGCACTTCTCCGGGGTGGTCGCCGTCGTCGTCACCGCGCTGGAGCTGGGCCGCCGGGCGCGGCCGCAGGACTCGGAGGAGCGGCTGACGCGCACCGCGTTCTGGGAAGTGGTGGAACTGCTGACCACCGGTGCCGCCTTCGGCCTGGTGGGCATCGAAATGCGCTACGTCATCGAGGACGAGGGGCGGGACATCCTCGGCTTCATTCCCGGCATCATCGCGATCTGCGCCGCCGTGGTGCTGGTGCGCTTCCTCTGGATGTACGGCATCTACCGGTTCGGCGGGGTGGAGAAGCGCAACCAGGCGCCCGGCTCGCTCAAGGAGGTGCTGGTCCTCAGCTGGTGCGGCATGCGGGGGCTGGCCACGCTGGCGCTGGCCCTGGCGCTGCCGTCGGTCACCGATGCCGGGGAGCCGCTGGAGGGGCGCAACTTCATCATCGCCGCGGCCTGCTCCGTGCTGCTGGTGACCCTGGTGCTGCCCGGGCTCACGCTGGGCCGGCTGATGCGGGCGCTGAACCTGCCGGACGACCACCGGGCGGCGGCGGCCAAGGAACGCGACCTGGCGCGGCGGGCCGAGAAGGTGGCGCTGGAGACCATGAAGCGCTCGACGGCGGCGCAGGCGCTCCCGCCGGAGCGGCGGGCAGCCCTGGCCCGCCGGATGTCTTCGCTGCACACCATCCTGGAACGGGACTTCGAATCCGACCCGGAGAAGATGCTGGCGCTGAAGGCGACGCTCGAGGTGATGGACCAGGTGCAGCGGGAGGCCCTCGCCGCCGCCCGGCGCGAGGTGCTGGCCGCCCGCCGGCAGCCCGGCGTCGACCCGGAGGCGGTGGACCGGGTGCTGCGCCGCCTGGACCTGCGCACCGTCACGCTGGACCGCGGCGGCCACTAGCGGCCCCGGCGGCGCCGTGCCGTCCTGTCCGCGGGCGGGCCGCAAGAGCCGCAGGACCCTTCAGTGCGCCCGGCGCCGGACGTACGGTGGAGCCGTACCGTGCAACGGCCGGCGGCCCGCCGGCCGGGAAGACCGGAGGCTGCCATGAGTACCGTCCTGCGGGTGGAACACCCGGCCCAAGACATGTACGTGCTGCGCAACACCAGCGACCGCGAGCTGCACAACGTGGTCGTGGACGGCTCCCAGGTGGGGGTCGAAACGAAGAACCTGCCCGCGGGAATGGACCTGGCTCCCGGGGAGGGAGTGGAGTTCCACATGTACAAGCACGGCGGCACCGAGCCTCCCGGCCACCTGTACGTCCGGTGGGACGAAGCCGACGCGTGGGACCGGATCGCCGTCGGCCCCGCTGCCTGACCCCCTGAAGCGGGCTTCCCCGGCGGCCCCCGGCAGGAGGCAGCCGGCCGCGGCCGACGCGCGCACCGGGCGGGCAGCAGGAGTACGGGCGCCGTGTGGTCCAGACTGGAGCGCATGAGCAGCCCACCTCCCGGAACCGACGGCGGCCCCGACGTCGACGTCGTGATCGTCGGCGCCGGCCTCTCCGGAATCGGCGCCGCCTGCCGGCTGCAGGCCCGCTGCCCGGACCGGTCCTGGCTCATCCTCGAACAGCGGCAGGCGACGGGCGGAACCTGGGACCTGTTCCGCTATCCCGGCGTCCGGTCCGACTCGGACATGTACACCCTCGGCTACGCCTTCAAGCCCTGGCGGCAGGGCCGGTCGCTGGCGGACGGTGCGGCGATCCTCGACTACATCAGGGACACCGCGGCGCAGTTCGGCGTGGACCGCCGGATCCGCTGCCGCAGCCGGGTCACCGCCGCGGACTTTTCCACCGAAGACGCCTGCTGGCACCTGACGGTGGAGGAGACGGACGATGCGGGCGCCACGGCACTGCGCACCCTCACCTGCCGCTTCCTGTACAGCTGCGCCGGCTACTACGACTACCGGACGCCCCATGATCCCCGGCTGCCGGAGGTGGAGCGCTTCGCCGGCACGCTGGTGCATCCCCAGTTCTGGCCGGAAGGCCTGGACTACGCGGGGAAGCGTGTGGTGGTCATCGGATCCGGAGCCACAGCGGTGACCCTGGCGCCGGAAATGGCGCGGACGGCGTCGGTCACCATGCTGCAGCGCAGCCCGACCTGGATCGGCTCGGTGCCCGCGGTGGATGTCCGGGCCCAGGTCCTGAAGCGGCTGCTCCCGGCCCGGGCGGCGCACCGTGCCATCCGGGCGGTGAACATCCTTTCCAGCACCGCGTTCCATCAGTTCTGCCGGCGCCTGCCGCACCTTGCCCGCCGGGTGCTCAGCGCGCGGAACCGGCGCGCCCTGGGCAGCGCCGCACTGGTGCGCGAGCACTTCAGCCCGCGCTATGACCCGTGGGACCAGCGCTTCTGCGCAGTCCCCGACGGCGACCTGTTCCGCGCCGTCCGTGCCGGCACGCTCCGGATGGTCACGGAGACCATCGCAGGCTTCGAGGCCGACGGCGTGCGGCTGGCCTCGGGGCAGGTGCTTCCCGCCGACGTCGTGGTGACGGCCACGGGACTGCAGCTGCAGGCCTTCGGCGGAATCTCCCCGTCCGTGGACGGGGAAACCGTGGACCTGTCCCGGCAGTTCGTCTGGCAGGGGGCAATGGTCAGCGGCCTGCCGAACTTCGCCGTGTGTATCGGCTACACCAATGCCTCGTGGACCCTGCGCGCGGACCTGAGCCACCGGCTGGTCTGCACGGTGCTGAACTGGATGCGCCGGCGGGGGTGTGAGGCGGCGGTGCCGGAACCGGCAGCCGGGCTGCGGCCGAGGCCCCTGCTGGACCTCGCCGCGGGATATATCCAGCGCTCCGTGGACGCCTTCCCGCGCCAGGGCCACCGGGGCCCCTGGCGGGTGCGGCAGAACTACCTGCTGGACGCGCCGGCCGCCCGCCGGCCGAAACTGGACCGGGACCTGCGCTGCGTCGGGCCGGCCGGAAGGAGCACGCAATGAGCGTCGACGACGCCCGATGGATCCAGGTGGAGGGCACGCCGCTGCGGGTGCGGGTCTCCGGGCCCCCGGCCGGACCTCCGGTCCTGCTGCTGCACGGGGTGGGGCGCAGCCTCGAAGACTGGCAGGACGCCCATGACCTGCTGGCCGTGGACCACCGGGTCATCAGCAGCGACCATCCCGGTTTCGGGCTGAGCCCGCAGGGGACGGTCCGCCCCGGCCTGGCGTACTACGCCGCCGCCGCGGCGACAGTGCTGGACGCGGTGGGGGAGGACCGGCCAGTCCACGTCATGGGCAACTCCCTGGGCGGCGCGGTGGCCATGCAGTTTGCCGCCCGGTATCCCGGGCGCGCCGCCAGCCTGGTGCTCGTCAACAGCGCCGGATTCGGGCGGGTGGCCAGGCTGTCCCTGGCGCCGGTCGTGCTGAGCCTGGCAACCCGGCTGCCGCGCGTCGGGCCGCGTTTCCGGCAGCGCGCGCGGGAAGCGGGGGCAGCGGCCAACCGGCGCCTGTTCTTCGACCCCGCACACGCCACCGAGGCCCGGCTGCGGCACGCGGCGCAGGTGGGACGCCAGCCGGACCATCTCGCCACGTTCGCCACCGTGACCCTTGGGCTGGGGCTGCCCTACGCCGGGGTCTACCGGCGCTGGCGCACCGAGCTGCTGGAGGCCGTCGCCGGGCTGGGCCTGCCCACCCTCGTGGTGTGGGGCGACGCGGACCGGATCCTGCCGAACAGCCAGTTCGATGCCGCGCTCGCCGCCCTGCCCAACGCGCAGAGCCACATCTTTGCCGATACCGGGCATATGCCGCAGATCGAACGTGCGGCCGAGTTCGTGGAGCTGGCCCGCCGCTTCATCGGGCAGTCCGCGCAGAACGGTGCAGCCGAAGGGCGGGCGGGCGACGGCGGCGGGGCCGGGCCGGCCTAGAAGAGCACCACCTGGCGCAGCTCGGCGGCATCGGCCAGCCGGTCCATGCCGAGGTTGATGTCCTCCAGCCTCAGCTGCGCGGAGATCAGCTTCTCCACCGGCAGCCGCCCGTCCCGCCATCGCCGCACGTACTCCGGAATGTCGCGTGCCGGCACCGCCGACCCGAGGTAGCTGCCGATGATGGTCCGCGCCTGTGCCGTGATCAGCAGCGGAGAGATGCTGACCCGGGCCTCCGGCGAGGGCAGCCCGGCCGTCACCGTGCGTCCGCCGGGCGCCGTGGCGGCAAACGCGGTTTCGAAGGCGCGGGCATTGCCGGCGGCCTCCACGGCATGGCTGGCCGTAATGCCCAGGTCGGCCACCTGCTGCGGCGTGTACACCTCATGCGCCCCCAGGTTCCGTGCGTGCTCCAGCTTGGCCTCGGCCATATCCACCCCGATGACCCGGACATCCGGCAGGGACGCCGCGACCATGACTGCCGCCATGCCCACGCCGCCGAGGCCCACCACCATGAGCGACTCACCCGGTGCGGGGCGGGCCGCGTTCAGGACCGCGCCGCCGCCGGTGAGCACCGCGCAGCCGAGGACGGCGGCCACCGGCACGTCGTCGTCCACCGGAACCACCGAATTGCGGTGCACCACGGCGTGGGTGGCGAACCCGGAGACGCCCAGATGGTGATGGACCGGGTCGCCGCCGTCGCGGTGCAGCCGCCGTCCGCCGCCCAGCAGCTCGCCGCGCTCGTTGCTGGCGCTGCCGGCGCTGCAGGGCACCAGTCCGTCCGTGGCGCACCCGGCGCACTGCCCGCAGCGGGGCAGGAAGGTCATCACCACCCGCTGCCCGGGTGCCAGGTCGGTCACGCCGCTGCCCACCTGCTCGACCCGTCCGGCGGCCTCGTGGCCCAGCAGCATGGGAACCGGCCGGCGGCGGTTGCCGTCCACCACGGACAGGTCCGAGTGGCACAGCCCGGCGGCCTCCATCCGGACCAGCACCTCGTGGTCGCCGGGCGGATCCAGCTGAAGGTCGACAACGTTCAGCGGGCGCGACTGCGCGTACGGCCGGTCGGCTCCGATCTGTTCCAGCACGGCTCCGGTGATCTGCATGGGCGGGCCCTTTCCGTCGATGGGTGGAGCCAGTCTGCCACGGGCAGGGGGACCGGCGGGCATACCGGCGGCATGCACCCCGGAACTGTACCGTGGGCCACAGTTGGTTGCCTGAAGCAAATAACCTGAGTATAGTTGCCTGACGCAAGCAAACTTCCGTTCCCGCATCCATCGAAAGGCGGCCGTGTCAGTACGACAGGAAACCGCTGAAGACCTCATCCACCAGATCTCGGTGCTGCAGCGCCAGCTGCGCTGCGTCACCCAGCAGAGCGTCATCAGCACCGGCCCCGGCGCAGCCCTGCAGGGCGTCATGCGCATCATCAGCGAAAGCGGTGAACTGCGCGCCACCGACCTCGCCCACCAGCTGGGCATCGGCCCGGCCGGCCTCAGCCGCCATATCGCCGAACTGGAGGAGCTGGGCTGGGTGCAACGCCGGCCCGATCCGCAGGACGGCCGCGCCTACCTGATCAGCCTCTCCGCGGAGGGCCGGGCCACACTGGCCGACGCCCTGCACCGCCGCGCCCTGCTCCTGCAGGACATGCTCAAGGAATGGACCGAAGACCAGGCCGCCGACACCGCCGGCTGCCTGGCCCGCCTGTCAGCGACCCTGCAGGCATCCACCCGGTCAACCCGCCCGGGCACCACACCCCTGCCCCTCACTTCACCTGCCCCGGAGGCCAACGCCCAGTGACCACCCCCAAGACTTCAGCCGCTCCGGCCCACCACGACCCGGAGAAGATGACGCACCGCCAGATCCTGCAGGTGCTCACCGGGCTCCTGGCCGCCCTGTTCACCGCCATGCTGAGCTCCACCATCGTGGCGACGGCGCTGCCGACCATCATCGGCGACCTCAAAGGCACCCAGACCGACTACGCCTGGGTCGTCACCGCCGCCCTGCTCGCCAACGCGGTCAGCACCCCGATCTGGGGCAAGCTCGCGGACCTGTTCAACAAGAAGGTGCTCGAACAGCTGGGCATCGTGATCTTCGTGGCCGGCTCGGTCCTGGCCGGGTTCGCCAACGACATGACCGTCATGCTCGTGGCCCGCGTCATCCAGGGCCTGGGCATGGGCGGCCTGACCGCCCTGGGCATGGCGATCATCGGCTCGATCATTCCGCCGCGGGAACGCGGCCGCTACTCCGGCTACATGGGCGCCGTCATGGCGGTGGCCACCGCCGGCGGCCCGCTGCTGGGCGGCTTCATCGTCGACAGCCCGCTGGGCTGGCGCTGGACGTTCTTCAGCTGCATTCCGCTGGCCGTGATCGCGATGATCCTGCTGCAGTTCACGCTCAAGATCAAGCACGAGAAGAAGCCGGCCAGCATCGACTGGCTCGGCAGCATCCTGCTCAGCGGCGGCGTCTCGCTGCTGCTCATCTGGGTTTCCTTCGCGGACCAGGACGGCTACTACGCCTGGATCTCCTGGGAGTCGGCCGCCATGGTCGGCGGCAGCATCGTGCTGCTGGCCCTGCTGGTGCTGGTCGAATCCAAGGTCAAGGCCCCGATCATTCCGCTGAACATCATCCGGCAGCGCACCACCGCCCTGGTGATCATCGCCTCCGTGGCCGTGGGCATCGCCATGTTCGCCTCCACCACCTACCTGGGCCAGTACTTCCAGGTGGCCCGCGGCTACAGCCCGACGGCGGCCGGCCTGCTCATGCTGCCGCTGATCGCCGGCAACCTGCTCGGTTCGGTCGGCTCCGGCCAGCTGATCACCCGGTACGGCAAATGGAAGATCTACCTGATCATCGGCGCAGCCCTCGTGGTGCTGGGCACCGGCCTCTCCGGCATGATCAACCACGAGACGGACATGGTCCTGGTCGGGGTGTTCCTGTTTATCCTGGGCCTCGGCATGGGCCTGCTGATGCAGAACCTCGTGCTGGCCGTCCAGAACACGGTCTCCATCTCCGATATCGGCGCAGCCAGCGCCTCGGTGGCATTCTTCCGCACGGTCGGCGGCGCCGTCGGCGTCTCGGTGCTCGGCGCCGTGCTGTCCCGCCAGGTCACCTCCCGGGTCACCACCCGCTTCGAGGAACTGGGCATGCCCACCGGCCAGGGCGCGGAGGCAGCCACCCTGGACATCGGTTCCCTGCCCGGCCCGATCGCCGAGATCTTCCGCGCGGCGTACGGCGACGGCATCGCCGTGGTCTTCCGGATCGCCGCGCTGGTGGCCGTGATCGCCCTGGTCGCCGTGCTGTTCATCCGCGAACAGAAGCTGCGCCTGACCCTGGACCTGAAGCCGTCCGCCCCGGTCGATCCGGAAGTGACCGGCGGCAGCGAACTGGTCCGCACGGCAGCCGATCCCGCTGCCCAGCCCGCCGGGGTGCCCGCCCGCCCGGCAGCGCCCGACGCCGTGCCCGACGGGGGAGCGGGGACCGCCGGCGGCGCCTCCGAACCTTCGGAGGCCGGCCGGCGCTGAGGCCCGGGAGACAGCAGGCAGCAACGGCGGCCGGTTCGAAGGAACCGGCCGCCGTTCGCGCTCCCTCCGCCGCACGCGGAGCCGGTGCAGGGCGCCTACTGCATGGTGAAGCGGCGTGCCACGGCGTCGGCGGCCGGCCCGGACCGCAGCAGCGCCCCCATCGCCCGGTTGCGGGCCGCCATCACCGCCGGCGGCAGCGGCCGGCCCAGCGCCATGTTCAGCCGTGCCTGGGCGTCCGCCACCACGGCCTCGCGCCGCCGGCGCCGCTGGAACCGCAGCAGGGCGTCCCCCACGTCGTCGCCGCGCAGGGAACGGGCGATCAGCGGGACCGCCGCGGCGGCGTCCAGCCAGCCCAGGGTCATCCCCTGGCCGCCGATCGGGCTCACCTCATGGGCCGCGTCGCCCACGAACAGGGTGCGCCCGTGCACCATGCGCCGGACCCGCCCGGTGCGCACGGTGAACGCGCTGAGCATGGTGCTGGAGTCCGGATCGATCTTCACGCCGGTGCGCCGGCGGACCTCCCCGGCCAGGTCGCCGGCGTCGGCCAGGGGGCGCAGCGCGCCGGTGTGCGCGACCCAGCGGCGGGTGCCGCCCGGAAGCGGAAACGACTCCACGATGCCCTCCGGCTCCAGGTAGAGCACGCCCAGCGGGCCGTCGCCGGTGTCGTCGGCGAAGTCGCCCATGAGGTAGGAATCCAGGATCCGTTCGCCCTCCCGCGGCACTGCCAGCAGCCCGCGCACGCCGGACCGGGCGCCGTCGGCCGCCACCAGCAGCCGCGCGGTCACCGACGCGTCCGACGCCGGGCCGGCCAGGTCCAGGGTGACCGAGGCGCGGTCCTGGCGCACGCCGGTGACGGCCGCTCCGCGGACCAGCGCCGAGGCATCCAGCGCCGCCAGCCGCTCTTCCAGCACCTGCTCCGTCCGGACCTGCGGCAGGGTCAGGACGAACGGGTACTTGGTGTCGGCGGAGTCGAACCGCACCTCGGCCACCAGGGAACCGGCGAAGCGGGCCTGCCCGCGGCGGATCCGCATCCCCTCGCCGGAGAGCTGCTCCGCGACGCCGGCCGCGGCCAGCGCCCGCAGCCCGGGCGGATGGATGCCGATGGCCCGCGAGTGCGCGCTGCGCTCGGTGCGCTGCTCAAACACCCGCACCCGCAGCCCCCGGCGCAGCAGCAGGATGGCGGTGTACAGCCCGACCGGCCCGCCGCCGACCACAGCCACATCCAGATCCGGCTCCACGGAGGCGGGACCCCTCACGGCTGTCGTCCGCCGTCGGGGGTGAACATCAGCAGGTTCTGCCACGGCCGGTGCTGCACCGTCGTCCACCCGCCGGGGGCCGCCGCGGCCAGCTCGGTGCGGGTGAAGCTGCGCCGGATCGAGGTCAGGCCGTCTTCACGGATGAACGAACCCGGGAAAAAGGGGAGCGTGCCCACCGAGAACAGGGCGTAGCCCCACGGGTTCCGTTCGATGTCGCTGTGCAGGCACAGCCGCCGGGTCAGCTGCTCCGAATCGGCCAGCAGCTCCTTGAACCGGGTCTCGTCCAGATGGTGCAGCATGTGGTTGCTGACCACCAGGTCGTATTCCCGGCCCTCGGCCACCAGATCGGAGCTGTACGCCTGGCGGAACGCAAGGCCCGGCCGCGGCCGTGCGGACGCGAAGGCGTGGGCGCGCGGATCCGGGTCCAGGGCCGTGATCCGCAGGTCGATGCCGTCGCGGCGCGCCCAGCGGGCCAGCGCCCGCGGCAGGTCGGCGCCGCCGGAGCCGATGTCGAGCAGCGTGTGCGGGCCCGGGCCCGAGAGCTGCGGCCGCAGGTAGCGGACGTAATTGCGGCGCCAGCCGGACACCACCGCGTTGATCAGCCAGAACTGCGCGTAGGTCCGCTCCAGCCGGCGCGGATCGCAGTCCGGGCGGTCCATCTGCTCCACCGCGTCGGCGGCCCGTACACTCAGGTCCGGAACCAGGGCCCGGCGCAGGCGGGCCGCCGGGCTTCCGGTGCCGGCTGCGCTCATGCTCCTGCCGGAACGGCGGCGGGCGCGCCGTCGGACACGTCCGCAGCGGCCGGAACCGGCACCGCGGCGGCGTCGGCAGCCTGGGCCGGAGCGCCCACGGGCCCGCCCACACGGGTGAACAGGCCGGTCTCCACGGTCAGCCCGGGGCCGAAGGCCATCGAGCAGATCCGCTCGTTGCCGCCCGAGAAGGGCTGCTCAAGGATGTGCTTGAGTACGAACATCACGGTGGCGCTGCTCATGTTCCCGAAATTGCGCAGCGTTTCCCGGGCGGGCAGCAGCTGCTCCTCGGAAAGCCCCAGCTTGGACTCGACCTTGTCGAGGATGCTCCGCCCGCCGGGATGGATCGCCCAGTGTTCAATCTCGTGGTACGGCACGCCGTCCAGCGTCGGATCGGAGGCGAGCAGCGGCTCCAGGGCCCCGACGATGTGGTCGTCGATGATGTGCGGCACATAGGTGCCCAGGACCATCTCGAAGCCCTCGTCGCCGATGTTCCAGGCCATCGACTCCTCGCCGACCGGGGTCAGCACGGTTTCGAAGTGGTCGAGCTGGATGGCGGGGGTGTCGGCGGGCAGGTCCCGTCCGGTGATCACCGCGGCGGCCGCGCCGTCGGCGAAGAGGGAGGAACCCATGATGGTGTCCGGATCATTGGACGTGCGCACGTGCAGCGAGCACAGCTCCGCGCTGACGACCAGGACGACGGCGTTCGGATCCTCCTGGCAGAAGGACTTGGCGGCGCGCATGGCCGGGAAGGCGGCGTAGCAGCCCATGAAGCCAAGGTGGTAGCGCCGCACCGACGGGTTCAGGCCCAGGGCCCGCACCACCTTGTAATCCGGGCCGGGGTTGAAGAAGCCGGTGCAGGAGACGGTCACGACGTGCGTGACGTCCTCGGCGGAGATGTCGGGGCAGGCGGCGAGGGCCTTCTGCGCTGCCTCGATGAACAGCTTGGTGGCTTCCACCGCGAAGATGTCGTTGCGGGTCTTGGTGCTCGGGCTCATCAGCTGCCCGGACGCGGAGTCGAAGAACGCCGGGTTCTCGGCGCGGTGCCCCAGCGAAAGCTCGGAGACCGCGGTACGGCGGGTATCGATGGCGGCGGAGTCGAAACAGGTGCGGACCAGCCGCTGGCCCAGGCGGGTGAGCCCGGGCTGGGAGGCGAACACGTCACGTGCCTCTGACTGGACAAGGATGGTCGGCGGGAGAGCAGTTTCGAGGGACCTCAGGGTAACCGTCATAGTCCATTCTTAGGGGAGAGTGTCGCCGGGCACAATCCGAGGGGCACCGGGGACAGGGCTGCGGCGGGCCGCCGGACACGCCCGCCGAAAGGATTGAGCAGCGGGCCCGGCGGGGCCATACTCGTACCACCCTGCCCCCGCAGGGCCGGCCGGGCCTGCCGCTCCCGTGCACAGCGCTCCGCCCGGAACCGTGTCAATGAGGACACCTAGGAGTGCGCATGGCTTCCGTATCCCGCCCGGCCCCCGACGCCGAGCCCTCGCCCAGGAACCTTCGGCAGGTGGTGGCGGCCTCCATGGCCGGCACCGTGGTCGAATGGTACGAGTTCTTCCTCTACGCCTCGGCCGCGACCCTGGTGTTCGGCAAGCTGTTCTTTCCCAACGCCGGCACCGACCTCGACAGCATCATCGCCGCGTTCGTCACCTACGCCGTCGGCTTCCTGGCCCGGCCCATAGGCGGCATTGTCTTCGGCCACTTCGGCGACAAGCTCGGCCGGAAGCAGCTGCTGCAGCTGAGCATCATCCTGGTCGGCGCCTCGACCTTCCTGATGGGCTGCCTGCCCGGCTTCGACTCCATCGGCTACTGGGCGCCGGCCCTGCTGGTGACGCTGCGCTTCATCCAGGGCTTCGCCGTCGGCGGCGAATGGGGCGGGGCCGTGCTGCTGGTCGCCGAGCACAGTCCGGCCCGCTCGCGCGGCTTCTGGGCCAGCTGGCCGCAGTCCGCGGTGCCGATGGGCAACCTGCTGGCCACGGGCGTTCTGTTCCTGCTCTCCTCCACCCTCAGCGAGGAGGCATTCCTCAGCTGGGGCTGGCGGGTGGCGTTCTGGCTCTCCGCCGTCATCGTGATCGTTGGCTATTACATCCGCACCAAGGTCTCCGACGCACCGATCTTCAAGGCGGCGCAGGCGGAGGTGGAGCAGGAGGCGAAGGGCTACGGCGTGGTGGAGGTCTTCCGCCGGTACCCGCGCGGCGTCTTCACCGCCATGGGCCTGCGCTTCGCGGAGAACATCCTCTACTACCTGGTGGTCACCTTCTCCATCACCTATCTCAGCACGGTGGTGAAGACCGATACGTCCCGGATCCTGCTGCTGCTCCTGGTGGCGCACTTCATCCACTTCTGCACCGTGCCGCTGGTGGGCCGGCTCTCCGACTCCCTGGGCCGCCGCCCGGTCTACCTGGCCGGCGCCGTGCTGGGCGCCACCTGGGGGTTCTTCGCCTTCCCGATGATGGACACCGGCCGGGACCTGATGATCCTGGCCGCGGTGACGATCGGGCTGATGTTCCATGCGCTGATGTACGCCGGCCAGCCGGCCATCATGGCCGAGATGTTCCCCACCCGGATGCGCTACAGCGGCGTTTCGCTGGGCTACCAGGTCACCTCCATCGTCGCCGGCTCGCTGGCTCCGATCATCGCCACGAGCCTGCTCAGCCGTTACGACTCCTCCGTGCCGGTGGCCATCTACCTGCTGATCGCCTGCATCATCACGGTGGTGGCGGTGCTGGCCCTGCGGGAAACCCGGGGATTGTCCCTGCACGACGTCGACGCCGCCGACGCGCAGGGCACCGCGGACCTGATGAGCGCCAAGGCGGCCAAGGACGCGGAAACCGAGGCGGCCGCCGGCACCGGCAGGGGACGGCGCCGCACCCGGCCCGGGCGCTAGCCGCACCGCCCCCCCCGGCAGGCCTTGCCCGCCGAGGGGCGGGGGTGCAAGGCTGTCAGCACTTCACAACGCGAAGCAAAGGAGCTTGGCATGGCCGCAGTGGGCTGGATCGGATTGGGCAACATGGGCGGGCCGATGGCCGCCAACCTGGTGAAGGGCGGGCACACGGTCCGCGGCTACGACGTCGTTCCGGCGGCGGTGGAGGCCGCCGTGGCGGCCGGCATCGAACCGGCGGGATCGGTCGCGGAGGCGGTGGCCGGAGCGGACGTGGTCTTCACGATGCTGCCCAAGGGTGAACACTCGCGTGCGGTGTACCTGGGGGAGGGCGGCATCTTCGCCGCCGCCTCCACGGACACGCTGCTCGTGGAGTCCTCCACGATCGACATCGAAACGGCGCAGCTGCTGCATGACACCGCGGCCGGAGCCGGGTTCCGGTTCGTGGACGCCCCGGTCTCGGGCGGCATCAGCGGGGCGGCGGCGGGCACCCTCACGTTCATGGTGGGGGGTGAGCCGGGCGCGGTGCAGGAGGCGGCCGGCTACATCGAGCCGATGGCCGGCAACGTGATTCCGACCGGGGGCCCGACCACCGGGGAAGCGGCGAAGATCTGCAACAACCTGATGCTGTTCATCAACATGGCCGGCACCGCCGAGGGCGCGGTGCTGGCGGACCGGCTGGGCCTGGACCGGAAGGTCTTCTGGGACATCGCCTCCGTCTCCTCCGGAGACAGCTGGGCGCTGCGCACCTGGTACCCGCTGCCCGACGTGGTCCCGACCGCGGCCGCGAACAACGACTTCGCGCCCACCTTCACGGCGGAGCTGGCGAACAAGGACATCACGCTCGCGCTGCAGGCCGCGGAGGGCACCGGCACGCCCCTGCGGGTCGGCGCCCAGGTGCAGGAGCTGCTGCAGCAGCTGCTCGACGGCGGGCAGGGCGGCCGGGACTGCACCATGATCGTGCAGCTGGTGGACGGGCGGCTGGAGGTCACCGACCAGGCTTGAGCAGTTCCTTGTCCAGTACCAGCTCCAGGGACAGGGTCTTGTAGCCCTCGGACTCGAAGAGCACGGTGACGGTCTCGTCCTCGTAGCTCATGACCATCCCGGGCCCCCACTCCGGGTGGGTCACCGTGGACTGCACGGGGAAGGGCTGCGGGCCTTCGGATTCCTGCGGGCCCAGCTCTTCCCCCTGCTCCTCGGCGCGCTCGCAGTTGTCGCAGTACCCGCACATGTCCTCGGCGTCCTCGCCGAAGTAGTTCAGCAGGAAGCGGCGCCGGCAGTCCGTGGTCTCGGCGTATTGGCGCATCATTTCCAGGCGGGAGGAGTCGATGTTCTCCCGCTGCCCGGAGAATTCGACGGCGGCCTGCACCGCCGCGTCGACTCCGCCGCGCCGGGACACGTAGCAGTAGCCGTCTTCACCGGCCTCCACCGACCCGGACTGCTCCAGCAGGGAAAGCTGGCCGGAAAGCCGTCGGGCGCCGACGTCCAGCTCGTCCCGCAGCTGCGCCGCGGGCACCGGGTTGTGCCGGCCCTTCAAGGCGTTCAGCACCTGCAGCAGGCCGTCCTCGTCGGGAGCCTTCGCGGCGAAGAAACGGCGCAATCCCAGGTCCTCGGGCCGGTAGTGCAGGAAGACCTCACAGGCCTGGCCGTCGCGGCCGCCACGGCCGATCTCCTGGTAGTAGCTGTCCACCGAATCGGGCACGTCCGCGTGCACCACGAACCGCACGTTGGGCTTGTCGATGCCCATGCCGAAGGCGGTGGTGGCCACCACCACGTCCAGGTCGTCGCCCTGGAACTGCTCGTGGATGCGTTCGCGGTCATCCTTCCGGCGGCCGGAATGGTAGGCGTCGGCGCGCACCCCCGCCTCCTGCAGCCGTTCGGCGTACTCTTCGCTTTCCCGGCGCGTCGCCACGTAGAGCAGCCCGGGGCCCGGCAGCGCGGCCACCTGCTCGAGGATCGCCCGGCGCTTGTCCTCATCCTCGACGTAGCGGCCGGCCCCGAGGTGCAGGTTGGGGCGGTCAAAGCCCTGCGCCACCTGCAGCGGCTCCCGCATGCACAGCTGATCGATGATTTCGGCCCGCACGGGCGGGGCCGCGGTTGCGGTCAGCGCGATGACGGGCCGGCCGAGGGACTCGACCAGGGGGCCGAGCTGCAGGTAGTCGGGGCGGAAATCGTGGCCCCAGGCGGAGACGCAGTGCGCTTCGTCGATCACCAGCAGGGAGACGTCGAGCCCGCGCAGCCGGTCGGCGATCTCCTCCCGGGTGACCTGCTCAGGAGCCAGGAACAGGAACTTCGCCCGCCGCGACTCGTCGTCCTCTGCCGCCGCGGCCCAGGCCTCGTCCCAGGATCCCTGGGATTCGGTGGAGTTCAGCACGTAGGCGCGGACCGCCCCGGCGGCCTCGTTGATGGCGTCCGCCTGGTCCCGCTGCAGGGCGATCAGCGGAGAAATCACGACGGCGGTGCCCGGCATCGCCATGCCCGGCACCTGGTAGACGGCGGACTTGCCGGCGCCGGTGGGCATCACGCAGAGCACGTCCCGGCCTGCGGCGGCGGCTTCCATGGCTTCGAGCTGTCCCGGCCGGAAGTCCTCCCAGCCGAACACCTCGGCGGCGGTGCGCTGCAGGTCGCTGCGGGACGTGGTCATGGTCTTTCCTCCTGGCCTGGAAGCGGTGCCGGCGGCGCCGCGGTTCATCAGCCTACTGAGTTCCGCGGCCCGGCGCCGCATTGGGTGGCATAGGCCACGTCGGGAGCTTCGCCCCCCGGGTTGCCTGAGACGGGCATCGGATTCGTGTGGGCAGAGGATGGGCGGCCGGCGTCAGGCTGTCCGGGGGCGGGCGACGGCGGCGCGCTCCCGGGGCCGGGCGGCCCGGTACCACTGCCGGCAGAAGATGATGATGACCGCCAGTTCCAGCACGGCCCCGCCGTAGTACATCACCAGGGCTCCGGCCTCGGCCTGGTCCGCCGGAACCCCGGCGGGCGGCTCGGCGTAGATCAGTTTGGCCAGGATGTTGTGGGCCGCCACCGAAAGCACCAGCACCGAGGCGCGCAGCGGGAAGGACGCCCGGTGAGCCAGGGGGTCCCGGCTGATCAGGGCGGCTGTCCACAGATAGCCGGCGGCCACCAGGTGCGCGGTGACCAGCCAGTGCACCGGCATGGACTCCTGCATGGCCTGCAGCAGCGGCGTGCGGAACATCAGCCACATGCCGCCGACGTTCAGCACCGCCGCCGTCACCGGATGGGCGAGGAAGCGCAGCGGGACGCTGCGCAGCAGCCGGCTGAGCCGGCGGGCGGGAAACACCGCCAGGGTGCGCAGCGCCAGGGTAAAGGGACGTGAGAGGACCAGCAGCAGCGGGGCGGCCATCCCGGCCATCAGGTGCGCGACGCTCAGCACGGTAAAGGAGTCATGGATCGCATTGGCCATCGGCTGCAGCACAGTGGCCAGGGCCGTCAGCACGCCGGCCGTGAAGAACGCGGTGCGGTACCAGGGCCAGCGTCCGGAACGGGCGGAGAACGCAGCCCTGCCGTAGGCGATCACCGCCACCACGGCAGGGATGAGGAACAGGGACTCCGCGGTCCCGCCGCCGTGGTTATGCATCGGTCCCGTGCGTCACACGGTGGGCCGGCACGGCGCCGCGGGTGCGGTACAGCAGCAGGGCGCCGGCCAGGATCAGCAGCACGGCGACGCCGTTCCACACGGCGTCGTAGGGCAGCAGGTCCACGTTGTAGCGGATCTGGTGCAGGTTCAGGAGCTTGTGCTGCACGATGCCGTCGTAGAGCTGGAACGCGCCGGCGCCCAGCAGCACGGCCCCGGCCCAGCGGGCGGGCAGCAGCTCCTGCCGCCGGCGCAGATCCGCGAACAGGAACAGCGACGCCACGGTGGCGAACCAGCTGAAGGCATGGAACAGGCCGTCGGAGACCAGGCCGGCGGCCAGCGTCGCCCGGTCGTAGAAGTGGTGCCAGTGCAGCAGCTGATGGAAGACGACCTCGTCCACGAATCCGGCAATGCCGATGCCGAGCAGGAGCCCGGACAGGAGGTTGCGGCGGCGGGCGGTGAGGGCAGTCGCGGTCTCGGGGGCCATTAATCGAACATAACACTGCTGATGATTGCCGGACACGGCCGGCGGGCCTGCTGGCTCCCGACACCGCAACCGGGTGAGGATGGGCCCATGTGGATCGGTGCATTGGAATTCGACCTGCTGCTCGGCGACGTGCATTCGCTCAAGGCCAAGCGCTCGGTGGTGCGCCCCATCCTGGCTGAACTGAAGCGGAAGTTCGACGTTTCCGCGGCCGAGGTCGGCAGCCTGGACCTGCATCGCCGGGCGGCGATCGGCGTCGGGCTGGTGGGCGCCGACCGCGCCCACGTGTCCCAGGTGCTCGACGCCGCGGAGCGGCTGGTGGCCGCCCGGCCGGAGGTGCAGCTGCTGGCCGTGCGCCGTCAAATGCTCACGGCGGAGGACTGAGATCGGCCGCGGCGTTTGCGCCGCCCGGCCGGCCATGGGGAACAATTGGGCGGGTGAGCCCAACCGCATCCGAGACCGCTGACCAAACCGCCGAAGAATCCGTGCTCGCCCGGATTGCCGCTGAACTGGGCGTCGCCGTGCGCCAGGTGCGTGCCGCCGTCGAGCTGCTGGACTCCGGCTCCACCGTGCCGTTCATCGCCCGGTACCGGAAGGAGGCCACCGGGGCGCTCGACGACGCGCAGCTGCGCGAACTGGAGGAGCGCCTGCGCTACCTGCGTGAGCTCCAGGACCGGCGCCGTGCCGTTCTGGAGGCGATCGAGGGCCAGGGCAAGCTGACCGATGAGCTGCGCGCGGCTGTCCTCGCCGCCGAGACCAAGGCCCGGCTGGAAGACATCTACCTGCCCTACAAGAGCAAGCGGCGGACCAAGGCGCAGGCCGCGCGGGAGGCCGGGCTGGAGCCGCTCGCCGAGGCGCTGCTGTCCAATCCCGGGCTCGACCCCGAGGCGGAGGCCGCCCGCTACGTTTCCGATGCCGTCCCGGATGCCGGCGAGGCGCTCGCCGGGGCCCGCGCCATCCTGGTGGAGCGCGCCACCCAGGACGCCGATCTGCTCACCGAACAGCGCGAACGGCTGTGGAAGCAGGGGCGGTTGCGGTCCCGGGTCCGGCCCGGCAAGGACGCCGAAGGGCAGAAGTTCGCCGACTACTTCGATTTCGCGCAGTCGCCCTCCGGCATGCCCTCGCACCGGGTGCTGGCCCTGCTGCGCGGAGAGAAGGAGGGGGTGCTGGAACTGACCCTGGCCGAAGCGGATCCGGCCGATGCCGAGGCCCTGGCCGCCGCCCGGGCCCGGTTCGAGGCCGCAGTGGCCGCCCGGCTCGGCGTGCGTGCCGGCGGCCGGCCCGCCGACGCGTGGCTGGCGCAGACCGTGCAGCAGGCGTGGCGGCGCATCCTCGCCAAACTGTCGGTGGACCTGCGGGTCCGGCTGTACACCGAGGCGGAGGAGGAAGCCGTGAGGGTCTTCGCCGCCAATCTGCGCGATGTGCTGCTGGCTGCTCCGGCCGGCAACCGTGCCACCCTGGGCCTGGACCCGGGGCTGCGTACCGGCGTGAAGGTCGCCGTGGTGGACGGCACCGGCAAGGTCGTGGCCACGGACACCGTCTATCCGCATGCCCCCGCCCGCCGCTGGGACGAGGCGCTGGGCAGGCTGGCCGACCTGGCCCGCCGGCACGCCGTCGAGCTGATCGCCATCGGCAACGGCACCGCGTCGCGCGAAACCGACCGGCTCGCCGCGGAGCTGCTGCGGCTGCTGCCCGAAACCCGGCTCCAGAAGCTGGTGGTCTCCGAAGCGGGGGCCAGCGTGTACTCCGCCTCCGCCCTGGCCAGCGCGGAACTGCCCGGGCTGGACGTGTCGCTGCGCGGGGCGGTGTCCATCGCCCGCAGGCTGCAGGATCCGCTGGCCGAACTGGTCAAGATCGACCCGAAGTCGATCGGTGTGGGCCAGTACCAGCACGACGTCACCCAGGCCAAGCTCGAACGTTCCCTGGACGCCGTGGTCGAGGACTGCGTCAACGCCGTCGGGGTGGACCTGAACACCGCCTCGCCCGCACTGCTGGCCCGGGTGGCCGGCGTCGGCCCGCTGCTGAGCGAGAACATCGTCGCCTACCGCAACGAGGTCGGCCCCTTCACCCGCCGGAAGGACCTGCTCAAGGTGCCGCGGCTCGGCGCGAAGGCGTTTGAGCAGTGCGCCGGGTTCCTGCGGGTCACCGGCGGGCCGGAGCCCCTGGACGGCTCCAGCGTGCACCCCGAGTCCTACAGCCTGGCCCGCCGCATCCTGACCGCCGCCGGCGCCGAAATGGGCCCGGCCGGGGCCGAGCTGGCCGGGCTGGACCCGGCAGCGTTCGTCGACGACACCTTCGGGCTGCCCACCGTGCTGGACGTGATGGCCGAACTGCGCAAACCGGGCCGGGATCCGCGCCCGGCGTTCAAGACCGCCGAATTCTCCGACGGCATCGAAAAGATCTCCGATCTGCAGCCGGGCATGGTGCTCGACGGCGTGGTCACCAACGTGGCCGCGTTCGGTGCGTTCGTGGACGTGGGCGTGCACCAGGACGGGCTGGTGCACATCTCCGCGATGTCACACAGCTTTGTCTCGGATCCCCGGGAAGTGGTCAAGTCCGGGCAGGTCGTCAAGGTGAAGGTCCTGGAGGCGGACCCGGAGCGCAGGCGCATCTCCCTGACCCTGCGGCTGGACGACGACGCCGCGCCCGGCGGTGCTCCGCGCGGCGGACGCGAGGGGCAGCGGGCGGACGGCCGCCGGCCCGGGGCGGGCGCAGCCGCCGGCAACGGGAAGAGCCGGAACCGGGACGGCAAGACCACGGACCGTGGAACCACGGCTGGCGCGGGCAGGGAAGCCCGCCAGCCTGCCGGCCGCGGCGGGCAGCCGGCCCGGCAGGGAGGAAAACCGCCGCGTGCACAGGACGGTGCAGGACGGCCGGAGCCGCAGGGCGCCATGGCCGAGGCGCTGCGCCGGGCAGGCCTGGCCTAGGGGCATCCAGCGCCGGCAGCCGGGCCGCCGGCGGGCGGGAAGCTCCGGCACCGGGCCGGCCTCAACGCGGCCAGGTCCATTGGCGGCCCGGGGACAGGCTCAGCGCCCGGGCTCCTCATCCGCCGCGTCCGGATCCAGCAGCGCTTCCTCCGGGGCACCGGGATCGGCGGCGCCGTCGCGCGCCTCGTCGCCGATGTAGGCGGCGGGAACGGTGCCGCCGGCATGGGTGCCCTGTTCCTCGCGGATGTTGCCGGCGTGGCGGTCAGTGCCCGGGCCGTCGCCCGGCCTGGGTGCCTCCGGGTCGTGCTGCTCTCCGACAAGCCGCGGTTCGCCGGTGGCCTCGGGGACCCGGATGCTGGGGCCCAGCGGATCGGCGGCGTCGCTCTTCGGGCCGGTGGATTCATTGCTCACGAAAGAAGTCCTTCCTGCAGGGTGCTTCGACCCTAGCAGCGCAGCGTGCCGCCGGTGGAAGCCCCGGGCGTCATATGTCCGCGCCCGCCGTGACCCTCAGCCCCGGTCCAGCAGCCTGCCGAGCAGGCTGGCATCCAGTTTCTCCAGCAGCTCCCGGGGATCGCCGTAAACTTCCTCCGCGCCGGCCTCACGCAGCTCCGCCTCGCTGGTGCCGCCGCAGGTCAGGCCGATGGTCGGGATGCCGAGCTCGGCGGACGCGTGCACATCCCAGACGGAGTCGCCGACGAAGACGGTGTCCTCGGCAGCCAGTTCAGCCGCCTCCAGGGCCGCCTGCAGGATGTCGGGGGAGGGCTTGGACTCCTCGGCGTCGCCTGAACTCGTGGCGGCGGTGATGGCGGAGTCGGCGTCGATCACCTCGCGCAGCACCTTCAGCTCCGGCTTGGACGCCGAGGAGGCAAGCACGACGACGAGCTCGCGGTCCGCGCACTCCCGGACCAGCTCCCGGGCGCCGTCGAAGCTGCGCAGCGACGGCCACCAGGTGGAGAACACCGCGCCGTGCGTCGCGTCGAGCTCCTCGTCCTGGCCGGCGTCGCGGTCCTCACCGAGCAGATGCGCCACCAGCTTGTCCCCGCCCATGCCGATCGCCCGGTGGATGGCGGACATGGGCACGTCATGGTCGTACCGGCGGAACGCCTGCCACCAGGCGACTGCGTGCAGGTAATTCGAATCGACCAGCGTTCCGTCCACGTCGAAGAGGACGCCGCGCCTGCCTGAAGTCTCCGTTGCCATGCCTACCTGCCTTCGTTGCCGCCGTGGTGGTTCGTGGTTTCCGAGTCTAGTGCCCGCCCGGCCGGGCCCGCCGGTCCGAGGAAGGCCTGAAGCTGTGCCTCCAGGAGGGACGTTTCCTTCAGTTCGCACTCCCACACGGTGAAGGATTCCCATCCCTGAGCCGCAAGCGCCTGGACCGCTGCCTCGTCCCGTGCCACGGTGCGGGCGCGTTTCTCGGCCCAGAACGCGGCGTTGGTGCCCGGCGCCGCCCGTCCCGCCCGGCAGGTGTGTGAATGCCAGAAGCACCCGTTGACGAAGATGACCTTGCGCCGGCCGGCGAAGACCAGGTCCGGGCGGCCGGGCAGCTTCCCGCCGCGCGCGGCGCCGTGCAGCCGGAACCGGTAGCCGGCGGCGTGCAGCAGGCGGCGCACCAGCAGCTCGGGCTTGGTGTCCCGGCCGCGGATCCGCGCCATGTTCCGGCTGCGCTGCTCCGGCGAGACGGTGTCCATGGTTCCAGCCTAGAGTGGCTCCGCGCGGCGCGGTGAAGCCTGCGGCTCTGGTGCATGCCGGGCCGTCCTGCTTTGGTAGAAGGTGATCTGCGAAAGGACACGGCGGATGGCGCACATTCGGATACTGGGCACCGGCGCGACGATCGCCTCCACGGCCGGCGACGACGGCGCGGCGGTGGCCGCCGGGGCCGAGCCGGGCACCCGGGAGGACCCGGAGACGGGGCTGGCCGGACGGCACACGGTTTCCACCCGGCAGGTCGGCACCGCCGGACGGATGCCGCGCCTGGCCGATCTGCGCCGGGTGGTGCTGGCCGCCGTCGCAGCCCTGGAGGAGCCCCGGGTCGACGGGGTCGTGGTCACCTATCCGTCCGCCGGGATGGCAGAGGCGGCGTTCCTGCTCGACCTGGTGCTGGCCTCGCCCAAGCCGGTGGTCTTCACCGGAGCGCGGAGGGCCCCGGGCCGGCCGGGCGCGGACGGGCTGCGGAACCTTGCCGAGGCCGTGGAGGCAGCCGCCGCTGAGGACCTGCACGGAGCCGGTGCCCTGATTGCGATGGGCGGGACCGTCCGGACCGCCCGCGGAGCGTCCATGGGCCCGCCGGTCCGGGGCGGAACCGAGGTCGGCCGTTTCCTGGGTGACCGCCTCCACGTCACCGCCCGGCCGGTGCGGTCCGCTCCGCTGCCGGTGCCCTCCGATGACTTTGACCGGGCCCGCGTCGACATCGTCGACTGCCCGCTGGGTGCCGACACCTCGCTGCTGCGGCATGCGGCGGGAGAGGCGGACGCCGTGGTGCTCACGGGCTCGCAGCTGGCGGAACCGTCCGAGGACCTGGTGGCAGCGGTCCAGGACGCGGTGACCGCCGGGTGCCCGGTGATGCTCAGCAGCTGGTGCTCTTCACTGGTGCTTCCCGGATATGGGGAACTCGTGGCGCCCGAACTCGTCGCAGCCGGCGGCATGCCCTCCGGTGAGCTGGGGGCGGCCCAGGTGCGGATGCTGGCCGCCCTGCTGACTTCGGCGCCGGCCGCACACGAGGAAATCCGCCGGGCGCTCACCACAGGCGGAGCCTGAACGCCAGTAGGGAAGGGTGATTCCTACGCATTTTTGCGACTACGGGTTCGCAGCTCCCTAAGTGAGCTTATGATTGACCCTACGTTGGTACCCCTTACAAGGAGGTAAGAAGAATGTCGGGCTACTTCAAGCTGGTGGATGCCCATGACGGCGCCTACCGGATCAAGCTGATTTCCGGCGAGGGTGCCCTGATGGCCGTATCGGCGATGTTCCCCACAAAGCAGGCTGCCGTTGCCGGCATCGAGGCCCTCCGGGAGATTGCCGGGACCGGCCCGGTGGTCGATCAAAGCAGCGACGTCGACGTCCTGGCCGAAGCACGGCGCAAGGGCCCGGCCAAGGCCTCCTAGGAGACCGGCCCCGCCTCATCAACGGAGCCTGCCGATCCGCCCAGTGGGTGGGGAGGCAGGCTCCGTTTATTGTGTCTGTCGGTCCGGCGCGGCCGGGTCAGGTCTGGTCTTCGCCGCCCTCAGCCGGCTCCTCGGGATGTTCCCGCTCCTGGGTGGGACCCGCTTCCGTGTCACCCTCGGCAGGTTCTTCGGGCCGGGTCCGGATCTTGTCGTCCGGGTCCGGATTGGATGTTCCGGTCTCACTCATGGGTCTCTCCAGTCGTTGGTGGTTCCTCCTGGCGCAGGCCCGCGATCGGCGCGCCCGTACCTGCCAGTCTAGGAACCGGCAGCGGCGGAGGACAGGGGCGGGGGCGCTGCCGGCCGGAACCGGGCCGCGGAGGCAGCCCTAGGCAGCGGGAGCAGTCCTTGGGTAGCGTGTGCCGCGTGCACCCTACAGACGCAGATGTCATCGTGGTCGGCGCGGGCCTGGCCGGCCTGGTCGCCACCGCAGAGCTGATCGACGCCGGCCGGCGGGTCCTGCTTGTGGAGCAGGAGGGCGGGCAATCACTGGGCGGGCAGGCCTGGTGGTCCTTCGGCGGGCTCTTCCTGGTCAATTCTCCGGAGCAGCGGCGCCTGAGGGTGAAGGACTCGGTGGAGCTGGCCTGGCAGGACTGGCTGGGCACCGCCGGATTCGACCGCCCCGAGGACTACTGGCCGCGCCGCTGGGCCGAGGCCTACGTGAACTTCGCCGCGGGAGAGAAGCGGGCCTGGCTGCAGCAGATGGGCCACCGGTTCTTCCCCGTCGTCGGCTGGGCCGAGCGCGGCGGATACGGCGCCACCGGCCCCGGCAACTCGGTGCCGCGGTTCCACATCACCTGGGGCACCGGTCCGGGCGTCACCGCCCCCTTCGAGGCGAAGCTGCGCGAAGGCATTGAGCGGGGACTGGTCCGGACCGCCTTCCGGCACCGGCTGGAGGCGCTGACCACCGCGGGCGGCGCGGTCACGGGGGTCGCCGGCAGCATCCTGGAGCCGACGACGGCGCCGCGCGGCACCGCCTCGCCCCGCACCGCCGTCGGGCAGTTCGAATTCTCCGCGCCGGCGGTGGTGGTGACCACCGGCGGGATCGGCGGCAACCATGAACTGGTGCGCGCCGCCTGGCCGGACCGGCTGGGCGCTGCCCCGGGCCGCATGCTCAGCGGCGTTCCCGAACACGTGGACGGGCGGGGCATCGCGGCAGCCTCTGATGCCGGCGGCAGGGTGATCAACCCGGACCGCATGTGGCACTACGTCGAGGGCATCCGCAACTGGAATCCGGTCTGGGCCAACCACGGAATCCGGATCCTGCCGGGGCCCTCATCGCTCTGGCTCGACGCCGCTGGGAACCGGCTGCCCGTCCCGTTGTTCCCCGGCTTCGACACCCTGGGCACCCTCGCGCATCTGCGCACCACCGGCCATGACTACAGCTGGTTCGTGCTGAACAAGGCCATCATCCGGAAGGAGTTCGCGCTCTCGGGCTCGGAGCAGAATCCGGACCTGACCGGCAAGTCGATCCGTGACGTGCTCAAGCGGGCCACGGCCGGGGTGCCGGGTCCGGTGCAGGCCTTCCTGGACCATGGGGAGGACTTCATCTCCGCCGACAGTCCCGAGGAACTGGTGGCCGGCATGAACGCCTTGGCCAAGGAGGACACCGGAGGGCAGGCTCCGGTGCTGTCAGCCGAAGCGCTCCGCCAGGAGATCGAGGCGCGGGACCGGGAAGTGGGCAACCGGTTCAGCAAAGACGCCCAGGTCACCGCCATCCACGGGGCCCGCAGCTATCTGGGCGACAAACTGATCCGCACCGCCCCGCCGCACCGCATCCTGGATCCCAAGGCTGGACCGTTGATCGCGGTGCGGCTCTCGGTGCTGACCCGCAAGAGCCTCGGGGGCCTGGAGACCGACCTCGACTCCCGCGTCCTTGGAACAGACGGGCAGCCGGTTCCCGGGCTGTTCGCCGCCGGCGAGGCGGCGGGGTTCGGCGGTGGAGGCATGCACGGGTACCGGTCCCTGGAAGGGACGTTCCTGGGCGGGTGCCTGTTCAGCGGCCGCTCGGCAGGACGGGCCGCGGCAGGATAGGGCTGCTCAGAGCTGACGGAGCAGGCGGTCCCGCCGGTAGGCCCAGGTGCCGTGGAAGAACTCGTTGGACGGTTTCCGAAAAAGCAGGAATACCGCCGCCGCCCACGGCGCCACCGCCAGGACGGAGGCAATGCCCACCAGGGGCCCGATCAGGAAGTTGTCCACGGTACCCATCAGGGTGAGGAAAGCGAGGACCGAGACGGCGATCCGGGCGAACCGCCAGCCCGATCGGACCAGGAAGGCCATGCCGATGCTGACCAGCATGCCGAACAGGGATCCGGCCAGGGCCGGCAGCAGGGCCGTGAAGACTGTGTCCGGTGCAGTCGTGAAGGCCGCGAAGGTCAGGGCCAGGACGACGACCTGCAGCACCGAGGACAGCAGGAGCAGCCGGAAGGCGTGGGTGACCTGCGGCGGCCGCGGCGGGGCGAAGACGGGCGGCGGCGGATAGCCCATGGGCGGATGGCCCGGGTAGGGGTAACCGTGCTGCGGATAGGCGGGCGGGGGAAAGGGCGGAAGCTGTGGGGCAGCGCCCTGGCCCGGCAGGCCCGGTCCCGCCGGATCCGGCACCCATTGCCAGGAGCCGCGGGCGGACAGGCGATTCTCGGGTCCCGGTGTGCCGGACGGATCGCCGGGCGGCGGCGTCGGATCGCTCACGCTGATCGTTCTCCTTCGGCAGAAGGTGATGGAGCAGGACGGGCAGAGGCGGATTGCCGTAGGACAGGTACGCCGGCACCGCTGTAGCGGCCCGGGCCTGCGTGAACGGGCGGGCCGGCCGGCAGCCGGCCCGGGCTGACCCGGGCCGGCCGCCGGCGCATCGGCTAGGCCTGGGGCTGGGCGAACTTCCTGGCCTGGCGGTAGGCCTTGCTGGCCGTGAAGAACTCGTTGGAGGGCTTCAGGAACAGCAGGACGACGGCAGCCACGAAGGTGGCGATGGACAGCAGGCCGGTCAGGCCGGCGAGCGGTCCGGCGAGGAAGAGGCCGCCCAGCAGGCCGGTCAGCGACAGGACGGCCAGAACCGTCAGGACGATCCGCGCCCAGTTCTGTCCCTGCCGGGCCAGAGCGGCCAGGGCGATCCTGATGGCAGTGCCGAAGATGAATCCGCCGGCCGCGGCTCCGGTCACCACGGCCCCGCCCGACATTTCGTTGACGTAGTCCAGGGTCAGGAAATAGTTGAGGATGTTCAGCACCGACGAGGCAATGACCAGCCAGAAGGCCAGCTCAACCGTGCGCGGCCGGGCCGGCTCTGCCGCGGGAGCCTGCGGCATCCCGGCGTAGGGATTCCCGCCGTAGTTGTAGCTGCTTCCCGGGGCGCCCGGGTAGCCGCCTGCTCCCGGAGCGCCGGGGTTGTTCCCGGCAGCGGGGCCGGGCTGGTTGGTGTTGGACTGGATAGGTTCGCTCATGCTGGTTCCCCCTCTGATACGGCATGCCTGGTGTACGAGTGCGGGTGCCCCCTCAAGGGACACCCGCAGTCAGCGTAGCCGGATTTTCGGAGATTGGCAGCTACCTTAGTAAGCGCCGAATTTCCGTGCCTGCCGGTAGGCCTTCTTCCGGGTGAAGTAGTCGTTCGCGGGCTTGAGGAACAGCAGGACCACCGCCGCCACCGTGGCCAGGATCGAGAGCAGGGTCAGGATGCCCACCGCCGGGCCCGCCGAGAAGATCCCGATCAGCCCGAAGAGGGAGAACGCCGCGAACACGGTGACCACGATGCGTGCCCAGTTGTATCCGGCGCGCACCAGGAAGGCCAGGGCCACGCTCACCCCGAGGCTGAAGAGGCTGCCCAGGACGGCGCCGACCGTGGCGCCGGCGATGGTGGCGGAGAGGTAGGTCTGGTCAACGCTCAGGCCGGCGTCGCGTGCCGTCTGCTCCACCAGGTCCAGGTACTCAGGCGAGTTGAAGTAGGAGATGGTGAACGGCAGCGCGATCAGCCCCAGCACGGCAGTGGCGATCAGCAGCCAGAACGCCAGGTTGACTTCCTTGGGCCGTGCCGGATCCTGCGCGGGGGCCATCTGCCCGTAGGGGTTGCCCGGGTAGGCGTAGCCGCCGGGCTGGCCGGGCTGGCCCGGCTGGTTGCCCGGGTAGGCGTAACCGCCCTGGGGCTGGCCCGGCTGGCCCGGGTAGGCGTAGCCGCCGGGCTGGCCCGGCTGACCCGGGTAGGCGTAGCCGCCAGGCTGGCCCGGCTGACCGGCCTGATTGCCGGGCTGGCCCGCTCCGGGGTTGCTGCCGGTGCCGCCCTGCCCTGCGTTGTTGTCCGGCTGGCCTGGTTCAGTCATGATCGGTGACCCCCTGGGTTAGGGTCCGGTGCCCGCACCGGACGCTGTGGTGCCGCCCTCCATGGAGGGGGGCGGATGCTCTGCTGCCAGCCTAGCCGGGGCGGGCGCGCGGCGGATCCCCTTTACGACGGATGCTGCGAGCCGCGGACCCTCCGTCGCAGGGCGGGGATTACCGTCCGGACCTGCGGACGTCGTCCGCCAGGTCCGCCAGGGGCGCGTAGGAAGACTGCGCCCCGTGGCCGGTTGCAGCGAGGGCGCCCGCCCGGGCCGCCACCACCGCGGCGGCGTGCAGGTCGGCGCCGGCGGCGAGGCAGGCAGCCAGTGTCGCGGTGAACGCATCTCCGCACCCGGTGGTGTCCACCGCGGCCACCGGAACGGACGGGACGGAGCGCACCCGGGACCCGGCGTCGGCGTCCGCGTCAAGCACCACGGCACCGTCTGCGCCGAGGGTGACGACGGCGCGTCGCACCCCCAGCCCCGTCAGCGCCTGCAGCGTGCCCGGCCAGTCGGCGTCGGGCGAACCGGTCACCTGTGCCGCCTCGTGTCGGTTGACCAGCAGCACGCTGGTGTCCGCCAGCAGGTCGGCCGGCACCTCGCGGTAGGGCGACAGGTTCAGGAGCACCGGAACTCCGGCGGCGCGGGCCTGCCGGGCCGCGGCCTGCACGGTGGGCAGCGGCACCTCCAGGCTCAGGCAGAGCACGGCCGCCGCCTCGAACAGGTCGGCCGACAGATCCGAGGGAGCCAGCGTGCCGTTGGCACCGGGGGAGACGATGATCGTGTTCTCCCCGGCGGCGTCGACCACGATCATCGCGGTTCCGGTGGCCGTGCCGTTACGGCGCAGCACGCGCGAGGCGTCCACGCCGGCGTCAGTGGCGGCCTGCACCAGCAGCTCGCCGTGCGGGTCGGCGCCCACCGCGCCGAAGAGGACGACGTCGGCGCCCACCATGGCGGCGGCCGCGGCCTGATTGGCGCTCTTGCCGCCGGGAACGATGACCAGCTCGGAGCCGGCCAGGGTCTCCCCGGGCTGCGGAAAGCGGTCGGTGCGGACGGTGAGGTCGGCGTTCAGGGAGCCGACAACGACGACGCGGGAGGCCGCAGCGCTCACGGTTCCACCTCTCCGATGCGCTCCAGCGCATCCACGATCAGGTTCCAGAACCGCTCATGGTCCAGGTCCACGGCAACCGAGGTGGTGCAGTCCTCAGGAGCGGGGGTACGGAAATCGGCAACCGTCATGCCCAGCGTGCGGGTGCCGGTGAGCTCCACGTCCAGGGGCGTCCGGCGGGTGGTCATCACGGCGCGGTCGATCACGTAGGCCACGGCACAGGGATCGTGGACCGGCGGATGGTCGAAGCCCTGCGCGTCCTGGTAGGCCTTCTCGAAGAATGCCAGCAGCTCGCCCACGAAGCGGGCCGGCGCGGTGCCGACGGCGGCGATGCGCTCGACGACGTCGGGCGTAGCCAGCGCCTGGTGGGTCAGGTCCAGGCCGACCATGGTCAGCGGCCAGCGCTCGTTGAAGACGATATGCGCCGCTTCGGGATCGATGATGATGTTGAACTCGGCCACCGCTGACCAGTTGCCCGTGTGGTAGCCGCCGCCCATCAGGACGACCTCCTTGACGCGTTCCGCGATGCGCGGTTCCTTCCGCACGGCCAGGGCGATGTTGGTCAGTCCGCCGGTGGGCACCAGGGTGACGGTGCCCGGCTCGTGGGACATCACGGTGTCGATGATCAGGTCGACGGCGTGCCGGGGGTCCAGGGCGATGGCCGGTTCGGGCAGCACCGGGCCGTCGAGGCCGGAGTCGCCGTGGATGCCGGGCGCGGTTTCGATGGTCCGGACCAGGGGCCGGGCGCAGCCGGCGGCGAAGGGCACGCCGGTGATGCCGGCGACGCGGGCCACCGAGAGGGCGTTGCGGGTGACCTTGTCCAGCGTCTGGTTGCCGACGACGGTGGTGACGGCCAGCAGCTCGATCTCCGGATTCCCGTGGGCCAGCAGCAGGGCAATGGCGTCGTCGTGGCCGGGATCGCAGTCGAGGATGATTTTGGTGGGCATTACTTGGGTGCTCGTGTCTTTCCCTCGAGCAGCAGCTCGAGTTTATGGTGCAGGTTCAGCCGGACGGCCGGCCATTCCGAGGCGATGATGGAGAAGACCACGGTGTCCCGCAGGCTTCCGTCGGCGCCGAGTTGGTGGTTGCGCAGCACGCCGTCCTGTTTGGCGCCCAGCCGGGCGATGGCGGCGCGGGACTGCCGGTTGTGCCAGTGCGTGCGGAACTCGACCGCAATGCAGTCGAGTTCCTCGAAGGCCCGGGTGAGCAGCAGCAGTTTCGCTTCGGTGTTGATCGGGGTGCGCTGTGCGGAGGCGGCGAGCCAGGTGGAACCGATTTCCAGCCTCCGGTTCGCGGCGTCGATGTTCATGTAGGTGGTCATTCCGCAGGCTGCGCCGGTGTCCTGCCGGCGGATCGTCCACGGGGCCATGGTCCCGGCCGCCTGCAGGGCCAGGCGCCGCTCGATTTCGGCGGGGACGTTCTCCGGTTCGGGCACATGGGTGTACCAGGCCCGCCAGAGTTCGCCGTCGCGGACCGCCTCCGCCAGGGGCACGGCGTCGGCCCGGGCCAGCGGCTCCAGGGCGACGGTGCGGCCGGCCAGGGGCACGGGCACGGCGAAGGCCGGCGGCGGGGGAGTCATGGCTCCATCATAGGGAGCCGCCGGCGGAAGCCCGGCACGGGGCGGTGCAGCCGCGGCGCCGGACGGCGTCCGCGGCGCTCGCTGCTTCGGGCCCGCCGGCCCGGGAATAGCCGCGCATTCCGGCCGGTTGAAAGAAGCATGCAAATGCATGAATCTAGGGAGAAGCAGGAGCGCGTTATGGCCGGCACGGGAACAGCACGGATCGCGGTGGTGACGGCGGGGCTGGGGACGCCGTCGTCGTCCAGGATGCTCGCGGACCTGCTCTCGGCGGACGTTGCCCGGCAGCTCGCCGAGCACGGAACCGCAGGCCACGGGGAGGCGGAGGTGGAAACCTTCGAACTGCGCGATGTCGCGGTGGACGTCGCGAACGCGATGGTCTCGGGCTTCGCGCCGCCGCGGCTGGAGGAGGTTATCCAGGCGGTCGTCCGCGCGGACGCCCTGATCGCCGTGACACCGGTCTTCACCGCGTCCATGAGCGGGCTCTTCAAATCCTTCTTCGACGTCCTCGACAACAAGGCGCTGCAGGGCAAGCCGGTGCTCATCGGGGCCACCGGTGGAAGCGCCCGGCACTCCATGGTGCTGGACTTCGCGCTGCGGCCGATGTTCGGCTACCTGCGCGCACGGATGATGCCGACGGCGGTCTTCGCCGCCCCCGAGGACTGGGCCGGCGGCGGGGACGGGAGTGATGGCAGCACCGCCCTGGACGAGCGGGTGCGGAGGGCGGCAGGCGAACTCGCCGCCGAGCTGGTCCTGCGCCGGGGCGGGCAGCCGGCGCCCGGGCAGGGCAGCGGGGCGGCAGCCGGCGATGCCGGTTCCCCGGCGGACGGGCCGCGCCCCGCCGTCAGCTCCGATCCGGGCACAGACCCCTGGCAGTCGCTGCCGTTCGAGCAGCTGCTGGCCCGGACCCAACGCTGAGGCCGGACCCCGGACGACGCCGGCTAGGCACCAGCCGCGGCAAAAACCTCACGAATGACGGACGGCGAGCCGCAGTTGCCCAGCAAAACCGCCAGCAACAGCCTGCTCCTGTGGCCGCCCAGAAAACCCGAGTCGATCAGCCCGCCCCCGAGCAGGTCCTGTTCGCTGCCGGGAAACCCGTAGGTGCGGCGGAAGACGGGGCCTGCGGACACGCGGGACGCCAGGACCACCGGCAGCTGCGCCGCGGCCAGGTCCTTGGCCGCCTCCGCCCAGGCTTGGGAGACATGGCCGGCTCCGAAGCCCTGCACGACGACGCCGGCGAATCCCAGGTCCGGCAGCGCACGAAGGATCCGCCCGTCGTCGCCCAGGCTGAAGGGCACCAGGGCAACCGGAGGGTGGGACGCCGGCAGTTCGAGCCGGAGAGGCCGTGCCGCAGGCCGCGCCGCCAACCGGACACTGCCCTCGCTGACCAGGCCCAGCGGTCCGAACCCGGGGGAGGTGAAGGCAGCCACGCTGCCGCTGTGCGCCTTGGCCACGTATGCCGCGCCGTGGATTTCGCCGGCAAAGCAGACCAGCACCCCCAGCCCGCGCAGCGAGGCGGATGCTGCCGCGGTGATGGCGTCCGCCACATTGCCCGGGCCGTCGGCAGATGGTGCCGAGGCGGTCTTCATGGCACCGGTGACGATCAGTGGCGCGTCCGCGTCCCAGGTCAGGTGCAGGGCCCAGGCCACGTCCTCCAGTGCATCCGTTCCGGTGGACAGCACAACGCCGTCGACGCCGTCCCGCACGAGCGATGCGCAGAACCGGGCGACGTCGGCGATGCGGCTCAGGGTCAGTTCCACCGAAGGCAGCAGGTCGAGGCTGTGCGCTTCGATGCTGATGTGTTCGGCGATCGGCACGGCTGCCAGCTGACCGGCGGCGTCGAGGGTGGGAACGGCTCCTGCCTCGGCGGCGGAGGTGCTGGAGATGGTGCCGCCGAGGGAGCAGTAGGCGATCCTCATAGCTGGGATCCTCCCTGTGCGCATTCTGCTGCCGGAGACCTGCTCAAATCGAACCGTGCGGTGCCGGCGAGCTGGTCCAGGATTCCGCACAGCAGGGCGATCTTTCCCGGCAGGGCGTCGAGGTCGACATACTCGTCGGCAGTGCAGATTCCGCCGCCGGCGGCGCCGAGCCCGTCCACGGTGGGTATGCCCAGCGCGGCGGTGAAGTTGCCGTCGGAGCCGCCGCGGGTGGTGACGAACCGGACGGGCAGCCCGATGCCCGCGCCGGCTCGCCGTACCGCGTCGTGCAGGGGAGCCAGGGCCAGGTGGTCAGGATAGGCCGGGCGGGTGATCCCACCCCGGACGAAGGCTTCGACGCCTGGCACGGCCGGACGGGAGGAGACTTCCGTGATGTGCGCAAGGAGGCGGTCGGCGTCCGGACCGGTGGTGGCGCGAAGGTCGATGTTGAGCTCGGCGTGGGACGGAACCACCTGGCGTGCCGTTCCCGCGTGCAGTTCTCCCACGTTCAGGATCCGGCCCGCGGGCCGGTCACTCGCGGACTCCAGGGCGATGGCCATGTGCGCTGCGGCAATGAGGGCGCTGGCTCCCGGGTCATCCGAGGAAGCGTGGGAATTGCGTCCGACCACGCTGATACGCAGGGCCCCGACGGCGCCGCGCTGCCCAACGAGTGAGCCGTCCGCCCGCCCGGGTTCCATGACCAGGGCGAAGTCGGCCCCGTCGGCGTGTTCCTCCACGATCCGCCGGCCGTGGATGCTGCCCAGCTCCTCGTCACCCGTGGCGATGACCGTGAGCTTGCGTGGTCCGTCCCAACCGTCCCGGAAAAGATGCTCCAGGGCGGCCAGCGCGACGACCCAGCCGCCCTTCATATCCAGCACGCCCGGGCCCAGTGCGCGCCCGTCCTCGATCCGGAAGACAGGGCCGGGGTAGGTCCGGCCAGGCCAGACCGTGTCAAGGTGCAGCAGGATGACGACATGGCCGGTTCCGGTTCCAGCGCGGTGCCCGACGACATGGTTACCGCCGTCGGGGTTGTCGATGATGGCCGGAGCAAAGCCCAGCAGCCGAAGCTCGGCGGCGAAGAGCTCCGCTGCCGAGTCGACCTTTGCCTTGTCGTCGGAGCCGCTTTCGGCGCGCACGTAGCGTTCCAGCCGTGCGGCCAGCTCGGCCTGGCTGTGGGCCCAGAAATCGTGGACAGCGGACAGGTGCACAGTGATCTCCTTCGGTGCCGGCCGCAGCCGGCGCAGGTCTGTCAGGCCCGGCGGGCAGGGCGGCGGGGACTGAACTCCGCAGCGATGGAGGGGACCGCGTCCCGCAGCAGGGCGGCCACGGCCTCAGCCCTGGTGGTCAGCCGGGAACCGCGCACGGTGGCCATGACCACCGGGATGTCGGCAAACGTGCCTTCGAGCTCCAAGGCGACGACCCGGCCGCCGTCGTAGGTGAGGTCATGGACGGGGCGCTGATTGAGGACCGAGTATCCGAGCCCTGCCGCCACCATCGAGCGGACCGTCTCGAAGTTTGGGCTGCTGAACGCGATCCGGGGACTGATTCCGCTGTTTTCGGCGATGTCCAGGAAGTATCGGCCGGGAAAGGGGATGTCGAGCAGGATCATGCGGTCCTCCGCCAGTTCCTGCAGCGTTATGCGGCGCCGCGGCGTCCGCCGGGCCAGGCGATGGCGCTCGCTGACGATGACGTAGGGAGGGGAAACGGCCAGCTGCTCCGTGGCGATCATTCCCGGAACTTCGCTCTCGTAGGTGAGGGCGACTTCGGCATCGCCGGTCAGCAGGGACTCGAAGATTTCGGCCTTTTCCCCTTCCACAACCCGAATGGACAGCAGCGGATACTGTTCGGCCACCCGTTCCAGGATGCGGGGCAGGTAGAAGGGGCTGAGGGTGTGGTAGCAGGCCAGCTTGACCTCGCCTTCCACACTGTCGCCGAGTCCTCCGGCCAGGGAGAGGATGTCGTTCGCGCGGGCAAGCAGGTCCCGTGCCTGCAGCACGAACTCCCTGCCCGCCGGGGTCAGCGTGAGTCCCCGGGCATGGTGCCGGATGAACAGCTGGACCTTCACATGGCGTTCCAGCTGGGCGATCGCGTTCGAGACGGCGGACTGGGAAGCATGCATGGCACGCGCCGTCGCCGTCATGCTGCCGGTCTCCGCTGCGATCGAGAAGTAGCGCAGCTGGGTCAGCGTGAACCCCGGGTCATCCTGGGTGCCCCGCTGGGGTGCTCCTGCGTCCTGTGAACCGATCATCCGAACACGTCCCCTAACACCTGGTTCTCGGACTCCAACTGGCCGCTGACCAGTTCATATGCCTCCCGGGGATCATATGCCCTGTCTCGGTAGGCATCCGCCTGGGGCAACCAGCGGGCGGTCAGGTCGGCCAGCTGATCCAACGGGTGGTCGTGCCAGTCCACACGCACATCGGCGAGCGGCCAGGAATCGCCGGCCAGGACCAAGACCCCCGCCGAACGCAGCTCACGGACTTCACCGCCGGCCGCTTCACCTGCCTGCAGGGCATGGACCAGGCGAAGGGCCAACGGGGTGTGCGGGTCTTCCCGGTAACCGGCGGAGACCGCTTCAAGGACCTGCCCGTGGGCGAGCATGTTGCCGGCGACGACGTGGTCGCCGGCGTCGAGCACCGCATGGGTGCCCAGCACCAGCGGGCCGCTGTAGCCCGCATGGGCTCCGGCGAAGGACATGGCGGTCAGCTGACGGTACTCAAAGTGGGCCTCTTCGGCCTGCAGGCCTGCGATGGCCGCCGTCGGGTCCTGGCCCCGGCCGAGGCGGGCCAGCAGGCTTTCGCCCAGCCGTGGATCGGTGATGCTCTGGGAACAGGAAATGCCGACCGCGGGATCCCAGCGCAGGCAGCGGGCGGCGACGGAAAAACTGGAGGAGGTGACCGCTGCTCCAACGGACGTGCCGTTGGAGCAGCGGGCAACAATGGAAATGGTCATTTCCGGCTATGCCCCTGGACCGGACAGTGCCAGGTCCTTGGCGTACCGCTCGGGCAGGATGTTGTCCGAAAGCCCGGCGGCTTCCTTGACGACGTCCAGCGAGTGGTTCCAGTCGAAGGAGCGGTAGAGCGCGTCCGAGTTGGCGAAGGGCGGGGACTGGGCGAAGAGCTGGAACGTGACGCGGTGTCCGGCGTAATCGCTGTTCAGCAGGTCGCGGGCGTAGGCGAGCAGGCGGCGGCGGTCTTCCGCAACCCAGTTCTCGTTGACGCTGTAGAACTTGTTCAGCCACGGGCCGGTTTCCGGGTGCTGGAAGGACGCGTAGTCCGGGGTCAGGACCATCTGGCCGCCGCAGAGCTCACGGGCGAGGTGCATCATTTCCGGCAGCTGGCTGGAGGCCAGGATCCGGCCCGAGTACAGCAGCGACTGGTTGGGCATGTACAGGCCGCCGGGGCTGGTCTCGCCCAGCTTCACCGCGGCCGTCAGATGGGCGTGGATTCCTTCGCGGTAGCAGGCAAGCCGGGCAAGTTTCTCCTGCACGGCCGGAACCTTGTCCAGACCGGTCTGCTTCACGTTCCACAGGGCGGTGCCGATCAGCATGTCGGCCAGGCGGATGACGCGCAGGACGAACGGGTAGGCGCTGTAGCGGTGCAGGGTCTGGCGGATGTAGGTGGCAGCCTTGGTGTGCTGGTAGAAGAACACGTCCTCCCAGGGAATCTCGACGTCGTCGAAAACCACCAGCGTGTCAACCTCATCCACCCGGTTGGACAGCGGGTAGTCCTCGGGCTTCTGGCGGCCGGCAAAACCTGAGCGGCAGATGAACTTAAGCCCCGGCGTATTCATGTCCAGGGAGAACCCGAGGGCGTACTCGGAGAGCTCCGAGTTGCCCCAGTTGGCGATGGTGGGCTTCACGAAGGCGCGGTTGGCGTAGGCGGCAGCCGTCTCGTACTTGGCGCCGCGGACAATGATGCCGCGCGGAGTTTCGGCCACGGCGTGCAGGAGCATGTCCGGATCCTGCTCGTGCGGCGGGCGCGAGCGGTCGCCCTTGGGATCGGTGTTGGCCGACACCTGGAAAAGGTCGGCGGTCACGGCATCGTCAAGATGACGGCTGATGTTGTCCGAGTAGGCGGGGTTGACCTCGTTAAGGACGTCGCGGCCGTCGTACAGGGACCACATTTCACCGATGGTGGCGTCGCCGACCCTGGTAACAACACCCTTGACATCGTCCAGGACGGCTTCGACCGCCCGGCGCTTGTCCAGCCAGTCCTGCTCGGAATACGGGCGCTTATGGGCGATCGAGTTCGTCTCCCCGTCTGCCTCATAGGTCATGATGCTGCGGGTCTTATCCTCATGCGCCATGTCATAGATGCGGGCACGGACATCGATCGCGGGCTTGAAAACCGGGTGGTTGAGTATGTCCTCCACCTTTTCGCCATCAATCCAGATATCACGGCCGGTATTGATGGAGTGGCGGTATTCGTCACCTGTGCGGATCATGGGGTTTCTCTCTTTCTCGATAAAAACTGCTGCGCTGCTGACCGGTTGAAGCAGGGATATGTTTCAGGCAGCGGGGGTGTGGGAACCGAACGAGCGGGCGTGGTAGGTCATGGGTGCGGCATCGGCGGCCCCAGGCAGGCTTTGGGCCGGAGACGCCACGAAGACGTGATGGGTGCCGTAGCGGTGGTGGCCGATCAACCGGCATTCGAAAACGGCAGCGCTCGCACTCAGGAGCGGCTGGTCGAGGACGCCGGACCGCCAGTCGTGGCGGGAAAAGTCGTACGGGGCCGATCCGTCGGGACCCTGCCCGGCGAAGGTCAGCGCGGCGTCTGCCTGGTCGGTGGCCAGCACGTTCACGGCGAGGGTGCCGTTGCCGATCACGGCCTGGGCGAGGGGGCTCTTGTCATGTACGCACACCAGCAGGCAGGGCGGATCCGCGGAGACGGAGGCCATGGCGCTGACCGTTTGAGCGAACCGGCCGGCCGGACCGTCTGTAGAGACGATGGTGACTCCGGTGGCGGCCATTCCCATGGCGCGGACAAAGGAGTTGCGGGCGATGGTTTCGTCCATCTGTGCGATTGGCGCGGCCGAGGGGGAAACAGTTGGGGCAAGGCTCATGATTTAATCCTCACGGTCGTTCCTGAAGAAATAAAGCGGATTCAAGATGAAAGGGTTATCGAGAAAATCGTTGCAACAGGGCAGGCAAAGGGAGAGCCGGGAGCTGGATTCATCGTTTCCCCGGTCCCCGCCGATGGCCGGCAGGGACCACACGGAGCGCTGCTACAACGCCTGAAGCAGGAACCGTCGGGTGATTTCCTCAGCCGGATCGGTAAAGATCTGTTCCGGCGGTCCTTCCTCCAGGATGCGGCCTTCGTGGAACACAGCTACGGTGTCGGCAACATGGCGGGCAAAGCCCAGCTCGTGTGTCACCACCATCATCGTCATGCCATCGGCGGCCAAGGACTCCATCACGGCCAGCACCTCCCGGACGAGTTCAGGGTCAAGGGCCGAAGTGGGTTCGTCGAACAGCAGGACCTGCGGCGACATCACCAACGCCCTGGCGATTGCGACCCGCTGTTGCTGTCCGCCCGAGAGTTCGGAGGGGAACGCGAAGCGGCGCTCCGTCAGGCCAACCCGCTCCAGCATGGCCTCGGCGATCTCCCGGGCCTCCGAGCGGGCCGTCCCCTTCACCCGGCGCAGGGCCAGCATCACGTTGTCGATGGTGCTGAGATGCGGGAACAGATTGAAGGACTGGAACACCATGCCCATGGGGCGGCGCTGCAAGGCAAGACGGCCCTCCGGCAGGGGCCTGCCCCGGCCGTCAACTCCCATCCGCTCTCCGTTGAGGAGGATTTCTCCTCCGTCAGCATGCTCGAGCAGGGCGGCCAGGCGCAGCAGGGTTGACTTGCCCGAGCCGGAGGGGCCCAGAACCGCCTTCACCTCACCGTGTCGGAGGGAGAAGTCGACGCCTTTCAGGACCTCGGTGCCGGCGTAGGCCTTGCGCAGGCCGCGCACTTCGCAGACGGCGGTTCCGGTGTGGGACAAAACTGTTTGGCTCATGCGGACACACTCGCTTTTGTTTTCTTCGGCTGGGCGGCAGATCGGGAAGAGGTCCACTTGTAGCGACGTTCCACGTAGTGCTGTGCCAGCATCAGCAGGCTCACGATGACCAGGTAATAGACCGCAGCCGCGGTATAGAACTCGGCGTAACGGAAAGTCCGCGTCACCTCGTCCTGAGCTGCGGTCATCAGTTCCTCCATGGCGATGACGCTGGTGAGGCTGGTGATCTGAACCTGCAGGATGATCCGGTTCCCCAGCGGGGGAAGGATGGTGCGGATGACCTGCGGCATGATGATCCAGCGGTAGGTGCCCGCAGGTGCGAACCCGAGGGCCCGTCCCGCAAGCCGCTGCCCGTCGCTGACCGAGCCCAGGCCGGACCGGAAGACCTCGGACATCAGGGCTGTCTCATGGATTGTCAGGGCCAGCAGCGCCGCCAGGAAGGGCGTGTACCAGGACTCGCGGAGTATGGGAACCATCTGGGGCAGTGCATTCCAGGCGAGGATCAGCAGCAGCAGGACCGGGAGGGCCCTGAAGACCCAGGCGTAGCCGAGGGCGAAGAGCCTCAGCGGACGGAAGGAGCTGCGCCGCAGCATCGCAACGCCCAGTCCCAGCACCGAGCCCAGGAACTGTGCGAGGAAGGCAAGCCCGACGGCGAGGGCGGCACCCGACAGGTAAGCCTGAGAGGTCAGGGCCTCGAGGAACAGGGAGACATCGAATTGCACGACGAGCCCCTACTTGCCGTCGGAGATGGACTCGGGGCTCAGATTGAACTCCTCCAGGATGCCCGCGAGGGTGCCGTCGGTGCGCAGTTCATCCATGGCGGTAGTGAGTGCATCCTCCAGTTCTGCATTTTTGTACAGGAAGCCGGTCACCGATCCGGTGGGGAAGAACGTCGGCTCGAAATCGAGGCTGGCGCGTTCTTCGCTGAAGAAATTGCTGGCGAAGATTTCCGTCTCTCCGGCTGCATCCGCTTTCCCGTTCATTACCGCGTTGATGGCCGTCACCGGGTCGTCGTAGCTCTGGACCGTGATCGGTTCCTTTCCGGCTGCCTCGAGATCCGCTGAAACCGCCTCGACGGTGCTGGCCTGGACCGACCCGCGCTGGACGGCGACGGTCTTGCCTGCCAGGTCCTCGGGCTCCGCGTAGCTGTTTCCCTCGGGAAAGATCAGCGCCACGTTCGCCGCGAGATAGGGCAGTCCCTTCATGGTTGCCAGCCGCTCCGGGGTCAGGAAGAACGCTCCCATGGCCAGGTCGCAGCGATCGGACTGGATAGCGGGGATCACGCCGGCGAAAGCCATGCGGGTGAAGCTGACTTCAAGGCCGAGGCGATCGGCCAGCGCCTCGGTCAGTGACGGCTCCACGCCGGCGAACTCGCCGTCCTGCATGGAATACATGGGCGCGTAGTTCGAGTCGGAGCTGCAGACGGTCAGCTTTCCAGCCTCCGTCAGGCCGGGCAGCGAGCCCTCGTTGGTGGCTTCCGCGCTGCTGCAGGAAACCAGCGCGAAGGCCAGTGCGGAAGCGCCCAGCGCGGCTGAAAGACGGCGTCGGTTCATTGATTCTCCTTGGTGCGCGTCCGGCTTCTGCTTGGATGCAGAAGCCGGACCTGTGGGGGGCGAATCAAGTATGGTTTGGTGTTCAAAACCGGCGCAATCGCTCTTCTCTCATGTAAGTCATCGAAAAAACTGATGCCGGTGGCCCGTCCTCAGGAATTCCGCGTGTTTTGCCGGCCGAAGACAAAAAGTGGAAGTACGCGGGAAACACAGATTTAACTTGATGACGCGTCCCCTAGGCCTGGAGCCGCATCAGCTTGTCCGGGTTGCGCACGGTGTACACACCCCGCACCAGCCCGTCGACCACGCTGAGCTGGAAGACGGTGGTCACCGCGCCGTCGGCCTCGCGGAAAGCCACGGAGGGCAGCCCGTTCAGTTCCAGGAAGAACGGCTCCACCCCGGCACCGTACTTTGCGGCCAGCCCGAGCATCAGGCGGGCCACCTTCTCCGGGCCGGCGACCGGGCGCAGCGCGGCGGCCGCCTTGCCCCCGCCGTCGGAAATCAGCACCACGTCCGGGGCAAGCACATCCAGCAGTTCCTGGACCCGCCCGTTCGAGGCGGCTTCGAGGAACCGCGTCACCGCAGCCCGGTGCTCCGCCGGGTCCGGCGCGATCCGTGGCACGCGGGCCTGCACCCGTTCCCGTGCCCGATGCACCAGCTGGCGGGCCGCGGGCTCGCGGACGTCCAGTGCCCCGGCGATTTCGGTGTAGCCGAAGCCGAACACCTCGCGCAGGAGGAAGGCCGCACGCTCCGGAGCGGCGAGGGTCTGCAGCACCACCAGCAGGGCCGTCGAGACCTCGGCCGCGGTCAGCGCCGCGGCTTCGGGATCCGCGCCCGGCCGCCACGACGCGGCGGAGTCCGCAGCAGCCGGGTCCTGCCGTCCGGCCGCAGCGCCGGTCAGCAGCGGCTCCGGCAGCCACTCGCCGGGATAGTCCTCCCGCCGCCGCTCAGCGGCGCGGACGGCGTTCAGCGCCTGCCGCGCAGCGATCCGGGCGAGGTACGCACGCGGATTGCCGACGTCGCCCGGCACCGACCGCCAGCGCAGGTAGGTCTCCTGCACGATGTCCTCCGCGTCCGCCACGGAGCCGATGATGTCGTACGCCACGGCAAAGAGCAGGCGCCGGTGGGCGACGAAATCGTCGTCGCGGGTCCGCGCCGCATCCGGGCCTCCCCTCGCGCCCGCGGACCCGGTTCCTCCGCTCGTCGTCCTGTCGCCTCGGGCCGGTCCGCTCAGGGACGGCTGGCCGCCGGTTCCCGCCGCAGCGCCGTCGGTCCCTTCGGCCATGAGTACGCTCCGCTTCTCTTCGCTTCGCTGCGGATCCACCGCAGGGTCATTCGGCAGATTATTTCCTTCAGGACCGCAGCCGTCCGACCGTGCAGGTGCAGGCTCCGCGGCGTGTCGTCAGCGCCGAGGAACTGCACGAGTCCGTCACTGCGCCCCAGGCTGATGCACTGCGCCTGGAAACCGCTGTCGTGTCGGCGCGGGGGCAGCCCCTCCATCGCGCGGAGGATGTTCCCGGCGGCCTCCGCTCCCATCGGCATCGCCGCCGCGCAGCTCATCCGCAGGTAGGCATATCCGGGGTCCTCGATCACTGCGGCGTCACCGGCCCCGAACACCCTGTCTTCTCCCGCGGCCCGAAGCGTCGGGTCCACGCGCAGGCGGCCGGTGCCGTCCACCGGAAGCGTGCTGCGGCCGGCCAGGTCCGGAACACTGAATCCGGTGCACCACAGGACAAGGTCCGCGCCGAGCTGCCCGCGGGGATCCGCCGCAGCAGACACCGGCGCCTCCGATTGGACCTGCACACCGGAACGGCGCAGGCTGCGCAGCAGGCCGGCGCGCGAGGAATCCGGCAGCAGCGGACCGGGGAGGGCCGAGCACCACAGATGGACCCGGAGCCGGGGATGGGCCCGGGCGGTCTCCGCCGCGGTCTCCAGGGCGGTCAGCCCGCCGCCCACGACGGCGACCGCCGCCCCGGCGGGCAGCGAGCGCAGGGAAACGCGCGCCGTCGCGGCGTCCCCGAGACCGGCCACCGCCAGCGCTCCCGCAGGGGCTGCCGGGCCGGTGCTGCCCACCGCGTAGAGCAGATAGTCGTAGGGCGGCGTTTCGCCGTCGGCGAGGCTGACCCTGCGCCGCCGGGCATCAATGGCGACGGCGGTACCCGGCACCCGGCGGACATCCGGATGCAGCAGCCGATCGAAGGGCACCTCCACGGATGAGCGGGTGCCAGCTGCGTACTCGTGCAGCCGGATCCGTTCAATGAACTGCCGGCGCGGATTCACCAGGCGGACCGCCAGGCCGGGCCTGGACGCTGCGGCCAGCCGGTTCGCCGCCATCACGCCCGCGTAGCCGCCGCCGAGGATAAGGACTGTGGTGTCGACGCTCATGGTCTTCGCTCCTGTCATTCGGGGCCGGCCCGCTGCCGGTCTGTCCATAGGACACCGACCGGCTCCGAGTTGTGACAGCGGCCCTGCGACCACGGTTGATGCCGACGCCTGTCGCCGCCGCCCCGGACGGTCCCGGGGTGCCTCACCCGTCGATCGGGGCGACCGCCAGCAACGGGTAGGTGGGGGTCACCGACCCGCCCTCGGGCTCGAGGGTCAGCGCCACCGCGTCGGCGGCGGACAAGTCCCCGCGCAGCCACACTCCGCGCTCCCCGCCATTCTTGAACCGCGCATCGGGGACCGGCGTCCCGCCCTCCACCAGCCAGAGCTGATACTCGCTGCCGGGCTCCGGCGCCGGCAGGGTCGGGCCGACGAACAAGCCTTCGTCCAGGCTCTCGGAGAACAGCACGGTTGCGGCGGCGCCGTCGACATCGATACTGCGGGCTGCGATGTCGGGGGCGGCGAGCAACGCGCTGAGCCGTTCCTGTTCCGCGGCCGCGAGTTGTTCCTGTTCCTGTTCCGCGCTCCTGGCCCCAAGAGCCCAGCCCGCCAGGGCGATTCCCGGCACCAGCACGACGGCGGCGGCCGCAGCCAGCAGCCGGCGGGTCCGCCGTTGCCGCCGCGCGGCCGGCCCGGCAGGCACAGGCGTCGACACCAATGACGGAAGCCCGTGGGGTGCCTGCTGTCCGGGCTGCGGCCGGGCGTTCCGGACCGCGGCCAGGACCGAAGCCCGCAGCTCCGGGGGCGGGGCGAGGGCAGTTCCGGCCGCCAGTCCGGCAGCGGCCTCCGAGAAGCCGGCGACCTCGTCACGACAGGTCCGGCAGCCGGCGAGGTGCTGTTCGAAGGCGGCGCGCTCCTCCGGACTGAGGGCATCCACGGCGTACAGGGCGGCCAGGTCGTGGAGGTTCCCGAAGTCGATGCCGCTGCCTTCCGGCCGGATCATGGCTGACCTCCCAGCGCGGAACGCAGGCGGGTGAGGCCGTCGCGGATCCGCGCCTTTGCCGTGCCCAGGGGAACGTCGAGACGCCGGGCCACTTCCTGGTGCGTGAAGCCCTGGTAGTAGGCCAGGGCCACCGCCTCCCGCTGGAGGGGCGTAAGCTGCCCCAGTCCCGCCCGGACCTCGTGCGTGTCCATCGTCTGCTCCACTTCCTGCCAGGTCTGGTCCGCGGGCGTTTCCGCCCGGCGCTGCTCATACGTCTGCTCCCGCTCCCGTTCCCGGGCTGCCTGGCGGATGCGGTCCACAGCCCGGCGGTGGGCCACGGTGCACAGCCACGCGGGCACTGAACCGCGGGCGGCATCGAAGCGGTCGGACTGCTGCCAGGCCATCAGGTAGGTCTCCTGGACCACCTCCGCGGCAAGTTCGGGGGAGCGCGTCACCCGCATGGCCAGGCCGTACACGGTGGCGGAAGTGGCGTCGTAGAGGGCAGCGAAGGCTGCCTGGTCGCCCTGCCCGGAGCGGCGGACCAGGTCCTGGAGGCCGTCGTGCGCTTCCGGCTCGTGCGCTTCCGGCTCGTGCGCTGCGACGGCGGGCGCCGGCACCTCATGATTGGCTGCGGGAACGGCGGGATCCGTGCGGTCGGGACGCTCCTGCCCTCGGCCAAGGCTCCTGCCGGGGCCCGCATCCGCATCAGTCATCGGCGTCCACTGCAGTCCCTTCGACCTTGACGCCCCGATGGGAGGACACGGAGCGTTTCGGTCTGAACCCTGCCATAACGGCGCCACGGCCGCCAGCCGTCGTCAAACATCGCCGCTTCCGCCCGAGCGGGGAAGGAATCCGGTCCGTGGACCCATCCGGAACGGGGGCGGCTCCGAATAGCCCATGTCACCTGAACGCCGTGCATCCGTTGTGCGGCCCGACACGCTGGAGGAACCGAAAATGAACACGAAGATGCGACTGCTGGCTGTTCCCACCCTCGCGCTGGGTGCCCTGGCGCTGTCCGCCGCACCGGCGCTGGCCCATGGCGAGGACTCCTGGTCAGGCCAGGCCACCCTGAATACCCTGAACAACTCGGGCACCAGCGGCCAGGCGATGGTCGAGGTCCACGGCACCGAGGCGACGGTGACGGTTGATGTGTCCGGTGCGGCCGAGACCTTCATGGACGGGCCGTTCCCGCACGCCCAGCACATCCATATCGGTGCCCAGGGCAGCTGTCCGGGCCCCGGCGCCGACACCGACGGCGACGGCGTCGTGAACACCACCGAGGGCCATCCGTTCTACGGCATGATCGGTACGTCGTTGACCACCGAGGGCGACACCAGCCCCGACTCCGCCCTGGCTGTGGAACGTTTCCCAGGCGGCTCCGCATATTCCTACGAGCGCACCTTCCAGCTTGATCCCGAAACGGCCGCCTCGCTGGAGGACGGCAGCGCGGTGATCGTGGTGCATGGCGTCGACCCCGCACTGATGCCAACGGCCGCCGCCGAGAAGATGTCCGACCTTGACCCGACGTTGCCCGCCGCCGCGACTCTGCCGGCAGCCTGCGGCACGGTTGCGGTTTCGCAGATGGGGGCTATGCCTGACGGCGGCGCCGACACCGGTGTGCAGGCCGCCGGCGATCAGGGCGTGAGCGCGGGCATGTCAGCAGCCGGGGTCGGGGCCGGGGGACTGGCTGTGGCAGCAGCTGCCCTGGTGGCCCGACGCCGCGCCCGGGCCTGAGCACGGCGGGGCCGGAGAGGGGAAGAGCGTCATCATGAGTGCATCCCGGGACGGCCGCCGCGCAGGGCTGATGCCCTGGGCAGCGGCCGCGCTGGTCCTGCTGGCCGGGTGCGCCGCACCGGATACGGAGGCGGGACCGTCGACGGCCCCGCCTCCGTCCGCAGCCCCGACGGCGGTGTCCCCGTCTGTTCCCGCAGTGCCGGGCCCGTCGGGGTCGGCTCCTGCGGGTACGGAGGGCGCGGGGGCAGACGAATCCGATCTTTCGCCGGTGCTCCCGGAGGCGATCCCCGTCTCCCTGCGGATTCCCGTCACGGGCACGGAGTCGGACCTGCTTCAGCTGGGGCTGCGCAAGGACGGGACCCTGGAGGTGCCGCCCGAGGGCCCCGGGTCCCCGGCCGGCTGGTATACCGATTCACCTGCCCCCGGAGCGCGTGGACCTGCCGTGCTGCTGGGCCACGTCAACGCCACGGGAGGGGGCCCCGGCGTCTTCGCTGACCTGCGCAGCCTGGTTCCCGGGGACCGGATCGAGGTCGCCCGCGGTGATGGAACCACGGCTGTCTTCCTGGTGGACCGGGGCGAGCAGTACGGAAAGGACAGCTTCCCCACGCTGGAGGTCTACGGCAACACGGAGGGCGCCGAACTCCGGCTGATCACCTGCGACGGCTACGACCCGGCGACCGGGACCTTTAACGACAACTACGTCGTCTTCGCCTCGCTCGCAGACTGACCCTGCGCCGTCCGGCAGGCCGGGGCCGGTAGGCTCTGGGACGGACACCGCACGGCAGGGGGAACCATGGCACACGGGCAGGATCCGGACGTCCGGGATCAGCACGACGGCGCGACCGCCACCCGGGCGGCGCCGGACCCGGCCGCCCGCACGGTGGTCGCCGCGACGTCCATCGCCGCGCTCTGCTACTTCCTGTTCACCGGCCGGGGCAGTGCCGGCGGATGCGCCGGCGGCTATACGTCCGACGGCGGGTTTACCGACTCCCGGGGAAATCCCACCGCCACCGTGCCGCAGTGCGTGCAGATCGAGTACGGGCCGCTGCCCGTCGTCATGCTTCTGCTGCTGGCAATCATGGCGGCAGCACTGTTCTGGATCCGGCACCGCCGTGCGCGTGACCGCCCTACCGGACCCGTTGCCAAGACGGCGGTGCCGGTGTTGGCGGTTCTCCTCGCCCTGCCCGTAGCCGCGCAGGTGGCCTACCAGCCCATCGGCGCGATCCAGGAGTGGAGGGAGACCGGGGTCCTGCCGCAGCCGCCGGCCCTGGCCGGGGCGACGGTGACGTACTCCGAGATGCCGCCGCCGCCCGACCTGCCCTGAAAACGCGCACCTGCGCCTTCGCGGAGGGAGCGGACCCGCCGCGGCCGGAGGGAAGTTCCGGCCCGGCGGCTGTGTTTCCCGCCCGGTCAGAGGGCGGGCTCGGCCCCCAGAGTCTCCGCCAGCACCGGCTCCGGCCTGCGCTCCACCAGGGCGTACACCCGGGCCGGGGAACCGGTACCGCCGACAATGGGCAGCGGCGCGACAATGAGCATCGCTCCCGTGGGCGGCAGCTGGGCCAGGTTCTGCAGCAGGGTCAGGCCGTACTTGTTGTTTCCCATCAGGTAGTAATGCGCCGGGAAGGGCGGATTGAAGGATCCGGCGTTGCCGGCGTCGATCCCCACCGTCTCGACGCCGAGCCCGGTGATCGGGCGCTCCTCGCCGAGCCAGCGGGCGCATTCGGCGGAGATGCCGGGGGTGTGGGAGCCGGTGTCGTCGATGTTCAGGAACGCGGCCTCATCGTCGGCGAACTTGTCCCAGCCGGTGCGCAGCAGCAGCCAGGCGCCGTCCGGCAGCGGCCCGTGCTCGGCCTCCCACGCCTGGATGTCCGCCACCTCCACCGTGAAGTCCGGGTCCAGCGCGGCCTGCTCGCTGAAGTCGAGGACGACGGCGGGCCCGATCAGCCGCCGCGGCGGCACCTGGGAGACATCGTCGCCGTCCCGGCCGGAAATCCAATGCGCCGGGGCGTCCAGATGGGTGCCGATGTGCTCACCGGTGTGGATGTTGTTGTGCCGCCAGAACGGGCCGGGTTCGTTGAAGGCGGCGACCTCCTCCAGCCGGAAGTCGATGAGGTTCACGAAGGGCTCGGGCAGCTTCAGCGACGGCGTGCCGCTGCTCAGCGGAGCGGTCAGGTCCAGCACCTCCAGGGCGCCGGAGGACAGCGCTTCCAGGAACGAGCCGATCAGCTGCGGTTCGGTGCCGTTCAGGCTCATGTGCTCTCCTCGTGCGTGCCGGTGGGTGTGCAGGAAGAATACCCGCCGTCCGGGTCGTGCGCCGCGCACGGCGTCACATGGCGGAGCGGACCGCGCCCCCGCGCCACGTGTTCGCCCGCGGCCGGGCCGGCGCCGCCCGGTCCCCGGACGGCCCGGCCTCCTCAGCCGTTCCCGTCCGGCGGCGGGAACGGCCTAGAGTCGTGAGGAGGAAACGCTGGACGGCAGCGGCATCATCAATGGTGGAACGGAGCAGGCGTGGCGAAGCAGGGGACCGGGCAGACCGTGGCCGAGGTGATCGGACGGACGCTGGCGGAGCTGGGAATCGGACACGTGTTCGGGGTGGTGGGCAGCGGCAACTTCCACCTGACCAATGCCCTGATCCGTCACGGTGTGCCCTTCACCGCCGCCCGGCATGAAGGCGGCGCCGCCACCATGGCCGACGCCTATGCCCGGATGTCCGGGCGCCCCGCCGTCGTCACCACGCATCAGGGCTGCGGCCTGACCAACGCGGCGACCGGCATCGGCGAGGCCGCCAAATCCCGGACGCCGCTGATCGTGCTGACCGCCGACACCGCCGCCGCCGCCGTCCGCTCCAACTTCCGCATCGACCAGGACGGGCTCGCCCGCAGCCTCGGAGCCGTGCCCGAACGCATCCACACCCCGGAAAGCGCCGTCGCGGATACGGTCCGGGCCTGGCGCACCGCCGTCAACGAACGCCGCACCGTGGTGCTGAGCGTGCCGCTGGATGTCCAGGCAGCGCCTGCCCCGGCGGTCCCCGGGCCCGGCCCGGTGCCGACGCCGCCGCCCGCACCCCGGGTGCGCCCGGAACCCGAGGCCGTTGCCGCCCTGGCCGCTGCCCTGCGCCGGGCCCGGCGCCCGGTCTTCGTGGCCGGCCGCGGCGCCCGCGGGGCCGGGCCGGAGATCGCCGCGCTCGCCGAAAAGGCCGGCGCCCTGCTGGCCACCAGCGCCGTCGCCAACGGATTGTTCGAAGGCAGCGAATGGAACCTGGGCATTTCGGGAGGCTTCTCCTCGCCGCTGACCGCGGAGCTGATTGCCGGCGCGGACCTGATCGTCGGCTGGGGCTGCACGCTGAACATGTGGACCATGCGGCACGGGGCGCTGATCGGTCCGGAGGCAACCGTGGTGCAGGTGGATGTGGAGGAACCGGCGCTGGGCGCCAACCGGCCCATCGACCTGGGCGTCCTGGGTGACTCCGCGCTGACCGCCGCCGACGTGCTGGCCGCCCTGCCGCAGCGCCCCGCGGTCAACTACCGCACCCTCGAGACAGGCCGGCGCATTGCCGCCGAGGCCCGCTGGCAGCAGGTGCCGGTGCAGGACATCTCCACCGCGGACCGGATCGATCCCCGGCTCCTGACGCTCGAACTGGACCGGCTGCTGCCCGGGGAGCGGATCGTCTCCATCGACTCCGGCAACTTCATGGGCTACCCCTCCACCCATCTGCGGGTGCCGGATGAGTTCGGCTTCTGCTTCACCCAGGCCTTCCAGTCCGTGGGGCTGGGCCTGGCGACGGCGATCGGCGCCGCAGCGGCCCGGCCGGACCGGCTGCCGGTGCTCGGCACCGGTGACGGCGGCTTCCTGATGGGCATCTCCGAGCTGGAAACCGCGGTGCGGCTGCGCCTGCCGCTGGTGGTCATCATCTACAACGACGCCGCCTACGGCGCCGAGGTGCACCACTTCGGCGGCGGCGAACCGGGGGAGGGGGGTACGGGGTCCATGGACCAGGTGCCCATGGACACCGTGACCTTCCCGGACACGGACCTGGCCGCCGTCGCCCGCGGCTACGGGGCCGACGGCGTCACGGTGCGCTCGGTTGCCGACCTCGCCCCGGTGCAGGCCTGGCTGGCCGGGCCCCGCACCGCGCCGCTGGTCATCGACGCGAAGATCGCCTCCGACGGCGGCGCGTGGTGGCTGGCGGAGGCCTTCAAAGGCCACTGACCCTGCTCCGGCCGGGCCGGCCCCCGGGGCGTTGATGCAGCGCCCGGGGGACCGGCCGGTCAGTCGAGCTCTTCGAACAGGGTCAGCTGCAGGCCCTCGGGGCCGTCCAGCCGGGAGTTCAGCGACCGCCACGGCGTTTCACGCGGCTCCGCGACCAGGTGCGCTCCGCCGTCGACCGCCGCCCGGGTGGCCGCCGCGGCGTCCGCCACTTCGAAGGCCACCCGCAGCTTGCGGCTGGGCAGGCCGCCGGCCTCCACCTCGTCAATCATGCGGACCTGGGCGGCGTTGGCGATCTCCAGGGTGGCGCGTCCGGCGTCCAGGATGGTGACCTCGGCGCCGTCGCCGCCCTGATAGGCGGCCTGCTCGGGCAGGCCCAGCGTGTCGCGGTAAAAGGCCAACGCTGCGGCGTAGTCCTCGGCGGCCACCACCAGGCGCAGCTGGCGGACCGGCGGGGCGGGCGGCATCGGGGCATTGTCACGGGAAGTATCCATGCCGACGCAACCACGCCCCGCGGCGGGCTATTCCTGTGCGGCCGCCCGTTACCCGCGCACCCGGTCCAGGAACATTCCGGCCCGACGGCGCAGGGCCGCGAGGTTCTCGGCGGCGGCCTGTTCCGGGTCGGTGACCAGGGCGTTGGCCGGCGGCTCCGCGACGGCGTTCTGCGCGCAGCCGAAGTCAGCGTGGATCAAGGTGCCGACGGAATCGCCGTTGCGCCCCCGGGATCCGGCACGGCGGGCCACGTACATGAGGACTTCGTCCTCGGAACGGATGTCTTCGCACAGGGCGCAGACGACGCGCCGTTTCCGGCCGGCGGACGCGTCCGGAGCCCGCAGCAGGACGCCGGCGGGTGCCCCCGACGCCGGGTCCTCCACGACGAGATAGGCACGCAGCGGCAGCTTGGGATCACGCCAGCCGAACACCGGCGTCGTGCTGAGGTCCGGCGCGGTGAAGCCGGCGGGAAAGGTGATCGCCGCGCTTTCGGAGCGGGAGGCGTTGATGAAGCAACGGCGGAGGGTCGCTTCGGACAGGGGGGAAAACGTGGTCATGGCAAAAGTCCTTGCAGGGTCGATGCGTCGGAGCAGCCCGGAATCTCGGCAGCCGCAGGCAAAGGCGGCGGGCATGGAAAGGGGGTTTGACCGACGGCCGAAAAGGAATCGGCGGCGAAAGAGCCGGAGACAACCGGCGGGAAAAAGGTGGAGGGCTAGGCCTGCGGCGCAGTGCAGGCCGTGCGGCCCACCTGCCCTTCCGTGCGCGCCCGGCGCATGCAACTCATCGACACAGTGCACGAGCTTAGACCCGTCTGCGCCGCCGGCGCCACCTGCGCCGGCGGCCGGCACTCCTTAGGCGGTCGCGCCGGGAGGCTCCGGAGCCTCGTCGGTGTCGGTCCAGCCCAGGTTGCGGGCCATCCGCTGCAGCAGGTCGATCAGGGTGCGGTACTCGTCGTCGCTGATGCCGACGGCGAGGTCGCTGCGGATCCGTTCGACGGCTTCCCGCAGGTTTTCCAGGGCACGTCGGCCCAGGTCGGTCAGGCCGTACCGGTCGTCGCTGCGTTCCAGCCAGCCGCTTTCACGCAGTTCATCGATCAGTTCCACGGACGTGCCGACCTCGGCGGCGGGAAAGAAGGGACGCAGCCCGTCCACCAGCTGCTTTTCCGTGGCGGGGCCGCGTTCGAGCATGTTCATCATCTGCCACTGCCGACGGGTGACGCCGTGTTCCTCGAAGCTTGCTCCGAACTGGTCATCGACCAGCTGGTCCACAAGTTTGAGCCAGTACCCGATGGGGCGTTCGTCAGCCATGTCCCCCACTGTACAAACGGGAACCGGCCGTGGGAACCGTCACCGGCCGCAGGGGCCGGACGGGGGGGCGGCGGGCCCGGCGCTAGTCGAAGCGGGCCTGCATGCCGCAGCGGGGGCAGGGGCCGGAGCGGGCCAGTTCCATGCAGACCACGCAGACGGGCAGGCCGCCGTTGTCGTCGCGCAGCGGGCGGGCCGGCATCTGCTTGCCGCAGTAGGGCACCGGGCGACGGGCGCGGCGCATGGCCTGGCGCTTGCAGGGAGTGCAGAAGATATGCACCAGCTCATCCTCGTCCCGGGGAGGAGCCTCAACGGGACGGGTCAGCGTCGCTTCCATCGTGCTCATGATCTTCCACGCTAGTCCCCGCCCCGCGGGCGGATACGCCGCCCGGACGGCAAAGCAGCAGGTCAGACGGGGTGTACCCGGCGCCTCCGGTTAGGCGATTCACGGCCTCCTGTAGCCCGGGCAACACTGCCCCAGGGCAGGGCAGGGCAGGGCAGGGCAGGGCAGGGCAGGGCAGGGCAGGGCAGGGCAGGGCAGGGCAGGGGCAGGGGGTCGGGCGCCGCGGAGGCAGCCGTGCACTCCTACTCCAGCAGGACCCGGATGTCCTCGGCGGTGAGGGCGGAGCTGAAGGCCGCGCCGTCGTCGTCCATGACCGAGCTGAACAGCTGGGCCTTCTGCTCCTTCAGCGCCATGACCTTTTCCTCGATGGTGCCGGCGGCGACCAGCCGGTAGACCATGACGTTCTTGTGCTGGCCGATCCGGTGCGTGCGGTCCACCGCCTGGTTCTCGGCGGCGGGATTCCACCACGGATCGAGCAGGAAGACGTAATCCGCCTCGGTGAGGTTCAGTCCGAACCCGCCGGCCTTGAGGCTGATCAGGAACACCGGGGCATCACCGTCCTTGAAGCGGCCGATCACCCCGCCGCGGTCGCGGGTGCTGCCGTCCAGGTAGGCATACTCGATGCCCTGCGCGTCCAGCCGCTCCGCGGCCTTCTTCAGGAAGGAGGTGAACTGGCTGAACACCAGGGTGCGGTGGCCCTCGGCGGTGATGTCCTCGAGCTGTTCGAACAGCACATCGAGTTTGGCGGAGCCGACGTCGGCGTACTCCTCGGCGTCGATCAGGGCCGGATCCAGGCTGAGCATGCGCAGCAGGGTCAGGGAACGGAAGACGATCATGCGGTTCCGGTCCAGGTCCTGCATCAGTCCCATCAGCTTCTGCCGCTCCCGCTGCAGGTGCGCCTCGTAGATGCGCCGGTGCTTGGGGCCGAGTTCGATCTCCAGCACCTGCTCCTGCTTCTCGGGCAGGTCGGCGGCCACGGCCTCCTTGGTGCGGCGCATCAGCAGCGGCCGGATCCGGCGGCGCAGCTGCGCCAGCCGCTCCGTATCCTCACCCTGCTCGATCCGCCGCTGGTACTCCTCGGCGAAGCGGCGGGGGGAGGGGAAGAGCCCGGGGGCGGTGATCGCGAACAGGCCCCACAGCTCCATCAGGTTGTTCTCCATGGGCGTGCCGGTGATCGCCAGCTTGAAGGGGGCCGGCAGGTCGCGGGCGCACTGATGGGCGCGGGTGGTGCGGTTCTTGACGAACTGCGCCTCGTCGAGGATGAGGCCTTCCCACGGCTGGTTCCGGTAGGAGGCGAAGTCCAGGCGGAACACGGCATAGGAGGTGACGACGACGTCGGCGCCGGCGATCACCTGGGCCAGCGGCTTCTTCGACTTGGCGGAGGTGTCCGGCACCGCCTGCACGGTCAGCCCGGGCACGAACCGGGCCGCCTCGGCCACCCAGTTCGGGACCACGGAGGTGGGCGCGACGACCAGGAACGGCGGCCGGCCTGGGGCGTGCTGACGGGCGTGGGCGATCAGCGCCAGGGTCTGCAGGGTCTTGCCCAGGCCCATGTCGTCGCCGAGGATGCCGCCGAGCCCGTGTTCCCAGAGGAAGGCGAGCCAGTTGTAACCCTCCTGTTGGTAGGGGCGCAGCTCGGCCTTCAGCCCGGCGGGCAGCGGGACGGGCTCGACGGCGGCGCCGTCGCGCCCGGCGAGGTCCAACAGGCCGCCCACGGCCGCCCGCCATGCCTCGGCTTCCTCGGTTTCCTCGGCGAGCTCTTCGAATTCCGACCACAGCCCGGCCTGGTAGCGGCTGATGCCCAGTTCGCCGGTGTCCCACTCGTCGAGGGTCTGGGATTCGGCGACCAGGGCATGCAGCCGCTCGAACTCCGGCCGGTCCAGGGACAGGTAGCTGCGGTCCGGCAGGATGATCTTCGATTTGCCCTGGGCGATGCCCTTGAAGATGTCGGGAAAGGGCACCAGCCGCCCGTCGATCCGCACCATGATGTGCAGGTCGAACCAGTCGCGGCGCTCGCTCTCCACCGTGGTGACCTTCAGCGTGGCCAGGCCGGTGAGTTCCCGGTAGTCGGGGCGCTCGCCGTGCACCTCGACCAGGACGTCCTCAAGCTTCTCCAGCTTCGGCAGCAGGTGTTCGGTGAACTCGGCGGCGTCGACGCCGCGCAGGGTCCGCGGCCGGGGCGCTTCGCCGAGGACCGGGCGTACGACGTCGAGCACGTCCGCCTCCGCGGCGGTGTCCCGGTACGCGCCGTCATCGGCGGCCGGCCCGGTTGCGGCGGTGAGCGGCAGCCTCTCGGCCTGCCCACCCTGGCGGTATTCCCAGGACCAGTCCAGGGCCAGCACGTCCTCGGGCTGGAAGTGCGCGGCCAGGACCAGCCGCGGCGGCAGGATCTCGGGGAAGGCCACGGATCCGTCGCGGCTTTGCACGGGCAGCACCTGGCGCAGCCGCGGGTAGAACTTTTCCAGGAAGACCGGGGCGTCCGAGGCCGGGACGCGCAGCGCCGTGGAGCCGTGCAGCAGGGCCCGGTCCTGATCGGTCAGCAGCCGGTCCAGCGGGGCCAGCCGCAGCACGTCGTCGGGATAATGCACGTAGACGCCGTGGCTGCCGATGGTTCCGGTGCGTTCCGGCGGGTACTGCTCGCCGTCCAGTTCCAGGATGGGGTCCAGGCGCAGCGGGGCCGGCCCGCCGCCGCCGTCGTCGGCGCGCACGTCCAGGGACAGCGTGGCGCCGTCGGCCAGGAGCACCTGGACGTCTTTGCGGGTGCCGACGAAGTCGATGCCCAGCCGCCGGGCCTCCCGCAGCAGCTCCCACAGCAGGGGATTCGCGAAGTCGTCCAGATAGAGCCAGGAATCGTTCTGGCCGAAGTAGGTCACCCCGGTGGCCCGGTGCAGGGCCGGGAACTGCGAGAACCAGCGGTGCTGGTCGGGGTCCAGTTTCAGGCCGTGGGTCTGGTAGGCGATGTTGGACCAGGCCAGGTTGTTCTTCACCCAGTTGCCGCGCTTGTTGCGCACCACCGGCCGCACGCCCAGGCGCAGCGGCGAGGTGCCCATCGGCTTCGGGGCGCCCCAGATGGAGGGCGAGGGCTGGGAACGCACCTCGAACTGCAGGGCCAGCGGCACGGCGGGCTCCGCGCCGGCGGGCGGGCGGCCGTCGAGCAGCCCCTGCAGGGACGCCTGCCATTCCGGTACCCGGGCCTCGGTCGCCGCGGGCCGGTGCCGGGACAGCAGATGGGAGGTGTTGCTCTGCATGGCGACGGCGGCCACGTGCTTGCAGTCGAAGCCCACCGGGCAGCTGCAGTGGTTGTCCTGCAGCCGGTAGTCGCCCTGGCGTTTGCGCTCGAGCTGGAGCAGCGTCCGGTACGGCACGGAGGCCCCGCCCTGGACCCGGGCGCGCAGCACTCCGGCGGCGGCGTCCCAGTCCAGGCCTTCGACGGCACCGGTGCGCGCATACGCCTGCCCGCGCTGAAACGCCGCTCCGCCGACCACCCGGATGATGTCCTGAACATCGACAAGCGGCGGGGAGTGGACCATGCGCCCATCGTCTCACGCACCGACGTTCCGGCCTGCCCCGGAAGGCTGCCACGCCCGGCCCCGGGCACGTTTCGCTTTCCGGCAGCGACCTCGCTAGCATCGACGTAACGCAGGTCACAATGGGGTGGCCTGCGTTTCTCATGAGCCGTTTTTCATGGGCCCTGTTCCCGCAGGGCGCAGGCCCCGCGCACGAAGGTGTACACCGCTGCGGTGAACTCGGGAGCCGGATCCAGCCGCAGGGTGCCGGTGCGCCCGCCGGCTTCCAGCCGAACCGGAATCCGGGTGCCCAGTTTGTCCTCCGCCAGCGCATGCGCATCACAGCGCGCCGGCAGCACCCCGAGGTCAAACACGGCGGGACGGTCAGCGGGAACCGGAACCCCGCTCGGCCACGGGCGGGCGGGGTCCTCGCGGAGCAGCGTCGTTTCCCCGACCTGCCGCAGGGTGAGTCCGGAACCCGCGGTGCCGGACGGCCCGACACCGGCCGCGGACCGGGGGAGGGGCGGGCCGGCAAACGGGATCGAACGCAGCCGGACGACGGCGCTGCGGCCGTCGGGGGCGATCTCCAGCAGCGGATCCGGGGACAGCGACGCCACCGCGTCCGCGGCCCGGCGCAGGCAGGCCGCGTCCTGCAGCTCGGCGAGGTCGCCAAACACATCGCCGGCGAGGACCGTCCGCCCGGTGCCGTCGGCCAGCGTCAGCTCGAGCTCGGCCGCCGGCCCGCCGCCGTCGTCGGGCTCCCCGGGGCCCGGGGAATCAGCGGTCGGGCCGCAGTCCGGCGCGCCCAGCCGGATCGGCAGGCTGAGCGACCCGCCGGCCTGCAGCAGGCTGCCCTCGGGCCGAGGCGAGGTCCACGCGGCCGGCGCGGCGAGCAGCACCGAACGCAGGGTGGCCGAACGGAGCACCAGCGCCTCGCCGGTGTGGTTCCGCACGGTCGCCTGGATCTTCCGCTCACCGGCATCCAGGCGGCTGGCCGCCAGAGCGGCGGTGAGCGGCGCGGCGTCGGCCTCGGCATCGCTCGGCGGCCGGGCAGACGGCGGGGTCGCCCAGGTGGCCGGCGCGGCGTCGTCGGGCACCGGGCCGGAGGCCCTGCCGGAGACCAGCCCGGCACCCGCGGTGATTCCCACCCACGCCGCCACGGCGAAGATGACCGCGGCGAAGGCCCTGGACACCAGGCGGTCGTCCAAACGGGCTGCCACGGAGGTTGCGGCCAGGGAGCTGAGCACGGCCGTGCCGGCAAACACTGCCGTCAGCGGCCAGTCCAGGTCCAGTTCCGGGACGTGGGCGGCGAACCCCGACGCCGAGTTCAGCACGATCACGGCCAGCGACGTGCCGACCGCGCGGTGGATGGGAAGGTGCAGGACCAGGGTGAGCGCGGGAATGATGAGGAACCCGCCGCCGACCCCGAGCAGTCCGGCGAGGAAACCGACGGCCAGCCCCACAGCGATGCCCTGCGCCGTGCGCCGGGGTCCTGACACCGCCGGGGCGGGCCTGGCGCGCGGGGCCAGGGCCATCCGCAGCCCGGCCAGCACCATGACCGCGGCGAACAGGAGCATCAGCACATCCGGGTCCAGCCGCCGGCCGAGCCAGGCGCCGGCCCAGGAGGCGGGAAAGCCGGCCAGGCCGACGATCAGTGCCAGGGGCCAGTCGACGGCGGTGCGGGCCCGGGGCAGCACCGCGGCCAGGGCGGAGAGTCCCACCACGATCAGCGAGGTGGGCACCGCCTCATGCGGGGCCAGCCCGACCAGATAGACGAGCGCCGGGACGGCAATGATCGCGCCGCCGGCACCCACCAGCCCGACGACGGCTCCCACCACGATGCCCACGAGGACCGCGAGCAGCAGCATGCCCATGGGGCCACGTTTCCACAGGGAGGCGGTGCGCTGACAGGGCGGCAGCCGCGGACGGGCGCGCATCCGGGCAGGCCGGCCCCCCGTGGCCGGCGTCGCCGGAGCCGGCAGCCCGCAAGCGCGACGGCGCTCACAGCTGCCTGTGCTATCTTTGACGCGATAAATCTGATTTATTGTTGCCGCGGCCACACCAAATCAGATGTAATGGAGCGTCTGAGGGAGTATCGCCATGCCGTCCACCCGGGAACAGCTGCCGCCTCTGATCGTCATGGGCGTGCAGGGCTGCGGGAAATCCACAGCCGGACGGGCCATCGCCCTCCGGCTGGGACTGCCCTTCATCGACGGCGATGACCTGCACAGCGTCGAGAACAAGCAGAAGATGGCCTCCGGCCAGCCCCTGGACGATGAGGACCGGCATCCGTGGCTGACCACCATCGGCCGGACGCTCGCGGACCGGCTGGCGGAAAACCAGCCGACCGTCATCGCCTGCTCCGCGCTCAAACGCCGCTACCGCGACCTCATCCGCGACCTGGCGCCGGACGTCCGCTTTGTGCATCTGCAGGGCGACCAGTCCCTGATCGCCGACCGTCTCTCGCAGCGGAACCATGAGTACATGCCCGCGGCCCTGCTGGACTCTCAGTTTGAAACCCTGGAGCCCCTGGCGCAGGATGAGGCCGGTATCCGGCTGGACATCACGCTTTCCCCCGAAGAGATCGCCGAGGCTGTCGCCTCGGCCCTCGCACCGGCCGGGCGCTGACGCGCGGCCGCATCACCCCCACCCTGATAGGACGAAGATGACCGATCTCGAGTTGAACTGGACGCTGAGCACGTCCGGGCTTCTGCTCATCGCCGTCGCGGCCATTGCGCTGCTGCTGGTGCTGATCATGAAGTTCCGTGTGCATGCCTTCCTGGCGCTGATCCTGGTGTCCCTGCTGACCGCCGTCGCCACCGGCATCCCGGCTGCGGACCTGGTGCCCACCCTGCAAAGCGGCTTCGGCAGCACCCTGGCCAGCGTGGCCCTGCTGGTCGGCCTGGGCGCGATGCTCGGCCGCATGCTGGAGATCTCCGGCGGCGCCCAGGTGCTGACCGACGCGCTGATCCGCCGGTTCGGCGAGAAGCGCGCTCCGCTGGCCCTGTCCGTGGCCTCGCTGCTGTTCGGCTTCCCGATCTTCTTCGACGCCGGGCTGGTCGTCATGCTGCCGATCATCTTCGCCGTGGCACGGCGGATGGGCGGCTCCCTGCTGACCTACGCCTTCCCGGCCGCCGCCGCGTTCTCCGCCATGCACATCTTTGTGCCCCCGCACCCCGGACCGGTGGCCGCCACCGGCCTGCTGGGCGCCGACGTCGGCCTGGTGCTGATCTTCGGCCTGATCATTGCCATCCCCACCTGGTACCTGACCGGCTACCTCTTCGGCAAGTTCCTGGGCCGCAGGTTCGACATTCCCGTCCCGGCCATTCTGGACGCCCCGAAGGGCTCGGAGCTGGACGAGTTCCGCTCCACCCCGAAGCTGGGCACCATCCTGACGCTGCTGCTGCTGCCGCTGCTCCTGATCTTCCTCAACACCGGCCTCAACATGGCCAACACCGCCGGCCTGGTCTCCACGGACGACACCTGGGTGCAGGTCCTCCGCGCCCTGGGCGAGACCCCGGTGGCGCTGCTGATCACCGTGCTGCTGGGCATGTTCCTGCTCGGTGCCCGCAAGGGCAAGCCGAGCAGCCTCACCGAAATGGTCGTGGACAGCGCCCTGGGCCCGGTCTGCACCATCATCCTGATCACCGGCGCCGGCGGCATGTTCGGCGGCGTCCTGCGGGCCAGCGGCATCGGCACCGCCATCGCCGACTCGCTGGATGCCATCGGGCTGCCGGTCATCGTGGCCGGCTTCGTGATCGCCGCCGTCGTCCGGGTGGCCCAGGGCTCGGCCACCGTGGCACTGACCACGGCCGCTGCCCTGCTGACTCCCGTGGTGGCGGGCAACCCCGACTACAACCCCGTGGAGACCGCGGCGATCGTGCTTGCCCTGGCTGCCGGCTCGGTGTTCGCCAGCCACGTCAACGACTCCGGCTTCTGGCTGGTCAGCAGGTTCTTCGGCATGGACACCAAGACGACGCTGAAGACCTGGACCGTCGGCCAGGCGCTGCTGGGCGTCGTCGGCTTCGTCTTCGCGCTGGCCATCTTCCTGGTCGCCACGAACTTCTAGGCCCTGGCCCGCCCTGTCCAGGGCCGGCGGGCCACAAACAGAAGACACGCAGGAGGCTCCCGCCGCGGCGGGAGCCTCCTGCGTGTGTCGCTGTGTTCGTGTCCGGCCCTGCGCGGGCCGGCGGGAGTCAGACGATGGTGTAGCCGCCGTCGATGACGATGTTCTCACCGGTGACCATGGCTGCCTGCTCGGACGCGAGGTAGCCGATCAGCGCCGCAATCTCCTCGGGCTGCGCGAAGCGTCCCACCGGAATCTGCTCCCGCATCTTCCGGCCGGCCTCGCCCGCCCACGCTTTGCGGCCCAGCTCGGTTTCCACCACCGTGGGGGAGATGGCGTTGACCGTCACCCCGCTGGCGGCCCACTCCGCGGCGAGCACCTTGGTCATCCCGACGACGGCGGCCTTGCTGGCGCAGTAGGCCACGTGCCGGTCCAAGGACACCACGCTGGCCTGCGAGGCAAGGTTCACGATCCTGCCGTAGCCCTGCTCGGTCATCACCCGGCCCGCGGCCTGGGACATTAGGAACGTGGCCGTGAGGTTCAGGTCCAGGGTCTTCCGCCAGGCATCTTCGCTGAGGTCCAGTGCGGCGTCCAGCAGGGCCATGCCCGCCGAGTTGACCAGGATGTCGATGCGGCCGGAGGCTGAGACGGCGTCGGCGACGATGCTCGCCGGAGCGCCCGCTTCGCAGAGATCGGCCACAATGAAGTGGTGTCCGCTGCCCGGAAGCGCCTGGACCGCCTGCTGCACTGTCTCGCTGCGGTCCACGCCCACCACTGCGGCGCCTTCAGCGGCGAACCACGCGGCGGTGGCCTGGCCGATGCCCTGTGCCGCCCCGGTGATGAGCGCCGTGCGGCCGGCAAACTGCCCGGCCATCATGCAGCCTCGTAGGAGCAGATCGCGTCCACCTTGGCGGCGGAGGCGCTGGTGGGATCAAAGGTGTAGCCCAGCCATTCGCGGACCAGGCGGCGCGCCAGCTCGAGGCCGACCACGCGCTCTCCCATGCACAGCACCTGCGCATTGTTGCTCAGCACCGAGCGCTCCACGGAGTAGGAATCATGGGCGGTGACGGCACGGACGCCGGGAACCTTGTTGGCCGAAATGGCCACGCCCAGACCGGTCCCGCAGATCAGCAGGGCACGGTCCGCCCGCCCGTCCGCGACCATCCGGGCCGCTTCCACGGCTACGTGCGGATAGGCGGTGTTTTCATCGCCGGTGACGCCCACGTCCACGACGCCGGCCACACGGTCGTCCTGCTCGAGGTCCTGCTTGAGAACCTGCTTGTAGCTGAGGCCGGCGTCGTCACTGCCGACGACGATGCGGAGTCCATGAGTAGTCACTGCTGCACCTTGTCCTTCTCTGTAGTGGTGGCCGTCGAATCGGTCGGATCCGTCGGATCCGTCGCGGCAGCTGAATCATCGGTGAGAACCTCGCTCCCGACGGCGGTGAGGAGAAGCGCCATGGAGGTGGCGCCGGCGTCGGGCGTGCCGATGCTCTTTTCGGCCAGCGGGCGGGCCCGGCCGACCTGGGGGCGCAGGCGCGCGGTGTCAGCGGCGGCATCGGTTGCCGTCTGTGCCGCTGCCCGCCAGGCCTCCGCCAGCTCCTGGCCGGAACTGTTCCGGACAGCGCGGTCCTGCCCCGCGCTGTCCTGTCCGACGGCGGAGCGCAGCTGGTCGGCGAAAGGAATAAGCGCGTCCAGCAGCGTCTTGTCCCCGGCCTTGGCGCCGCCCAGTTCCTGGATGGCCCGGGTAAAGGCGTCCACGGCGCGGCTGGCGTCGGCGGCCTCGTACGCTGCGGCCTCTTCGTCCAATGAGGATCCGGCGGCTTCCAGCGCGGCGCCCCAGAGCACCCCGGACGTGCCGCCGGCCTGCGCGGCCCAGGCGCGTCCGGCGGTGCGAAGCAGCCAGCCGGCGCCGGCGTGTTCCGGCAGCGCTTCGGCGGCGGCGAGCGCGGCGGCGGCGCCCTTGACCATGCCGCGGCCGTGGTCGCCGTCGCCGGCGACGGCATCGATGGCGCCGAGCTCGGATTCGTGGCTGCGCAGCAGCCGGTCCGCGGACCGCAGGCCGGCCAGCACATGCCCGGCCAAGGTACGGGAGGCCGTGCCGGCGTCGGGAACCTGCTCCGCTTCACCGGTTGCCTGCCCGCGGGTCAGCACCGAGGTGTCCAGTGCGGCCAGCGGGGCAGCCTGCTTGCGGTAGGCGGGCGTGTCGGCATCGGCCCGCCAGTACGTTTCCAGCTCATCGTTGAGCCAGAACAGGGTGAGCGAGCAGCCGCCCATGTCCAGGCTGGTGACCAGCTCACCGACCTCAGGCTCGATGAGCTGAAGGCCGGCATCCCGCAGACGGGGAGCGACGTGTCCCCAGAGCAGGAACAGCTCCTCATATTTGGTGGTGCCCAGGCCGTTGAGGATGACGCCCACCCGGGAGCCTGCGCCGTCGGGCGCCGCCGCCAGCAGTGAGGACACCAGCGTTTCCGCCAGCTCATCGGCGGTGGGCAGCGGTTCATCACGGATGCCCGGCTCGCCGTGGATGCCCAGGCCGAGGCCCAAGTGCCCCTCCGGCACGGTGAACAGGGGCTGCTCGGCGCCGGGCATGGTGCACCCGGAGAAGGCAACGCCGAGGGAGCGGGTGGCGGCGTTGGCCTCGCGGCCCACGCGCTCGACGTCGTCGAGGTCCAGCCCGGCGGCCGCAGCGGCGCCCATGGCCTTGAAGACCGTGAAGTCGCCGGCGATGCCGCGCCGTTTCTCCTCCTCGGCGGCCGAGGCAATGTCATCGGTGACCGTGACGATGCGGGTGTCGATGCCCTCCTCGCGCAGCCTGCGGGCCGCGATGCCGAAGTTCATGTTGTCTCCGGCGTAGTTGCCGAAGGTGAGGATGACGCCGCGGCCCTGCTCCGCGGCCTTCGCCACGGAGTAGACCTGCGCTGCGGAGGGAGAGGTGAAGATGTTGCCGACGACGGCTCCGGTCGCAAAGCCAGGGCCGACCAGGCCCGCGAAGGCCGGGTAATGGCCGGAGCCGCCGCCGACGATGACAGCGACCTGCGGCTCGCCGGAGGGGAGGGCCACCACCCCGCCCGGCACGGCCCGCAGCCGGTCCGCGTAGAGGTCGGTGAAACCGGCGAGCTGGTCCTCACAGAATTCACTCGGGTCGTTGAAGATCCTGGTCATGTCGCTGCTTTCTTGCTCAGGGGGTGGGCGGTGCGGGTCAGGCCTGCCTGCGGGCCGGAGCCTGCTCCACCGCCAGGTACCGGGTCAGGTAGAAGGCCACTGCGTACAGGGCCACGAAGGCCCAGACGACGCCCACGTTCCCGCCCCAGGGCAACACGGCAGCCACCACGGCGGAGCCGAGGAAGGCCGCGCCGCCGGCTGCGGTGGTGTACATGGCCATGGCGGCGCCCTTATGGTTGGGGGTCATCGCCGGCATGATCGCGCCCATCGGCACAAAGCCGGCGAGCAGGATGCCGAAGGTCACGCCGGCCAGGACGGACAGCCAGTAGCCCCAGTCGGAGCCCGGCTCCACCAGGTGCGGCACGTACCACCAGGCGAGCAGGCCCAGGGCGGACCCGGCGACGCCGAACCAGCGCACGGTCCGCTGCCAGCCCCACTTGTCGCCGATGGCACCGAACACCGCGTTGAAGGCGATGTTGGACGCGTAGACAATGACCGTCATGATCAGCCACTGCGACTGGCTCCAGCCGAGCTGGTCCACCATGACGGCGGGCAGGATGATGAACATGCCGTACTGCGGCGCCGTGTTGATCAGGCGGACCACGAAGCCGACGGCGATGCGCGGCTCCTTGAACATGACCCGCAGGCCGCTGAAGATCACCGCGGAAGCGGTCTCGCCTTCGGGAGCCAGGCGCATCCGCCCCTTGGGTTCCTTCACGGCCAGGAAGCCGATCAGGAAGCCGGCGAGGACCAGGGCGATGGAGATCCACATGGCACCGGTCTCGCCGCTGAAGCCGCCGCCGAACGCGGGGATGGCCACGACGGCCACCAGCGAACCCAGGGTGGGCAGGCCGCCGGTGAACATGACATAGAACCAGCCGACGGCCGTGCCGCTGCGCTCCTGCGGGGCGACGGCGTTGATCCAGACCAGGAAGGCGAACGCGAACAGCGGGTAGCCGAAGCCGCGGAAGAAATAGGTGATCATCACGGCGGCTGCGGACTCGGTGGCGATGGCGCCGATGAACAGCACCTCGAAGATGACCCAGACCAGGAAGCCGAGCAGCATGACCTTGCGCGGGCCCCAGAGGTCGGCGAGCGCACCGGAGAGGTAGGAGCCGATGGTCACGGAGACGCCGTAGAGGGTGATGATGGTGGGCACCAGGTACGCCTCGGAGCCGAGGGCGTTGCTCAGGTGCGGGGAGATGAAGTTGGACTCGACGCCGTTGCCGGTCATGAAGACCAGGACGGCCAGGAAGCCCCATTTGAGGGAGTTCGGGATGCCCAGCTTGTCGAAGCGGGTTTCCGGCGGGGCCGGGGTGGGCGCAACAGTGCTCATGGGTGTTCTTTCTGACGGACCATGCCTTCCTCCGCCGCGGCAACGCTGCCGCGGCGGAGGAGGGGGAGGTCAGTTGGGCAGGATGGAGACCTTCACGGATTCGCCGCTGGAATCGGCAACCATGTCCAGGGCGTCCTGGAACTTCTCCAGCGGGAACTGGTCGGTGCAGATTTCGTCCAGGGGCAGGACGCCGGACTCGATCATCTTGATGGCGGCCGGCCAGCAGTGCGGGCCAAGGTGTGCGCCGAAGACGTTCAGCTCCTTGTCGTCGCTGATGATTGACCAGTCGACCGTGACGTCGGAGCCGAAGACCGAGTACTCGACGTAGGTGCCGAGCTTGCGGAGCAGGTTCAGGCCCTGCTTCACCGCGGAGGGGTGGCCGGTGCCTTCGATGTAGACGTCTGCGCCGTATCCGTCGGTGAGTTCCTTGATTTTCCCGACGGCGTCTTCGCGGGAGATGTTGATTGTCAGGTCCGCGCCGCACTTGCGGGCCAGCTCCAGCTTGTGGTCGGACATGTCCAGGGCGATGACCTTCAGGGGGCTCTTCGCCTTGGCGCCGGCGACCATGCCCAGGCCGATCGGGCCGCACCCGGCGATGACCACGACGTCGTCGAAGGTGATGTTGGCGCGCTCGACGGCGTGGAGGGAGCAGGAGAGCGGCTCGGCGAAGGCAGCGTGGGCCGGGGGCAGTTCGGAGGAGACCTTGTGCACGCGGGCCTTGGCCGGAACCAGCATGTATTCGGCCATGGCGCCGTTGTAGTTGCGGAAGCCGAACATATCGTGCGGGCCGCACATCCAGTACTGGCCGCGCTGGCAGTACCGGCACTCACCGCACGGGACGATCTGCTCGCAGGCGATGCGGTCCCCGACAGCCACGCCGTGAAGTTCCAGCGCCGAATCGGTGGCTTTGACGATGGTTCCGACCAGTTCGTGGCCCGGGGTGACGCCCTTCTGGGCCCAGGCGGGGCGGTTTTCGTCGCCCCAGAACTTCGCGGCGCCGTGGTAGCACTTCAGGTCGCTGGCACAGACTCCAACGGCCTCTACCCGGATGAGCATCTGATCATCGCCGATACGGGGGACCGGGACTTCTTCCAGTGTGTAGTTCTCCGGTCCGTGGCACACCACGGCCGACATGGTTTCCGGAAGTTCAGCGGTTGCAGCCATGGGGCTCCTCACTCCGTCGTGATTTAGATAACGTCCCCACCGTACCGGGATCTGAACATGTGTCAAGAACAAATGTTCACAGTGAACACATGTTCATATCCGGGTAGGTTGGCAGCTGTTTCCCGGCAGAGGGCACACCGTCCCGCGGGTGCTACAGTGCGATTCGATTTGTCTACTTCCACGGAAGGTGTGCGTGTGCCCGCCCAGTCCAGGCCTGCGGAGGCCGCCGGAGCCAATCCGGCCTACGAGGCCGCCCGGGCCTACTACGAGCACAACGAGACCCAGGCCGAGATTGCGGCCAGGATGGGCGTCTCGAGGGCAACCGTCAGCCGGCTGCTCGCGGAGGCCAGGGAGAACGGAATCGTACGCATCCGGGTGGTGAACCCGGACCAGCAGGGCATGGAGGACCTGGCCGCGCGCACCGCCGCCGCTCTTGGCCTGCCCCGGGTCTATGTGGCGTCCGGAAATCAGTCCCACCAGCTGGGCCGTGGACTGAATCCGCAGGTGCGCCAGGCCATGGTGGACATGCAGCTGGTGCCCGGCGACGTCCTGCTGGTTTCGTCAGGGCGGACCGTCTATGAGGTCAGCCGGACCGAGCTGCCCTCGCTGCACGGCGTCGTCGTCGCCCCCACGGTGGGGGGACAGGCGGAGCCGGAGCCCTGGTACCAGACCAATGAAATCACCCGGGCCGTCGCGGAGCAGACGCAGGCCCAGCCCACCTTTCTGTTCGCCGAGGCCAAGCCCTCGCCGGTGATGTTCGAGGCGCTGCAGCACGATCCCGGCTTCCAGCGCATCCAGCGGCTGTGGGAGAGCGCCGCGGCCGCGCTGGTCGGCATCGGCGCGCCGACGAGCACCCGCAGCTCCATCTCCCCGGCCATTCCCACCGACAGCGAGGCCCTGACCCACGCCGTCGGCGACGTCTGCCTGAACTTCTTCGACATTTCCGGCCGCGCGCTGGACTTCCCCGGGCATGAGCGGATGATCCGCACGCCGGTGCAGGTCCTGCGGAGGATCGAGCACTGCGTGGCGGTGGCCGTGGGCGGGCACAAGGCGCTGAGCATCCTGGCCGCGGCGCGGCTGGGCGTCATCAACCGGCTGGTCACCGACGAGCACACTGCGGAGGCGATTCTGGCCACGGTGGGCCAGCAGCGGGGGTAGCGCGGTGCTCCTGGACGCGCGGCTCGGCGATATCGTGGATGTTGCCCTGTCCGGCGCCGATGATGACGAGCGGCGTCTTGTGATTGGTCGGCTGCTGCTCGAGTCGCTGCAGGCTGATTACTTTTGTTCCTTTCTTGTGGACGAATCCGGCCCTTTCGCCGAAGTCCAGTCCTTGAACATGCCGCCGGAGCTCTTCGGCAGGTACCGGTCCTATTACCGGCACCGCGACACGCTGACCCCGGAGCTGATGCGCTGCGGCGGAGCGGTCGCCGCAGATGCACGCCGGGTGGCTGCCGATACCGCCGGGCGTGAGTTCGGCCGCGACTTCCTGCAGGCCAACGGCCTGTGGTACGGGATGAACTATTTTCCCGCAGATCCTGGTCCGGGCTCGTTCGACTTTCGGATTTGGCGCTCCGCGGGCGGCCGGCCGTTTGGCGACCGGGAGCTGCGGTTGCTGCAGCGCGCCGGCGACCTGCTGGAGCGCACCTGGTCCAGGGGTATGGCGGCCAGGACTCGGACCCTCACAGTCAGGGAGGCCGAGGTGGCGCGCCTCATCAGCACCGGTGCGTCGGACAAGGAGATCCGGCGCGAGCTGGGCTTGGCCCAAGGCACGCTGCGCACACACACAAGCCGGATCTTCACCAAGCTGGATGCGTCCAATCGAAGCCAGGTAACAGCCGCCATGGTCCGGTGGTATCGGCAATAGTGCCGATGCCGTAGTGCCCGGCCTTTCTGCCATTCTGGGCGCAGACAGCAGATCCAAACCGGAGGAACACAGCCATGGACAGCGTTATGTCATCCACCCTCATTGATTCCCGCCAATGGGGGCAGCTGCTGCGCCGGGCAGCGGATGAAGATCCGGCGGCTCTGGACGTGCTCGGTGCAGACGACCAGGAGGGCACCTGGTGCGAACGGCCCGAGGCACCGGCATTGCGCGGCCAGCTGGCGGATGCACCAACACGGCCGTTCCCGCTGGTGGTCAAGGCGAACATTTCGGTGGCCGGATACGCCCTCTCGGCCGCCAGCCCGGTGCTGGCCGAAAACCGCAGACGCATCGACGCGCCGGTGGTGTCGGCGTTGCGGGCCCGAGGAGCCGTGGTCACCGGCACCGCCAATATGCATGAGCTTGCCTACGGCATTACGAGCGAAAACGGCGGGTTCGGGGTTGTCCGCAACCCCGTTGTTCCCGGTTTCTCCGCGGGCGGGTCCAGCGGGGGCAGTGCGGCGGCGGTGGCGCGCGGCTATGCTCCTGTCGCCCTCGGCACGGATACGGGGGGATCCGTCTCCATTCCTGCCTCAGTTTGTGGGGTGGTCGGTTTCCGGCCGACCGTGGGACGGTGGCCGGGCGAGGGGCTGGTCGGGCTGTCACACAGCCGCGACACACCAGGAGCCTTTGCCCGCAGCGTGGCCGACCTCGCCACCGTAGACGGTTGGATCGCGGGCACTGCGGCGCGGCAACGCACCGGGGATCTGCAGGCGTCGCTGCCCCACCGTTTGGGCGTTCCCGCGGAGCTGACGGCAGCGCTGGATCCGGACACCGCGGCTGCCTTTGCTGCGGCGCAGGAGAGGCTTGCGGGCGCAGGAGTCGAACTCGTTCCGTTGAGCCTGGGGTCGGTCCTTGAACTGGTCGGCGCAGTACAGTGGCACCTCGTGGCCTGGGAATCCCGGCAACTGCTGGAAGCCGCCGCGGCAGAGGCATTGGACCTGCCCGGCGGCGAGGCTTGGAAAACGTTGGTGGAAGGCGTGGCGTCCGCGGATGTCCAGAGCCTGCTGCAAGCCCTGGACCAGGAGCCACCGCAGCTGGAGGACTACCGGCGCGCCGTTGGCATGTTGTGGCAGGCACGCTCACGCTACCGGGCGTTGCTCGATGCCCACAGGGTCTCGCTGCTGCTGTTTCCAGCCGCACCGCGGCCGGCAACACCGATTGGGACAGGGGGCACCGTGATGCACCTGGGCTTCGAACAGGAGGTCTTTCCATTGATGACCCGCAATACAACGGCCGGGACTGTCCTGCGCTGCCCCATGCTGACGCAGCCGATGCTCCCGGCATCGGACGGTCGCCCGCAGGGCATCACCCTGCAGGGCGGCGCGCAGGAGGATGACGCGGTGCTGGCCGCCGCGGCTGCGCTGGAGGCTATCCTCGCCTCCTGAAATCTGCGGGGCTGCCGGGGGCGCTGCAGCTATCGCCGCTGGACGGCTGCGAGCCGGTGCATCGTCTCCCGGGTGGCGGGGTACAGCGCGTCGTAGGCGTCAAACAGCTCGTCGTACAGCTCGGCCGTCTGCGGATTCGGTTCTACGGTCTCCTTGATGACCGCCCAGTCGGTCTCCGCGCTGACCGCGCCGGTGCCGATGGCCGCCATGTGCGCGTCACCATAGCTGGCGCCGATGGCCTGCCGGGGCAGGGACTGCTCGCGTCCGGTGACGTCGCTGACGATCTGCAGCCAGAGCCGGGACTGCGTGCCGCCCCCGACGGCGACCAGGCGGCTGGTCTCTTCCGCCGCGGCGCCCATGAAGCTGAGGATCTGCCGCACCCCGTAGGCCACGCCCTCGTAGGTGGCCCGGAACAAGTGGCCCCGCGTGTGGCTGAGGGTCAGTCCGGTGATGGTGCCCCGCGCGTCACCGTCGAAGATCGGCGTGCGCTCGCCGGCGAAGTAGGGCAGCACCAGCAGCCCGTCCGAGCCGGCCGGCACCGTGGAGGCCTCGGCCAGCAGCTCCTCGAAGGAGGGGTTGCCGAACAGCTTCTGCATCCAGGTGGTGAGGCTGCCTGAGGTCGACATGCCGGCGGCGATGCACAGCGAGTCCTTGTCTACGCCCGTCGTGGTCCACAGTTTTTCGTGCGCCCGGTAATCGTGCAGGTTCTGTACGAAGAAGAACGTTGACCCGTACATCAGCATGGTGTCGCCCGGCTTCCGCGCACCGGCGCTGAACGCCTCTGCCCAGGCGTCAATGGTGCCGGCGCAGACGGGAGTGCCGGCCGGTATGCCGCTCGCCTCCGCAGCGGCGCGGTGCACCCGGCCGACGACTTCCAACGGCCAGGCCAGGCGCGGAACCTCAAGGTGTCCAGCCACAGCGCCGTAGTGCTGTCGCGACCAGTCGCCGGCATGCATGTCGTAAAGCGGGTCGGACTGGCTTGCCGAGTGGTGATCCTGCACGTACTCGCCCGTCAGTTTGGCGACGATAAAGGAATTGAGGCCGAACCAGTGCGTGGCGGCGCGGAACACCTCCGGCTCCCGGTTCTGCAGCCAGCGCAGCTTCGGGCCGACGGACTGCGAGGACAGCATCTTGCCGCCCAGGGCGAAGAGCGCCTCGGAGCCGAACTCGGTGTTCAGTTCCTCGATTTCGCGGTGCGCGCGGGTATCAATGCCGTACAGGATGGCCGGGCGCAGGGGGCGGAAGTCCGCGTCGGTGACGACCAGCGACGGGCCCATGCCGCTGACGCATACGCCCTGCAGCGCGGCGGCGTCACGGTCCGCGAGCAGGGTCCGGCTGAGCTGACAGACCTCGGCCCACCACACGCCGTCGGCGTCAAATTCGGCCCAGCCGGGCCGCGGCATGGACATTTCGTGACGGATGGCGGCCTGATCCAGAACCGTGCCCTCCGCGTCCGTCAGAACGGCCTTGCTGCTGCCGGTCCCGATATCGATGCCAAGGAACATGCCCTTACCCTTTCGCGTTGCGCCGTGGCACGCGGCTGCGCGTAGCCCAGCTCACACTATCGGTTTTCGGGTGGGGCAGCTCGAATCAGACGGCGGCGTCGGGCTCCGTGAAGAGCCGTGGCTCGTCCGCCCAGACGCTCTCGACCTCCGCCACGGTGCGGCGCATGATCCGGTCCATGGCCTCCCGCGCGGTGTCGGGATCGTGGCCCTGGATGGCGTAGGCGACGTCCACGTGCAGCTGCAGCGCCTCCTCGTGGGGGCGGTCGGGCATCAGCCCGTAGTCGGTGCGGCCGCGCAGCACCTCGGCGATCATCGATTCCATCCGGGTGAACATTTCGTTTCCGGAGGCCGCCAGGACCAGCGCGTGGTAACGGATATCGAGGTCGAGGAAGCGCTGCAGGTCACCGGCCCGGCCCACGGCGCGCATCTGCGCGGCGACCCCCATCAGCTCCGCGGCGAGGTCCTCCGGGCAGTACCGGGCCGCGAGTTCGGCGGCGGCGGGCTCGACGGCGGAGCGCAGCTCGGTGAGTGAGCGCAGCTGGGCCCCCTTGCCGTCGGCGGCGAGCCGCCAGCGGATGACGGACGGATCGAAGACGTTCCACCCGGCTGCCGGCAGCACCCGGATGCCGACGCGCTTGACGGTCTCCACCAGCCCCAGCGACTGCAGCACCCGGACCGCCTCCCGGGCCACGGAGCGGGAGACCTGCAGCTCGGCCTCCAGCTGCTCGGAGAGCATGGTGTGTCCCGGGGGCAGCTCGCCGGAGACCACCCGCCGGCCCAGGCTCTCCACCACGAGGCTGTGCAGGCGTGAGCTCATGCTGCGGCGGGGGTAGGAGTCATCCGCTCATTGTATGTAACCTGCGCCGCAGTCCCTGAGGCTCCGGTGTGTGCTGCGTGCCGCGTCAGGGAGGCCGGCGCCGCCGCCGGGACAGCCTACGGCTGCGGCTTCACCACCGGGAAGGCGCCGAGGTCGTGGCCTTCCTCTTCCTCGAAGAGGCTCGACGCCGGGCCCAGCAGCAGCGGATCGGGAGCGTGCGCCACCTGCGGGTCCTTGTTGGGGTAGTCCACGCTGTGCAGGACGAAGCGCATCGCTTCGAGGCGGGCGCGTTTCTTGTCATTGGACTTCACCACGGTCCACGGCGCGTCACCGGTGTCGGTGTAGAAGAACATCGCTTCCTTGGCCTCCGTGTAGGCGTCCCACTTGTCCAGGCTGGCCAGATCGGTGGGGGAGAGCTTCCACTGCTTGACGGGATCGGTCTCCCGGGCGGCAAAGCGGGCCAGCTGCTCCGCCCGGCTCACCGAAAACCAGAGCTTGAACAGGATCACGCCCGAGTTGACGAGCATGCGCTCCAGCTCGGGCACTTCCCGCATGAACTCCAGGTACTGCGCCGGGGTGCAGTAGCCCATGACGCGTTCGACGCCGGCGCGGTTGTACCAGGACCGGTCCATCATCACGATCTCCCCGCCGCTGGGCAGCTGGGAGACGTAGCGCTGGAAATACCACTGCGAGCTTTCCTGGGGCGTGGGCTTCTCGAGCGCCACGATCCGGGCACCGCGGGGGTTCAGATGCTCCTCGAAACGCTTGATGGCCCCGCCCTTGCCGGCGGCGTCCCGGCCCTCGAAGATGATGAGCATTTTCTGCCCGGTCTCCTTGACCCACAGCTGCATCTTCAGCAGCTCGATCTGCAGGGCCCGCTTCTGCCGTTCGTAGGGCCGGCGTCCGAGCTTGGTGTCGTACGGATAGTGCTGCCGCCACGCCTCCTCGCGCTGCCTGCTGTCCAGCTTGCGGGTCTTGGCCGTGAGCTCCTGCATCTCGTCCAGCTCGCCGGCGTAATCCACGGCAAGCCCCTGTGAGGGCTGCGCCTCTACGGCCTTTGGACCCTTTCCGCCGCGGCTGCCGTTCCTGGAACGCGGTGCCGGGTCCCTGCCGTCGCTGCGGGCAGCGGCGTCCTGCGCTTCGGTGCTGGTCTTGGCCATGTCGCCTCCTTGGCGTGGCGGGTGCATCCGTAGCACCGAATGTACGTGCCCGGCGAGGGCCGGGGAAAGGCCCGTTGGGCGACAGCTGCCCGAGGACCGCACCTGTCCGCAAAGCGGTGGCCCGCGCTCGGCCCGCTTTCTAGCGTGGGTGGAAAGCGGGGGCGGCCGCCGCGCGGAGGGCCCCGGTGATGCAAACGGCACCGCCAGACGCCGGCGCGGCACAACGGAAAGGAAGAGGCATGGGATTGATGGAGATGCAGCTGGCGCAGCAGATTGTCCGCGAGCGGGCGCAGGACGCCGAACGGCACTGGGCCCGGCGCCGCCTGCTCCAGGACCGCCTGCCGGCTTCGACGCCCCACGGACAGGGCAGCACCCCGCGCCGACAGCTGACGCTGCTGCTGGGACACCTGCTCCACTTGAGGGTCCGCCGCCTTGAGGAGACGGCCGTCGAACAGGCGGCAGGATCCGGATTTGCGCGGGTGCCGGAGGGCGTGTAATGTTTTGGAAGTCGCCGCGGCCGGGACGCTGGAAAAGCGCCCGAAGCATGGCGGCCAACCCCAACAAA
>NZ_JBNHFX010000004.1:0-283155 GCF_059090665.1 Arthrobacter saudimassiliensis | reverse complement strand
GATCCCACCGCACGGGGGTGCGGCAAACCGGCCAAATAACCAATCAAAATAATTGGTATCAATAAACTTGGCACACTATTGAGTTCTCAAACAACAGGTGCTCCCGGCACCACCAGCCGTGTGTTCCCAGTGGAACTTCTCGGCTGCCTCGCTCCGGAGCAACTTTTCTAGCCTACACACCTTCCGGCTCTTCGTCAACCCGGGCTTCCGGCCCTCCGGCGGTGCGGTGGGCGGTTGCTCTCCGGTTCAAGCGATTCGCTCGTTCGGCGCGGGAATCAACGGTACCACGGTTTTGGGGCGGTGGGAAACCAGCCCCCCCCTGCCAGGCCTGCAGGGGGCCGATCTGCCAGCGGTCCGCCTTACTCCGCGGCCTCGGCCGCGGACCCCTCGGCCCCCGTGGCGCCTGCCTTCCGGGGCGCCAGGTACAGGACGCCCAGGGGCGGTACGGTCAGCGTCGCGTGGGCGGGCTGTCCGTTGCAGGGTCCCTCCTCGGCGGTCACGACCCCCATGTTCCCCACGCCGGAGCCGCCGAACTCGGCGGCGTCGGTGTTCAGCACTTCGTCCCACTCCCCGGCCCAGGGCAGGCCGAGGCGGAAGTTCTCGTGCGGGGCGCCGGCGAAGTTCGCGATGCACACCAGCGGGTTGCCCTGCGTATCCCAGCGGATGAAGGACAGGGCGTTGCGTGCGCCGTCGTTCTCCTCGATCCACTGGAAGCCGGCCGGCTCGTTGTCCCGCGCGTACAGTGCCGGGGTCCCGCGGTAGATCTCGTTGAGCTGGCGGACCAGCAGCTGCACGCCCCGGTGCTGGGGCGTATCGGCGAGGTACCAGTCCAGCCCGTACTGCTCCGACCATTCGGCTTCCTGGCCAAACTCGGTGCCCATGAAGATCAGCTGCTTGCCGGGGTGCGCCCACTGGAAAGCGAGGTACGCGCGCAGGTTCGCCAGCTGCTGCCACCGGTCTCCCGGCATCTTGCGCAGCAGCGAGCCCTTGCCGTGGACCACCTCGTCGTGGCTGATCGGCAGCAGGAAGTTTTCGGTGTACGCGTACACCAGCGAGAAGGTGAGCTTGGCGTGGTGGTAGACCCGGTTGATGGGATCCTCCGACATGTACTGGAGCGTGTCGTGCATCCAGCCCATGTTCCACTTCAGCCCGAACCCGAGCCCGCCGGTATTGGTCGGCCGGGTGACCCCGGGGAACGCCGTGGACTCCTCGGCGATCATCACGATGCCCGGTACCCGCCGGTAGACGGTGGCGTTGACCTCCTGCAGGAAGGAGATGGCTTCGAGGTTCTCCCGGCCGCCGAATTCGTTGGGTCGCCACTGGCCCTCGGGGCGGGAGTAGTCGAGGTAGAGCATGGACGCCACGGCGTCCACGCGCAGGCCGTCGATGTGGAATTCCTCCAGCCAGTACACCGCATTGGCGACCAGGAAGTTGCGTACCTCGCGGCGCCCGTAATCGAAGATCAGGGTGCCCCAGTCCGGCTGCTCCCCGCGCAGCGGGTCGGCGCTTTCGTAAAGCGGCTGTCCGTCGAACTTCGCCAGCGCCCATTCATCCTTGGGGAAGTGCGCGGGAACCCAGTCCAGCAGGACGCCGATGCCGGCCTGGTGCAGCTTGTCCACCAGGTAGCGGAAGTCGTCCGGGTGCCCGAAACGGGACGTGGGGGCGAAGTAGGAAGTGACCTGATAGCCCCAGGAGCCGCCGAAGGGGTGCTCGGCCACCGGCATGAACTCCACATGCGTGAAGCCCTGCCACGTCACGTACTCCACCAGCTGCTCCGCGAGCTCGCGGTAGTCCAGGCCCGGGCGCCACGAGCCCAGGTGCACCTCGTACACGCTCATCGGCGCGTTGTGCGGATCCCGGCGGGCGCGGGCCTCCATCCAGTCCTCGTCGCCGAACCGGTAGCCGGACTCGACCACCCGCGACGCCGTCAGGGGCGGCACCTCGCTGCCCTTGGCCAGCGGATCCGCCTTCTCCCGCCAGACGCCGTCGGCGCCGAGGATCTGGAACTTGTAGCGGGCGCCGTCGGGCACCCCGGGGATGAACAGTTCCCAGACACCGGAGCTGCCCAGCGACCGCATGGCGTTCAGCGCGCCGTTCCAGCCGTTGAAATCGCCGGTCACCCGGACGGCCCGCGCGTTGGGCGCCCAGACCGCGAAGCTGACCCCGTCGATGTCGCCGAGCACGGACTTGTAGTGGTGCGGATTCGCTCCCAGAACGGTCCAGAGCTTCTCGTGGCGGCCCTCGCCGATCAGGTGCAGGTCGATTTCGCCCAGGGTGGGGAAGAACCGGTAGGGGTCGTCGAACAGATGGGTTCCGCCGCCCTGATAGGCGGCCTCGATCCGGTAGTCGGGAACGTGGCCCGGGCTGGCAGCGGGCACCGTGCCCACCCAGATGCCGTTCCACTCATGCCGCAGCGGCACGCGTCCCTCCGGGGTGATCGCGGTGACGGTCTCGGCCAGCGGCCGCAGCGTCCGGATGGTCACGTTGCCGTGGTCATCTAGGTGCGCGCCCAGCACAGCGTGCGGCTGGTGGTAGCGGCCCTCGGAGACGGCCTGCAGGAGGTCTTCGGAGACCGCCAGCGGGGCGGTGGTGTTCGCTTCCGGTGCCTCGCCCGCGCCGTCGCCGCCCCGGCTCCCGGTGCCCGGGGCCGACGCCGGTTCGTCGCCGGGTGCCTCGGACAGCGCCGCCTCATCGGCGCCCTGGGAACCAAGCGCTGCGTCGTCGGGCACCGCCGGCAGGGCCGCCTGCCCCGCACCGGGAAGGCGCGCAGCCGCGTCGTCGGGCACCGCCGGCAGTTCAGCTGCCGTGCCGGTTGCCCGTTCCGGTTCCGTACCCTTGGTGCCCTTGTTCACGGTGCCCTCTTCCTGACTCATTGGTTCATCTGCCTGCTGCTTGCCGCGGAGAGTCCGCTCCGCGTCGAGGATGCGGCGGACGGCGGCCACCGGCACCTGCAGCCACTGCGGCCGGTTGCGGATCTCGTACACCACCTCATACAGCGCCTTGTCCAGCAAAAGCGCGAGGTAGAGGGGGTCGCGGCGGTTGATCTGCGTGCCGGTTTCCTTCTCGTAGCCGCGCACGAAGGCGTCGCTGGCCTCCTCGGCCCAGCGCGCGGCCCGCCGGCGGCGCTCCTCGGTGCTGCCGCCGCCCTCCTCCGCCATCACCGCGACGGAGGCCGCGTAGTCGATTGAGCGGAGCATGCCCACGACGTCGCGCAGCGGGGCGTCGGGGACGCTCCGCTCGGCGGCGGGGCGCAGCGGCTCGCCCTCGAAGTCCAGTACCGTCCAGCCGCGGTCCGCGGACCACAGGACCTGGCCGAGGTGGTAATCGGCGTGGATCCGCTGCAGGTCGGGCAGGGACTGCAGGGCCTCCACCCGGCGGACCAGGTCCTGGACGTCGGCGTCGTAGCCGCCGACGTCGGGGCCTGCCTCGCTCCAGGCCCAGCGGATCCGGTCGGCCAGCGAGTGCAGGAAGGCCCGCCGCTCCGCCGCGTCAGGGGCGTGCGTGTCGAAGGCCCGGGCCAGCTGCCGGTGGATCCGCCCGGTGACGGCGCCCAGCTCCTCGGCCTGGCCGGTGAAGTCCCGCCCCTCCAGGGCGGCAGCGGAGGCCAGCCGCCAGGCATCGCGGCTGCCGGGGATGAATTCGCGCAGCACGGCCAGCTGGCCGGACACCCAATCCCCGCCCTGTGGGTCCTGCCAGCTGCCGGTGACCCAGCCGAGAGTCTCCGGAACATCGCGGGAACCGGTCTCGGTAAGCCGGGCTCCGACCACCACGTCGGGGCTCTCCCCGGCGGCAAGGACCCGGAAGAACTTGAGGATCAGCTCCCCGCGGTCGGTGCCGACCACCACTGAGGTGTTGGACTGCTCGCCGCGCAGCACCTTGGTGGGCAGCGGACTGACGAACGGCGGCCAGTCGGGGAAGCCGGCCTCGGCCACTCCGCTGGTGCGCTCATCGGCAGTTCCGGACTGGGAGCGCATCAGTTCCAGCCAGGCCGTGACCAGCACCGGATCGGCGGTGCCGTCATACAGCCAGCGCTCCCCCAGCGTCGCATGGGTGGCCCGGCCGATGAGGTGCTCCTCAAGCTCCGGGACGCTCTCCGCGTAAACCGTCACCGGCACGGACACCACGTCGGTGCCCTCGGCGGACTGCAGCGCGATCAGGTGCACCTCGAGTCCGGCCACACCCGCCGGGTCCTCCAGGCGCACCCCGCCCACGCGGCTGAGCGTCAGCTCACGCCCCCTGCCCGGAAACCACCGCTGCCGAGGCAGCCACGCAGTAAGCAGTTCGGGCAGGGCGGGCGTGAGCTGGCTCATTTCTTCGAGGCCTCCGATACGGTCACCAGCGGAATTGCTTCGGTATGCGGGGACGCCATGTTCGACTTGGCCGAACGCAGCCGCAGCCAGAAGAAGTCATGGCTGCCCAGAGTGATCGTCAGCGTGCCGTCCTCACCGAATGCCGGGAACGGCATCCCGCCAAAGGCATCCCGCAGGCCGCGGCCGGCGAACTCCGGCAGGTTGACCGTGGTGGCCACCGGGTGCTGGGAGAGGTTGAAGATGCAGAACATCGTCTCGCCGGGCTCGCCCTCGGGATTGTCGTCGGGCAGCTCCCGCAGGAAGGCGAGCACCGACTCCGCGTCGGTGGGCACGTTCCGGTAGCTGCCGAGCCCGAACGCCGGGTGGGTCCGCCGCACCATGATCATCTGCCGCACCCACTGCAGCAGCGAGCTCGAACTCGCCAGCTGGGCCTCCACGTTGACGTGGTTGTAGTGGTAGACCAGCGACTGGACCACCGGCAGGTACAGCTTGCCCGGATCGGCGGTGGAGAACCCGGCGTTGCGGTCGGGGTTCCACTGCATGGGGGTACGGGAGGCATCCCGGTCCTCCAGCCAGATGTTGTCGCCCATGCCGATCTCGTCGCCGTAGTACAGGAACGGACTTCCCGGCAGCGACAGCAGCAGCGCGTGGATCAGCTCGATCTCGGCCCTGGAGTTGTCCAGCAGCGGAGCCAGCCGCCGCCGGATGCCGATGTTCGCCCGCATCCGGGGATCCGGGGCATACCAGCCCAGCATCGCCTGGCGTTCCTCGTTGGTGACCATTTCAAGGGTCAGCTCATCGTGGTTGCGCAGGAAGGTGCCCCACTGGCTGCCCGTCGGGATCGCCGGGGTTTCCTCCATGGTCTGCACGATCGGCGCGGCCTTCTGGTCCCTGAGGGCGTAGAACAGCCGCGGCATGATCGGGAAGTGGAAGCACATGTGGCATTCCGGTCCGGTCTCGTCGCCGAAATACTCCACCACTTCATGCGGCATCTGGTTCGCCTCGGCGATGATGACCCGGCCCGGGTAGTTCTCATCGACCATGGTCCGCAGGTCCTTGAGGAACCGGTGCGTGGCGGGCAGGTTCTCGCAGTTGGTTCCGTCCTCTTCGAAGAGGTAGGGGATGGCATCCGCCCGGAATCCGTCGATGCCCTGGTCCAGCCAGAAGCGGACGACGTCGAACACCGCCTCGACGACCTTGGGGTTCTCAAAGTTCAGATCGGGCTGGTGGCTGAAGAACCGGTGCCAGTAGAACTGCCGGCGCACGGGATCGAACGCCCAGTTGGATTCCTCGGTGTCGACGAAGATGATCCGGGCGTCCTTGTACTTCTCGTCGGTGTCGGACCAGACATAGAAGTCGCCGTAGGGCCCGTCGGGATCGTTGCGGGATTCCTCGAACCAGGGGTGCTTGTCCGAGGTGTGGTTCAGGGGCAGGTCGATGATCACCCGGACGCCGCGGGCGTGGGCCTCGGCCACCAGCCGCTTGAAGTCGCTGATGGTGCCGAACTCATCCAGCACGTCGTAGTAGTCGGAAATGTCGTAGCCGCCGTCGCGCAGCGGCGACTTGAAGAACGGCGGAAGCCACAGGCAGTCCACGCCGAGCCACTGCAGGTAGTCCAGCTGGGATATCAGGCCGCTGAAGTCCCCGTTTCCGTCTCCGTTGGAGTCACGGAAACCGCGGACAAGGACTTCGTAGAAGACGGCCTTGCGGTACCAGTTCGGATCATTGGTCAGGCCCGGTGCGTGCAGCTGGAACGGGTTGGGCACTAGGAGCTCCTCCGTACGGACAGGATGTGGGCGGGTTCGTAGTGCGCGTCAAGGCGCACATAGTTGTATTGTCCCCACCTCCAGCTGTTGCCGCTGATCAGGTCGTCCACCCAGAAGGTTCCGTCTTCGTTGAAGTCCTCCGGATCCAGGTGCAGGGAATCCAGGTCCAGGGTCACCGTGCACTCGCGTGCGCTGTGCGGGTCCGTGTTGACGACGATGATCAGCGTGTCCTTGCTGGTCGGATCGCCCGGGCGGGTCTGCTTGTGCTTCGAGTATGCGACGGTCGCCTCGTCGGTGGTGGACTGCACCGTGAGGTTCTGCAGGTCCCCCAGCGCCGGATGCAGCCGCCGGATCTCGTTGAGCCGGGTGAGGTAGGGCGCGAGGCTGCGGCCCTCGGCCTCCGCCAGCGCGAAGTCCCGCTGCTTGTACTCGAACTTTTCGTTGTCGATGTACTCCTCCGCGCCCGGCCGGGCCACGTGCTCGTACAGCTCGTAGCCGGCGTACACGCCCCACAGCGGGCTCGCGGTGGCGGCCAGGACGGCACGGATCTTGAAGGCGGGCGGGCCGCCGTACTGCAGGAACTCGGTCAGGATGTCCGGAGTGTTGACGAAGAAGTTCGGACGGAAGAACGCCGAGCTTTCATGCGAGACCTCGTTGAAGTACTCCTCGAGCTCGCCGCGGGTGTTCCGCCAGGTGAAGTAGGTGTAGGACTGCTGGAACCCCGCCATCCCGAGGGCGTGCATCATCGGCGGCCGGGTGAAGGCCTCGGCAAGGAACACGACGTCGGGGTGCTGCTCGTTGACGGTGCCGATCAGCCACTCCCAGAAGCGCAGCGGCTTGGTGTGGGGATTGTCCACCCGGAAGATCTTCACCCCGTGGTCGATCCACATCAGCACGATCCGCAGGATTTCCCGGGACAGGCCCTCGTAGTCGTTGTCGAAGTTCAGCGGATAGATGTCCTGGTACTTCTTGGGGGGATTCTCCGCATAGGCGATCGTGCCGTCGACGCGCGTGGTGAACCACTCCGGATGCTCGGTGACCCAGGGGTGGTCCGGGGAGGCCTGCAGCGCCAGGTCCAGTGCCACCTCAAGGCCCAGTTCCCGGGCCCGCGAGACGAAGTGGTCAAAGTCCTCGAAGGTGCCCAGATCGGGATGGATCGCGTCGTGTCCGCCTTCGGGTGCGCCGATCGCCCACGGAGATCCCGGATCCTGCGCGCCGGCCACGAGCGTGTTGTTCGGCCCCTTGCGGTGCGCGGTTCCGATCGGGTGCACGGGCGGCAGGTAGATAACGTCGAACCCCATAGCCGCCACCCGATCCAGGGAGCGTGCGGCGGAACGGAAGGTGCCGCTGGTCCACTCGCGGGTGGCCGGGTCCAGCACGGCGCCCTCGGAGCGGGGGAAGAACTCGTACCAGGAGCCGCGTCCGGCGCGCTCACGCTCCACCTTGATCGGGAACCGCGGCGAGCTGGTCACCAGGTCCCGGATCGGATTGCGTTCCAGCACCTCGGTGACGGCGGGCGCGGCGGCCGCGGCAAACCGCTGGTCCACCGGCAGCGCCGTGTCGGCGAGCGCCGCGGCGGCCTGGGCCAGCACACGGGCCTCCTCCGGGGGCCGCTCCGCTGCCGCGGCTTCGAAGATCACGGCGCCTTCCGCCAGCATCAGCTCGACGTCGATGCCGGCGGCGATCTTCACCTCGGCGTTGTGGTGCCAGGTGCCGTAGACATCGGCCCAGCCTTCGACGGCGAAAGTCCAGTTCCCCTCGCTGGTGGGGCGCATCAGCCCTTCCCACCGGTCCAGCCCGATGCCCTTGGGCTTCAGCCGGGTCCGGGCGGCCAGGTTCCCGTCCGGACCGTACAGCGCCACGCTGGCTCCGACCAGGTCGTGGCCCTCGCGGAACACGGTGGCTCCGACCACCAGGTCCTCCCCGGGGATGGCCTTGGCCGGAAAACGGCCGCACTCCACCACGGGGGACACATTCATCACGGGAATCCGGCCGAACCGGAGTTCCCTGGCGGTCTGATCACGGGCTGGCGAGGCACTATGAGCGGTCACAGACAAGACGTTAGCGACAAACAGGCCGAAATGCTAAGCCAGCGTACTTTCGCCACTTGGGCCCTGATCTGCGGCAATGTGAACGGATCGGCAGGATTAACCCGGAGTTAACGCTTTCGCCCTCCAGACCCGGCGTGCCGTGCGCTAGCCTTTCCGGGGTGAAGGCCATACGCAGATTCACCGTACGCACTGTCCTGCCGCAGAGCATTGCCCCGCTCTCGAAACTCGCGGCCAACCTGCGCTGGTCCTGGCACCGGCCCACTGCGGAGCTGTTCCGGGACCTCGACCCGCAGGGCTGGGCGGCGAGCGGGCACGATCCGCTGAAGTTCCTGGGGTCCCTGAGCAGGGAAAGCCTGGAACGGATGGCCCGCGATTCGGGGCTGGCCGGGCGGATCCAGGAGCTCGGCCAGGACCTGGACCGCTATCTCACGGCGCCGCGCTGGTATCAGTCCCTCGGCGAGGACGCTCCGCGTTCCATCGCCTATTTCTCCCCCGAGTACGGCATCAGCGCCGTGCTGCCGCAGTACTCCGGCGGCCTCGGCATCCTGGCCGGCGACCATCTGAAATCCGCCTCCGATCTGGGGGTGCCGCTGGTCGGCGTCGGCCTGCTCTACCAGGCCGGCTACTTCAAGCAGTCGCTCTCGCGGGACGGCTGGCAGCAGGAAACCTACCCGGTGCTCGACCCCAACGGGCTGCCCCTGACGCTGCTGCGCGAGGAGGACGGGACGCCGGCCCGGATCAGCCTGCCGCTGCCGAACTCGCGGCGGCTGATGGCGCAGATCTGGCGCGCCGACGTCGGCCGGGTACCGCTGCTCCTGCTGGACTCCGACGTCTCCGGGAACGACGACGCGGCGCGCGGGGTCACCGACCGGCTGTACGGCGGCGGCGGCGACCATCGGCTGCAGCAGGAGCTGCTGCTGGGCATGGGCGGGGTGAAGGCGCTGCGCACCTTCCAGCGGCTGACCGGCGCGCCGGCTCCCGAGGTGTTCCACAGCAATGAGGGCCACGCCGGGTTCCTCGGGGTGGAGCGGATCCGCGAGCTGATGGATGCGGGCATGAGCTGGGACGAGGCGCTGACCGTCACCCGCGCCTCCACGGTGTTCACCACGCACACCCCCGTGCCGGCCGGCATCGACCGGTTCGAGCAGGCACAGATCCGCCACTTCTTCGCCGCCGGACTGGCGCAGTCGGTGCCCACCGACAAGATCCTCGCCCTCGGAGCCGAGAACTATGACGGCGGGGATTCCTCCAAGTTCAACATGGCGGTCATGGGGCTCCGCCTGGCCCAGCGGGCGAACGGTGTGGCGAAGCTGCACGGCGAGGTCTCCCGACGCATGTTCGCCGGGCTGTGGCCCGGCTTTGATGCCTCCGAGGTGCCCATCACCTCGGTCACCAACGGCGTCCACGTGCCCACCTGGGTGGACCCCGAGCTGACCGCCCTGGCCGCGGAGAAGTTCGGCGTCGCCGCCGTCCACGACCGCGACTGGGGGCGGGCCTACGAAATCTCCGACGACGACCTGTGGGCGCTGCGGCGCCGGCTGCGCCAGAACCTCATTGACGACGTGCGCCGCAGGGTCCGTGCCGCCTGGCGCAAGCGCGGATCCGCGGACGCGGAACTGGGCTGGACCGATTCGGTGCTCGATCCGGACGTGCTGACCATCGGATTCGCACGCCGCGTGCCGACGTACAAGCGGCTGACGCTGATGCTGCGGGACCCGGCACGGCTGAAGAAGCTGCTGCTGCACCCCACGCATCCCGTCCAGATCGTCATCGCCGGCAAGTCCCACCCCGCCGACGAGCAGGGCAAACGGATGATCCAGGACCTGGTGCAGTTCACCGATGACCCCGCCATCCGGCACCGGATCGTGTTCCTTCCCAACTACGACATCGCCATGGCCCGGACCCTCTTCCCCGGCTGCGACGTGTGGCTCAACAACCCGCTGCGCCCGCTGGAGGCCTCCGGCACCTCCGGCATGAAGGCAGCCATCAACGGGGGCCTGAACCTGTCGGTGCTCGACGGCTGGTGGGATGAGATGTACGACGGCGACAACGGGTGGGCGATCCCCTCGGCCAACCCGACCGACGGGCCCGAGACCCGGGAGGTCTACAGCCCTGACCAGCGGGACGACATTGAGGCCGCCGCGCTGTACGACCTGCTGGAGAACCAGGTGACCCGCCTGTTCTACGGGGGCACCCCGCCCATGGAGGCCGGCGCGGCCGGCCCCTCCGACCCCAGCCCGGAAGGGCCTCCGCGCGAATGGCTGGAAATGGTCAAGCACACGCTGGCGGAGCTGGGGCCCAGCGTCTCCGCGAACCGGATGCTGCGGGACTACGTCAACCGGCTCTACCGGCCCGCCTGCTCCTCCGGCCGTGCCGCCGCCGCGGACAACCACCAGGCGGCCAGGGAGCTCGCGGCGTGGATCGTGCGGGTCCGGGACGGCTGGTCGGGTGTCAGCGTGGAGCATGTGGACTCGATCGGCATCACCGACGAGCCGCAGATCGGCGACCAGCTGACCGTCCAGGCCTACGTCAACCTCGGGTCGCTGCGCCCCTCCGACGTCAGCGTTGAGGTGGTCTACGGCAGGGCCCTGGAGAACGACCAGCTCGCCGACCACTCCGTGCTTGAACTTGAGGAAGCCCAGGATCTGGGCTCGGGCCGGCATCTGTTCTCCGGGGTGATCTCCATTGAGCAGGCCGGACCGTTCGGCTATACCGTCCGGGTGCTCCCGGACCATGCGGGGCTCGCGTCCAAAGCCGAGCTGGGCCTGGTGGCCAACGCCTGACCTCTCCGGTCCCCGCATTTGCCTGCTCCCGGGCCCTGTTACGGGTTTCCCCAGGTGCCATGGCCTCTTGTCCGGTGCTGCGCGTCCGGCGACGAGTAGGATCGTCGCCAGACTAACCGGAGGGAATTATGCCTGAGCGAAGCGCTGGTCCTGAGTTGTCCGACCTGGACCTTGCCCTGGTCAACGTCCTTCAGGTGGCGCCCAGGATTGCCTGGGGCGATGCCGGAGAGATCCTCGGCGTACACCCGACAACGCTGGCTGCCCGGTGGGAGCGGCTGCGGGACTCGGGCACCGTCTGGCTGACTGCCCAGCCCAAGACCACCACCACTCCCCCGGGGCTGGCGTTCGTCGCGCTCGTCTGCCTGCCGGGCCGCCAGGACGAGGCGATCAGGGCCCTCTCCGCCATCCCCCAGGTCGTCGCCCTGGACATCTGTTCGGGGGACCCCGACCTCAGCCTGCTGGTCGCCGCCGAGAACTTCGCCGCGCTGACCCAGCTGCTGGAAGAGCGCATCGCGTCCGCTCCGGGTGTCCGGCATGCCACGATTGGGCTCTGCACCCGGCTCCACACGGGTAACCGGCAATGGACATTGGACGTGCTGTCACCGGAGCAGCTGGCCCGCGCCGCGGCGGTGGCGGCCTCGACGCAGCCGGCCGTCCCCGGGCAGGCCGTTGCCCTGCAGGAGGAACATCTCCCCGTGGTGGAGGTCCTCCTGCGGGACGGCCGGGCCACCGCCGCCGATGTGGCACGGGCAACCGGGCTGCACCCGGCCACGGCCCGCCGTTACCTGCAGAAGGTCCTGGCCAGCGGAGAGTTCCAGATCCGCTGCGACCTTTCCCAGCCGTTGACGGGCATGCCCGTCAACGTGCAGTGGGCTGCCCGGCTGGACGCCGCCGACCATGAAGCCGCAGCAGCCCTCCTCGCCAAGGACCAGCGCACGCAGGTCGTGGCCTCGCTCACCGGACGGGCGAATTTCCTGGTGATCATGTGGATGCAGTCCCCGTCGGATGCCCTGGATGTCGAGCAATCGATCCAGGAACGGGTGCCCGGCATCAGGTTCCTCGAATCGATGGTCACCCTCCGGCCGGTCAAGCGCCTCTGCCGGGTGTTGGACCAAAACGGCGTGGCCGTGGAACAGCTCGTACCCAGGATCCCGCCGGTCCAGCTTCCCGTGCCGGCCCCTTGATCTTGACGCAGCGTCACGTCCTAGGCTGAACCGGTGGAAGGGAGGCCGGGAGTGGACTGGACCATTCAGGAGGTGGCACGCAGAACCGGCGTCACCTCCCGCACGCTCCGCCATTACCATGCGGTCGGCCTGCTGCTCCCGGCACGGGTGGCCGGCAACGGGCACCGGCGCTACGGCCGCGGGGAGCTGTTGCGGCTGCAGCGGATCCTGCTGCTGCGCGGGCTGGGCCTGGGGCTGCCACAGATCCGCCGCATCCTGGACGGGCAGCAGGACGACGCCGCCGCGCTGGCCGAGCATCTGACGCCGGGCGGAAGGAGGGCTTCCACGCCGAGCACGCCGCTCTGCAGGACGCCTGGGATGACCTGCAGCGCCGCGGCCTGGCGCCGGACAGCGCCGAAAGCCAGGAACTCGCCGCCCGCCACGCGCAGTGGATCGGGGCGGGAACCGGTAACCGGCAGCCAGACCCGCAGATGCTCATCGGCTTGGCGGAAATGTACGTATCCGACGAACGGTTCGGGGCGAACTACACCCGCGAATTCGAGGCCGGTGCCCGGTACGTGCGGGACGCACTGGTATACCGGGCGCGAACCCTGCCCGGCCTAGCCTGAGGCTCCGCCGCTGAGCTTGTAGACCGTGAAGGAGTTTCCCGGCACCCTCTCCCGGTCGCCGCCGGCCAGCCGCGAGCCCCGGCGGTCAGCGGCGGACGCCGTGCAGAACAGCGGCTCGTAGCGGCGGCCGGGCCCGAGGTCCGCACCGGAGGAGCGCAGGGCCGCGGCGTCGGGCAGGGCGATCTGCTGTTCCTGGAGATGCCCGTTCAGCACCAGGAGCCCGGCCAGTTCGCCGCTGGCCGCGGCGATGACCAGCTGCAGCACCCGGTTGTCCGGGTCTTCCCACTTTTCCGGCACCATCGGCTGCCCGTCCGCGTCAAACCACAGCAGGTGCGAGGACCCGCTGTCCTCGGGGAAACGGAACGGCTGCGTCCGCAGGTACTGCTCCCGGAGCCGCAGCAGCCTGCGGGTGTCCCTGAGCAGCTCCTGCCCTTCCTCGTCCAGGTTCCAGTCCACCCAGGAAACCTCATTGTCCTGGCTGTACGCGTTGTTGTTACCGTGCTGGGTCCGGCCGAACTCATCGCCGGCGGTAAGCATGGGCACGCCGACGGAAAAGGCCAGGGTCGCCATGACGTTGCGGGCGGTCTGCAGGCGGCGCTGCCGAATCTCCGGGTCCTCCGACGGGCCTTCGACGCCGTGGTTCCAGCTTCGGTTGGAGTCGCTGCCGTCGCGGTTGCCTTCGCCGTTGGCTTCGTTGTGCTTGCCGTTGTAGCTGGTCAGGTCCCGCAGGGTGAACCCGTCATGCGCCGTGACGAAGTTCAGCGACGCCAGCGGCGTGCGGCCGGAATTCGCGAACAGGTCCGCCGAACCGGCGAGGGCCCCGGCGATGCGGGCCACCGATCCGCCGCGCCCGCCGCCGGACAGCGCTCCCTGGTCGGCAATCCAGAAGTCGCGGACGCTGTCCCGGAACCGGTCGTTCCAGTCCGCCCACCCGGGCGGAAAGTTGCCGGTCTGCCAGCCGTCGGGTCCGATATCCCAGGGCTCGGAGATCAGCTTGACCGACTGGAGCGTCTCGTCGGCGGCGCAGGCGACCAGGAAGGGGTGCCGGCGGTCGTAGCGATGGTCGGCGCCCCGGGCCAGGGCGGGTGCCAGGTCGAACCGGAAGCCGTCCACGTGGTACTCGTTCACCCAGTACCGGAGGGAATCGAGAGCCAGCTGCACCACACGCGGCTCACTGAAGTCCAGCGTGTTGCCGCAGCCGGTGACATCGAAGTACCGGCCCTCATGGTCGTGGCGGTAGTAGGCGGACTCCCCCAAACCGCGGAAGCTCAGCGCCGGCTCGCCTTGTTTTCCTTCGGCGGTGTGGTTGTAGACGACGTCCAGGATCACCTCGAGGCCGGCGCGGTGCAGGTCCCGGACCATGGCCTTGACCTCGTCCTGCACGCCCTGGGCGCCCCGGCGTCGGGCTTCCTCGGTGGCATACGCGGCGTGCGGCGCGAAGAAGCCGGCGGTGTTGTATCCCCAGTAGTTGGTCAGGCCCAGTTCCTTCAGGTGCGGTTCATCCGTGTGGAAGTGGATGGGCAGCAGTTCGACGGCGGTGACGCCCAGGTCCCGCAGGTACCGGGTCACGGCCGGATGGGCCAGCCCGGCGTAGGTGCCGCGCAGTTCCGGGGGCACCTCGGGGTGCAGCATGGTCAGGCCTTTGACGTGGGCCTCGTAGATGACGCTGCTGCGCCACGGCACGTGCGGCCTGGGGGCGCCGTCCCAGTCGAACTTCGGGGACGTGTGCACCGAGAACAGCAGCGGGCTGCCGTCGGGGCCGGGCGCGGTTTCGATTCCCCGGGCATAGGGGTCGATCAGCAGCTGGAAGGAGCCGGGCTCCCCCGGCAGGTCCTGCCCCTGGGGCCAGAACCCGTACCGCGCGCCGTACCGCAGTCCGGGCACGGGGGCGTGGTGGATGCCCGCGTGACCGTCCGCGAGGTGGCGGCGGTGCCAGCGGCCGTCAGCCTCCCAGAACACGTCGACGGCCACCAGGCCGGGCGCGAACACCGAGACGTTGGTGCCGCCGTCGGGCAGCTGCGGCAGGCCGCTGCGTACGCCCAGCGGAAAGGGCAGGGAGGATCCGCGCGGGTAGTCCGCGCGGATCGGTTCGCCAACCGTTGGTTCCGCCATGCTGCCTCTCGCCGCTAGTGTGGCCGGCCCGCCACGGTCAGGCCGTGCGCTGCCGTGCTACCTCGTACAGGGTGATGCCCACGGCCATCGAGGCGTTCAGGGACTCCATGGCCGAGTCGATGGGAATGGACACGATCTGGTCGCAGTTCTCGCGGACCAGGCGGGACAGGCCCTTGCCCTCGGAGCCGACGACGATGCAGATGGGTTCCTTCGCCAGGGCCAGGTCCGGCAGCGAGACGTCGCCGCCGCCGTCCAGGCCCAGGACGAACATGCCCATCTTCTTGAACGTGTTCAGGGTGTTGTTCAGGTTTCCGGCGCGGGCCACCGGCACGCGGACCGCGGCGCCGGCGCTGGTCTTCCAGGCGGAGGCGGTCATGCCCACGGAGCGGCGCTCCGGGATGACGACGCCGCTGCCGCTGAAGGCGGAGGTGGAACGGATGATCGCGCCCAGGTTGCGCGGGTCGGTGATCCCGTCCAGCGCCACGAACAGCGGGGCATGGGCGACGTGGCCCTTCTTCCAGGCCGTCAGTGCGGCCTCGGCCAGGTCGATCGGGTCGGCGTAGTCGTAGGGCGGGATCTGGAGGACCAGGCCCTGGTGCACGGCCTCATTGGTCATCCGGTCCAGTTCGGGCTTGTGCGCCTCGAGCACGGGAAGGCCCCGCTCGGAGGCGATCTTCAGCGCCTCACGGACCCGGTCATCCATGTCGATGCGCACGCCGACGTAGAGCGCCTTGGCCGGGATCTCGGCCCGCAGCGCCTCGAGGACGGAGTTGCGGCCGGTGACGACCTCCTCAGCGACCTTGCCGCGGACGTTGGTGCCCTGGCGTCCGCCGGCGTGCTTGGCAGCGCTGCGGTCGGAGAGCTGCTTGGCGCGGTAAGCCTTGTGGTACGGCCGATCCTCAGCCTTGGGGGTGGGTCCCTTGCCTTCCAGGGCCTTGCGGCCGTGGCCGCCGGTGCCCGTGGTGGGTCCCTTTTTGTTCTTGCGCACAGCGCCGGGACGTCCCTTGTTGGCCATGAATTCACCTTAGGTAGAGAAAAAAGCAGTACTTCCAGTTTACGCAGCCTGCCCGGCGGCCGGAGCGCGGCGGGTGGCGGCCGGCCCGCAGGCCCCGGAAGGGCCCGATCCACCGGCTCCGTGCGGGGGCTCAGGAGGCGTCGATGCTCCAGGTGGCGCCGTCAGCGGTGTCCTCGACCACGATCCCGGCGGCGGAGAGCGCGTCGCGGATGGCGTCCGCCCGGGCCCAGTCCCGCTGGCTGCGGGCCTCGGCCCGTTCCTGGAGGCGCGCCTGCACCAGTGTGTCGAGCGCAGCCCGTTCCGGGCCGCCTGTGCCCGCCGCGGCCGATCCCGCGTCGTCCAGGCCCAAAACCATGGTCATGGCCAGCACGGCGTGCAGGGCCGATTCCGCTTCCTGGGCCTCCCCCGCAGCCAGCGCGGTGTTGCCGGCCCGGACCGTCTCGTGCAGCACGGCCAGGGCCTGCGGCACGTTGAGGTCATCATCCATGGCTTCGGCGAAGCCCGCCGGCATGGAGCGCTGGATGTCCAGGACAAAACCGTGATCGTCGGTTCCATAAACCTTGGCCCGGGCCTTGGCGATGAACCCGTCAATGCGTTCGACGGCGGCCGCCGCCTCCTGAAGGGAGGTGGGCCGGTAGTCCAGGGTGGAGCGGTAGTGCGCCTGGCCGAGGTAGTAGCGGACCACCCGAGGAGAGGCCTGCGCCAGCATTTCCGCAGGACTGATGGTGTTGCCGATCGACTTGGACATCTTCTCGCCTTCGAAGGTGACCATGCCGTTGTGCATCCAGAAGTTGGCGAACCCGTGGCCGGCGGCCTGGGACTGCGCCATTTCGTTCTCGTGGTGCGGGAAGCGCAGGTCCAGCCCGCCGCCGTGGATGTCGAACTCGGTTCCCAGGTACCTGGTCACCATGGCCGAGCACTCCAGGTGCCAGCCCGGCCGGCCCCGTCCCCAGGGGCTGTCCCAGGCGGCCGTCTCCGGCTCGCCCTCCTTGTGGCCCTTCCACAGCGCGAAGTCCCGGGGATCGCGCTTGCCGCGCGGGTCGGCGTCGGGCGCTGCCTGCATGTCGTCAATGTTCTGGCGGGTCAGGGAGCCGTACTTGTCCCAGGAGCGGACGTCGAAGTAGACGTCTCCGGAGCCGTCCGGAGCCGGGTAGGCGTGTCCGCGGTCGATCAACCGCTGGATGAGCGCGTGCATTTCCGGGATGTGGCCGGTGGCGCGCGGTTCGTAGGTGGGCCGCTGGACGCCGAGCGTGTCGTAGGCCTTGGCGAATTCCTGCTCGAACCGGTAGGCCAGCGCCCACCACGGTTCATCCGGGACGACGCCGGGAGCCTCGGCGGCGCCGATGGATTCGGCGGACTTGGCGAGGATCTTGTCGTCAATGTCCGTCACGTTGCGCACCACGGTGACGCGGTAGCCGCGGAAACGCAGCCAGCGGGTCAGCTGGTCGAAGGCGATCGCGGAGCGGATGTGGCCCACATGGGGCATCCCCTGCACGGTGGCGCCGCAGTAGTAGAGGCCGACGTTGCCCTCCACCAGCGGGGTGAAGTCCCGAACCTGCGCGGTTGCCGTGTCATAGAATCTCAAGCTCACCGCTCTAGGCTAGCAACTGAGAGTTGCACCCAAGGTGCCTGCCGGTGGAAGCGGTCAGGCGGCCGTCCGGCGGTCCCGCCGTCCGGCGTCAGCCCCGGGCGACGACCAACGCGGTGGCGACGGCGGCGATGCCCTCGCCGCGTCCGGGAAACCCGAGCCCGTCGGTGGTGGTGGCGGAGACGCTGACCGGCGCGCCTGCCGCCTCGCTGAGCACCGCTTCGGCTGCCGCCCGGCGCGGCGCGAACTTCGGCCGGTTGCCGATCAGCTGCACCGCGATGTTGCCGATCTCGAAGCCTGCCTCGCGGACGATCCGTGCGGCCTCGCCCAGCAGCTGCAGCCCCGATGCCCCGGCATACTCCGGCCGGTCGGTGCCGAAGTGGGTGCCCAGGTCTCCCAGACCGGCGGCTGAGAAGAGGGCGTCGGCGGCGGCGTGGGCCACAGGGTCGCCGTCGGAGTGCCCGGCCAGGCCGCGCTCCCCTTCCCAGAGGAGGCCTGCGACCCAGAGCGGGCGGGGCGCGTCGTCGGCGGCGAACGCATGGACGTCGACGCCGATGCCGGTTCGGGGCAGCATGCTCATCAGGACTCCTGGTCGGGCGTGGAAGGCTTCGGGCCGGACTGGCTTCCGGCGGTGGGCAGGCCGCGGGCGAGCAGCGCCTCGGCAAGCAGCAGGTCCAGCGGCGTGGTGATCTTCAGCGACTCCTCCGCGCCGGGAACCAGGTGCACGGCGGCGCCCAGCGCTTCCACGAGCATGGCGTCATCGGTGGCCGCCTGCGGATCCGGCCCGACACCGGCGTGGGCCCGGCGCAGCAGCGCGGCGTCGAAACCCTGCGGCGTCTGGACTGCGCGCAGCCGGGACCGGTCCGGGGTGGCCGCAACGCGCTCCAGCCGGTCGGGGGCAGGACTCCCGGCTCCGGCGGAGCTGTGGGCACCCTGGTCGTTCGGGGACGGGGCGGCGGCCGGGGCGGCCTGCTTGACGGTGTCGACCACGGGAACCGCCGGGATCACCGCTGCGGCGCCGGCGGCCAGTGCGGCGGCCACCCGCTTGAAGACCTGCGGGGGCGTCAGCGCGCGGGCGGCGTCGTGCACCAGGACCGCGTCGAGGTCCTGCGGGAGGGCTGCCAGTGCGGCGTTGACGGATTCCGAGCGCGTCGCTCCGCCGTCCACAACGGCGACGGGGACGTCGAACCCGGCCTCCGCGCAGACCTCGCGGAGCACGGTATCACCGGCGGGAACCGCGACGGCGACGGCGGAGGCGATCCCCGACTCGAGCACCCCGGCCAGGGCGCGGGCCAGCATGGGGACGCCGGCGACCGGTACCTGGGCCTTGGGGACGCCGTAACCGAGGCGCTGCCCGGACCCGCCGGCGACCACGATCACGCCGATGCGCTGGGCAGATGCTGTGGAAGACACGCCCTCCAGCCTACCGCCGCGCGATCTTCTCCCGCCCCCGAACGCACGGAAGGCCGGTCCGCAGTGGACCGGCCTTCCGTCGTGCAGTTGCTCCTAGCTGGCCAGGACTTCGTCCAGGACAGCCGCAGCGTGGTCTTCGTCAGTCTTTTCCGCCAGGGCCAGCTCGGAGATCAGGATCTGCCGTGCCTTGGCAAGCATCCGCTTCTCGCCTGCGGACAGGCCGCGGTCGTGGTCGCGGCGCCAAAGGTCGCGAACCACCTCCGCAACCTTGACGACGTCACCGGAAGCGAGCTTCTCCAGGTTCGCCTTGTAACGCCGCGACCAGTTGGTCGGTTCCTCCGTGAGCTCGGCACGAAGGACGTCGAAAACGTGCTCGAGGCCTTCCTTGCCCACGACATCCCGTACACCTACGAGGTCGACGTTCTCAGCCGGTACTTCAATGGTCAGATCACCCTGGGCCACCTTGAGCTTGAGATACATTTTCTCTTCGCCCTTGATGGTTCGCATCTTGATCTCTTCGATCTTCGCAGCACCGTGGTGAGGGTAAACTACTGTTTCGCCAACCTCAAAAACCATGTGGATTTTCCCCTTTCCCGCGACCAAGTCTAGCATGCAGGCGACACGCCGAGAAGAGTTTTCGCAGGTCAGGTAGGTCCTCCCGCTGTTACTAGGTATTATTCCGCTTCCCGCGCCGGTTTTCCCCCCTCCGCAGGCGCCCCGGGCACGGATCCGTACCACCCCTTCCTGCCCCGCGGAAAGGGCCGCCCTGGCCGCCTTTCCGCCGCACCTCCGCGCGCCGTCGATGCCGCCCCGCGCCGTCATCGACGCCGGGGAAGCGGCAGCGGAGTCCACGATTCCGGCGCCGAGCCGATAGGCTATGGGCAAACGGAAGCCCCCGGTCTCCTCGACCGCAACACCCCAGGAGTTTGTGCTGTGAGATTCACACTGAAGAGCCGCACGCAGCGCGCCGCTGCCGTCGGCGTCGTCGCGCTGTCCATGCTGGCCGCGTCCGGCTGCAGCGCCGTGAACGATCAGGCAACCACCCAGCCGTACTCCCCCTCCGACGGCATCGTCGAGAACCTGGGCGACCTGCAGCTGCGCAACATCATGGTTGCCAGCAACGGCGACGGCGATCCCGGGCGCCTGCTCGGCACCCTGGTCAACGGCGGCACCGAAACGGTGACCCTGGACCTCGAAGTCGGCGAGTCCGACCTGTCCTGGACCATCCCGGCCGGCGGCAAGGTCGTGTTCGAGGACGCACCCGAAGCCGAAGTTATGGTCGCCTCGGTCGAGGTCCTCCCCGGCACCGGCCTCAAGGGCCAGGCCGACATCGGCTCCGAAAGCACCGAGCTGAACATCCCGGTGGTCAATGCCTCGCTCGAGGAGTACGCCGACTACGTGCCCTCCCCCACGCCCGAGGTCACCGAGCCCACCGACCTGGGCACGGCCACCATGGAGCCCACCGAGACGGGCGACCAGACCGGCATCGACACCGGCACGGCCGACCAGGGCTAACCGAACCGAAGACCACAGCCCAAAGGGGCGCCGCCGGATTCCTCCGGCGGCGCCCCTTTTGGATGTGCAGCGGCCGGGACGGCGTGCCGGGCGGGCTAGGGCTCGAACTTGTAGCCCAGCCCGCGGACAGTGACCAGGTGCCGTGGGGAGCCCGGGTCCGGCTCGACCTTGGCCCGCAGCCGCTTCACATGCACGTCGAGGGTCTTCGTGTCGCCGACGTAGTCGGCGCCCCACACCCGTTCGATCAGCTGGCCGCGGGTCAGCACCCGCCCGGCGTTGCGCAGCAGCATCTCCAGCAGCTCGAATTCCTTCAGCGGCAGCTGGACGGGTTGGCCGTCGATGCTCACCACGTGGCGGTCCACGTCCATCCGCACCGGGCCGGCCTGCACCGCGGCGGGCAGGAACTCGGCGGCGTCGCTGCGCCGGCGGAGGACGGCGCGGATCCGGGCCAGCAGCTCCCGGGAGGAATACGGCTTGGTGACGTAGTCGTCCGCCCCCAGCTCCAGGCCGACCACCTTGTCGACCTCGGCGTCGCGGGCGGTCAGCATGATGACCGGGACGTCCGAGCGCAGCCTCAGCTGCCGGCACACCTCCGTGCCGGACAGCCCGGGCAGCATCAGGTCCAGCAGCACCAGGTCCGCGCCGCTGCGGTCGAACTCGGCGACGGCTTCGAGGCCGTCCTCGACCACCGTGACGTCAAACCCTTCGCGCCCCAGGAGGTAGGACAGCGGGTCGCTGAAGGACTCCTCGTCCTCCACGATCAGGATCCTGCTCAAGCATCCGCTCCTTGCCGGCGGCCGGTGTGCGGGCCGCCCTCACCGCCGGGGACCTCTTCCTCGGCGTCCATTTCAGGCAGCCGGACGGTGAAGGTCGAACCCTGTCCCGGCTGGGACCACAGGCTCACCTCGCCGCCGTGATTGGCCACCACGTGCTTCACAATGCTCAGTCCCAGGCCGGTTCCACCGGTGTGCCGCGAGCGCGCCTCGTCAATACGGTAGAAACGCTCAAACACCCGCTCCTGCTCTTCGGGCGCGATTCCCGGCCCCTGGTCGGTGACGGTGACCTGGGCCAGCCCGTCCCGGGAACGCAGGCCCACCCCCACCCGGCTGCCCTCCGGCGAATACCGGACGGCGTTGTCGATCAGGTTGCGGAAGGCCGTCGTCAGCATCGGCGCATCGGCGTAGACCTTGCCGGACACCTCGCCCCCGGCCACCACGGTGATGCCCTTGAGTTCGGCCGAGAGCCGGTTGGCCTCGATCGCATCCGCCACCACCCGGTTCACGTCCACCGGTTCCGCACGGTCCACCACGTCGGCGCCCTGCAGCCGGGACAGCTGGATGATGTCCTGCACAAGGGCGCTCAGGCGCCGGGACTCACGCCCCAGCTTCCCGGCGAACCGGCGGACCGCCTCCTCGTCGCCGGCGGCATCCGCGAGAGCCTCGGCCAGCAGGGAGACCGCACCGACCGGCGTCTTCAGCTCATGCGAGACGTTGGCCACGAAATCGTTCCGGACCTCCTCGGTGCGGACGGCGGCGGTGCGGTCCTCCACCAGGATCAGCACGTACTCCTCCCCCAGCATCGCCACGCGCACCTGCAGAATGGTGTCGCCGTGGCCCGGAACGGTGCCGCGGGCGAGCTCCAGGCGGCGCTCCTCGATCACCCCGTCCCGGCGGACCAGCGCGGTCAGCTCCAGCAGGTCGGGGTTGGTCACCGTGTGCCCGCGCACCAGCCCGAAGGCATACGCGCCGGGACTGGCGCGGACCACGCCGTCGATGGCGTCCACCACGATGTACCCGCGGCCGACGACGGACAGGACCTCGGCCGCACCTTCGGGGAGCGTCGGTTCCGGCACGTCGGCCAGGTCCCGGCGCCGTCGCTCGCTGGTGATGTAGCCGAGCATGCCGAAAACGCCGACGGCCAGGCCGAGGATGCCCGCGATCAGGCCCAGCAAGACAGGATTCACGCTTCCAGCTTAGGCCGCACCGCCCGGTCCCGGTCCGGTGCGCGGTGGCATCGGACCAAACGTTAAACTAACGTTCATCTTGAGAGACCCCGCGGTTCACCTGCAGCTGCGATCCTGCCCATAGGCCCGGAACGCGGCCTGCGGCCCGGCCGCGAGCGGATAGCCCCACCGAAAGGACGCAGCAAGTGCGGAAGGTATTTCAGGCCGAACTCCACCAGATCGGCGAGGAGCTGACCCAGATCTCGCAGCTGGTTGCCGAAGCCATGCAGAAAGCTGTGATGGCGTTCGAGGAGGCTGATACCGAGCTGGCCCAGGAGGTGATCGCCGCTGATGCGAGGATCGATTTCCTGCAGAACGACCTCGACGAGCGCGCCATTGACGTCCTTGCCCTGCAGGGGCCGGTGGCCAGCGACCTGCGCATGATCGTCGGTTCGCTGCGCATGAGCGCTTCACTGGAGCGGATGGGCGACCTCGCCCGGCACATCGCCCAGCTCACCCGGCTGCGCTACCCGGCCAACGTGGTTCCCGACAATCTCGCCGGCACCTTCCGGGAGATGGCCCGCCTGGACATCCGGATCGCCGAGCTGCTCTCCGAGCTGCTCGACACGCGCAACCTGGAGCTGAGCAAGGAAATCTATGCGGCGAACACCCGCATCAACGAACTGCATGCCGGTGTCTTCAAGGCGGTTGCCTCCGCCGACTGGGATGTGTCCGCGGTGAGCACCGTGGACATCACCCTCGCCAGCCGTTACTTCGAGCGGTTTGCGGACCACGGCGTCTCGGTGACGCGCAAGGTCAACTACCTCGTGACCGGTGAGTGGCAGGCTACTGCCGAGAGCGGCGCCTAGCAGCGCTCCCGGGCAGACTGCCCGGAACGGCGAAGGGGGAGGACACCGGACGGTGTCCTCCCCCTTCGCCGTTCGGCAGGGCCTGTCCTACTTGCGGCCCTGGTTGGCGACCGCCTGGATGGAGGCGGCGGCGGCCTCGGGATCGAGGTAGGTGCCGCCGGGCTTGACCGGCACCAGGTTCTCGTCCAGTTCGTACACCAGCGGGATTCCGGTGGGAATGTTCAGGGCGGCAATGTCGGTGTCGCTGATGCCGTCCAGGTGCTTCACCAGCGCCCGCAGGGAGTTGCCGTGCGCGGCGACGAGCACCGTCTTGCCGGCCCGGATGTCCTCGGTGATATCGGACTCCCAGTACGGCAGGAACCGCTCGAGCACGTCCTTGAGGCATTCCGTGCGCGGCACGTCGCCGCCCAGGTCCGCGTAGCGCGGATCGTGGGCCTGGGAGAAGTCGCTGTCGTCCGGCAGCGGCGGCGGCGGGGTGTCGTAGGAGCGGCGCCACTCCATGAACTGCTCCTCGCCGTATTCGGCCAGGGTCTGGGCCTTGTCCTTGCCCTGCAGCGCCCCGTAGTGGCGCTCATTGAGCCGCCAGCTGCGCTTGACGTCGATCCAGATGCGGTCCGCCGCGCCCAGCGCCAGGTTGGCGGTGTTGATGGCGCGCTTCAGGCGGGAGGTGTAAACGATGTCCGGCAGCAGACCAGCCTCCACCAGCAGCTCGCCGCCGCGGAGGGCCTCCGCCCGGCCCAGGTCGGTCAGATCCACATCCACCCAGCCGGTGAACAGGTTCTTCTCATTCCATTCGCTCTGGCCGTGGCGCAGAAGGATCAGTTTGTAGGTCATATCAGCATCGTAACGGAGCGCACAGGCCCGTCGGGAGGCGGAACCGTAACCTGGGCCCGTGAACGGAGCACTCGCTGCACGACACTAAAATTGATCCGTGCCAAAGCCGTCCAGACCCGTCGGAAGCCTGACCCGGGGAACCACCCACCCCAACCGCCTGCGCCGGGTGGACCGCTGGCTGGCCGGCCCGCACGGATGGCGGCTGCGCCGCGCCGTCGACCCGCTGATCGTGGACCTGGGCTACGGCGCCTCCCCCGCCACCGCCGTCGAGCTGCATGCCCGGCTCGGTGCCGTCCGCGCCGACGTCGACGTGGTGGGCATTGAAATCGACCCGGAACGGGTACGGACCGCCAAACCGCTGGAACGCGCGGGACTGAGCTTCCGCCAGGGCGGCTTCGAGCTGCCGCTGGACGGGCGCCGGCCGGTGATGGTGCGGGCCTTCAATGTGCTGCGCCAGTACGACGAGAGCGAATACGCCGCGCACTGGGACCTGGTGCGGTCCCGGCTGGCACCGGGCGGCATCTTCGTGGACGGCACCTGCGACGAGATCGGCCGGCGGGCCACCTGGGCCGAGATCGGCCCGGACGGACCCCTGTCGCTGAGCATTTCGGTGCGGTTCTCCGCGTTCGAACGCCCGTCCGACGTCGCCGAGCGGCTCCCGAAGGCGCTGATCCACCGCAATGTCCCCGGCGAGCGGGTGCATGCGTTCCTGCAGGCGATGGACCAGGCGTGGCTGGCCAGCGCGCCGCTCGCCGCGTACGGGAGCCGGCAGCGCTGGCTGGGCATGTGCCGCGCGCTGCAGGCACAGGGGTGGCCGCTGCTGACAGGGCCGGCCCGCTGGCGGCTGGGCGAGATCACGGTGGCGTGGAGCGCCGTCGCCCCGGGCTGATTCCACCGGCGGCGCAGGGATCGGACCGTGGGGCCCGGTGTTACCAGGGGCCGTACGGCCCGGCACCCCGGCGGGGCTCGTTCAGGGCGGGGCGGACGTCCGCGAGGTAGACGCAGGCCGCAATCACGGCGGCCAGCTGGAACAGGAGCAGGCCGACGCCGCCGCTCAGGGCGCCCAGCACGCCGACCGCCGCGGCACCGGCGGTCAGGGCCGTCCAGAACGTCTTGGTGCGCTTGAATGCCCGTTCGAAGTCGGACGGACGGCGGCGGACGCAGTCGATGAACGCCCACAGCTCAATGCCCAGGGCCACGAAGGCCAGCGCTCGGTACAGCTGGTTCTGAACTTCAAGAACGAGTTCCACAGGGATCAGCCTACCGTGCCAGCGCCTGCTCGAGGTCAGCCCAGAGGTCCTCCACGTGCTCGATGCCCACCGAGAGGCGCAGGAGGTTCTCCGGAACCGTTTTCGGCTCTCCCGGCTGGCGGCGGCGGCGTTCAATGAGCGACTCCACGCCGCCCAGCGACGTGGCCGGCACCCACAGCGACACGGCCTCCGTCACCTTCTCCGCGGCGGCGGCGCCGGCGGCCACCTCGATGCAGACGATGCCGCCGAATCCGTCCATCTGGGCCGCAGCCCGGCCGTGCCCGGGATCCTCCGGCAGCCCCGGATACCGCACCGCGGCCACGGCGGGGTGGGCGGCCAGCCGGCGGGCCAGCTCGCCGGCGTTCTCCTGGGAGCGCTGCATGCGCAGTGCCAGGGTCCGCAGTCCGCGCAGCGCCAGCCAGACCTCGAAGGGACCGGCGACGGCGCCGTGCAGGGTGCGGTGGGCGGCCAGCCGGGCGCGCAGCGCCTCGTCCGAGGTCACGGCGGCGCCCAGCACGACGTCGGAATGCCCGGACAGGTACTTGGTCACGGAGTGCACGACGACGTCGGCGCCCAGCTCCAGCGGGCGGGTGACCAGCGGGGTCGCGAAGGTGTTGTCCGCGACCACCAGCGCTCCGGCGGCATGCGCGGCGTCGGCCAGAACACGGATCTCCGCCACCTCGAGCATGGGGTTGGTGGGGCTCTCGATCCAGAGCAGGTCCGCGCCCTCGAGTGCGGCCACGGCGGCGGGCGTGTCGGCAATGTCGACCGTGCGCAGCGTGAACCGGCCGGCCTCGGCCTGCTCGGCGGCGAGCGCCAGCGACCCGGCATAGCTGTGGCGGGGCATGACCAGCACTCCGCCGGCGGGCACCAGGGACAGCGCGGCGGCGATTGCGGCCAGGCCGGAGGAAAAGACGAGCGCCGGCTCCCGCGCGGATTCCAGCCGGGCGAGGGCTTCCTCGAAGGGATCCCAGGTGGGGTTGGAGTAGCGGCCGTAGATCCGGTCCCCGGGGGCGGCGGGCCCGGTGCCGCGGTAGGTGGAGGTCAGCACGATCGGCGGGTTCACCGCCGCATCCTGTTCGGGAGCCGGCCGGCCGGCGGCGACCACCACCGTTTCCGGGGACAGGACGCCGTGGGGGGATGTGGTCTCTGCGCTCATGGGCCCAGCGTATCGGCCGGCGGGGGCCGCGTCCCTCCGCCGGCCCGGGCCACGGCGCAGCGCCGCGGAGTGTGACGCGCCGCCCGGCGTCGAACCGTTAGACGAAGCTGCCGCCCGGGGTCGGATCGGGGTTCCGCGGGCGGGTCAGCGCCACGACGGCCAGCACCAGGGCGAGCAGGGCGGCGAAGGCCATGGACGCGCCGTCGAACCAGCGGTCGGCGAGGTAGCCCAGACCCCCGCCGGCGCAGAAGCCGAGCAGGACGAGGAAGAACACCCCGGACCAGAACAGGTTCGGCTCCCCGTTGATGCCCTTCTTGGACAGGGCCGACTGCATGAGGAAGTTGAAGGCCATCTGCACCACGAAGGTCACGGCGACAGCCCCGTAGAGCATCCCGTGGTTCTTATGGAAGGCGTTGCCCACGCCGCCGGCCACGAAGCTGACGCCGAAGGCGATCCAGCGCGGATCCGCGTCGGTCAGGGCCGCCAGCAGGGTCAGGAGAACGAGCAGGCCGAAGATCGCGAACAGCATGGCCGGCGTGAAGGACCGGCCGCTGCGCAGGAAAGCGGTCATCAGGATCCCGGACAGCGCCGATCCGAGGCCGAAGCAGACCACCGACACGATCGCGGGCGTGAACCGCTCCCAGTCTCCCTCCACCAGGTAATAGCCGCTGGAGACCACGTTCCCCGACTGGACCGTGGCGAAGGTGCCGGCATGCCCGAAGGTCCAGGCATTGAGCAGGCCGGCCAGGAAGGCCAGCAGGAATCCGATGAACGGTTCCTCCATCAGCGGCAAGCGGATGACTTCCGGATGCTTGCGCACATACTGCACATCCGAGGGCTGGTGAGCGGAGGCACTCATGGGCGGCTCCTTCTGAAAGCGCCGGGAGGCGTGGCTGCGGCCTGCCCGTCCAACGCTAGGGGCCGGCAGCCCGCCTGTATATCGGTCCCGCATCCCGGCGCGCCCGCACGGCGGGATGCAGCCCCAGCCCGCTGTCAGGGGAACTGGGTAGGCTAGGCGGGTGAGCACTTCCAGACCTTCCGCCCGCGGACTCTTCATTGCCTTCGAGGGCGGCGACGGCGCCGGGAAGTCCACCCAGGCGGGCCTGCTGGCCGCCGCGCTGCAGGCGCAGGACCGCGTTGTCCTGCGCACCCGCGAGCCGGGCGGCACGCCGATCGGCGAGAAACTGCGTTCGCTCGTGCTCGAACACGGCCAGGGCGACATCGACGCGCGCACCGAGGCGCTGCTGTTCGCCGCGTCCCGCGCGGCCCACGTCCGGCAGGTCATCGCCCCCGCCCTGGCGCGCGGCGAGGTGGTGATCTGCGACCGGTTCATCGACAGCTCCGTCGCCTACCAGGGCGCCGGGCGCAGCCTCGGCACCGACGTCGTCCGCCGGCTCAACGAGTGGGGCACCGACGGGCTGCTGCCGGACCTGACCATCCTGCTCGACGTCGATCCCCGCACCGGCCGCACGCGGCGCACCTCGGGCCAGGCAACCGAAGACCGCATGGAATCCGAGCCCGACGAGTTCCACCGCAGCATCCGGCAGGCCTTCCTGGAGCTGGCCGGGCGGGATCCCGCCCGGTACCTGGTGCTGGACGCCGCCCTGCCGCAGCAGGACCTGGCCGGGCGGATCGCAGCGCGGGTCGCGGAGCTGCCGGCATGAGCGTCTGGGACGACCTGCAGGGCCAGGACCCCGTGGTCGACCAGCTGCGCAGGGCGGCGGCGCAGGAGCGGCCCAACCATGCGTGGCTGTTCACCGGCCCGCCCGGATCGGGGCGCTCCAACGCCGCGCGTGCCTTTGCCGCCGCCCTGCTGTGCGAGCAGGAAGACCCAGCGGCGCGGGGCTGCGGCAGCTGCCGCGCCTGCCGGACGGCGCTGGCCGGCTCACACGCCGACGTGACGTCCGTGACCACGGAGAAGGTCACCATCAGCATCGACGAGGCCCGCGACCTGGTCCGCCGGGCCCAGGACCGCCCGTCCACGGGACGCTGGCGGGTCATCATCGTGGAGGATGCCGACCGCATGCAGGAGCGCAGCACCAACGTGCTGCTCAAGGCCATCGAGGAACCGCCGCCCCGGACCGTCTGGCTGCTGTGTGCGCCCAGCCCCGGCGATGTGCTGGTGACCATCCGGTCCCGCTGCCGGGCCGTGGGCCTGCGCCTGCCCCCGGCGGACGACGTCGCCGATCTGCTGGTGCGCCGGGACGGAATCGATCCGGAGCTCGCGCGGCAGGCGGCCCGCGCCGCCCAGTCCCACATCGGCATCGCCAAGCGGCTGGCCACTGACAGCGGAGCCCGGGAGCGCCGCGACCGGATTGTCCGGCTGCCGCTGTCGCTGCGCAGCGTTCCCGGGGCAATGAAGGCCGCCGCGGACCTGGTCGCGCTGGCCGAGGCGGAGGCGCAGGCCTCCTTCGAGGAACGCGACGCCGCCGAACGAGACGCGCTCCTGTCCTCCCTCGGCGTCGAGCCCGGCGGCACGGTCCCGGCCGCGCTGCGCAGCCAGGTCAAGCGCCTCGAGGAGGACCAGGCGCGGCGGGCCAAGCGTTCGAAGAACGACTACTTTGACCGTGCCCTCACCGACCTGCTTTCCTTCTACCGCGACGTGCTGCTGCTCCAGCTGGACGCCGGCGGCACCGACCTGGTCAACGCCGGGCTGCGCGCCGAGCTGGAGGAGTTCGCCGGCAAGGGCTCGCCGGAGCAGACGCTCGCCCGCATGGAGGAGATCAACGCCGTGCGGCGCCGTCTGGTCACCACCAACGTCCAACCGCTGCTGGCCATCGAGGCCATGGCGCTGAGCCTGCTCTGACGCCGCATCCCGACCTGTCCCGACCGCCGGAGGAACCGCGCATGACCTTGTACCCCCGTTTACGACGCAGGGCCGCCGGCGCTGCCCTCGCCGTGGCGCTGCTGGCCTCCGCGGGCTGTGCCGTCGCCCCCGCCGGCAGCCCGGGGGACGCACCCCGGCCCGGCGATCCCGCCGCCGTGGGGGACGTACCGGATGAGCTGCGGGACTACTACAGCCAGGACGTCGACTGGGCCGACTGCGGAGAGTTCCGCTGCGCCACGGTGGAGGTTCCGCTGAGCTATGACGAGCCGGAAGGCGAACGCATCGACCTGAGCGTCATCATGGCCGAAGCGGACGGCACCCCCCGCGGCACCATCCTCATCAATCCCGGCGGGCCCGGCGGAAGCGGCTACACCACGGTGGAGGAAACCCTCGAGCAGGTCACCACCGACCGGCTGCGGGGCGAGTACAACATCCTCGGCTTCGATCCCCGCGGCGTCGGACGTTCCACCCCGATCGAATGCCTCACCGACGAGGAAATGGACGAGGCGCGCGCCGAGTCCTTCGACCCGGAGACGGAGGAGGGCCTGGCCGCCGCGCAGGCCAGCGCCGCCGAGCTTGCCGACAAGTGCGCCGAGAACACCGGCGCCCTGCTCGGGCACGTGGACACCGGCTCCGCTGCCCGCGACATGGACATCCTCCGCGCGCTGGCCGGCGACCCGGAGCTGAACTACCTGGGCTTCTCCTACGGAACGTTCCTCGGCGCCACCTACGCCGAGCTCTTCCCGGAGCGCGTCGGCCGGCTGGTGCTGGACGCCGGCCTGGATCCCGCCGCCTCCAACGAGGAGATCACCCTCGGGCAGGCCGCGGGCTTCGAACAGGCCATCCGCACCTACGTCGCGGACTGCCAGACGGGCAGCGCCTGCCCGCTTCGCGGCGACGTCGACGACGGCGTCCAGGCGATCGCGGACCTGTTCGCAAAAACCGAGGCCAGCCCGCTGACGGCCGGTGACGGACGGACGGTCACGGCGTCCATGTTCGTCAGCGGGTTCATCCTGCCGCTCTACAACGACGCCAACTGGCCGGTGCTGACCCAGGCCCTGTCCGATGCCCTGGACGGCAATCCCGACCTGATGCTCTACCTCTCCGACCTCAGCGCCGACCGCAACGAGGACGGCAGGTACGAAACGAACAGCACGGTCGCCTTCAACGCCATCAACTGCCTGGACTACCCGATGGAGACTGATCCTGCGCAGATGCGCGAGGATGCCCGGGAGCTGGAGGAGGCCTCGCCGACCCTGGGCAGCTACCTCGGCTACGGAGGGCTGACCTGCGCGGCCTGGCCCCATGAACCCGTCGGGGCCCCGCATGAAATCAATGCCGAGGGCGCCGCGCCGATCCTCGTTGTCGGGACCACCGGAGACCCCGCCACACCGTATGAGTGGTCGGTGGCGTTGGCGGAGCAGCTGGACTCCGGCGTGCTGCTGACGTGGGAAGGCGAGGGGCACACCGCCTACGGGCGCGGCAGCGACTGCATCGCCGACGCCGTGGACGACTACTTCATCGACGGCACGGTGCCCGAGGACGGCACGATCTGCCGGTAACCGCTGAGCGGTCCTTTTGACCGCCCGGGGCGGCTCCGTATAGAGTTGTCCCTTGTGGATTCCGGCCCGTGCCGGATGATGCAGGCCTCCTTAGCTCAGTTGGTAGAGCGTCTCACTCGTAATGAGAAGGTCGCCGGTTCGATTCCGGCAGGAGGCCCCGGCAGGCCCCGAACCCTTGGGTTCGGGGCCTTTTGCGTGCCTTTTGGTGTTGCCCGGTGCAGGCCTTCCTCAAGCCGTCTTGAGCCTTCCTTGAGCAAAAGCTGGGCCAGCCGTGCGCCCGCCCTGCACTTTCCTTGACCCGGCGTCGATATCGTCGTCTCAGCCGCCACAGGCACGAGAACGCAGCAACAGCAGGGGGACTGAGACAGTGAGTGCAGAAGCAGCCGGCAACGGCCTGATGATCAGGCGCTACACCGAGGTGCAGCGCGATTCCTACACTCCTGCCCCGTGCGGCGAATGCGGCAGGCGGCTGGTTCCCAACTGGGCGGACGACACCCGCCCCGGAGAGCTTGGGTCACGGTGGATCATCCGCAGCTACCGCTACCCCGGCCTTCGCTGCAGCAACCACGAACGGCGGCTCCTGGCAGAGTACTTCGGCTCCGTCCAGCCGAAGCAGCCGGTCCACCGGGTTGCGGGCGGACGGCCGGTGGCCCCGGCTCGGGAGCGCTTCACGCTGTTCCGGCTGTTCCCTTCAGGCCGTAAGCAGCGTACGGGCGCCGCGGGCTAAGGCCGGCACCAAGCGGAAAGCCCCGCCGCGTCCTCTGGATGCAGCGGGGCTTTTCGTCGTTTTGGGTGCCGCGGCCCAGCTGACGGACGGGTATCGGCCGGCGTCGGGCCTACTCTGCGGCGGGGCTGCTCTGCGTCGGGCCTGCGTCGGGCCTGCGGGCCGCGGGGCGGGCCGCCGCCAGGAACGCCTTCATGCGCTCCTCGGCGTCGGGGCCGGCCTCGGCGGCGGCAACGTTTGCTTCCTCCACCGCACGGACAACCTCGCTGCGCTGGATTTTCACGCCGCGGGGAGCATCGATGCCGATCCGGATGCCGTCTCCGCGGGTCTCAAGGATCGTGACGACGATGTCGTCACCGATCATGACCTGCTCTCCGGATTTGCGTGTCAGCACCAGCATTGGATCACTCTACCGCCTCACAGCATGACCGAGGAGGAAGGCCCGCCGTCCACCCAGCCGATGGGCAGTCCCAGCCCGTTCACGGTGTGCGGGGTGGCGGTGGCCGCCAGCCCCTCCACGGCCACGGCCGTCACGTCGGCGGTGCGGCGGACCGCGGCCACCCAGGCCGCGGTGTCCTCCGCCTTCCGCCCGGCGTCCACCGCCGCCCAGACCTGGTCCGGGGCGAGCGCGCCGATCAGCGTCGCGTGCCGGGAGAGCTCCTCGCCGCGGCCCAGCCCGTACGCCAGGTAAATGGCGTGGTCGGCCAGCACGCCTGCGGCGCGCGCCGTCGCGGCGCTCCTGCGGTCAGCGGCCCGCCCGTAGGAGGTGTCCTCCAGGGCTCCGGCGCTGCGGATGGCCGCCGCACCTGCGCCCGCAGCGGCGGCCATCGACTCGCAGACCGCCAGCGGATCGGCGCCCAGCCCGACGACGAGCACCAGGTCGCCGGCGCCCGCCAGCGGAACCGGCGGCAGCGGCAGGGCGGCGCGCTCCGCCGCCGGAAGCGGGACCGCGGCGACGGGCGGGGGCACCACGGGCACCGGGTCCGCACCGGTGCTGTGGGTGAGCCGGTCCATCAGGTCAGCAAAGGCATGGCTGTCCGTCGAGACGCTGACCGTGGCGCGCTCCTCGACGGAAGCATTCCGGCGGGGCGCGCCTTCGGCGGCCTCGGCCCGGGCCAGCAGCTCGCTGATCCCCGCTCCGCCCTGCCGCGGGGCCCCGGACGCCGGGTATCCGTCCGGGGGGACGTCCGCGGCGCGCCGTCCGCGGGGCGGCAGCTCCACCGTCACCTCATAGTGGTGGCGTGCCAGGAAACCGCCGATGCCTCCGACGCTGACCTTCTCGGCGGCGATGATCCGGGCGCGGGGGCCGTGTTCGTCGAAGACCCTCTTTTTCAGCGCATCAAGGGACGGCCCCTCAAGCTGAAATCGTCTCGGTTCCACGAACCACTCCCACTGTCTCGATGTTCACGTTTCCTGCGGTCGCCTCCTGATAGGACAGGACCGGAAGGCCCTGGGCCTGGGCGGCGACCAGGCGGCGCACCGCCGGCCGCAGCGCCGGCGCGCAGACCAGGACGGCGCTGGAACCGGTGTTTTCCGCTGTGGCCACTGTAGCCAACAGATTCCGCACCACCGCTTCGATCCGGTTCGGATCCATCAGGATCTGGTTGCCCTGCTCGGAGGGGCGCAGCGCCTCCAGCATCGACTGCTCGAGGGCGGGATCCAGCATGATGACGCGCAGCACCGTGCCGTCCAGATGCGGGGCGGCCAGGGCCGGGCCGAGCGCCTGGCGGGCGGCCTCGATCAGCCCTTCGGGGTCGGTGGACACCTTGGCGCGCAGCAGCAGGGACTCGTAGATGCGCGGTAGGTCGTTGATGGCGACCCGCTCGGCCAGCAGGCCCTGCAGCACCCGCTGCACCTCGGCCAGCGACAGCACGCCCGGCACCAGCTCCTCCACCGCGGACGGGTTGACCTGCTTGACCCCTTCGGTCAGCACCCGGACATCCTCGCGGGAGAGCAGCCGGGCGGCGTTCGCCGTAATCACGGCGGACAGGTGGGTGACCAGGACGGAGACACGGTCGATCACCGTGGCTCCGGCCATTTCCGCCGCATGGCGCATCTCTCCGGGAACCCACTTGCCGGCCAGCCCGAAGACCGGCTCCACCGTGGCGGTGCCCGGGAGGGAATCGAGGAAGTCGCCCAGCGCCAGGACCTTGCCCTGTGGTGCCTCGCCGCGTCCTGCCTCGACGCCGGCAATGCGGATCACGTACGTCGACGGCGGCAGTTCCACGGAATCGCGGGTGCGCACGGGCGGCACCACCACGCCCAGTTCCAGGGCAATCTTCCGACGCAGCGCCTTCACCCTGGCCAGCAGGTCATCCGGTCCCCCGGTCACCACGTCCACGAGGTCCGGGGCCAGGAGGATCTCCAGCGCGTGCACCCGCATCTGCTCGATCAGGTCTTCCGTCGTGTCCCCTGAAGGTGCGGCCGTGCCGGCCTCCGCCGCCCGCTGTTCCTCCTCGACGGCCTGGTCGCGGGCCTTGACCCGCTGCGAGGCGAAGATCAGCAGCCCGCCGACCACGATGAAGGGCAGCTTCGGCATGCCGGGGATCAGGGCCATGACCAGCGCGGCCGCGCCGGCGATCATCAGGGCGTTGCGGGACTGGCTGAGCTGGTCCCCCGCCGTCGAGCCCATGTCGGCCTCGGCGTTGGAGCGGGTGACGATCATGCCGGTCGACACGGCCATCAGCAGGGCGGGAATCTGGGTGACGAGCCCGTCGCCGATGGTCAGGAGGCTGTAGGTGTTCACGGCCTCGCCGACGGACATGCCGCGCTGCAGCATACCGATCGCGATCCCGCCCACGACGTTGATGATGATGATGATCAGTCCGGCGATCGCGTCGCCCTTGACGAACTTGGAGGCGCCGTCCATCGCACCGTAGAAGTCGGCTTCGGCCGAGACCTGCGCGCGGCGCTCCCGGGCCTCGGAGTCGCTGATGAGCCCGGCGTTGAGGTCGGCGTCGATGGCCATCTGCTTGCCGGGCATGGCGTCCAGGGTGAACCGGGCGCCGACCTCGGCCACGCGTTCGGCGCCCTTGGTCACGACGACGAACTGGATGACGACCAGGATCAGGAAGATGACCGCGCCGATGATCAGGGACCCGCCCACCGCCACGTGCCCGAATGCCTCAATGACCTGCCCGGCGTAGCCGTCGCCGAGGACCAGCCGGGTGGAGGCCACGTTCAGGCCGAGCCGGAACAGCGTGGCGACCAGCAGCAGCGAGGGAAACACCGAGAAGTCCAGCGGCTTGCGGACGAACATCGTCGTCAGCAGGATCACCAGGGCCAGCAGGATGTTGATGATGATCAGCACGTCCAGCAGGGCCGCCGGGATCGGGACCACCAGGAGCAGGATGATGCCGATGACGCCCACCGGGACGGCGAGCTTGAGCAGGTTGCGGTTTTTCACGATGCTGCCTTATGTCGGGGTTCGGAGGGAGCGGGCATCAGGCCCGGTGCGGGTTCCATGGTGTGGACGCCGGCTGCCGCGCCGCGCCGCTTCAGCGCCATGACGAAGGCCAGCAGGCGGGCGACGGCGTTGTACAGGTCGGGCGGGATCTCCTGACCCACCTCGCAGGCCGAGTGCAGGGTCCGGGCCAGCGGCACGTCCCGGACCATGGGGACCCGGTGCTTCTCCGCCTCCTCGCGGATGCGGGCGGCGATGATGCCGGCCCCCTTCGCCGTGACCCGCGGGGCGGAGCGGCCGGGTTCGTACTTCAGCGCCACGGCGACGTGCGTGGGGTTCACCACGACGACGTCGGCGTCACCTACGGCGGCGATCATCCGGTTGCGGCTGCCGGCCAGCTGCCGGGCCCGCCGCTGGGAGCGGATCAGCGGGTCGCCTTCGCTGTTCTTGTTTTCGTCCCGGACTTCCTTCTTGGTCATCCGGGTCTTCTTGCGGTTGCGGCGCATCACCACGAGGATGTCGGCCGCGGCGAGGATCAGCCCGGCCGCGACGGCGGCCTGCAGCAGCGACGCGACCCCGCCGCCGGCGGCGTCGAGCAGCGCCGAGACCGGCAGGCCGCCGGCCGTCATCAGCACCGGCATCAGTCCCTGGATGACCATGTACAGCACCAGGCCCAGGGCCGCGGTCTTCAGCAGGGCCTTCGCCCCCTGCCACAGAGCCTGCCCGCCGAAGGTGCGCTTGACGCCCTTGACCAGGTCGAACTGCTGATACTCGCCCTTGAACTTCTTGAAATGGATGCCACCCTGCAGCGCCGCCGCGGCGAGGACGGCGACGGCGACCACGGCCAGCAGCGGCCCGAGGACGCCGAACATGGCCGCGAGGCTGTCCTGGAAGATCCGCAGCGCCGCCTCGGGGTCCGGGGACGCGGCGATCTCCGCGGCCCGGAACAGGCTCTCGGTGCCGGCCTGCGACCCGCGTTCCAGGGTGCCGGGTAGCATCAGCGCGGCTGCGCCGACGCCGATCCAGGCGGTGAGGTCCTGGGACCTGGACAGCTGGCCCTTGGACCGGACCTCCTTCATGCGTTTCGGGGTCGCCTGCTCGCTCCGTTCGCCGGAGTCCTGCTCGGCCATCAGCCGCCCACCCCCGTCACGGCTTCGAAGGCGTCCTGCGCGAGAGCGGACACGATGCGGGGCAGGGCCAGGAACACCACGGAGGCCAGGGTCAGGGTGAGCAGGATCTTCAGCGGGAAGCCGAGCGCGAAGGCGTTCAGCTGCGGCGCGACCCTGGTCAGCAGGCCGAGGCCGGCGTCGGCCAGGAACAGCACCACCAGCAGCGGGCCGGCGATCTGCACGGCGGCGAGGAACATCTGGGTGGCTGCGGCGATCAGAGCCTGGGCCGGTTCGGCCAGGTCCACGCCGCCGCCCAGCGGCAGGGCGGTGAAGCTGCGGACGAGGCCGGCGATGACCAGCTGGTAGCCGTCCGACGCGAACAGCAGGGCCAGGGCGGTGAGCTGGAACAGGCGGGTGAACTGGGCGCCGTTGACCATGGACTGCGGGTCGAAGGCCTGGGCCAGGGAGAAGCCGCCGAAGAGGTCGATCAGGTACCCGGCGGATTGGATCGCCGCGAAGACGACCATGACGAGGAAGCCGAGCAGCCCCCCGACCAGGATCTCCAGCACCAGCGCCGTGAAGTAGTCGGCGGTGCCCTGCATCTCGTAGCCGTCCGCCGCGGCCGGGGCGACGGCGAGGGCCAGGCCGATGCCGAGCATCGCCTTCACCCGGATCGGGAACGCGTTGTAGGAGAAGGGAGGGGCGATGACCAGGAAGGCCACCATCCGCACGGAGGCCAGCATCACCGCTTCGATCCAGGCCTGGTCAAGGGTGATGGACACATTAGCCCCCGCCGAGCAGGGAGGGAATCCTGGCGAACAGCTCCTGGGTGAAGGCCACCATTTCGGAGATCATCCAGTGCCCGCACACCAGCAGGGCGATCGCCACGCCGACCGCCTTGGGCACGAAGGAGAGCGTGACCTCCTGGATCTGGGTGATGGACTGCACCAGGGACACGGCGAAGCCGATGGCCAGGGCGGTGAGCAGCACCGGGGCGGAGAGCTTGGCTGCCACCCACAGACCCTGCAGGCCGATGTCGAGAACGGCGTTGGTATCCATCAGCCGCCCCCGGTGACCTGGTAGCTGTTGATCAGGGACGTGATGATCAGCGACCAGCCGTCCACCAGCACGAAGAGCAGGATCTTGAACGGCAGGGAGATCATGACCGGCGGCAGCATCATCATGCCCATGGACATCAGCGCGGCCGAGACGACCAGGTCGATGACCAGGAACGGGATGAAGATGACGAAGCCGATGATGAACGCCGAGCGCAGTTCCGAAATCATGAACGCCGGAATCAGCGTGGTCAGCGGAACGTCCTGCGGGGACTCCGGGTTCGGCCGGTCTGCGGCGCGGGTCATCAGCGCGATGTCCTCGTCGCGGGTGTGGGCGAGCATGAACTGCTGCAGCGGGCCCGCGCCCGCGTTGAGCGCGCCGTCGAACGTCGTCTCGCCGTTCAGGTACGGCTGGACGGCGATTGTGTTGATCTCCCCCACCACCGGGGCCATGATGAACAGCGACAGGAACAGGGCCAGGCCCGCGAGGACCTGGTTGGGCGGGATGCTGGGCAGCGAGAGCGCGTTGCGGGTGATCGCCAGCACCACGAAGATCTTGGTGAAGCTGGTGAGCATCAGCAGCAGCGCGGGAGCCACCGACAGCAGGGTGATGCCGATCAGCGCGGTGACGGTGGTCGAGGGCCCGCCGTCGGCGCCGAAGATGTCGATCGAGAGACCGCCCTGCCCGGCGTCGGGATCCGCCGGGTCCTGCGGAGGAGCCGGCGGGGCCGGATCGAGGGTCACCGCGTGGCCGGCGGCCGCCCCGGCGAGCTGCGCCGCGAGCAGCACCAGCAGCAGGACTGCGGCGGCAGCGGCGGCGCGCAGCGCCCGGGTGCGGCTGTGCGCCCCGGTCACCGCTGCCGTCCGCGCAGCGCAGCGGCCGACTGCCGCCAGGTCTGCGGGGAGAGAATGGACCCGGCCAGCATGGAGGTGCCCTCCCCCGGTTCGGTCCGGCGCAGGTCACGGCGGCTGGGCAGGGCCTCGGCCGTGCCGCCCGCAGCCGCCAGCGACGCGGCGAACCCGCCGTCGCCGGCCTTCGGACCGTCCGCGTCCGCGGCGTCCATCGGCGTCGCGTTGAGGACGTTGACCGAGGCCTCGGTCACACCGAGCATGAACCGCTGGCCTTCGGCCTCGACCACCACCACCGACGCCTTCGGGCTGATGGCCTGGCGGCTGAGGACCCGGACGGGGGCGGTGTCCCCGGTGCCGCCGGTGCGGGCGGCGACGCGGCGGGACAGCCACCACAGCAGCGCCAGGACAACGCCCAGCGAGACCAGGACCCGAAGTCCCAGTAAGCCGGTCTCCATGGCTACGCGAGCCCTTCGGCGACGTCGAGGATCTTGGTGATGCGCACGGCGTAGTCCTGGTCCAGGACCACGATCTCGCCGTTGGCGATCAACCGGCCGTTGAGCAGGATGTCGGCCGGAGCCCCGGCGGAGCGGTCCAGCTCGATGACCCGGCCGGGTTCGAGGTTCAGCACGTCGCGGACGGCCATCCGGGTGCGGCCGATCTCCACGGTCAGGGCCATTTCGACGTTGCTGATCCGGCCCAGCTTGCCGACCACGGAGGTCTCCGCCGGGGCGGCCGCCGGAACGGCGGAGTCCTCTCGGCTGCGGATGGCGAACCAGCCGGCGGTGCCGCCGGCGGCCGCGCGCAGCTCGTATACGGAGGTGGAGGGGTGCGCGAACAGGGCCGCGGCGTCCTCCACGCGGGTGTCGCCGAGGACGCCGGGGCCCAGGGTTCCGACGGCGGCTTCGATGGCCGGGCGCAGGACATCGGCGGTGGAGACCAGCGCGGAGTCGGTGCCGGCCAGGGTGGAGACCGGCTCCGAGGCGGGCAGCACGAGGGCCACGTCGACGGACGCGGATCCGACGTAGGAGGCCGTGACGGCCTCCTGCAGCGCCTCGGCCGGGATGGCGGCGCCGGAGGCCGGAACGGCCTCGAGTGGAAACTGGGTGGGCAGCAGCTGCACGAGGGAGGACGCGGCTTCGCTGTGCAGGGCCTGGATGGTGCTCATTTAGTGGTTCTCCTCGGTGCTGACGATGACGCCGGCCAGGCGGGATCCGCTGGCTCCTACGGCTGCCTGGGCCACGATGTGCCCGTCGACGGTGACATTGAGCGGACGGTGTCCCGGGTGCAGAAGCCGCAGGACGTCGCCCTCGGCCAGGTTCAGGACCATGCCGGGCTTGACCCGGATCGGTTCCATCTGCAGCGAGACGTCCACCGGGGTCGTGGCAAGGTGCCCCTGGATCAGCTCGGCCGGGGTCGCCTCGGACGAGGACGGCACCACCGGCCCCAGCTGCGGGAGCACGGCCTCGGCCGGAATCGCCACCGACGCGGGCGCCGTCGTCTCCCCCACCACCATCTCGAAGGTCGCCACCAGCATCGGATCGCCGGAAGCGGCGGCCTGGGCGAACTGCGAGTTGTACTGGATCGAGGCCGCCGTCATGGGCGCGGCCAGGAGGCTGCCCAGCGAGTAGTGCAGATCCTCAAGGGCATCGTCCATGATCCGCCCGAGCAGCGCCTGTTCGATGTGCGTGAACTTGCGCTCGGGGATCTCCATGGTCCCGGTGCCGCCGAGCATGTGGCCAACCCACGACAGCGCTGCCGCCATCGGGAACTGGATCACCGCCTTGGCGGACACGTTGGGGATGTCGAAGAGCACCATGCCGGTGTTGTCCGGCAGGCTCGAGGCATACTCGTCGTAGCTGAGTGTCTGCACCTGCTGGCTTGTCACCTGGGACAGCACCCTCACCTTCGCGGTGAGCTGGGTGCCCCATTGCCGGGCAAACGTGTCAAAGGCCATCTCCAGGACCCGCGCATGATCGCGGGCAAGGGTGGTGGGCCTGCTGAAATCGTAAAGCTCCGCCGCATCGGCACCCGATTTCGGGCGCACTGCGGGAGAGTCGTGCTGGTGGACCGTCACGGGCGCCACTATCGGCAGCCGGGCCCCCCGCGTTAGCAGCAGCGCAGGTCAGCCGGATCCCGCCTGCTGTTCCTCCAGCAGCCCGGGAATCAGCTGGCGGACCTGCTCGCTTTCGCCGGAGAGCACGATGATGTCCACCCGGCGGTTCATCGCCAGTTCCTCGGCGGTGGTCCCGCCGGTCAGCGGCCGGGATTCGCCGAGGCCCACGGCCTGGAGCCGGGTGTAGTCCACGCCGCCGGGCTCGGACAGGTAGCGCAGCACGTTCACGGCCCGGGAGGAGGAGAGTTCCCAGTCCAGGGCCTCGTCCGTGAGCTGGCGGACCTGGGCGGTGTGCCCCTCGACGGAGACCCGGTAGTCGGTGGGGGCGAGGATCGGGCCGATGGTGTCCAGGACGGACACCGCGTCAGCGGTCAGGACGGCCCGGTCCGGTTCGAAGAACATTTCGGAGCTGACCAGGCGGATGGTCAGGCCCCGCTCGTCGATTTCGAAGCGGACGTGGCTGGCCATGCCGCGGTCCTCGAGGCCCAGCTCGATGCGTTCCTTGAGCTCGGTGAGCTCTTCGATCTCCTTCGCGGCCGCCTCCACGGCGTCCGGTTCGAGGGTCTCGGTGTCGTCGACCATCTCCGGCGGCACCACGACGCCGACGGCGGTGTCCACCGTCGCGGTCTCGACCTGCCCGAAACCGGTGGCCAGGGAGGACTTCAGCTGCGCGAATTTCTCCTGGTCGACCGTGGACATCGCGTACAGCACGATGAACATGCACATCAGCACGGTGACCATGTCCATGTAGGACGCCATCCACCGTTCGTCCGGGTGCTCTTCCTCTTCCTCCGGGCGGTGCCGGCGCCGCGGGCTCACGCGGCCTGCTGCTCGCTGTCGGCGGACAGCGCATGGGCCGGGACCATGGCGCGCAGCCTTTCGTTGAGCAGGCGCGGCTGGCTGCCCGCCTGGACCGAGAGGATGCCCTCCATGAGCAGGTTCATCTGCTCAAGTTCCAGGTCGCTGAGCCGCTTGAGCCGGTTGCCGAGCGGCAGCCAGATGAAGTTGGCCGAGAGCAGGCCCCACAGGGTGGCGACGAACGCCGCGGCGATCATGTGGCCGAGCTCGTCCGGCTGGGAGAGGTTCTCCAGCACGTGGGTCAGGGACACCACGGTGCCGATGATGCCCACCGTCGGGGCGTAGCCGCCCAGCGTGTTGAAGAACCTGCTGGCCACTTTGTCGGAATTGGCCTTGCTGGCGATTTCGTCCTCAAGGAGGGTGCGCAGCTCTTCGGCGTCGGTGCCGTCGGCGATGTTCTGCAGCGCGGTGCGCAGGAACGGGTCCTGGGTTTCCCCGGCGTCCTGCTCCAGGGACAGCAGGCCTTCGCTGCGGGCCTTTTCGGCGAGCGAGACGACGTTGTCGATCGTCTCCTGGGGCTTGGGGGTGCGGCCCAGGAAGGCGCGCGGCAGGGACTTGAAGGCGTGCAGGGCATCCTTGAGCGTCACGCCCGCGACGCCGACGGCGATGGTGCCCACCAGCACCAGGATCATCGGCGCCGGCAGCAGGATGGAGCTGACGTGCGCACCCTCGAGGAAGATCATGGCGTACAGGGCCCCGAAGGCCAGGACCAGGCCGACGATTGTTGCTGGATCCATTACTTGTTCCTCGGGCGAAGGGGCACGGGACGGCCGGCGGCGTTTCCGGCCGGGTCGGGAGTGGAGCCGACCGGCGGCACCAGGCCGAGCTCGGGTCCGGGCCGGTGGAGGACGGGCGGAACCTCCTGCGCCATCAGGATGATCCGTGAGCGCCACTCGGCAATCCTGGCGATGACTTCGTCCATGGATTCGGTGACGATGTATTTGGCTCCGTCCACCATGACCAGCGTGGTGTCCGGGTTCGCCTGGATCCGCTCGATCAGGTCAGGGTTGATCGCGAACTGTGCGTCGTTCAACCGCGTAAGAACAATCATGGGTCCGTCCCGTGTGGAGGAAGGCCCCCGGCGGGCCTCCGTTCCTACTTTCGGCTCCGGGCCGGTTTTCGTTAGGCCGTTAAGCGGCAGCGGGGCCCGGCATTTGGCCGGACCCCGCTGATGCGCCTGGCGGATCAGCGCTTGAGGTTGGTCAGCTCCTGCAGCACCTCGTCGGAGGTGGTGATGATGCGGGCGTTGGCCTGGAAGCCGCGCTGGGCGACGATCAGGTTGGTGAACTCCTGCGACAGGTCCACGTTGGACATCTCCAGGGCGCCGGACACGAGGCCGCCGACGCCGGCTTCTCCGGGCGCGCCGATCACTGCCTCGCCTGAGTTGGCCGAAGCGGTGTAGGAGGAGTTGCCGGCCTTCTCGAGGCCGGCGGGGTTGGTGAAGCTGGCGAGCACGATGCGGCCGAGGGCGATCTTGTCGCCGTTGCTGAAGCTGCCGACGACGGTGCCGTCCGGGGACAGTGCGAAGGACTCGATGGTGCCAGCGGGTGCGCCGTTGGAGGCGGTGACGGCCATGTTGTTCACCCCGGCGTAGCCGGTGACTGCGGACAGGTCCACGGTGACGCTGACACCGTTCGCGGCGGCGGTCAGCGTCTTGGTGCCCTCAAGGGTGCCGTCGGCGGCCAGTGTCAGGTTCACGGGGGTTCCACCGGCGCCGGTGGCCGTCCAGCCGGTGGCGGTGCGGGTGAAGGTGACCGCCACGTTGGTCTCCCGGCCCTGCGCATCAAAGGCCTTGATGTCGCGGACCAGCTTTTCGCCTTCCGCCGTCTCGGAGGGGATGTTGCCGCCCAGCGACGCGGTGGTGGTGGGCTGGGCCGGGGAGACCGCGCCGTCGGGCAGCATGATGTCGCCGATGGCCGCGCCCTGGTTCACGACTCCGTTATCCGCGCTCCAGCCCTGCAGGATGCTGCCGTCGGTGGTGACGAGGCGGCCGGCGGCGTCGACGTCGAACGCGCCGGCGCGGGTGTACAGGTTCTGGTTGCCCTGCCGGGTGACGAAGAAGCCTTCGCCGGAAATCATCAGGTCGGTTCCCCGGCCGGTGGCCTGGGAGGAGCCCTGGGTGAAGTTCGTGGTGACGCCGGCAACCTGCACGCCGAGGCCGACCTGCGCGGGGTTGCGGCCGCCGGCGTTGGCGGCGGGCGCGGCACCGCCCTGGGTCATCTGGGACAGAGTGTCCTGGAAGACGACGGCGTTGGACTTGAAGCCGGTGGTGTTGACGTTGGCGATGTTGTTGCCGGTCACGTCGAGCATGGTCTGGTGGGAGCGAAGCCCGGAGATGCCCGAGTACAGGGAGCGAAGCATGGCGGGGGCCTTTCTGGTGGCTGAAGTGGGTCAGGCGGTGGCGGACGCGTCTGCGTCCTGGGTGGTGTCCTTGTTGATGCCGGTGACGGCATCGAGCGGAACGTCGACGCCGTCGACGTTGACGGTGGGTACGGGCCCGGCGAAGGAGACGGACCGGGCGGTGCCGGTCACTTCGACGCCGTCGGCGTTGAGGTAGCTGATTTCCTGGTCGATCAGGGCGGCAGCGGAGGTGCGCATCTGCAGCGAGAAGTTCTCCTCGTCCAGCCCGGCCATGGTGGTGAGCTGCTCCATCATGGCCAGCTGGGTGGTCTGGGAGATCATCTGGTTGGTGTCCATCGGGGAACTGGGGTCCTGGTTACGCAGCTGCGTGACCAGCAGATGCATGAAGACCTCGCTGTCCATCACCTGCTTGGGTGCGCGGGCGGGCTGCGTCGGCAGCGTGGTGGCTGCGTTGACCGCTTCAACGGGCATGGGATTCTCCTTCTCAGGCCAGGACATCGATGCCGGCATGGCCCGGCAGCTCGGAAATGGGGGCAGGGGTGGTCCGGGGGTTCGGGGCAGGGCCGCCGCCGGACGCTGCGCCGCCGCGGGCCTCGAAGGCCCGCCGCCCCTCACCGTCGCCGGACCAGCCGCGGGTTTCGGGCTGCTGGTCCTGGCCGGGCTGGCCCGGCGGCCGGTCCTGCTGGGACAGGGTGAGGGACCCGGCCGTTCCAGTGCCCGCGAGGTCACGGCGAAGCTCGCCCAGGATGGCGCGGACCGCTTCCCGGCCCGCCTCGTTGGGGGCGAACAGCTCGATCCGCAGCCCCTCCGGACCCACCTGCGCCCGCACCGTCACCGGCCCCAGGTTCTCCGGGGCGACCTTCAGGATGAGCGTGTGCTCTCCCGGTGCGGCCTGGGCGAGGCGGATGATCGGCTGGCCGATCTGCTGCTGCAGCGGCGTCTGGGCGGCCGGCGGCGCGGCGGCCGGCGGCGCGGCGGCCGGCGTGGCCGCTGCCTGCACGGACGGAGCCGGGCTGGTGCCGGGAAGCGCCGCAGCCGCGGTCGGCGGGAGCGCAGCGGCCGGCTCCGGTGCGGCCTGTGCCGCGGCGGGGTCAGCTGCGGCAGCGCCCGGCGTGCCCTGGGCGGGCGGCGCCGTGGCGCCGGCAGCGGCAGGTACAGCGGACGGCGGGGCAGCGGATTCCGGGGTGGCTGCCGGGGTCGCGGCATCTACCGGGACTCCGGCCGCCTGGATCGTGGCCGCCGGGATGGCAGTTGCGGGTGCAGCGGACGTGGCAGACGCGCCCTCGGCCGGCACAGCGGCGGGCAGCGCCGACGTCGGAAGGGTGTCCCGGCGTCCTGCGGTGCCGGCGCGTACTGAAGCGGAGGCGAGGTCGAGACGGATGCGGTCGGTGATGCGCAGTTCCGGCGCCAAGGCTGCGGCTTCCGGGTCTGCCGCCGGAACCGCGGCCGGACCGATCGCGGGGACCACGTCGAGCTGGATGCGCTCCGTGACCGGCAGTCCCGGAGCGGCTGCTCCGGAGGCGGGCCCGCCGGCTGCGGCCGGGACCGCGCCGGCAGCCGCAGCGGCCGCCGTCGGGCCCGTACCTGCGGTGGCGCCGCGGTGGAGGCCGGCGCGGGCCGGCTCCTCCGGTGCGTGGCCCGTGCCGGGCACGGTGTCTCCGGCCGGCTCCTCCGGCGTGCGGCTTGTCTCGGGAACGGAGCCCTCGGTCGGCCCCTCCGGTGCGGCGGTGAAGGCCGCCGGGCGGAGGTCCTCCGCCGGCTGCCGGGCAGCGTCGGAGCCGGACGCCGGCGCCGGGAGGGCCGCGGCGGCCGGGGTTCCGTCGGCGTCGGCCGCGGCGTTGCTGTCGGCGCCGGCGTTCCGGATGGAACCGGCGTCAGTTTGGGCCGTGCCTGCCAGCTCGGCGGCCAGCGCCGCACCGAACAGCGCACTGTCGCCGGTATCGGCCGAGGCGCCGACGGCGCGGGGGCGGGCGGCCGGCCCGGCCGGGGGAAGCGGGGACGCCGCGTTCAGGCTCATGCGCCGGCTCCGAGCAGGGCGGCCTGGGCCATCCGCGCCGAGGCCACCAGATCGGTGACCGCCGGGGCCGCCGTCGCCGCCTCGGCGGCGGGCAGCACGCGGCGGATGGTGGTCAGGTTGCCGTCGTTTTCCCAGGCATCGCGGATCTGGATGCTCTGTCCCGGCTGGGGCGCGTCCACGGCCTTGCCGCCGCCCAGGTAAATGGCGACATGCCCGCCGTCGTGGCTGAAGAGCAGGTCGCCGGGCTGCGCCTGGGCCATGGACTCGACCTTGGTGCCCACGTTCATCTGGTCCCAGGTCACGCGCGGCAGCGAGTAGCCCAGGTCCTTGAAGACGTTCTGCACGAAGGAGGAGCAGTCCAGGCCCACGGACGGGTCGTTGCCGCCCCAGACGTAGGGCAGCCCGAGGTACTTCTGCACCGCGTCGAGCACCTGTCCCGGCGCTGCCCCGCCCCCGGCGGCCCCGCCCGCGGCGGACGTGCCGGCAGCGGCTGTGCCGCCGGAGAGCGCGCCCAGGGCGGCGGCGAACTCCGCGGAGGACGCGGCGGAGCCGGACGACGTCGACGGCGCGGCCTGGGTGGCCGGTGCGGCCGAGGTGAGCTGGTCGAGGGTGCTGCGAATTTCCTGGATGCGGCCCAGGGCCTCTGGCATGGACATCGGTCAGCCCTCCGCTCTGTTGTGCCGGGTGCCGGCCAGTTCGTCCAGCACCACCTGCTCGGCGCGCAGCTCCTCGGCTGCCGCCAGCCCGGCGTGCCGGTCCTCCAGCTTGCCCAGGACGGCGGCGCGTTCGCGTGCCGCCCGGTACTGTTCCTGGGCGGCGTCGGCTTCGGCCCGCCGGGCCTCCTCCACGGCGCCCAGCTCGGCCAGCATGCTGCGGGCCGACGCACGGGCGGCGGCAATCGCCGTCAGGGTGGCGCGGTCGACGGCGCCGGCGGGCAGGTCGTGCAGCGCCGCGTACGCTTCGGTGCGCGCGTCGTCGGCCTCGCGCAGCCGCCGGTTCGCGGCGGCGAGGCCGCCGGCTGCCTGTTCCTCCTGCAGCCGGCGCACACGCAGCAGCCCGGCCAGCGGGAATTGACGTGCCATTGCTACCCCTCCCCCAGGGTCCGTGTCAGTTGCTGCAGCATCCCCCAGGCCGTTTCGGCCGGAGTCTGTTCATCCATGCCCTGCTGCAGGAAGGCATTGATGTCGTTTTCGTGATCCACCGCGGCGTCCACCATCCGGTTCGATCCGCGCTGGTAGGCGCCGACGTCGATCAGGTCCTGGGCTCCACGGCGGGCGGCGAGCACGCGGCGCAGGGCCGCGGCGGCGCGGGTCCGTTCCGGCGGGTTCACCCGTGAGGCAACCCGGGAGATGGAGCCGAGGGCGTCCACCGAGGGGAAATGCCCCGAAATGGAGAGCCTGCGGTCCAGGACCACGTGCCCGTCCAGGATGGAGCGGGCGGCGTCGGCGATCGGTTCGTTGTGGTCGTCGCCGTCGACCAGCACCGTGTACAGCCCGGTCACCGAGCCTGCCGCTCCGGTGCCGGCGCGCTCGAGCAGCTGGGCAAGCAGCGAGAAGGTCGACGGCGGGTAGCCGCGGGTTGCCGGCGGCTCGCCGACGGACAGGCCGATCTCCCGCTGGGCCATGGCCACCCGGGTCAGGGAATCCATCATCAGCACGACGTCGGCGCCCGCGTCGCGGAAGGACTCGGCGATGCGAGTGGCGGTGAAGGCCGCCCGCAGGCGCATCAGGGCCGGTTCGTCGGAGGTGGACACCACCACGATGGAGCGGGCCAGCCCCTCGGGCCCAAGGTCGTCCTCGAGGAACTCGCGCACTTCACGTCCGCGCTCGCCCACCAGCGCGATCACGGAGACCTGCGCATCGGTGCCGCGGGCGATCATGGACAGCAGCGAGGACTTGCCCACCCCGGAACCCGCGAACAGGCCCATGCGCTGGCCGCGGCCGACGGTGGTGAGGGTGTCCAGCACCCGCACGCCGAGCTGGAGCGGCTCGGTGATGCGCTGGCGCTGCATGGCCGGGGGCGTGTCGTTGTCCAGCGGCACCCGGGCCGCGGCCGCGAGCGGGCCCTTGCCATCAATGGGCCGGCCCAATCCGTCCAGCACCCTGCCGAACAGGCCCTGCCCGGTGGGCACCAGCAGGCTGGAGCCGTGCGCGTGGACGGGCGTGCCGGCGGTGATGCCGGTGAGCCGGCCAAACGGCATGCAGCTGACGGAGCCGCGGGAGGCGGCCATGACCTCGGCGTCCACGCCGGTGTCGGGAGAGCCGATCCGGACCAGTTCCCCGACGCCGCACTCCAGGCCGGTGACCTCGACTCCCAGGCCCAGCACGGAGGAGACCCGGCCCACCCGCTCCGGGGCGGCGGCCCGCAGCGCCGCGGCGAAGGCCTGACCGCCGGGCCGCCAGTCGACGGACGGGCGCACTGCGCCGGACGCGGCGGCGGCAGCGGTTTCGCTGCGCCGGCGTTCGCGCCGGGACACGGCGGTGCCGGCGCTCATGCGCCGTCTCCCAGCAGGGCGCGGCGGGCACGGGCCAGTGCGCTGCCCAGCGTCGCGTCGAGGTAGCCGTCGGGGAACTCCGCGACCGCGTCGCCGCGGGAGAGACCGGCGTCGGGCACCAGGCGCACCCCGGCCCCTTCCGCCGCCGCACCGAGCAGTTCCAGGTCCCGCGGGTGCATCCGTACGCTCTGGATCAGTTCGGGTTCGGCGGTGTCCAGGGCACGCAGCAGGGCCGCCTGCGCGGACGCGTCCGAGGAATCGAGTTCACGGCCGAGTACCGCTTCGGCCAGTTCGAGGGCGGCGACGGCGGCGGCTTCCTGCAGCTGCCGGGCCTGGGGCACGGCCAGGGACCGTACCCGGTCCGCGGCCTGTGCCAGGGCGGCGGCCGCCAGCCCGAAGTCCTCGCGCAGCTGGGCCTGGGCGGCCTCATGCTCGGCCTGCAGCCGGGCGCGCAGCCGCCGGGTCTCGTCCTCGGCGGCACGCAGCCCGGTGGCGTAGCCGGCGGCGTGTCCGGCCGCGCGGGCCCGGTCGCGGGCCTGCGCGGTGTCCTCGTCGCGGTGCAGCGACGGGTAGTCCAGGCGGGTGAAGACGGCGTCAGTAGACATACTCGTCCTCGTCGGCATGGCGGATGGTGATGGCCCCCTGGGCCTCCATCTCGCGGATCACCCGCACGATCGTGGCGCGGGCCTCCTCGACCTGCGACAGGCGGGCCGGACCGGAGTTGGCGACCTCGTCTTCGAGCATGAGCCGGTTGCGCTCGGACACGTTGGTCCGGATGGCTTCCAGCACCGCTTCCGGGGCGCCCTTCATGGCCAGGGCCAGGGTGCCGACGTCAATGCCGCGGAGCACCAGCTGGACGTCGCGGCGCTCCAGCTTGACCAGGTCGGCGAAGGTGAGCATGCGCGAGCGCACTTCCTCCGCCAGCTCGGGGTCCCGTTCCTCGAGGGATTCCAGCAGGGCCCGCTCGGTGGCGGCGTCGGCCCGGTTGATGATGTCCACCAGCGGCTGGATGCCGCCGACGGCGTCGGCGGTATCCCGGGCGGCGCCGACGGCGGTCGCACGGACCTTGAGCGTTTCGGCCACGATCCGGACAGCTTCGGGCGTGGCCCGCGACATGGTGGCGATGCACTGCGCAATGTCGGTCCGGATCCGCTCGGTGAACCCGCCCAGGACGGCGGAGGCGCGCTGCGGGCGCATGTGCGCCAGGACCAGGGCAATGGTCTGCGGCAGTTCGCCCTCCAGCAGCGAGACGACCTGGGCCGGTTCGGCGCGTTCCAGGAACTCGAAGGACTTGCCCGCCATGGAGGAGGCGAGACGGTCCATGACGCCGCTGGCCCGTTCGGTGCCGAAGGAGGCTTCGAGCAGGCCCATCGCGACGTCGCGGCCGCCGTGCGCCCGGAGCCGGCCCTCGACGGTCATGTCATAGAACTCGTTGACGGCGGATTCGGCCAGGGAGGCGTCCACGCGGCGCATCCGCACGATTTCGGCGGCGATCTCCTGCGCCTCGGCTTCGGTCAGCTGCTGCATGACCGTCGCGGCGCGCGCGGTCTCCATCTGCATGAGCACCAGCGCGGCTTTCTGCGTGCCGGTCAGCTTGGGGGCGGCGTCGTCGTTGCGGGACGGCGCCTCGGCCAGGGTGGTTCCGGTGGTTTCGCTCATACCCGGGTCTCATCCATGAGGTTGCGCAGGTAGTCCGCGGTGCGGACCGGATCCTGCGCGGCCAGCGCGTCGAGTTCGGCCCGCTTGCGTTCGATGTCGGTGTCCGGGGGCGTGAGGGCCCGCAGGGCGGCGGTGTCCACGGGCGGTTCGATGGCCGTGGTGGAGGGCGGCGTGCTGCCCATGAGCGCCAGGTTGGTGGCCGGGGCCAGCGGATCCAGTTCGGGCAGTTCGCCGAGGTCGACGGCCTGTCGGTTCTGCCGGCGTGAACGCATGGCGTAGGCGATCAGGGCGAGGATGACGGCCAGCACGATGCCGGCGGCGAGGATGCCGGTGCGCAGCAGTTCCGCGCGCTGGGCTGCCTCTTCGGCGGCTTCCGCCGCGGCCAGGGCCTCCTGCGCCGCCTGCGCGCCGGCGTCGTTGAAGTTGAGCATTTCCACGGTGAGCTGGTCGCCGCGTTCAATGTTGATGCCCGCGGCCGAGGACACCAGGGCGCGCACGTCGGCGACGTTCAGGTCCGCGCCGGCGGCGGCGTTCAGAGCCACCGAGACGGTCTGCCGGGCCAGGGCGCCGGCCGGGATCTCCCGGGTCTCGGTGACCTTGTTGACGGCGTTGTTGCGAGTGCTGGATTCGGACGTGTAGCTGCCGTCCTCGTTCCCGCCGCCGGGCACCGCGATGTTGTCGGGGCCCAGCACTCCTGCCGCCGTGCCGCCGTCGCCGCCGGCGTACTCCTCGGTGGTGGTGGACTCGTTCAGCGCGGGCGTGTTCTCCGGGGAGGTGAAGGTTTCCTCGACCCGGTTCGCGGATTCGTAGCTCATGTCCGCGGCGACGGCCACGGTGGCGTTCCCGGGCCCGACCACCTGGTCCAGCATGGCCTGGACGGAGGCGACGATGCGCTGTTCATATTCGGAGGCCTGCTGGTTGCCGGTGCCGCTGGCGCCCACGCCGACGGCGGACAGGACGTTGCCGCCGGCGTCGATCACGGCCACGTTTTCGGCCGGCATGCCGTCGATGGAGGCGCTGGTCAGGTGCACGATCGCCTGGACCTGGTCGGAGCTGAGGTTCACGCCGTTCTCGGTTTCCACAAACACGCTGGCCGTCGGGTCCCGCTGCTCGGAGACGAAGACGGTGTCCTCCGGCAGGGCCAGCTGCACGCTGGCGGCACGGACGCCCTTGAGGGCGCCGATGGTGCTGGCCAGTTCCCCCTCGAGGGCGCGCTTGTAGGTGACGTTCTGCTGGAACTCCGAGGAGGTCACACCCATGTCGTCCAGCAGCGAGTAGCCGCCCGAGGAGGCGGACGGCAGCCCGGCGCCGGCGGCCTTGAGCCGCTGGTCGTAGACGTTCTCCTCGGGGACGAGGATGGTGCCGCCGCCGCCGACGATCTCGTAGGGCACGCCGTCGGCCTGCAGCTGCTCGACGATCGAGTTCGCGTCCGAGGCCTGCAGCCCGGAGAACAGCGGCGTGTAGGCGGGCCGGGTGAGCCAGCTGCCCAGGGCGACCGCCCCGAGCACCACCGCGGCCACGCCGATCAGGGCGATCGTCTTCTGCGCGACGGAGAAGCCTTTGGCGGTCTCGCCCAGCCGGGTGGTCAGTGAACCCATGCGCGATGCCATCAGGCCTGCATCCTCATGATCTCGTTGAAGGCCTCAACTCCCTTGTTCCGCACCGCCGCGACCAGTTCCAGGGTCATCTGCGTGCGGGCGGAGGCGATCGAGGCGTTGTGGATGTCATCCAAGTCGCCGGTGACGGCCTGGACGGCCAGCGTCTTGGAGTCGGACTGCAGCTGCGAAAGGTTGTCCACCGCTCCGGTGAGGGACGCGGCGAACTCGCTGCCGTCGGTGACGGGCGCCGGGGCGGACGTGTCCTGGAGGTACCCGGTGGGCATGACGCCGGAAACGGCGGGAAGGGCGGGAACGGGCATCAGGAGCGTCCGATCTGCAGAGCTGCTTCGTAGGTGGCCTTGGCGCGGTCGACGACGGCGGCATTGGCCTCGTAGCCCCGCTGCGCCATGATGAGGGCGCCCATCTGCTCCGACATGTCGATGTCGGGATAGCGCACGTAGCCGTCCTCATCCGCGAGCGGATGGTTGGGTTCGTGGACCATGCGGCCCTCCGGATCGCCGTACTCCACGCCGGAGACGTGGACGCCGCTGGTTCCCTCGCCCTCGCGGGCGACGATGTAGCGCGCCTGAAAGGCGGCGCCGTCGGTGGCGGAGACGTTGTTCTGGTTGGCGAGGTTGTCGGAGACCGCGTCCAGCCACTTGCGGTGGGTGGTCAGGCCGGTGGCGGCGATGCCGATCGCGTCGAAGGTCATGACTGCATCCTTAGGGCGGTGCGCAGGGAGTTGGCTTCTCCACCGACGGCCTGCGAGGCGAACTGGAAGCGCAGCACGGTGTCGATGTTGGAGAGCGTTTCGGTATCGAGGTTCACGTTGCTGCCGTCGAGGCGGGTGGGCTCCAGGGAGCGTTCCGTCGTGGGCGCCACGACGCCGTCGCCGGCGCGCACCGACTTGGCCAGCTCGGCCTCGAAACTCACGCGCTGGGCGCGGTAGCCGGGCGTGTTCACATTGGCGATGTTGTTCGCAATGGCGCGCTGACGGGCCGAAAGCCCGTTGAGGGCACTTTGAAGGGCCAGGGACGACACGGAATCGAACACAGCAGAAACCAACCCGCTTCTCACAGAGGGACAAAGCGGCCAATCCGTGGCCTGTTCAGCGAGCGATCCATGCTCGTCCGTGATTATCGGCCCGCAAACCGAGTAGGTAAGCAGATGACGCAGGTATTTTTTGACTTCCGGGCAGGTATCCGTTAGTCAGCCTGCTGAGCATCGAACAGGACGTGGCCCGCCCCGCGGGTCGTCCGGTCGGTCAGCCGGCGACGTCGAGGTAGACGGCGCGCTCCGTGGGTGCGGCGGTGCGCAGCAGTTCGGCCTGTTTGCGCACCACGCGCGCTTCGCGGCGCAGATGCTTCAGGGCCCGCTGCTGCGCCTGGGCCAGGCGCACGGCGCGGGCCGCCAGCTCGGGCGGGAGGGGGCCGAGGTCCAGTGGCGGCTGCCAGCCGCGGGCCACCGCCTCGGCCTGCTCGGCGAGGGTGCTGCCGTCCAGGGACGCCTCGAGGTTGTCCTCGAGCTGGGTCAGCACGGCGTCCCAGCGGGCAAGCTCGGCCGGGTCGGAAGCGGTCCCGCCGTCGGTCGGCATGGGTTCAGCCGACACCGAGGGTACCGCCGCTCGTCGTCGTCGCTCCGGCAGCGGGCTGCTGGGCGGACGCTTCGTGCCAGGCCTGGCGCAACGGCTCGAGCACGTCGATGCACTGCCGGGTCAGGGCGGGGCTGCGGGTGATGTTGGCTTCCACCATGGTGGTGAGCGCGAAGGCGTAGAGGGCCTGCAGGTTGTCGGCGCCGTCCCAGGCGTCCGTCTTCAGGGTTCCGCTGAGCTCGGCGATGATCGCCTGCCCGTGGACCAGGTTCTCCGAAGCGGTGATCCAGTCCCCCGCCTGCTGTGCGAGCTCGGCGCGCCCCAGGTCCAGCAGCAGCCGGTCGTAGAGCATGGTCAGCAGCCGCGCCGGCGACGCCGAAAGCACAGACTGCTTGAGATATTCGGCCCGCTTGGCCTGCATTCCATAGTTCACGACGGTCATTTCTTGCTGCCGGAGTTGTTGAGCGCGGCCAGCTGGCCGGTGAGCCAGTCCTGCTGGCTCTGCAGCTGGCTGAGCTTGACCTCCAGGTTGGTCCAGACGAGCTTGAGCGTGGATTCCCGGGAGGCCAGGCGCCGGTCCCAGTCCTCGATCTGGGTGGTCAGTTCCCGCAGTGTGGATTCCTGGCCCTGGATCCGCTTGGTGAGCATGCCGTCGTACTTGTCGGAGGCCGTGGTGCCGGCGGCGGCAACGCGGTCCGCGACGGCGCGCAGCATGTCCTGCGTCTTGGCCGGATCGGCGGCCAAGGCCTCGGCGAACTTCTCCGCGTTGAACTCGACGGTCCCGTACTTGGTGAGTTCGATGCCGATGGCGGACGGTGAGACACCGTCCAGCGGGCCGGTGGCCGCGTCCATCAGGAGGCGCTTGATGTCCCGGACGCCGGAGTCGCCGGTGAACAGGCCGCCCGTGGCGCCGGTGGTGCCGTTGGTGGTGGTGACGGTGACGGCGCTGTTGCGGTTGATGTAGTCGAAGGCGTCGGCCAGCGACGCGACCAGGTCCTGGGCGACCTTGCTGATCGCGGCATCGTCCCGGCTTACAGCCAGGGTGGCGGTGGCGCCGGCCGGGGCGTCGGCGGCCAGGGTGAGGTCGACTCCGGGCATCAGCCCCGCGAACGTGTTGGTGGAGGAGGTGATGTCCTGCGCGGCGGGCGTGCCGGCCCACAGGGTGATCCGGGCGTCCCGCGCCGCGTGCAGTTCCTGCAGCGGGGTGCCGTCCAGGCTGGCTTCGAAGGCGCCCTCCGTGCCGGTCTTGGTGGCGGTGAACTGGATCCGGTACTGCTGGACGCCGTCCACGGAGCCGGCGGCGATCTTGACGGCGGCGACGCCGAGGTTGGCCTTGTTGACCTCGCTGACCACCTCGTCGAGGGACTTGTTGGCGGTGTCGATGGTGGTGATGTCGCCGGCGGCGGAGATGGAGAGCGCGGCGCCGTCGGGCCAGGCGGACAGCGCTGCGGAGAGGGAGACCTGCGCGCGGGCGGTCTGGGCGACCTGGAAGTCCAGGGATCCTGCGGCGGCACCGGTGGTGACGGCTGCCGTGGCCTTGTCGGAGCTGACGGCGGCGGTGTAGAGGTCGGTGCCGGCGGGCTTGGCCGTGCCGGCGGCCTTCTCGGCGAGGGCGGCGATGCGGGTGTTCAGGCCCTGCAGGCCGCTGACCAAGGTGCGGGCGCCGGCGGCCCGGTCCTTGAGCTGGACCTGGGGACGGGCTTCGATTTCCATGAGCTGCTTGATCATGGCGGTGGTGTCGATGCCGCTGATGAGGCCGTCAATGCCGAGTGCCATGCAGATGCTCTCCTGGAAGGGGCCGGGAAATCGGGTTATTCGGGTGCTGCGGTATTTAGGCGGGCGGATGCCCCGGCGGCGGAAGTGTGAGGTCCAATTCAGTGTTCCCGCCGCCGGAGCTTTTCACCTGCCGGTACTACGTGGAGCGTATTACTGCAGGAGCTGCATCACGCCGGAGTTCATCTGGTTGGCCTGCGCCAGCATGGCGGTGGCGGCCTGCGAGAGGATCTGAGACTTGGTGAAGGAGGCCATTTCGGCAGCCATGTCGGTGTCACGGATGCGCGAGTTGGCGGCGGAGAGGTTCTCCACGGACACCGCGATGGAGCGTGCGGTGGACTCGAGGCGGTTCTGCTGGGCACCGAGGGTGGCGCGCTGGGTGGAGGTGGAGGCAATTGCCGTGTCCAGAGAGGCGATAGCCTTCTGTGCGCCTTCTTCGGTGGAAACGGAAAGAGCGGTGTCACCCTCACCCTCCAGAGCCTTCATGGTGGCGGCTACGTCGGCCAGATCGATGACGATCGTATCCTCGGCAGCGGCGCCCACCTGAATGCTCACGGTTGCCTTGTGGTCATCCGGAACGGCCGCAGGGTCGGCTGCATTGTTGGTGTTGTCAAGCAGCTTAATGCCATTGAAGTTGGTCTTCTCAACGATGCGGTTGAGCTCATCGGTGAGGGCGGTGACCTCGGACTCAATGGCTTTGCGGGACTCTTCGTTGTTCGTGTCGTTGGCCGACTGAACAGCCAGGTCACGCATGCGGTTCAGCAGGTTGTGGACCTCGGTCAGGGCGCCTTCAGCGGTCTGGATGAGGCTGATGCCGTCCTGCGCGTTGCGGCCGGCGACCTGCAGGCCGGAAACCTGGTTCTTCAGGCCTTCCGAGATCGACAGGCCGGCGGCGTCGTCGGCTGCACGGTTGATGCGGAAACCGCTGGACAGACGCTCCACGGCCTTGGCCTGGTTCGCCTGGTTCAGGTTGAGGTTACGCATCGCGTTCAGCGACGAGGTGTTGGTGGCGATAGTGAAACCCATGAGAAATTCCTCCGTGATTCGGGTACTTGCAGCGGCCCGTCCGTGGGCCTCCACCCAGTGTTATCGGCGGGGCCCGGAGGGCTGTTAGCAATCCGTCGAAGAAATTTCCGTGGGGTCGTGCTCGCCCCGGTTTCCGGCCTCAGGAGGCGGGGTTCAGCGATCCGTAGCCGCCTCCGGCGACGGCCGCATGCCGCGTCAGGCCGCCGATGCTCCGCTCGGCCATGGAGGCCAGGTACGCCGCCCGGCGCGCCGGGGACACCCGGGAGGTGACCTCGGGTGCGGCGTTGTCGTCGTCGGCGTAGTGCGCGGCCAAGCCGTCACGGAGCAGGCGCACCGCCTCGGCGCGCTGCTGGGAGACGGCGGAGTGGGTGGCGCCCAGCTCCGCGGCCAGGTCCTTGACGGAGCGCTCGTGGAAGTAGACCTGCTCCACGATGTACCGCATCTTTTCCGGCAGCGCCTCCACGGCGGCCTTCAGGTAGCCCGCGCCCTCCGCGGCGAGGGCGGAACCCTCCGGGGACGGCAGGGCGGAGGCGATGAAGTCGATTCCGCCCTCGTCCAGGCTGGACACGGTGCGGGCGGCGTCGGCGAGGGCGTCCTCCGCGACTCCGCGGTCCACGCCCATGGCGGCGGCAATCTCGTCGACGCTCGGCGTCCGGCCGAGCGCGCCCGTGAGAGTCTCGCGGACGGCCAGGGTCTCCTTGATGCGGCGGCGGGCCGAACGGGTGGCCCAGTCACTGGCCCGCATTTCATCGGCGAAGGCACCGACAATGCGGCGTCGGGCATACGCGCCGAACGGAACGCCCAGATCCGGGTTGAAGGAATCGGCGGAGGTGATCAGCGCGATGGCACCGACCGACGCCAGGTCGTCGCGGCACAGATGAGTCGCCTTGGCGCACACCTCCGAGACGAGGTAACCAACCAGCGGCAGATTTTCGACAACCAGTTGGTTGCGCTCAATACGATTCAATTAACGGACCCCCACGCCTCGTCCCCCAGCACGACTTATTGCACCGGGAGCGACAGGAAGCTGAGACCTTCCTTTTGCAGAATCCTAAGGACCCTTACTATACTTCGCCGCTCCGAAGCAACACGCAAAAGATACCACTAACATTGGGGGTGGGAAGGCCGATAGTGCAGGGCAAGGCAAAAACGTTCATACCGGAAGCGCTTGCCGACACGAAAACGGGAGGTGAGCGAGGCATGGTTGCCCAGAGGTTGTCCGCCCTTCTATGGGAAGAGCGCGAACTGCTGGAACTCCTCGTCTTCAAGCTCGAAGAGGAACAACTGCTGCTGACATCCGGCCGGAGCCGGTGGCTGCAGCACGCCACCCGCGAGGTGGAGCAGGTGCTGGAGCGCCTGCGTGCCGCGGAACTGAGCCGAACCGTCACCGTTGCCGCGCTGGCCCGCGAATGGCACGTCAGTGAAGATGCAACCCTGCGTGAGCTTGCCGATGCCGCCCCTGCCGGGCCCTGGGCGGAGATCTTCACCGCCCACCTGCAGGCCATGACGGAACTCACATCAAAAATCCGTGAACTGCGCGACATGAATGAGCAGTTCCTGCGCGCCGCGGCCCGGTCAGCGCAGGAAACCCTCGCCGGCACCACCTCCGGGGGCGCAACCTATACAGCCAACGGCGCCACCTCCGTCGGCAGCACGGGCGCCCGCTTCGTAGACCAGCAGATCTGATCAGCAGCAAAGGACCCCTTCCTTCATGAGCACCTTCAGCGGCCTCAACTCGGCCTACTCCGGACTCGTCGCAGCACGTCGGGGCCTGGACGTCGTGGGCCAGAACGTCGCCAACGTGAACACCCCCGGCTACACCCGGCAGCGGGTGACGACGTCGGCTGCCCCGGCACTGGCCCAGGTCGGCCGCTTCTCCGCCGGCATCTCGGTGGGACAGGGCGTCGGAGTGGACGGCATTGCCCGCCTGGGCAGCCTGCAGCTGGATACCAGGGTCCGCTCCACCGCAGCGGTGGCGGGCTTCACCGCGGTCCGCGCCAATGCCTTTGCCGCGCTGGAGCAGGGCCTGAAGGAGCCGGGCAAGAACGGCCTCTCCGCCTCGCTGCAGGAATTCTCCGCCGCCTGGCAGGGCGTCGTCAGCAAGCCGGGCGACAACACCTCCGCCGCCGTCGTCATCGACCAGGCCCAGGAGCTGGCGGTCAAGCTGCGCACCGGGTACGACGACGTGGCCACCCAGTGGAACTCCCTGCACGCAGACCTGCAGGACATGACAAGTGAACTGAACGCCGCAGCCTGGCAGGTGGCCGACCTGAACGCGCAGATCCGCTCCACCCTGGCCGCCGGCGGCAACGCCAACGAGCTGCTGGACCAGCGCAGCGCCGTCATCACCACGCTGTCCGCCCTGTCCGGCGCCACCGTCCGCGAATCCCGCGACGGCATGGTGGACGTCCTCGTGGACGGCAACGCGCTGGTGTCCGGTGACTCGGCCCGCCGCCTCGAGGTGTCCGGGGACCGCACCATGGGCGCCGGCACCGGACCGGTGGTGACCTGGTCCCACCGCGGCGACGGGCTGGACGCCCGCGCCGCCGTGGGCGGGGAAATGGGCGGAGCGGTCTCCATGCTGGCCTCCTCCCGCGCCGGCGGCGGACTGGCCGCGGCCGCGGAGTCCTACAACGCCGTCGCCCGCGGGCTCGCCGATTCGGTCAATGACCTGCACCGCACCGGCCACACCACCGACGGCCGCACCGGCCTCGCCTTCTTCAGCTACGATCCCGCCGATCCAGCCCGCTCGCTCGCCGTGGTGCCGGGCGACGCCTCCGGCATCGCCGCCGGCGCGGCAGGCAAGGGCGCCCTGGACACCTCGGTGGCCGATGCAATCTCCAAGCTGGACAGCGCGGACAAGCTCTGGGCGTCGTTCGTCACCTCCACCGGTGCTGCCACCCGCACCGAACTGCAGCAGGCCAACCTGGCCTCGGTGGCCGCCGTCGGCGCCCAGGACGCACAGCTGGCGAACGCCTCCGTGGACCTGGACGAGGAAAACGTCAATCTGCTGGCCTACCAGCACGCCTATCAGGGTGCGGCCCGGGTCATGACCGCCATCGACGAGATGCTGGACACCCTGATCAACCGCACCGGAATCGTCGGAAGGTAAGGCCCGTGATCACCCGCACCACCAACGCCACGATGGCGCGCAGCGCCCAGGCGAACCTGCAGGCGAACCTCTCACGCCTGGCCAAACTGCAGGAGCAGGCCACCACCTCGGCGGCCATCACCCGCCCCTCGGACAACCCCACCGGCACCGCGGATGCCATGAAGGTGCGCGCCGAGATCCGCGCCAACGCGCAGCACAAGGCGAACATTTCCGACGCCGGCGGCTGGCTGGTAACCGCGGACCAGGCCCTGGCGAACACGACCGACATCCTGCGCCGGGTCAAGGACCTCGCGGTGACCGCCGGCGGCGCGGCCCTGAGCCCGGCCGACCGGGGCGCCATTGCCACCGAGATCGAGGGCCTGAAGCAGGACCTTCTGGGCCAGGCCAACACCACGTATCTGGGCCGCACCGTCTTCGCCGGCAACTCCGACGCCGGGCATGCCTTCAGCGCCGACTCATACGCGTACACCGGGGCCACCGACGCCGGCAAGCACGGCCCGGTCGAGCGCCGCGTCGACGTGCACACCAGCGTCCGCGTGGACGTGGACGGGACCACGGTCTTCGGGGAGGGCGATTCCTCCGTCTTCAAGCTGCTCGATGACCTGGCGGCGGACCTGCGCGGCAACGGCACCGGCGCTGCCCTCTCCGCCGACCTCGACGCCCGCATCAACGCCGTGCTGACCGTCCACACCGAGGTCGGCGTCCGGCATGCCCGCACGCTGAGCGCCGAGGAGCAGAACATGGAGCAGGCCGTGGCGCTGGAGACCCGCCGCTCGGGCATCGAGGACCTCGACACCGCCAAGGTGATCATGGACCTCAAGCTCCAGGAAGTGGCCTATCAGTCGGCCCTGGCCGTCACGGCCCGGGTGCTGCAGCCGACCCTGATGGACTTCCTGCGATGAGCCAGCCGCTGACCTTCGTGACGCCCCCTCCGGGCCTGGAACCCCAGGTGCACTATCTGCTCGAGGAGGTCGACGGCGCCGTGGGCCTGTTCTCGCTCGTGCCACGGGAGCCGGGCAGCGGTGTTTCCCGGCTGTTCCTGCTCGACGCCGGCGCGTACCTGCCCGGCTACGCGCCGCGGATTTCCGACGAGCAGCAGCGCATGCTGGGCCTGCGGGAACCCTCCGAGGCATGGGTGCTGGTGGTCGCCAATCCGGCACTGTCCGGTACCACCGTGAACCTGCTGGCGCCGATCGTGCTGAACTCCTCCACGGGGCAGTGCGCCCAGCTCATCCTCGAAGGCCAGGACTGGCCGCTGCGCGCTTCCCTCGAGGACTTCGCCGCCGCCTGACCGCCATCGCCTAACGGAACCCCGGCTGCGAGGGCCCGGCACATGCGACAGGGCCCCTGCTCCTTCCGGAGCAGGGGCCCTGTCGCATATCCGCGGCCGCCAGGTCCTGCGGCTGCCCGCGGCGGTCCGCCTACTGGAAGTCGGAGACCGCGGGGTCGGCGGCGATACGGCCCTCCGGGCCCTTGTCCATCGCGGTGATCGCCTGGACGTCCTCATCGGAGAGGGTCAGGTCCAGCGCCTTCCAGTTCTCGGCGATGCGGGACTCGGTGACCGACTTGGGGATCACGATGTTCCCCAGCGCAAGGTGCCAGGCGAGGACGACCTGGGCGGGGGTCGCGCCGTCGTACTTGGCGGCGATCTCCTTCAGCTGCGGGTCCTCGAGCAGGCCCTCACCGGAGCCCAGCGGGGACCAGGACTCGTGCAGGATGTTGTGTTCCGCCTCAAAGGCCCGCAGGTCCGCCTGGTTGAAGTACGGGTGGGTTTCCACCTGGTTCAGCACCGGGGTGACGCCCGTTTCGTCGATCAGCTCCTGCAGGGCTTCCTTGGTGAAGTTGCAGACGCCGATGGACTTCACCCGGCCGCGCTTCTGCAGCTCGATCATCGCCTTCCACGTGTCGACGTACTTGCCCTGCTTCGGCTGCAGCCAGTGGATCAGGTACAGGTCCAGGGTCTCCAGGCCCAGCCGCTCCATGGACGCCTCGAAGGCGGCGATCGTGGACTCGTAGCCCTGGTCCGCGTTCCAGACCTTGGTGGTGATGAACAGCTCGTCGCGATCCAGGCCGGACGCGGCGATCGCCCGGCCCACGCCCTCCTCGTTCCCGTAGATCCGGGCGGTGTCGATGTGCCGGTAGCCGACCTTGAAGGCCTTGCCGACGACCTCCTCGGCGACCTTGTCCTCCACCCGCCACACGCCGTAGCCGAGCTGGGGGATGGTGTTGCCGTCGTTGAGGGTCACGAATGGTGATGTTGTCATGGGACCCATCCTTGCAGCAGCCGATGGCCGGCCAGGCCCATGCCGGCCGTTGTTTGCTCCCCGCGAACGATCGTCCGTTCCCGCGGGCTCAGGAGGCGGCGGACAGCAGCGCTTCGGCCTCTTCGACGTCCCGGACCACCAGCGCCGCCCGGCGCCGCACGTTCTCCAGGCCCGCGGAGGCGATGCCCCACCGCTCGCCCTCCAGCCGGGACATGGCGGCCGCCTCGGCGGTCGCGGCGAGCGAATTGCCGCTGCGGGACAGGGCCCGGTGCACGCTGATCAGCGCCCCCGGGATGTCCTGGCCGTCGCTGGGGTGCAGTTTCTGCGCCTGGGCGCAGGCCTGCCGGACCCGGGGCAGCAGGTCCGAAAGAGTGTTGGCCACCAGCGCCAGCTCGTTGTACAGGGCGTCGTCCTCCACCCCTTCGAGCATCTGGTGATACCGGTCCAGGCCTCGGGTGAAACGGTCGTGGGCACGCCGCCACACTCCCCGCCCGAGTTCGACGTCGTCCTTCCGCCCCCTCCGGGCGGCTGCAAACAGTGCCATGACCTAAAGGTACTGGCCGGGGCCGGACTGGGGCTCGGCGCTGCGGGCCGCGCGGGGCTGCTGTCCGGGTCCGCCGGCACGGCGGGGTTCGCCGTCCTCGCCGACAATGACGCCCGGGGCCAGCACGGTGCCCGGCGGCAGCTGGCGCAGCTGCAGGCGGGACGCGAGCTGCTGGTTGGCTGTCTGCTGCGCGGCGATGGCGGTCTGGATACCGCGGAAGAGGCCTTCCAGCCAGCCGACCAGCTGGGCCTGGGCGATCCGCAGCTCGGCGTCGGTGGGGACCGTATCGTCGAGGAAGGGCAGGTTGATGCGCTGCAGTTCGCTGACCAGCTCAGGGGCCAGGCCGTCTTTCAGCTCCTTGAGGGAGCGCTCATGGATCTCGGCCAGCCGGTTCCGGGCCGCGTCGTCCAGCGGAGCGTTCCGCACCTCTTCCAGCAGCTGCTTGATCATGGTGCCGATCCGCATGACCTTGGCCGGTTCGTCTACCAGGTCCTTGAGCCTGGCCGGTCCGCCGTCGCGGGACCCGCCGGCTTCCGGGACGACGGCGCCGTCGCCGGCCTCCGCGACCGGCCCGTTTCCTCCGGTGCCCTCCGGTCCGCCCGGCTCCCCCGTCCCGGAGACCGACGTCGGTTCCCGGGGCGCGTCAGCCGCGGCGTCGGCGGGAACCGGCCCGGTGGACGGGACGGAATCGGTCTGGTCAGTCATGGCTTAATGCTCTCACGTAGGGGTGGCAGCCGGGATGCCACGGTCAGTTTTCGAGCTCTTCTTCGCGGTTGCGCGCATACTCTCCGTCCGGGCTGAGCCCGGCAACCTGCTGCCCGGCGTTCAGCTGGCCGGCGGTGTAGTGCCGGTCATCGAACTCCGGGCCGCCCACCTGGTCCTCCTCGGGGCGGTTGATGTCCTGGGCGAGGTGGTCATCCTCTGCGCCCAGGTCCTCGTGCGGGACGCTGATGTCGTCCAGCAGGTGCTCGTCGGAGGGCAGCTCGTTGTCGTCTTTGCGGAAGATTCCCATCAGTCAAGGAAAGCAGCCGCTGCATGGCGGATGTCAAGGCCGCGTGACGAACGCCGAAGGGCGGCACCCCGGTGCGGGATGCCGCCCTTCGCCTGCCTGCCGCCGGTCAGCAGCAGCGTCCTCCCGGGTTCGCGTCCTGCCGGTCGAACCGGTCCTTCCAGAACTCACGCTCGCTCATGGGAGCCGCTCCGCAGCCGGTGGCCTCGTGATGCGCCCGGTACTTGCGGTAGGCGTCCTCGCCCATGACGTCGCGGAAGAACCGCACGAATCCGCGCAGTCCGCCCAGGAGCCCGGTCGGAGCGGCGCCGTCGGCCATCAGTGCCCGGCTCCTGCCGTCCGGCGCTGCTCCTCGGGCAGCGTGCCCCACTGGGCCATGATCTCCTTCTCCGCCGGGGTGGCGAAGAATCCTGCCGGCGCGAACATCCGGGAAGCGACCGGCGGCGTTTCCGCGCTGGGCGCCCCGCCGGAGCGGTAGGACCGGATGCTGGCCAGGATGGCGGTGATGATCACGATGATGGCCAGTGTCACGAACACGATGGACAGGGTCCCCTGGACGAAGGTGTTGCGGACCACCGCCTCCATCGCCTCCACGCTCTTGGCGGTGCCGAAGCTCGTCTCCCCCCGTTCCAGCGCCGCCTTGAAGGCGTTGTGCTGCGCCCAGTACCCCACCGCCGGCACCGGCGAGAAGATCTTGTACATCGACGCGGTGATGGTCACCACCGCGGCGAAGCCGAGCGGCAGGCCGACGATCCACAGCCATTTGAAGGCGTTCTTCTTCGCCAGGATCGCCAGGCAGACGGCCAGTGCAATGGCCGCGAGCAGCTGGTTGGCGATGCCGAAGAGCGGGAAGAACGTGTTGATGCCGCCCAGCGGGTCGGTGACGCCCAGGATCAGGATCGATCCCCAGCCCGCCACCATGACCGCCGTGCAGATCCAGGCTCCGGTCCGCCAGCCGGTGTCCCGGAACTTCGGCACAAAGTTGCCGATGGAATCCTGCAGCATGAAGCGGGCGACGCGGGTGCCGGCGTCGACCGCGGTCAGGATGAACAGCGCCTCGAACATGATGGCGAAGTGGTACCAGAAGGCCATCATGGCCGGGCCGCCGATGAAGCTCTGCATGATGTACGCCAGGCCGACGGCGAGTGTGGGCGCGCCGCCGGTGCGCGAGACCACCGACTCCTCGCCGACGTCGGAGGCCAGGGAGGTGAGCATGTCCGGGGTCAGGTTCACTCCGGCCAGGCCCAGGGAGTTCACGAAGGCGACGGCGCCCTCCACGGTGCCGCCGGTGGCTGCGGCGGAGGAGTTCATCGCGAAGTAGATGCCGCGGTCGATCGAGATGGCGGCGACCAGGGCCATGATCGCCACGAAGGACTCCATGAGCATGCCGCCGTAACCGATGAACCGGGTCTGGCGTTCCTTTTCGATCATCTTCGGCGTCGTGCCCGAGGAGATCAGGGCGTGGAAGCCGGACAGGGCACCGCAGGCGATGGTGACGAACAGGAACGGGAAGAGCGGGCCGGCGACCACCGGCCCGTCGTCGCGCGAGGCGAACTCGCTCACCGCGGGCACGGCGATCTCCGGCCGGACCACGATGATGGCCACGGCGAGCATGACGATGGTGCCGATCTTCATGAACGTGGACAGGTAGTCCCGCGGGGCCAGCAGCAGCCAGACGGGCAGGACGGCGGCAATGAAGCCGTAGATGATGATGCCCCAGGCGATGGTGGTCCGGTCCAGGGTGAAGAACTCGGCCAGCGGGGACTCGGCGATCCAGCCGCCGCCGATGATGGCGGCCATCAGCAGCACGAAGCCGATGATGGACACCTCGGTGACCTTGCCCGGCCGCAGGTAGCGCAGGTAGACGCCCATGAACAGGGCGATGGGAATGGTCATTGCCACGGAGAAGACGCCCCACGGGCTTTCGCCCAGCGCGTTGACGACCACCAGGGCCAGGATCGCGACGATGATGATCATGATGGCCAGGGTGGCCAGCAGGGCCGCGGTGCCGCCGATCACGCCAAGTTCCTCGCGGGCCATCTGGCCCAGGGACCGGCCGCCGCGGCGCATCGAGAAGAACATGACCAGGTAGTCCTGGACGGCGCCGGCGAGGACCACGCCGACGATGATCCAGATGGTGCCCGGCAGGTAGCCCATCTGCGCGGCGAGCACGGGCCCGACCAGGGGCCCGGCGCCGGCGATGGCGGCGAAGTGGTGTCCGTAGAGGACGCGGCGGTCGGTGGCTGCGAAGTCCTTGCCGTCGGCCTTGTACTCGGCCGGAGTGGCACGCCGGTCATCGGGCTTTAGGAGCTTGCGCTCAATCAGCTTCGAGTAGAAGCGGTAGCCGATGAGGTACGTGCAGACGGCGGCAAACACGAACCAGATGGCGTTGACCGTCTCGCCGCGGACGATCGCCAGCATGGTCCAGCTGATCCCGCCGAGCAGGGCAATGCCCGCCCAGAGGGCAATCTTCCCCGGAGTCCAGCGTTTGGCGGCGGCCTCGGCCTCGGGGTCGACGGCCACCGGGGGCAGGTTCGGGTCCTGTTCCAGGACGGCGGCGTCGCCGGCGGCTGCACCGTCGCGGCGCCGTTGCTTCGCGCTCATGTTTTCCCCTTTGGTATGCGTCCTGCGGCCCAGTGGAGGCCGCGGTGATGGGCAGGGACCGGCCCTGCCCATCAGACGCTAGCATCGGGAATGTGACGTACGGCATAGGAGGCGCCCGCGTCGCGCGCCGGGTTGGATCCGAAGCGGTCCGCCGACGTCGGCCCTCCGGCACCGGGGCGCCGCCCGCCGCTAGACGGTGAGGAGGATTTTGCCCTTGTGCTCGCCCGAGTCGAAGTACTCATGGGCGGCGGCTGCCTCGGCCAGCGGGAACGTCCGGTCCACCAGGGCGCGGACCTGCCCTGCCTCCACCAGCGGCCACACGCTGCGCTGCAGGGCGGCCATGATGGCGCTCTTCTCCTCCACCGGCCGCGAGCGCAGGGTCGTGCCGATGATCCCGGCCCGCTTGCGCATCAGGGCGTTGAGGTCGAGCTCGGCGCGGGTGCCGCCCTGCAGCCCGATGACCACCAGGCGCCCGCCGGTGGCCAGGGCGTCGAGGTTCCGCTGCAGGTACTTGGCGCCGACGACGTCGAGGATGGCGTCGGCCCCGTGTCCGCCGGTGGCTTCCCGGACCGCGTCCACGAAGTCCTGTTCGCGGTAGTTGATCAGCGTTTCGGCGCCCAGCTCCGCGGCAAGGGCCAGTTTCTCCGCCGAGCCTGCGGTCACCATGGGCACCGCGCCGAAGGCGGCGACCATCTGGATGGCCATGGTGCCGATGCCGCCGGCCGCCCCGTGGATGAGCACGAAGTCTCCGGGCTGGACGTCAGCCTCCATGAAGAGGTTGGAATAGACGGTGGCCGCCGTCTCGGGCAGTGCCGCCGCCGTCACCAGGTCCACGCCCTCCGGCACCGGCAGCACCTGCCCCGCCGGGACCGCAACCTTCTCGGCGTACCCGCCGCCGGCCAGCAGGGCCACGACCTCCTGGCCGACCTGCAGCTGGGACACTCCGTCCCCCACGGCGCCGATGCGCCCGGAAACCTCCAGGCCGGGATAGGGGCTGGCCCCCGGGGGCACCGGGTAGTTGCCCTGCCGCTGGAGCACATCGGCGCGGTTCAGGCCCGCCGCCGCGACCTCGATGACCACTTCACCCGGCTGGGGAACCGGATCGGCCGCCTCCGTGAGCTGCAGGTTTCCGGGTCCTCCGGGGGCGGTGATTCCGATGGCTTTCATGCTTCTCCTCGGGCGCTGATAGATTTTGGCCGGCCGTGGCTATCTGCCAGACTACTAGTGGGGAAGGTTGTCCGAGCGGCCGATGGAGCTGGTCTTGAAAACCAGTGGGCGGTAACCCCGTCTCAAGGGTTCGAATCCCTTACCTTCCGCCAGTCACGACGGCGCCCCCGCCTCAGCGCGGGGGCGCCGTTTCCTTTAACCGGCGGGCAGCCCACATTCATTCAATTGCATGGAATTCTTGGTTCCTGCTTTCCCGGCATGCAACATAAGGGGACTGCCGAAATATTCCGGTAGGGTATTCGGGTGGTTTGAGGCCCATTGTTGGGGGTACCGGCCACTAAAGCGAACCACTTTCTGAGGAGAAATTTAATGAATCCGTCCGCATCCCGAGCCGTCCGGGCACGGAACCTGATTCTTACCGCAATGCTGGCCGGCCTGCTGTCCAGCTGCGCCGTCGCTCCCGGCAACGACGAGGACGCCTCGGCGCCGGAGACGGCCGCGGCTGCTTCCGCCGAACCCGCCGCCGTCGAGGACGACGAGGCCGAGGAGACCGCCGAAGCCGTCGACCCGGAGGTCGTGCACTCCACCGAACTCAATGTCGGTGACTGCATTCTGGATGAAACGACCGGAGAGGAAATCGGCGACGTCGACCTCGTTCCGTGCGACCAGCCGCACACCGCCGAGGTTTTCGCCGCCTACGACATGGATCCGGGCGCCTACCCGGGCGAAGAGGCCGTTACGGCTGCCGGCGAGGAGTTCTGCGCCAACGAACTCACCGGGTACATCGGGGAAAACTTCGAATCGCCCACCGCCCCGGATCTGTCCGATATCTCCATCGCCTACATGACTCCCACGCCCGAGTCCTGGAATTTCGGCGGTGACCGCGAGATCCTCTGCTACCTGACCACTTCCTCCGGTGCGACGACCACCGGGTCGCTGCGCGGCGCCCTGAACTGATCCCCGACGCTTCACAGCACGACGGCGCCCCGGCTTCGGCCGGGGCGCCGTCGTGCTTTGCCCACAGATGACAGCGGCTCCCTTGCCGGCCTTCCCCTCCTCGCGCAGGCTCGGCGGCAGCCGGCCGCTGCCGGGCGGGCCCGTCGAAGACTGTCGAGGAGACTGCCGTGGAACTTCCTGTTGGACCAGCGCTGAAATCGTCCCGTCCCGCGCTCCTTCTCCTCGCCGTGGGCGTCCTGACTGCCGGCTGCGCGGTGATTCCTTCCGGGCCCGGGGCTCAGGTGCGGCCGGCTGAGTCGCCGTCTCCACCCGCGGATGCCCGGGAAGCCGGTCTTGGCGCCGCCCGGGAGCAGGAGGCCCCCGTTGCGGGCCCGGGCGCGGATGCGGAGGAACCGGAACCGGAGACGGTTACAGTTTTCAAGCTCGTGCAGGGTGACTGTTTTGCGTTCCCCCCGGCACCGGGCAGCTCCGTCGAAGGGGAGCCCGGTGACGGCGACGGCACCGTCCACAGACTCCCCTGCAGCGCCAGGCACACTGCCCAGGTCTATGCCGTGGCAAGTATTGAGGACTCCGGCCCCTATCCGGGGATCGACGACCTCCAATGGCTGTCCGAGGCGCTCTGCACGGCCGAGAATGACGTGCTGGATCATGACCTCGTGGCCGCCGTGCCCAACCCGAAACAGAAGATGATCGTCCCCTCCCCCGAGTCGTGGGGCTACGGGGACCGGAGGATCCTCTGCTATGTGAAGAGCCCGCAGGCCTTCACCGGATCCCTGTTGATCGACCGTTGACCGGCCCCCTCTCCAGGGCTGAACGGTTGAGGGCAGTTCAGGCCCGGCCGGCGCCGTCGGCAGGCAGCACGGAGAACAGCGCAGGCGCCGCGAAGCCGTGTGCGGCGAACTCGGCCTGCACCGCGGCCGCAGCCACGTCCGCCTTCCCCTCCTCGAGCAGGGCGATGGCGGAGCCGCCAAATCCGCCGCCGGTCATCCGGGCGCCGAGGGCGCCGCCGGCGAGCGCGGCGTCGACGGCGGCATCCAGCTCCGGGCAGGACACCTCATACAGGTCGCGCAGGGACCGGTGGCTGTCGGTAAGCAGGGGGCCGACGTCGCGGATCCGCCCCTCCTGCAGCGCCCGGACGGCCGTCAGGACGCGCTCGTTCTCGGCCAGGACGTGCTGCACCCGCGCCGCAGTGGTGGAATCCAGCCGGGACAGGTCCGCGTCCGCGGGCAGCTGCCGCAGTGAGGGCACCCCGAAGGCCGCCGCTGCTGCTTCGCAGGCGGCCCGGCGGGCCCCGTAGCCGCCGTCCGCATGCGAGTGCGAGACCCGGGTGTCAATGACCAGGACCGTCAGGCCCTGCTCGGCGAGCGGCAGCGGAACGGCCTGCCCGGACAGGGTTTGGCAGTCGAGGAAGAGCGCACGGCCGCGGCTGCCCATCAGCGAGGCGGACTGGTCCATGATGCCGGTGGGGGCGCCCACGAAGTTGTTCTCCGCCCGCTGTGTGAGCCGGACAAGTTCGGGTGCGGACAGGTCCAGGCCCAGCAGCTCGTTCAGCGCGACGGCGACCGCCACCTCCACGGCGTGCGAGGAGGACAGCCCGGCGCCGACGGGGACGGTGGAGTCCAGCAGCAGGTCGAAGCCGGGCACCTGGTGGCCGGCGGCCTGCAGGGCGTGCACGACGCCGGCCGGATAGGCGCCCCATCCGGGGACGGTGCCCGGGGCCAGCGCAGCGGGATCGAAGCTGCTGCGCGAGAGGCCGGAGCCGTCAGGGGAATAGGTGGAGGCGAGCCGCACCGTGCCGCCGTCCGGACGCAGCCGCACTGCGGCCAGCACCGAGCGGTCGATGGCGAAGGGCAGCACGAAGCCGTCGTTGTAGTCCGTGTGCTCGCCGATCAGGTTCACCCGCCCCGGCGCACACCAGATGCCGTCGGGGGCGGTGCCGTATTCCTCGGTGAAGGCGCCGGCCAGGCGGGAGCGGCGGAGGTCTCCGGCGTCGGCCGCGGGGTTAGCGGCGGTCATCGGCCGGCCTCCCGCAGGCGCGCCGCGGCCTTCTCCGCCGGTACATCGTTGATGAACGCGCCCATCGCCGCCTCGGAGCCGGCCAGGAACTTCAGCTTGTCCTCGGCGCGGCGCGGGCTGGTCAGCTGCAGGTGCAGCCAGCCGGCGTCGCGGTCGGGCGTGTTGACCGGCGTCTGGTGCCAGGCCGCAATGTAGGGGGTGGGCGTTGGGTACAGCCGGTCCAGCCGGGCGAGCAGGTCCGGATAGAGCACGGCCAGCTCGTCCCGCTCGGCGGCCGACAGGGCCGCCAGGTCCGGCACCTGCCGGTGCGGCACCAGGTGGACCTCCAGCGGCCAGCGGGCGGCGTAAGGCACGTAGGCGGAAAAGTGCCCGCCCTGCAGGACCATCCGGTCGCCGGCGTCGCTCTCGCTGCGCAGCAGTTCGCCCATCAGCGGGCGTCCGGTGTCCGCCAGGTGCCGGCGCGACCGCTCCGCCAGGCGCGCAGCGTACGGGGCAGGGTACGGATAGGCGTAGATCTGGCCGTGCGGATGGTGCAGGGTCACCCCGATGTCCTGCCCGCGGTTCTCGAACGGAAACACGTGGCGGATGCCCGGCAGGGCCGAAAGGGCCGCCGTGCGCTGCGCCCAGGCCTCCACCACGGTCCGGGCCCGGTCCGGGCCCAGCCGGGCGAAGGACCCGTGGTGGTCGGGCGTGAAGACCACCACTTCGCAGCGTCCGACGGCGGGAGCGGGAACGCCCCAGAGGCTCCGGCCGGCGTCGTCGTCCGCCGGTTCGGGCAGCTCCCCCAGATCCGGGCCGAGCGAGGGGAAGCGGTTCTCGAAGACCACGACGTCGTAGTCCGAGGCCGGGATCTCGGTCTGCCGTCCGTCGCGGGAGGGGCAGAGCGGGCACTGGTCCGCCGGGGGCAGGTAGGTGCGCGCCTGGCGGTGGGCGGCGACGGCCACCCACTCGCCCGTGAGCCGGTCGAAGCGCAGTTCGCCGTTGCCGGTCCGCGGATCCAGCGGCCGCCGGTCTTCGACGTGGTCAACGGGAGCGTGGCCGGGATCGCTGAAAAACAGTGCCTGCCGCCCGTCGGCGAGGCGGTGGGAACGGACCTCGTGCCGGCTGCCTGCCTGCTCTGCTGCTTTGTGCACTGCCTCTCCACCGCTCCTCGGGTTGCCCGCCGTACTCCCCCGACAGGGCCGCAGGCGGCCGGCCCGGCCGCCTGCGGCCAGTATCCCACGCCCGAAAGCGGCCCCGCTGACGCCCTCCGTTCCCCGGCCGGACATCTGCGTGTAACGAGTGTCACCTACTATCCGTACTATTCCCTTTGCAACACCACTCGTATCCTGCCGCACACCGCGGCAACGCAACCGCGGTCCGGGGACCGCTGAGGAGCATGAGGCATGAGACCTTCATCCTGGAAGGCTGTCCTGGGCACCGCCCTGTCGGCGGGCCTGCTCGCCGCGCCGCTGGCGGCGGTGCCCGCCGTCGCGGCCGAGCCGGCGGACGGCGTCATCATCAATGAGGCCTATCTGAGCGGCGGCAGCGCCAATGCTCCGTTCACCCACAAGTTCGTGGAGCTGCACAATCCCACCGACGCTCCGGTCAGCCTGGACGGCTGGTCGCTGCAGTACCGGGCGGCGGGCACGACGGCGGCCCCCACCGGCGTCGCCCGGCTGTCCGGCAGCATCGAGCCCGGCGGCTACTACCTCGTGCAGGGCGCGAGCAACGGCTCGAACGGCGCGCCGCTGCCGGCCGCCGACGCGACCATCGGCGCGAGCTTCTCGGGCAGCGCCGGAACGCTCGTGCTTGCCAGCCAGCCCGCGGCGGTGAATCCGCTGCCCACCGGTTCGGTGACCGATCTTCCGGGCGTGGTGGACCTGCTGGGCTACGGCACCTCCAACACCTTTGAGACAGCTGCCGCCGCAGTGCCGGCCGGCAACTCCGACCCGCGGTCGCTGAACCGCACCGGCGCCGTGGACACGGACAGCAACGCCGCCGACTTCACCCTGAGCAGCACGGTGACGCCGACCAACACCTCCGGCGCCGGCGCCGAGCCTGAGCCGGGGCCTGAACCCACGCCGACGCCCACGCCCACGCAGCCGGCCGACGTCGTCGCGATCGCCGATATCCAGGGCACCGGCGACGCCAGCCCCATGGTCGGCGCCCAGGCCGCCACCCGCGGCAAGGTCACCGCCGTGTACCCGACCGGCGGGTTCAACGGGTACTACATCCAGACACCGGGCACCGGCGGCGAGCTGGGCACGGACCATGCCGCCTCGCACGGCCTGTTCATCTTCTCCGCCGCCACGGTGGGCCAGGTCGCCGTCGGCGACTACGTCCAGGTGAGCGGCACCGTCGGCGAGTACTACGGGCTGACCCAGCTCACCGTCGCCGCCGGCGGCATGAGCAAGCTCGCCGAGCCCGCTCCCGAGGTCAAGCCGGCCGCCGTCACCTGGCCGGCTGACGAAGCGCAGCGCGAAGCCCTCGAAGGCATGCTGCTGGCACCCCAGGGCGAGTTCACCGTCACCGACAACTACACGCTGAACCAGTATGCGGAGATCGGCCTTGCAGCTGGAACCGATCCGCTGGTCCAGCCCACCGCCGTCGCGCCGGTCGGATCGCCTGAGCACGCCGCCGTGGTCGCCGGGAACGCGGCGAAGGCGGTCAAGCTCGACGACGGGGCCTCCACCAACTTCCTGTCCGCCGCCAACCAGGGCAAGCCGCTTCCCTACCTGACGACGGAGGATCCGCTGCGCATCGGCGCGGCCGCCACCTTCACCACGAGCGTGATCCTGGACTACCGCAACAGCGCCTGGAAGTTCCAGCCGCTGACCGAGCTCACGCCCGCCAACGCCGCGGCCGTGCAGCCGGCGGTGTTCGAGGACACCCGCACCGCGGCACCGCAGAGCGTGGGCGGAAACCTGAAGCTCGCCTCGTTCAACGTGCTCAACTACTTCAGCACCACCGGAGACCAGCTCTCCGGCTGCACGTACTACAACGACCGCGCCGGCACCCCGGTGACCGTCCGCGGCGGCTGCGATGCGCGCGGCGCGGCGAACGAGGCCAGCCTTGAACGCCAGCAGGCCAAGATCGTGTCCGCCATCAACGCGCTCGGAGCCGACGTCGTCGGGCTGATGGAGATCGAAAACTCCGCAGCGCTCGGCAAGGACCGCGACACGGCCCTCGCGCACCTGACCGCGGCACTGAACGAGGCCGCCCCCGGCACCTGGGACTACGTCCGCTCGCCGGCGGACCTGCCGGACGCCGAAGACGTCATCCGCACGGCCTTCATCTACCGTACGGCCGCCGCCGAGCCCGTGGGTGAGTCCGTGATCCTCAACGACGAATCCGTGTTCTCCAACGCCCGCGAGCCGCTGGCACAGGCCTTCAAGCCGGCCGGCGGGGCGGACAGCGAGAGCTTCGTGGCGATCGCGAACCACTTCAAGTCCAAGGGCTCGGCTCCGGACTCGGGCGAGAACGCCGACACCGGGCAGGGCGGCTGGAACGCCGACCGGGTCCGGCAGGCCCGCGCGGTCGCGGACTTCGCCGACTCGGTGGCGGCCGACGCCGGCACCGAGCGGGTCTTCCTGCTGGGTGACTTCAACTCCTACGCGGCCGAAGATCCCATGCAGGTGTTCGCCGACGCCGGCTACGTCAACCTCGGCCAGGCCACGGGCAGGCACTCCTACGCCTTCAGCGGCATGGTCGGCTCCCTGGACCATGTGCTGGCGTCACCGGCGGCCGCCCAGGACGTCACCGGCACCGACATCTGGAACATCAACTCCGTGGAGCCGCTGGCCCTGGAGTACAGCCGGTACAACTACAACGTCACCGATTTCCACGCCCCGGATCCCTACCGGTCCTCCGACCACGATCCGATCCTCGTCGGCCTGGACCTGAGCCCGGCCGAGGCGGAGACCACCGAGCTGAACCTGCTGAACATCAACGATTTCCACGGGCGGATCGACGCGAACACCGTGAACTTCGCGGGCACGGTGGAGCAGCTGAAGGCCGCCTCGCCCGAGGGCAGTTCGCTGTTCCTCTCGGCGGGTGACAACATCGGCGCGTCCCTGTTCGCCTCGTCGGTGCAGCAGGACCAGCCGACCCTCGACGTGCTGAACGCGCTCGGGCTGCGCGCCTCGGCGGTGGGCAACCACGAATTCGACGGCGGCTTCGCCGACCTGACCGACCGGGTCGTCCCGGCGTCCGACTTCAGCTACCTCGGCGCCAATGTGTACCGGAAGGGCACGGACACACCGGCCCTGCCCGAGTACACGATCCTGGACGTCAACGGCGTGGACGTCGCCGTGATCGGTGCGGTGACCGAGGAGACCGGTGCCCTGGTCAGCCCCGGCGGCATCGCGGACCTGGAGTTCGGGGACCCGGTGGAAGCGGTCAACCGGGTGGCGGAGCGACTGGCTGCCGACGGCCTGGCCGACGTCATCATCGCCGAGTACCACGAGGGCGCCGGCGCGGGCACCCCCGACGGAGCCACCCTGGAAGAGGAGGTCGCCGGCGGCGGCGCCTTCGCCGGGATCGTCACCGAAACCAGCCCGCTGGTCGATGCGATCTACACCGGCCACACGCACAAGCAGTACGCGTGGGACGCCCCGGTGCCCGGTGCGGACGGCAAGACCCGCCCGGTGGTCCAGACCGGCTCCTACGGCGAATTCATCGGGCAGATCCGCCTCGAGTACGACGAATCGACCGATGAGGTTCTCTCCTACACCGCGGGCAACGTGGCACGGACCGCGGCACCCGCCGCGGAACTGGTCGCCGCCTACCCGGCGGTGGCCGAGGTCCAGCGCATCGTCGACGCCGCCCTGGCCTACGCGGCCGAGGTGGGCAACCAGCCGATCGGTTCGGTGACCGCCGATATCACCACCGCGTTCAACGGCGGCAACCGCGACGACCGCAGCGCCGAGTCCACCCTGGGCAACCTGGTGGCTGACTCGCTGCTGGCCTCGCTGGCCGCACCGGAGCGCGGCGCCGCCGAAATCGGCGTCACCAACCCAGGCGGACTGCGCGCCGAGCTCTACTACGGCGAGGACGGCGTCATCACCTACGCCGAGGCCAATGCGGTGCTTCCGTTCGTCAACAACCTCTGGACCACCACGCTCACCGGCGCGCAGGTCAAGACGATGCTGGAGCAGCAGTGGCAGCCCGAAGGCAGCTCCCGGCCTTTCCTGGCCCTGGGCCTGTCCGACAACGTGACCTACACCTTCGACCCGGACCAGCCGGCCGGCTCCCGGATCCAGACGGTCACCGTCAACGGCGAGCCGCTGGACACCGACCGCTCCTACCGGATCGGCACGTTCAGCTTCCTGGCCCAGGGCGGGGACAACTTCACCGTCTTCCGTGAGGGAACCGATGTCCGCGACACCGGGCTGATCGATCGGGATGCATGGATCAGCTACCTGCAGGCCAACAGCCCGGTCTCCCCGGACTTCGCCCGCCAGGGCGTGCAGGTCCAGGGCGCCCCGTCGGCCCTCACCCCCGGCGCATCCGCCACCTTCTCGGTGGGCCGGCTCGACCTGACCTCGCTCGGCAGCCCCGCCAACACCTCGCTGGCGGCCAGCTTCGTCGATGCCTCAGGCACCACCAGGGCCCTGGGCAGCACGCCGGTCACGGCCGGCAGCGCCGCCGTCACCCTCACCCTGCCGGCGGCGACGGCGGCAGGCGCGGGAACCCTGGTCCTGACGGCCGACCCGTCGGGCACCACGGTCAGCCTGCCGGTGACCGTGGATCAGGCCGAACAGCCGGGACCGGTCTGCCTGGCTCCCTCCAAGCCGCGGCACTGGTGGGATGTCATCGGCTGGCTTCGCTACGCGATTGACTACGCCCGCTATCTGGTCTGCGTCAGCGGCCGGTAGCTCCAGGCTGTGACGGTGCCGCCGGAAGCCCTGCTTCCGGCGGCACCGTCACGTTAAGGGCGTCGGTTGACCCTCCCGCCGGGGGAGGCCGCAGTATCGACATCAGCGGCAGCCATGCCGGCGGAACCAGCAGGAGGAACAGACAGATGATGGGTGTGGGAGAGTTCGCCCAGGCCACCGGCCTCACCGTCAAGGCGCTTCATCTCTACGATGAACGCGGCGTCCTGAACCCGGCCGAGGTGGACCCGCAGTCCGGATACCGCCGCTATGCGGCCGCCCAGCTGCGTGAAGGGCTGCTGCTGAAGGCGCTGCGCGACGTCGGTGTTCCGCTGAGCGATCTCGCCGGCAACGATGTCCGGGAGGCCTTCACCGGGCTTCTCGCGCGGCGGCTGGCGGACATCCAGGCCGAGCGGCGCAGCCAGGACGCGGCGGCGGCGGCAGCCCGGGCCCTCTACCAACGCCTCACGGCGCCAGTGCCGGTGGAACAGCGCCGTGCCGCCGCGCAGCCTTACGCCGCCGCCGTCCTCCGGGTTCCGGACTCGGACGAGGACCCCGAAGCCCTGGACGAGGCGGTCGGCGGCGTGCTCACCGAACTGTGGGAGCGGCTTGAAGCCGAGGACAACCCGCCCACCGGCCCCTTCTGGCTCTCCTTCGGCGGGCCTGCACGGTCCCGCCGGCCGGGCGCGGAACAGTTCCTCACCTGCTGCTGGCCCGTGGCCCGGCAGCCGGACGGCAGGGACTGGACGGCCGGGTCGGCGCTGGCCGGCACGGGGGCACTGCTCGCTCCCGGCACGCTTCCCGACCGGGACGAGCTGTTCCTGCGCTGGCCGCCGGCCGGCGGCGATGCCGCAGCCGACGGCGCCGAGGACCCGGCCGGGCCGCACCCGGCCCTGGCCGCCCTGCTTGAGGCAGTGGAAGCGCGCGGGGATGTCGACCCCGGCCGGCTCCGCCAGGTCACCTTCATGGGCGCCGACGGCGGCCCGGGCGGCGTGGAGCTCTCCTACTCCCTGGCAGGCTGACCGGCCCCCGGGCGGACCCCGTCCTAGGAGCCGGCGGGACTGCTCAGGTCCACGAAGGTGCCGTCCGGGCAGCGCAGGTGGGAAACCACCTGCCCCCAGGGCATCTCCTCCGGCTCCTGCAGCGGTGTTGCCCCGGCGGCAACCGCCTGTTGGAAGGCGGCCGGCACGTCCTCCACCGTCAGCGCCACCTCGCAGGACATTGCGGGGGAGGCTCCTGCTGCAAGGCCTTCAGGCAGATGCCTCTCCCCTGTGCTGTACGAGGCGAAGGCGAGCGCCGTGTCCCCGGTTTCCAGTTCGCCGTAGTCGGCGCCCATGGCCACCCGGGTGGTGAGTCCGAAGGCGCGTTCCATGAACCGTACCGACTGTTCCGCGTCCTCGACGTAGAGAATTGTCTTGGCCAGGCGCATGTGGCTTCCCCTTTCGCAGGTGTCGACTCAGTCAGCAGGGTAGGGCCCGGATCGTCCGTGGTCCACGGTGCGCGGGCCGGGTACGCGCGCAGCACGCAACAGCTGGCGGCCGCGCCGCGGCTCTGCCCGTTCCGGGCCCTGCCGCCGTGCGGCCCTATGCCGGTCCCGGCTGGAGGGGAGCCGGATCGGCTTCGTGGGTGGCGCGGACGGCGTCCTCGAGCACGTCGGCGGGGTCCTCCCGCCGCCCGTGGGCGGCCAGCTGCCGCACTGCGCCGGTGCCGTCCCGCAGGATCCCGGCCACAATCGCCTCGACGGCGGTGTCCTCCGCCCATTCGGCCAGGACGGGCCGGACTTCGTCCAGCAGCTGCGCCACGACGTCGCCGGCCGGCGCCGGGCGCCCGGTGGAGGGGCTGATCAGCTGCCCGCCGACCCCGGCGCGGCTCGCCTGCCAGGACCAGATCTGCAGTTCGGCGGCGCTGACGGCCAGCGGATCGGAGCCGGAGCGCCAGGCCCGGATGGCTGTTTCCACCAGCCCGCGGACCAGCGCGGCAATGCCCGCTGCATGCCCGGCGTCCATGCAGACGTCGGCTATCCGCACCTCCAGCGTGGGCACGTGCCGGGACAGGCGCGCATCGAAGTACATCATGCCCTTGTCCAGCGGCACGGCAGAGGCCATGAGCAGCTCGACGTGCCGGTCGTAAGCCGCCGGTGAGCCGAACAGCGGCGGCGGGCCCGCCGTCGGCCAGCGGCTCCAGGCCTGGTAGCGGTAGCTGCTGTAGCCGGAGTCGCGGCCGTTCCAGAACGGGGAGTTGCCGCTGAGCGCCAGCAGCACCGGCAGCCAGTGGCGGATCCGGTCCAGTGCCGCGATGCCCTCATCCTGCGAGCTGATCCCCACATGCACATGGAACCCGCAGGTCAGCTGTTCCTGAAGCAGCAGGCCGAAACGCTCCTGCATCCGACGGTAGCGCTGGTGCGGAACCAGGTGCGGTCGCAGGATTCCGGGGGCCGTGGCCACCGCCACGGCCCGGGCGCCCACCAGGGCGGCGGCGGCATCGGCGAGCGCACGGCCCCTGCGGATGGAGTCCAGCTGGGCGGCCAGGCTGATCTGCGGCGGTCCGGCAATCTCGATCTGTTCCTGCTGCACTTCCAGCGTCAGATCGAAGCCCTCCGACCCGGGACCGGCAACGGCGCCGGCGGCGTGCACCGCCTCCTGAGCCACGGGGATCGGCTCATAGCTGCGGGCGTCGACGAGGAGCAGTTCCTCCTCGACGCCGAAGGTGCGGATCGGGGAGTCCGAAAACGGTGGATAAGCAGGCATGGCGGGGCCTCCCAGGGGGACCGGTGAGCTGCCTTCTGAACTCAGGGCCCGAGCTTAGCACCGCGCGCCCGGGCCGGCCGCCTGTCCGGGGCCACCCCCTACGGGATACGGTAAGCACACTGATCATTCGGCGGCACCGCGGCAGGTTTCCCCCGCCTCATCGGAAGAAAGGCACGCCATGACTGATCCCGCGTCCCTGCCTCAGGACGTTCCCCTGCATCCCAGCGAACGACGACGGCGCGTCGCCGGCCCGGGGGCCGACCTGGCCGTCTTCGAATACGGTCCCGACCCGGGCCCGGACGTACCGGAGGTGCTCCTGGTGCACGGCTATCCGGACGACCACACCATGTGGGGTCCGGTGATCCACGAACTGGCCGCCGACCACCACGTCATCAGCTACGACACGCGCAACGCCGGAGGCTCCCGGACCACCGGGACCGGGCTGGCCGCGTTCCGGCTGCCGCTGCTCGTGGAGGACCTCTACGCCGTCCTGGACGCCGCGGCCGCCGGTCCGGTGCACCTGGTCGGCCACGACTGGGGCTCCATCCAGGGCTGGGCCGCCGCCCGGGACCCGCGCGCACCCGGGCGGCTGCTGGACTACACCAGCATCTCCGGCCCGGACCTGCTGCACTTCCGGCGCTGGTTTGCGCAGCGGCTGCGGACACCCAGGGGCTGGCCCGACGCCCTCCAGCAGGCCCTGCGCAGCTCCTATGTCGCCGGGTTCCAGATCCCGGGGCTGCCTGAACTGCTCTTTTCGGCCCTCGGGGCGCGCCTGTACGAGCGGGCCTCCGGGCGGCCGGTCCGCCGCAACCCGCAGCGCGGGCTGGCCCTGTACCGGGCGAACATGGCCGGCGCTCCCACAGATGCCGTGCGGGACGCACCCGTCCAGGTTCCGGTGCACGTGGTGGTTCCGCTGCGGGACCCGTTCCTGTCGCCCCGGCTGAACCAGGGCGTCACGGCGTTCGCGCCGCTGGCCCGCTTCACCGCGGTCGACGCCGGTCACTGGTGGCCGGCGACCCACGCATCGGAGCTGGCAGGCATGATCCGCGTCGCATCCGCACTGGCAGAATAGAGACAAGGCCTGGAGGCGCACCCCGCCTCCCTGCTCACCGGGGGGATGAGTTCAGTGGGAATGCCGCGGCCCCGACGCGGGTTTACACGACCACAGGCCGTTACCCAACCCCACAAGGAGATGGCTCATGACAACCCAGGTCGCATCGACCAACCCGGCAGAGACCGGCTGGATTCCCGCTGAACAGTTCATCGGCGGACAGTGGCGTGAAGGCCGCTCGGAGAAGGTCCTCACCGATACCAACCCCTTCACCGGGCAGGACCTGCTCACCATGCGCCAGGCCTCCCGTGAGGACCTCCACGAGGCGTACACCGCCGCCGCCGAGGCGCAGAAGCAGTGGGCGGCGCAGCCCCCCGCTGCCCGCCGCAAGGTGATTGAGCGTGCCGCCGAGATTCTCGACGAGCGCCGGGAAGAGATCATCGCCTGGCTGGCCGCCGAGTCCGGTTCCACCGTGCTGAAGTCGAACATCGAGGTGGACTCCGCCATCGCGATCACCCGCGAGTCGGCCACTTTCCCGCACCGAGTCAGCGGCCGCATCCTCGATTCCGACGTCCCGGGCAAGGAGGCCCGCGTGTACCGCGGCCCGCTCGGCGTCGTCGGGGTCATCAGCCCCTGGAACTTCCCGCTGCACCTTTCCGAGCGCTCGGTGGCGCCGGCGCTGGCCCTCGGCAACGCCGTCGTCCTGAAGCCGGCCAGCGACACCCCCGTGACCGGCGGGCTGATCCTGGCCAAGGTGTTCGAGGAGGCCGGCCTGCCCGCGGGCGTGCTGAGCGTCGTCGTCGGCTCCGGCTCGGAGATCGGTGACGCGTTCGTGGAGCACCCGGTGCCGAAGCTGATCTCCTTCACCGGCTCCACTCCGGTGGGCAAGAACGTCGGTGCCCTGGCCGCCAGCGGCGCCACGCTCAAGCACGTGGCGCTGGAGCTCGGCGGCAACGGCCCGTTCGTGGTCCTCGCCGATGCCGACGTCGACCAGGCGGTCCGGGCGGCGGCGATGGGCAAGTTCCTGCACCAGGGCCAGATCTGCATGGCGATCAACCGGATCATCGTCGAGGCTCCGGTCTACGACGAGTTCGTCGAGAAGTTCGCCGCCCATGTGCGCGGCATCAAGGCCGGCGACCCGACCGATCCGCAGAACGTGGTGGGCCCGATCATCAACGCCGGCCAGCTCGAAGGCCTGCAGGAGAAGATCCGCCTCGCGCAGGAGGAAGGGGCCCGGCTGGTCGTCGAGGGCTCCGTGGACGGGCAGGTCCTCTCCCCGTACGTGTTCGCCGATGTCACCAACGACATGGAGCTGGCCCGGGAGGAAATCTTCGGCCCGATCGCCGGCATCCAGCGCGCCGACGACGCCGAGCACGCCCTGGCCCTGGCCAACGACACCGATCTGGGCCTCTCCAGCGCCGTGTTCACCTCCGACCTGGACCGCGGCGTCGAGTTCGCCAAGCGCATGCGCGCCGGCATGACCCACGTCAACGACATCACCGTCCAGGACGAGTCGCACATCGCGTTCGGCGGTGAGAAGAACTCCGGGCTCGGCCGCTTCAACGGCGAGTGGGCGCTGGAGGAATTCACCACCGACCACACCATCACCATCCAGCGCACTCCGCGCCAGTACCCGATCTAGGTCACTGACGTACGACGACGGCGGCCCGTTCCCTTCGCAGGGAGCGGGCCGCCGTCGTCGTACGGTCAGGCTAGGATGCGGAGACCGGCCCGCGAACTGCGGGCCAGCAATGGGGGAAAGACAATGCCTGGTTCTGTCACACGCACCGCCGTGCGCGCGGCCGCATGTTCACTGCTGATCGCGGGGTCGGTGCTGCTGACCTCCTGCGGCCGGGATGAGGCGCCGGCCGCCGGCCCCTCCACGGCTGCAGGGACGCCCTCCGGCACGCCCGCGCCGACGGCGTCCGCCCCAGCCCCGAGCGCCTCCGAACCGCCCGCCTCCGCAGAGCCGGCGCCGGCCGACCCGACAACGGTGACCACGCCCAACGGGCTGCACAGCTTCTCGGTTCCGGCCGGCTGGAGTGCGGTGGAAGCCGAACCCCGCCCAGTTCCGGCCCACGCCGTCGGGTATGTGACTCCGGCGGCCTTCACCATCCTGAACGAGGCCGGACGCCCGGTGGCGTCCTTCTACAGCGGCATTCCGGGGGACGGCGCCGGCATGCCCAGCCCCGGGCACGTCCTGTACGACGCGCAGGCGCTTCCCGGTTATCTGGACAGGTTCGGCCGGCAGGTGTACTTCCAGTTCGAGTCGCGGCCCGTGTGGGAGACCGGCGGCCGGGGCTACCACGTCCAGCTGGAGCCCGGCCCGCTCCCCCAGGTCACCGGCGATGACCGGGGACCGGATTACGGGACCTTCTACTCAGCCGACGGCGGAGTCAGCTTCACGGCCGTGCCGGACCCGACGGCGGTTGCCGACGACGCCGCCGCGGAGGCCTGGATGGGCAGCGACGAGTATCGGCTGCTCAAGGACATGATGCTCTCGCTGACGTTCCACGGCTGACGCCGCCCTGACGCCGCCCCGCCGTCGTGTCCGGGGCGAGAGGTGTCAGTTTCCGATCCGGGCCACCAAGCGGCCAAGGACCTGGTTGTTCTTCAGACGGTCCAGGCCTTCTCCGATGGCGTCGAAGGGAATCTCTTCATATGCGGGCCGGATTTCCCCCCGGAGCATGAGGTCGAAAACCTCCTCGATGTCCTGCACCGTGCCGCCGAGCGACCCTTCGATTGATTTCCCGAGGATGCTGTTGGTCGCCACCGTGAAGGTTGGCCGGCCGAGGCCGACCTGGACGACCTTGCCGCCGCGTTTCAGGGCGTTCACTGCCTTCTGGGTAGTGTCGAATCCGGCGTAGTCGACAATCAGGTCGAAGGATCCGCCCGCCATCGGGTTGGCGTCGGCGGGCACCCATTCCGCCGCGTCCCTGACGCACGACACCACACCGGCCTCATAGGCGTTGGGCCAGGCCTCGTCCTTCATCTCCGCAACATGGACCTCCGCCCCGGCGAGGACCGCGGCGCGGGCGCCGATCTGGCCCAGGCCGCCGAACCCGATCACTCCCACCTTCATGCCCTTCGTGGCGCCGCCGACCTTGATCATGGCGTGGTACGAGGTCATGCCGGCGTCGGTGGCCAGAGCTGCCAGGGAAAGGTCCAGGCCTTCCGGCACCCGCGCGAGGTCCCGGTAGTCGGCGGCAAGTTTGTCCGCGAAACCGCCGGGGGTGAACATGCCGAGGGGAGGCTGGACGCCGGAGGAACAGACGCCGACCACGTCGCCCACTGCGAAACCTACGACCTCGGACCCGAGCGCGGTGATCACGCCCGCATTTTCGTGTCCCTGCGTCATGGGCAGGAACGGCATGGTCGAGTCTCCGACCTCCATGTACATCACGTCCGAGTGGCACAGGCCGGCCGCCAACACGTCGATGATGACCTGAGTGGGGGCGGGAACCGGTTCGGGGACTTCGTTCAGCTGGATCGGCTTGCGGTTGCCTTCGTACTGCCACGCTTTCAAGGGCGGACCTTCTTTCTGCACAGAACGCCGGAGCGCCTGCGCTCCTGCGTCACACCAAGGAAAGGCAGGCCACGTCAAACCCGCCCCACCTCCACGGTATGTCTGCGGCTTCACCCTCGCCCGGGGGTTTCGCACGCTGCGGAGCGCTGGCGTGCCGGGGCCGCCAGCCGTCCCCGCGCTGTTACTCTGCGACAAACCAACAAGGCCCGCCGGCCGGTCAGCCGGTCCGCGCTTCCCCCAGCGCCGCGGCTCAGGCCAGCGCGGCCGGTTCCGGTGCGGCGTCCGCCGTTTCCTGTCCGTCTCCGGTACCGGCCAGCAGCGCGGCGGCGATGTCGTCGGCGTCGCGCAGGGTGCGGGAGCCTGCCGCGGCCGGCGCTCCGGCCTCCGCGGCGATCGCGGTGCCCCACTGCACCGAGGACAGCTGCAGGCCAAGCACGTACAGGTTCTGCTGCGGTTCGCCGCTGACGCCCACCGGCCGGTACGGCGGCGGCGTGACATCCAGGCCGGGGGTCAGCACCGGGGTGCCGGTGGCGGACATCATCACCTTGGGCCGGGCCAGCCCGTCCCGCAGCAGCGAGCCGAGCAGCGGGCTGCCGGTCCGCTCGACCCGGTTGGGCGGCATCATCGCCTCCAGCAGCACGCGGGCGGTGTGCCGGGTACCTACCCAGGGCGACGCCGCGGTGAACAGCCCGGCCGCCTCATCGACGTCAAAGCGCGGATCCGGCCCGACGAAGCGCACCAGCCCGGCGCGGGTCAGGGCCGCGAGCTGCTCGATCCGCTGCGGCGGGGGCCCGCTGGCCAGGCCTTCGACCAGCGGCTCGAACCAGCCGCGCAGCTCGGCGAGCCAGGATTCCTCGGCCAGGCCGCCGTCGGCCACCACTTCCTTCAGGACGCTGCGGCCGGCGTTGAACGCGCCGATCGCCATCTTCAGCGGGTCGTCCTCCCCGGCCGCCGAGCCCGCGGCGTCGTCCTCGAGATACGCCAGCACCGCGGCGTCGAGCTCTTCGGCGCCGGCGTAGGGCCGGCGGCCCAGCGGCTGGGCGAGGGCCTCGAGGTTGGTGCGGTGGGCGTCCGGTACATACCGCCCGAGCACGTCCTCCTTGGCGGCGTCCCAGGCGGGGCCGGGAACATCCAGCGCGGCCTGCAGCTCGGTGAGGAAGTCCGAAGCGCCGCCGCGCAGGGCCCCGGGCCGGACCCGGGCCAGCGTGCCGTAGTAGGCCCAGACCGCGTCCCGGTGCAGCAGCGGCCAGAGGTCATGGTCGAAACCCGGGTTCAGGCCGCGCCGGGTCAGCCGCGACGCGGCCTCCCGGGTCAGGTACCGCAGCCGGACGCTGCGGGGGATGTAGCTGTCCAGCAGCGCCTTGGCCCGGTAGGGCGTGCCGCGGCGGGAGGCGGCCAGCAGCAGCGGTTCCCGCCCGGAGGGCTCGTAGCGCAGGGCACGGCCCGGGCCGTGGCCGGTGGGCAGGAAACGGCCCCCGCGGCCTTCGGTGACCTGCACCATCAGGTCGAAGAAGTTCAGACCGAGCCCGCGCACCAGCACCGGTTCGCCCTCGGGCAGCCGGGAAAAGTCGACGTCGCCCGGAACCGCGGGCGGAAAGTAGTCCAGGCCGTGCCGCTGCGCTGCGGCCCGCAGCCGCTCCTGCTCCGCGCTCAGGTCCGCCGGCACGTGCCCCAGGGCGAGCACGACGGCGTCGGCGTCAAGCTGCGCGCCGCCGGACAGCTCCACGGTGAACCCGGCGCCCCGCCGCTGCAGGTGCAGCGCCTCGGCCCGTTCGTGGCGCAGTTCGACGCCGTCGGCCCGGGCGGCGTCGAACAGCCGGTGCCAGGTCCACTGCAGGTAGCGGCCGTACAGGGCGCGGCTGGGGAAATCGGCGGAGGTGAGCCCGGCAAGCTCCGCCCGGTCTCCGTCGCTGAGCTGCGGGGCTGGGGCCGAGCGCATCAGCTCCCGCCATCCGTCAAAGGACAGCCCGGCCGGCGACGGCGGCATCTCCGCGGCGGTGGGCCCGGCCGGCACCACGGTGGGAAACAGGGCGGGCGTGTTCATCAGGAACAGCCGGGACTGGTCGGTGCGCCAGACATGGCCGGGCCCGGGGTCGTAAGGGTCCACCAGGACTATCCGCAGGGCGGGCCGCGCCGCCTCGGGCAGCACCCGGCGCCGGGAGAGCAGGCGGTCCACCACGGAGAGTCCCCGCGGTCCGGCGCCGACGACGGCGATCCGGGTGATCTGCGTGTTCTCCATGCTCCTAGGGTATCCGCCGCCACAGCGTCGTCGGCCGCCGCCGGCACGGACGCAGGCTCGTCCGGAGCGGCCGCCGGCGCCCCTAGGATGGGCACATGAGCACACCGACCGGCCCCGCAGCAGACCAGGCAGCCGAGGATGAATTCCTCTGGCTGGAGGACATCCACGGCGACCGCCAGCTCGACTGGGTGCGCAGCCGCAACGAGCGGACCGAACAGCTGCTCTCCCGCACCGGATTCGAGCGGACCGAGCAGCGCCTGCTCGAGGTCCTCGACTCCAGTGACCGGATTCCCATGGTCGCCAAGCGCGGGGACTGGTACTACAACTTCTGGCGCGACGGCGAGCATCCCCGCGGCCTGTGGCGGCGCACCGACTGGCAGAGCTACCGTGACGGCTCCCCGCAGTGGCAGGTGCTGCTCGACATCGACGAACTCAGCCGCAGCGAAGGCACCGAATGGGTCTGGGGCGGGGCCCGGTTCCTGCACCCGGCCGACGGCGGGCCCTACCGCCGCGCCCTGGTGGTCCTCTCCCCCGACGGCGGCGACGCCTCCCGGTACCGGGAGTTCGACGTCGAGGATCTCGGCTTCGTGCCCGGCGGCTTCGACATTCCCACCGCCAAGAGCCAGGTCAGCTGGGCGGGCCCGGACGCCCTGCACGTGGGCACCGACTTCGGGCCGGGCTCCATGACCACCTCGTCGTATCCGCGCACGGCGAGGCTGCTGCGCCGCGGGCAGGCGCTGGACAGCGCCGAGCTGGAGTTCGACGTCCCGGCAGATCACATGATGGCGTACGTGGCGCGGGACCAGACCCCCGGGTTTGAGCGGGACATCGCCGTGGACATCATCGACTTCTACCGCAGCCGCAGCTTCCTGCGCCGCGACGGCGGGTGGGTGCGGATCGAGGTGCCGGAGGACGTTACGGTCGACCTGCACCGGCAGTGGCTGCTGATGCGTCCGCGCACCGACTGGGAGGCCGGGGGCACCGTCCATCCCGCCGGATCGCTGCTGGCCGCGGATCTGGAGGCCTTCCTGGCCGGAGACCGTGACCTGCAGGTCCTGTTCCGGCCCGATCCGGAAACCTCCCTGCAGTCCTGGAGCTGGACCCGGGACTTCCTGCTGCTGAACCTGCTGCGCAACGTCAGCAGCGACATCCAGGTCATCGACCCGGCCTCGGGGTGGCGGGCCCGCACGCTGGAGGCCTGCCCGCCGCTGCACAGTGTGGACGCCTACGCGGTTGACGACGAGGACGAGGCCGCCGGCAACGACTACTGGCTGGTCAGCACCGGGTTCCTCACCCCTTCCACCCTCTCCCGCGGGGCCCTGGGCGCCGACGCCGCCGAGCCGGAGATCATCCGCACTTCCCCCGCCTACTTCGACACCGCCGACTACACGGTGGAACAGCACTTCGCGGAGTCCGCAGACGGAACCCGGGTGCCCTACTTCCAGGTCGCGCCGCGCAGCCTGGTGCTCGACGGCGCCAACCCCACCCTGCTCAACGGTTACGGAGGCTTCGAAGCCTCACTGACCCCTGCGTACAGCGGCGTGGTGGGCCGCGGCTGGCTCGAACGCCGCACGACCGGGCGCGACGGCCTCGAACGCCGCGGCGTGTATGTCCTGGCGAATATTCGCGGCGGCGGCGAATACGGGCCGGACTGGCACCGGGCAGCGCTGCAGGCCAACCGGCACCGCGCCTACGAGGACTTCGCCGCCGTGGCCGAGGACCTGATCCGCCGGAAGGTGACGTCCAGGGAGCATCTGGGCTGCACCGGACGCAGCAACGGCGGCCTGCTGGTGGGCAATATGCTGACCACCTACCCGCACCTGTTCGGCGCCGTCTCCTGCGGAGTTCCGCTGCTGGACATGCGCCGCTACACCAAGCTCTCCGCCGGGTATTCGTGGATCGCGGAGTACGGAGATCCGGACGAGCCGGAACAGTGGGAGTTCATCCGCACGTTCTCTCCCTACCATCTGCTCAGGCCCGGCACCGACTATCCGCCGACGCTCATCTGGACCGCCACCAGCGATGACCGGGTGGGGCCGGTGCAGGCCCGCAAGATGGCCGCCCGCATGGAGGCCCTGGGCGTGGACAGCGTGTGGTTCCATGAAGCGCTGGAAGGCGGCCACGCCGGCGCGGCGGACAACCGGCAGGCGGCCCGGATGCATGCCATGTCCTACGAATTCCTGTGGGAAGCCCTCACGGGAGGCCTGGCGGGAGCCAGGTAGCGACGTTTTGGCCTTCAGCCCGATCTGCGGGTACGCTGGACAGGCTGGCAACTTGCGCCGGCGGCAACTGGAGACGTGCCAGAGCGGCCGAATGGGCTTCACTGCTAATGAAGTGCGGGCCTAAAGCCCGCCGGGGGTTCAAATCCCCCCGTCTCCGCCAGACAAAGGAAGGCCCCCGGGAAACCGGGGGCCTTCCTTCATGTTTGAGCGGCTGCGTGCCCGGCAAAGCGGCCGGAGGCTGCGTCGCAGATGAGTTCACCTCGGACAGCCGGCCCGGAGGCCCCGGGCACGGGCGGGAAAAGCCTAGGGAAGCGTGTCTCCGTGGTCCAGCGCCCCGGCCAGCCTGGCGGCAAGCAGTGCCTGCTCCCGGTCATGCCGGGCCCGGTCAAGTTCCCACTCCGCGGACTCGACGGCTGCTTCGGCCATGGCCACCGCCTCCAGGTGCACCTCGGCAGGGAGGGCTGCGGCCGGACCGGGGTGACCTGCGCCGGACACATGCTCACCCGCCGGCCGGAGATCCACGGTGTAGTCGAGGCACTGCAGGATCAACGGATACGCCGATCCCGGCCCGACGGGGCCGTGCGCAGGGATGGGCGAAATGGGGGTTTGGGTCAAACAGGTTCCTGACGATTGCAGGATAAGAAATAACGCCGGTCTGAGGCCCGGCCCACAGTTATCCAAGTGGTGGCTGCCGTTCGCGGCAGCGCCTAATAGGGCGACGGTACCCTGCCCGGGTTGATTAAGCCACCGCTGAAGTTGACAGTCAGGGAGAGCTAAAAGTCTTCAGGCCGCAGGTTCTGCGCCCATCGGCTGATCTCGGCGTCGTCCGGAAGCGGGGCATCCGGGTGCGGCTTGGCTGGATCCGCTCCGCGCCCGGCGTCCGGCTCGCCTGTTGCGCCCGGACGGGGCGGCTCCGGTGCCGGGCGGTCAGCCGAGGCGGGCTCTGCAGCGGGAACATCGGCGCCGGCAGGCGGGGCAGCCGCGCCGGTCCCGGCACGGGCGGCGCTGTCCGGCGAGGACGCCGGCGGCTGGTCCGCCCGGTTCTGCGGCTGCGGCTGCGGATGGGCAGCCAGGCTGGTGACCGCCACGCTGGCGGCACGCAGCCCGGAGCCGGTGAACTGGGCGTAGAGCTTGACGGCCTTGACAGCCTGTCCCTGGGCGATGGCGGCGTATACCTGCCGGTGCTGCTCGGGCTCCAGCAGCCGGGCGGCTTCACGGGCTGTCTGCGCCGACGCGCCGGCCGGGAGCTTCGGCTTCTGGACCTGCCCTGCGGCCTGGGCGCCTGCCTCGGGCCGCGGGTCGGCGGCCGGGCTCTCGTGCCGCTTCTTCCGCGCCCGATCCATCAGGAAATTCACAAGCAGGATCGCAGCAACGAACAGGACGATCACGACAAACTCCATACTTCGATCCTAGTAGCGGTTGGCGGCCGCAGGCGCCCGTCCGGCCCTTCCGGAGGCGATTGTCCCGCCACAGTTTGGTTACGGCGGCCCGGCTCCGCCTCCCGGCGGCGCGCTCCCCGCCCGAGGCGGTCCGGTCCAGGCCGGGCCGTGGGTAAGCTGTCCCACATCCGGCCACCGCCGGACGTTCCACCGTGCGGGCCGCCGGTCCGCCGTCTGCCCGCTTCCCGCTGCCGCCTCGTCGGCGCGGAACGACCCTGGAGCTCTCCATGTCCTCTCTGCCGCCGCCGCTGCCCGCCGATCAGGGTCCCGCCGTCGGGCCCGGTGCCTGCCTTCGCCGGGAGGACGGGGAAGCACTGCGTGCCCTGCGGGTGTCCGTGGCCGCGGGCGTGGCCGAGGTGCAGCTGCTGGGTCCCGGACCGGGCAACGCCATGGGGCCGGACTTCTGGGCCGAGCTGCCGCTGGTCTTCGACCGGATCAGCGCCGACGAGGACGTCCGCGCGGTGCTGGTCCACGGTTCCGGCGGCAACTTCAGCTACGGGCTCGACCTGGCCGCGATGGCTCCGGTCTTTGCGCCTGCCCTGCGTTCCGGCCCGCCGGACGCCCGGCAGCGCGAGGAGTTCCGGCGGCGGATCGCCGCCCTGCAGGACGCCGTCACCTCGGTGGCCCGGTGCGCCAAGCCGGTGATCGCCGCCGTGGACGGCTGGTGCATTGGCGGCGGGGTGGATGTCATCGCCGCCGCAGACATCCGCATCGCCTCCCCGGCGGCGAAATTCAGCATCAGGGAGGTCAAAGTGGCCATCGTGGCCGACCTGGGGTCACTCCAGCGGCTGCCGGACATCATCGGCGAGGGGCCAACCCGCCACCTGGCCCTCACCGGGGAGGATTTCGACGCCGCCCGGGCGCTCACCCTCGGCCTGATCACCGAAACGGCCGAGGATGTCCTCTCCCGGGGCCGGGAGCTCGCCGCGTCGGTGGCCGCCAATCCGCCGCTGGTGGTGCAGGGCGTCAAGCAGGTGTTGAACCAGCGGGTCGGCCCCCAGGTGCAGGCCGGACTGGACTACGTACAGGTGTGGAACAGCGCCTTCCTGCCCAGCGCCGACTTCGCGGAGGCTGCCGAGGCCTTTGCCGGGCGGCGGGCCCCGATCTACCGCGGCCGGTAGCCCGGCCTGTCCTGGCCGGCGGGGCCGGGGGCAGCCGACTGCCTAGGCTTTCAGCGCCAGGACAAACGGCAGCACCGCGGAGGCTCCGGCCTGCCGCAGCACCCGCCCGGCTTCGGTAAGGGTCCATCGGCTGTCTGCGAAGTCGTCCACGAGCAGCACCGGCCCCGGGTTGGCGGCGAACCATTCCGCGCCGCCCGCCGGCACCGCGAACCGCTCCCACACAGCGGCCAGCCGGAAGGCGCTGTTGCCCCCGGAGGAGCCCTGCGGCCCGCCGTTCACAGCCTGCAGCTCCCCGAGGTAAGGCAGCCGGCCGAGCTCCGAGATGCCCCGGGCCAGCGAGCCGACCAGGGCCGGCCGGGACCGGGACGGGATGCTCACGACCGCGACGGGGCGCTCGGCCCAGCCCCACTGCGCCAGTACCTGGACGCAGCCCTGCACCAGGGCCCGGTCCACTTCGGTGTCCGGGGCGCCCGGGGCGAACAGCTCCCTGAGCCGGCCGCCCCAGCCGAGGTCGGTGAGCCGGGCCAGGGCGCGGCCGGGCTGCACCACGGCGTCGGGCTTGATCTTGCCCTTGGCCGGAATGCCCAGCCGGTCCATGCCGGTGGGATACATGCCGCGAGGGTCGATCTCCACCCCCACCTTCTCGAGCGCCTGCGCGGCATCCTGCCGGGCGTCGTCGGCCACGGCGTCGGAGAACCAGGCGCCGGCGCAGTTGTCGCAGCGCCCGCACGGCGCCGCCGCCGGATCATCGAGCTGGCGGGAGAGGAACTCCATCCGGCAGCCGGCGGTGGTTTCGTAGTCCAGCATGGCCTGCTGCTCGCGGACCCGGGCCGCGGAGATCCGCTCATAACGTTCCCGGTCGTAGTGCCAGGGACGCCCGGTGGCCTGCCAGCCGCCGCCCACCTTCTCCACCGCACCGTCCACGGCGAGCACCTTCAGCAGCAGCTCCAGCGGCGAGCGCTTCAGGTCGACCCGGGTCTCCAGAGCGGCGGTGGACAGGACCGCCCCGCCGGCCAGCTCCGCCAGGACCGCGTTGGCGGGCTGTTCGGCGGGCATGGACGCGGTGGCGAAGTACTCCCAGATGTCCTTGTCCTCGGCTCCGGGCAGCAGCAGGACGTCGGCGTTCGGGGTGCCGCGGCCGGCGCGGCCGACCTGCTGGTAGTAGGCCACCGGCGACGACGGCGCCCCCAGGTGCACCACGAAGCCCAGGTCCGGCTTGTCGAAGCCCATGCCCAGGGCGCTGGTGGCCACCAGCGCCTTGACCTCGTTGGCCTTCAGGGCCGCTTCTGCGGCCTCCCGCTCGGCGGGGTCGGTGCGGCCGGTGTAGGACAGCACCCGATGCCCGGCCTTCTGCAGCAGCCGGGCGGTGTCTTCGGCGGCGGAGACGGTGAGCGTGTAGATGATGCCGCTGCCCGGAAGGTCCCCGAGGTGGGTAAGCAGCCAGGCCAGCCGCGCCCGCGGGTTGGGCAGCCGGAGTACACCGAGCCGCAGCGAATCCCGGGCCAGGGCGCCGCGGATGGTGTAGACGTCTTCGCCGCCGGCGGCCAGCTGCTCCTCCACGTCCGCCACCACGCGGGAGTTGGCCGTGGCGGTGGTGGCCAGCACCGGCACCGTGGCGGGCAGCTGCTCGATCAGGCTGCGGATCCGCCGGTAGTCCGGACGGAAGTCGTGGCCCCAGTCGGAGATGCAGTGCGCCTCATCGATCACCAGCAGCCCGGACCGGGCGATCAGCTCGGGCAGGTGCTGCTCACGGAAGGACGGGTTGTTCAGCCGCTCCGGGGAGACGAGGAGGACGTCGACGTCGTCGGCTGCCAGGCGGGCGGAGATGTCCTGCCATTCGAGCTGGTTGGCGGAGTTGATCGCCGCCGCCCGCACCCCGGCCCGTTCGGCGGCGGCCACCTGATCCCGCATCAGGGCCAGCAGCGGGGAGACGATCAGGGTGGGGCCCGCCCCGCGGGCCCGCAGCAGCAGGCTGGCCACGAAGTAGACGGCGGACTTGCCCCAGCCCGTGCGCTGCACCACCAGCGCCCGCCGGCCGCCCTGGACCAGTGCCTCGATGGCCTCGTACTGGCCGGGGTGGAAGTCGGCGGAGTCGTTGCCGACCAGCGCCCGCAGCCGGGTGACGGCCTCCGCACGCAGCTGCGGGCCGGCCGCGGCCGGGTTAGGAGCGGCGGGATCGGCTCCGGCGTGTTCGTTTCCTGCAGTGTCCTCGGCGGTGTCCATGCCATCCACTATTCCAGCCCCGCCTGACAGTTTCGTCCCGGTCCAGGTCCGGCTGTGGACGGCTGCCGCAGGCGTGCCCCGGGGCGGCGGGCCGGCGGGCGCGCCGGGCGTGGCACGGAACCGGGCCTATAGACTGCATCAGGTGAACAGTGCAATCGACCTCTCGGCATCCTTCAAGGCCTACGACGTGCGCGGCGTGGTGGGCGAGACCATCACCCCGGACAGCGTCCGGGCCGTCGGCGCGGCCTTCGTGGACGTGCTGGGCCTTCAGGGACAGACCGTCCTGGTGGGCGGGGACATGCGCCCCTCCTCCCCGGAGTTCATCAAGGATTTCGCCGACGGCGCCACCGCCCGCGGCGCGAACGTCCTGCTCCTGGACCTGATCTCCACCGATGAGCTGTACTACGCCTGCGGCGTGCTGGACATGCCCGGCGTGACCTTCACCGCCAGCCACAACCCGGCCCAGTACAACGGCATCAAGATGGCGCGCGCCGGTGCCGTGCCGATCTCCGCCGATTCCGGGCTCAAGGACATCCAGGCCCGTGCCGAGCACTACCTGGCCGAGGGCAGCATCCCCGCCGCCGCCGTCCGCGGCACGATCAGCGTCCGGGACATCCTGGCCGACTACGCCGGCTATCTGCGCAGCCTGGTCGACCTGTCCGGGATCCGGCCGCTGAAGGTCGTGGTAGACGCCGGCAACGGCATGGCCGGGATGACCACCCCCGCCGTCCTGGGCGACACCATCCTGCCCGCGCTGCCGCTGGACATCGTGCCGCTGTACTTCGAACTTGACGGTTCCTTCCCCAACCATCCGGCCAACCCGCTCGAGCCGGAAAACCTGCGGGACCTGCAGGCTGCCGTCGTCGCCCACGGCGCGGACATCGGGCTGGCCTTCGACGGCGACGCCGACCGCTGCTTCGTCATCGACGAAAAGGGCGAGCCGGTCAGCCCCTCGGCGATCACCGCCCTGGTGGCCCGCCGCGAGATCGGCCGGGCGCGGGCCGCCGGCGAGCAGACCCCGGTGGTCATCCACAACTGCATCACCTCCCGCGCCGTGCCCGAGCTGGTCGCGCGTGAGGGCGGCAGGGCCGTGAGCACCCGCGTGGGCCACTCCTTCATCAAGGCCGTCATGGCCAGCGAGCAGGCGATCTTCGGCGGGGAGCACTCGGCCCACTACTACTTCCGCGACTTCTACAACGCCGACACCGGCATGCTGGCGGCCATGCACGTGCTGGCCGCCCTGGGCGAGCAGCCCCGGGCGCTTTCGGACCTGGCCCGAGAATACGAGCCGTACTTCGCCTCCGGGGAGATCAACTCGGTGGTGGAGGACGTTCCCGCGGCGGTGGCCCGGGTACGCGGCGAATTTGAACGTGAGGGCGTGAGCATCGACGCCACCGACGGGTTGACTTTCACTTCCGATGACGGAAAGTGGTGGTTCAACCTGCGCCCCTCCAACACGGAGCCGTTCCTGCGGCTGAACGCGGAGGCGGAGGACCTGCCCACCATGGAGCAGGTCCGCGACCGTGTCCTCAAACTGGTAAGGAGCTGAGAATGGCCGATCCCGAGCTGAACGGCGAGGTGGAAGACGACCAGGTCCAGGAGGACCTCAACGCCCTGGTGGGCACCGCCCTGGGGGTAGCCCAGGAGCAGCTGGAGGCGGTGGGTGCGTTCCTGCCGGCGGCCCTGGCCGTGCAGAAGGAGGACGGCGAGCTGCGGATGATCGCGGTCTCCCCCGAGGAGAGCGACGAGGAGCTCGACGCCGACGCCATGATCGGGGACCTCTACACTGTCCTGCTGGAGCAGCGCGACCAGTACCGCGCCGTCGCGGTCTTCTCCGACGTGCACCTGCCCGAGGAGCAGACCGACGGCATCCACGTGGTCACTGAACACTCCGCCGGTGTCTGCATCGGCGCCGTCCAGCCGTACTCCGAGCAGGACGGCGAATGGACCTTCGCCGACCCGCAGTGGGAATCCGGCGACCCGCGGATCTGGGCCGATCCCGAGGACTGACCGAACCCGCGCCGAAGCCTGCGGCACCGTGCACCGGCACGGCTGCCGCAGGCTTCCGCGCGTTCCGGGGCCTACCCCGCCGGCTGCCGGAGCGAATCCGGGGCGGCGGGCACGCTGCGCAGCTGGTTCTTGACGACCTTGCCGCCGGCATTGCGCGGCAGCTCATCCACGAACACCAGGTCCTTCGGGTGCTTGAACCGCGCCAGCCGGCCGTCGAGCCAGGCGGACAGCTCGTCGGCCGTCAGCGATGCCCCGGGCGCGAGCACCACCGCCGCAACCGGAACCTCGCCCCACTTCTCGTTGGGCCGGCCGTAGACCGCGGCCTCCTGCACGGCGGGATGCGCGAAGAGCGCGTTTTCGATCTCAATGCAGTAGATGTTCTCCCCGCCGGAGATGATCATGTCCTTGACCCGGTCCACCACCCAGATGAAGCCGTCCTCGTCCTGGCGCACCAGGTCACCGGAGTGGAACCAGCCGCCCGCGAAGGCCTCCGCCGTTTCCGCGGGCTTGCGCCAGTAGCCGCTCATCATGTTGGGGCCGCGGTAGACGATCTCTCCGACCTCGCCGGTCGCCACATCGTTCATCGCCGGATCCACGATCCGGTACTGCATGGTGGGAATGGGCTGCCCCACGGAGCCCAGCTTGCGGCGGGAATCGGTTCCCCGCAGCACGCAGGTGATCGGTGACATCTCGGTCTGCCCGAACACCGCCACGTTCATCGCGTTCGGAAAGGACTCCTCCATGGCCTGCAGGACACTGTCCGACGCCGGTGCGGCGCCCCAGCTGACGACCCGCAGGGCCAGGTCCCGGTCCTTCAGCCCCGGCTGGGCGCAGATCATCTGCCACTGCGTGGGCACGTTGAAGACGACGGTGGCGCGCTCCTGCTCCCAGGCGTCGATGATGGCCGCGGGGTTGAAGGCACCCAGCGGGTGGATCACGGTGGGAATGCCGAGCAGGAAGTTCGGGGCGATCGAACCGAAGCCGGCGATGTGGAACATGGGCGCCGTAAGGAACGCGACGTCGTCCTCCGTGAACACGGCGTTGGCCCGGATGCAGGTCAGCGACTGGGCCTGCAGGTTCAGGTGGTCCAGCATGGCGCCCTTGGGCCGGCCGGTGGTGCCCGAGGTGTACATGATCAGCGCCGTGGTGTCCTCGGGAACGTCCGGCGGGTCATAGCCCTCCGGGTCTTCCCCGACGAGGTCGTCGAAGGCCTCGGCGCCGTCCCCCGCCGGCCCGCCGACGACGATCATCCGTGTGATGCGCGACGTGATGGCCGCGACGGCCGCCGCCAGTGGAAGCAGGACCGATTCGACCACCAGGACATCGGCGTCGGCATCGTCGAAGATGTAGGCCAGCTCCGGCGGCGAGAGCCGGACGTTGACCGGCACCGCCATGGCCCCCAGCTGGTTGATCCCGAACACGGCCTCCGCCGTTTCCGGCCGGTTCAGGGTCAGCAGCAGCACCCGGTCCCCGAACTGCACGCCGCGCCGCTGCAGGGCGGCGGCAAACGCCGTCGACCGTTCATGCACCTGGCGCCAGGTCACGGTGTCTCCCATGAACCGGAAGGCGGTGGCGTCGGGTTTCATGCGGGCGTGGCCGGAGATCTGGTTCATCCAGTGACTGCGGCGGTACCGGGATCCGATGCCGGCGGGCACGGATTCGGTCGGGGCGGCGCTGGTAGTCATCGCGATCCCTTTCATACGGCGGTGTATGGGGCCGGCCGGGCGCGGCCGCAGACGGATTGTCGGATCAGTATGCAGGAAAAGCCCGGCGCCGTCAGCCCCTTTTGTTAACCGTGATTCACCTCTGCGGGCAGGTATTCCCGGCCTCTTCGGCGGGCTAGGCTGGGGCGCATGCCGCTGCCCGCAAAACCCCGTGCCGTCCCGGAACCGCCCGCGGTCCGGGCCGCACGGCCCAGGAACCGCCGCCTGCTCATCGCCCGGGCCGCGGCGCTGGCCTTCAGCGAGCGCGGCTACCACGGGGTGAGCATGGAGGAGATCGCCGCCGAGGTCGGCATCTCTGCACCGGCGCTCTACCGGCACTATTCGGGCAAGTACCAGCTCTTCCTGGAAGCCGCGCTGCAGATGGTGCAGCAGCTCCTGGACGCCACGGCCGAGGACGCGCTGCCGGCGGCTGCCGGCCCCGAGGAACGGCTGGAGCACCTGGTGGACGCCGTGGTCGCCGTGACCCTGGCCAACCGCGGCACCGGCAGCATCTATCGGCACGAAGCCCGCTATCTCAGCGCCGCCGACCACGCCCGGCTGTGGGCCCGGTTCGACGAGCTGACCCGCCGCGTGCTGGTACCGCTGACCGCCGTCCGGCCGCAGCTCACCGAGTCGCAGGCCCGCTTCCTGGCCGTCGGGGCCTTCGGCATGATCGCCAGCATCACCGCCCACCACACGGTGCTGGCTCCGCGCCGGATCGAAGCCGTCCTGCGCGCATCGGCGGCAGCGGTGCTGCGTTTTCCCCTACCGGATGAGGAATGCGGCGGCGGGAACCAGCGGTACGGCTCCGGCAGGTTCGGGGAACCGGGCCGTTCCAACGGGGCCGGCACGGCCGGCGCTTCCGCCGGCTCGACGGAGGCACCGCCCGCCCAGCCGCGGAAGGAGCTGCTGCTCACGCAGGCTGTGCGGCTGTTCTACCGGAAGGGCTACCGGGAGGCCGGCATCGAAGAGGTGGGAGCCGCCGCTGGGGTGACGGCCTCAGCCGTGTACCGGCACTTTCCCGGGAAGTCCGCTCTGCTGCTGCAGGCCTGCCACCGGGCCGCGGACCGGCTGGCCGCGGCCACCGCCGAGGCGCTGGCTCCCGCCGACGGCCCGGAGGAGGCGCTGGTGGCCCTCATCGGCGCCTACGTGCGGCACACCTTCGCCCATCACGAACTGATGTTCGTCTACTTTGCGGACGCCCTTAACCTTTCCGAGGCGGAACGGGCCCAGCTGCGGATCCTGCAGCGCCGGCACATCCGTATCTGGGTCGGGCTCCTGGCCCGGCTGCGCCCGGATCTCGGGGCGGCGGAGGTCCGCTTCCTGGTTCACGGCGCCTTGAACATGACCGCCGATCTGGGCCGCTTCACCCGTTTTGACCAGTCAGCGGCCAACCGGGAACGGATCACCGGCCTGATCCTGCAGGCGCTGGGAGTTCCCGGCTGACCGCGGCACGCCGGACGACAGGGCGCCGCAGCCGCCCCGGCCGCCGGACGTCAGCGTGGGCCGGTCCGGCGGCGCCGGCTGCCGTGCAGCAGGCCGAGCATGGTGCGGGCGATCCTCATGTCACGCTCGGGCCGGCGCATCCGCAGCAGGTCCAGGGGCGGGGAGAAGAGCTGCTCGGTCATCGCCTTGGGCACGCTGAACTCCCGCAGCCCCTCCGCCCCGTGGATCCGCCCGAATCCGGAGTCCTTGACGCCGCCGAACGGCAGCGCACCGATGGCGGCGAAGCCCAGCACGGAGTTCACCGTCACCACCCCGGCCTCGAGCCGCGCGGCCAGACTCCGGGCGGCGGCCCGGCTGCCGCTGAAGATGGAGGCACCCAGCCCGTAGCTGGTCGCGTTCGCCCGGTCCACGGCTTCATCCATGTCCTCCACCGGATTCACGACGACGACGGGGCCGAAGGTCTCCCGGCGCACCGCCTCGCTGCTTTCCGGAACCCCGGTCAGCACGACGGCCTCGATCGTCCGGCCCTCCCGGACGGAGTCGGGGCCGCCCAGCACCGCGCGTCCGCCGGCTTCGAGCGCGGCGTTGATGTGCCCGGCCACGACGTCCACCTGGGCGGGGAGGGTCATCGGCCCGTAGTCCGCTCCGGTCCCTGCTCCGGCCACCAGGCCCCGGCTTTTCGACACCATCAGATCCAGGAACGGCTCGTATACGGCCCGGTCCACGTAGACGCGCTCGACTCCCGCGCACGTCTGTCCGGCATTGCCCATGGCCCCGAAAACCGCGGCGGAGGCCGCGGCCTCCAGGTCGGCGTCGGCGGTGACGAGCATGGCGTCCTTGCCGCCGCACTCGGCCACCAGCGGCGTGAGCGTTTCGGCGCAGGCGGCCATCACCTGCTTCGCAGTGGCCGTGGAGCCGGTGAAGGCAATCTTGTCGCAGCCTGAGCGGGTCAGTTCCCGCCCCGTTTCCCCTCCCCCGGTGACCACCTGGAAGACCCGCTGGCCGCGGCCGATCTGCTGCCATTTCCGCTCGATCCACAACGCGGTTCCGGGCGTCAGGTCGCTGGGTTTGAAGACCACCGCGTTGCCGGCGGCCAGGGCGTAGGCGATCGAGCCCATCGGGGTGTACAGCGGATAGTTCCACGGGCCGATGACGCCGACGACGCCGTACGGCTCGTAGCCCAGCGTGGCGAGCTGGTTCGCGGCGACCAGGCCGGCGGGGCGCATCCGCCGGCGCAGTACCCGCCCGGCGTGCCTTGAGGCCCAGTCCAGGTGGCCCAGGGCGAGCATGATCTCGAGGACTGCGTCGTCCACGGGCTTGCCGGTCTCCGCCGCCATGACCGCCGCGAGCTCGTCGGCGTCGTCGGCAATCGCGGTCTTCCAGGCCTGCAGCAGTTCCTTCCGCCCCGCGAAGCCCTTCTCCCGCCACCATCGGGCCGCTTCGGCCGCCCGGGCGACGGCGGGTGCCACCGCGCGGGGTCCGTCGCTGCGGCCGGCCGCGGGGGCCGGTGCGGTGGCTTCGAGGGGGGACGGGATGCTCTGCGCTGTGCTGCTCATGGGGCCGCTCCTGTGTCGGGGATGTTCCTTGCGAGGCGGACGGCGGCACCTTGGATGTTAACCGCCGTTCACAGGCTGGGTCCGAGGGTACGGCCGGCGCCGCACCCGGACAAGGGTGCCCCGAAACCCGGTGCACCGGCTGCGGCGGGCCGCGCCGGGGCGGTATGCCGGATTCGGAGCGGTTGGGGCTAGATTCGGAGGAAGAACGCCCCTGAAGCAGATGTGGATTCCTCCGTGAGCCTTTCCTCCGACGCCGGACCGGCCAAGAAGTCCTCCCTCACCCGCGAGCGCATCCTCGACGCCGCCGCGCACGTACTCAGCCGCAAGGGATATGCCGGAACCCGGCTGACCGACGTCGCCGCCCAGGCCGGCGTGCAGGCTCCGGCCATCTACTATTACTTTCCCTCCCGTGACGGCCTGATCGAGGAGGTCATGTGGGTGGGGGTGTTCCGGGTCCATCAGCACGTCCGCGGGGTCCTGGCCGGGCTGCCGGCTTCCGCGTCGGCGATGGAGCGGATCCTGGCCGCGGTGGAGGCCCACCTGCGCTACGAACTGCAGATCTCGGACTACACCACCGCGTCCATCCGCAATGCGGGGCAGGTGCCGGAGCAGCTGCGCACCCGCCCGGCGGCGGAGGAGGCGGCGTACAGCCGGATCTGGACCGGGCTGCTGCGGCAGGCGGCGGAGGCGGGCGAGCTGCGGCCGGGCCTCGACGTGAACGTCTCCAGGCTGCTGCTGCTGGGGTCGATGAACTGGGCCGCGGAGTGGTGGAATCCGCACACCCGATCGCTGGAGGACCTGGTGAAGGCCTCGCAGGACATGGTCCGTTACGGCATGGGCAACCCGGCGTCGTTCGGTGCCGGTGGGCAGGCCTGAGCGGGCCGGCTCAGGCGCTGACTCCGGGAACGAACAGGGCCAGCCGTTCGCGCAGCACGGCCTCGGCCTGCTGTACAACCCGGCGGACCACCTCGCCCGCCGCCGGGATGTCGTGGATGAGTCCCTGCGCCATGCCCACGCTCCAGATCCCTGCCTCGACGTCGCCGGTCTCGAAGACCCGCCGGCCGCGGGCGCCGGCCACCAGTTCGCGTACCGCCGGGAAGTCCCCGCCGTCGTTCAGGACGCGCACCACTTCGCGGCTCACGCTGTTGGCGGCGACCCGGGCCGTGTTGTTCAGGGTCCGGAAGATCAGTTCGGTGTCCCGCTCGTCCGCCGCGACGATCCGGTCCTTGACGGCAGGGCTGATCGGGGACTCTTCGGTGCACATGAAGCGGGTGCCCATGTTGATGCCGTCGGCGCCCAGCGCCAGGGCGGCGGCCAGTCCCCGGCCGTCGGCGAACCCGCCGGAGGCGATGAACGGAATCTCCAGCGCATCGGCGGCGGCCGGCACCAGGACCAGGCCGGGAATGTCGTCTTCGCCGGGATGGCCCGCGCATTCGAAGCCGTCGATGCTCACCGCATCCACGCCCACCGCCTGGGCCTTGAGCGCGTGCCGGACGCTGGTGCATTTGTGGATGACCCGCACGCCGCGGTCCCGGAACATCTCCATGTGCGGCTCGGGATTGGAACCGGCGGTTTCCACGATGGTGACGCCGGCGTCGACGATCGCCCGGCGGTACTCGTCGTAGGGCGGCGGGGAGATGGAGGGCAGGATGGTCAGGTTCACCCCGAACGGCTTCTCCGTCAGGGCCCGGGCCCGCTCGATTTCGCGGACCAGGTCCGCCGGGGTGGGCTGGGTCAGGGCGGTGATCATGCCCAGGCCGCCGGCTTCGCTGACGGCCGCGGCCAGCTCGGCGCGGCCCACCCACATCATGCCGCCCTGCACCACCGGGTGCTCAATCCCGAAGGTCCGGGTGAATCGTGTGCTCAGCATGGTCTGTCCTGTCCGTCGTCGGGAGCTATGCCGGAACGGGCGAGGCGTCGGCCTGTTCCAGCAGTGATGTCGGCGGCGTGAAACGGCTGCCGTACTGCTCCGCCAGGTCGCGGGCACGGGCCACGAAGCCGGGCAGCCCGCCGGGGTATTGGTGCATGTAGCGCACCACCCCGCCGGTCCAGGCCGGGAAGCCGATGCCGTACAGCGAGCCGATGTTGGCGTCGGCGGCGCTGTCCAGCACGCCGGCGTCGAAGCAGCGCACGGTCTCCAGCGCCTCGGCGAACAGCATCCGTTCCTGCAGGTCGATCAGCGGGATCTCGCGGCTGCCTGAGCCGAACTCGGTGCGCAGCCCGGGCCAGAGGCCCACCCGCCGGCCGTCGTCGTCGTAGTCATAGAACCCGGCGCCGGTGGAGCGCCCGCGGCGGCCCAGCCCGTCCACCATCCGGTCGATGACGGTCTCGGCGGGGTGCGCCTGCCACCGCTTTCCCTCGGCTTCCTCCGCCGTCCGGGTTTCCCGCCGAATCCGCTGGGTCAGGCTCAGTGTCAGCTCATCGAGCAGGGCCAGCGCCCCGGCCGGGTAGCCGGCCTGCAGCGCCGCCTGCTCCACACTGCTTGGTTCGACGCCTTCACCGACCGCGGCAACCGCCTCGGAGATGAAGGTGCCGATAACCCTGGAGGTGAAGAACCCGCGGCCGTCGTTGACCACGATCGGCGTCTTGCGGATCTGCAGGACGAAGTCGAAGACCTTCGCCAGGACCTCGTCGGAGGTGTGCCGGCCGCGCACGATCTCCACCAGCGGCATCTTGTCCACGGGTGAGAAGAAGTGGATGCCGATGAAGTCGCTGCGCCGCTTCACTGCTTCGGAAAGCAGGGTGATCGGCAGGGTGGAGGTGTTCGAGCCCAGCACCGCGTCCGGAGCAACCAGGTCTTCGATCTCCCGGAACACCTGCATTTTCACTTCCGGGCTTTCGAACACCGCCTCGATGACGATGTCCGCGCCGGCCAGGTCCGCCGGGTCCGTGCTGGGGCGGATTCGAGCGAGCAGCGCCGCCGAAGCTTCGGCGCTGGTGCGCCCGGCGGCGACGGCCTTCGCCTCGAGGCCCTCCGCGTACTGCTTGCCTTTCGCGGCGGCGTCGAGGCTGACATCGCGCAGGACGACGTCGATGCCCGCCTTCGCGGCCACATAGGCGATGGCGGCGCCCATCATTCCGGCGCCCAGGACACCCAGCTTGGCCGCGGTGAACTGCGGGTAGCCGGCCGGCCGGCTGGCGCCCGAGGAAATGGACTGCAGGTCGAAGAAGAAGGCGGAGATCATGTTCTTGGCGACCTGCCCGTTGGTCAGGTGCACCAGGTAGCGGGTCTCGATGGCGCAGGCCGTGTCGAAGTCCACCCAGGCGCCTTCGACGGCGGCGGCGAGGGCCGCGCGCGGGGCCGGAAGCGGGGCGCCCTTGAGCCGGCGCCGCAGGTTGGCCGGCAGCGCCGGAAGCATCGCCGCCACGGAAGGGGCGGCCGGGCCGCCGCCGGGTATCCGGAAGCCCTTTTCGTCCCAAGGTTTGGTGGGGGCGGGGTGGGCGGCGATCCAGGCGCGGGCCGCCGGTTCCAGTTCCTCCACTGCGTCCACGACCTCATCGATCAGTCCCAGCTCGAGCGCCTGTTGCGGGGTGAACCGCCGGGCCGGCAGGATCACGTCGGTGAGGGCCTTCTGCAGCCCGAGCATCCGTACGGTCCGGCTGATGCCGCCGCCGCCGGGCAGCAGGCCCAGGCTGACTTCGGGCAGGCCGAACCGGACGCCCGGCAGGTCCGCGGCGATCCGGTGGTGGGCGGCCAGGGCGATTTCCAGGCCGCCGCCCAGGGCGGTGCCGTTGAGGACCGCCACCACCGGCCTGCCCAGGGTCTCCAGCCGGCGCAGGTCCGCCTTGACCGCATTGATGTGCTGCGTCTGTTCGGCGGAGCGGGCTGGATCGGCGGAGCTGAGCCGGTTCAGGTCTCCGCCGGCGAACCAGCTGTTCTTGGCCGAGGCCAGCAGGACGCCGGTGATGGTCTCCCGCTCGGCCTCGAGCCGGTCGACGACGGCGGTCAGGGACTCGGCCCAGGCGTCGTTCATGGTGTTGACGTTGCTGTCCGGGTCGTCCATGGTCAGGGTGATGACGCCGTCGTCGCCGCGCTGCCAGTGGATCGCCGTGCTGCTGCCGTCCTGCATGGGAGTCTCCTTCATTGCTCAGACGCGCTCGATGATGGCGGCGATGCCCATCCCGGCACCGACGCAGAGGGTGGCGAGGCCGCGGCGCAGGTCACGACGTTCCAGCTCGTCGAGGAGCGTGCCCAGGATGATGGCGCCGGTGGCCCCGAGCGGATGGCCCATGGCGATCGCTCCGCCGTTGACGTTGACCTTCTCGGCGGGAATGGCCAGGTCCCGCATCCACTTGAGCACGACGGCGGCGAACGCCTCGTTGAGTTCGAACAGGTCGATGTCGCCGACGTCGAGGCCCGCCCTGGCCAGGACCTTGCGGGTGGCGGGGGTGGGGCCGGTGAGCATGATCGTCGGTTCGCTGCCGACGACGGCGGTCGCGGTGATGCGGGCCCGCGGGGCCATGCCCGCGGCACGGCCCGCTGCCGCGCTGCCGATGGCCAGCAGCGCGGCGCCGTCCACGATGCCCGAGGAGTTGCCGGCGGTGTGCACGTGCCGGATGCGCTCCACGGCGTGGTACTTCTGCAGCGCCACCGCGTCGAAGCCGCCGCGCCCGCCGAGCGTTTCGAAGGCCGGCGGCAGCTGGGCCAGGGACTCGACCGTGGTTCCCGGGCGCATGTGCTCGTCGGCGGCCAGCAGGGTCACTCCGTTGATGTCCCGGACGGGCACCACGGACCGGGAGAACCACCCGTTGGCCCAGGCCTTCGCCGCCCGGTCCTGGGACAGGGCGGCGAACCCGTCGACGTCCGCCCGGCTGAAGCCCTCGATCGTGGCGATCAGGTCGGCCGAGATCCCCTGCGGCACGAAGTAGTTGTCGTAGGCCGTGGTCGGGTCCTGCGCGTAGGGGCCGCCGTCGGAGCCGAGCGGCACCCGGGACATGGATTCCACCCCGCCGGCCAGGACCAGGGACTCCCATCCGCTGGCCACCTTGGAGGCGGCGAGGTTCACCGCTTCCAGTCCCGAGGCGCAGAACCGGTTGACCTGGACGCCCGGCACCGACTCGGGCAGTCCCGCGACCAGCCCCGCCGCCCTCGGCAGGTCGCCGCCCTGCTCCCCGACGGGCGAGACCACGCCGAGGATGACGTCGTCCACCGCCTCCGGATCCAGGCCGGGATTGCGGGACTGCACTTCCCGGAGCAGGCCGGCGGCCAGGTCCACCGGTTTGACGCTGTGCAGGGCGCCGTCCTTGTTCCTGCCGCGCGGGGTCCGCAGCGCATCGTAGATATAGACGTCTTCAGGCATGTGCGGTTCTCCGGTTCCGGCTGGTGGCGGGGGATGAAGGTGGCACGGGCGGTTACAGGCCCATGCTCCGGCCGACGATCTCTTTCATGATTTCGGTGGTGCCGCCGTAGATGGTGCTGATCCGGGCATCCTCGAAGTCCCGGGCGATGCGGTATTCGCGCATGTAGCCGTAGCCGCCGAACAGCTGCAGGCAGCGGTTCACGGCGTCCACGTACTGCTCGGTGCACCACCATTTGGCGGCCGCGGCTTCCTCCGCGCCCAGCTCGCCGGCGACGTGGCGGGCGATGCAGTCGTCAATGTAGGTGCGGCTGACCAGGACGGCGGTTCGGATTTCGGCGAGGATAAACCGGGAGTTCTGGAAGGAGCCGATCGGCCGGCCGAAGGCGGTGCGTTCCTTCACGTAGTCAAGGGTCCGTTCGAGCACTCCTTCGGTGGCTGCCACCGCCGCGGCCGCGATGGACAGCCGTTCCTGCGGCAGGTTCGCCATCAGTCCGGGGAACCCTGCTCCTTCCTCGCCGAGCAGGTTTTCCACCGGCACCCGGACGTCGGTGAAGTGCAGTTCGCTGGTGTCCTGGGCGTGCAGGCCGATTTTGTCCAGGTTCCGTCCGCGGGAGAAGCCCTCGCTGTCCGCCTCCACCACGAACAGGCTCAGGCCGCGGTGCCGATCCGGGGAGGTGCGCGCGGCCACCACCACCAGGTCGCAGTTCTGCCCGTTGGAGATGAAGGTCTTGGAGCCGTTGAGGACGTACGCGTCGCCGTCGCGCACGGCGGTGGTGCGGATGCCGGCCAGGTCGCTGCCGGTGCCGGGCTCGGTCATGGCGACGGCGGTGACGGATTCGCCCGCCGCGATGCCGGGCAGCCACCGCTGCTTCTGCTCCTCGGTGGTGAGGTCCAGGAAGTAGGGGAACACGATGTCGTTCTGCAGGGCGATGCAGGCCAGCCCGGAGCTGACCGGATGGCGGGCGAGCTCCTCGCCCATCACGGCGTTGAAGCGGAAGTCGTCCATCCCGGCGCCGCCGTACTCCTCCGGAATGGCGAAGCCGAGGATGCCCGCTTCGGCGGCTTCGGCGAATACCCACCGGTCGACCTTGCCTTCAGCGTCCCACCGCTCGGCGTTGGGGCGCCCGTGCTTCTCGGCGAAGTGGTGGACGATGTCTCGGAACGCCTCGTGATCGGCGTCGTAGATGCTCCGCTGGGGCTGCTTCATTGGTCCATCCGATCCTCGCTGATCCGGCGGTGTGGGATCAGTGTAGGAACGGACGACGTTTTTTACAACGGATTAAAAAACAGACCACGTGGCACCCGTCCGGCACCGGGGTTAAACGGGTGGTGGCCCCTGCCGAAACCGGCAGGGGCCACCACCCAGGCGGGCGAAGCTACGCTGCGGCGGCGAAGCGCTCGCGCAGTTCGGCCAGCCGGTCCTTCAGCTGCTCAGGCAGGGATTCGCCGAACTGGGCGTACCACTCCTCGATTCCGGCGAGCTCGGCGCCCCATTCCTCCGGATCGACGCGGACGGCCACCTCGACGTCGGCCGGGGTCATGTCCAGGCCGGTCAGGTCCAGCGCGTCTCCGGTGGGCACGTAGCCGATCGGGGTTTCAACGGCGTCGGCCTTGCCTTCCAGTCGCTCCACGACCCACTTCAGGACGCGGGAGTTGTCGCCGAAGCCGGGCCAGGCGAAGCCGCCGTCGGCGGTGCGGCGGAACCAGTTGACCAGGAAGATCTTCGGCAGCTTCTCCTGGTTGGCCTTGCTGCTGAGCTCGATCCAGTGGCGCAGGTAGTCACCGGCGTCGTACCCGATGAAGGGCAGCATGGCCATCGGGTCGCGGCGCACGACGCCGACCTGGCCGGCGGCGGCCGCGGTGGTCTCGGAGGAGAGCGTGGAGCCCATGAAGATGCCGCTGGCCCAGTCGCGGGCCTGGGTCACCAGCGGAACCGTGGTCTTGCGCCGTCCGCCGAACAGGATGGCCGAGATCGGCACCCCGTTCGGGGAGTGGTACTCCTCGGCCAGCATGTCGATCTGGTCGATCGGGGTGCAGAACCGGGAGTTCGGGTGCGCGGCCGGGTGGCCGGCGTCGGGCGTCCACTCATTGCCGCGCCAGTCGGTCAGGTGTGCCGGCACCTCGTCGGTCATGCCCTCCCACCAGACGCCGCCGTCGTCGGTGAGCGCGACGTTGGTGAAGATGGAGTTGCCCTTGGCGATGGCACGCATGGCGTTGGGGTTGGTGCTCCAGCCGGTGCCGGGGGCGACGCCGAACAGGCCCGCCTCCGGGTTGACGGCGCGCAGTTCGCCGTCCTTGCCGAAGCGCATCCAGGTGATGTCATCGCCCAGCGTCTCGGCCTTCCAGCCTTCCACCGTCGGGTCGAGCAGGGCCAGGTTGGTCTTGCCGCAGGCGGACGGGAAGGCCGCGGAGATGTAGTAGTTCTTCTGCTCGGGGCTGGTGAGCTTCAGGATGAGCATGTGCTCGGCCAGCCAGCCCTCGTCGCGCGCCATGACGGAGGCGATGCGCAGGGCGTAGCACTTCTTGCCGAGCAGGGCGTTGCCGCCGTAGCCGGAGCCGTAGGACCAGATGGAGCGGTCTTCGGGGAAGTGCACGATCCACTTCTCGTCGCTGCAGGGCCAGGGCACGTCCTGCTCGCCCTCGGCCAGCGGCGCACCCACGGAGTGCAGGGCGGGGACGAAGAACGCGTCCAGCTCCTCCATCTTGCGCAGCACGTCGGTGCCGATGCGGGCCATGATGCGCATGGAGGCGACCACGTAGGCGCTGTCGGTGATCTCCACACCGAACTTGGGATCGTCGGCCTCGAGGTGGCCCATGACGAACGGAATGACGTACATGGTGCGGCCGCGCATGGAGCCGGAGAACAGGCCCTTGAGCTTCTCGCGCATCTTGGCCGGTTCCATCCAGTTGTTGGTGAAACCTGCGTCCTCTTCCTTTTCGGAGCAGATGAAGGTCTGCTCCTCGACGCGGGCCACATCCTTGGGATCGGAGAAGGCCGCGAAGGAGTTGGGGAACTTCTCCTGGTTCAGGCGGATCAGCGTGCCGGACTCGACCAGCTCGTCGGTCAGCACCTTGTTTTCCTCTGCGGATCCGTTGACCCAGTACACGCGGTCCGGCTGCGTCAGCTCGGCGACTTCCCGTACCCAGTCCAGCAGGGCACGGTGGGTGGTGGGAGCGGAGGCTCCCTCAGTGGTCCGCTCCGGCGCGGCCGGAGCAGCGTTCTTGCCGTCCTCATCGAGAACTAGCTGACGCGCGTCATCGCCCATGACTCTTCCCTTCGTTGGGTCAGTGGTGTGTTCCGATGCTAGTTGTCCGCCCTGTGACGGCTGAGACAAAGGTGTTACTAATGCCCCGTGATCCCCTCCACGTTCCTTGAAATTCCGGGGTTTCGCCCCCTCCCCGCCCCTGCTCGTGTGACTAAGGTCATATAGACCGGTCTAGTTCCACAGGTCACACTCTCTCGATTAGGTGTTTGTTCCAGAACCCCGTATAGTTGATGAAGGCCGAGCGGCCCGGGAAGTTTTTGACAGACCGGACGCCGGAACGGAAAATTGAAGAATATTCCGAATGCGTGCGTAGCTCAACGGATAGAGCATCTGACTACGGATCAGAAGGTTGGGGGTTCGAATCCCTTCGCGCGCACCACACAGACCCCGTCTGCACTGGTTTCCACCAGTCAGGCGGGGTTTTTCGTTATCCACCTGCATCCCCTCCCTTGTGCCGCCCTTCGCCCGGCTGGCAGGGTCGGGGACATGAATGCCGACAACAGCAGCAGCGGGAGCAGGGTCGATGTCGTGGTGATCGGCGGCGGTGCCGTCGGCGAGAACGTCGCCGGACGCACGGCCGCCGCCGGGCTCGACACCGTCCTCGTGGAGAATTCCCTGATCGGCGGGGAATGCTCCTACTGGGCGTGCATGCCCTCCAAGGCGCTGCTGCATCCCGGCGCCGCGCTGGCCGCCGCGCGCAGCCTGCCCGGTGCCGCCGAGGCCGTGACGGGTGACCTCGATGTCAGGGAGGTCCTGGCCCGGCGGAACGGCTTCACCTCCAACTGGGACGACACCTCCCAGGCGGACTGGGTTCGCGGAGCCGGGATCCGCCTCATCCGCGGCACCGGAGTGCTGACGGCGCCCCGCGACGTTCAGGTCCGCACCGGCGACGGCGAGGTGGTGCACCTGCATGCCCGCTTCGCCGTGGTACTGGCGACCGGCTCCTATCCCACCCCTCCCCCGATACCGGGCCTGGACACCGTCGACTACTGGACCACGCGGGAAGCCACCTCCGCGCAGGAAGTGCCGCAGAGCCTGGCCGTGGTGGGAGGCGGGGTGGCCGGCACCGAGCTGGCTCAGGCCTGGGCCCGGCTCGGCGCCCGGGTCACCCTCATTGCCCGGCACGATATCCTCGGGTCCTTTCCGGAACCGGCGCGGGCACTGGTCAGGGCCGCACTGGAGGCCGACGGCGTCGACCTGCGCCTGCAGTGTTCCCCCACCGGAGTGCAGGAGACGAGCCGCGGGATCAGCCTGGCGCTGGATGACGGAGACACGCTCCTCACCGAGAAGCTGCTGGTGGCCACGGGGCGGACCCCTGCACTCGCCGGGCTGGGCCTGGAGAAGCTGATGGACACCGGGGCGCTGCCCGCTGATCCGAAACTGGCTGATCCCCGGCACGGGGTCCTGGTCACCGATCCGTCCGGCCTCGCGGCCGGAACGAACTGGCTGTACGCCGTCGGCGACGCCGCCGGCAAGGTGCTGCTGACCCATCAGGGCAAGTACGAGGCGCGGGCTGCGGGCTCCGCGATCGCGGCCCGGGCCCGCGGTAAGCTGCAGGGCGGCCCGTCGGATTGGAGCGCCGAGGCAGCCACCGCGGATGAGCGGGCGGTGCCGCAGGTGGTTTTCACCGATCCCGAGGTGGCCCAGGTGGGCCTCGACCTGTCGGCCGCGCGCGCCGCGGGCTTCAACGCGTCCGAGACGGCCCTGGACATCGACGTCGCCGGCGCGGCCCTGCTGCGCCGGGATTACTCCGGCTGGGCTTCGATGGTGGTGGATGAGGACCGGCGCGTGATCCTCGGCATGTGCTTCGCCGGGCCGGGCGTGTCGGAACTGCTGCATGCGGCGACCATCGCCGTGGTGGGGCAGGTGCCCCTGGACCGACTGTGGCACGCGGTGCCCGCCTACCCTACGGTCAGCGAGGTGTGGCTGAGGCTGCTGGAGAAATACGGTCTCTAGGCGGCGCGGCCTGGAAAGCGGACAGCCGTGCCCGTCAGCGGCCGGGCGGAATCACGAAGTCGGTGACCCGGGCGTCCCGGCCGTCCAGTTCCGCCCACGGGCGGTCGGTCTGCAGCACCGTCAGGGCGGCCGTCGGGTAGTGCGTGGCCAGTTCCATGACCGGCTCCTCGTCGGAGTCCACGGACGCGAGCCGCATGGCGACCTCCTGGACGGCGGGCATGTGCGCCACCACCAGCAGGGTGCGCACGGTCTCCGGGACGTGGTTGATCACGGCGAGGACCGTGGCGGCGTCGGCGTCGTACAGCCGGCCTTCCAGGCGCGGGGTGGGGGCTTTGTCACCCAGTTCCCGGCACACCCAGGTGCAGGTCTGCCGGGTGCGCAGCGCCGAGGAGCAGAGGATGTAGTGCGGAACGTGCCCGTTATCGATCATCCAGGTGCCGGCCGTCGGGGCGTCCCGGTGTCCGCGGCCCGAGAGCGGACGTTCAAAATCGTCCACGCCCAGCGGCCAGTCCGCCTTCGCATGGCGCAGCAGCATCAGCGTCTTGGTTTGGCCGTCCATCCGGCCAGTCTATCGGCGTCGTACGGGCGGCCGGCATCGGGGCGGGTGCACCGCCGGGGCAGCTGCGGCTGCCCCGGCGGCCACCGGCTAGATGCTGTATTCCGGAGCAGCCCAGACGACCACTTCGGGATGCTCGTAGAACCGGTACCCCTGTCCGCGGACGGTGCGCACCGTGTTGGCCAGCCGGCCCAGCTTGGAACGCAGCCGGCGGATGTGCACATCGATGGTGCGCTCATTGGGGACTTCCTCGGCGTTGCGCCACAGCCCGCTGAGCAGCTCCTCACGGCCGACCGTGCGGCTGCCGTTCTCCACCAGGTAGTTGAGCAGCTCGAATTCCTTGAAGGTCAGGTTCAGCGTTTCGCCGTCCAGGTGCACTTCGCGGCGGGACAGGTCGATCAGCACGCCGGAGGGCCGCTGGGCAGCCGGCGTCGGCGGAGCGGGCACAGGGGGCTCGACCCGTGCCCGGCGGCTGACGGTGGGATCGCCGAGGGCCTGGCGCACCACTTCAAGGTCGGTGCCGGGGGCCGCAGCCGGAGCAAGGGCGACGGCGGCGTGGCTCTGCGCGTTGGGGACCAGCGTCTGCGCGTAGGTCCGCAGCTCCTGTGCCAGCTTGGTGAGGCTGGTGCCGGCGGCTGCTGCGCTCTCTTCATCCAGGCCCACATAAATGACAAACCCCCGCGCCACGGTGTCGGCGGCCACCGGCTGAGGGCCGGGCACGCCCTGCGGGGCAATAACGGGGGTTGGGGCGGTCATCGGCTGACCTTCTGCACGGGCGGCTCCGGGGAACCTGTTGCCCGGCAGGTCCGGCCCCGCCCCGGAGAAGGCGGGCTGGCCGTAAGAGGGGGCGCCGTAGGCGGGAGCGTAGGGCCGGGGGAACCCGGCGGGCTGCTGCCGCAGCGGGCCGCGGCCCTGGGGATTGCGGAGGGAGATGTGGACGTACCCGGATGCTACTGACATGTGGAACCTCAATGGTGAATTGCCGTCATCACGGCTCGAATGCAGGGGGTGTGCCCGGTCGAGATGGCGATTGATGCCCGGCGTTGGGCCTTGAGTGATGTTTGCCTGGGAGGGGGGTGGGTCCTAGGCGTGCATTCGACAACAGCAGGCACCCAGCTCGGCGGATAGGCCGGGACGGAAAGCCGGAACACATGCTGTCGTGGTGTTGTTCACTTTACGGATTATTGCATGTAACAAAGCCTGGAGCGCAAGTAACAATATGGTCGCAGTCTCACATAGTGGACACAAAAGGCGCATTTGTGAGCCATCTCACTGAGGGAACCCCGTAATCGCGGGGCGGGGCCGCCGACCGGCTTGAACCCGTGTACTCGATACTCCAGGTCCCGCTATCCAGCGGCCTCCGGGCGTGGGCCGGCAAAAAGAGGCCGCCGAACGGCGGCCTGGGGGCAGCGCCGGTCAGCGGTTTTTGATAAGGATGCTTAGCTCAGGCGGTTCGTCAAGCCGAATAGGCGCGTCCACATGCTGGACACGTAGGTGGGCGTCAGGCAGCACTCTGACAGGCCGTGGGTTACCCTGCGCCCGGGTCGCGCCTAGTGCGCGACGCCGTAGAGCCGGTCGCCGGCGTCGCCCAGCCCGGGGACGATGTAGGCCTTTTCGTTCAGCCGCTCATCGATGGAGGCGAGCACGATGGTGACGTCGGCGTCCGCGAGCTCCTCTTCGAGGACCTTCAGGCCCTCCGGGGCCGCCAGGAGGCAGATGCAGGTGACGTCGGCGGCACCGCGCTTGAAGAGGAACTTGATGGCCTCGCGCAGCGTGCCTCCGGTGGCGAGCATCGGATCGAGCACGAAGACCTGACGGCCGGTGAGGTCGTCCGGAAGGCGCTCGGCATAGGTGATCGCCTCGAGGGTCTCCTCATTGCGGGCCATGCCCAGGAAACCCACCTCGGCGGTGGGGACCAGGCGGACCATGCCCTCGAGCATGCCAAGGCCGGCGCGCAGGATCGGCACCACCAGCGGGGTGGGCTTCATCAGGCCGGTGCCGACGGCCGGGGTGACCGGCGTTTCGATCTGCATCGGCTCGGTCCGGACGTGCCGCGTCGCCTCGTAGGCCAGCAGGGTCACCAGCTCCTCGGTCAGCTGCCGGAAGACCGGCGAGGAGGTGTCCTTATCCCGCAGGACGGTCAGCTTGTGGGCGACCAGGGGGTGGTCCACTACGAGTACGCGCATACGTCCAAACTACCATCGCCTGCGCGGGCCCCCGGGCGGGCAGGCCGGTCCCGCGGCGCGGTTGAAGGCAGGACGCCGGAACTGCGAGACGATGGACACATGGACCAGCTGCCGCACCGCCACCGACAGTGGATGGATCTCGCCCTGGCCGAGGCCCGCGGGGCCTTGGCCACCGGTGACGTACCCATCGGCGCCGTCGTCGTCGGGCCTGATGGGGAGGTGCTGGGCACCGGGCGGAACGAGCGCGAGGCCAGCGGTGATCCGACCGCCCACGCGGAAGTGGTGGCGATTCGCGACGCCGCGGCCAGGCTGGGCCGGTGGCGGCTGGATGACTGCACCCTGGTCGTGACGCTGGAGCCGTGTGCGATGTGCGCCGGTGCCATTGTCCTGGCGCGGGTGCCGCGCGTGGTGTTCGGGGCATGGGATGAGAAGGCCGGCGCCTCGGGCTCGGTGTTCGACATCCTGCGCGAGCCGCGGCTGAATCACTGGGTGGAGGTCTTTCCCGAAGTGCGCAGGGACGAGGCGGCTGCCCTGCTGACCCGGTTTTTCGCCGAGCGGCGCGGCGGGGTTTCCTCGAACGGCTAACAATCAGTAGGCTGATGTTATTCGTGGTTCCCACCAGAAGGAGGACAACGCATGGCATCGGACAAGACCGGCATGGACTTTGTGGTCGAGATCCTGGAGAAGGCGAAGATCGCCCACCTGACCACCATGGATCTGGAGGGGCATCTGGTCAGCCGGCCGCTGGAGCTGCAGGAGGCGGATTCCGACGGCAACCTGTGGTTCTTCACCCAGGACCCGTCCCACAAGGCGGATGAGATCCGCGCGAATCCCAACGTGAACGTGGCGATCCAGGATTCGAAGGGGTTCCTCTCGATCAGCGGCGCGGCGTCGCTCACCAAGGACCAGGGCCGGATCGATGAACTGTGGAAGGCGTCCGCGGCGGCCTGGTTCGAGAAGGGCCGGGAGGATCCGACGGTGGCCCTGCTCAAGGTGGATTCTCACACCGCCGAGTACTGGGCCAACGACGAGCCCAAGGTCGCCTCGGTGTTCAAGCTCGCCAAGAGCGCCGTCACCGGCGGTCAGCCCGACGTCGGCAGGAACGACGTCGTCGAGATGTAGGCCTCCCCGGCGGCCGAGTTTTGGGTCTGGGGCACCTGACCGGTAAGGTTGACGCGTTGGTGACGTGTCCGAGCGGCCGAAGGTGCAACACTCGAAATGTTGTTTGGTGTAAAAGCCAACGTGGGTTCAAATCCCACCGTCACCGCCAACTGAAAGGCTCCGGCCCCCTCCACGGGGCCGGAGCCTTCTGCTTTGCCCGCAAGCCCGCACACTCTGAATGTTTTGCCGCTGCGATGGCTCCTTCAGCCCACCCGCTCATAGGAATACACCCTGGGCGTCCCGCGGCCAGGAAGCAGCACCGCGGGCACTCCCAGCAGGAGAACGGCCGCCATAATCCCGAAGGCCACCAATCTGTTCTTGATCACCTGCCGTGTGGACTTGCCGGGCCGGTCTAAACCTCCGGAAGAAACACCCACTCTCTCTCCTGCCTGACTCCGGTGACCTGCCTCAGCTCACTGGGAAGCCGTTTTAGCATGTGATGCGCCCTGCTGTTGGGGTCAGCTCGCCGGCGGTTCCAGGGGCTCGGGGACCCGCTCAGGCGGGGTGATAACGAAAGGGGAACCGCCTTTGGCCAGGTAAATCGGGCGGAGCACCGCCACCACTAAAACAATGGCCAGCCCGGCCCAGTAACTGCGCACATCCGCATACACGCCAAGGGCCAGGGCCCCGCACGTGCACGCCCAGATGATGGAAACCAGCAGCACAAGCGACAGGATGCCCCTGCCGCTCATCTGGATCTTGGCGCCTGGTATCCGGTCTCTTCGCAGCTGGCGGACCTTCAGCAGGTAAATCACCGCCATCGCTATGCCGAACGCAACCAAAGCAACAAAACTCATGACCACCACGGCAGCTGCCATGTCCCACCCCTTCACGACGGCCCGATCCAGTGCCCAGACAGAACGATACAAAAATTCGCGGTTCGCGAGGAGGGCGAAACCACCCTCCACGCATGATCGAAACTAACCCGCCAGCACTCCGGCATCTACGAGCATGGATTCAGCCAATATCCAGTGACCGTACAAGAACGCGAGAACCATGGGGACACCGATCCAATAGGCGACCATCCGGTCGCCCTTACCCATGTGATGTGCATCCGGCTTCCGCGTGGCCCGCCAGGTGAAGAACACGGCCAGCGGAACCACCGCCATGGCAAAAGGCATCGGAATCCCGTTCCGGCCGAACCTGCCGCTGTAGGAAAGCCTCGCGTCCAGGGGAACTGTCGAGAACACAAAAACAGCGATCCCCAGGCAGGCGATGAAAACCACCACACACATCATCTGGAGGACCCTATTTGCCTTGGCCCCCAGCTCGAGGTCTTGTTTGGACAGCTTCAGCGGGGGTTCACCATTCCTCAACTCTTCGCCACCGTTATCGCAACGGCGTCATGATTCGTGCACCATCACTTCGGCGCTGCGGGCAGGTGTCGGGACTCCCCGCTCCTTGCGCAGCTTCTCTGCTCGATAATGCTCACGTGTATACCGGAACGTGGTGTAGCCGGTGCTCCCGAAAGCCATAACGACGAAGGCCAAAAGCCACCAGTTGGGCATCACTCCATCTCTCATCGGCAGGAGGAAAGCCGTCAAACCAAGAACGATAAAGCCCACATGGACCGAGAGGATCATTAAGCCCATGCGCCAAGACGCTGGCCGGTTCCTATGCGGGGCCCCCTCGGGCGGAAACCCGAGTTCTTCCGGCGCATAGCTGTGCAGCGCACCATCTACCGTCCTGAACAGATGCCGGACCTCACCCCGCTCCACGGCCGCCCGATGCTCTGCACGTACGCCTGCGTCATCGCCATGCACCCGCTGGTTGCTCATGGTTCCCTTCCCGCCAAGAATTACGTTCTTCTTTGCCACCGACCAACCGACGGTTGCGGTAGAAACTACTGAATCCACCTCTCGTCAGAGGACTTATTCGGGAAGGAGTCCGGCCTCAACCATCAGCAGTTCGGCCATCACCCATTGTCCCCAAACCGTGGCAATAAAGACTGCCGACTGCAGAAGATAATATGCGATGCGTTTCTTTTTGCTCATATAATGTGCCCTGCCGCTCCTGCTGGGACGAAGCATAAGGACCAGCAGGAAAGGTATGCCGGTTATGGCCAGTGGCATGGGGATACCATTGCGGCCAAACCTGCCGGAATACGGCAGTCGAGTGTCCATCGGCACGTTCTGAAAGATATAGACGGCAATCCCGATGCACACCACCAACGCAGCGGCCCCCAGGATCGTCATGATCCTTATCGCTCTTTTGCCGAGCATAAGGTCAAGCTCTGTGAGAGAACCACTCGATGCTCCGGCCCCGCTGTCGGAAACAACTTGGTGTCTAGTCATTCAGAAAGTTCCCCTCGATCACGCAGCCCCAATCGGCACTGCCAGAGCAACTGCGATGGCTCCCCAAAAGAACCAGCGGTCTCTGCGTTTCTTGCTCGCTGAGGTCCTCACGGAACCAGCGGGAGCTCCTCCATTGGGTGGTTCGACCATGCTGCTCCACCTTCTACTCGTCCGTTCGCACCAGGACCCGATGTACCAGGAGACACGCCGCGTGTATGCGCGCTCCTGCGTCAGCAGCGATCCCCGAGTCCATCACCGGAACCAGTTTCGGTAGCTGCGAGTGAGGCGGATGCTCAGCCTCTTCGATCAGGAACCAGGCAGTGTCAGTTCAGCGCCACGCCCGGGAGTCGGAACCCCCCGCTCCTTGCGCAGCTTCTCCGCTCGATAATGCTCACGCGTATAACGGAAGGTGGTATAGCCGGTGCTGGCAAAGGCGACCACAACGAACGTCAGCAGCCACCAATTGGGCATCTCTCCGTCTTGCATGGGGAGCAGAAACACCAGCAGGCCGAAAACGATAAAGGCCACATGGACCGAAAGAATCAAAAGACCCATACGCCACGTTGTGGGGCGGTTACGGTGCGGCGCTCCCTCGGGCGGGAATCCGAGTTCCTCCCTGGCATAGCTGTGCAGGTCCCCCGCCGCGGTCCTGAATAGGTGCCGGGTCTCACCACGCTCCAACGCCTCCCGGTGCTCGGCATACACTCCAGCGTCATCACCCTGCACGCGCTGCTTCCTCATAATTCTCTTCCCACCGTCCAAAACGCCCTTCCTCATCTGCCATGCCGAAAGCCGGCAAACTTACCCCCTGGCCCCGCCTTCGACGAGGATCGCTTTCGCCAGCTCCCACTGAGCCCACACAGCCACCACCATTATGGCCACGGCCAGGATATAGAGAATCACGCGGGCCCGCTTGCCCATATGGTGCGCCTTCGAGCCGTAGGGTCGAGCAAAGAGGGCGAGAAAAACCACGACGACACCCATGGCAATCGGCATCGGAATCCCGTTCCGCCCGAACCGTCCACTGTAAGGCAGCCTTGTATCCAGTGGAACGCTTTGAAACACGTAAACCGCTATCGCAAGGCTTACCACAAGGGCGGCGAGGCACCCGACGGTCATGAACCTAATAACGCGCTTCCCCAATACCAGATCCCGCTCGCTGAGATTCGGCTTACTGCGGCTGCCAGGCTCGGGCTGCTCAGTCATCACTTAGGAAGTTCCCCTCAATTATCGACCCCCCGGACTCGACAATGGTATCGGCATGTATCTCCGTGAATGTCGGCGCGGCATGCCTGCCCCGAGGAGTCCCGAGCTCTGCCACTGCGGCGCCACTTCCCCCGTCGAAGAGGACGTCAGTAAGTCCGTAGTCCTCGCCTGAGATCCCCGCTTCAGCCATACCGCCGGTTATCGACCCCGCTGCGGATATGCCGCTCCGACCAATTCGCTCGAACGGATTCGTGGCCGACGGACCAAACAGGTGAGGGGTGGGTGCACTGATTACGCTGCTCACTCCGCCATTGACCGCCGCGCCGATCACCCCTCGAGCCGTGGGCTTATCTTCCCCTACGAGATAGACAGTGGTGCTGGCTCCAGCCCCGACCGTGCCGTCCACTACCGCGGCCGAGGCAATCTCACGGGCGGGCAGTTGGCCCAAACGGGCTGCGGCACCCGGGCTGACGCGAGCGACTGTGGAGGTCACTGCGGATCCAGCGCGCGAAGCGACCTGGGACGCGGCGGCACGAACCGGCGCAGCAGCAGCGGAACCAAGTGCCTTCGTCGCCAAGCCGCTGACCTTGCCCGCCACCGGCCCGGCTATCACCCCCACTGCGCCGGTGACAGCGACCTGCCTCCAGTCCACGGAGCCCGTCGTCGCTTTCTGAATTGCCGCATCCGCGCCCGCGAACACCAAGGCCAAGCCGGCACCCTGAGCGCCGGGAACGAACATCAACCCGACCCCGGCCGCCGCGATTGCAGCAGCAGCCACGTATTCGCCGTATTCACTGAGCCAGTCCCCCACGCCGTGAAGGAATCCCCGGTCCTGCTCATCGAGGACTCGGAGTTCCGCGTCGGTGAGGGGCTTGAGGCCGGTGGGGTCGGTGCTGTTGAGGGGGTTGTTGCCGGCGTAGGAGTAGGGGTTGGCGTCCCAGCCCGATCCGAGGACCGGTGCGAGAGGGTCTGTGGAAAGGAAGCCACGGACGGCGGGGTCATAGGCCCGCTTGCCGAGCCATTCCAGGCCGGCGACGTCGAGCCCGCCACCGGCGGTCAAACGGATACCTGCGGGCAGGAGCCCCGCGATGGACCCGGGTCCGGAGCCGGTACGGTCTCCGGTGCCCGGCGCCCCGCCAGCCAGCGCTCCGCCGGGGGCAGGGACCACGGGCGTACCGAGGACAGCCCAGGGATCGGCGGAATCGGTGGGGCGGGCGGCCCGCCAGCCCGGAGCTGTCCAGATATCGCCGACCCCGGTGATGCCGCCGGGCAGGTGCCTCACCTGCTGGTCGGCGATCCCGGCGAGGGTGGGAACAGGGTTCGCGGTGTCCCACCACAGGTCGCAGCCGTCCACGCTGGCCAACTCGCCCAGGGCATCGACCCGCAGCCGGTGCCTGGCGGTGTCGGCCCCGTCCGGGGTGCGGTCGACGGTTTCCTGCAGGTGACCTGTGGGACCCCACGCGTATTCAGTCCAAGACCCGTCGGCGCGGATGAGCCGGGTCCGCCGGCCCAGACCGTCATGCACGTACTCGGCGCGCGCCCCGTCCGGTTCAACAACGGCGGTCAGCTGGCCCGCCTCATCGTACTCATACGCGCGGGTTCCGGCGGGTGTGTACTCGCGGGTCAGGCGTCCGCCGGCGTCGTACTCCCACTCGGTGACCGCCGCCCGCACCGCTGCCGCAGCATCGGGTTCCCCGTCGTCGGTGGCGGCGGCGGCGACGAGTTGTCCGGCGCCGTCGTAGGCGTAGCGGGTCGTTGTTCCGCCTCGGGTGAGGCCGGTGATCCGTCCGTCGTCGTCCCGGCCGATGAGGGTGATGTCCGTGCCGGTGCCGGTGGTGGTGCGGGTGTGTTCGGCCAGGTACCCGTGCCGGTAGGCCCAGGCCTGAACCAGGCTGCCGGCGGTGGCGGTGGTGAGCCGACCGGAGGCGTCGTAGGAGAAGGCGGCCTCACCGAGGCGGGGGTTGCTGACCGTGACCACGCGCCCTGCGGCGTCGCGGGTGTAGGTGGTGGTGGTTCCGGTCGGGTCGGTGTAGGCGGTCCGGTGTCCGTCCGCGTCGTACGCCCAAGACATGCCCCGGCTGCCGCGGGTGCGGGAGGTGAGCTGGCCGCGCCGGTTGAATCCGAGTTCGTGCTCGACCACCAGTCCGTCGGTGCCGGTGGAGTCCGCGATCACGATGCGCCGGTTGAGCTTGTCGCGGCGGATCTCCGCCAGCACCCGCCCGTTGTAGGCGGTGGCGGTTTCCTGGCCGGCGGTGTCGTAGGTCCAGGTGGTGGTGTTCCCGTCCGGGTCGGTCTGGGACAGCTGCCGGCCGGCCGGATCATAGGTCGCGGTGGTGACCCGGCCCAGCGGGTCGGTGACCGAGGAGACCTGATCGGTGTCGGTGTAGGTGCGGGTGGTGCCCCCGCCCAACGGGTCGGTGATCTTCACCAGCCGGCCGCGGGGGTCGTACTCGAACCGGGTCCGCCCGCCGACGCCGTTGACGGTTTCGATGAGTTCCCCGGCGGTGTTGTATTTGAAGCGGCGGGTGCCGTACCAGGTGTCCTGGGCGAAGGTCAGCCGCCCGACCTTGTCATACCCGTACCGGGCCACGCCCTGGCCGGGGGTGCGGCGGCCGGTCAACCGTCCGGCCCCGTCGTAGGTGAAGGTCTCGGTTTCCCCGGTCGGCAGGGTCCGGGCGATGACGCGCTGGTCGGCGTCGTAGGCCAGTTCGGTGACCGCCCCCAACGGGTCGATCGTCCGGAAGGGCCGGCCGCAGTTGTCGTATTCGTAGCGGGTGACCGCCCCGGTGGGGGAGGTGATGGAGGTGATCCTGCCGGCAACATCGCGGGCCAGGACGGTGAGCCCGCCTTCCCCGTCGAGCAGTTCGACCGGGTTCCCGGCCGGGTCGTAGGTGATCAGTTCGGCGGTGCCGTCTTCGGACTGGACCCGGGTGGGGCGCCCGTACTCGTCGAAGGTGTAGGTGGTGGACGCGAACGCGTCCCGCAGGGTCGCGGTGCCGGTCTTGCGGTCCGTGGCCGCGTCGGCGCGGACTCCGGTCGGGTCGATGACGGCGGTCAGGTTCCCGACCGTGTCGTACTCGCGGAGCCAGTCATTCCCGGCCGGGTCGGTGATCCGGGTCAGCCGGGACAGGGAGTCGTGGGTGAAGCCCCAGCGGGCGCCGTCGGGCAGGACCGCCGCGGCCACGTTGCCCAGGTCGTCAAAGACCCGTTCCACGGACCGGCCGAGCGGGTCGATGGTGCGCACCAGTTCCCCATTCGCTGCGTACTCGAGTGTGGTGCGGCCCCCGTCCGGTGCGGTGACCGCGGTGAGCCGGCCGGCGTCGTCGTGCTCGAAGGACCAGACCGCTCCGTCCGGGTCCTCGCGGCGGGTCAGGAGCCCGGCCGGGCTGTGCGCGCAGCGGGTCAGGGCCCCGGAGGGGGTGGTCGCTTCCACCGGCCGGCCGGCCGCATCGCGGACGATGACCGCGGTGTCCCCGGCCGCGTTGGTGCTGGCGATCAGATCACCAAACTGGTCGTACGTGAACCGGATGGTGACTCCGGCAGGGTCGGTGACCTGCACCAGCAGGCCCTGCTCCCACACCAGTTCCGTCCGCCCACCCAGGGCGTCGGTGATGACGGACGGGTCGCGGGTGATCTCGTCCGCGTACTCGTAGGTGATGACCGCCCCGGTGTCGGTGACCAGGGTCGTGATCCGATCCGCCTCGTCCCACCCGTAGGTGAAGTCCGCACCCTCCGGCGTCACCGTCCGAATCCGCCGGCCCCGCTCGTCATAGGCGTGCACGGTGACCGACCCATCGCGTTCGGTGAAGGAGACCAGGTTCCCGTGCCGGTCATAGGCCATGGACTGCCGCTCATCATGCGAGTCCCGAACCCCGACCAGCCGTCCCCGGGCGTCCGCGATCCACGAATTGGAGCGGGTGCCGTCCTCATCCGAGACCACGGTCACCCGGCCGGGCAGGTACGCGAACCGGGTCCGCCGCCCGTGCTGGGTCACCTGCAGCACCACCCGGCCCTGCGCGTCATACGTGTTCTCCGCTTCCAGGACCCCGGCGGCGGAGTAGACGGCGTCGATCAGCCCGTCTCCGTTGATCCGGTACCGGCGGGTCCCCGCCGCCGTGCTCACCTCGGTCAGCCGGCCGGCGTCGTCATACCCGTACTCCACCCGCCGCCCGTCCGAAGCCCGCACCACGACCACCCGGCCGCCCACGTACTCCACCTCCAGGAACCGGCCCCGCACATGCGACAGGCGCGACACCGAACCGGTGTGACCGAGGTCGGCGCCGGTGGGCATGGTCTGTCCGTCCGCGGCACCGTCCGCAACAGTGGCGGCGGGGGCAGGTGCCTGGCGGTACACCGACATGGTGCGCCCGGGCCCGGAGCCGGCGCCCAGCCAGGCCCCGGTGAGGGTGTAGGCCCACCAGGAACCCTTGTTGTCCCGGACCACCATGAGGTGGCCGGTCCCGGCAGGAACCGATGCCAGCTCCGTCAGGGAAGGTGCGTGGACCGGCTCGCGGGAGAGCCAGTAGTTCTCCTCCACGGCTCGGCCCCAGCCCTCACCCTCGCGCGGGAAGTCCACCGCCCGACCGTCGGCCATCACCCACCGGCAACCTCCATCACTGAACACCAGGCGCTGATCCAGCACCGACGCCCAGCCCGGACCAAACACCCCCGGCGCCGCCGAAACTTCATCCGTGTCCTGCCCCGTCACGGCCAGCGAGTTGTACATCCGCGACAGCACCAGGTTCGACGCGACCCCGGCAAAACCCAGATCGGTTTCCGGCTCAATAAAGTTGCCCGTCGCCGTGTTCACCGGATCATTCGCATACCCCGTCGTCGGCTTCGCGCCCCACGCCGTCGGCGGATCAATCTCCAACGCCGCCCGGGTGGCGCTCACCCCCGCCGCGGCCAGCGCCTCCGCCAACGCCGCATCGGACACCGTCGACACATTCCCCTCACCACCGGCAGCAGCGAAGGCATCCGCCACCGTCACCGCCCACAGCGCGTCATCCTCATTCGCCTGCAGATAGTCGTCATACGCCCGGACCACCCCCGAGGCGTTGATGTGGCCCCAGTAGCACTGCGCTGCAAAAGACTGCAGATGGCTTCGGAGGGTCCCCGGCGTCGTTGCCAGGCTGGAATCGAGGGCCCGCGAGTTGGCCGCGAAGGTCCGCAGGTTTGACGGCCGCGCCGACGACGTACCGCCACCGCCGCCACCGCCGGTGCCGGGCTCAGGTGTGCGCCGGGACCCTAGGGCCGCGGCGATGGCGTCAAAGTTCGGTGCCTGCCCCGGACTCATATTCGGCCGGGGACGATCATTGTTAAGCAGGGGGTCGAGCACATGTTCCTGAAACGCGTTGCGGCTGTCCCGCCACCGAACCCACTCGTTGGCCTTCTCGCGCCGCTCGTCCTCCTCGCGGCCGGCCTCGCTCATCCTCCGGACATACTCGCCGACCAGGCGCAGCGCATCGGCGAGCGCCGTCGCATCCTGTGCCGCCGTGGTTCCGTTGGCCTGGAAGATCTCGGAAAATGCGCCGGTGAAGTCCTCCCGTGCCGCTGACACGTACCCCTGCCGCGTCCTGGCAGCTTCTTCGACCCGGGCGGCCGCCGACTCGAAAGCGGACTTCATTTCCGCAGCCACACCGTAGGTATACCGGCCATCCGGATCCTCCGGCAGCAACGGTGTCACAACATAATCGCCAATGGCTTCGCTCATAATCAGTGCCCCCCACTGAAAACTGATCTAAGAACTGCAGACAGGAAACGGGCGGCTGCTGGACGGCCGTCCGGAAAGAAGATGAACAGCACCGGGCCCGCTCAACGAAAAGCGTTAAACGGGCGCGGTGTGAAAGGACCTGCGGCTGCGGGCCGTTGGTCAGTATGTCCGGCGGACAGAGCAGCCGGTACAGGAAGATGCAGGCGGCCGGGCGGCCGCAGACGCCGAGACGGCGCGGCAGCCCGGCCCCTGCACCGGGAAATCGCAGGCCTAGGCGCCGCCGCCCGCGGAGAAGATGTTCTGCGAGATCTGCTGCAGCTGGCCGCGCAGCTGCTCCAGCTCTTCACGGGCCTTGTCCAGCGCCGCCTTGGTCTCGGGCCAGGTCGAGCCGCGGAACTGTGCCGCCAGCGGGCCGTCCCACACGTTCGGATCCGAAAGGATCTTGCCCTGCGCGTCCAGCGCCGAGATCTGATCCGTGAAACCGCCGTTGATGATCGACTGCACCTGGTTAATTGCAGTCTTGGCCTGCTCAGTAGACAACACGCGCGACATAAGAATCCCCCATCTATTGGTTACGACTAATCCGCCGAACACGGACGGTCGGCGACCGAACGAAAGGCACCTTACCAACTGCTGTCGCTAAAGCCAACAGTCACAAAAAGCAACTGTGGATAGGTGTGGCCGTCATCTGCGGCACAAAAACCGATCAGGAAAGATTCGTCCATTCGCCCGCCCACCCCCTATGATCCCTATGATGCTCAGGGCATCGGACGCGAGGGGGACGCTCATGCCAGGAACACTTACCAGCCGCTGCAAAAATCCGGAACGGGGCACGCCATGGGGACGGCGGCTGGCCGCCGTGCTCGTCGCCGCGGGACTGATCGCGACGACGTCGTGCACCCAGGACCCGGAGCCGGAACCGGTATCCAATCCCGTCAAGGTCTTCCAGAACGTCAGGGTGGACCTCTCCCCCGCGGCCGGCGTCGAAACCATCGAGGGAACCACCATCTCGGTGGCGGCCGACGGCGCCTCCTCCGCCGAGGACACGGTGTACGACACCGCGGACGTCGTGGGTGAACTGCCCGTGCGGGTGAGCCTGCAGTACCGCGCCGGCGAGAAATCCGGCACCGACCTCAACGACCTTGCCGGCCACACCGGCCCGGTGGAAATCAACGTGACCCTGGAGAACCTGACGGTCAAGCCGCAGGTCATCCAGTACGACGCCGCCGGGCAGGCCCGCTCCGAAACCGCCCTTGTCGGCGCGCCGCTGACGGTGGCCGCGTCGACCAGGCTCGAGGGCGTCCAGGCCGATGACATCACCCCCGGATCCGCCGACGGCGCGGCCGGCACCAACGGCGTCCTGAGCCGCACGGAGGAAGGCGCCGCCGTCGTGCAGTGGGCCGCAGTGCTCGCTCCGCCGCGCACCGGCGCCAGCACCACCCTGCGCCTGGTGGCCGACGTCCAGGACTTCCAGGTCCCGGCCTTCGACCTCGCGGTCCAGCCTGGCCTCACCACCGACCTGAGCGCGGAAGGCGTGGTCTCCAGCGCCTTCTCCACCGGCGCGGGCTCCGAAATGGAGCTGCAGCAGCGCACCATCTCGCTGGTCTCCGACGTCAACACCGTGCTCACCCGCGCCGGGTCCATGATCACCGAGGTGCGGCGCAACCTGGAGGTCACCTCCCAGACCCTGGGCGTCCAGACCGCCGCCGAGCTGCGCGACAACTCCGAGTCGCTCGCGACGACCATGTCCGCCCTGAAGGAGCAGCTGCAGGTCCTCGGCACGGATCTGCAGGCCGCCACGGAGGCGACCGAATCCACCGCCCTGTCCCAGCTGCAGCAGACGGTGGCCGCCGTCGACTCCATGCTGGGCGACACCTCGGCCACGATTCCCACCGCGCAGATTGACGGCAACGGCTGCGCCGCCGAGGTGGCCAAGCCGGAACAAGCGGGCACCGTCTACGGCAGCGTCCTCACCATGGCCTCCCAGCTGGACGCGTACGCGAAGGTCAGCGCGGGCTGCCGCGACCTGGTGGCCGCCGAACTCCAGGCGGCGATCGGCCCGGAGAAGCCCACCCTGGAGGCCTGCGCCCAGGAACTGGTGGATCAGGTGGAGCAGGGCGTCAAGAAGCCCACGCCCTCCCTGGCCTGTTCCATCTCCGCCTCGGGAGTCATCCTGACCGGCACCATGCTGGATCTGCTGGCCCAGGGCCAGGTTCTCGTGGACGGCCTGGAAGGGCTGCAGCTTGAGCGTGCCGCAGCCGGGCACCAGGTGACCAATGACGCGCTGAACGATCTCCTGGCAGAGGTCACGGCCATCCTCGACGCCGACCCCGATCTGGAGTACGAAACGGCGCTCGACGGCGTTGAAGACTCCATCACGACTGTCACCGAGTCGCTTGAAGCTTCGGTAGCCAGCACCCGTACTGCCGCCCAGGATGCCCGGGACAGCATTGACGGCCTGCGCCAGCAGCTGCTCGGCGTTGAGGAAGTGGCCGGGGCTGCGCGGCAGGAAATCGTGGGCGATCCCTTCTGGGACCGTTCCATGGCCGAACAGATCAGCGAGCTGGCTGCTGAGCTTTGCGACGTGGCCGACGGTGAGGATCCCCGTGACGGCCGGCTTTCCGTCGAGGACGCAGAAGAGCTCCGCTCCTACCTGACCGCTGACCCCTGCGCCGAAATGGACGAGGACGGCAACCCGACCGCGCCGCTGGCCCCGCCGCGCGGGTTCGACGAGCCTCTGGACGTGCGCCTTGAGGCCCAGGCTGCCAGCTGGGACGCCGTTCTCGCGGCAATGGACACCACCAACCCGGATGCGGCGATCGCCCAGGCGTTTGAGGACCTCGAGACCGAGATCAGCGGCATTGAGAACATCACTCTGGACGACGTCCGGGACGCGGTGGCGCTGCTGGACGCAGCCGCGAAGGATGACGTCCAGGGCAGCCGGACCGCCCTGGAGGAGCTGAAGACGGCGCTCGAGGAGGCGGTCACCTCCTCCAACACCGTGACCGCCACCCTGGCCCAGCTGCAGAAGGACCAGACGGAGCTGGTGGAGACGCTCGACAAGGAGATCGCGGAGACGTCCGAACAGGCGAAGGAAGCGGTGGCCGTGGTCGTCAACCAGCAGATCCGCCAGGTTTCGGAGATCGGCGACAACAGCACCGACCAGGTCGTCAGCGCCTTCAACCGGTCCATCTCGGGCCTGAAGACCACCTCCGACGGCGTCGTCACCGACGCCAAGGGCACGGTCGACGAGCAGCGGAAGGACCTTGAGGAGCAGAGCGGCGCCCTCGCCGGCGCGCTGGCGGAAAGCACCCAGCGTTCGCTGGAGCGGATCGCGGCCGGCACCTCCGGCTCCACCCGCGACGTCGAAGGCGCCAGCGCCCTGCTGTCCTCCAGCCTCAACAAGGTGATGCTGGACCTGGGCGACCGCTCCGTGAACGGATCCGGCCTGCTCGGCTCCATGACCACCAACGCCGCGAAGGCCGAAACCGCTGACTACCAGCTGGCCCTGGCTTCGCAGAACGCCGAAGGGTACGCCAACATCCGGTCCCAGAACGTCAACGGCCTGCTGCTGCGGCAGGCACAGTTCAAGGCCTCGCTCACGGCCGTCGACGAGCTGCCGGCGTTCGCCTTTGAGATACCGGCCGGTGCGACGTCGCAGACGCTGTACACCCTGACGATCGGCGGCGGCGAATGAGCTCCCGGGCACGCATCACCACCCTGGTCGCAGTCGCGGCGGCCGTCATCGTCGCCGCCGTCGCCGCCCTGGTCTTCCTGAACCGTCCCGAGGAGGCCCCGCGGCCGGACCCCGTGGCGGCAACGGTTCCCGTATCGCTCCAGGCCGACGGCGCTCCCGAGGACCTCTCGCTCGGCGTCGTCCTGACATTCGGGCAGTCCGGGGAACCCGGCTCGGAGTACAACCGGGCGGCGCAGGGGGCCGTGGTGGCCGCCCAGCGCTTCACCCAGGGCGGTGCCCCCGTCACCCTCGAAACCCGCAACGACCGCGGCAGGGAGGACGGCGCACGCGAAGCCGTCCGCGACCTGGCCAACCAGGGCGTCTCCGGCATCATCGTGGCCGGCACCGGGCCCCAGGCCCAGGCGGCGGCCAAGACCGCCGAGGAACTCGGCCTGCCGGCCATCCTGCCGTACGCCTCCGCGGTGGAACCCGGCCCCGCCACGTGGAGCACACGCGCCTCCGCCGCCTCCACCGAGCAGGCCCTGCTCACCGCCCTCGCAGGCAAGGAGCGGATCCTGTTCGTCGGCGACGAGGGCCAGGTCCCGCCGTCGGTCCAGTTCGCGCAGACACTGAACCTCGCCGAGTTCGAGGACGTGACCGCCCTCGCCCAGGAAGCCGCCGTGCGCACCGGCAACCAGCCGCTGCCCGCGGCACCGGATGCCCCGGCCGACGCCGCCGTCATGATGGTGGCCGAACCAGCGGACGCCGTGGTGGTCTCCGCCGCGACGCCGCAGCGGCTGGCCCGCCTGGTCCAGGCGCTGCAGGCCCGCGACGTCTCCGCACCGATGATCCTTCCCGAAGGCGCCGCCACCCCGGCCTTCACCGCCGCCCTGGCGGAGCTGGACGGCACCGTCTCCGGACAGTTGGTGACACTGGCTCCCGCGGGCGGGGACGCCGTCGCCCTCCAGCAGGATGCCCAGGGACGCGGCATGTCCGCCTTCCTCTCAGCCGTCCGGCTGGCCGCCGGCAACCAGGAGGTCCGGAACCTCGCCGGTGACGGCCCGTTCTCGGCGGAAGCCTGGGCCGCGGACGCCGCCAGCCACGACGCCGTCGTCGCCCTGGTGCGGGCTGCGGCCCTGGCCGGCAGCGGCGATCCGGCCGAGGTCGGCGAGGCCCTGCGCACCCTGGCGCTCGGTCCCGGCGAAGGCCTGGCCGGGCCCGCCCTGGACTTCACCCGGCCCGACGCGCTCACCGCGGCCGCCGTCCCGGTTTATGCTTCAGCCCAGGATCTCGGCCTTCGTCCGGCAGATGCGGCCGCACCGCGGCTGGTCTGGATAGCGGCGACGGACGCTCCCTGACCCGTTGACCGGCCCGCCCCTGGCGGGCCGGTTTCCTGCTTCAACACGGAAGGACAACCCGGTGCGCCTGCTGATCGAGCTCGACGAGGCCCGCTTCGAGTGCGAGGTGGCCCGGGCCGCCGAAGCCACCACGCTCTCGGATCTGGTGGAAGCGGCCGGCGGGCCGCGCCTGGCGGCGGACGAGGCCGTGTTCGTGGACGAAGCCGAAGTGCGCGGGTCCACCCCGGTCTCCGAGCTGGTCCTGCTGGAAGGCAGCAGGATCGCCCGCTCGCCCTGGCCCGCGCCGAAGCGGATCCGCGACTGGAGCGTCACGCTCGCCGGCGGCCAGCAGACCGGGGCCGTGGCGGAGGTTCCGCGCGGACGGGAAATGCTCATTGGCCGCTCCCCCCACGCCGACCTCACCCTTCCCACGGAGAGCGCCTCCTGGGAGCACTGCCGGCTGCGCCGGGAGGAGGACGGGCTGCGGGTGCTGGACAGCGGCTCCACCAACGGCACCCTGGTCAACGGCGCCCCGGCAGGGGACGACGGCGTGCTGATCACCGACACTGCCACCATCACCGCCGGCGGGACCGTACTCCTGGTCCGCCGGTCTCTCGACGAGTCACCGGCCCCGGCGCCGGGCAGCCTGCACAACCTCACCCCCGCGGCGACGGCCCCGTTCAACCGCCCGCCCCGCCCCGGCAAGGCCCCCGCCGGAGAGCCCCTGGTTCCGCCCAGCCGCAAGGACGTGCCGCCGGCCAACAAGTTCAGCTACATCACCGTGCTGGCACCCCTGGTGATGGCGGTGGCGATGGTGATGATCCTGCGGGACCTCCGCTTCGCCATGTTCGCGATGCTCAGCCCGGTCATGGCGGTGGGCATGTGGTTCGAACAGAAGCGCCGCCACACCAAGGGACTGCAGGAGGAGGACGAGCGCTTCTCCGGTGCGCTCGACGAGTTTGAGCAGCAGATCCGAGCCGCAGCCGAAACCGAGACGGCGCGCCGCCACCAGATGATCCCCGATCCGGCCACCGTCGTCCGCCGGGCGGCGCTGCCCGCGACGTCGCTCTGGCAGCGCCGCGCGGACTCCGACGACTTCCTGGCCCTGCATGCCGGCACCGGCGACGTCCCCTGGAGACCCGAGGTGGACCGGGCGGCCGGCCCGCGGCTGGACCAGGAAGTGAAGGACACCCTCGCCGCCGCCCGGCTGCTCGCCGCACCGGTCCTCGTGGACCTCACCAACGCCGGGGTGGTGGGCATGGTGGGGCCGCGCGAAGGCGCCCTGGCCCTCGCCCGGTCGCTGCTCGCCCAGGCCGCCGTCCACGTCGGCCCGGCGGACCTGACGGTCGGCGTGTTCTGCGACCCCGGGCGCGCCGACGAATGGGAGTGGGCGTCCTGGCTCCCGCATACCCGCCAGGCCGGCAGCAGCACCGGGCAGCGGTGGATGTCCGCGCATCGGGAAACGAGCCTGTCCATGCTGCGGGCGCTGAAGGACACGGTGCAGGAACTGCCCACCCCGGCCCTGCTCGTGGTGCTGGACTCCGAGGTGCTCACCGAAGGCCGGGACGCACCGGCCCGTGCCCTGCTCGGCATGGGCCGCACCGACGCCGGCTCGAGTGCCCGGCAGCGGCAGGAATCCCGGGTGGCGGGCATCGTCATCGCCACCTCGGAGGAACAGCTGCCCGCCTCCTGCACCACAATCATCCGGGTGGGCGAGGATGCCGCTGCCACGGTGGAGCAGCCTGAAGACCTCACCCGCGTGGACGACGTCATCCTGGCCGGGCTGGCCCGGGAAGACGCCCTGCGCTGCGCGATGCATCTGGCCCACTTCGACGACCCGGAGCTGAGCGTGCCCGGAGCCTCGCTTCCCTCGCTCGTGCGGCTGCCCACCCTGCTCGGCTACGACCGGCCCGACGCCGCGGCCATCCGCCGGCTGTGGCAGGCACCCACCGGCATCTCCACCCCGATCGGCACCGGAGAGAACGGGGACCTGACCCTGGACCTGGTCAAGGACGGCCCGCACGGGCTGGTCGGCGGCACCACCGGCTCCGGCAAGTCCGAGTTCCTCCGTTCCCTGGTGGCCGGCCTGGCGGCCCGCAACGACCCGACCCGGCTGAACTTCATCCTCATCGACTTCAAGGGCGGCGCCGCGTTCAAGGCCTGCGAGCGCCTCCCCCACACCATCGGCACCATCTCCAACCTGGACGAGCAGCTGGCGGACCGGGCGCTGCAGGCGCTGGAGGCGGAGATGGAGCGCCGCCAGCGGGTCTTCGCCGAAGCCGGCGAGGGCATCGACAACCTGAACGCCTACCTCGCCACCAACCCGGCCGAGCCCATGCCCCGGCTGCTGCTGGTGATCGACGAGTTCGCCATGCTGGCCAAGGACTTCCCGGACGTGCTGACCGCGCTGGTCAGCGTGGGTGCCGTCGGCCGTACCCTGGGCGTGCACATGATCCTCGCCACCCAGCGCCCGGCCGGCGTGGTGAACGACGACATCCTGGCCAACACCAACCTGCGGGTTGCACTGCGCGTGCAGAGCCGCGAGGACTCCAACAACGTCATCGGCGTGCCGGCGGCCTCGGCGATCGGCCGCGCGCAGATGGGCCGGGCCTACGTGAAGCTCGGCCAGGACGACATCACCCCCGTGCAGACCGCCCTCGTCACCGGGCAGGCCCAGCAGGGCAGCGGACCCGCCGTCGAGGTCCGGGAGATCCAGCAGTTCGGCGTTCCCGCGCCGGCCGCCGCGCCCCCGTCCTCCGCGGCGTCGGACGAGAACGACCTGGACCTGCTGATCGACGCCGTGGTGGCCGCCAACGCCGACGCCGGCTACGCGCCGCCGCGGCAGGTCTGGCCGGAGGCGCTGGGCGAACGCGTTGAGCTGGAGGGTTTCGACGCCGCTCCCGAGGACACCGATTCCACCGGCGCCGCCGAGTCCGCCGTCGAGCCAGCGTCGCCGCTGCCCGTGGTGGGCGGCGTCGCGGACTCCACCGTCCTGGTCACCCTGCGCGACGAACCGGAGCTGCAGCGCCAGTCCCCCGCCGGCTGGGATATGGCCGAGGGCAACCTGATGCTGATGGGCGTCGCCGGCTCCGGCACGACGACGACGCTGGCCTCCATCGCGCTGACCCTCGCCCGCGAGTACGACCCGGCGGACCTGGACCTGCTGATCCTGGACATGGGCTCCCGCGGCCTCGAACCGTTGGAACGGCTGCCGCACACCGTGGCCTACGTGGGCACCGGCGCCGGGGCGAAGGAGCAGCAGGCCCGCTTCCTGCGCTACCTGCACACGGAGCTGGAAAGCCGCAGGGCCCAGCCCGGAAACCACCGCCGCGCCGTCGTGCTGCTGGACGGGCTCGCGTCGCTGCGGGACGAGTTCCAGGACTTCGAGGGGCAGCAGCTGATGGACCTGCTGTTCCGGGCCTACGCCGACGGCCCGGCGCTGGGCCTGTCCTTCGCGGTGTCCACCACCCGCGCCAAGGCGATCCCCACGGCGATGAACGAAGTGACCCTGCAGCGCTGGCTCTTCCGGCTGGCCGACGCCTACGACTATTCCTCCCTGGGCATCCGCGGCAAGCAGATCCCGGCGGCCCTGCCAGGCCGCTGCGTCGATCCGCGCAACGCGCTGCAGATGCACGTGGCCACCCCCGCCGTCGGGCTGGCCGCCGCCGTGGACCAGATCCGGCAGGGCTGGGCCGAGGTGCCCGGCAAGGCCCCGGCGATCCGGCTGCTGCCCGCCCAGCTCACGCTGCCGGAGCTCGGCGCGGAACCGCAGCTGGCCGGCGAACCGTGGCTGGTCCCGGTCGGGCTGCGGGAGGCCGACTTCGCCCCCGCGTTCCTGGAGATCTACGAGGGCGAACACGCCCTCATCGCCGGCCCGGCCCGCTCCGGAAAGTCGACCCTGCTGCTGGCCCTGGCGGCCGCCCTGCACGGGGCCCCCACGGAGCAGGGGCCCGCCCAGGTCTGGGGCATCTGCGACCGCCGCTCGCCCCTGGCCCTCGCCGCACTGGACCGGGTGGCGGTGGGAACCGATGAAGTCCCCGCCCTGCTCGCCTCGCTGCGGCTCGAACGCGGACCCGTCTTCCTGCTGATCGACGACGCCGAGCGGTTCGAGGACTCCGACCAGTCCATCGCCGGCGTCGTGTCCTCTGGGCAGCCGGGACTGTGCGTCATCGCCGCCGGCCGGGCGGCCGACCTGCGCGGGCTCTACAGCCACTGGACCAAGACGCTGCGCAAGTCCCGCCTGGGCGTGCTGCTGCAGCCGGACGTGGACTACGACGGAGAACTGCTCGGCGCCATGCTCCCCCGCAGGGCACCGGTGGCCCTGACCACGGGGCGCGGCTACATCAGCGTGGGCGGCCAGCTGGCCCTCATCCAATCGATCAGCCCGGCCGGGTGATCCGCGCCCGGCGGTAATCTGCGGGGCATAATCGCAGCGGCAGGGAAGAATGGGAACCGGCCGGCCGGCCACGGAAGTTTCACTCGACAGCGTTGGAGAAGACGGTATGCAGTTCGCACAGACGGGCCAGGCGCTCGGCGCGTCCTACCGGTTCGGTGAGCGGGTGGGCTCCGGCGCCGTCGGCGAGGTCTGGACCATCATCACCGCCGACGGCGGCACGCTGGCCGCCAAGGTGCTGCGCCCCGAACACGCCGACGACCCCTCGCTGGTGGAACGCTTCGTGCGCGAGCGGTCGGTGCTGCTGGGCCTGCAGGACCCGCGCATCGTTCCGGTGCGCGACATGGTGGTCGAGGGCTCCCGGCTGGCGATCGTCATGGACTACATCGAGGGCGGCTCGCTGCGCGACGCGCTGAAGGAGGCCGGGCCGCTGCGCCCCGCCGCCGCCCTGGCCATGGCGGCCGAGATCTTCGATGCGCTGGCCTTCGCCCACTCCCGCGGCGTGACCCACCGCGACATCAAACCCGACAACGTGCTCCTGGCCCGCCGCTGGCCCGACTGCGGCCCGGAGGATGTGCGGGTCTCCGACTTCGGCATCGCGGACGTGGTGGGGGAACGGATCCGCCAGACCACCGGACTCATCGGCACGCCCCAGTACATGCCGCCCGAACTCATTACCCAGGGCCGGTCCGGGCCAGCCGGCGATGTCTACTCCACCGGGGTGCTGCTGTACGAGCTGCTGGCCGGGCGGACGCCCTTCGCCGGGCCGGGAACCGACTTCACCATCGCGTACCGCCACGTTTCCTCCCGCCCGCCCCGGCTTCCGGTGGACGATGAGCTGTGGGAGACCCTTGACCGGCTGCTGTCCAAGGATCCCGCGGGCAGGCCTGCGGCCGCCGAGGCCGGGGCGAAGCTCCGCCGCCTGGCGGCCCGCCTCGCGGACCACGCCCCGCTGGAGCGCGGGGACGCCCCCGAGGAATTCGACGAGGTTGAACGCCCGGCCACGGTGGTGCGCGGCGCGTACACCGATGACGACCTGACGGCCTTCGCCGCCCCCGCCCCGACCGGAGAGCCGGCCGAGCTGCCCTCGCTCGGCGAGGCGGGAAGCGCCACGATCGCCAGGCCGATGCCGCGCCGGGAGGAACGGCCCCGCCCCGAGGCCCGCGCCGCGGCCGCGGAGCAGGAGGCGGTCCCGTTTTGGCGCACCCGCAAGGCCCTGCTCCTGGCCGGGACCGCCGTCGCCCTTCTCGTGGCGATGGTCGTGGGGTTCATGGTGCTCTCCCCCGCCGATCCCGGGGAGGACAGCGCGGCTGCCGACCAGCAGCTGTCCTCCCAGCTGCAGGGCCAGGCCCTTCCCACCGGGCTGACGATCTCCCGCAGCGCGTCCTTTGAACCGGAGTCCGGACAGATCCGCCTGACGGTGGCGTACTCCGCCCAGAAGGCGCCGCTGTCCGGTGACTTCCTGGAGGTGGTCCCGGGGCTGGCCGAGGGCGATGCCTGCCCCGCCGTCACCTGGGAGGGTGCCTCGGTGAAGCGCAACCAGGGTTCCCTCACCGGCGTCGACGTCGAGTGCGGCTGGAGCGTGTCCGGCCTGCAGATTCCGGCCGGCGGCTCCGCCCAGGTGACCGCGGCGGTCACCGCCGCCCCTGCCGATCAGCAGGCCCTCGATGCCTGGCTGCGCGCCGGTGACGAGGCGACGACGGCCGCCGTGCAGGATCCGGCGGTGGTCGGCACCGCCTACCCCGTCCAGCGCCTGATGGACGTGGAGGTGCGCACCCCGGCCCGGGTGGTGACGCCGAGCCCGCTGAAGATCACCCTGGTACCGGTGTGGGCCGGCGGAGCGGATGAACTAAACCCGCTCTACATCAGCCCGGCGACGGGGACGCCGTCAGGAACCCTGACCGCGGTTGCCGGCGGCGAGCAGGGCGTGCGCTTCGCCGACGGCTGCGGTGGGGCGCTGGCGGTGGACGGCACCGGCCTGACGGTCACCGCGCTCCAGATCTCCCCGGAATGCACCGTGCGGGCGAGCGTCGGCAACTTCACGGAGCTGCAGTCCACCCGCTTCGGCATCACGTCCCGCGAGGCCGCAGGCGAGTAGCGCGTCGGGGCTTAGCGGCCCGTCCCGGACGCGTCGTCCGGGTCCGGGACCTCCGCCAGCGTCAGTTCCGCCGGACCGTAGGTCAGGGCCCAGCGCCCGGTGCTGCGGCGCGCGGTGGAGATGAGCCATTCCGGTCCCCGCCGGCTCAGCTGCCATTCGATCAGCTCGTCTCCGAAATCCGCCACTGCGCTCCGCAGCCGAAGGTAGAGCTGGGTTCGCGCCTTCTGTTCCCGGTTGTCCCCCCAGTGCGAGACCGCCATGGCGACGGCGATCACCGCGGCGATGCCGGCCCAGAGCGGGCCCGTGAGGTGCCCGGGAAAGCCGAGCCGATGGCCGTAGACGCTCAGGGCCAGGCCGAGCACCGGAAGGCCGAACAGCACGGGTTCCGCTGCCCGTATCACCCCGCCGACCCGGCGGGCCCGCCACAGCTGCCCGGCCGCCGGATCGGTCACGACCGTGGACCGGAGGATCGGTTGGTGGTTCGCATCCATCGTCAGTCCTGCTGCCCGCTCTCATCGTCGTCGTCGTTTTCATGCTCGTGCGGAGCCAGCTCGGTGATGGTTAGCTGGTCGCCGCTGTAGTCGAGGGCCCATTCGTACTTCTGTTTCCAGGTCCCCCGGGAGATCAGCCGCTCCCGGGAGCCGCGCCCGCCGCCCACCACCCATTCGATGCCCCATCCGGCCCGGAGGGCGGTCAGGGCCTTTTCCACCTGCGGGAAGACCTTCATGCGGGCCCGGAACGCGCGCCGTTCCAGGGCGTGTTCCAGAGGCCACAGCCCGAACGGCCCCAGCAGGCAGATCACCAGCAGGTACCCGATCACCTCCATCACCGCCCCTGGAAGCAGCGGCTCGAGCAGCAGCATGGGCAGCAGGGGCAGCAACATGCCCCAGAGCAGCAGCATCGCCCACCGGATGCGGCGAAGGCCGGTGCCGGCCCGTTTCAGCCGCCGCACCTCCGGGCCGCGAACCGTTGCAGTGCGCAGCTCCGGTTCGACGGCGGGGAGCGGGATTTCGGCCATGCATCCGAGGCTACCGTCTGGCCGGGCGGCGCTGAGGCAGACAGCACCGGGGCAGCCCCCGCTCAGCTCGGAGCAATCCCGCCGCTGCGTGCCCGGGTCAGGCCCGGGGCTGCTTCCGCAGCAGCTCGATGGCCCGCGCCACCTGCGGGTCGCTGCCCAGGGTGCGCAGCGCGTCGTCGAACTCGGGCAGCCCGAACCCGGCAGGACGGTACCTGGCCATGATGACGGGGCGCCGCCCGCCGGAGGCCGCGGGGCGGGCGAGCCGCAGGGCGATCTCGGTGCCGTCGTCCGCGGAACGGATGAGGCGGCCGCGGTCCAGCAGTTCCAGCAGCCCCGCCCGGTCCACGCCGGGCGCGTCCGGATAGAAGCTGCGCAGATACCCGGTCAGGCCCGCGGCAGCCGCCTCCGTCTGCAGGCGCAGCCACCACCAGAACGCTGCCGTGGCCGCCGCCGCGATCACCAGCAGCACAATGCCGGGCCGCCCGGTGCCCAGCAGGATCAGCACGGCGATGATCAACGCCCAGAACGGTTTCCGGCCGATCCTGCGGGGGAACCGGCGCGGCGGGTCGAAGGGGGCACGGAAGGAAACCGGGGTGAACGCCGGGGTGCGGGGGTCGACGGCGCTCACAGGCGGTCCTGCCGCAGTTCGGCCAGGGCCTTCGCCTGGTGGGCCAGCCGCTGGGCCTCGCGCAGCTCCTCGTCCAGGACGGCGCCGGCGCCGCCGCCGGACATGGTGCCCAGCCCGGCCCCGCCCCGCCCCAGTCCGCGAAGCTTGTCCCGCCCGGCAGCTTCACGCTCGGCCAGCTCCAGGCGTGCGGCGGAGTGTCCCAGCTTATCCAGGGCCTCGTCCAGGCGGCGCCGGTGCTCAAGCAGGGCCTGCAGCCGCCGGTCCGCCTCCGTCTGCACCGCCCCGGCCTGACGGCTCATCCGCTCCGCCGTCTCCTGCAGGGCCTGGGCGTTGTCTGACGGTGCCCCGTTCCGCATGGCTTCCTGCAGCGCCCGGCTCCGGTGGCCGTAGGCCTCCGCGGTGGCCCGGCAGTGCTCCACCATCGCGGCGGCGGCCTCAATCCGGCCGCTCAGCTCCTCGCGGGCCAGGCGCAGCGAGCCCTGGGCCAGCCGGAGGCGGACGGCCATATCCTCCGTGCCGCCGGGCGGCGTCCGGCCCTGCTTCGCCCTGCCGATCACGTGATCCCCCTTCACCCGGTTCGGCACAGCCTAGCGGCCCGGGCGGGAAGCGAAAAGGGCGGCGTCGGGGGTTTGGCGCAGGAAACCGCAGCGGAATCAGCCAGGGCCGGCCGGGGCGATCAGCCCGGTTAAACGGGGAGCTGCCCGGACGCTGGGGGAAACGTCCGGGCAGCTCAGTAACCGTGTTACTCCTTGTTCAGCTTGTCCTGAACCGTACCGGCGATCTTTTCCACGGTGTTGGGGATATCCGTGGTGCCGTAGTAGCGGGCGTCAGGACGGGTAACGTCCGGCATCGGCGCCGTGGTGGTCGGCCCGTCGTGGTAGCTGAACTCGCCCTTGCCGTCCGGGGTGGGGCCGGAAGCCCAGCTGCCCTCGGCCGCAGCCGGACCGTTGGAGAAGTTCAGGTACTGGTACGACACTTCGCGCTCTTCCTTCTTGATCGGGAAGTTGCTCGGCACCGGCAGCAGCTCGTAGCCCTCTTCCTGCAGCTCGCGGGCCGCGGCGGTCCACTGGTTCTGGTGCATGGTGTCGCGTGCCAGCAGGAACGAGAGCATATCGCGCACGCCCTTGTCGTCGGTCATGTGGTACAGCCGGGCGACGGCGAGCCGGCCCTGCATTTCCGCATTCGCGTTCGAGGTGAAATCGGCCAGCAGGTTGCCGCTGGCCGTCACGTACGCTGCGGTCCAGGGGTTGCCGTTGGAGTCCACCGGGCGTGCGCCGGCGCCGGCCACGATGGCGTGCTGAACATCCATCCCGCCCACGACGGCCGCGATGGTCGGATCGGACTGGACGGCGTCTTCGGTGATCCCCAGGGGCGCCTTCTCCAGCAGCTGGGCGATCATGATGGCCAGCATTTCCACGTGGCCCATTTCCTCTGCCGCGATGCCGTAGAGCAGGTCCCGGTACTTGCCGGGAAGATGCGAATTCCAGGACTGGAAGCCGTACTGCATCGCGACGGTGATTTCACCGTACTGGCCGCCGAGGACCTCCTGGAGCTTGCGGGCGTAGACAGCATCCGGCTTGTCAGGAGTCGCTTTGAACTGGAGTTCCTGCTTGTGGAAGAACATACATTCACCTCCGCTTGGGACAGCCCGGCCCCTGCCGCCCACTGCTGGACGACGCCGGGATTGAATATGAAGCTAGCTGATGACTTTGTATATAAGCAAACTTAGTAATCGCTCCCGGCGGGCACGGACACCCGCAGCGGCCCGGCGTCGTCAGCAGGCTTTGTAAGATGAACCATGGCCACCAACGAAACACCCCCGACCCTCGACCAGCTTCGCGCCCGGCAGACCCAGCTCGTGCTGGGGCTGGCTCAGGAGACCAGCAGTGCCCGCCTTGCGGCCATGAGCGATGAGCTGGAGGAACTTCTCAACGTGATCCAGAAACGCGAAGCGGAGGAACAGGGATCCCAGGTGCCCCAGCGGGAGGACGGCATCGTGGTCGAGCCCGGGGCGGACCTGGACCGGGACCTGCAGGGCAAGGTCGGCGACGACGGGCGCTGACCTTCCGCCTCCCGGGCCGCCGTCAGCTGCCCCACAGCTCCCGCACCTCGGCCAGCCGCTGCTCCGCCTGCCGCCGGCCCGCCTCGGCTGAGGGACGGCGCGTGGACTGCAGCAGCATATTGCTGCCGAAGGCCTGAAGCGCTGCGGCATCCGCCTCGATGAGCACGACGCGGCTGTGCCGGCCCAGTTTCTCCAGCGCCTGCGGCAGCGGGGGCCCGAAGGGACTGCTCGGCGCCTCCAGCCCGCAGGAGAGCACCAGCACCGAGTCATAGCCCTCGGCGACGTCGGCATTGGTGGCGGAACGGATGCCGCCGTCCATGTACCGGTTCCCGTCCACGTCCACCGGCGGCCAGACCGTGGGCACCGCGCAGCTGGCGGCGACGGCGCGCTGCAGAGACACGCCGTCGTCGGCCCCGAAGACCCGGAACTCCCCGGTTCCGGCGTCCACCGTGGTGACCGCCAGCGGGCGCCCCGGCCACGCGGCAGCCGGCACGAGCGCGGAGATCTGCCCCACCCACTGCTCTTCGGACAGCTGCGTCGAGGCGCCCAGTGCCAGCTGACCGATCCTGGCCCGGGCCGCCTGCTCGCCCCCGCCCTGGGCTCCGGCTGCGGCGAGGGCGTTCAGGAAGGCCTCTCCGCTGAACGCCGTGGGCTCCCGGTACTGCGCCGGCGGAGTGTCCTCGGCGATCTGCGCCTGGTAGGCGGCCTCGGCCTGGCCAAAGCGCAGTGCGGCGCCGACGACGGAACCGGCGGAGGTGCCCACCACCAGGTCCGTGCCGCCCAGGTCGACCCCGGCGTCGGTGAGTCCATGCAGGACGCCCAGCTCCCAGGCAATGCCGGCCACCCCGCCTCCGCCCAGGACCAGTGCTCGTTTGTGCTCGGCCATGCTTCCTCCCGGGTTCGAACAGCGTATGGGCGTGGAGTCTAGCCGCTGCGGGCGCGTTTCCGGCCGGACTGCCCGGCGGTATTGAATAAGGGCATGGCACTGCGCGTATTGATGGTCGGCCGCAAGCACGAGGACTGGGTGGTGGACGGGATCCGCCGCTACGAAAAGCGGCTGAAGAAGCCCTTCGACCTCACCTGGGTGCCGATCCCCCATTCCGCCCGCGAGGGCGACGCCGCCCGCAGGGAGGAATCGGAGCGGCTGCTCGCCAAGACGGGCTCGGACTACGTGGTCCTGCTCGACGAGCGGGGCAAGGCGATCACCTCCCCCCAGCTCGCGCAGACCCTGCGCCGGCCGCTGGACAACTCCCGGAACGTCACCCTGGTGATCGGCGGCGCCTACGGCGTGGACCAGTCCGTCCATGACCGCGCGGACTTCGTCTGGTCGCTGTCCCCGCTGGTGTTCCCGCATCAGCTGGTGCGGCTGATCCTGGCTGAGCAGGTGTACCGGGCGCAGGAGATCGCGGCCGGGCGGCCGTACCACCACGAGTAGGTTCCGGGCGGGTCCATGCCCGCCGGTAGAGTCGAAACCATGCACAAGTTCCGCACCCCCCTGCTCGCCGCCGCCGGCACCGCCGGGCTCCTGGCCCTGGGCCTGGGCCCGGCGTCGGCGCACGTCCACGTCTCCCCCGACTCCACCGCCGCCGGGTCCTCGTCCCGGCTGGCGTTCGACTTTTCGCACGGCTGCTCCGGTTCGCCGACCACCAAGGTCACGGTCACGCTGCCCGATGAGCTGACCGACGCGGTGCCCACCGCCCACCCCGGCTGGGACATCGAAAAGGTCACCGAGGAGCTGGCCGAGCCGCGCACCCTGCCCAACGGCTCATCGGTCACCGAGCGCACCGCCCAGGTGGTCTTCACCGCCAAGGAACCGGTGGCCGACGGCGTGCGCGACGTCCTCATGCTGGATGTCACCCTGCCGGACGCGGAGGGCTCCACGCTCGCGTTCCCCGTGCTGCAGAGCTGCGCCGAGGGCGAGAGCGACTGGGCCGAGGTCCCGGCCGAGGGCCGGGACGCCTCCGAGCTGGACTACCCGGCGCCGTCACTGGTGGTCTCCGAGGCGGACGATGACGACGACGACCACGGGCACGGCTCCACCGCCGCCGCAGCCGCGCACGATGACGACGATGACGAGATCGAGCGGGCGGAGACCGCCGGCTGGATCGGCCTGGGCGCCGGGGCCGCCGGCCTCGTGGCGGGCCTTACCGGGCTGGCGCTCAGCCTGGCCAACCGCCGTCGGGCGGCCCGCTGAGCCCTGCCCTGTGCCGGGTTCCGTCCGCTGCTGACGCTTCGGCCCGTTGAGGTTCCGGCCCGCCGACGGCGGGCCGGAACCCGCGGCGGCCCGCCCGGCGGGACCGGTCCGCGGCCGCGCCCCGGGCCAGGCTCCGACGCGAATTGACGCGGAGCACGCAACGGACGACTGTGACAGGTATGACATCGCGCACCACTGGCTCCACAGCCGTTCCGCTCCTTGCCCTGGCTGCCCTGCTGGCGCTGTCCGCCTGCGGCGGCAGCGGCGGCGGCACCCCGAATGCAGAGGCCTCGACCGCTGCCTCGGACACCGCCTCCCCCTCCGCTGAAGATTCGGCCGCCGCCTCCGCGCCCGCAGCCTCCGCGGCGTCCCCGGGCGGCGAGACCGCCGCCGCCCTGCCCCGCTGCACCGCGGACCTGCTCTCGGCCACGGTGGAAACCGAGCCCGGCGGCGGCGCGGCAGGCAGCGTGTACCGCACCCTGGTGCTGACCAACGATTCCTCCACCGCCTGCGCCACCGGCGGCTACCCCGGCGTTTCCTACGTGGACGCGGCCGGCAGCCAGGTCGGCGCGCCGGCAGCCAGGGCCGAGGCCGAGGCCGTGCCCCTGGTCCTCGAACCGGGCCGGCAGGCGGCCGCGGAGCTGCGCGAGACCCGGGCACAGAACTACGGCGATGAGTGCGCTGCCGCAGACACGGCCGCCCTGCTGGTGTATCCGCCGGACGACACCGCCTCGCTGCGGGTGGAGCATCCCTCCCTTGGCTGCGGGAATGAGGAGATCGAACTGCTCTCCGTCGGGGCGCTGCAGCAGCGCTGACCCGCGGCGGCAGGGATCGGTGCGGCGCCGGCAGCTGCAACCGCCGGCGTCGTACGCCCTGAGCCGAAGGCCACGGAAGGAGCCGGAAATGTCACCGGGGTGCGGAACAATGGGGGCATGAGTCCGGCTGCCTCGGTCCTGCAGAAGTTCACCCCCGCCACGCGGGAGTGGTTCGAGGGCGCCTTCACCGCGCCGACCGCCGCGCAGGAGGGTGCCTGGGACGCCATCTCCAACGGCTCCAACGCCCTGGTCATTGCCCCCACCGGGTCCGGCAAGACCCTCGCCGCGTTCCTGTGGGCCCTGGACAGTTTCATCAAGGACGCCGCGGCCGGCGGCAGCGGCGCCTCCCCGGCCGCTCCCGGGCAGGGTGAGCTCGACGTCGAGCTTCCGGCGGCCGCCCGCACGGCAGGCGGCAAGGGCAGCTCCCGGCGTGGAAAGGCCGCCGAGCCGAAGCGCGGCACCAAGGTGCTCTACATTTCCCCGCTGAAGGCCCTCGGCGTGGATGTGGAGCGGAACCTGCGCTCCCCGCTGATCGGCATCACCCAGACCGCCAAGCGCCTGGGCCTGCCCGCCCCGTCCATCACGGTGGGCGTGCGCTCGGGCGATACCCCGCAGGCGGAGCGGCGGGCCCTGCTGACCAGGCCGCCGGACATCCTGATCACCACTCCCGAGTCGCTGTTCCTGATGCTCACCTCCCGGGCACGGGAAACCCTCGCCGACGTCGACACCGTCATCGTGGACGAGGTGCACGCCGTCGCCGGCACCAAGCGCGGCGCCCACCTGGCGCTGACCCTGGCCCGGCTCGACGCAATGCTGGAGAAGCCGGTGCAGCGCATCGGGCTCTCCGCCACCGTGGAACCGCACGAGACCGTCGCCCGGTTCCTGGGCGGCAACGCCCCCGTGCAGGTGGTGGCCCCGGCGTCGGCCAAGTCCTGGGACATCACCGTCACCGTGCCGGTGGAGGACATGTCCGACCTGGCCGGGGCGCCGACCACCGACGACACGCTCGACGGCGGCTACGCGCCGCAGGCGAGCATCTGGCCGCACGTCGAGGAGCGGATCGTTGACCTGATCGAGGCCAACCGCTCCACCATCGTGTTCGCCAACTCCCGGCGGCTGGCCGAGCGGCTCACCGCGCGGCTGAACGAAATCCACGCGCTGCGGCTGGAGATGGCGCAGCTGACCGCCGAGCAGCTGGCCGCCGGACTGGACAGCGCAGACGGCGACGGCGGGAACGGGGCCGCCGGGTCCGACGCCGGTCCGGGGCGCCCCGCCGCGCCGCCGACCGCCCGGCCCCCGGCGCAGCTGATGGCGCAGGCCGGCGTCAGCGTCCGTGCCCGGCCGCCGGCCGACGTCGCCGCCGCGGACGATGAGGGCCCGCTGCTGGCCCGCGCCCACCACGGTTCGGTGTCCAAGGACCAGCGGGCGATGATCGAAGACGACCTGAAGTCCGGCCGGCTGCGCTGCGTGGTGGCCACCAGTTCCCTCGAGCTGGGCATCGACATGGGCGCGGTGGACCTGGTCATCCAGGTCGAGTCCCCGCCCTCGGTGGCCAGCGGCCTGCAGCGGGTGGGCCGGGCCGGGCACCAGGTCGGCGAAACCTCGCAGGGCGTGCTGTTCCCCAAGCACCGCGGAGACCTGCTGAACACCGCCGTCACCACGGAACGGATGCTCGCCGGGCAGATCGAACCGCTGGCCATTCCGGCGAACCCGCTGGACATCCTTGCCCAGCAGACCGTCGCCGCCACCGCCCTGGGCGCGATTGATGTGGAGGAATGGTTCGACGTCGTCCGCCGCGCCGCGCCCTTCGCCGCCCTGCCGCGCTCGGCCTACGACGCCGTGCTGGACCTGCTGGCCGGCCGCTACCCCTCCGATGAGTTCGCCGAGCTGCGCCCGCGGATCATCTGGGACCGCGAGGCCGGCACCATCACCGGCCGGCCCGGTGCCCAGCGGCTGGCGGTCACCAGCGGCGGCACCATCCCGGACCGCGGACTGTTCGGCGTCTATCTGGTCGGCGAATCGGAGGGCAAGAACAGCCGCCGGGTCGGCGAGCTCGACGAGGAGATGGTCTACGAGTCCCGGGTGGGCGACGTGTTCGCGCTCGGGGCGACCAGCTGGCGGATCGAGGACATCACCCATGACCGGGTGCTGGTCTCCCCCGCCTTCGGCCAGCCCGGCAAGCTGCCGTTCTGGCGCGGCGATTCGCAGGGCCGTCCGGTGGAACTGGGCCGGGCCCTGGGCGGCTTCGTCCGTGAGCTGGCCGGGGCCGCAGAGGATTCCGCCCGGGAGCGGCTCGCCGCCGTCGGGCTGGACGAGTGGGCGATCGGCAACCTGCTGACCTATCTGCGCGAGCAGGAGCAGGCCACCGGCGTGGTGCCCACCGACCGGACCCTGGTGGTGGAGCGTTTCCACGACGAGCTGGGCGACTGGCGGATCGTGCTGCACAGCCCGTTCGGCATGCCCGTGCACGCGCCCTGGGCGCTGGCGGTGGGTGCCCGGCTGCACCAGCGGTACGGCCTCGACGGCTCGGCCATGGCCTCCGACGACGGGATCGTGCTGCGGGTGCCGCTCATGGAGGACGAACCGCCCGGCGCCGAGCTGTTCCTGTTCGATCCGGAGGAGCTGGAGGGCATTGTCACCGCCGAGGTGGGCGGCTCCGCGCTGTTCGCCTCCCGGTTCCGGGAGTGCGCCGCCCGTGCCCTGCTGCTGCCGCGGCAGAACCCGGGCAAGCGCACCCCACTGTGGCAGCAGCGGCAGCGTTCGGCCCAGCTGCTGGACGTGGCACGCAAGTACCCGACCTTCCCCATCATTCTGGAGACCGTGCGGGAGTGCCTGCAGGACGTCTACGACCTGCCCGCGCTGAAGGGCCTCGCCGCCGCGATTGAACGCCGCGAGCTGCGCCTGGTGGAGACCACCACCCAGCAGCCCTCCCCGTTCGCCCGCTCCCTGCTCTTCGGCTACGTCGGCGCGTTCCTGTACGAAGGCGATTCCCCGCTGGCCGAGCGCCGGGCTGCGGCCCTGTCGCTGGACCCGACCCTGCTGAACGAACTGCTGGGCCGGGCCGAGCTGCGCGAACTGCTCGACGCCGGCATCATCGCGCAGACCGAGCGCGAGCTGCAGCGCCTGGCCACGGACCGGCGGGCCCGCGGCCTGGAGGGCGTGGCGGACCTGCTCCGGCTGCTCGGCCCGCTGTCCGTGGCCGAGACCGCCGCCCGGCTGCAGCCGCCGGCGGAGGCGGCGGAAGAGGCTGCGGACAGCGCGCAGGCCGACGCCGGTTACGCCGAGGAGCTGCTCGAGCAGCTGGTCCGCGCCAACCGGGCGCTGAAGGTCGGCGTGGCCGGCAAGACCCGGTACGCGGCCATCGAAGACGCCGCCCGGCTCCGCGACGCACTCGGCGTGCCGCTGCCGATGGGCGTGCCGCTGGCCTTCATCGAACCGGTCGCGGATCCGCTGGGAGACCTGATCGGCCGCTACGCCCGCACCCACGGCCCTTTCACGGCAGCGGAGGCCGCCGCACGGCTGGGACTCGGCGTCGCCGTCGTCACCGCCACCCTGCAGCGGCTGGCCGACGAGGGCCGCGTGGTGGAAGGCGAGTTCCGGCCCGCCGAGGCGCAGCTGCTGTCCCCGGCCGAGGGCACCGACGGCGGCAGCGCCGTCGTCACCATCCCGGCGCAGGGCACCGAATGGTGCGACGTTGAAGTGCTGCGCCGGCTGCGGCGGCGTTCCCTGGCGGCGCTGCGCAGCGAGGTGGAGCCGGTGGACCCGGCCACCTACGGCCGGTTCCTGCCCGCCTGGCAGAACGTGGGCTCCAACCTGCGCGGCCTGGACGGCGTGGTGACGGTGGTGGACCAGCTCTCCGGCGTGCCGATTCCGGCCTCCGCCTGGGAGCCGCTGATCCTGGGCACCCGGATCCGCGACTACGCGCCGGCCATGCTCGACGAGCTGACCGCCACCGGCGAGATCCTGTGGTCCGGCAGCGGCTCCCTTCCGGGCAACGACGGCTGGATCAGCCTGCACCTGGCCGAAAACGCGCCGCTGACGCTGTCCTCCGATCCGGAGTTCACGCCGTCGGACCTGCAGCAGCAGCTGCTCGAAGTGCTCGACGGCGGCGGGGCGTACTTCTTCCGCCAGCTCGGCGAGGCCCTCGCCGCGGCGGGGCAGAATGTGCCCGACGCCGACGTCGTCACCGCGCTCTGGGAACTGACCTGGGCCGGGCGGATCAGCAACGACACGTTCACCCCGGTCCGGTCGCTGCTCGCCGGCGGCAAGACCGCCCACAAGCAGCGTTCAGGGCCGCCGCGCGCCCGTACGGCCCGGCTGAACCGGCTGGGCCGCGCCCCCGGAAAGTCCCTGACCGGCAGCTCCATGCGCCTGGCCATGAACGGCCAGGGCCCGGCGGCCCGTACCTCCCCTGCCCTGGCCGCGGGCCGCTGGAGCGTGCTGCCTGCCCCGGAAACCGACACCACCCTGCACGCGCATGCCACCGCGGAACTGCTGCTGGACCGGTACGGGGTGGTCACCCGCGGGTCCGTGGCCAGCGAGGGCACCCCCGGCGGGTTCGCGCTGCTGTACAAGGTCCTCGCCCGGCTGGAGGAACAGGGCCGGTGCCGGCGCGGCTACTTCATCGAGCAGCTGGGCGCCGCCCAGTTCGCCGTCCCGGCGACGGTGGACCGGCTGCGGTCCTTCTCCCACGACGCCGACCTGCACCGCACCGAGCCGAAGGCCGTCGCCTTGGCCGCCACCGACCCGGCGAACCCCTACGGTGCGGCGCTGCCCTGGCCGGCGACCGATTCCGGGCACCGGCCCGGCCGCAAGGCCGGGGCGCTGGTGGTGCTGCTCGACGGCGCGCTGGCCCTGTACGTGGAGCGCGGCGGCAAGACGCTGCTGACCTTCACCGAGGATCCGGCGGAGCTGGAGCTCTGCGCGCAGGCGCTGGTCGGCATCATCCGCCGCGGAGCCGCGGAGAAGATGGCGGTGGAAAAGGTCAACGGTGCCGACATCCTCGACACCCCGGTGGCGCAGGCGCTGACCGCGGCCGGCTTCTACACCACGCCGAGGGGGCTGCGGTACCGTGCCTGAGGGAGATACCGTCTGGCGGGCGGCCAAGGATTTGAACGCCGCCCTGGCCGGGCGCGCCCTGACCCGCTGCGATATCAGGGTGCCGAAGTTCGCCACCACCGACTTCACCGGGCAGACGGTCGACGACGTGGTGTCCCGCGGCAAGCACCTGCTGATCCGCGTCGGCGGTGAGGACGGCTGGATCCTGCACTCCCATCTGAAGATGGAGGGCCTCTGGCACCTCTACCGGACGGGCGAAAAGTGGCGGCGTCCGGCATTCAAGGCCCGCTGCGTGCTGGAGGCCGGCGACGTGCAGGCGGTCGGCTTCGAGCTCGGGTTCCTGCGGGTGCTGCCGCGCCGGGAGGAGGCCGACGCCGTCGGCTATCTCGGCCCGGACCTGCTGGGCGCGGACTGGGACGCCGCGGAGGCGCTGCGCCGGCTGCGGGCTGAACCGGAGCGGCCGATCGGGCTGGCCCTGCTGGATCAGCGGATCATGGCCGGGCTGGGCAACGTCTACCGGTGCGAGCTGTGTTTCCTGGCCGGGGTGCATCCGCTCACCCCGGTCGGGCAGGTGCCGGACCTGCCGCGGATCGTGGAGCTGTCCAAGCGGCTGCTGGAGGCGAACAAGAACCGGTCCCGCCGGATCACCACCGGAGCGATGGGCCGGGACCAGCTGTGGGTGTACAACCGGGAAAAGCGCGGCTGCCTGCGCTGCGGCACCAAGGTCGCCCACGAACTGCTCGGCGACGACGAGCTGTCCCTGCGCGACCTCTACTACTGCCCGCACTGCCAGCCGCTGCGCGCCTGACGAGCCGGTCATCAACCACCGCCCCGCTCCGTAGACTGGAGGCCATGCCCAGGAACCTGCCCCGGATCTCCACCCTGCCCCGTGCCGCCCTGATCTGGCTGGCCGTGGGGCTCCCGGCGGCCCTCGCGCTGGTCGTCGTCGCGGCGCAGATCCACGGACTGGACTTCCGCGTCTACCGCGAGGGCGTGCTCGCCCTGCTCGGGCTGAACGGCCACCAGCTGTATGACCCGAGCCTGATCGAAACCGACACCCGCGGCCTGCCGTTCACCTATCCGCCCTTCGCCGCGCTGATCTTCGTGCCGTTCGCCTTTCTGCCCGAGGCCGCCGGGCAGGCCCTGGTCACCGCAGCGTCACTCATCTGCCTGGTTGCGGTGGCCGCCGTGCTGGTTGGATACCTGCGCCGAAACGCCGGGCTTCTGCCGGCCCGGCTGGCCGGCGTCCTGGACAGGCCCGCCGGGCGCGCGGGCGCCGTCGTCGTCGCCGTGCTCCTGATCGGTGTGCTCGGCCCGTGGCGGGAAGGGCTCGGCTTCGGGCAGGTCAATCCCATGCTGATGCTGCTGGTGCTCGCCGACCTGCTGCGCCCGGCCACCCGGGTGCCGCGCGGGGTGCTGATCGGCCTGGCGGCCGGACTGAAGCTCACGCCGCTGGCGTTCGGGCTGATCTTCCTGGCGCGGCGGGACTGGCGGTCCATCGTGGTCATGGGACTCACTTTCGCCGCCACGGTCGCCGCCGGTTTCGCCGCCGCCCCGCAGCAGGCCGCCGCGTTCTGGACCAGTGCGCTGTTCGACGCGGAGCGGGTCGGAGACACCACAAATATGTACAACGTGTCGCTGAATTCCCTGGTCGCGCATTTGGGCGCCGGGGAGGCGCTGCAGCGGCCGCTCTGGCTGGCGGCGTCGCTGGCCATCATCGTGTTGGGCTACCTGGCGATCCGGCGCGCCGACAACGTCGGTGACACGCTCGCGGCGATCTCCGCGAACGCCGTCGTGATGCTGGCGATCTCGCCCATCTCCTGGTTCCATCACTGGGTGTGGGCCGCGCTGCTGCTGCCGGTGGTCTATGTGTCGGCGCGACGTCGGACCGGCGGCGCGCGCGCCGTCGGCTACGGCCTGGCCGCGGCGATGGTGCCGGTGTTCCTGTTCTCCTCGGTGTCCATCACGCTGACCTTCACCGGCGTGGTGATGGAGCAGGGCCCTCCGGCGCTGGAACTGTTCACCGGTCTCGGTGTTGTCCTGCCGGCGGCGGTGCTGGCCTGGTGGCTGGCCGTTCCCGCACCGCGCGGAACGCAAAGCCGTCCTGCGATGCCGGTTCCCAGTCCAAGGTGACGGCCTGTCCGCAGGCTCAAAACCGGAGCACCTGCATCTCGACCGTCCCGTCCCGGTAGGTCACCTGCACCGGCATGCCCTCGCTGGAAGCGTTCCGCAGTTCATCACCGGGCATCCACAGGGCGAACTGGCCGGCGTTGACCGTCGCCTCGACGGGTCCGTGAACCGGGCTGTCGTAGACGACGGCGGCGACGTCCGTCCCGGCCGGCCCGGCCGCCACCGAGACGCTGCCCGGGCTCATCGTCCCCGTCCCCAGGGTGATGGGACGCAGGTCCCGCGGGCCCGGACGATCCGACTCGCGCAGGGTGCCGATGGCGCCGATCCGCCCACCGCCTCCGAACCCGAGGAGACCCGGCTGGTTGTCCGTGATGCACACGGCCGAGAATCCAGCCCCGCCGGTGAGGACCACCGTGGTCCAGACTCCCCGGCGTTCCGCGACGGCGACGTCGGCGGACTCCAGCTGGGAGCGGTACATCCCGTCGCCGGTGTCCGCGGAGTCCGCCCGGCACCGCGAGCCCGCCTTCTCCTGCTCGGCCGCGACCATTCCGGCCGGCTCAGGCGTCCAGCTCGCGTACGCCGGATCAGCATCCTGCAGCATCGGCATTGCGAGGATGCCGACGGTCACGGCCGCGACCGCTCCGAGGACCGCGGCGCTGCGGCGGATGACCCGTTTCCCGGGCGCCCGCCTCGTGTTCGGCCGGACCGCCGCCGAGCCGGCCGTGCCGCCGGGCCGGCCGGCCGGATGATTCGCCAGGATCCGCTGCAGGTCGGCCCGCGCCCGGACCGAATCGGCGGTGGCAGCCGGATCAGCCGGGTCCAGGCTGCGCAGCAGGGTGTCCAGGTGCAGGTCGGAGGTCATGACGGGTTCCTTCCGGTGCCGGCGGCGGAACCGGCGGGCTGGGGCAGGTGGTTCAGAAGCAGCCGGAGCGCCCGGCGGGCACGGCTGAGGCGCAGCCGGAAGGCGACCGGAGAGATGCCGAGCACTGACGCTGCCTGGGGGGCAGCGAGCTGCTCGAAGACTGCCAGTCCGAGGGCTTCCTGGTGCACCTCGGACAGCCGGTTCCAGGCTCGCGCGAGGTCGATGCGGGTCGCCGTCAGGTCATCTTCCGCCTCGACGGCGGTGTCGGCCGTGTCTGCAATCCGAACGCCGAGGGCCTCCCGGCGCCGCTCGCCCCGCTGCACGTTCAGCAGGATGTTGCGGGCGATGCCGAAGGCCCAGGCGCGGGCGTCTCCGCCGTCGTCGGGCGCATCGTCGAAGCGGCGCCAGACAACAAGCAGCGCCTCGGCGACCACATCCTCGGCCTGTCCAGGCGCCGTCCGGCGCTGCACGAAGCGCAGCAGGTCCGCATATACGGCGGAGTACAACTCCCGGAAGCGGCGCTCCCGCTCCGCATTCATTCGGCTCATAACCCCTACCTGTCCGCCATGCCCGCGGTTGTGTCAGGGCTGCCGGAACCGAGGTTAGGCGGCTGGTGGATGGCCGAATCCCCCGAGCGTTTCCGCCGGGCGAGAATCGCGGCGTGGGGGCGCTGCCCGACGTCGGTGCGCCGGCGAGTCTCCACCACCTCGAACCCGGCGCGGCTCAGCTCCGCCGCCAGCTCCTGGACTGGCCAGCGGAAGGCGGTGAAGACGGCATGGTCGAACGGTTCCACCGTCGGGCCGTCGAAAACCCCCGTGAGGAGCGTCCCGCCGGGTTTGAGCACCCGGGCACATTCCCTCAGCGGTACGTGGAGAGTGTCGGGGCGGAAGTGAATGAGCGAGTACCAGGCGAGGATGCCGCCCAGGGAGGCGTCCTCCACGGGAAGCGCGTCGAGGCTGCCTTCGTGGAAGCGGACACCGGGGAACCGCATCCGGGCCTGCTCAAGGAACGCGGGCACGGGGTCCACCCCGACGGCATCGGCACCCAGGTCAGCCAGGAAACTTGTCCAGTGGCCGGGACCGCAGCCCGCATCCATGAGCGGCCCGTTCACTTGCGCCGCCCAGTCCGCCACCAGCCGGCGGTCCTCGGCATGGACCGCGTCCATGCTCCCAAGGACCTCGGTGTACTCAACCGCCCGTGCGGCGTAGGCGTTCCGCACCGCCTCGTTCATCAGGAGGCCTCCGGCGCGTTGCCCCGCAGCGCCCGGGCCGCCCGCCGCACCGCCGCCGTCAGCCGGTCCAGCCGCTCGGATTGCAGGGCCCAGGACTGCCAGTACAGGACGACGTCGGATTGGGCCTGATCATCAAGCAGCACCAGGCGGCCGTCGTCGAAGTCGGAGCCGACCTGCAGTTCCGGCACCATGCCCCAGCCCAGCCCCGCGCGCACCGCGGCGACAAACGCCTCGGAGGACGGCACCATGTGCGTCGGAGGACGCCTGCCCGCATCGCGTGAGGCAAGGAACCTCCGCTGCAGGTCGTCCTTGGTGTTGAACTGCACCATCGGCATGGCGTCCCAGTCCACGACGCCGCCCGCAGCGTACCGGTCCCGAAGATCCGGTGCGGCGGCGGGGACATAGCGCATCGCCCCCAGCCGGACGGCATGGCAGCCGTTGACCGGTCTGGGGTCCGCAGTGACCGCGCCGAGGACGTCGCCCTGCCGCAGCAGCCGGGCGCTGTGATCCTGGTCCTCCACATGCAGGTCCAGCGTGGTGCCGGCCCAGCCGGCGGCTTCCTGCAGCACGGGGAGGAACCAGGTGGCCAGCGAATCGGCGTTGACCGCGACCGGGGTGGCGGTCCGGGCGAAGCCCGCGCCCAGGGCATCCCGGGCTTCGGCTTCCAGCAGCTGCACCTGCCGTGCCAGGCGCAGCAGCGCCCCGCCCGCCCCGGTGGGTGTGCAGGGCACCGTCCGTCGCACCACCACCTGCCCCGTCGACTTCTCCAACGCCTTGATGCGCTGGCTGACCGCGGACGGACTGATATGCAGCAGATCGGCGGCGGCTTCGAAGGTGCCCTCGTCGACGACGGCGGCCAGGGCGCGCAGGTGCTCGAAGTTCATGAAGGAAATCTAATGCATCCTGAAATTCATTCGTTTGTCTGCAGCGCGTTCCGGCCCTAGCGTCGAAGGCATGTGGAGCATCTGGAGCACGGGCCTGCTGACCGGCCTCGGACTGATCGTGGCCATCGGCGCGCAGAACGCCTTCGTGCTGCGCCAGGGTATCCGCCGTGAGCACGTCGGCGCCGTCGTCGTGCTCTGCGCGGTGAGCGACGCGGTGCTGATCCTGGGCGGCACCGCCGGCATCGGCGCACTGGTCTCCGCGTTCCCGCTGGCTCTCGACCTCCTGCGCTGGGGCGGTGCGGCCTACCTGGCCTGGTTCGGGATCCGGTCGCTGATCTCCGCGCTGAAGCCCGCCGCGCTCACGGCGCAGGAGCCGCGCTCCCGCGGCTCGGTCATCGCGACCACCCTGGCCCTGACCTTCCTGAATCCGCACGTGTATCTGGACACGGTGGTCCTGCTGGGCAGCATCGCCAATCAGTACGGTCCGGACGCGCGCTGGATCTTCGCCGCCGGGGCGGTGGCGGGCAGCATCCTGTGGTTTTCCGGGCTCGGCTACGGAGCCCGGGCCCTGTCCGGGGCGCTGAGCCGCCCGCGCACCTGGCAGGTGCTGGACCTGTTGATCGGCGTCGTGATGCTCGCCCTGGCGGCGAAGCTGCTGTTCGGGTGACCGGGCGGGGCCGGGAACACGGCACAATGTCTCTATGACCCCCGTTCCCGCCCCGGCTCCCGCCGGGTCCAGCCTGCGCGCCGATGTGCTGGTGCGCGGCATTCACCGGGTGCGGCTGGTGCTCAACGCCATCGTGTGCCTGCTGGTCCTGGCCATGGTGCTGATCTACGTCGCGCTGCTGCTGGGCATGCCGGACATCCCGCTGGGCCCCGACGAGACCGCCATGTTCGGGCTGCTGGGCACCATCGCCGTGGTGTCCTTTATCGCGCTCATCTACGGCGCCCCGGTGATCCTGGCGGTCAACGTCCTGGACTGGGGCGTGGCCCTCTACGTACGGCGGGCGGCTCGCCGCGGACTGCGGGAGGAACCGCCGGTGGTGAAAGAATCGGAGGCGTGAGCACCTCCGCCCCGAATTCCTACCGCCTTGTTCCCGGTCCTCCGCCCGTGGATGCCTACCTGCGGCTGCGCGCCGAGTCGGGCCTGTCCCCGAAGACGCGCGAACAGGCCGAAGCCGGCCTGCCCGGCGGATGGGCCGCCTGCCACGTCGTGGACGAGGCGACGGGCGAACCGGTGGCGATGGGCCGGGTGATCGGCGACGGCGGCTGGTACTTCCACGTGGTGGACATGGCCGTGCTGCCCGGCCACCAGCGCCGGGGCCTGGGTGACCGGGTCCTGACCCATCTGCTGGACACCATCCGCCGCGAGGCACCCGCCGGAGCCTGGGTGACCCTGATGGCCGACGCCCCGGGCCGCCGCCTCTACGCCCGCCACGGCTTCACTGAAACGGCGCCGGAGTCCCTCGGCATGGGGCTGACCCTCTAGCTGCCCCGCGCCGTCGGACCCCGGCCGCTTCCGCTGCCACCTTGGGACGCCGCTGCCACTGCGCGGGAGCAGCGGCGTCCCGAACCGGCAGCGGCGCCGGCGTTACGCCGGAGCCGGGACCGAAGCCGTCCGGTGCGTGGCCGTGACCCAGCGCAGCAGCGAGTAGAGCAGCTGGGAGGCGCCGGGCATGAAGCCCGACCCGTGGTGGTAGACCGGGTCCATGGTGGTCACCAGCAGGCGGGCGGGCTGGTTCACCTCGTCCACGTACAGCAGCGCGCCGAGCTCCGCGCCGTCCTCCTCCATGACCACCAGCTGCCGGGCGCCCGGGCGCGGGTGCAGCACGCCGTGATGGTGCCAGGCCACCGCCCGCGGGGTGAGGAACTGCCACATCGGGTCCTCGGGCAGCCGGAGCCGGGTGCCGTTGTCCTCCCCGGTGCGCCAGGTCCAGAACACGGTCGGCCGGAAGGTGTAGCCCACGCCGGGCAGCCAGTCCTCGACCTTGTTTTCACCGAGCACGACGACGGTCTTGGCCGGGTCCTGCAGCACGTCCCGGAGGGCGGGGGCAAAGCGGGCCAGCTGCCCCTGGTGCAGCCGGTCCCCCACGACCACCGCGTCCAGATCGGCCAGCACGGCCGGGTCCGCCTCGGGCAGGTACACCGACTCGATCCGGTACGGCGCCAGGGCGGGATCGGCCAGGGTACGCAGCGCGGTGAAGGTGCCGCAGTGCAGCAGCCCGATCCGCGGCGCGTCCCCGCTGGTCCGGGGCGCGACGGCGGCCGTCCGGCCCGCAGCGTCGACCGGAGCTGCATCGGACGGGACATCGGTGTCCGACGCCGGCGCTGCCGCAGCCCGGCCGCCGGTGCCGCCTGCCAGCCAGGCCACCAGGTTCGGGCCGATCCGCCCGATCGTGTACTTCTCGTCGCTGAAGCTCTCCAGGTCGTTGCCGCCGTGCACCAGCACCTCGCCGGCGCCCAGCGGATACGCGTAGTCCAGCGGCAGCCGGTACTGGCCGATGCCGGTGATCACGGAAGCGCCGTCGGGAAGGTCCAGATGGTAGCCGCGGCCGTAGAAGCCGGCGACGCCGATCTCCTCCAGCCGCCCGTAGCTGTGCACGCCGGGCACGCCGGTGCGGTAGTGCAGGTCCTTGTAGTCCACGCCGTCCCACACCGGATGCGGGGTCACGGCATGCGGGCGCACGTCCTGCGCGCCGCGGAACTCCAGCTTTCGCCAGGCGGCCAGCCCGTCGATAAACGGCCGCACCACCTGGCCGTTGACCAGGACCCGGCCGCCGCGGCGCACGAAGTCCGTCAGCCCGGCCCGGTGCCGGCCCAGCAGCAGGTGGTCGACGCCGCCGCCGATGATCATCCCGGAGGCCGAGAGGATGCGGGCGCGGGCGGCCTCGTTGTCCAGGTCGTAGGCGTCGACGTCTTCGATGGCGCCGCGCCAGGTGGGGTCGTTCCGGCCGCGCATCGGCGTGCCGCCGATCAGGCGGATAATCACGGGTGGTCCTTTCGGGAAGAGACGTGCAGGGGTTCGGCAACAAGAACCGGGGCAACCGGCGCACCGACAGCCTCGGGCACGGGGCAGGCCCGGCAGGACGGGCCGAAGTCCGGCACCGCGATGACGCGGTCCCCGGAGACGGTGCCGACCGTCGGGGTGCAGATCGGCAGCCCGTACACCTCGGACAGGGCCGGTCCGGTGAGCAGGTCCTCGGTGGGGCCCCAGCGGGTGTCGTCGCTGCCCACGAACAGCAGCGCGTTGCGGCTCACGTGCAGCGCGTGGTCGGGATGGTGGGTGGTCATGATGATGCCCATGCCGTCCGCGGCCAGGCCGGCGAGGACGCCGAGCACCCGGGACTGGTTGTGCAGGTCCAGGGCCGAGGCCGGCTCGTCCAGGATGAGCAGCTCACAGCCGGAGGCCACCGCCCGGGCGATCAGCACCAGCTGGCGCTGCCCGCCGGAAAGCTCGGAGTAGTCGCGGTGCGCCCAGTCGGCCACGCCCACCCGCTGCATGGCGGCGTCGGCGGCGTCGTGGTCCTCGCGGCGCGGGCTCTGATAGGCGCGCAGGTGCCGGGTGCGGCCCATCAGCACCATCTCGGCGACGGTGAAGGCCGGGCCGGCGCCGTGGTCCTGTGGCACGTAGCCGATGCCCGGGGCGCAGTCGATGCTGCCCTCGCGCGGAGCCAGCAGCCCGGCCAGGCACTTGAGCAGCGTGGTCTTGCCGCGGGCGTTGGGTCCGAGGATGGAGAGGATCTCGCCGCGGTGCAGCTCGAATGCGAGGTCGCGGAACAGCCAGGGCCGCAGCCGCGAGTAGCGGTGCCCCAGGCCGGTGACCCGCATCAGCGGCTCACCGGCGGACGACGCCGCCGTCCGGGCGGGCGCGCCGAGCGGGTGCGGCGGCGTTCCCGGCGTGGGGAGGCGGCGCCGGTCCGCGCCCGAAGCGGGGGCCTCGGCGCCGTCGACGGCGGCCGGATCCGTTGCGGAGAGTGCGGTCATGACATCTCGCCTTTCTTCTGTGAACGCGCCAGCAGGGCCACGAAGACCGGGGCGCCGATGATGGCGGTGAGGATGCCCAGCGGCAGTTCGCTGCTGGACAGGGAGCGGCTGAGCGTGTCGATCAGCATCAGGTACGCGCCGCCGAGCAGCGCGGACGCCGGCAGCAGCACCCGGTGGTCCGGACCCACCCAGAGCCGGGCCAGGTGCGGCACCACCAGGCCCACCCAGCCGACGGCGCCGGCCACGGCCACGGTGCCGGCGGTCATCAGCGCCACCGCGCACAGCAGCACCACCCGGGAACGGTGCGGGTTCACGCCCAGGGCCGCGGCGTCGTCGTCGCCCAGGGAGAGGACGTTCAGCCGCCAGCGCAGGGCGAGCACGACGGCGGCGCCGAGGGCCACCGGCACCAGGGCGGTGAGGACCTTGTCATAGCCGGCGGCGGCGATGGAGCCGAGCAGCCAGTGCACGATCGAGGGCAGCTCGGAGTAGGGGTCGGCCAGGTAGGTCATGAAGGAGACCAGGGCGTTGAAGAACGCGGCCACCACGATGCCGCCGAGGACGATCATGAGCATCGGGTTGCTGCGTCCGCCCATGCGTCCCAAAGCCAGCACCACGGCGAGCGCGGCGAGGCCGAAGCCGAACGCCCCGCCGACCATCCAGCCGCCGGACAGGCCCAGGGTCAGCACCAGCACCCCGCCGAACGAGGCGCCGGCGGTGACGCCGATGATGTCCGGGCTGACCAGCGGGTTGCGGAACAGGGCCTGCAGGCAGGCGCCGCCGAGGGACAGCGCCCCGCCGACCAGGAAGGCCAGCAGCACCCGCGGCAGCCGGACATCCAGCACCACGGTGGCTTCCTGGTCGGTCCAGGTGCGGCGGATCAGGCCCTCGCCGCCGAACAGGGCGGTGGCCTCGTTCGCCAGGATGCGCAGGATCTCGTTGGGCGGCACCCAGTACCGCCCGGCCGCCATGGACACCAGCGCCACCGCGAGCAGGATGAGCACGCAGAGCAGGATCGGCAGCCGGTGGCTGCGCTGCCGGCCGGCCGTGGTGTCGGGCACCGGACTAGTGTCCTGCCCGGTTGTCAGCACGCCCACCTCAGCCGCGGAAGACGTCGTAGCCAACGCCGTCGCCGTTCATGTCCAGGCGCAGCGCGGCGTCGATCTGCTTCTCGGAGACGTCGTAGCCGTAGAGGTAGCGGATCTTCTCCTTCATGGCCGCGCGCAGCGTGTGCCCGGTGCGCTCGGGGTGGTACAGCTCGGCGGCCCACTGCCACATCAGCGGCGACTCGGCGCAGGGCACCTCCCAGCGGTAGCCGCCCAGCGGCGCCTTGTAGACCCTGCGGTTCCTCACCGCGGAGACGGAGGCCAGGGAGGCGTCGGCGTACACCTCTGCGGGTGTGCGGGCATCGAAGCCGCCGAGGGTGATGATTTCGGGATCCCACTCGATGAGCTGTTCCGCGCTGACCACGTTCTCGGCGGAGAGGTTGTCCGCGGCCATGTTCCGCCCGCCGGCCAGCTCCATCCAGTAGTGCATGTAGGAGGTCTTGTTGGACGCGGAGTAGCCGTCCCCGGACTGGCCCAGGTGGACGACGCGGACGGGAGCGACGCCGTCGAGCTCCTCCTGCAGCCGGGCGATGTCGGCGTGCATCCAGTCCACGATCTCGGTGCCGCGCTCGGGCTTGCCGAGGATGGTGGAGAACAGGGACACCCAGGTCTCGAGGTATTCCTGCGTGCCGTAGAGCAGGCAGACGGTCTTGAAGCCGGCGTTCTCCAGCGGCTCGACCAGCCCGTCGCCCTGGTCCGCCCACTGGAACACGACGTCCGGCTCCAGCGTGGTGATGGTCTCGATGTTGGGGGTGAAGCTGGACGGGGAGATGGTGGTGGTCGTCTTCGACTCGGGGAACATCTCGCCGAACAGGCCCTGCTGGTTGGCCTGCAGGGTGGATTCGTTGATGCCGACGATTTTGTCGTAGCCGCCGTCGACGGCGGCCAGCATGGACGGCGAGGGAATGACCGTGGTGGCGATCCGCTGCACCGGGGCGTCGAAGTGAACCTGCACGCCGCGCATATCGGTGACGGTAAAGCCGCCGGAACCGGCAGCGGCGGCTCCGGCGCCGACGGTCTCGCGGGAGGAGCAGGCGCCCAGGGCCAGGGCGGCCAGGCCGAGGCCGGCGCCGCCGAGCAGGCTGCGGCGGGAGATGCGCTGAGGGGGGTGGGAGACAGGCAACGGCGATCCTATCGGGCACAGAAGGTTAGGCTTCCCTAAGGAAGGATGACCTAATCATCAGAGCACACCGAACCGATTAGCGCATATTTTTATGTCCTAAATGGCACATGGGGTCCGTCACACTGTTCGAGGGCCCCAGGCTAGGGCAGCCGTCCTCCCATGCGTTCCTGCAGGGCGGCGCTCGCGGCGTTCAGGCCGGTGATCGTCACGGTCTTGCCGCGGGTCCGGTACTTCTCCGTGATCGAGTCCAGCGCCGCCACGGTGGAGGCGTCCCAGACATGCGAGCCGCTCAGGTCGATCCGCACCTCGGCCGGATCCGCCGCGTACTCGAACTGCGTGTAGAGGTCGTTCGAGGAAGCGAAGAACAGCTCGCCGGTGACCGCGTAGGTGACCGACGCACCGTCGTCGGCCACCGCGCGCTGCACGGTGACGAAATGCGCCACCCGGCGGGCAAACAGCACCATGGCGGCCAGCACGCCCACCCCGACGCCGATCGCCAGGTTGTGGCTGACCACGGTGACGATCACGGTGGTCACCATGACAGCGGTCTCCGACTTTGGCATCCGCTTCAGGGTGTCGGGGCGGATGCTGTGCCAGTCGAACGCGGCGTACGCGACGAAGATCATCACGGCCACCAGCGCGGCCATCGGAATCAGGGCGACGACGTCGCCGAGCACCACCACGAGGATGAGCAGGAACACCCCGGCCAGGAAGGTGGAGATGCGGGTGCGGGCTCCGGAGGCCTTGACGTTCATCATGGTCTGCCCGACGACGGCGCAGCCGCCCATGCCGCCGAAGAAGCCGGTGACGATGTTCGCGATGCCCTGACCGGCGGCCTCCCGCGGCTTCGAGGAGCGGGTGTCGGTGATGTCGTCCACCAGCTTGGCGGTCAGCAGTGATTCGAGCAGGCCCACGAAGGCCATGGCCAGCGCGTAGGGGGCGATGATCTGCAGCGTCTCGAGGGTCAGCGGCACGTCCGGGAACATCAGGGCGGGCAGCGAGTCCGGCAGCTCGCCCTTGTCCCCAACGGTCGGCAGGTTCCAGCCGGCCAGGACGGCGGCGACGGTCAGCACCACGATCGCGACCAGCGGGGCGGGCACCGCCGTCGTCAGCCGCGGCAGCAGGAACACGATCAGCAGTCCGGCGGCGACCACCGGGTAGACCAGCCAGGGCACGCCGATCAGTTCGGGCAGCTGCGAGGAGAACACGAGGATGGCCAGGGCGTTGACGAAGCCGACCATCACCGAGCGGGGGATGAACCGCATCAGCTTCGCGACGCCGACGGCGGCCAGCAGGATCTGGATGATCCCGGCCAGGATGACGGTGGGAATCAGGTACTCGACGCCGTTGCGGGCGACCACCGGGGCGATGACCAGGGCGACGGCGCCGGTGGCGGCGGAGATCATCGCGGGCCGGCCGCCCACGACGGCGATGGTCACCGCCATCGTGAAGGAGGCGAACAGGCCCATCCGCGGGTCGACGCCGGCGATCACGGAGAAGGCGATGGCCTCCGGGATCAGGGCCAGCGCGACCACGAGCCCGGCCAGGACCTCCGTCTTCAGCAGCCGCGGTGAGCGCAGGGTGTCGAGGACGGTCTGGCGGGCCGGGGCGGGCTGCAGGGCAGGGGCCGGGTTCGGGGCAGGAGAAGGCAAGGCGGTTCCGTTCACGTCTGGTTCAGGTGCCGGGGCCGGGGCGGCTGCGCCGGGGCCGTGCGTCGAACACCGGTTCCAGAGTACCGCCGTCCTGCGGCCCGTTTCCGGCCGGCCGCAGGAGCGGACTCCGGGGCGCCGTCCCATCCCCGGCAGCCGATCTGCACCGCGCGGGAGCAGGCGGCTACGCCCGTTCCGCCATCAGCCGATTGGTGGATTCCGCGTCCACCGGATGGGCCGGTGATGACGGCCGCGCGGGCGATTCGGGGCCCGCGCCGCATCGACAGACTGAAGTCATGACAATCATTGAGGTGCGGGACCTGGTCAAGCGCTACGGCGCCCGGACGGTGGTGGACGGCGTCGGCTTCGATGTCGAGGAGGGCGAGATCTTCGGCATCCTCGGGCCCAACGGGGCGGGGAAGAGCACGCTGGTGGAGTGTGTGGCCGGCCTGCGCATCCCCGACGGCGGCTCCGTCCGGGTTGCCGGGCTGGATCCCCGGCGGGACCGTCGGACGCTGCCGGAAGTGCTCGGCGTCCAGCTGCAGCACAGCGAGCTGCCGGGCAGGCTCACCGTCGGCGAGGCACTGGACCTTTACAGCTCCTTCTACGACAGCCCCCTGGACCGGGGTGAGCTGCTCGGGCCCCTGGGGCTCGCCGACCGGCTCCGGGTGCAGTACCGACGCCTGTCGGGCGGGCAGAAGCAGCGCCTTTCCATCGCGCTTGCGTTGGTCGGCAATCCGAGGGTGGTTCTCCTCGACGAGCTGACCACCGGGCTTGACCCGCAGGCGCGGCGGGACGTTTGGGACCTCATCGAGCACGTCCGGGCCCGCGGCGTCACGGTCGTGCTCGTCTCCCACTTCATGGAGGAGGTCGAGCGGCTCTGCGACCGGCTGGCGGTGATCGACGCCGGACGCCTCGTCGCCCTGGACACCCCGGCGGGGCTCGTCCGGCGGACCGAGGACCGGCAGCGGCTGCGGTTCCGTCCCTCGGCCCCCGTCGACCCCACCCTGCTGAGAGCCCTTCCCGAGGTCTCGTCCGTCGTCGAGGCGTCCGGCGGTCTCCTGGTGGTTGCCGGTACCGGGGAGCTCCTCCTCGCCGTGACCAGGGAACTCGACGGCCACGGCGTGGCCGCAACGGATCTGCGACTGGAGCAGACCACCCTCGAAGACGCCTTCGTCCACCTCACCGGCCGCACCCTCGACGAGAGGAACTGACCATGTCGGCTCTCCTGCACCTGACCGCCGCGGAAACCAAGCTCTTTTTCCGCGACCCCATGACCTGGACGTTCGCGCTGGCCGTCCCGCCGCTGCTGCTGGTGGTGTTCGGCGCCATCCCGCCCTTCCGCGAGCCCGACGCCGAGCTGGGCGGGCAACGGGTCATCGACCTCTACGCGCCGATCCTCGTGGCGGTGGGCATCAGCATCCTGGCCGTCTACAGCCTGCCGCAGCAGTTCGCCGGGTACCGCGCGGCCGGAATCCTGCGGCGGATGCGCACCACCCCGGTCAGCCCGGCAACCCTGCTGGGTGCACTGCTCGTCCTGTTCGCGGTGTTGTCCCTCGCAACGGTGGGAATCGTCCTGGCCGTCGCCCGGCTGGCCTTCGCCGTCGACCTGCCCGGCAACGCCGCCGCCTATGCCCTCGCGTTCGTCCTGACCGCCGTCGCGCTTCTCGCGGTGGGGCTGCTCATCGCCGCCCTGGCGCCCAGCGGCTCGAGCGCAAGCGCCATCGGCCTGGTGCTGTTCTTCCCGCTGGCCTTCTTCGCCGGGCTGTGGATTCCACGCGAGTCCATGAGCCAGACGCTGCGTACGATCTCCGACGCCACCCCGATCGGGGCCGGCGTGCAATCATTGCAGGACGCCGCGGCCGGAAACTGGCCTTCGCTGCTCCACCTCGCCGTTCTGCTGGGCTGGTCGATCGTCGCGGGAGGACTGGCCGCCCGATACTTCCGCTGGGAGTAGGACATGAGCATCGAAACGGAGCTGCGCGAGCAGATCGCGCTCGCCGAGCGCCGCGAGGGCGTGTTCTACGCCGTGCTGCCCTACGCCCTGCTGGCGATCAGCACCGTCCTGGCCCTGCTGCAGTTCGGGTGGGAAGAGGAGCGCGTCAACCTACCGGCGACGCTGGGCCTCACCCTGGCGACCGCGGCGTGGCTGGCCGTGTTCTTCCCGCCCCGGGGCCGAAAGCCCAGCCGGGCCCCTGTCGGCGTTGCGTACGCGGGCCTGATGACTGCGGCTGCGGGCCTGGTGATGCTGGCCTCGTGGTACGGAATCTTCGCGTTCACGGGCTACATCCACGCGTTCCTCTTCCTGTCCGGGGCGTGGCGGTACGTCGGCGTCGCCGCCACGTCGATCATCATGGCGGTGTCCTATGTGGGCGGGTGGGACACGGTGACCGAGGGGCGGTGGGGCATCTGGGCGGCGGTCAGCGTGGTGACCGGCGTGCTGGCCGGCGCGTCATTCTATTTCGCCGATTCCTCCGACGTGAACGGGCGGAAGCAGAAGCGGGTCCTCGCCCTCCTCCATGACGCCAACGCCAGGCTTGAGGCTGCCTTGGAGGAGAACGCTGGCCTGCAGGCCCGGCTGCTGGAGCAGGCACGGGAAGCCGGTGTCCTTGACGAGCGGCAGCGGATTGCCGGGGACCTCCATGACACCCTCGCGCAGAGTCTCGCCGGCATCCTGACCCAGCTGCAGGCCGCGGAACAGACGCTGGACAGCTCCCCCGCCGCCCGCCGGCACCTGGAGAACGCGGTGGCGCTGGCCCGCGAGAGCCTTACCGACGCGCGGCGCACCATCCACGCGGTGGAACCGGAGCCGCTGGCCCACTCGCAGCTGCCCGAAGCCATCGGACACCTCACGCGGCGGTGGGCCCAGGCGCACGCCGTGGAGGCGGAGTTCACCGTCACCGGCGAGGCCCGCCCGCTGCGCAGCGACGTGGAGGCGACCCTGCTGCGGGCAGCGCAGGAGGCGCTTACCAACGTGGCCAAGCATGCCGGTGCCCGCCGCGTTGGCCTGACCCTGTCCTACATGGACACCCTCGTGAGCCTTGACGTGCGCGACGACGGCGCGGGCTTCGTGCCGAAACCGGCGCCCTCTGCAACCAGGGACGGCGGGTTCGGGCTCACCGGCATGCGCCAGCGGGTCCAGCGGCTGGCCGGCCACTTGGTGGTCGAGTCCGAGCCCGGCGCCGGAACGGCGCTGTCCGCGACGGTCCCTGCCCTTCCGGCGGAAAGGACACGATGATCTCCCTGCTGATCGTGGACGACCACCCGGTGGTCCGTGACGGGCTCCGGGGCATGTTCAGCGCGGATCCGCGCTTCGACGTGATCGGGGAGGCCGGCAACGGAACGGAGGCCGTCAGCAAGGCGGTGGAGCTGCGGCCCGACGTGATCCTCATGGACCTGCGGATGCCGGGCGGAGACGGGGTGAGCGCGATCCGTTCCCTCGCCGCGCGCGGCGTAGCGTCCCGCGTTCTGGTCCTCACCACTTACGACACCGACGGCGACGTCAGCGCGGCGATGGACGCCGGCGCCACCGGATATCTGCTCAAGGACTCGCCCCGGGATGAGCTGTTCCGCGCGGCGGAGGCGGCCGCGCAGGGTCACGCGGCGTTGGCTCCGTCGGTCGCCGCCCGGCTCCTGGGACAGATGCGCCGCCCCGCGTCGGGCAGGTTGTCGCAGCGGGAGCTCGAGGTCCTCGGACTTATTGCCCGTGGTTCCACCAACAGGGAAGCCGCACGCCGGCTGTTCGTCAGCGAAGCGACGGTCAAGACGCATCTGCTGCATGCCTACGCCAAGCTCGGGGTGAATGACCGCGCGGCCGCGGTCGCCGAGGCCTTCTCCCGCGGCTACCTCACGCCCGACGCCTAGCCGGCCTGCCCCGGCTTCAGGCGCGTATCGAATCAGCACGGGGGCGGGCTCCGGCCGCGGCTATCCTTGAACCGTGATGCAATCCCCGCTGCCCGTCCGCAACGGGGTCAACGCCACCCGCCTGCGCCTGCCGGCCGACGGCCCCTGGGCCACCGCCATGGAGTACGTCCTGGACCGCTTCGGGCATGTGGACCCGGACGGCATCGTCGACCGCTTCGACCGCGGCGAGGTCGTCGGGCTGGGCGGCGTTCCGCTGGACCGCACCACTCCCCTGCGCGAGCACACCTTCATCTGGTACTACCGGGAACTGCCCGCCGAAACCCGGCTGCCGGTGGAGCTGAGCGTCCTGCACCGCGACGAGGACCTGCTGGTGGTGGACAAGCCGCACTTCCTGCCGACCACCCCCGGCGGCATGTACGTGGCGGAATCGGCGCTGGTCCGGCTCCGGGTGCAGCTGGAGCTGCCGGACCTGGTGCCGATCCACCGGCTGGACCGGATGACCGCCGGCGTCCTGCTCTTCGCCGTGAATCCGGCCACCCGCGGGAAGTACCAGGTGCTGTTCGAAAAGCGCCGCGTGGAGAAGGAGTACGAAGCCATCGCCCCGGTCCGCGGCGACCTGGAGCTGCCGCTGACACTGCGCTCCCGGATGGAGAAGTCCCGCACCTATCTGCTGGCCCGGGAGGTCGACGGCGAGCCGAACGCCGAGACCCGGATCGAGCTGCTGGAGCAGCGGGCCGGCCTGGGCCGGTACCGGCTCCTGCCGCACACCGGCAAGACGCACCAGCTGCGCGTGCACATGGCTTCGCTTGGCATCGGGATCCTGAATGACCGGTTCTACCCTGACCTGCTGGATGAGGCTCCCGACGACTACGCTAATCCGCTGCAGCTGCTGGCCCGCTCCATCCGCTTCACCGATCCGCTGACCCGGCGCGAGGTGGAGTACCGCAGCGGGCTGAACCTCTCGGCGTTTCCGCCGGACAGTCCGGCCGCCAGGTCTGATCTGCCGCGCCGGCGGGACGCCCGGAACGCCTAGACCGGCTCCCACCGCCCGCGCCGGCGGCGCAGGATCCGCAGCCGGCCGACGTCGGCCACCTCCGCCACCGCGTGCCGCATCGACAGCGCCGCGCGGGTGGCCTGCCGGCTCTCCGCCTCCCAGTCGGCCGGATCCACGAGGAAGCGCAGGGTGATCCGCGGGATGCCGGCGGCGATGTCCAGCTGGTTTGCCTCGACCAGGTGCAGGCTGCCAAGGACCGCGACGGCGGTGTCCATCACCGCTTCGGGCCGCTGTCCCGGATGCAGGGCAAGGATTTCAAGCTGGGCACGGAAGGAAGGCACCCGATAACCCTAGGACACGGGCGCTCAGGGAACGGTGACGGCGATCTTGCCGGCGGTATGGCCCTCCATGCTCAGCCGCACCGACGACGACGCCGGCCGGGGCCCAGCCGATGATGGCGGGGAAGTCCACGTGCATGGCCTCGTCGAGGTCACCCGCGAGCAGCTTCCAGTCCACGGGATGGACCGAACTGGCCTGCACCGCACCAGAACGGAGTCCGGCCCGAGCCTGGGCTCGGGCCGGTCACCGCGGGTCAGCTGCTCGGGGCCGCCGTAGGCGGAGCAGGACACTGCTTTCACGGCTGCCTCCGGCAGCAGGGTGGGCTCAGATGCCGCGTTCGGTGTCCTCGGCGTCGAACTCCGCCAGGGAGTCGCCGCCGCGGTTGAGGGGATCATCGCTGGCGTCGTCCTCGTCAGCCACCGTGGGATCGTCGAAGTCGACGTCATCCGCGGCTTCGCCGATGGTGGGCGTGCCGGGCGGGATCTGGCTGTCTCCCTCGTAGAAGCGCTCCTCGGCGGTGTCGTCGCGGAGGGTCTGGTCGGATTCGACGCCGGGCTCGTTCAGCAGCGGCTCCTCCTTGATCAGCGGGTCGTCCTGCCAGTTCTCCGGGTTGTCCTCGGCCGCTCCGGGGTAGCTGAGGTCCTCGGCGTCGGTCAGTTCGCTTTCCTCCAGCAGGTCCTCTTCGGAAACCACGGTCAGCTCGTCCGGAGTCGCAACATCGGCGACATCGTTGGCCAGGACCGGGTTGTCGCCCAGCTCGGGATCGGGAATGCTCTGCTCGCTCATGCTCTGCCTTTCCGTCGAAGACTGCCGCCGGTGAACCGGCGACCTAATAGTAAGCCTACTGATCCTTGGCGCCCGGCACCAGTTGGATCAGCCGGGCGGAAGCCGCTGCAGCGGGCGGAACGGGCCCCGGAATGCCTGCCCCGCTCGCGCGTCATTATGCCCGGGCGGCTGCCCAGCGGAAGACCTGCCAGTCGAATCCGCTGAATATTTCCCCACGTCAGCGGGATTACGTCACAAAAGTTTGCCGTAAAGGATTACCTAAGTAAGGGTTGCCTTCGTTATGAGAACGCAACACACAGAACAGGGGTCCCTCGTGACGCTGTTGCAGAAACCCGAACCGGCCCTCGAGGCGGACCGACGCCCGACGCCCACGGCGCATCCGGTCCTTTCCCGCGATGCGGCTGCCGCCGCGCCCGCCGCCGCAGACCGCACGCCCGGCGTCGTCGATCAGCTGCTCACCGCCCGCACGGCGGAGCGCTACCGCAGCGAGGTCACCGCCGCCGTCACGCACACCGCTGCCCGGGTCGCCGCCGTGGAACGGCCCTTCACCGGCGTCCGTCCTGCCGAGCTGGCCCCGGCGGTGGAGGCCGTGGACCTGGACACGCCGCTGCCGGACACCGAAGCGGTGCTGGAGGAAATGGATGAGCTGTACCTGCGCGACGCCGTCTGGTTCCACCATCCCCGCTACGCCGCGCACCTGAACTGCCCGGTGGTGATTCCGGCGCTGGTCGGCGAGGCCGTGCTCTCCGCCGTGAACTCCTCGCTGGACACCTGGGACCAGTCCGCGGGCGCCACCCTGATGGAGCGGCGACTGATCCGGTGGACCGCGGACCGGCTGGGCCTGGGTCCCGATGCCGACGGCGTCTTCACCAGCGGCGGCAGCACCTCCAACCTGCAGGGCCTGCTCATTGCCCGCAACCACGCCGTCGCCGGCCTGCGCCGCGAGCCGGGCCGGGACCGGGCCCGGCTGCCGGCGCTGCTGGGCCAGCTGCGGATCTTCGCCTCCGAAGCCAGCCACTTCAGCGTCCAGAAGTCCGCCGCCCTGCTCGGCCTGGGGTACGACGCCGTCATCACCGTTCCCACCGACCGGCACCGCCGGATGGACCCGGCCGCACTGGAGCAGGCCCTGGCCGCGAGCGCGGCGCGCGGCGAGACGCCGATGGCCGTGGTCGCCACGGCCGGCACCACCGATTTCGGCAGCATCGATCCGCTGGCCGCCTGCGCCGACGCCGCCGCGCGCCACGGAGCCTGGCTGCACGTGGACGCGGCCTACGGCGGCGGGCTGATGACCAGCCGCCGCCACCGCAGCCGGCTGGCCGGCATCGAAGCGGCGGACTCGGTGACCGTCGATTACCACAAGACCTTCTTCCAGCCCGTCTCCTCGAGTGCCCTGCTGGTGCGCAGCGCCGCGTCCCTGGGGCACGTCACCTACTACGCCGACTACCTCAACCCCGAGAGCGCCGCCGCCGAGGAGATTCCCAACCAGGTCGACAAGAGCATCCAGACCACCCGCCGCTTCGACGCGCTGAAACTCTGGCTCACCCTGCGCACGCTGGGCCCGGACGGGGTCGGGGAGCTGCTGGACGCCGCCGTCGACCTCGCCGAGACCGCAGGCGCGCTGATCGAGGCCGATCCGGACTTCGAGCTGGCCGCCCCCGTGCAGCTGAGCACCGTGGTGTTCCGCTTCCGGCCGCCCGGCGGCAGCGAGGACGCCGCCGACGCCGCCGCGCTGCGGATCCGTCGCGCGCTGGCCGCCGAGGGCTCGGCCGTGGTGGCCGGCACCCGGGTGGACGGCCGGCACTGGCTCAAGCTCACCCTGCTCAACGCCGAAGCCACGGCGGCCGACGTCCGGGCCATCCTGGACCGCATCCGTGCCCTCGGCACCCTCCCGAACGGAGCGGCCGCATGAACTCCTCGCTTCCCCCCGCAGCCTCCACACCGGACACCGCCTCCGCACGGCACCGCGGCGCGGAACCGGAGCGGGTCCACGACCTGCTCGGCATCGGCGTCGGACCCTTCAACCTGGGCCTGGCCGCGCTGAGCGAACCGATCGCCGCCCTGGACGCCGTGTTCCTGGACGAGCGGCCCGGCTTCGACTGGCATCCGGGCATGATGCTCCCCTCGGCCCACCTGCAGGTGCCGTTCCTCGCCGACCTGGTCACCCTCGCCGACCCCACCTCCCGCTATTCCTTCCTGAACTTCCTCAAGGAGACCGGGCGGATCTACCGGTTCTACATCCGCGAGAACTTCTATCCGCTGCGCGCCGAGTTCAACGCCTACTGCCGCTGGGTCGCGGAGCAGCTGCCCGGCGTCCGGTTCGGCACCCGCGTCACCGCCGTGACGCACGGCGGAGGCCTCTACACGGTCACCGCCGAAGGTCCGCAGGGCACCGAAACGTACCGGACCCGGCGACTGGTGCTCGGCACCGGCACCGCCCCCTGGCTGCCTGCCGGCGCCCGGCACCTGCCGGAGGCCGGCGGCACCGCCCTGCACAACGCCGACTATCTGGCCCGCCGCCCGGAACTGCTCACCGCCGGGTCGGTGACCGTCGTCGGCAGCGGGCAGAGCGCCGCCGAGGTGTACCTGGACCTGCTGCAGAACCGTGCTCCGGACGCGGAGCTGAACTGGGTGACCCGCTCGGGCCGGTTCTTCCCGCTGGAGTACACGAAGCTGACGCTGGAGATGACCAGCCCGGACTACGTGGACTACTTCCATGCCCTGCCTCCGGCCACCCGCGACGCCCTGGTCGCCGAGCAGAAAAACCTCTACAAGGGCATCGACTCCGACCTGATCAACCAGATCTACGACACCCTCTACGAACTCAGCGTCACCGGCGCCCCGCGCACCCGGCTGCTGACCGGCGTCGAGCTGGAGTCCGCGGCCTGGGACCCCGACGCCGGCACCCACCGGCTCCGGCTGCGGCACGGCGAGCAGGGCAGCGGCTTCGCCCTGGACAGTGAGGCGGTGGTGCTGGCCACCGGCTACGCCTACCGGGAACCGGAGTTCCTGGCCGGCATCAGCCACCGGATCCGCCGCGACGCCGCCGGGCGGTTCGACGTCTCACGCAGCTACGGGATCGGCGTGGAGCCGGGCGAACTGTTCGTGCAGAACGCCGAGCTGCACACCCACGGCTTCGTCACCCCCGACCTGGGCATGGCCGCGTACCGGAACTCGTCCATCCTGCGCGAGGTCCTCGGCTTCGAGTACTACCCGGTGGAGGAAACCACCACGTTCCAGGAATTCGGCACCCCGGCCCGCGGCACCGAAGGGCGCGGGAGGACCGGGGCCGGCGAGCCGGCGGGCGTTCCGGCGGCACGGATCGGAGCAGGCGCATGAGGTTCGAATTCCGGCCCGTGGATCCGTCCGCCGACGCCGCGCTGCTGCATTCCTGGGTCACCCTGCCCTATGCCCGTTACTGGATGATGCAGGAGGCCTCCCCGGCCGACGTCGAAGCCGAGTATGCGGGCATCGCCGCCAACCCGGACCATGAGGCGTTCCTGGGCCTGGAGGACGGGGAACCGGCCTTTTTGATGGAAAGCTACGCGCCCGCCGCCTCGCCGCTCGCTGCCCACTACGACGTCGCCCCCGGAGACCGCGGCATGCACCTGCTGGTCGGGCCGCCGGACACTCCGCGCCCCGGCTACACCTCCGCGGTGTTCGCCGCGGTGATGCGGTTCCTCTTCGCGGACCCCGCGGTGGAACGCATCGTGGTGGAGCCGGACATCCGCAACACCAAAATCCACACCCTCAACGAGCGGTACGGTTTCCGCCCGGCCGGCGACATCCGCCTGCCGGAGAAGACCGCCCGCCTGAGTTTCTGCACCCGCGCGCAGTTCACCGCCGCGCTCCAAGGAGTTACCACATGAGCCTGACCACCACCAGCGCACCGGGCCTGAGCCCGGCCGCTCCCGCCGCCGTGCCCGACGCCGCGCCGTCGGCCGCCGCCCGGACCGCCGTCGTGCCCGGCCCGCTGGCCTCCCCCGACCATCTCGACGCCGCGCGCTGGGCGGCCGCGAACCGGCACCTGGTGCGCAAGGCGATCGCCGAGTTTTCGCATGAGCGGATCCTCGCCCCGGTCCCCGACGACGCGGGTACCGGACCGGTATCCGACGGCGCCGGCACCCTGTGCGGCTACCGGCTGGTGTCCGACGACGGCGCGGTCGAGTACCGCTTCCGGGCCCGGATCCTGGACCTGGAGCACTGGAGCGTCGACGCCGGCAGCATCCGACGGATCCGCGGCGGGCAGGACCTGCCGCCGGACGCGCTGGACTTCGTCACGGAGTTCGCCGGCACGCTGGGCATCCGGGACAAGATGCTGCCGGTGTACCTGGAGGAGCTCAGCGCCACCCTTGCCTCGCACGCCTTCAAGCAGTCCCCGGACCGGCCCGGCAGCGTCGAGCTGGCCGCCGGGATCACCGGCGGCACGGACCCGGCCGCCGATTTCCAGGCCGTGGAGCAGGCCATGAGCGAAGGCCACCCCTGCTTCGTCGCGAACAACGGCCGGCACGGCTTCGGCCGCGGCGACTTCCTCGCCTACGCACCCGAGGCCGGTGCCCCGGTGCACCTGGCCTGGATCGCCGGGCGGGCGGACCGCACCGAGTTCACCGCGGTGGACACGCTGACCTACCGCCGCCACCTGGCCGCGGAGCTCGGTCCGGAGCTGCTGGCGCACTTCGAGGGCAGGCTGGCGGCCCGCGGCCTGGACCCGCAGGCGTACCTGCTGATTCCGGTGCACCCGTGGCAGTGGGAGCACAAGCTCACCGTCACGTTCGCGGCCGACATCGCCGAGGGCCACCTCGTGCCGCTGGGCACCGGCCCGGACAGCTACCAGGCGCAGCAGTCCATCCGCACCTTCTTCAACCGGGACCGTCCCGCCGCCTGCTACGTGAAGACCGCCCTGTCAGTGGTGAACATGGGCTTCATGCGCGGGCTGTCCTCCGAATACATGCGCTCGACGCCGGCCATCAACCAGTGGGTGGCCGACCTCGCCGCCGGGGACGCCGTGCTGCGCGGCACCGGCTTCGAGGTGCTGCGGGAGGTGGCCGCCGTCGGCTACACCAACCGGCACCTGCAGGCCGCCGCTCCGAAGGGTTCGCCCTACCGCAAGATGCTCGCCGCACTGTGGCGGGAGAGTCCGCTGCCGCGGCTGCGCGACGGCGAGCAGCTGGCGACCATGGCGTCGCTGCTGCACGTGGACCGGGACGGCCAGCCGCTGGCGGCCGCCCTCATCCGCCGCTCCGGGCTGCCCGCCCGGCGCTGGCTGGGCAGCTACCTGCGGGCTTACCTCGTGCCGCTGCTGCACTGCTTCTACGCCTACGACCTCGCCTTCATGCCGCACGGCGAGAACGTGATCCTGGCCCTGCGGAACGGCGTCCCGGAGCGGGTGTTCATGAAGGACATCGGCGAGGAGGTCATCGTGATGGGCGATTCGGTGCCGCTGCCCGAGGCGGCGCGCCGGATCCGGATCGAGATTCCGGAGGAGGAGAAGGTGCTCTCCCTCTTCACCGACGTGTTCGACTGCTTCCTGCGCTTCCTCGCCGCGATCCTGGCCGAGGAAGGGCTGCTGGACGCGGACGGGTTCTGGAGCGCGGTGGCCGACACCGTCCTGGAGTACCAGCGGGAGCATCCGGAGCTGGCGGAACGGTTCGCCGCGCACGACCTGTTTGCCGCCGACTTCGCGCGCTCCTGCCTGAACCGGCTGCAGCTGCGGGACAACCAGCAGATGCTGGACATCTCCGATCCCTCCGGCGGCCTGCAGTTCTCCGGCCGGCTGGCCAACCCGCTCGCCCGGTACCGCCCCGCCGCCGGCTGACACCGGCCGCCGGAGCCGCCGTCGGCTCCGGCGGCCGTCAGCTTACTTGGGCCCCATCCGGATGGCGCCGTCCAGGCGGATGGTCTCGCCGTTAAGCATCTGGTTCACCACGATGTGCTCCACCAGCTGCGCGTACTCCCCGGGCCGCCCCAGCCGCGAGGGGTGCGGAACCTGGGCGGCGAGCGAATCCTGGGCGGCCTGCGGCAGCCCGGCCATCATCGGCGTCTCGAAGATGCCCGGGGCGATGGTCACCACCCGGATCAGGTGCCGGGCCAGTTCGCGCGCGATCGGCAGCGTCATGGCCGCCACCCCGCCCTTGGACGCCGCGTAGGCGGGCTGGCCGATCTGCCCGTCGAACGCCGCGACCGACGCGGTGTTGATGATGACGCCGCGCTCCGCGGTGCCCTGGGCTTCGACCGGATCGGTCTCAGCCATGGCGGCCGCGGCCAGCCGGATGACGTTGAACGTGCCGATCAGGTTCACGTTGATGACCCGGGCGAAGTCCGCCAGGGGCAGCACTCCGTCCTTGCCGAGCACCTTGCCCGGGGTGGCGATGCCTGCGCAGTTCACGGCGATCCGCAGCGGCCCGGCCGCCATGGCCGCCTCCACCGCCGACTGCACCTGCTCCGGATCGGTCACGTCGCCGGGCACGAAGTGCGCGTTGTCGCCCAGCTCGGCGGCGTAGGCCAGCCCTCCGGAGGAGGGCAGGTCCACCAGGATGACGGTCGCGCCGGCGTCGTGCAGCCTGCGGGCCGTGGCCCGGCCCAATCCTGACGCGCCGCCGGTGACAAGGGCCGATGTACCGGAAATGTCCACTGATTCCTCCTGCAGATGGTTGCCTGGACTCCGAGCCTACTGTGGTCCGCGCCACAGGCGCAGCAGCGCCGGCCGTGCCTGCTCTTCCATGACGTTCCGCCGGCCGGCCGCCGGCGGCTGGCTAGGCTGGGGCCATGGTGGATCCCGCAGCCGTACCCGATGACGATGCCGTTCCCGCTGCCCGGGCGGAGGCGGCGGCCGACGCCGTGGTGCGCACCTTCGGCGGCAGGGCGCTCGGCCTGCCGGGCACCCACCTGGCCCGGGTGCAGGCTCCCGCGCCGCCGGCCGGCGGGCTCCGGCGCCTGGCACCGGCCGGGCCCTGGCACTACTGGTGGCAGGCCCACTATCTGGAGGCGCTGCTGGACCGGGCCGAGCGGCTGCAGGCCGCGGGACGGGCCCGTGAGGCGGCCGCCGCGCTGCGGACGTCCCGGCGGCTGGCGCGCGGCATTGCCGTCCGCAACGGCCTGCGCTGGACCAACAGCTTCTACGACGACATGGCCTGGCTGGCGCTGGCCACCCACCGGCTGGGCGCGCTCGACGGCGACGCCGGGACGCCGCGGCAGCTGACCGACGCGCTGGTCTCGGCGCACACGCCGGAGCTCGGCGGCGGGCTCTGGTGGAACCGGGACCGCAACTACAAGAACACCGCGGCCACCGGTCCGGCGGCCCTGCACTTCGCCCGCCTCGGCGAGCACGGCCGGGCGCAGGAGCTGGTGGACTGGCTGCAGGGCACGCTCCAGGACCCGGAGTCCGGCCTGTTCCTGGACGGGATCCGGATGCGCGGCTCAAAGCCCACGCTGGACCGCGCGGTCTACAGCTACAACCAGGGACCGGTGCTCGGGGCGCTGCTGGAACTTGGCGGAGAGGCGAACCTTGCGGCGGCCGCCGGGCTGGTGGAGGCCGTGGCCGTACACCTGGCCGGGCCGGAGGGCGTGCTGCGCAGCCACGACGGCGGCGACGGGGGCCTCTTCACCGGCATCCTGGCACGGTACCTGGCGGCCGCTGCAGTGGATCCGAGGCTGCCGGACGGCCCGCGGGCCGCCGCCGCCGCCCTGCTCGACGCCACCGCAGACGCCCTGTGGGCAGGGCGGGGCAGCCTCGGCGGGCTCCCGGTCTTTGCCCGGCACGCCGGCCGGGACGCCGACGCGGCGTCGTCGCCGGGAACCGCCGTGGGTCTCTCCACGCAGCTGCAGGCGTGGCTGGTGTTCGAGGCCGCCGCCCGGGCGGCCGGCGGAGGAATCAGCCGGAGGTCTTGAGCGGCTGCTGCGACTGCGCGGCATGCTCATCGAGGTCCGCCAGGGTCAGAGGATGGCTCGGCTCCGCCGGCAGCGGAAAGCTGCGCTCCACTTCCAGGCCGCTGTGCACGCGGAGCACCTCGCCGGAGTCCATCAGCCGCCAGTTCGGGTTGTCGTCCATCTTTTCGGTGGCGATCACGACGGCGGGGCGCCGGTTACGGGCCAGGTCCTCGCTTTCCATGCTGATCCGGGCCGAGCGCTTGCCCTTGTGCGGTTCCTCGGCGGCCACCTGCAGCACGTACAGCGGATGGGTCGCCGGATAGCGGACAGCCCACAGTTCGCCGGCGGTGGCGATGATGAGGTTCACCGCGTAGAGGCGCAGGTTCCCGGCCACCCACGTCAGGGCCGCGGTGATCGCCGCCCCCAGGTCCCCTCCGTTGCGGCGCGCCTCCCCGGTGATCAGGGCAAACACCCGCTCCGAATCCGTCTGGCCCCGCACCAGGTCCATGACCCCCAGCTGCCGCAGCCGGTCCTCCAGCAGCCCCAGGTCCTCCACCACCCCGTTGTGGGCCAGCAGCCGGTTCTCCTGCAGGAACGGATGCGTGTTGACCAGGGTGTCTCCTCCGGTGCTGGCGTACCGGATATGCGCCACGAACGGGGTTCCCTCCAGCTCGCGGGCCTCCGCCGCGTACTGCACGTCCTCGTACGCGGCGATCGGCGCCTTGTCCACCTTGGGCCGCCCCTGGGGATCGAAGAGCCCGATGCCGAACCCGTCCGCTTCCCGGCGGCTCTGCTGCGCCAGGCTGTCCGGGGCGGTCAGCAGCCAGAACGTGGCCTTCGCCGGCGCGCCGGTGTGCATTCCAAACAGACGGCACATGGTTCCTCCTCGGGGGCCCGCCGGGACCGCAGATGGCGCCGGCACCGGGACCTGCCATCAGGCTCCCCGCTCGGCCGCGGAGGGGCAAGGGACAGCGCCCGTTCCTCCGCCGCCCCGCCCGGATCCCGTGTCCGTCCCGGGTTCAGCCACGGGCAGAAGCGCCGCGTGCCGAATGACGCCCGGCCGGGCTTTGCGGTAGAACACTGCTATGAGCGTTCGTACCCCAGACCCTTATCCCGGCTGGCTCTCGGAGGAGGATCTCCACGAAGCCCGGCAGCGGCTGCCCATGGTCTATGTGGAGGCCGTTCCGGTGCGCTGCGACCCGCTGGGGTACGTGACCGAGGTGGGCCTGCTGCTGCAGGGAACCAACGAGGGTCAGATCGTGCGCTCCTTCGTCTCGGGCCGGGTGATGTACCGTGAGACCATCCGCGCCGCCCTGCTGCGCCATCTGGAAAAGGACCTCGGGCCCATGGCGCTGCCCCAGCTGCCGCCCTGCCTGACCCCGTTCACCGTGGCCGAGTATTTCCCCGCCCCCTCACAGACCGGGCTGACCGACGAACGCCAGCACGCCGTCGCGCTGTGTTACGTGATTCCGGTGACCGGTGAGTGCAATCCGCGGCAGGACGCCCTGGAGCTGTCCTGGCTGACGCCCGAGGAGGCGCTGCGCCCCGAGGTGTACAACGAATTCTCCGGCGGCCGCGGCGACCTGCTCCGGCAGGCCCTGGCCTCCGCCGGCTGGGGTCGCTGAGCGGCGTCGTTACCGCACCTTTATATACTGGGGGAACCGTCCGAGGGAGAAGGAACCAGCAATGCCAGAGAACCAGCCGGAGACGTATGCCTTCCGGGTGAACGCGGAACACCTCCGCCCGGGCCAGGCCCTGGTTCTCGCCGACGGCAGCGCCGCCCCGGTCGAGTCGCTGAGCGTCGAAACGGATGACTTCGGCGTGCCCGCCCTCGCGGTGGCCCTGCTTGAGGACAACCGGACCGTGCGGATGGCGTACGGCTCCACCGTGCGGGTCCAGGCGCCGGCTCCGGAGGGGCCGCCGTCGGCCGCCGTCCGTTCGGTGCCCACTGAGGAGGAAAGCTTCACCGCCGTCCTCGACGCCGCCGCCCGGGCCCACCCCGACGAACCCGCCGTCCGCGAGATCACCGCCCGGCTGGGCCGCGGCTTCAACGTGAAGTCCGGCAGCCAGCTGCAGGACGTCCGGGACCTGGCGCACCTGCTGTACGTGGACCTGGCCGACGCCCGGCACGCCCTGCAGGTCAGCACCCTGCTCACCGGGCTGCCCTTCGACGGCAACTTCGGCCGCTGGCACTGGATCCAGGGCACCCTGGCCCTCGCCTCGCACATCACCCGCGAGCAGGGCGACCCGGAGGCCTCGGCGGCCTTCGCCCGGGCGGTGCGGGCCGCGGACGACTCCGAAACCGATCCGCTGAAGGCCAAGCTCGCCGCCGAACTGCTGCAGCGCCAGCTCAACCAGCCGAACCTGTACGACCGCGAGATCCACCGCGCCGCCGAGGCCGGAGACCAGGCCGCCGAACGGGAATGGCGGGTGCTGCGCCTGGACACCCTGCTCTATCTGCGCGCCCACGGCGGCTCGCAGACCCTCTCCGCCGGTGAGCTGGAGCGGCGCATCGACGCCGAGCTCGCCGCGGTCCGGGCCCTCGGCCGCGACGGCCAGCCCGCCTAGCCCTGCCCGCCCCGGTTCCCCTGCGGTTCCCTGCTGCTAGCGCGGCGGCCGGGTCGAATCACGCACCACCAGCTCCGGCTGGAAACTGACGTGCCGGTGGTGGTGGTCCTCGGCCAGCTCATCTTCCAGCAGTTCGACGGCGGTGCGCCCGATCAGCCGCGCCGGCTGGCGGATGGAGGACAGCGGAACAATGGCTGAGGGCGCGAAATCAATGTCGTCGTAGCCGATCAGGGCGATGTCCTGCGGCACCCGGATACGGTGGCCGAACACGAAGGCCTGCAGCAGTCCGATGGCGAGCAGGTCGTTCGCCGCGAAAACCGCATCGGGGCGTTCGGCCGCCGGCCTGCCCAGCAGTGCCTCGCCGACGCGGCGGCCCTCCAGCACGGTCAGGGACTCGGTATCCACCACGTCCAGCGACGCCCCGGGAACGGCGTCGACGGCGGCCCGGGCTCCCGCTTCACGGTCCGCCACCTGGTGCAGGGACGTCGGGCCGCCCACAAACGTGACCCGCCGCGCTCCGCCCTCGAGCAGGTGGGTGACCGCCATCCGGCCGCCCTCGACGTCGTCAACGGCCAGGGAACAGTACTGGGAGGCCGGCGCCTGTTCATCCACCAGCACCACCGGGGTACCGCGGGAGCGCAGCCGGTCGATCCGCCGCCGTTCCGGTGACTGGGGGGTGATCAGCACGCCGCGCACGCGCTGTTCCTCGAACAGGTCCAGGTAGACCTGTTCCCGGCTGCGGGACAGCCCCGAATTGCCCACGATCACGGCCTGCCCGTGCGCGTCCGCGGCCGCTTCGGCACCGCGGGCGATCTCGTTGTAGAACGGGTTCCCGGTGTCCTGCACCACCAGCCCGATGGTGCGCGAGCGGCCCGCCTTCAGCTGCCGGGCGACGTCGTTGCGGACATACCCGAGGTCCTCGATGGCCTTCTGCACCCGGCGGCGCCGGTCTTCGGAGACCATCTCGGGCCGGTTGATCACGTTGGAGACCGTGCCGATCGAGACCCGGGCTTCCCTGGCGACGTCCTTGATGCTCACCGGGAATCTCTCCATGCAGTGCCTTCACTTTCACATCGGTCGTGGTGCGTCATGCGGGCTGGCTTCGGCCCGGACCGCCGCGGCCGTCCAGGGTGCAGGGGTCCATTCTAATGAGCCCCGTCCCACGTGGGGGCGGAAATGCCCTCCGATGACGGCGGGCAGCCGGGCGGCCCGACGGGCGGTCCGCCGGTGCCGGGCAGCCGAACGCCGTCAGGGGCGCATGTATGCTGGGCCACACGCTGAGAAGGATCAGCGGTTCTGCGGGAGCCCTCCGGGGCTGAGAGGGCTTAAGCGCCGACCGCCGCACCTGATGCGGGTTATGCCGCCGTAGGAAAGGACCCTCCGATGCACCCTGCCCTCCCCGCTCCCGGCGGCCCCGCCGCGCCTGACAACTACGCCCCCGACCGCTCCGTGTCGGTGGACGTCGCGGTGGCCGGCGCGGGCGTGATCGGCCTCGCCGTCGCGTGGCGGCTCCGGTTGGCAGGATTCCGGGTGGCGCTGGTGGATCCCGCCCCCGCCATGGGGGCCTCCCGGGCCGCGGCCGGTATGCTGGCCCCAGCCAGCGAGGTCCAGTATCAGCAGGAGGCCCTGTTCCCGCTGATGCGCGCCGCCGCCGGGGAGTATCCGGAGTTCGCTGCGTCCGTGGAACGGGCATCGGGGCTGCCGTCCGGCTACCGGGCTACCGAGACCCTGGCCTGCGCAGCCGACGCCGCCGACCGGCGCGCCCTGGAGGACCTGCGCCGCCTGCAGGAGGCGCACGGAATGGCGGTGGAACCGCTTCCGCTGCGGGCCGCCCGCCGGATGGAGCCGGCGCTCAGCCCAGGGCTGGCCGGCGTCTTCCGGATTCCGAGCGACCACCAGGTGGATCCCCGGATGCTGGCCGCCGCGCTCCTGGGCGCCCTCGGCTGCCGGGACGCTGGCACCTGGGGAACACCGGGTGCCGACGACGGCGGGCCGGCGCTGGTTCTCCGGGACCGCGCCGAGGCGCTGCACCGCACCGCCGACGGTGCCGTGGCCGGACTGGTCCTGGCCGGCGGCACCACCGTGCGCGCCGGCTGGACCGTGCTGGCCACCGGAGCAGGCCCGGAACCGGCCAACCTTCCGCCCGGGCTCAGCCTGCCGCCGGTGCGGCCGGTGTTCGGGGACATCCTGCGGGCGCGGGTGCGGCCCGGGGCTCCTCCCCTGCTCGAGCGGACCGTGCGCGGCCTGGTCCACGGCGTTCCCGTCTACCTTGTGCCGCGGGCTGACGGTTCCCTGGTCATCGGCGCCACCTCCCGCGAGGACAACCGCCCTGGGGTGGACGTCGGCGGGGTCTTCGCCCTGCTGCGTGATGCCCGGGCGCTGGTGCCTGCGGTGGACGATCTGGAGCTGGTGGAGACCATGGCCCGGGCCCGGCCCGGCACCCCCGACGATCTGCCCTGTCTGGGCATTCCCCGCACCGACGACGGCCGCCCGGTTGCCGGGCTGGTGCTGGCCACCGGCTTCTTCCGGCACGGCGTGCTGCTGGCGCCGCTTGCCGCCCGGCTCACGGCCGGCCTGATCGCCGGCACGTCCGGGGCCGATCCTGCGGACGCCGCGTATCTGGCCGCAGCTGCCCCGGACCGTTTCCGCTCCGTCCCGACGCACCTCTGAAAGGAACCATCCATGCCGGCCATTACCTTCAACGGCGCCGCCCGCGCCGTGCCCGAGGACACCACGGTGTCCCAGCTCGTCGCCGCCGCGCTCGGCCGCGCCCTCGACCCGGCAGGCCAGCCGGCCGACGGCGGCCGGCTGGGCGTCGCGGTGGCGGTGGACGCCGTCGTCCTGCCGCGCAGCCTCTGGCACACCACACCGGTGGCGGACGGGCAGAGCATCGAACTCGTGACCGCCGTGCAGGGAGGCTGATCATGGACACCTTCACCGATCCGCTGGTCATTGACGGGGTGGCCCTGGGCTCCCGGCTGATCATGGGCACCGGCGGGCTCAGCTCGCTGCACACGCTGGAACAGGCGCTGCTGGCCTCGGGCACCGCGCTGACCACGGTGGCCCTGCGTCGGTACGCCCCGGCGTCGGGCAGCTCGCTGTTCGAGGTGCTGGAGCGCAACGGCATCCGGATCCTGCCCAACACCGCCGGCTGCTACACCGCCCGGGACGCGCTGCTGACGGCGGAGCTGGGGCGCGAGGCGCTGGAGACGGACTGGGTCAAACTGGAGGTCATCGCCGATGACCGGACGCTGCTGCCGGACGTGGTGGAGCTGCTGGACGGCGTCGAGCAGCTGGCGGCCCGCGGCTTCCGGGTCTTCGCCTACACCTCGGATGATCCCGCCGTCGCCCGGCGGCTGGAGGACGTGGGCGCCGCGGCGGTGATGCCGCTGGGGGCACCCATCGGCACCGGACTGGGGATCCTGAACCCGCACAACATTGAGCTGATCTGCACCCGGGCGCAGGTGCCGGTGATCCTGGACGCGGGCATCGGCACGGCGTCGGAGGCCGCCCGGGCCATGGAGCTGGGCTGCGACGCCGTGCTGCTGGCCTCCGCGGTGACCCGGGCCCAGGATCCGGTCGCCATGGCCGCGGCCATGGCGCACGCCGTCGCCGCCGGCCGGCTGGCCGCCGGCGCGGGCCGGATACCGGCCCGCCGGCATGCCCTCGCCTCCTCGCCGATGGCGGGACGGGTGGACACCGGTGGGCCCGCGGAGATCCCGCGCGGGGACTGGGCTCCGGCCGGAGACGGCGCCTAGCGCGCCGCGGTGACCCGCGGTTCGTAGCGGATCGGTTCGAACGTCCGCGCGACCAGCAGGCGCAGCTCCTCCAGCCCGCCGCTGACCAGGCCGGCGGCGCGGGCCTGGACCAGCACGTTGCCGATCGCGGTGGCTTCGACCGGACCGGCGTATACGGTGCGGCCGGTCCGGTCGGCGGTGAGCTGGCAGAGCAGGCTGTTCTGCGATCCGCCGCCGACCACGTGGACCGTGCGGATGGTCCGCCCGGTGAGCCGCTCGATCTGTTCCAGGACGTCGGCATAGGCCGCGGCCAGGGACTCCAGGATGGAGCGCACCACCTCGGCCCGGGTCTGCGGCGGCCGGATCCCGCGCTCGGTGCACCATTCGGCGATGCGGGCCGGCATGTCCCCGGGCGGGGTGAACCGGTCGTCCATCACGTCGAAGACCGGCATCGGCTCCGTGACGGCGGCCGCCTGGCTGATCAGTTCGGCCAGGTTGCTGGTGCGCTGGGCGTCGGTGGCGCCGGGACCATCCCAGGTCCGGATGGACTCGGAGAGCAGCCAGAGCCCGGAGACGTTCTTCAGGTACCGGATCCGCCCGTCCACGCCGCCTTCGTTGGTGAAGTTGGCGGCGTGGCTTTCGGACGTGAGGACCGGCGCGGGCAGCTCCACGCCCACCAGGGACCAGGTGCCGGAGGAGATGAACGCGGCGTCCTCGTCGGCGAAGGGCACGGCGACGACCGCTGAGGCGGTGTCGTGGGAGCCGACCGCGGTCACCGGCAGCCCGGCGGGAGCACCCAGTTCCGCGGCCACCGCCGGCAGCAGGCCGCCGATTTCGGCGCCCGGAGCGACCAGCGGCGCGAACAGGTCCGCGGGCAGTCCCAGCCGGCCCATGAGGTTGGCGTCCCACTGCCGGGTGCGCGCATCCAGCAGCCCGGTGGTGGCGGCGTTGGTCTCCTCGGTGACCTGGGCGCCGGTGAGCCAGTAGGCCACCAGGTCCGGGATCAGCAGGGCCCGGTCGGCCGCGGCCAGGTCGCCGCGCTGCCGGTCCACGGCCAGCTGGAAGACCGTGTTGAACGGCAGGTGCTGCAGGCCGCTGCGGGCGTACAGATCCTCCGGCGCCACCGCGGCGTGCACGGCCTGCACGCCCGCGGCGGTGCGCTCGTCCCGGTAGTGGTACGGCAGGCCGAGCAGCTTCCCGCCGCGCAGCAGCCCGTAGTCCACGGCCCAGGAGTCGACGCCGATGGACCGGACGTCCGGTTCCTCCCGCAGCGCCTGCGCGAGCCCTGCGGTCAGGGACCGGTAGAGCTCGGTGATGTTCCAGTGCAGGCCGGACCCGTTCCCCTCATGCAGCCGCACCGGCTGGTTGGGGAAGCGCGCCACGTGCCGCATCCGGATCCGCCCGTCGGCCACGCTGCCCAGGATGACGCGGCCGCTGGTCGCCCCCAGGTCGACGGCCGCCACCGCTGCCGATGTGCTCATGCTCTGTCCTTATCTCTTGCCCGATGCGCCGCTCAGCGCAGGAACGCGGCGGCGACGCCGGCGTCGACCGGGATGTGCAGGCCGGTGGTGTGGGAGAGGTCGGAGCCGGTCAGCACGGCGGCCGCGTTGGCCACGTTCTCCGGCAGCACCTCGCGCTTGAGCAGGGTGCGCTGGGCGTAGAACTTGCCCAGCTCCTCCTCGGGGACGCCGTAGACGGCGGCGCGCTTGGCACCCCAGCCGCCGGCGAAGATGCCGGAGCCGCGGACCACGCCGTCGGGGTTGATGCCGTTGACCTTGATGCCGTGCTCGCCCAGTTCGGCGGCCAGCAGGCGCACCTGGTGGGCCTGGTCGGCCTTGACCGCGGAGTAGGCGATGTTGTTCGGGCCGGCGAAGACGGAGTTCTTGGAGGAGATGTAGAGGATGTCTCCGCCCATTTCCTGCGCGATCATGGCCTTGGCCGCGGCCTGGGAGACCAGGAAGGAGCCCTTGGCCATGACGTCGTGCTGCAGGTCCCAGTCCTTTTCGCTGGTTTCCAGCAGCGGCTTGGAGATGGACAGGCCGGCGTTGTTGACCACCAGGTCGATGCCGCCGAAGGCCAGCACGGTGGCGTCCACCGCGGCGGCGACCTGCGCGGCGTCGGTCACGTCGGCGCGGACGCCGATGGCGACGTCGGAGCCGCCCAGCTCGGCGGCCACCTGCTCGGCGGCCTCCAGGTTCAGGTCGGCGATGACCACGCAGGCGCCTTCGGCGGCCAGGCGGGTGGCGATGGCCTTGCCGATGCCCGACGCCGCGCCGGTCACCAGGGCGATCCGGGTGGCGTGGCTGCGCGGCTTGGGCATCCGCGCCAGCTTCGCCTCCTCCAGCGCCCAGTATTCGATGCGGAACTTCTCGGACTCGTCGATCGGCGCGTAGCTGGAGATGCCCTCGGCGCCGCGCATGACGTTGATGGCGTTGAGGTAGAACTCGCCGGCCACCCGGGCGGTCTGCTTGTCCTTGCCCCAGGAGAACATGCCGACGCCGGGCACCAGCACGATGGCCGGATCCGCGCCGCGCATGGCGGGCGAATCGGCGTCGGCGTGGCGCTCGTAGTAGGCCTGGTAGTCGGCGCGGTAGGCCTCGTGCAGTTCCTTCAGCCGGGCAACGCAGTCCTCGATGGAGGCGTCGGCGGGCAGGTCCAGGACCAGCGGCTTGACCTTGGTGCGCAGGAAGTGGTCCGGGCAGGAGGTGCCCAGGGCGGCCAGCCGCGGGTGCTCCGCGGCGGCCAGGAAGTCCAGGATCCGCGGGTCGTCCATGAAGTGGCCCACCTGCGGGCGGTCATGCGAGGCCAGGCCGCGGATCACCGGGGCCAGCGCGGCGGCCTTGGCACGCCGTTCGGCCTCCGGCAGCGCCTCGTAGCCGGGCTGCACCGGGCCGAACGGCTCGGCCTTGGAGTGCTCGGCGATGTAGGCCTCGGCGGTGTCGATGATCCACCGGGAGTTGGCCTCGGCCTCATCGCTGGTTGCGCCCCAGGCGGTGATGCCGTGGCCGCCGAGGATGGTGCCGACCGCGGCCGGGTTGGCTTCCTTGATCGCGGCGATGTCCAGGCCCAGCTGGAAGCCGGGGCGGCGCCAGGGCACCCAGACCACCTTGTCGCCGAAGATCTTCGCCGTCAGCTCCTCGCCGTCGGCAGCGGTGGCGATGGCAATGCCGGAGTCCGGGTGCAGGTGGTCCACGTGCGCGGCGTCCACCAGCCCGTGCATGGCGGTGTCGATCGACGGCGCGGCGCCGCCCTTGCCGTGCAGGCAGTAGTCGAACGCGGCGACCATTTCATCTTCGTGCTCGACGCCGCGGTAGACGTTCTTCAGCGCGCGCACGCGGTCCAGGCGCAGCACGGCCAGGCCCTTCTCCCTGAGGGTGCCCAGGTCACCGCCGGAGCCCTTGACCCACAGCAGTTCAACGTCCTCGCCGGTCACCGGGTCGGCCGCGGTGCCCTTGGCGGAGGTGTTGCCGCCGGCGTAGTTGGTGTTCTTCGGGTCCGAACCGAGCCGGTTGGAACGGGCGATCAGGTCGGCGACGACGGTCTGCCCGGCGGTCGGGGTGCTGGCGGGGGCGTTCATGCGAAGGGTCTCCTCGTGGAGTGGACGAAATCGAATGGAGGGCGGAAGCGGGAGGGCGGGCGCCGCCGCCCGGGGCTCAGGTGCCCCGGGCGGCAACGCCGGACGGGCTCAGGAGCCCCAGGAGGCCTGGGTGCCGCCGACACGTTCCTCGGCGATGCGCTGCTGGTAGCCGGACGCGGCGTAGGCGGCCATGGGATCGGCGGGCAGGCCCCGGGACTCGCGCCAGGCGGCCAGCTGCGGGCGGACGTCGGTGTAGAAGGCGTCCATCAGCACCTGGTGCGCACCGAGCACATCGCCGGCGGCCTGCGCGGCGGCGAGGGCCTCGCCGTCGATCAGCAGGGCACGGGCCGTCATTTCCTGGACGTTGAGCACCGAGCGGATCTGGCCGGGGATCTTGTCCTCGATGTTGTGGCACTGGTCCAGCATGAACGCGACGCCGGCCTCCGGGTCCAGCCCGCCGCCGCGGACCACCTCGACCATGATGCGGAAGAGCTGGAACGGATCGGCGGCGCCGACGATCAGGTCGTCGTCGGCGTAGTTGCGGGAGTTGAAGTCGAAGGAGCCGAGCTTGCCCAGGCGCAGCAGCTGCATGACGATGAACTCGATGTTGGTGCCGGGGGCGTGGTGGCCGGTGTCCAGGCAGACCTTGGCCTTGTCGCCGAGGGCGGCGACCTGGGTGTAGGCGGTGCCCCAGTCCGGCACATCGGTGTGGTAGAACGCCGGTTCGAAGAACTTGTACTCCAGCACCAGGCGCTGCTCGTCGCCCAGCTGGGCGTAGATTTCGGCCAGCGACTCGGCGAGGCGGTCCTGGCGTCCGCGCATGTCCTGCTGCCCGGCGTAGTTGGTGCCGTCGGCCAGCCAGATCTTCAGGTCCCGGGAGCCGGTGACGTCCATGATGCGCAGGCACTCGAGGTGGTGGTCGATCGCCTTGCGCCGCACGCCGGGATCGGCATGCGTCAGCGAACCGAACTTGTACTCCTCGTCCTGGAACGTGTTGGAGTTAATGGTGCCCAGCTCCACGCCCTGGTCGGCGGCGTAGCGGGCCAGCGCGGCGTAGTCGTCCACCTTGTCCCACGGAATGTGCAGCGCCACCTTCGGGGCCAGCCCGGTGAACCGGTGGACCTGGGCGGCGTCGGCGATCTTCTCCTCCACGGTGCGCGGCGTGCCCGGGGTGGAGAACACCTTGAAGCGGGTTCCGGAGTTGCCGAAGGCCCAGGACGGAAGTTCGATGGCCTGCGCGGCCAGCTGGGGGGCGATGTCGTCGAATTCAGGCATGTGCATCACTTCTCTGTGGATAGCCGGCGGGCGGCGCCGCAGATACGCATGGACACCGCATTGAATCGTTTCACCAAACTAAGCCCGAACCGTGAGCCAGGTCAAACGTCGCCCCAGCAGCAACACGAGCACCACGGGAAACTTTGTCTTGAAACGTCTCAAGTTTTGGATACTATGAGTCCGGCAGCACATGAGAGCCCCCTCACAGGGATCACCGCCTCCGGCCTTCCCGTCCGGACGGTCCGGCTGCCGCCACAGGTGCGAAGGTCCTCCCGGACCCGCCACATTACGAAGGAGTGATGAATGGGCCGTTCCCCATCCACGGCTGACCTGCCGGAGCTGGTCCGGCTTCCCGCGGAGACCACGCGCACCCGCCGGTGCTTCCTGCTCCACGTCCGCCCGGAGCGGCTCGCCGAGTACGTCGAGGTCCACCAGCGGGTCTGGCCGGAGATGCTCGAGGCCCTGCGCGAGACCGGCTGGCGGAACTATTCGCTGTTCCTGCGCGCGGAGGACGGCCTGGTCGTGGGCTACTACGAGGCCGACGACGCCGAGGCCACCCAGGAGCGGATGGACGCGCACCCGGTCAACACCCGCTGGCAGGCCGAAATGGCGCAGTACTTCGTCGAAGGCACTTCGGCGCAGACGCTGACGCAGTACTTCCACCTCGCCTGACTCTGTCTTCTTCGGGGCACACCCGTGCCCGCTTCACAGCACCTTCTTCACCGTTGCAGAAAGGCTCGCCATGAGCAGCACCACGAAGCTCGGCGGATGGAAAGCCACCATCGCCGTGTCTATGTCCAACTACATCGAGGCCGGCTCGATCATCGCCCTGGCCACCAGCCTGACCCTCTGGCAGGAGTACTTCGGGTTCAGCAACCTGCTGGTCGGCCTGGTCGCCGCCCTGAGCGCCAACGCCTTCGGCGCGGCGATCGGCGCCCTCATCGGCGGGCCGCTGGGCGACCGGTACGGGCGCAAGTTCATCTACACCTATGACCTGATCCTCTACATGCTCGGCACCCTGCTGGTCATCTTCGCCGTGGCCCCGTGGATGCTCATCGTGGGCGTGATCCTCACCGGCATCGCCGTCGGCGCCGGCGTGCCCGTCGCCTGGACCTACATTGCCGAAGAGGCGCCCGCGGAACACCGGGCCAAGCACGTGGGCACCGCCCAGCTGGCCTGGTCCCTCGGCCCGGCCCTGGTGTTCCTGTTCGCCACCCTCGTGGTTCCGCTGGGCCTGACCGGCAGCCGCATCATCTTCGCCCACCTGTTCGTGGTCGCCTTCGTCACCTGGTGGATCCGCCGCGGCCTCTCCGAGTCGGCCACCTGGAAGAAGTCCGACGAGGAGCGGCGCGTCGCCGAGGCCGGCGGCGTGAAGCGCCGCAACTACCGCGAGCTGCTGACCAGCGCCACCAACGTGAAGGCCCTGCTGTTCCTGACCGGCGTGTACGCCCTGTGGAACCTGGTTGCCGGGCAGATGGGCATCTTCATGCCGCGCGTCTACGAGACCGCCGGCGTCGAATCCGCCACCCAGCAGAACCTGCTGCAGGTGCTGCTCTGGACCCTCACCGTGGCCGCCACCTACTTCGGCTTCATGAAGTACGGCGACCGGGTGGACCGCCGCCTGCTCTACGGCATCGGCGCCGTGCTGGGCATCATCGCCTGGCTGCTGCTGGTCTTCGCGCACGTGACCATGCCGGTGCTGATCCTCTTCGCCGCGCTGTGGGGCATCTCCGCCGGCATCGGCGCGCAGGCCTTCTACGCGCTGTGGGCCGCCGAGATGTTCCCGACCCGCCTGCGTGCCAGCGCCCAGGGCGTGCTGTTCTTCGTCGCCCGCATCGTGGTCGGCCTGCTCAGCTACTGGTTCCCCACGCTGCTCGCCGAGCAGGGTGTGCCGTTCGTGGGCATGATCATGATCGGCGCGCTCGTCGCCGCCATGCTCATCGGCGTCGTTTGGGCCCCGAACACCCGCGGCAAGACGCTGGAGGACATCGAGGCCGAGCGTTACGGCCGGGCCCCGGAAGCGGCACGGCAGGACGCGCTCTAACCCCGGCTTCTCCGGCGGCTGACCGCCGCGGACAAGCTCTCCACGCAAAGGCCTTCGGTCCGGCCCGGGTACATAGCCCGGCCCGGGCCGGAGGCCTTCGTGCTGCCTGGGCCGCACCGTGGTGACTGCCGTGTGCGACGCGGGGACCTGCCGCGCTCCGCTTTGGGAAAAACCCTCCAGTTTGTGCGTTTACCTCCACTGCGCAGCGGAGGGATCTGCACAAACCGGAGGAATTCAGAGAAACCGGAGGAATCCGGACGGCGCTCAGGCCTTGGGGCTCAGGCGGGGCGCACAAACCGGAGGAACCAGGACAAACCGGAGGGATCCGGAAGGATCCGGACGGCGCTCAGGCCGGGGCGCGCACCTCGCGGGGTGCGGCGGAGCCCGGGTCAGCCGCCGGCGGCATCCCGGCCGTGCGGCGGCGCAGCACCGTGGCGCGCCAGTGCAGCAGGAGCACCACGGCCATGCCGACGGCGGCGCCGATCACCGTCTCCACGGCCCGGTCCTGCAGCAGCACCGCCGGGTCCGAGGGGCGTGCCAGCTCGGTGCTGACCAGCGCCAGCGGGGTCACGAACACCTGCGCCAGGGCGTACTGGCGGAGCACGAACATCTCCGCGGCGAACTGCAGCAGGGCGATCACCACGGCCATCTGCCAGGGCTCCAGCCCCGGCCACAGGATCAGCGCGGTGACCAGCAGGCCCGCGAACGTGCCCAGGACCCGCTGCACCCCGCGAAACATCCGGCTGCGCACGGTCTGGCCCACCAGCGGCACGGTCGCGGCGACCATCGCCCAGTAGTTGTGCCCGATGCCGAGTGCGGTGGCGATGCACCCGGCGACGGCGGCCGCGAGCAGGTGCAGGCCGGCGTCGGCGGCAAGGGCCCGGCGCTGGGCCGGCGAGAAGCGGGCCCGGGCCGGCCGCCGCCAGCCGGTGCGGTGCCTGCGGCTGAGCAGTCCAAGCTGTCCCAGGACCAGGGCGAAGACCACCGTGCAGACCGCGGTGAGCAGCGCCTGCCAGGCCGGCGGATGCGACGGCATGGAGGCGATCGCGCCGTAGGCGAAGATGTGGAACAGGGAACCGGCCGGGCGCAGCCGCCACAGGCCCGCGGCCAGGCTCGCCAGCCCCGCCACCAGCGAGGTTCCGGCCACGATGTCCCACGCATCGGGATGCAGCCGGGCGGAGGCCACCGCGGCGGTGACCACCAGGAGCATCAGCGCCCCGGCACGCAGCTGGTGGCCCAGGCGTGCCCGGTGCGCCTCGTTGCGCCCGTAGATGCCGGTGAAGGCGCCGAAGGTCGCGAAGATCGCCAGGTCCACCCGGCCCAGCACCAGCAGCAGCAGCAGCGGCACGCCCACGCCCACCCCGCAGCGCAGCGCCACGTGGTGGTCATTGTGCGCAGGGGCCAGGGCGAACAGATCTCGCAGATGCTTCAACGGGACGGCGGTACCTTTCTCGGATCCGGGGCAGAGTCCACCCGGGAAAGGCGGGCGGTGGGGCGGCGGCGACGGCGCCGCCTGTCCACGCTACTCCCGCGGTTTGGCGGGCCCGAACTTTTGTGGTGCACCTCCCAGCCGCCCTGCCGGCACCGGCCGCCGGGCACCGCCGTCGCCCCGCCGTCGCCCCGGAAGCGGCGCGCCGCCGGTAGGGCAAAATGGGAGGGTGTCCTCCTCATCTTCCTTTTCCTTCACCCTTGGCAAGCGGCTGCGCGAGACGGCGCAGCCCACTGAAGAGCAGACGGCGGCCAACGGCGGTGAGTTCCAGGGGCGCACGGGCGTGATCTCCACGCCGCACGGCGAGATCCGCACGCCGGCGTTCATCGGCGTCGGCACCCAGGCCACGGTCAAGGCGGTGCTGCCCGAGGCCATGGCCGATCTCGGGGCGCAGGCGCTGCTGGCCAATGCCTACCACCTGTACCTGCAGCCGGGCGCGGATGTGCTCGACGCCGCCGGCGGGCTCGGGAAGTTCATGAACTGGCCCGGCCCCACCTTCACCGACTCCGGGGGCTTCCAGGTGATGAGCCTGGGCGCCGGGTTCAAGAAGGTCATCAACATGAACGCGGACGGCAGCACCCACGCGACCGGGGCGGACGACGACGTCGCCCCCGGCAAGGAGCGCCTCGCGCACGTCGATGACGACGGCGTCTGGTTCAAGTCCCACATCAACGGGGACAAGCACCGGTTCACCCCGGAGATCAGCATGCAGGTCCAGCACCAGCTCGGCGCGGACATCATGTTCGCGTTCGATGAGCTGACCACGCTGATGAACTCCCGCGGCTACCAGGAGCGTTCGCTGGAGCGCACCCGGCTGTGGGCCATCCGCTGCCTCGAGGAGCACCGGCGGCTCACCGAAGAGCGCGCGGACAAGCCCTACCAGGCGCTGTTCGGGGTGCTGCAGGGTGCGCAGTACGAGGACCTGCGCCGCAAGGCCGCCCGGGACCTCGGCGCCATGGACTTCGACGGGTTCGGCCTGGGCGGAGCGCTGGAGAAGGAGAACCTGGGCACCATCATCCGCTGGTGCACCGAGGAGCTGCCGGAGGACAAGCCGCGGCACCTGCTCGGCATCTCCGAGCCGGATGACCTGTTCACCGCCATCGAGAACGGCGCGGACACCTTCGACTGTGTCTCCCCCACCCGGGTGGCGCGCACCAGCGCGTTTTACACACCGTACGGGCGGATCAACCTGCTCAAGGCCCGGTACAAGAAGGACTTCTCGCCGCTGGTCGAGGGCTGCCCCTGCTACACCTGCACGCACTACACCAAGGCGTACCTGCACCACCTGTTCAAGGCCAAGGAGATGCTCTCGGCCACCCTGGTCTCGATCCACAACGAGCACTTCACGGTGAACCTGGTCGACGACGCCCGCCGGGCCATCGAGGACGGCACGTTCTTCGAGCTCAAGGCCGAGGTGCTGGGCAAGTACTACGGCGGCGCGAAGGAAGCCTAGGCGGCGCCCGGACCGTTAGTCCCGGATCCGGTCGATCCGCTCGGTGGCGCCCGCCGCCGGCGCCCGGCCGGGCTCGGCCGGGATGCGGGCGGTGGCTGCGTCGTCGGCGGCAGGCGTGCCGTAGCTCGGCTCGTGCTTCTTCAGCAGCCGGATCACGACGCCGGTCACCGGGATAAAGAGGAACTCGACGCCGGTCTTGTACAGGAAGCCGAAGATCACGTAGTTCAGGAACCCGGCGGCGTCGCTGATGCCGATCACCGGCGCAGCGACCGCGCAGAAGATCAGCGTGTCGGCGAACTCGCCCACTCCGGTGGAGGCCATCAGCCGGCCGATCAGGGCGCGTTCCTGGAAGCGGCGCTTCATCCGCACCAGCACGTAGGAGTTCAGCAGCTGGCCGACCAGGAACCCGAGCAGGCTGGCGACGACGATCTGCCAGACCGGGCCCAGCGCCTGCTCCAGCGCCGCCTGCTTCGCGATGCCGCCGGCGTCGTCGAACCCGGGCAGGGCAATGAGCACCGCGAAGCTGAGCACCGCCAGCAGCGACATGGCAAAGCCGGTGTAGATCGCGCGGCGGGCGGCCTTGAAGCCGTACACCTCGCTGATCACGTCGCCGAGGATGTAGGCGAGCGGAAAGAGGAAGAAGCCGCCGTCGGTGATGATGCTGAAGTCGCCGAAGATCGGGCCGATCACCACCCCCTTGCTCGCGCCGATGTTCGACAGCACGATCACCACGCACATCACCGTCAGCAGGATGTCGTAGTGGGAGCCGCGCCGGCTGGCGAAGGCGGGGACGGAAAGTACCTCGGTGGGGGTCTCTGTACGCATGGGTCCGTTTTCGGTAGTGGTTCGCCTGGCCTAAGCCGGCTGTATTAGCACTGTGCCCGCTGCCCCGGGCGGCCGCCGCCGGTGGCATCTGCGTTCCGATGCGGCCGCGTCCATTCTGCCATGTCCGGGAGCGCGCTGCTGTGGATTGCCCTCCCGCCCGGCGGCCGCAGCGCCTACTGTGGTGCCACCGGTCCAGGGCCCAGCACCCGATCAAGGCCGGCTCAGGTGCCCAAGGAGGCGCGCGGATGATGGAGCAGACGGACGACGGCGGCCTCCTCCGCCCCGCGCTGCGGCTGCCCGGACGCCGGCTCGCCGCCCCCGGGGCCCGGGTCCGGTTCGGGCCCACCGCGTTCGCCGTCGGCTACGGAGTCGCCGCCCTGGTCCTGGCCGCCATCGCCACCGCCGCCGTCGGGTGGGGCACCAGCCGGGATTTCTGGGGCTACGCCTGGATCGCGGTGATCGCGGCGTTCTACGCAGCGGGCCTCGGCCTGCCGACGGCGGTGCCCGTGGGCATCGCCCTGGGGCTGGCGCTGCGGCCGGTGGCCAGCCAGTGGCTGCACGTGCTGGCCTTCTTTGCGGTGCCGGCGCTGCTGACCTGGCTGGCGGTGGCTCTGGCGGTGCGGTCGGTGTTCGTGCCGCTGTTGATGGGGCTCGCGGTGGGCGTTTCCGCGGCCCTCGGCCGGGCAGCCGTCTGGCGGCTGGTCACAGTCGGCTGAAGCGGTGGCACCAGCCGCCGTTCCGGGTGGAAGATAGACCCATGTCTGCTAACACACATCCGGCCGCGGCACCGGCCGTAACGCTCACCATCGCAGGTTCCGAGGCCACCGGCGGCGCCGGCGCGCAGGCGGACCTGAAGACCTTCCAGGAGCTCGGCGTCTACGGCATCACGGCGCTGACCTGCATCGTCGCCTTCGATCCGAAGGACAGCTGGAACCACCGCTTCGTTCCGGTCGAGCCGCAGGTCATCAGCAACCAGCTCGAGGTGATCCAGACCGCCTATGACCTGGACACGGTTAAGATCGGCATGCTCGGCACCCCCGCCACCATCGACACCGTGGCCAAGTCGCTGCAGAGCCAGGAGTGGGCCAACATCGTGCTCGACCCGGTGCTGATCTGTAAGGGCCAGGAGCCCGGTGCCGCCCTGGACACCGATCAGGCGCTCAAGGCGCAGATCCTGCCGCTGGCCACGTTCGTGACCCCCAACCACTTTGAGTCCATCTCGCTCTCGGGCATGGACGACATCACCAGCGTCGAGGACCTCAAGGAGGCGGCGAAGCGCATCCACGAGGCCAGCGGCGCCGTCGTCCTCGCCAAGGGCGGGGTCCGGCTGGAAGGCGACGACGCCGTCGACGTCTTCTACGACGGTGAAACCCTGGAGGTGCTGCGCGCGCCCAAGATCGGCGACGTCGCGGTCAGCGGCGCCGGCTGCACCCTCGCCGCGGCGATCACCGCCGAGCTCGCCAAGGGCGCCTCGCCGCTGGAGGCGGCGAAGACCGCCAAGGCGTTCGTCACCGAGGGCATCCGCAACCGGGTGTCCTCCAACGCCCCGTTCGACGCCCTGTGGCAGGGCGGCGCCGGCAGCGGCCCGGCCCTCTAGGCCTGCCTGACGTTCCCCTGCGGGGCCGGTGCCGACGGCACCGGCCCCGCAGCCGTTTGCGGCCACGGTCGTTAGTGCCATTCCGATAAGGCAAGTCATTGCGCGGCGTCAAGGGTGCGGGACGAAAGTGCGCGGCTTTTGAGCCAATCTCCAACTTCTTCGAGGGTTACTCTCAGCTCCTTCCTCGGCTGCCCCTATGGTGTGGCTACGGCTGCAGGACTAATGGGGGCCGTAGGTGCACGCTGGCACCCCGCTCGGGGGTTGGGGGCACTGAGGAAAGCTGTCGCAGCGTGCCAGCAGCCGGTCTTGAACGTCTCGTAAGCGTCTGTCCGGTGACGCGCGGCGGAACGTTCAAGGAGCAGGATGAGACTCTCGAAGCATCGGGCCGGCGCAGGGGTGGTTGCCACCCTGGCCGGTGTCGCCCTCACCGCAGGCCTCGGCCTGCCGGCGCAGGCGCAGGAAACGGACGGCGGCGAAGCCCCGGCGCAGGGCATCCAGGTTCGGGATTTCGAGGCCCTCAAGGTCTCACCCAGCCTGCGGGACCTCAACGGTGAGGTGTCCGCCTATGTGCAGTTCAAGGGCGACGGCGCGTTCGGGCAGACCCAGCCCGAGGCCGTCAAGGAGGGCCGGGAAAAGCCGGTCAACAAGCGTGAACGGGTCCGCCAGATCCGCTCCAACATCGAGGCCCAGGCGCAGTCCGCCGCGGCCGAGGCCTCCGCCGAGGCCCTGTACACCACCACGAACACGCTGCCCGGCGTCGCGGTGCGCGGCGACGCGGAGGCCATCAAGGCACTGGCCGGCCGCGACGACGTCGCCAGCATCACCCGCATCGTGCCCAAGACCGTGGACAACAAGGGCGCCGACATCGACACCCGGGCACTGGACAGCTGGGTGCAGCGCAGCGAAACCGGCGAGGGCATCACCATTGCGGTGCTCGACACCGGCATCGACTACACGCACTCCTCCTTCGGCGGCCCCGGCACGGTGGAGGCCTACCAGGCCGCGCAGGCCTCTGCGGCCATCCCGGCGGCGGACTCCGGCCTGCTCGATCCGGAGAAGTTCATCGGCGGCTACGACCTGGTGGGCGATGACTACAACGCCGACCCCTCCTCCCCCACCTATCAGCCGGTGCCGAAGCCGGACCTGAACCCGCTGGACTGCGGCGGGCACGGCTCGCACGTGGCCGGCACCGCCGCCGGCTACGGCACCAACGACGACGGCAGCACCTTCCGCGGCGACTACACCAAGCTCACCGCCGAAGAGGTCAACGGGATGCGCATCGGCCCCGGCTCCGCTCCCGAAGCCAAGCTGGTCGGCATCCGTGTCTTCGGCTGCGAGGGTTCCTCCGCCGTCGTCGGACAGGCCCTGGACTACGTCCTGGATCCCAACGGCGACGGCGACTTCTCCGACCGCGCCCAGGTGGTGAACATGTCCCTCGGCTCGGAGTACGCACCGTACGACGATCCGGAAAACGCCATCGTGGACAAGCTCACCGAGCTGGGCATCCTCTCCGTCACCTCGGCCGGCAACGCCGGCGACGTGTACGACGTCGGCGGCTCGCCCGGCAACGCCCGCTCCTCGCTGGCGGTGGCCAGCAGCATCGGTTCCCAAGTGACCCTGGACCGTGCCGATGTGCTCGCCCCCGCTGATGTGGAGGGCACGGCCTCGGGCCAGTACAGCTCCAACTTCAACTACTCCGACCCGGCCGTCACCGAGGAGCGCCTCACCGGCAGCGTGGTGATGGCCCCGGCGAACAACCGGTTCGGCTGCGAGGCCTTCCCGGCCGGCTCGCTGGCCGGCAAGTGGGTCTGGATCCAATGGGAAGAGAACGGCCAGTTCCCGTGCGGCTCCGGCGTGCGCTTCAACCACGCGCAGGCTGCCGGCGCCACCGGCGTCGTCCTGGACTCCCCGCGCTCGGTGTTCGACGCCGGCATCGGCGGCAACGCGGCCCTTCCGGGCATCCAGCTGAACCGCGACTCCTCGGACCGGCTGCGGCCCGCCGCCGTCGCCGGCACCCTGGAACTGCGCCTGGCGCCGGAGTACATGGCGACCGCCACCGGCCCGTCGGAGTCCCAGGACACCGTCAGCTCCTTCTCCTCCCGCGGCCTGCACGGCTCCAACGGCGTGGTGAAGCCCGACGTCGCCGCTCCCGGCTCCTCGATCGGCTCCGTGTCGGTCGGTTCCGGTGACGGAGCCTCGACCAGCAGCGGCACCTCGATGGCCGCTCCGCATGTCGCCGGTCTGGCGGCGCTGATGTACGCGGCGACGGACTACAACCCGTATGAGGTCAAGACCGCGATCATGAACACGGCCACCCACGACCTGTTCTCGGCCGAGGGCACCGTCCTGGCCCCGAACCGGGTGGGCTCGGGCCGGGTGGACGCACTCGATGCGCTGAACACCAAGGTGCTGGCCTACGCCACGGATGATCAGGCGCTGACCAGCGTGAACTTCGGCGTGCTGGAGCTGGGCGACGAGGCGCTGCGGCTGACCCGCAGCATCACGGTGGAGAACAAGTCCGACACCCCGCGCCGCTACACGGCCTCGTACCTGGAGTCCTCCACCATGCCGGGCGTGGCCGTCAGCGTCAGCCCGCGGGTGGACGTGCCGGCCAACGGCAAGGCCACCGTGGAGGTGACCCTGGACATCGCCGACCCGTCGGCGCTGGCCAAGACCATCGATCCGGGCGCCGAGACCGAGCAGCTGGAGCTGGCCCGGCAGTTCCTGGCCGACGTCTCCGGCCGCGTGCAGCTGGCCGCCGACGGTGTGCCGACACTGCGGGTGCCGGTGTACTCCGCGCCGAAGCCGACCTCCGCAATGAGCGCCGGCACCGGGGTCGCGTTCGCCGACGCCGAGGCGGGCGCGGCCGACGTCGTGCTGCGCGGCCGTGACCTGCAGCAGGGTGAGGGTGCTTCCCGCTACCTGTCGCTGGTCGCCCCGCTGGTGCTCGGCGCGGAGAGCCCGCGCCTCGAGAAGGTGAACCTGGAGTCGATGCGGTCCATGGACCTGCAGTCTGTGGGCGCGTCCTCGACGCTGCCCGCGCTGCGGGCCGCCGGAGCCGACCAGCGGGACGCGATGCTGCACTTCGGCGTCAGCACCTGGGCCAACTGGCCGATCCTCGGCGGATCCAACGAGATTGACGTGGAGATCGACGTCAACGCCGACGGCATGCCGGACTTCATCGTCGCCACGACCCGGGCCGCCGACCTGGACCTGGTCCTGGTCTCCACCTACCGGCTGGTTCCGGGCGGCAGCCCGGAGCTCACGGACCAGTACGGGGCCAACGGTGTGACGGGTGAGCTGGACTCCAACACCTTCGACACCAACGTCGTGACGCTGCCGGTGGCCGTGGAGGCGCTGGGCCTTGATCCGGCCGCCGACGCGCTGCCGATCCAGTACCGGGTCAGCACCTGGAGCCCCTACAACTCCAACGAAGCCGGCCGCAACGTGCCGGTCGACGAAACCGCCTGGATCGGGTTCGACGCCGTCAACCCGGCCCTGTGGTTCAGCGGTGCGACTCCGGAAGCCGGGCTGTTTGCCGACGTCGACGGCGGCAAGCTCACCGTGAACCGCGGGGCCGAGGTCACCGACGCCAAGGCGCTGTTCCTGCACCTGCACAACGGCACCGGGGACCTCTCCGGCGCCGCAGGCCTGGGCGGCCGCACGGAGATCCTGCCGATCTCGGTGCCGGCTCCGGTGGTGAACCCGGTGAGCGCCGTCGCGGTCTGCAACGCGTTCAAGTCCGAGATCAAGGTGACGGTGTCCAACCCCGGCGACCGCCGGGCGGACATCACCATCAACACCCCGTACGGCAACGCCAAGGTGCAGAAGCTGCAGCCCGGCGAGACCCGTACCGAGGTGATCAAGACCCGCAAGCTGACCACCGCGGCCGGCGAAGTGACCGCCGACTACAAGTGGACCGGCGGCGGCAAGGCCGAGAAGGCCGAGTTCACGGCTCCTTTCGGGGCAGTGAAGTGCAGCCGGTAGCCTGACGCGCTGAGTGCAGCACAGCAGCGGCCGTCTCCCTTCGGGGAGGCGGCCGCTGCTGTGTCAGGCCGGTGCGGGAGCTGCGGCGCCTAGGGCACGTATCCCTCAGTGAGTGCCCTGGCTACGAAGTGCAGCTGGAAGTACACCGGCCAGATCACCATGGCGGAGCCGACGATGATCAGGCCCCTCCGTGAGCCCTTCCCCATGTGTCCGGCATCAGGCTTTCGGCCGGTGCGCTCCAGCATCAGGGCCCAGGCCGGTGGAAGAAGCATTGGCAGCACTGCGAGGACCTGATCTCCGTCGCCGTACCGGTAAATGCGCCCCGGCACCATGGTGTTCAGCGGGACCTGCAGGAAGAGCCAGACAGCCAGGACCGTCGAGGCGGCAAAACTGATCCAGCAGAGGCGCGTGAGGTAGCGGGACGCGTAGTTGCCCAGTTCCAGCTCACGCGCGGTGAGTGTGCCTGGGCCGCGGCCCGTCCCGGTTCCGGCTTTTTCATCGCCATCCGCCGTCTGTTCCGCCGCCGGATTCTCCGGGGGCAGGCCGGGACGGCCGCGCAGGCCCGCGTTCGCCCCGAGGCAGCGCTCCCCGAGAACGCCGATGGCGGCGGCGAGCGCGACGGCCAGCCATACCGTTCCGGTGTACAGGGGATTCCAGAGCTCCACCACTACCGCTCCGAATGCGCCTGCAGGAAGGAGTAGACCTCGGTCTCGTCGACGCCGGGGAACGCGCCGGGCGGCAGCGCCGCCAGCAGGTGGGAGTGGGCGCGGGCGCTGGGCCAGGCGTTGCCGGACCACTCCGCGGCCAGCTGCTGCGGGGGCACCCGGCAGCAGTTCGGATCCGGGCAGGTGGACTTGGACCGTTCCTGGGTCTCGCGGCCGCGGAACCACTTCACGTGCGCGTATGGGACGCCGATGCTCAGCGAGAACAGCCCGGCGGAGCTGCGCTCGGTGCGGGCGGTGCACCAGTATGTGCCGGCCGGCGTGTCCGTGTACTGGTTGAAGGCGCTGAACTGGTCCGGCACGTTGAACACCTCCCGCGAGGTCCAGTACCGGCAGATCGGCTGGCCCTCGATGGCGCCGGTATGGTCCGCCGGGAAGGTCACGCCGTCGTTCTCATACGCCTTGTAGACGATGCCGGATTTGTGCACCTTCTGGAAGTGCGTGGGAATGCCCAGGTGCTCGGTGGCGAGGTTGGTGAAGCGGTGCGCGGCGGTCTCGTAGGAGACGGCGAACGCGTCCCTGATGTCCTCGACGGCGATTTCCTTGGCAGCCTTGGCCCGCTGCAGGAACTCGACGGTGGCCTTTTCCGGCAGCAGCAGCGCCGCGGCGAAGTAGTTGGTGGCCACCCGCTGGCTGAGGAACTCCCCGTAGCTCTGCGGGGTCTCATGCTGCAGCACGTAGTGGCCCAGGGCCTGCAGCAGCACCGAGCGCGGATCGTGGTCGGACTGCTGGGACTGGGTCAGGTAGATCCGCTTGTTCTTCAGGTCGGTGACCGATCGGGTGGAGTGCGGCAGGTCGTTCACGTGGTGCAGCGAGAAGCCCAGGTGCGCGGCGATGTCGGCGATGACGTGCTGGGACAGCGGCCCGGCGGTGTGGCCCACCGAGTCCAGCACCTGCTGCGCCGCCTGCTCGTACTCCGGAAAGTAGTTGTTCCGCTCGCGCATCATCATGCGCAGTTCGGTGTTGGCCCGGCGGGCCTCCTCCGGGGTGGCGATCTGCTCGTTCAGCCGGCGCTCCAGCTCGGCCTGCAGCCCGACCAGGGACTCCAGCACATCGATCGGCAGCCTTGAGCTGATCCGCACCTTCGGCAGGCCCAGCGACTCATACAGCGGACCGCGCTGGGCTCGCTCCAGCTCGATCTCCAGGGCGGCGCGCCGGCTCGGCGGCTCGGCCTCGCCCAGCAGCGCGTCAATCGTCACGCCCAGCGCCTTGGCAAGGGCCTGCAGCATGCCCAGCTTCGGCTCACGCTTGCCGTTTTCGATCAGCGACAGCTGGGAGGGCACGGTGCCGACGGCGGCGCCCAGCTCCTCGAGGGTCAGGCCCTTCGTCTTGCGCAGGTGCCGCAGCCGGCGTCCCAGGGCGATGCCGTCCATCCGGTCGTCGGGCACGGGGGCCTCCGGCGCCGGCCGGTTCCATGTTGAACTGGTCACATTTTCACGGTACGCGAAGAATCGCGTTTTTTTCCAGAGAAAACCTCTGGAAGAGGGGTTGTTTTTGGCGAAAAGTGGTTCCCACAGCAAGGGAAACCCGGCCGGAAGGGCCGGGACACAGATCCAAGGAGATGTTGGAAATGACGCAGGAGACGAGCACCGCCGCCGAGCAGCTGGCCCAGGAATGGGCCACCGACCCGCGCTGGGAAGGCATCGAGCGTGACTACACCGCCGAGGACGTCGTCAAGCTGCGCGGCCGCATCCAGGAGGAGCACACCCTGGCCCGCCGCGGCGCGGAGAAGCTCTGGGACCAGCTGCGGAACGCCGGCGACGAGGGCTATACCAACGCCCTCGGCGCGCTGACCGGCAACCAGGCCGTCCAGCAGGTCAAAGCCGGCCTGAAGGCCATCTACCTCTCCGGCTGGCAGGTCGCCGCCGACGCGAACAACTCCGGCCACACCTACCCGGACCAGTCCCTCTACCCGGCCAACTCGGTGCCCACGGTGGTCCGCCGGATCAACAACGCGCTGCTGCGCGCCGACCAGATCGAGTTCGCCGAAGGCATCCAGTCCGTCGAGGACTACCTGGTGCCGATCGTGGCCGACGCCGAGGCCGGCTTCGGCGGCCCCCTCAACGCCTATGAACTGATGAAGGCCATGATCCAGGCCGGCGCGTCCGGCGTGCACTGGGAGGACCAGCTCGCCTCGGAGAAGAAGTGCGGCCACCTCGGCGGCAAGGTGCTCATCCCCACCGGACAGCACATCCGCACCCTGAACGCCGCCCGGCTCGCGGCCGACGTCGCCGGCACGCCCACCGTGGTCATTGCCCGCACCGACGCCGAGGCCGCCACCCTCATTACCTCCGACGTCGACGAGCGGGACCAGGAATTCATCACCGGCGAGCGCACCGCGGAGGGCTTCTACAAGGTCCGCAACGGCATCGAGCCCTGCATCGCCCGGGCCAAGGCCTACGCTCCGTACTCGGACCTGATCTGGATGGAGACCGGTACTCCGGACCTGGAGATGGCCCGCAAGTTCGCCGAGGCCGTCCGCTCCGAGTTCCCGGACCAGATGCTGGCCTACAACTGCTCGCCGTCGTTCAACTGGAAGAAGCACCTGGACGACGACACCATCGCCAAGTTCCAGCGCGAGCTCGGCGCCATGGGCTTCAAGTTCCAGTTCATCACCCTGGCCGGCTTCCACGCCCTGAACTACTCGATGTTCGACCTGGCGCACGGTTACGCCCGCTCCGGGATGAGCGCCTACGTGGAGCTGCAGGAGAAGGAATTCGGCGCGGAGGGCCGCGGCTACACCGCCACCCGCCACCAGCGCGAAGTCGGCACCGGCTACTTCGATGCCATCTCCACCGCCCTGAACCCCGAGGGCAGCACCCTGGCGCTGGCCGGGTCCACCGAGACCGCCCAGTTCCACTAACCCCATCTTCCTGCCGGCGCCGCCTGCCCTTGCCGGCGCCGGCAGGAACCCCCGTTGTGCACTTCTGAAGGAGAACCGCCATGAATGACCCGATCACCCTGAACGGAATTTCCCTCACCGCGCCGGCCGTCCGGCGCCAGGAGGAGATCCTGACGCCGCAGGCGCTGGACTTCGTCAAGGCACTGCATCGGGCCACCGCCGCCCGCCGGCAGGAACTCCTCCAGCAGCGGCAGGCCCGCCGGCAGAAGATCTCCAACGGCGCGGACCCGTCCTTCCTGCCCGAAACCCGTGACATCCGCGAGGACTCCACGTGGCGGGTGGCCCCGGTCGCCCCTGGACTGGAGGACCGACGGGTGGAGATCACCGGGCCGGTGGACCGCAAGATGACCATCAACGCCCTGAACTCCGGCGCCAAGGTGTGGCTGGCGGACATGGAGGACTCCTCCACCCCGTCCTGGACCAACGTCGTCAACGGCCAGCTGAACCTGCGCGACGCCCTCGAGCGCCGGATCGACTTCACCTCGCCCGAGGGCAAGGAGTACAAGCTCTCCGGCGGCCAGCTGACCGACCTGCCGACCATCGTGGTCCGGCCCCGCGGCTGGCACCTGCCGGAGAAGCACATGCTGGTGGACAACACCCCGATCGCCGGCGGCATCGTAGACTTCGGCCTGTACTTCTTCCACAACGCGCACCGACTGATCGCCGAAGGCCGGGGCCCGTACTTCTACCTGCCGAAGATCGAGAACCACCTCGAGGCGCGGCTGTGGAACGACATCTTCATCCTGGCGCAGGACCTGCTGGGCATTCCGCAGGGCACCATCCGCGCCACCGTGCTGATCGAGACCATCACCGCGGCGTTCGAGATGGAGGAGATCCTCTACGAGCTGCGGGACCACGCCGCCGGCCTGAACGCCGGACGCTGGGACTACATCTTCTCGGTGATCAAGAACTTCCGCACCCGCGGCCCGCGGTTCGTGCTGCCGGACCGGAACATGGTGACCATGACCGCCCCGTTCATGCGCGCCTACACCGAGCAGCTGGTCCGGGCCTGCCACCGCCGCGGCGCGCACGCCATCGGCGGCATGGCGGCCTTCATCCCGAACCGGAAGGACGCCGCGGCCAACGACGTCGCCATGGAGAAGGTGCGCGCGGACAAGACCCGCGAGGCGAACGACGGCTTCGACGGCTCCTGGGTGGCGCACCCGGATCTGGTGCCCGTGGCCCGCGAGGTCTTCGACTCCGTGCTCGGGGACCGGCCGAACCAGGTGGAGCGGCTGCGCGAGGACGTGGTGCCCGACGACAAGGCGCTGCTGAACGTGGCGGCCACCCAGGGCGTGATCACCGAGCAGGGCGTGCGCTCGAACATCGAGGTCGGCATCCGCTACATCGAATCCTGGCTGCGCGGCAACGGCGCGGCGGCGATCAACAACCTGATGGAGGACGCCGCCACCGCCGAGATTTCCCGCTCGCAGATCTGGCAGTGGATCCACTGCTCGGCCGTGACCGATGAGGGCGAGATCATCACCCGCCACTGGGTCGAGGAACTGCTCGAGGAGGAGTTCGCCAACCTGCAGCGCTTCGACGGCGACCGCTTCGAGGACGCCCGCGAGCTGTTCGAGGAGGTCGCCTGCGGCGAGCACTTCCCGACGTTCCTCACGGTTCCGGCCTACGCCCGGTTCCTGCACGAATCCCAGGGTGAGCTGGCCGCCGCATAGGAGGCACACGGCACACAGGGGGTCCGACGCCGGCAACGGCGTCGGACCCCCTTTCCGCGTCCTGCCGTCCACTTGGTTTGCTTAACCGACCAAATGGTCCGTAGCGTGGAGGCATGGCTTCCTCCCCTCCCGCCTACCGCCAGGCCGGCCGCCGCGAGTGGCTGGCGCTTTGCGTCCTCATGCTCGCCGTCGTCCTGCTCGCGGTGGACGCCACCGTCCTTTATCTGGCCGTCCCCGCCCTGACGGCGGAGATCTCCCCGACCGCCACGCAGCTGCTGTGGATCGGTGACATCTACTCCTTCGTGCTGGCCGGCCTGCTGATCCCCATGGGCAACCTCGCGGACCGGGTGGGCCGCAAGAAACTGCTCATCATCGGCAGCACGGCCTTCGGCATCGCCTCGCTGATCGCCGCCTACTCCCCCTCCGCGGAACTGCTGATCGCCTCCCGGGCGCTGCTCGGCGTCGCCGGCGCCACGATCATGCCCTCCACCCTGTCGATCGTGCGGGACATGTTCGAGGACCCGGTGCAGCGCACCCGCGCCATCGCCGTCTGGTCCGCCGGGGCCACCGGCGGCGCCGCGCTGGGCCCGCTGGTCGGCGGGGCGCTGCTGGAACGGTTCTGGTGGGGCTCGGTGTTCCTGATCAACGTGCCGATCATGCTCGTGGTGCTGGTGGCCGGGCTCATCCTGCTGCCCGAGTCCCGCAACCCCAACTCGGGACGGGTGGACCTGCTCTCCGCGGTGCTGTCGGTGCTCGCCATCGTGCCGGTGGTGTACGCGGTGAAGCACGCCGTCGGCACCGGCCTGGACTGGACCGTACCGGCCACCGCCGCGGCCGGCGTGCTGGCCGGCATCACCTTCGTCCGCCGGCAGCGCCGGCTGCCGCACCCCCTGGTGGACATCGACCTGTTCCGCATTCCGGCGTTCAGCGGCGCCGTGGTCGCCAACACGCTGTCCATCTTCGCGTTCAGCGGCCTGCTGTTCTTCTTCTCCCAGTACCTGCAGCTGGTGCGCGGCTACGGACCCCTGATGGCCGGGCTGGCCGAAATGCCGGTGACCGTGACCTCCATCCTGGTCATTGCGTTCATCGGGTTCCTGCTGACCCGGCTGGGCCGCGGCCGGTCCATCGGCGCCGGGCTCGGCGTCGCCGCCCTGGGCCTGGCTGCCCTGGGCCTGGCCGAGGGGCTGCCCACCTACTGGGGCATCGGGCTGGCGCTGGCCGTGCTCGGCCTGGGCGTGGGAGTGGCGATGGCCCTGTCCACCGACGCAATCGTCGCGGCCGCGCCCCGGGAACGCGCCGGCGCCGCGGCGTCGATCTCCGAGACCGGCTATGAACTGGGCGTGGCGCTGGGCATCGCCGTGCTGGGCTCGCTGCAGACCGCGCTCTACCGCGCCAACCTGGCCCCGCCCGCCGACCTCGCGGCGGCGGACCGCGCGGCGCTGGAGGACTCACTGGCCTCCGCCAGCAGCCGGCTCACCGACCCCGCACTGATCGAGCAGGCGCAGCATGCCTTCACCGGCGCCATGCAGCTGACCAGCTATGTCGCCGCCGGGATCCTGGTGCTGGCCGCCGTGATTGCCTGGCGGGTCATCCCTTCCCCCACCGGAGCGCAGGAGCAGCAGCATGTCGGGCACTGAACCGGCCGGCGGCCGGGAAGGCGGCCGGGACAAGGAACGCACCCGGCGCGGCATCCTCGACGCCGCCTCCCGGCTGGTCGCCGAGCAGGGCGGCGGAGTGTCCCTCGCCGACGTCGCCGCCGCCGCCGGGATCTCCAAGAGCGGGCTGCTGCACCACTTCCCCGGGCGGGAGGCGCTGCTGCTCGCCCTCGTCGAAGACGCCGCCGAACGGCTGTGGACCGAGGTCCGCGCCCACGTGGACCTGGCGGAGAACCGGCCGGGCAAACTGCTGCGCGCCTATGTGCGGGCCCTGACGGAGGGCGGCGACACCGTGGCCCAGGTCTTCGCGCCCACCGGGCTGACCGCCGCCGTCGGCACCCTGCCCGGCATCGAGGAATTCATGGAACGCGACGCGAAAATCTGGCGGGAGGCCTTCGCGGCCGACGGGATCGAGCCGGCCCGGAGCATCGTCGTGCAGCACGCCGCGGAGGGACTGGCCGCCTCCATGGGCAGCCCGTACCTCACCGCCGACGAGCTGGCCGCCGCCCGGGCGCACCTGCTGGAGCTCGCGGAGCCGTAGCGGCCGCCCGGCACGCCAAGGGGTGGCCACAAAACGCGGAGGCGGGGCGCCGGCACGGGCGGTGAGGCCCCGAACAGCCTGCCGCGCCGCGCGGGCGTACCATGGATTGGCCGCTTCTTCAGCAGCCCTTCCCCGATCTCCAAGGTGCGTTTTTCTTGAAGTCCTCCTTCGCCCAGGCCCTGGCCCGCGGGCTGAACGTCCGGCACATCCGCTTCATGGCGCTCGGTTCGGCCATCGGCACCGGCCTGTTCTACGGATCCGCCTCCGCCATCCAGTCCGCCGGTCCCGCCGTCCTGCTCGCGTACATGATCGGCGGCGCCGCCGTCTTCCTGGTCATGCGGGCCCTGGGCGAGATGGCGGTCCGGCATCCGGTCTCCGGTTCCTTCGGCCAGTACGCCAGCCGCTACCTCGGCCCGTTTGCCGGGTTCATCACCGGCTGGACCTTCGCGTTCGAAATGGCGATCGTCGCCATCGCCGACGTCACCGCCTTCGGCATCTACATGGGCTTCTGGTTCCCGGACGTGCCGCGCTGGATCTGGATCCTCGCCGTCGTGCTGCTGATCGGCGCGTTGAACCTGATGCGGGTGAAGGTGTTCGGCGAGACCGAGTTCTGGCTCTCGATCATCAAGGTCAGCGCCATCATCGCCATGATCCTCGGCGGCGCGGCGATCATCCTGTTCGGTTTCGGGCTGGAGGACGGCGCCAATCCGGGCCTGGACACCATGCTCGGCTCGGGCGGCTTCTTCGCCAACGGGTTCTGGGGCCTGCTGGCCTCCTTCTCCATCGTGATGTTCGCCTTCGGCGGCATCGAGACCATCGGCATCACCGCCGGCGAGGCGGAGGAACCGAAGAAGGCCATCCCGGCGGCCGTGAACACCGTCCCGCTGCGCATCCTGATCTTCTACGTCGGTGCGCTGTCCGTGCTGATGATGATCTTCCCCTGGCAGGACATTGACGGCTCCACCAGCCCGTTCGTGCAGATCTTCGACTCGCTGGGCATTCCCGCCGCCGCGCACATCCTCAACGCGGTGGTCATCACCGCGGCCCTGTCCGCCATCAACGCCGACACCTTCGGCGCCGGCCGGATGATGTACGGGCTCGCCCGGCAGGGCCAGGCCCCGGCCGCGTTCGCCCGGGTGTCCCGGCACGGGGTGCCGTGGCTGACGGTCTCCGTGATGGCGGTGGTGCTGCTGGTCGGCGTCGTGCTCAACGCGCTGCTGCCGGAGGAGCTGTTCACCATCATCGCCTCGATCGCCACCTTCGCCACGGTGTGGGTGTGGGTGATGATCCTGCTCTCGCACATCGCCATGAAGCGGGACATCAAGCGCCGCGGCCTGCCCGCCTCCGAGTTCGGCGTGCCGTTCTGGCCGGTGGCCTCCTACGCCGCGCTGGCGTTCATGGTCTTCATCGTGGTGCTGCTCGGCGTCATGCCCGGCACCCGGGTGGCCCTGATCGTGGGCGCGGCCTGGATCGCGCTGCTCTTCGTCGCCTACCGCCTGTGGGTGCGCGGGGACGGGCGGCTCCGCGCGGAGCTCGCGGACGAGACCGGAGCCGACGACGGCGCCGCGCCCGCCCCGGCCCGCGCCGCGGCGGAATGATTCGGGCCCGGCGGAGGTTCTTTCCGGCATGAGAATCGAGATCTGGTCCGACATCGCCTGCCCCTGGTGCTTCATCGGCAAGCGCCGCTTCGAGACGGCGCTGGAGGGCTTCGCCCACAAGGACGAGGTCCAGGTGCAGTGGCGCAGCTACCAGCTGGACCCGTCGCTGCCGGAGCACTACGACGGCACCGAACTGCAGTACCTGTCCGAGCGCAAGGGCATGGACCCGCAGCAGATGTCGGGCATGCTGGCGCATGTGGCCGAGCAGGCCCGCGGCGAGGGCCTGGCCTACGACTTCGAGAACCTGGTGGTGGCGAACAGCTTCACCGCCCACCGGCTGATCCACGCGGCGCGGGAGCTGGGCGGCGCCGGTGCCGCCGACGCCGTGAAGGAGGCGCTGCTCTCCGCGCACTTCGAGCAGGGCCGGAACATCGGCGACGTCGAGGTGCTGGTCGCGATCGGCGTCGACGCCGGGCTGGACGCCGGCCGGGTGCGGACGGCGCTGGCCGGGGATGACTACGCCGACGACGTGCGGCAGGACATTGCCGAGGCCCGGGCGCTGGGCGTCAGCGGCGTGCCGTTCTTCGTCATCGACCGCCGCTACGGCATCTCCGGAGCGCAGCCGGCGGAGGTGTTCACCGGAGCGCTGGAGAAGGCCTGGCAGGACGCCAACCCGCTGCAGATGGTCACGCCCGGCACCGACGGACCCGCCTGCGGCCCGGACGGCTGCTGAGCCGGAGCACCCGGGAAGTTAAACATCGGAGGGCCGTGCACACGCACGGCCCTCCGGCGTTTAAGCGGTGCGGGCCCTACTCGTCGAGCACCAGCACGCGGGCGTGCAGGATGGTGCGCTGGTGCAGTGCCGTGCGCACGGCGCGGTGCAGCCCGTCCTCGAGATACATGGTGCCCTTCCACTGCACCACGTGCGGGAACAGGTCGCCGAAGAAGGTGGAGTCCTCGGCCAGCAGGGCCCCGAGATCCAGGGTGGACTTCGTGGTCACCAGCTCATCGAGCCGGACCTGCCGCGGGGCAACGGACGCCCAGTCCTTGGGCGTCTCGTATCCGTGCTCGGGGTAGGGGCGGCCATCGCCAACAGCTTTGAAGATCACCAATCAAGAGTACGAGACGAACCGCCCGCAGACCCAGCGGACACGGCCCGCGCCGTCCCCCGCTCCGGCCGCCGCCGCTCCGGCGCGGGGTCCGGCGCAGACCTGCGCACGAAACCGGGAATACTGGAGGCATGACTTCCGCGAACACCTGGGGCCTGCTGCTCGACGTCGACGGGCCCGTGGCCAGCCCCGAATCCCGGACCGTACGCCCGGAGATCATCGAGAACCTGGTCCGCCTGGCCGTTGCCGGCTGGCCGGTGGCCTTCAACACGGGGCGGTCGGTGGACTTCATCGTGGAGCAGGTGATGAACCCCATGATCGCCGCCGGGCTGCCGGCGGATGTGCGGGTGCTCGCAGTGTGCGAGAAGGGCGGGGTGTGGTTCACGTTCACCGGCGACGGCCCGGACCAGCCGCAGGTCGATCCCGGGCACCGGCTGCCCGGCGACTTCGCCGCCGACGTGCGGGCCCTGGTGGCGGAGCGGTTCGCGGACCGGATGTTCTTCGACGAGACCAAGCTCGCGATGCTCTCCGTGGAGCAGCGGACGGACGTGACCAACGCCGATTACCTGGCCGTCCAGGAGGACTTCGAACTCGCCGTCCTCGGCCTCGCCGCCCGCCGCGGACTGGGCATCAGCCGGCTCGGTCAGGTGCTGCCCGCCGTCGACGGTTCGGTGCCGTACCGGGTGGATCCGACGATCATTTCCACCGACATCGAGGCGGTGGAGGCCGGCAAGGACCTGGGCGTGCGCAGGGTGCTGGAGCTGCTGGAGCAGGCCGGGGCGCCGGTGCCGGCGGTGTGGCGCACCATCGGCGATTCCCGGACCGACTACGCCATGGCCGATGAACTGCATGCCCGGGGTTTCGACGTCGCGCACGTGGACGTGCGCCCGGCCGACGGGGTGCCTGCGGTGCCGTATCCGGTGCTCACCGCTGCGGAGCTGGTGCACGACGACGCCGGCGCGGTGTTCATCGCCCGCTGGGCCGCCGTCGCGGCCGGGGAGGCGGACGACGACGCCGGTCTGGGCCCGCTGGGCGCCGCACCGGCGGGGTTGGAGACGGCCGAAACCGCGCGGCACAGCAATTCGTAACATTCGGTTCATAGTTGATTTCACCCGGTGATACGTTGCCGGAATGAGCGCGATTCCCCAGTCGATCCCTGTCCTTGACCTGAGCACCGCCCGCCGCCCCGACGGCACGTTCAACCCGGATTTCATTGACCAGCTGCGTGAGGCCACGCACCGCATCGGCTTCTTCCAGCTGGTCGGCTACGGCCCCGCCGCGCAGATGGTGGAGCCGCTGTTCGAGGTCACCAAGCGGTTCTTCGACCTGCCGCTGGAGGACCGCCTGGAGCTGGACAACCGCCGCTCGCCGCACTTCCGCGGCTACACCCGCCTCGGCACCGAAATCACCCAGGGCCGGCCCGATGCCCGCGAGCAGGTGGACTTCGGCCCGGAGCGCGAACCGGTGGCCGAGTACCCCGCTGACCAGCCGTACTGGCTGGTCCAGGGCCCGAACCTGTTCCCGGACACCAAGCTGCCCGAGCTGCGCGAAGCGTCCATGGCCTGGGCCGAGGAGATGAGCCGGGTGGGCGCGGAGCTGCTCAGCGCCATCGCCGTCTCCCTCGAGCTGCCCGAGGATCACTTCACCGAACCGTTCGAGGGCACCCCGGCCTGGATGGCCAAGCTGATCCACTATGTGGGCGGCGTCGTGCAGGAGGCCGGCACCCAGGGCGTGGGCTCGCACGCCGACTATGGCTTCGTGACCCTGCTGCTGCAGGACGAGGTCGGCGGCCTCGAAGTGCGCCCGCACGGCACCGACACCTGGATTCCGGTGGAGCCGATCCCGGGCGCGCTGGTGGTCAACCTCGGCGAAATGCTCGAAGTCGCCACCCAGGGCTACCTCTCCGCGACGATCCACCGCGTGCTGGCTCCGGCCCCGGGTGTGGACCGGTACGCCATCCCGTTCTTCTGGTCCCCTCGCCTGGATTCGGTCATCGACCCGGTGCAGCTGCCCCCGGCCCTGGCCGAGCAGTCCCGCGGCATCACCGACGACCCGGAGAACCCGATGCTCGCCTCCTACGGCGCCAACGTGCTGAAGGGCTGGCTGCGCGCGCACCCGCAGGTCGCCGAGCTGCACCACCCGCACCTGCTGACGAAGAAGTAGCTGCAGGAGTTTCTAAGTGCGCGACGGCGCCGTCCGGCCGGGGGTCGGGCGGCGCCGTCGCGTTTGAGCGGTTCGGTCTCGAGGCACACTCACCGCGGCGGGAACATCAGGTGCCGGCTTTCCGGCAGGAACTCCTCCCACACGCTGGGCGTCGGCGGCAGCCGCCGGGTCTCCTCCGCCTGCCCGCGTCGGCCTCGACGCTTCTTCTTCCCCTGCCGGTCCTGATGTCCCATGTCTGCTCCTTGCTCCGGTGAGTGATGTGCCCACTGAACAAGCTCAAGTGCGCTTGAGGTCAAGCGGCTGCGTCACGGAACCGGCGGCGCGGCCCGCACGCCGGTCAGGCGGCGTGCTCTTACGCTGCCGACAGCACCGCCACCAGGAACCCTGACTCCGGCGTGAGCGGGCGCAGGTCCCAGGTGGACAGCTGCAGGTCCACCCGCAGCCCCGCGGCCTCGGCGTCGGCGAAGAACTGCCCGAAGTCGTAGCCGCGGCCGGCGCCGAAACCGATCACCACGCGGCCCTCCGGCGCCAGGTGCGCGCGCATCCGGGCCAGCACCTCGCCGGCGGTGCCGGGGGCCAGGAACGTCATCACGTTGCCGGCGCAGACGATCACGTCGAACGGCTCGCGGATGCCCTCGCCGGGCAGGTCCAGCTCCGCCAGGTCCCCCACCAGCCAGGTGGCCTGGGGATGGTCCTTCCGGGCCGCCTCGATCAGCTCCGGGTCGACGTCGACGCCGACGACGGCGTGGCCGCGCCTTGCCAGCTCCCCGCCCACCCGGCCGGGCCCGGCACCGGCGTCGAGGATCCGCGCGCCGCGCGGAACCATCGCGTCGATCATCCGCGCCTCGCCGTGCAGGTCCGCGCCCTGCTCGCGCATCTGCTCAAACCGCTGGATGTACCAGGCGGAGTGTCCCGGATTCTGCTTCTTTTTGGCTTCCCAGAGGGTTTCCTTGCGCATCCTCCCAGCCTACTCAGCCGGTGCCCGTGCTCCCTGCCTTCTCAGCGCGCCGCCTCGGTGCCGCGGGGGCGCCCGGCCGGCGCCTCGTCCCACGGCCGTCGGGCGGCAGCGGCGGGCAGCGCCGCGGAGGCGAGCAGGGCGAGCTTTTCGGCATCCACGGAGCCCTGGTCCGGATGGAACACCACCAGCTTCAGTCCGTCCGCGCCGCCGATGTCGAGCCGTTCCCGGTTCAGGGTCAGTGCGCCGACCAACGGATGGTTCAGCCGGAGCCGGCCGCCGTACTGGCTGCGCACCTCGTGCCGGGCCCAAAGCTGGACGAACCGCGGGCTGGCCAGGGACAGCTCGCCGGTGAGCTCGATGAACCGGGGATCGTCGACGTCCTTGCCCACGGAGTGCCGCAGGTTGGCGACCAGGCATTCGGCGGCGGCCTGCCAGTCCGGATACAGGTCCTGTTCCGCCGGGTCCAGGAACAGGTCGCGGAGCTGGTTGCCGCCGACGGCGAGCCGGGGCGAAAGCGCCGCGGCGAGCGGGTTGGCGGCCAGGATGTCGAAGTAGCGGCCCTCGATGACGGCCGGCTGGGCGAGGGAGCCGAGCAGGTTCAGGGCGCCCGGCGGCGGCACCTCGGCCCGGGCACGGCGCCGGCGCTGCCGGGGCGCCTCGCAGACCAGGGTCATCAGGTGGGACAGGTGGTCCTGGTCGAGCCGGAGCACCCGGGCCAGCGCGTCGAGGACCTGCAGGGAGGGATTACGGTCCCGGCCGCGCTCCAGCCGCAGGTAATAGTCGGCGCTGATGCCGGCCAGCATGGCCACTTCCTCCCGCCGCAGGCCGGGCACCCGCCGCGCACCGCCGCCGGGAATTCCCGCCTGCTCCGGGGTCACCAGCTCACGCCGGGCCCGCAGGAAGTCGCCCAGCGCGTTGGTTGTCTCAGTCATGCGCCTACCCTACGACGCTCCCGGACGGGCTGCGGTGGCCCTGTCACACCCCCGGATCGCGGGGGCTCTGGCTGGGGCCGGCGGCCGCTCCTAGCGTCGGGGACGGCAGGCACCCCAGCCGCCGACCATCCGAAAGGCAGCATCATGACCGTCACCCTGATCACCGGAGCCAACAAAGGCATCGGCTTCGAAACCGCACGGCAGCTCCTGGCCCACGGCCACACCGTCTATCTCGGCGCACGCGACCCGGAGCGCGGCGCGAAGGCCGCGGCGGAGCTGGGCGCCTTCTTCGTCCAGCTCGACGTGACCGATGACGCGTCGGTCGCCGCGGCGCTGGAGACGATCGGCCGCGCGGAAGGGGCGCTCGACGTGCTGGTGAACAATGCCGGCGTCATGGCCAACGGCACCGTCGACGGCCCGACCGCGCTCCGGTCGTTCGACACCAATGCCGTAGGGATCGTCCGCGTCACCGAAGCCGCGCTGCCCTGGCTGCAGCGGTCATCGCAGCCGGTCGTCGTCAACGTTACGAGCAGCATGGGCTCCTTCTGGGCCGTGACCACGCCCGAGCGGCCGGAGTCCGGGCTGACCACGGCCCCGCTGTACGCGGCGTCCAAAGCTGCGGCCAACATGCTGACCCTGCAGTACGCCAAAGCACACCCCGACATCAGGTTCAGTGCGGTGGAGCCGGGCTTCACCGCCACCGACATGACGGCGGGGATGGACGGCGGCCGGCCCGTGGAGGTCAGTGCCCGGACGATCGTCCGGCTCGCGACGCAGGCGCCGGCCGGCCCCGCCGGAACGTTTTCGGATGAGGGCGGCCCCCTGCCCTGGTAGCCGCCCGCTCCGACCGGGCCGCTGCGGCGGGTTACTGGGCGATGAACGCAGGTTGAACGGGTAACGTATCGGTATTACTCTTCTACGGACCCAAAAACGGGGTGGATGTCAAGGGTGCCCGGCCAACGCGGGGCCCGGAACGTGAGGTATTGCCAATGTCCGGTCGGCTTCTGCATACGGCCCGGCGGGGCGGCGTCGTCCTGGGACACGTCCTGGTCTACGCCCTGATCTGGCTGTCCCTCGCGCTGCTGGTGGCCGCCGTCGGTATCCGCTTCTACTTCGGTGAGATCTCCGTGGGCCAGATGCTGCTGAACCTGGTCTCGGTGGAGGCCGACGGCGGCGGCGGCGACCTGGTCTGGAAGGGCATCCTGGGCATCGGCGTGGCGCCGCTGCTCATCACCCTGGCGCTTGCGTACTGGCAGCACCGCCGCCGCCGGCGCCGCCGCGGGGGCGAGGGCCCGTCGCCGCGCACCAAGTGGATCACCCGCGCCGTTTCCACGGTCGCGGTGTCCGCGCTGGTGGTGGGCAGCACCACCGCCTTCGCCACCACCGTGAACATGGCCGACTACATCAAGTCCGGCAATTCCAAGTACGACGTCGGCGACTACTACGCGGAGCCGACCGTCACCAGCGCCGACGGCGCGCGCAACCTGGTGCTGATCTACCTGGAATCCGGCGAGGGCACCCTTGCCGATGACGAGCTGTTCGAGAAGGACGCGTTCCTGCCGCTGAAGGAGGCCACCCCGGCCGCCGAGGGCTGGCAGAGCGTGGAGAACTTCCAGCAGTACGCCGGCGGCGGCTGGACCATGGCCGGCCTGGTCTCCACCCAGTGCGGAGTGCCGCTGAAGAGCGCGGGCGGCGACGGCGGCCGCGGCGTCGGCGGCGTCGACACCTACATGGGCGGCACCACCTGCCTGGGCGATGTGCTGGCCGAGCACGGCTACACCAACGTCTTCCTGGGCGGCGCCAGCTCCTCGTTCGCCGCGAAGGACACCTTCCTGGCCAGCCACGGCTACTCCGAGGTGAAGGGCCTGAACGACTGGCGGGACGCCGGCGAACCGGCCGACAGCTTCCGCCCGGACTGGGGCCTGAGCGATGAGCGGCTCATGGCCAACGCCCGGGACAAGGTCGACGAGCTGCACGCCGAGTCCGAGCGCACCGGCAAGCCGTTCAACCTGTCCGTGCTGACCCTGGACACCCACGAACCGGTGCACATCTACGACTACTGCGACGTGGACACCGAGAACCGGGTCACCTCCGCCTTCCACTGCTCGCTGACGCAGGTGGCCGGCTTCGTGGAGCACATGGAGGCCCAGGGCTACCTCGAGGACACCGCCGTGGTCATCATGGGCGACCACCTCAAGCACATGAGCGCCGGCGACGCGTTCCACGAGCAGCTGGATTACCACCCGAACCGCACCATCTTCAACCGGATCTGGGTGCCCGGCCAGGACCAGGGCACCGTGCTGCGCGACGGCGTCGACCAGCTGAGCATGTACCCCACCCTCCTGGAAGCCGCCGGCCTGACCCTCGAGGGACGGCAGGCTGGACTGGGCGTCTCCGCCTTCGCCCCGGAGGTGCCGGCCGGCTCCGCGCAGGCCATGCACCCGGAGGCCTACGCCGAACTGCTGGACTCCCGCTCCGCCCAGTTCTACACGCAGGCCTGGGCCACCGACGACGTCACCGAGTAGCCCCAGCCCGATCAAGTAGCGCCGGCCCGGTCACAAGTCCGCCGCAGTGATGGACGATGGGAAGGTCAGACCGGGGCCGCCTGCCGGCGGACCCGGCCCCCCACAGGACGAAAGGCGGAAGCCACATGGCGGATCTGGGCGGAATGGCGGACAAGGCCAAGGACGCGGCCAAGGACCACCCGGAGCAGGTGGACCAGGCCAAGGACAAGGTCAAGGACAAAGTCACCGGCAACAAGGACGACGAGCAGAAATAGAGCTCAGCACAACGAAAGCCGGGCCGCCCGAGTTGGGCGGCCCGGCTTTCTGCCTGTCCGGCCCGGCCGGCGGCAGGGCATCAGCCCAGTTCCCGCTGGCGTTCCACCTCCCGGGCCACCTGGTCCTCCCGGACGCGGAAGCCGAAGCTGCCGTACAGCGCCAACCCCCAGAGCAGCGCCGCCACGGACAGGCCCAGCGCCGGCCACACCGGCCAGAAATAGCCCTCCGGCGTCGTCCACCACCAGATCATCAGCATGCCGGCCAGCGCGACGGCCCACACGACAAGCACCGCCTTGTACACGCTGCGCGCGATGACGATGGTCCGGGCGCGGCGTTCCAGGTCTGAGTCGCGGTCCATTGTGAGTCTCCTTTACCGGTGCGCCGGCCCGCCGGGTCCAGGGACCGCGGCGGTGCCGGACTGTCCATCCCGTGTCGGAGGCCCGGCTCACGTGGTCGTTCCTGCGTGGTCGCGGCGTCTCCCGCGGGCTTGGTACAGACGCTACGGACGTGCCCCTGCGGCAGCCAGAGCCCCGCTCAGCCCGGGGCCTGACAAGACCCCCGCTCACGGCTGTTCGCCCGGCCCGGCGGCGCCTACCCTGAGCGTATGACTCCTGCCTCGAACGCCCTCGGCAGCTACCTGCGGGCCCGGCGCGAGCTGATCACCCCGGAGCAGGCCGGCATCCCCGCCACCGGGGTTCGGCGGGTGCCCGGGCTGCGGCGCGAGGAGGTGGCCATGCTCGCCGGGATCAGCGCCGACTACTACCTGCGGCTGGAGCGCGGACGGGACCGGCATCCGTCCGTGCAGGTGCTGGAATCCATCGCCCGGGTACTGCAGCTCGACGACGACCACCTCGCCCACCTTCTGACGCTCGTCGCGGAGGTGCCCCGGCACCGGCCCCGGCGGCCGCCCCGGGAGACGCCGCCGGAGGGGGCACTCAAGCTCATGGAGTCCCTGCCGCACCCGGCCTTCATCGAGGGCCGGTACTTCGACATCCTGGCCTCCAACCGGCTCGCGAAGGCGTTGTCCCCGCGGCTCGACGTCGGCGGCAACCAGCTGCGGGACATGTTCCTCGACCCGTCCGAGCAGGCCCTGCACCCGGACTGGGAAACCGTCACCGAGTGCTTCATCGCGAACCTGCGGCAGGCCGTGGGCAGCGACGTGGACAACCCGCGGTTCATTGACCTGGTGGGCGAGCTGTCACTCGCCAGCCCGTACTTCCGTCAGCTGTGGGCACGGCACGAAGTGCGCGGGCAGAAGGGGACGCCGATGCGGCTGAACCACCCGCAGGTCGGGGAGATGACGCTGAACCGGGAACGGCTGGCCATCAGCGGAGCGGATCACCTGATGCTGGTGGTCTATCACCCGGACGAGGGAACCCGGGACGCGGAGCGGCTGGCCCTCCTCGCCTCCGCCGCTCTGCCCGCCGCAACGCCGGTCAGAGAAGAGGCGACGTGACGGCCTGGGTGCTGCATGTGGACCTCGACCAGTTCATCGCCGCCGTCGAGGTGCTGCGGCGCCCGGAGCTGGCGGGGCAGCCCGTGATTGTCGGCGGCCGGGGTGATCCCACCGAGCGGGCCGTGGTGTCCACCGCCTCCTACGAGGCGCGGGCGTTCGGCGTCGGCTCCGGGATGCCGCTGCGGGTGGCGGCCCGGAAGGTGCCCGACGCCGTGTTCCTGCCCGTGGATGCCGAGGCGTACCTGGCCGCGTCGGATACGGTGATGGGCACGCTGAAGGCCCGGCCCGGCGCCGTCGTGCAGGTCCTGGGCTGGGATGAGGCCTTCGTCGGCGTCGAGACCGAGGATCCGGCGGCCTACGCCCGGGACCTGCAGGACCCCGTGCTGGAGGCGACGCAGCTGCACTGCAGCGTGGGCATCGGCGACACCCTGATCCGGGCCAAGAACGCCACCGACTTCGGCAAGCCCGCCGGGCTCTTCCGGCTCACCGCGGAGAACTGGCTGGACGTGATGGGCGCTCGGCCCACCAAGGAGCTGTGGGGCGTGGGCAATAAGATCTCCGCCCGGCTGGCGAAGCTCGGCATCAGCACCGTGGCCGAGCTGGCCGCCGCCGATCCGCAGGCGCTGGTGCCGGAGTTCGGGCCCAAGATGGGGCCCTGGTACGCGCAGCTGGGCCGCGGTGACGGCAGCAGCGAGGTGGACGACACGCCCTGGGTGGCGCGCGGGCACAGCCGCGAGACCACCTTCCAGCAGAACCTCACCGAGCCGGAGCAGGTGCTCGACGCCGTCCGGCAGCTGACGGACGACGTGCTGAAGGACGTCGCGGCGGAGGGCCGGCCGGTGATCGGGCTGACCCTCAAGGTCCGCTACGCGCCGTTCACCACCAAGACCCACGCACGGAAGATTCCGGAGACCGCCGACGGCGGCGAGGTCCTCGCGAGGGCGCTGGACCTCGCCGCGGCGATCGAGCCGGGCCGGCCCATCCGCCTGCTGGGCCTGCGGGCGGAAATGCCCATGCCCGATGACGCGCGGCAGGGACACACGCCCACCCGCGGCGGATGGTGAAGCTCGGCCGGCGACAAGCGGGGCGCGCGGTGACTAGTCCTCTGCGGCCACCCGGATGAGCACCTTGCCGGTGACGCCGTCCTCCACGGCGTCGTGCGCGGCGGCGGTGTCCGCCAGCTCGAACCAGGTCAGCGGCAGGCCCGCGGCCTCCCCCACCGGCAGGGCGCCGTCGCGCAGCGCCTCGGTGATGTCCTTGACCGCGGCGTGGTGGGCGGCTTCGCCTTCGGTGTAGACCAGCACGCCCTGCCAGCGGACGTTCTTCGCGAAGCTCGCCACGATCGGCACAGTGAATTCCTCGCCGTTGTTGTTCGCGTAGTAGGCGATGCTGGCGTGGTTGGCGGCCACCTCGACGTCGAGCGCCGCATTCTGTGCCGGGGACACCTCCACGATGTGGTCGACGCCGTCGGGCGCGATCTCGCGGATGCGGTCGGCTTCGGCGTCGTCGGGATAGCGGACGATGTGGTGGGCACCGGCGGCGCGGGCCAGCTCGGCCTTCGCGTCGCTGCTGACCGTGGCAATGACGGTGGCGCCGGCCCAGGCGGCGAGCTGGATCGCGGCGTGACCCACCGCTCCGGCGCCGCCCTGGACGAGGACCGTGCGGTCCGCGAGCGCCCCCGGTGCCAGCCGGGCGGGGCCGAACTCGTGCACGGTGAGGGCGCGGTGCGCGGCCATGGCCGGGACGCCCAGGCTGGCGGCGACGTCGAACCCGGTGCCCTCGGGCAGCGGCACCGCGCGGTCGGCGGGCAGGACGGCGAATTCCTGCGCGGTGCCGTTCGGGCGGCCGTGGGCGGCGAGGTAGATCCAGACCCGGTCTCCGGGCTGCAGGCCGGTGACGCCCTCGCCCACCGCGTCGACGATGCCTGCGCCGTCCTGGTTGGGCACGACTTCGGGGAAGGGCACGCCGGCGGCGCGGGCCTTCCAGTCGGTGGGGTTCACCCCGGAGACAATGATGCGGACCCGGACTTCACCGGGACCGGGATCGGCAACCTCACGCTCGGCGAGGGAGAGGACAGAGGACGCTCCGGGCTCGGAGTAGACGATTGCTTTCATAGCGGACTGCAAGGACTTCGGGGTGTGGTCTATTCCCCGGCCGCCGGCGGGCCGGGCCGGACGTAGGCATTGTCGGCCGCGTCGGTGATCGCCGCCCAGGGCCTGCCGGCGCTTCGGGACGCGGGCTATCGGGTCCAGCATCAGGCAGCCGGGCCGTAGACGGATCCTGCTAGGGAGCGGGAGTCCTCTGGCCATGAGCGTCTCGCCCGCGACGTTTCCTGAGCCAACGGCTCACGCAGATGGTGATGAACATTCCGAACATGACGGCGATGGCCCAGCGAAACAGCATCTGGATGTCCGTATAGGTATCGAGAACGATATTCATCACGAGAGCAGCGAGGGTGCCGACGACGACAATGACGGTTTCGGGCTTCATGGAGCCGAGCGTTCCAGCGTTGGGCAGCCCGGTCAAACGGAGCAGTCCGGCCAACGAGCCCAGGGATACCCCCGGAGGTGGCCCTGGGTCACAGCAGCACGCCTCCGGACACTTCGATGCGCTCCCCCGTTGCCCAGCGGAGCTCATTGGACACCAGGGCAGCGATTGCGTCGGCGATGTCGTCCGGCTCGCCCACCCGCCCGAGGGCGGTCTGCCCGGACAGCGTCGCGCGCATGGCTTCGCTGTCGCGCATCGCTCCGCCGTTGAAGTCGGTCGCGGTCGGCCCGGGGGCAATCGTGTTGATCCGGATGCCCCGCGGACCCAGCTCGAGGGCGAGGCTGCGGGTCAGCGCTTCAAGCGCCTTCTTGGATGCCGCATACACGGAGGTTGCCGGGCTGACGTGCCGGCTGAGCGAACTCGACACGTTCACAATGCTTGCCCCCTCTGAGAGATAGGGCAGGAAGGCCTGCGTGACGAAAAGCGGACCACGGACGTTGACCGCGAAGGTGGTGTCGAAGTCTTCCGGTGTGATGGCTCCCAGCGGCGCGAACAGTCCCACCCCGGCGTTGTTGACCAGCACGTCCAGGGACCGCGCATTCCATTCCCGGGCGACGCCGTCGAGCACCGCCACGCGGGCGGCCTCAATGGAGGAAAGGTCTGCAACATCCAGCCGGACCGCGATGGCTTCGCCGCCTGCATCAACGATGTCCTCCACGACCTCGTCCTCACCACCCCGTGAGGCAGCGACGACGTTGATCTTGTTCCGGGCCAAAGCGAGCGCGGTGGCCCGTCCCAGTCCGCGGTTGGCTCCGGTCACGAGGGCAATGCGGGTCATGGTGCGCTCCTATAAGTAAATAGATACTTACCCGTAAGCTAGTGGTCGACAGCCGAGCCGGTCAAGACCTATCCGAGGGGAATCGCATGGCACGTGACGCCGAAGCTACAAGGGAGCGGATCCTCGCGGCGGCGACCGTGGAGTTCGCCGCGCACGGGTTCGCCGGCGGGCGCGTGGAGCGGATCGCCGCCCAGGCGCAGAGCAACGTGCGGATGATTTACGCCTACTACGGCAGCAAGAGCGGCCTGTTCGACGCGACGGTTGCGGACGCGCTGCGCCGGATGGCGGAGAACGTTCCGCCGCGCCCCGAGGACCTCGCAGGCTGGGCCGGGGACGTGTTCGACCATCATCAGCGCTTCCCCGAAGTCCTCCGCCTGAGCATGTGGGCCCGGCTCGAGCGGCCGGAGGCCACCGCGGAGCCGAGCGATGCCTACCGCAACAAAGCGCTCGCCGTGGAGACCGCCGCCGCACACCCGCTGACCGCCGTCGACGTCCTGGTCTTCATTTACGCCATCGCCCAGGCCTGGCAGCTCTCACCGGAAGGGCTTGCCGGCCTCGCGGAAAGCGCGGATCGAGGCGGGGAAGCCGCCGCCCGCCGGCAGGCGGTGGTCACCGCCGTCGAGCGGATGCTGCAGGCCCACAGCGAACCCGCCGGCGACAGCAGTGACTGAACAGCTGCAGACGCCGGCGTCGATGACGGGAGTCAGTCGGCGCTCACGCGTTCCTCGCGTTTGCGGCCGGCCCGGGCAGCGAGGAACAGCAGGGATCCGATCGCTACGTAGACGGCGGCACTGAGCCAGATCGCCGCGCTTTGTTGAGTGAGGAGCGCAATGCTGGCAATGATCGCCAGGACCGGCATGAACCGCGGAGCTGAGAAGTGGTCATGGTCCACTTTGTCCTTTTTGAGGACCAGGACGCTGACGTTCGCGGACAGGAACACCAGGAGCAGCAGCAGCACGGTGGTCTCGGCCAGCGAGGCAACATTTCCGGTGAGGGTCAGGACGATCGTCAGCCCGGCCACCACGACAATGGAAACCCACGGAGTGCGGCGGCCCGGCAGCACGCGGCTGAAGGCACGAGGGAGCAGTTCCGCTTCGGCCAATCCGTAACCGACACGGCTGGCCATGACCATGAAGAGCAGGGCCCCGTTGGCAATGGCGATCAGGGCGATGATGCTGAACAGTCCGGGCGGAATTCCGACGCCGCTGGTGGCGACGACGTCGAGCAGAGGCCCGGTCGACTCCGCCAGGTCGACCGGCGGCATGACGATGACCGCACCGACAGCGATCAGGAGATAGACCACCCCGGCCGTGCAGATGGCGCCGAACAGTGCACGGGGGTACGCCTTGGAGGGGTTGCGGACCTCCTCCGCCATGTTGGCTGCCGCCTCAAAGCCGAGGAAAGAGAAGAAGGCGACGATCGACGCGGCGAAGGCGCCCTCGAGGGGCGGTACGTCCGGCGCGAATTCCAGGAGCCGGGACGGATCCCCGTTGCCGGCGGCGAAAACCATCGCGGCGACGACAATGACGATGACGAGGCCGGTGACCTCGATGATGGAGGCTACGAGGTTCGCGGCGAGGGATTCCCGGACGCCGCGAAGATTGATCAGGGTCAGCAGGATAATGAACGCGATCGCTGCGGGGACCGCCGGCACGTTGATGAGTGCGGTCAGGTAGTCGCCGGCGAAGGCGTTCGCGAGGGCAGCAGCCGTGGTGATGCCGGAGGCCATCATCAGGAAGCCGACGAGGAACGACACGTAGGGAATGCCAAAAGCCCGGTCAGCGTAACGTGCGGCGCCGCCGGCGTGCGGATACTTGGTGATCAGCTCCGCGTAGGTGGCGGCGGTGAGCAGCGCGACGACCAGGGCGATCAGCAGAGGTATCCAGATCGCACCCCCGACGTCGGCGGCCATGGTGCCCACCAGGGTGTAGATGCCGGCACCGAGGGTGTCGCCAACGATGAACGCGAACAGCAGCGGTGCGCCGACAGCCCGCTTCAGGCCGGGCGACTTTTGCGGTGTGGTCGTGCCGGGGTCCTTCGTCATTGGGCTATTGGATTCCGATTACCGCCCCTGCGCAAGCACTTGGGTGAAATTTTGTGGGCGCCGAAACCCTCGGCACGATTGATTTTTCCGCGACAGAACGTCCGGGGTGACCGGGCAGGAGGAGCCAGCCGAGGTCTGGCGCTGGCTTGCTCCGGCAAGGCCGGCTCCCAGCGTCAGGTACGGCCTGGTGCCCTGGTTTTCGTCGACACTGTGGCAGGTTGGTCGCACCAGTCACCTGTCGAGCCAGTCCTCCGGTGCGTCAAACGAGGGTCGCTGGCGTTCGTCGCGTCCTTCCGAATTCAATGGCCTCCGCTTTCTTTCACCGCGATTCAGGCTGATCAGTCGAAATGACCAGGTGAGGATCAGGATGGAACCGGCTGCCACGCGCATGATGTCCGATGCAATGAATTCGAAGGGCTTACACGGGCTGCCGGTGATCCGGTCGGCCGCTGCCCCGCTTGTTCTAGTAGTATCGGCTAACAGACGAGCGGTATCCGCTTTTTCTAACCAGATGGGAACTCCCGCCAGCCGCTTCGCCAGCGGCGGTATCTCAAACTCATTTCGGCTCATCTGAAGGCGACTGCCAGTGCATATCGCGACAGGATACGAGACAGCCATGGGACAATTCAGGGATTCCGTTCACAACATCGAACGCAACACACGGAGCGCGGCTGCCTCAGCCGCATCGACCGCTCGAAGTAGTGCCGCTACCACAAGAGCAGCTCAGAGCGCTGCGACCGGCGCCTGGGTGGGCGCAGGTTTCCAAGCAGCCGCTGCATTCCAGTCAGCTCGTGCCGCGCGAGCCACGGAAGAACTGGTAGAGCTTCAGCGCGCGAGGAACGACGAGGATAAGCGGTATCGGTTCGCCCAGTGGAGTCAAACGCGCAATGGGCTCGCGTTCGTAGCATGGCGAGAGCGCGCCGTCGGCCTCGCACAGACCCTTCGCAACCGGGATGCCGAGTGGCTTTCTGCATGGGCCAGGGTCATCGGACGAGCGCAAGCGGAAACGACCGAAGAAGAAAAGCATCGATTTCTGAGACATCCTGCGCGGCTGAAGCAGAGGGGCTTGCGAATCGCGGCCACCGTGAGTTTTGTTATCGCGGTACCGTATGCCGTCAGCTTCGCCCTCCAGATTCTCGTGCCGAACATGTTTCAGCCCGCTGCAGCTGTTGGCGGCTACACCTACGAGCAGTGCCTCGCAGATCTTGAGGACCCCGAAAACTTCTTAATCAACGAAGCCGACTGCGAAGCCATCAGCCCTCACCTATCTACGCCAACGACCCTGTTTCCATTGATACTTCTCATCGGTTTAGGTGTCATCTTCGCGGTCTTGCGTCGCATCAGAAAACGGGCTGCCCAAAGTGACCTGACGGTGACCCGCGAGGAGCGGTCGCGAATTGAACGCTGGGGCTTCGATCCGCTCGCAGTGCAGCCAGGCTATGCGGCGTTTACATGGCATCAATCGCAGGACGCGAACGAGTATGCCGACCGGCTCATGCACCTCGCGCTGCACGGACACGCCAGCTTTCCAGCCCAGTCGCAACTAATCCCGCTCGCCGTTCCCGACTCATGGCCTCCCTCCGGAAATTACCCGGCGGAGGTAAACGAAGTGCTCGAAAAATACCGGACGGAACGGCCTCCGCTCGGATAAGAGATCTTCGGGTGGGAAGCCGGCTTCGCACCCGCCGCTAGGCTGGGGCAATGGCAACAGTGATCCTCGTGCGGCACGGCCGCACCACCGCGAACGCCTCCGGGCTGCTGGCCGGCCGCACCCCCGGCGTCGAACTGGACCAGGTGGGCCGGGACCAGGCGGCCGCGACGGCGGACCGGCTCGCCGCGGTGCCGCTCGTCGGCGTCGTGTCCAGTCCCCTGGAGCGCTGCCGGCAGACCGCGCAGTTCATCCTGGACCGCCAGTCCGGCACCCCGCACACACCGGTCGAGGAGGACATCACCGAGTGCGACTACGGCTCCTGGCAGGGCCGCACCCTCGAGGAGCTCGCGCAGGAGGAGCTGTGGCGGACGGTGCAGGCCCAGCCCTCCGCCGTCGTCTTCCCCGGAGGGGAGTCCATGCCCGCGATGCAGGCCCGCGCAGTGGCGGCCATCCGCCGCCATGATGCGGCGTTCGAGGCCGAGCACGGGCCGGGGGCCATATGGGTGGCGGTGAGCCACGGTGACATCATCAAGTCCGTCCTGGCCGACGCGCTCGGCATGCACCTGGACCTGTTCCAGCGCATCGCCGTCGGCCCCGCCTCCGTGTCGGTGGTGACCTACGGCGCCCACCGCCCCACCGTCCACGCGACCAACACCGACGCCGGAGACCTGTCCTGGCTGGCGGGCAGCGCCGCGGGTCAGGACGCGCCGGTGGGCGGTGGCGCCGGACACGCAGCGCCGCCGGCCCGATGAGCCTAAAGTAGTCCTATGCCTACGACCGTTCACGAGTTCGACTGGCCTGACCGCGTCGTCATCGGCACCGTCGGCGTCCCCGGGCAGCGCACCTTCTATCTGCAGGCGCGGGCCGGGAAGCAGCTGATCAGCGTCGCCCTGGAGAAGCAGCAGTCGGCCCAGCTCGCCGAGGGGATCGATGAGATCCTCGACCAGCTGATGACCGTCGACGGCAATCCCTTCAGCGTTCCGGCGAACACTCCCCTGGAGCTGGTCGACAACGACGACCTCGAGGCGGTGGAGGAACAGTTCCGCACCGGCGTCATGAGCCTGGGCTGGGACCCGACGACGGCGCAGATCGTCATCGAGGCCTACCCCCTGCCCGAGGATGATGAGGACGACGACGGCGCGCCCGAGGACGGCGCCCTCGGCGACGGCGAGGATCCCGACGTCCCCGAGATGCTGCTGGTGCGGATGCCGGTGGGCACCGCCCGGGCCTTCGCGAAGCGCACCCGGGAAGTGGTGGGCGCCGGGCGGCCGATCTGCGTGATCTGCGGCCAGCCGATGGACCCCGACGGGCACACCTGCGCTCTGCCCGAGCCCTGATGCCGGCTCCGGACCTGGTCACCGCGGAGCTGACCCTCACCGGCCGCCTCACGACGGCGTCGAACGCCACCTTTCTGGGCGGCATCGGCGACGCCGCCGTGGTCTACAAGCCGATTGCGGGCGAGCAGCCGCTGTGGGATTTCCCCGACGGGTGCCTGGCGCACCGGGAGGTGGCCGCCTACCTGGTCTCGGAGACCCTGGGCTGGAACATCGTGCCGCGCACCTGGCTGCGGGACGGGCCGTTCGGTGAGGGCATGGTGCAGCTCTGGCAGGAGACCGACCCCGAGCAGGCCGCGGTGGACCTGGTGCCGGCGGACGACGTGCCGGACACCGGCTGGAAGCAGGTCCTGGAAGGCCAGGACGAGCGCGGACGGATCGTCGCCCTGATTCACGAAGACACCCCTGCGCTGCGCCGGATGGCGGTGTTCGACGTCCTGGTCAACAACGCCGACCGCAAGGGCGATCACGTCCTGCCCATGCCCGGCGGACACCGGTACGGCGTGGACCACGGGCTCACCTTCCACCGCGAGCACAAGCTGCGCACCGTGCTGTGGGGCTGGATCGGCGAGGAACTGACCGCCGAGGAACTCGACGGCATCGACCGGCTGACCGGCGCGCTGCAAGGGAGACTGGGCGAACAGCTGAACGAACTGCTCACCGCCGAGGAACTCGCTGCCCTGGCGGCCCGCTGCACCCGGCTGCGCCGGACGGGCCGGTTTCCGGGACCCAGCGGCGGCATGCCGGCGGTGCCCTGGCCGCTGTTCTAGGCGGACAACCCCCGCTGATGGAAGGCGCGGAAGATTGGTTCCCACGACCTATCCAATGTTTGAGCCGCCGCTCCGAAGACTGCATGTTCCCGGGCAGCTATGCCCGCTACTGCGCCGGAGCTGGATCAATGCGGTGAGCGGCGGGAGGCCCGCCGCTCCCGCGCCGCCGTTCTATTTACCTGTCCTACTTAATGGGTTCCCCGAAGTAGAGAACTGTTCCATCAACCTGATTGCGTGTCGCGAACTGGCCTCCTGGAATAGCGGAACTTGGCACCTGAATAGCGAAGCGACCGGTAGACTCAATCCCTGTCTTGGCAATGATGTCGGGCTGTCCGATCCAGTCCTCTTCCAGCACGACGGCTGAGTTGTCGTCATTCCATATTTCATAAATCCGTCCGTCGCTGCCGATGAATATCGGCATAACAGATGCTGTCGGAGATACGGGTTCACCAGCATCCGCGCTTGGAAGGTTTTCATTCACCACCGAGGTCATGCGCCCGACCACGTAGTCCCAACCGTCCTTGACCTCGTTGTATGGGTTCTCAGCGAGGATCAGCGCTGCGCCCCCAGTCGTTACCGTTTCAGTCACAGTCACATCCCATCTGCTCTTGGCAGAAGAGGTAGCCAGCGTTCCGAAATCGAATGGCTGGGATGCTGTGCCGTCCTCCTGAGGAGCAGAGGCAGGTGTGCTTGGTGCGCTGGACGCTGACGGCTCCGTGAACGCTTTATCCGCTGATGCAGGACCCGTGTCTCCACATCCAGCGAGCACCATGGTGCTGAGTGCGGCAGCGACAACAAGCTTCAAGTACTTCAAGGGCCCTCCGGCAAACGTGCGATATGAACAGGTTTCACTATCGGTCGTTTGCATGAGGATGTGAGGCGCCTGCTGCACTCTCTGCGGTGGCGGCTACCCAATCACCTGACTGTGCGCACCAGATAATCCAAAGCTCGACAGGCCCGCCATCCAGTCCATATAGCAAAGATACCGGCGCCGACAGCTGCAACGGCGGCGAAGACCGCCAGCAGCGACGGCTGCCCCGCGAGTCCAGCGTTCGGGTTAATCCCGTCTGTGAAAGCGACAAAGAAGGCACAACCGACGGACACAGCCCCCAGCACAAGCGTGGCGACAAACATTCCCGCAACTGGGTACGGACGCTTCATTGATTTCCCCCTGAGAATGACAATTGGGCCCACCCTACCCCACCGCCCAAGCGCTTCTGAGCAAACCGATATGAAAAATTGGAGGTGCTCGGTGAAATCGCTTTGTCGCCCTGGCCGCTGTTCTAGGACCCTACTTCCGGATCGCTGAGCCGGCCTGACCGGAAGGCAGCTGAACGGAGATGCGGAGGCCGCCCTCGGGCCGCGGTGCCAGGGTCAGGGTGCCGTTGTGGGCCTGGACGATGCTCTTGACGATGGTCAAGCCGAGCCCGACGCCGGCCTGCTCGGAGCGCACCCGGTCGGTGCCGCGGCGGAAGGGTTCGGTGAGCGTGACGACCAGCTCGTCCGGCAGCGGCTCGCCGGTATTCTCAACGATCAGGTTGACGCCGCCGCGGTGCGCCTGGGCAGTCACCCAGATGTCGCCGCCGTCGGGGAGATTGTGCACGACCGCGTTGTGCAGCAGGTTCACGGTCATCTGCAGCAGCAGCGCGCGCGAGCCCATGGTGCGGGCCGCGTCAACGGTGCTGTGGAAGGTGATCCGGCGCTTCTCGGCCAGCGGCAGCAGGGTTTCGATGGCTTCGTCCACGAGCAGGGACAGATCGACCGGTTCGCTGGTGAAGGTCCTGCGGTCCGCCCGGCTGAGCATCAGCAGCGCCTCGGTGAGGTCGATGGCGCGAACGTTGACGGCGTGCAGCCGGTCGATGAGCTGGACCGGGTCCAGCTGCGGGTCATTGCGGGCGACTTCCAGCAGCGTCTGGGATATCGCCAGCGGGGTGCGCAGCTCATGTGAGGCGTTGGCCGCAAACCGCTGCTGTTCGGCCACATGCGCTTCGAGCCGTTCGAGCATTTCATCGAAGCTGTCCGCGAGGTCGCGGAACTCGTCCCGCGGGCCGGGTAGCCGGATCCGGTGGGACAGCGAGCCGCCCATGGCGGTCTGGGTGGCGGCCCGGATCTGGCTGAGCGGGGCCAGCATCCGCCCGGCGAGCAGCCAGCCGCCGCCCAGCCCAAGGATGAGCAGGAAACCGAGCGCCCAGGCCGCCCGCGGCGCGAAGGCCGCCCAGAGATCATCGCGGCCGGGGATAAAGACAGGGGTGACATAGGGATTGTCGGTCGGCGGGATCGCCGCCTGCTGCGGTACGTAGCGCAGCAGGAAGAACCACAGCACGGCCAGGAGCAGCGCGCTCGTGACCATGAGGAACCCGGCGTAGCTGAGGGCGAGCCTGGCCCGGACACTGAGCCCGCGCCCGCGCCCGCGCCTAGGCACGCCCGCCCGCCGTCCCGCCGACGTCGGCCTGCTCCGCGTCCGGTGACGGCGGCTTCGGGTTGGCATCAGGCTGCCCGTCGATCCGGTAGCCGACGCCGGGCACGGTGGCGATGATCCACGGCTCCCCCAGCCGTTTGCGCAGCGCGGAGACCGTGATGCGCACGGCGTTGGTGAACGGGTCCGCGTTCTCGTCCCACGCTTTGGCCAGCAGGTCCTCGGCGCTGACCACTCCGCCGTTGGCTGCCACGAGGATTTCCAGCACGGCGAACTGTTTGCGGGTGAGGGCGACGTACCGCCCGTCGCGGAACACTTCCCGCCGGAACGGATCCACCCGCAGCCCGGCGATTTCGCTGACCGGGGGCCGCGCCTGGGGCCGACGCCGGTGCAGGGCCCGCAGCCGCAGCACCAGTTCACGGAACTCGAACGGCTTGGTGAGGTAGTCGTCGGCGCCGAGTTCGAAGCCGGAGGCCTTGTCATCGATCCGGTCCGCGGCGGTGAGCATCAGGATCGGCAGGCCGCTGCCGGAGCTGACGATCCGGTGCGCGATCTCATCCCCGGAGGGGCCCGGGATATCGCGGTCCAGGATCGCGGCGTCGTAGGAGTTGAGGGAGAGCAGTTCCAGAGCCGTGTGGCCGTCGCCGGCGATGTCCGCGGCGATGGCTTCAAGCCGCAACCCGTCGCGGACGGCTTCGGCCAGCAGGGGCTCGTCCTCGACGATCAGCACACGCATAGGCCCGATCCTACGAGAGAACGAATATCGTCCGCGTATCAAAAAGCGCATACGCCGCGGCAACCGGCCATCCTTTTGCCTTGAGGCATGGCAGACATCGTCACGTTGAAAACCCGGGATCGCCGCACCCGCCGGGTATTGCTCGCTTCCATCACCGCGTTGAGCCTGGCCTTCCTGACCGCCTACGTGCTTACCTTTGTCGATTGGACGCCGCACGCCGGTGTCGCCTCCGGGACGCACGTTGCCGGACCTGCCGCTGATCCTGCTGCTCACGGTGCCACCGCGGAGGGCGTCTCGGTTTTCGACGACACGTATCCGTCGGTCAGCAACCTCGATCCGGCGCTGGTCGACGCGCTGCGGGCGGCAGCCACGGATGCCGCGCCCGCCGGCACCGGCGTCGTGGTCACCAGCGGCTGGCGGCCCCCGGAGTATCAGGACCGGCTGCTGCACGACGCCGTCATCCGGTACGGCTCGGAGCAGGAGGCGTCCCGCTGGGTGGCCACCGCCGAGACCTCCGCCCACGTCCACGGTGACGCGGTCGACGTCGGCCCCTACACCGCCATCGACTGGCTCGCCGTTTACGGCGCCGCCTACGGCCTCTGCCAGACCTATGCCAACGAGCCCTGGCACTTCGAGCTCCACCCCGACGCGGCAACGTCCGGGTGCCCGGCCATGTATGCGGACCCGACCTCGGATCCGCGGATGCATCCTGCCGGGTGGTGAGCCGCGGACCGCGTCTTGACGACCCGACACATATGAGTGATAGCTTACTCACATGGTTTCCCAGCGCACGCTGTCCACGGCCGAGGCTCGCCGAAGTGATGTCCTCGCGGCCGCCACCCACGCCTTCGCCCGTGGCGGATACTGGGGAACCAACACCACGGAGGTGGCCCGCGCCGCGGGCATCTCCCAGGCCTATCTGTACCGGCTCTTTGCCAGCAAGGAGGAGCTGTTCGTCGCCGTCATCGGCGAGGTGCACCGGCGGCTGGAGCAGGACGTCACCCGGGCACTGGACGGAGCAGTATCGGGCGGCGAACTGGCGGCGCTGCTGTCCGCGAACCACGGAGCCCCGGTCGACCATGACGCCGCAATGGTCCTGCTGCATGCCGCCGCGGCGTCCAGCATCGAGCCCATAGGGGCTGCGGTGCGCCGATGCTACCGGGGGCAGGCCCGGCACCTCGCGGGAAGGGGTCTGAGCGAGGCCGATATCCGCTCCTACTTCGCCTGGTCGCAGTACGCCAACACGCTGACGGCGGCGGGCATCACGCCCGACGACTCCGACGACACCCTGGCCCACCTGCTGCCTTCCTGAACCGCGCCGGCCCGGACCTGCCCGGCCACTGACCGCCCGCACCGGGCCCTTACCTCGGGCCCACCTCTGCTCACGCCACCCGTCTATGCCGCAGCTTTTTCGCCCATCTAGTGAGTGATCTACCACTCTCTAACCGAAAGGTTGTCCCATGTCTCAGCAACTTCTCACCCGGCGGCATCCGCTGCTGTTACCGGTGCTGGCCTTTGCCCAGTTCCTGCTCGCCCTGGACTACAACATCGTGCTCGTGGCCCTGCCGGACATGGGGTCCGAGCTGGGCATGTCTCCGGCCACCCTGCAGTGGGTGGTCAGCAGCTACGCCCTGGCGTTCGGCGGCCTGCTCCTCTTCGGCGGGCGGCTCGGCGACGTGTTTGGGCGGCGCAGGTTCGTCCTGCTCGGGCTGATCATCTTCGCCGCCGGGTCGCTCGCCGCGGCTCTGGCGCCGCATGCCGCCCTGCTGCTGATCGGCCGGGTGCTGCAGGGCGTGGGCGGGGCCCTGCTCTCGCCGTCCGTCCTGGCCACCATCGCCGTCTCCTTTGAGGAAGGCCCGGCCCGCTTCCGGGCTCTGGCCATCTGGTCCTCCGCCGGCGCGGTGGGGCTGGCGCTGGGCTCCGCGCTCGGCGGCGTGCTGATGGCGTTCTTCGACTGGCGCGCCGTCTTCCTGCTGCTGGTGCCGCTGGCCCTGCTCGGCCTGGCCGGCGCGTGGACCGCCGTTCCCCGCGACAATGAAGTCACCGCCAGACGGCGTCCGGTCGATCTGCCGGGCGGACTGTTCGCCGCCGTCGGCGTTGCGGCCGTGGTGTTTGCCCTCGCCGAGCTGCCCAACCGTGGAGCCGATGCGGCGTGCCTCACGGCGGCGATCGCCGGCGTCATCCTCCTGGCTGCCTTCGTGCTGCGGGAGAAGCGCGCCGCACACCCGCTGCTGCACCTCTCGCTGTTCCGGCGGCGCACCCTCGCCGGCGGCCTGGTGGCAATGGTGCTGTTCATGGGGTCCATCGGTACCAGCTACTACGTCTTCACCCTCTTTGCCCAGGATGTGCTCGGCGCCTCGGCGCTGGTGACCGGGCTCGCCTTCCTGCCCTGGGGCATCGCCGGCCTGCTGGCCTCCGGCCTCGCCAGGACCGCGCTGAACCGGCTGGGGATTCGCGGTGCATTGGTCCTGGGCCTGGCGGTGGCCGCCGCCGGCAACGCCGGACTGGCCTCGTCCCTGGATGCGGACGCCCCGCTGGCGGCGGTGGTCGCCTGGACCGTGCTGCTCGGCGTCGGGCAGGCCATGGGCTTCGCCACCCTCTTCGCGGCGGCGGGAACCGGCGTCCCGGCGGAGCAGCAGGGCGTGGCGTCCGCCCTGATGTCCACCATCCAGCAGGTGGGCACGGCCCTCGGCCTTGCCGTGCTGATTGGACTGGCCACCGGGGTGACCCGGGGGTCCGACCTCGCCGGCGTCGAGGCCACCGCCGCCGGCCTGCAGGCCGCCACCTGGGTGGGTGCGGGCATCCTGGCCGCGGGAGCCGTCCTCAGCGCCCTGATCCTGCCCGGGCGGAAGGCACTCCAGGCAGCCAGCTAGCTGCCGCGCAGATGGCCGCCGTCGCTCCTTCAACGGGGCGGCGGCGGCCGCTCGCGTCTCTCCTGCGCCGCCTGCTTGCCTCCCCGGCCGGGCGCCGGCGGCCGGCGCATATCGTCCGCGTATCGAAATCCCCATACGGGCTGGGAACACCCGACAGGCTTGAGTGAAGGACATGCTCTCCACTTCACTGCACCCTGCGCCGGACCCCCGCCCTGGCTCTCCGTTCCGCTCGACCGCCCTGTCCCTGGGCGCGCTGGCCGCCGGGGCTACGATGATCGCCCTGGCGTTCCTCATTTCCCCGGTGGAGGGCCTGGATTTCCGGGTCTATCTGAGCGGCGGCCAGAGTGTCCTCGACGGGCGCGGAGAGCTGTACACCAAGAAACTGGTCTACCGCGAGGGCAGCAGCCTGCTGTTCACCTATCCGCCGTTCGCCGCGCTGGTGTTCGCGCTGCTGGCGCCGCTGGGGCCCGACGGCGGCCTGCTGGCCTTCACGCTGCTGTCGCTGGGGATCGCGGCGGCGACGGCGGTGCTCGGGGTGCGGCACGTCTTCCGGCAGCCGTCCGTCGCCGCCGTGCTGAGGCAGCCGCGGCTGCGGGCGCTGGCGCTGGCCGGCGTCGGGCTGGTGGCGCTGCTCGGTCCGTGGCGGGAGACGCTGGCTTTCGGCCAGATCAACATCCTGCTCTTCGGCCTGATCATGGCGGACTTCCTCGCCAAACGGGCAGGATGGCCCACGGGGCTGCTGACCGGCATCGCCGCGGGGATCAAGCTCACGCCGCTGGTGTTCGGCTGGTACTTCCTGGTCCGCGGCGACTGGCGCGGACTGCGGAACATGGCGGCTGGCTTCCTGATGAGCGTCGGGCTTGGCTTCCTGCTGCTTCCGGCGGAGTCGCGGACCTACTGGCTGGAGCTGCTGCCGGATACCTCGCGGATCGGCGGCGCCGGCTACGTGGACAACCTGAACATCACCGGCGCGATCCTGCACTTTGCCGGACCGGACTTTCCCGTGAGGCTGCCGTGGCTGGCGCTCTCCCTGCTGGCCGTGGCGGTGGCGGCTTTCATCATCCGCCGGGCCGCCGGACGCGGGGAGCGCCTGACCGGCGTCGCGGCAACCGCGCTGCTGATGTTGCTCATCTCCCCGGTCTCCTGGTCCCACCACTGGGTGTGGGTGGCCCTGTTCCTGGCCGTCCTGGCCCGCAATCTCGGAGACTTCACCCGGCAGGGCACCGGCCTCCGGCGGTGGGGCACCGGGCTGTTGGCCTCAGGAATGGCCATCTTCCTGCTGTCGCCCAAGTCGATCGGCTTCCTCCTGGGAGCGCCCGACCTGGACTCGCAGATTCCCACCCCGTGGCTGATGGCCTCCAGCGTTGGCGTGTTCTGGGCGGTCGGGCTGATGGCGTGGTGGGGTGTCGCACTTTGGGGAAACCGCGGCACCGGTCCTGCCGGGCCCTCAGAGCAGCTGGCGCGCGTTGGCTTTGGCAAGGTCGATGAGTTCGCGCCCGTTCCCGGCGAGTACGGTGCGCAGCGCGTAGACCGCGAATCCCGTGGCCTGCTTCGCCTCGATCTTCGGCGGCATGGAAAGCTCCTGCCGCTCCACCGCGACTGACACCAGCGCCGGGCCGTCGTACTCGAACGCACGGCGCAGGGCGCCCTCGAGGTCCTCGGGACGGATCACGCTTTCACCGTGCATCCCCACCGCCTGCGCGACCTTGCCGAAGTCCGGGTTCTGCAGCCCGGTGCCGAAGTTGACGAGGCCTGCGGCCTTCATCTCCACTTCGACAAAGCTGAGCGCCGCATTGTCGAACACCACGACCTTGATCGGCAGCCGATGCTGCACCGCCGTCAGCAGCTCGCCGAGCATCATGGCGAGGCCGCCGTCGCCGGCGAGGACCACCACCTGCCGGTTTCGGTCCACTGCCTGGGCGCCGAGGCCCAGCGGGGTGGCCGCCGCCATCGTGCCATGCCAGAAGGAGCCGATCAGCCGTCGTCGCGGGCCGATGTGCAGGTGCCGGCACGCCCAGATGACCGGGGTGCCGACGTCGGGCAGGAAGACCGCGTCGTCGTCGGCGAGCTCGTCGATCAGGTGGGTGAGGTGCTGCGGATGGATGGCGCCCGGGCCCTGCTTTTCCAGGTCATCGAGCTGCTTGCGGGTGCGGCGGTAGTGGTCCAGCGACTTCTCCAGGTGCGTGCGCTGCTGCTTTCGCTCGAGCAGCGGCAGCAGGGCCGCCGCCGTCTCGCGTACGCCGCCGACCATGCCTTGGGTGAGCGGCACGCGGCGGCCGAGCTGCTCGCCGCGGATATCGATCTGCAGGATCTTCGCGTGCTTCGGGTAGAACTGCTGATACGGAAAGTCGGTACCGAGCATCAGCAGTGCGTCGCAGTCCTCCATCGCCCGGTAGCCGGACGCGAAGCCCAGGAGCCCGGTCATGCCGACGTCGAACGGGTTGTCGTGCTCGATGAACTCCTTGCCGCGCAGGGCGTGCACGATCGGCGCGCCCAACGTGTCGGCGAGGGCGAGGACCTCCTCGCGGGCTCCCTCGACGCCGGCCCCCGCCAGGATCGTTACGTTCCCACAGGCGTTCAGCGTGGCGGCGGCCTCCTCCAGTTCCGCCGCCGAGGGCACGATGACCGGGTCGGTGCGGCGGACCGTGAAGACCCGCTCGTCCCTGGCGTCTTCCAGTGCGGTGTCGCCGGCCATTATGAGGACGGCGACACCCCGCTTTTCGATGGCGGTGCGCATCGCGATTTCCAGCAGCCGTGGCATCTGGTCCGCGCTGAGGACCATTTCGCAGAAGACCGTGCAGTCGCGGAACAGTTCGGTGGGCCGGGTCTCCTGGAAGTACTGGCTGCCGATCTCGTCGCTTGGGATGTGCGAGGCGATCGCGAGCACGGGAACGCGGCTGCGGTGCGCGTCGTAGAGTCCGTTGATCAGGTGCATGTTGCCGGGCCCGCAGCTGCCTGCGCAGACCGCGAGTTCGCCCGTCAGCGCGGCCTCGCCGGCGGCGGCGAACGCGGCCTCCTCCTCGTGCCGGGTGAGCATCCATTCGATGCCCTTCTCCCGGCGGATCGCCTCGGTCACCGCGTTCAGGGAATCGCCGGGGACGCCCCAGATCCGCTGGATCCCGTTGGCGGCAAGGTTCCGGACGACGGTCTCCGCAATCGTGGGCATGCTGCTCCTCTGGTCGGCGCTCGGGCGGCGCCGTCAGTCTAGGCTGCGGGAACGGGCTGGGCGACAGTTATAGCGGCTTTCGGGTGGCGTCAGCGGTCTTGTTTCCGCACTGCCGGATTGGGTTGTCGGTGCCGGTAAGAGCGCCCTGCAGGCACAAATTCTTTCCCAAGGGACTGTGGTGTGCGGAGCGTTTGCAACGGCATGGGAAGGCCAAATGCACTGCGTTCGTGGCGGCGCCAGATGCCTACGCGTTGCGTACGCTAAGGACCCTGCGTCTCTGAATAGATGCCTGAAAAGCGCTAGCTCGCGGCAACGTTGAGCCAGAGACAGTCGTCAACCGGGTCAGTGTTTGCGCCCCAGCCTGTCGGACGACGGGTCGATGCGTACGCCCGCGCTGGGGAGGAAGGCAGGACGGTGTGGACTACCCGCACTACGGAGACAGGCAGCCACGCATGTTCCTGGACAACAACGTGGACAGCTAGATGGACAACATCATGGACAAAAACTTGTGCCATAATCGCTGGATGACCTCAAAGCGACGCTACGAAGAGACGCATCCTTGGCTGACGTTCAGGCTGGACATCAGGCCACTGGGGTATAGAACCTGGCTATTGCTTGGGGAAGCTGAATCCAAGTGTCGACACCTCGCCGGCGCACCGCTGACCCCCCAGGTCGCCCAGGACCTCCACGCGCTATACCTCAGTAAGGGTATTCATGGAACAACAAGCATCGAGGGCAACACCCTCACTGAATCGGAAGTACGACAGCGCATAGAGGGCGACTTGCCTTTGCCCCGCTCTCGAGAGTACTTAGGTACTGAAATTGATGCGGTCCTAAATATATGTAACGACCTAGCAAATGAAGTCGCCAGCGGTCGCCCGCCAGGACTCACTGTTGAGCGAATCCATGACTTCAATCGACGGCTCCTCGAAGGCCAGCCTTCAAAGGACGATGTTATACCCGGAGAGACCCGCACCCACAGCGTCACCGTCGGTATAAGCTCCTATCGAGGTGCACCAGCAGAAGACTGCGACTTCCTTCTCGAAAAGATGGTTGACTGGCTGAACGGCATTCAAGCACCCGAAGGTCAACCAGAACTGCGATTCCCATTGGCCGTAATAAAAGCCATACTGGCCCACCTTTATATTGCATGGATCCATCCCTTCGGGGACGGCAATGGCAGGACGGCTCGACTCATAGAGTTTCAACTGATGATCGAAGCAGGAGCACCGACTCCGGCTGCACATCTCCTCTCAAACCATTACAACCGGACGAGAGAGGCCTACCTGGTCGAACTTGACCGCACAAGCCGGGCCTCAGGCTTTCCTGTAGAAGGATTCATTCTTTACGCGCTTCAAGGCCTCGTTGATGAGCTGAGGGAACAGATCGACGTGGTTCGAGCCCATCAGAAAGAAGTTATGTGGCAGAAAATTATTCATGACAGCTACAGCAACGAAGATACGCCAGCAAAGAGAAGGCAACGGCACCTCATCCTGGACATACCCGAGGGCAAGGCGATAGCTCGCTCAAAACTACGCGAAGTTAGTGCACGTGTTGCTGCTGAGTACGCAGGTGCGGGCGCAAAGACGGTAACACGGGACGTTAACGAACTGATCAGAAGAAACCTCCTAGTAAAGCAAGGAGCGGGGTACATGGCCAATAGGCGAATAGTCGATGCTTTCTTGCCTCTTACTGTGCGAGATGCCCCCTAACCATGATTTTCAGAACCAACACGCAAGTCGTGATGTGTAGTTCATGCTCAGGGTGTCGCCTTGGTTGATCGGAACGGGCAAGTCGAGACCGCACCGCTCTCGACTAGCTGCCTTGCCTGCCTGAAGAACGCTAGGACGAGGCGAGTTTGAGTAGGGCAATGGATGGCAACATCACGGATACAGATCCGCGTCAAATTCTACAAAACTGAGGACCTCTTTACTGATGGGTAGATCGAACACACAACAGAAGCAATCAGCCGCTTTCCCAATGGCAGTCACGGTGACGGTCGCGGAAGCTGCTGTCCTGTACATCCCTCAGATGTACAGGACAGCAGTTCTGTTACCGACACGCTCCGGATCACCTCACGAGGGGCTACCCCGAGTTGCAGTGCCATAGCCCAGCGCCGCCGTCGGTCCGTTCTTGTCAAAATCGACCAGAACACGATGAATCTTTAGGAAATCGGCTGTTACTGTACTTTCAATCCCCCAGGGTTTGCCCACGGAAGATTTCTAATCTATATCCAGCCGGCACCCTCTCCGGCACTGTTTTCTGCCTTCGATAACCTTCGGGAATCTAGCTAGGTGGAACGAATCGTGAAACGCGACGAAAAAAGACACCGGCAGAAAGATTGGTGAAAGACGCCACTAATGTAATACGTCATCCGAAAGCACCTGCTGGCCTTGGTAGGCTCATGAAATTTATCGCCGGCGCGCGCCGGGTGAGTAGACGCTAGGCAACTGATAAGACTGGCAGAGCTACCCCTGCCCCTCCCACCTCCCCACCCAGCTAGAATCGGGAAGGCCCGTTTTCCCCACAGCACGGGCGGAAAGTGCAGCATGTCCTTCACCGAAAACGCCCTGGCGCACCGGGCGGAACTGCAGCGCCTGCAGGCCGCGCCAGGCTGGCGGCTCACCACGGCGAACCCTTGGGTGCTGGCGCTGTTCCGCGAAGCCTTCCCCCGCACCCGGCCCCGGGTGCCGCTGGAGGACTTCCACGACATGACCGACACGTTCCTCGCCGCCCTGCGCCGCGAAGGCGTCGCCCTGCGCGAGGACTGGACCGGCAAGAACTACGCCGATGACTGGGTGGCCCGCCGATTCCTGGCCCGCCCCCGCGCCGACGGCCGGTTCGTCTACGAACTCACCGAATCCTCCGTCCGCTTCCTCTCCTATCTGGACGGGTTCACCAGCGACAAGACCTCGCTGAACAGCTCCCGCCTGGCCACCCTGCTCTCCCGCGTGGAGAACCTCGCCCAGGAATCCAACCCGGACCCGGAAGCGCGCATCGCGGTGCTCCGCGAGGAAATCGCCCGGCGCGAGGAAATGATTGCCGCCCTGGAAGCCGGCGACGCTCCCCCGCCCATGGCCGCCGACGCCGCCCTCGAAGCCGCCGGCGACATCCTCGACCTCGCCGCGTCCCTGCCCGCCGACTTCAAGCGCATGCGCGACGGCCTGGAAAAGATGCTGCACGCCCTGCGCCAGGAAATGGTGGAATCCAACGCCGCCAAGGGCCTGACCATGGGCGAAATCCTCGAAGCGGACCGGAAGCTGCGCAGCACCAGCGAAGGCCGCACCTACGAGGGCTTCACCGCGTTCCTGAACGACGCCGACCAGCAGGCCCGCTTCCGGCAGGCCATCAGCGAAGTCCTGGAACGCGACTTCGCGGACCGGATGAGCCCCGAAGACCGGCAGGCCCTCTACCGCTTGATCAGCGACATGCGTGCCCAAGCCGCGGAAATCCACCGCATCTACGGCCGGCTCTCCGAATCCATGCACACCTATGTGCAGAGCGACGAGTACCGCGAATCCGTCCAGCTGCGCCAGCTCATCCGTGCCGCCGAGACGGCCATCCACAAGGCACCCCGCGGCCGGCGCCGCGCCGCCGTCGTGCCCGCACCGAAGCTGTACGGCTCGGCCTTCGAGTCCCTGGGCATGGTGCGCCTGTTCGACCCGGCCGACCACCGCGCCCCCGGCCGGCTGCCCGAGCCGCCCAGCTTCACCGAAACCGACATCCACCGCGCCGCCCGCACCCCGCGCGCGGACCGGAAGGTGCTCGACGTCGCCGTCCGCAAGGCGGCCGCCCGCCGCGGCCGGGCCACCGTGGCCGAAGTCTTCGCCGAACTGCCCGCCGAACACCGGCACCTGAACAGCATCCGTGCCCTGCTCGCCCAGGCGGCCGCCGCCGGCACCGTTCCCGGCTCCGCAGCCGACGACGGTTCCACAACCTCAGGGGCCGGCGCGCGGTCCGAATCCGTCTCCTTCATCCAGATCGACGGCACCGAGCGCACCGCCGTGCTGCCCGCCGTCACCGTCGCGAAAGACCCAGACCATGAGTGAGCCCACCCCCGCCCCCACCGAGCAGGACCTGCCCGACGACGGCACTGAGCTGAACACCGCCCCGGATGAGGCCGCCGTCGCGGTTGAACTCGAGGACGGCGCCGACTTCGCCGAGGCCGACGACACGGACGACGTCGACTCCGACCTCGACGACTTCGACGACACCCCGGCCCGTGACGTCCTCGTGGACGGCCCGGAGCTGTTCCCCGGCGACACCGGCACCCTGCCGCTGAAGCTGCGCCAGGCCCTGGTCCGGCTGCTGCGCGGCCCCTACCTGGACGCCACGTCCTCCGACAACGTCTACAACACCGTGGTGGACAACCAGGAGCAGCTGCGCGTCCGGCTCAGTGAACTGTTCCTGCAGCTGGTCATCGACGAGGACCGCAAGGTCGCCCTGCTCCGCCCGGTGGACATGGCCGAGCCGCACACCCAGGTGCTGCAGCGCCAGCGCGAAATGACCCGCGAGGAAACCCTGCTGCTGCTGCGCATGCGCCTGCTGCTGGACCGCCACGCCGGCACCGGCAACGACGCCGTGATCGCCCGCCGCGACATGGTCGAAATCCTGGATCAGTACGTGGACCCCGGCCAGCAGGACGCCAAGGGCGTGGAGGACCTCACCGACGCCGCCATCCGCAAGCTCGTCTCCGAACGCCGCCTGCTGCTGCCCACCGAGCTGGAGGACACCTGGGTGATCTCCCCCGCCCTGCCGCTCGCCCTGCCCTACGAGCACATCGGAGACATCATCGCCTTCATGCAGTCCCTCACCGAGCCCGACGACGACGGCACGCCCGCCGCTGCCGACGGCACCGCCGCCGCTGCGGCCGGCACGGATTTGACGGAGCCCGACGCGGCCGGCACCCCGGCGCTGGACCTCACTGAGCTCGATACCGCAGCGGAGGAGCAGGCATGAGCATCGAAACCACCCTGCCCATGGGGGACCTGATCAACCCCGGCCAGAACCGGCTCGCCTCGGTGCAGATCGTCAACTGGGGCACCTTCGACGGTGCGCACACCATCCACGTGGACCGCGCCGGCACGCTGCTCACCGGCGACTCCGGCGTCGGCAAGTCCACCGTCTTCGACGCGATCCTGCAGGTCATGGATGCCCGGCCCAAGATGAACGAGGCCGCGCAGAACAACGGCGGCACCACCGCCGAGGAGCGGCGCACCGCGTTCAGCTACATGCGCGGGCGCCTGGGCACCCAGCCGACGTCGGCCCCCGCCGGCCCCAACGCGCCCGCCGGCACCGCGGACGCCGCCGCCGGCACCGATCCGGTCACCGGCACCGCCTACCAGCGCCCCGGCGCCACCTGGTCCGCCGCGTGCCTGACCTTCGACAACGGGCTGGGCCAGGTCACCAGCCTCTCAGTGCTGATGGACCTGCCCGAGCACGGCACCGAGCAGCACGTGGGCCGGTTCTACCTGCTGCACAACCGGCCGCTGGACGTCGCCGCCATCGAGACCGGCATGCGCGGACGATTCACCAAGGGCAGCCTGGAGGCGCTGCTGCCCGGCGCGCAGGTGTTCGACTCGCACAAGCTGTTCGCCGAGCGTTACCGGCACGCCCTGGGTGTGGAGGACGAGAAGGCGTTCAACCTGCTGCGCATCCTGCAGACCGGCCGCGGCCTGGGCGGCACCGTCAACGACTTCTTCCGCGCCAACGTGCTGGAAACCCCCAAGACCCTCACCGCTGCCGAAGAGGCGGTGGAGGACTTCAGCCACCTGCGCAGCATCCGCCGCCAGCTCGAACGCGCCCGCCGGCAGCGCGACCACCTCGCCGAGGTCCCCGGCCTGCACGCCCGCTACCTCACCGCCCGCGCCGAACTCGAGCGCTCCCGCGCCCTGCTGGACCGCGGCCTGCCCGCCTACCGCCGCAGCCTGGCCCTCGCCGGGCAGGAACGCGAGGTCGCCCGGCTCACCGGCGAGACCGACGCCGCCCGCACCGCCCTGGCCGACGCCGAAACCCGCCGCGGCGAGCTCAAGGACGCCATGGACGCGCTCCGCGCCCGCTACGCCTCCGAGGGCGGCGGCGCCGTCGCCACCCTGGAACGCGAACTGGCCGCCGCGCAGGCCCAGCTGGCCGCCCGCGAAGCGGTGGAGACCGCCGCCCGCGCGGACCTGCACGCCGCCGGGCTGGACGCCGACTTCTCCCCCGCCGGCCTGGAAACCGCCCGACGCCGGGCCGCCGAGCAGGTGCGCTCCCTCGCCGCCGAGCTGGCCGCCGCCCGCGAGCGCAGCAGCGACGCGCACGGCGAGGCGTGGGCCGCCAAAGGCCGGATCCGCCGGCTCGAGGAGGAAATCGCGTCCTTCCGCCGCCGGCGCAGCAACATCCGCCAGGACAGCCTGGACCTGCGCGCCCGGATCAGCGCCGGCACCGGCATCCCGGCCGAGGAGATGCCCTTTGCCGGCGAGCTGATCGACCTCGCCCCGGAGCACGCCGCCTGGCGCCCGGCCGCCGAGCGCGCCCTGCGCTCCCTCGCCGTGTCCCTGCTGGTGCCCGGCGAGCACATGCCCGCCGTCACCCGCTACCTGAGCGAGACGAACCTGCGCGGCTTCATCCGCTGCATCGACGTCTCCGTCCCGGTGGACGGGCGGACCGAGCCGGACGAGGACCACCTGGTCACCAAGCTGCTCACCGCTCCCGGGGAGATGGGCGACTGGGTGCGCCGCAAGATCACCGCCCACTACGACTACGTGTGCGTCGCGGATCCGGCCGGGCTGGCCGGCGTCGACCGCGGCGTCACGCGCGGCGGTGCGGTCAAGCGCAACGCCAGCACCACCGAGAAGGACGACCGGCACACCAACCCGGGCGATCAGGTGCTGGGCTTCGACAACAAGGACAAGGTCGCCGCCCTGGAGGCCGAGCTCGAAGCGCTGCAGCGCTCCTTCGAGGAGGCGGATTCCGCGTCCCGCGAGCAGGCCCGCGCCCAGGACGCCGTCGCCGCCCGGCTGGCCGCCGCGTCGCGGGTCGCCGAGGACACCCGCACCTGGGAGGAGCTGTCCGCGGACGCGTTCCGCGCCGAGCTGGCCGCCGCGCAGGAGCGGCTGGACACCGCCCGGGACGCGAACGCGGACCTGGAGCAGATCCGCTTCGAGCTGGAGACCGCCGAGCTGGACCACACCGCCGCCGTCGAGAAGGTCGGCACCCTCAAGGGCGAGCTGGCCCGCCTGCAGACCCAGCTCGACGCCGCCGTCGGCCGCCGCGACGTGCTCGCCGCCCGCGGCACCGAGGCCCTGGACGAGGAGCTGCGCGCCGCGCTGGAGGAGCTGTTCGCCCCCTACGGGGAGGCCCGGGACGCCGACGCGGTCACCGCGGCCGCCGCCGCCGTCGAACGCAAGCTGCTCACCGGTGCCGCCGCGCAGGAGAAGGCGCTGCTGGAATCGAAGAACCGGCTGGAGCGGATCTTCGAGACCTACACGGAGAAGTGGGGCTCGGACTTCGGCACCTCCGTGGAGGCCGCTGAGGCGTACGCGGACCGGTACGAGGACATCGTCACCGAGGGCCTGCCGCAGCGCGAGGCCGAGTTCCGCGAGTACTTCAACAACCGCACCTACGAACGGTTCAGCGACCTGCTGCAGCTGCTGGACGAGGAGCGGCGCAGCATCTCCTCGCGGCTGCTGCCGCTGAACTCCGTGCTCCGCCGGGTGGAATACCACGCCGGCAGCCACCTGGAGATCGAGGTGAAGGACAGCATTCCGGACGCCGCGCACAAGTTCCGCCAGGACCTGAAGAACGCGCTGCCGCTGATGGGCCGCCGGCAGGACAAGGCGGACATGGACGCCCGCTACGCCGGCCTGGAGGCGCTGGTGGAGCGGCTGAAGGACCCGGAGGAGAAGCGCTGGCGCGCCGAGGTGCTGGACGTGCGCGCGCACGTCACCATCACCTGCACGCACCGGCTGCCCGACGGCGGCGCGTACACCAACCTGCAGGCCTCCCTGATGTCCGGCGGCGAGGGCCAGCGGTTCACCGCGTTCATCATGGCCTCCGCGCTGGCTTACCAGCTGGGCATCGTGTCCCAGGGGTTCAGCACCTACGGCACGGTGATGATGGACGAGGCGTTCGTGAAGTCCTCGCTCTCCTTCGCCGAGGCGTCCATCAACGCGCTGCACGAGTTCGGGTTCCAGCTGCTGCTGGCCGCCCCGGAGGACAAGGTGGACCTGTCCCGCTTCCTCGGCTCGGTCACCGAGATCCTGCGCGACGACGCGACCAACCGCTCCGGCACGCTGCAGCGGTCCGGCGGCTCGGTGCCGGTAAACATCCTGCTGCGCTGAGAGGTTTGCTGCACGCTTTCACGTAGTCACGGACCGAATTCGAGCATTCGGCGGCGGCGTGTTGGCCCGGACCCGTTGTTAGGGTCCGGGCTCATGGAAACCACGAACCGATGCCAGCGCGGCGTCGTCGGTGCCTGGACGGTCGGCGCCCTGGGCCTGCTCTGCCTGGTGGTGGTCTTCGCCGTCCATTCGCCGCTCGCACCGCAGGGCAAGGCGGTGGCCGGCGCTGCCGCCGTCCTGGCCTCGGCGCTGGGAGCGGCGTACCTGCTCAACGGGCAGCTGCTGGGCCGCCGGCTTCCGGCAGGCTCCGCCTGGGGCGCGGCCGCCGGACTGACCGTGTGGGCGGCGGGGCTGGCCCGGCTGGCCCTGTGGGAGGACCCGGCGAACCAGCTGCCGCTGGCGTTCCTACCGCTGCTGCCCGCCGTGTGGGTGATCGCGGCCTGCCAGCCGCGCGGCCGCCCGCCGGAACGCTGACCCGCCCCGAACTGGCCTTCGGGGTTCCGGCCGGAGGACACTGGGAGAAACCTCACGGCAGGAGCACCATGAACCGTGTACGGCAGGCCTGGCAGTCCTGGCGCCGGCAGCTGATCGGCACCTTCAGCAACAACAGCCCCACCGAGCAGCAGTGGGAGCTCGACCTGGCCAAAGGCGACGACGTCGGCCACTTCGGCCCCGACTCCGCCGTCTGGGCGGTGCACGGCTCCATGACGCCCATCGTCGCGGGCATCCGCGCACTGCTGCTGCAGGCCCTGCACCCGGGCGCCCTGGCCGGGGTGCATGACTACTCCAACTACAAGGAGGATCCGCTCGGCCGACTGGCCGGCACCATCCGCTGGATCTTCACCGTCACCTACGGCGACACCGCCGCCGCCCGCAACGGCTCGCAGTGGGTGCGCCGGCTTCATGAACGGGTGCAGGGCAGCTACGTCGACGCCTGCGGCGCGCCGCAGGACTACTCCGCCAACGATCCGGAGATCGGCCGCTGGGTGCACCTGGCTTTCACCGACGCGTTCCTCACCTCGCATCTGGCCTTCGGCGGCCCGATTCCCGGCGGCGCCGACCAATATGTGGACGAGTGGGCGGTGGCCGGGGAGCTGATGGGCATTCCCGATCCGCCGCGCAGCGAAGCGCAGCTGCGCGCACAGATGGCGGCGTTCGACGGCGAGCTGTACCACAGCGCGTACCTGGACGAGGTGCTCGGGTTCCTCCGCAACCCGCCGCTTCCCCGCTCCCAGCGGCTGGGCTACCGGGTGCTGTTCGCCGGCGCGGTCTCCACCCTGACTCCCGAACACCGGCAGCTGCTGGGACTGCGCGCCCCGCATCTCGGGCCGGTGCCGATTCCCATGCGGCTGCCGGTCAGGGCGGTGCTGGGTGTAATCCGGCTGGGCCTCGGCGCGCAGGGGCCCAGCGAACGCTCCGCCCGGGAGCGCATCGCCCGGCTGCAGAACCTGCCCTAGCGGTCCCCGGCGGCCGCCACCGCAACCAGCTCCGCGGCCGCCCCGGTCAGCCGGCGGGGGCCTGACCAGACGGCCGTCAGCGGCCGCCCGGCGTCCAGCCCGTCCACCGGAACCTGCAGCAGTTCACCGGCGGCCAGCTGGTTCCGCACCGCCAGTTCGCTGAGTGCAGCCGGACCGGCGCCGGCCGCCACCGCCACCCGGACCGCCGCGTTGCTGCCCAGCACCTGCACCGGCTCGGCGACGTCGTATCCGGCGAGCGCGTCCCGCAGCGCCTGCCAGGTCCCCGAACCCGATTCACGCACCACCAGCGGAGTGGCCGCCAGCTCCGGCACGCTGAGCCGCCCGGCACGCTCCGCCCACTCGTGGCTGGGCGCCACGACCACCACCAGCTCGTCCTCGGCGACCACCAGGGTGTTCAGCCGGACCGGGACCGTGGGCGTTTCCACGAACCCCAGCTGCAGCTCGCCGCGCTGGACCTCGTCGAGCACCTGGGCCGAGTTCAGCACCTGCACCTGCACCCTGGCCTCCGGCAGGCGGCGTTTCAGTTCGGCCAGCCAGGCCGGCAGCAGCGTCTCGGCAATCGTGTCGCTGGCGCCGACGGTCAGCTCCTGCACACCCGAGCCGGCGGCTCCGCCCTGCACGGCGGTGAACCGGCGGGCCGCATCGAGCAGCTCCCGGGCCGCCTCCGCGAGCTGCTGACCCCGGGCGGTGGGCACCGACCCGCGCGGGCTGCGCACCAGCAGGGCCGCATCCTGGTGCGCCTCCAGCTCCGCGAGCGCGCGGCTGGCGTTGGGCTGGGCCATGCCGACCCGCCGCGCCCCGGCTCCGACGCTGCCTTCCTCGACCACGGCAACGAACAGCTCCAGCACCTGCAGGTCCGGCCACGGCTCGCCCATATCAGAACGATATAGGCCGGTGCCGATCAGCGGGGTACCGGCACCCCGGCCGCCGGTGCAACGATCGAAACGATGGGGAGCGCAGTGCCTGCCGGCATGATCCGGCCATCCCTCCTTTCCCTCCCGGCCCCTCCCCATCAACAAGGCCTCCCACGACTCAAGGCATCCCCGGACTCTTGAAAGGAACCATGCGCAGGGTTGCAACCTCACTTCTCATCGCGGGTCTGCTGGCAGGCGGCGGCGTGGTGTCCTGCGGAACCACCGACGCGCCCTCTCCGGAGGCCTCGACCAGCGCCACCGCGGCAACCACGGTGCCCGCGGAGCAGGCCGACCAGCTGATCCCCGCGGACGCCCGGACCCTCACCAACCCGGCGGATCCGCAGGCCACCCTGGTGCTGTTCACCGACTACCAGTGCCCCTACTGCGCCATGATGGATGAGCTGCTCCAGCAGGCCAGGGACGACTACGGCGACTCGGTGCGCATCGTCGTGCGGAACTACCCGCTGCCCAAGCACCAGAACGCCGAGCCGTCCGCCCGCGCCGTGGAGGCCGCCGCGGAGCAGGGCGCCATGGAGCAGATGGCCACGGCCGTGTTTGAGCACCAGCAGGACTGGAAGACCGCGGACAACGTGGATGACATCTTCGCCGGCTACGCGGAGGAGATCGGCTTCGACATGGACCGGTACCGCGCCGACTACGAGTCGGACGCCATCAGGGACCGGGTGGCCCGGGACCTGCAGGACGCCCAGGAGCTCGAGGTCCGCGGCACCCCCACCCTCTACCTGGACGGCGAGGTGCTGCAGCTCGAGTCCGGTGAGTACAGCGAGATCCAGGAACCGCTGGACGAAGCCCTCGGCAGGTAAGCCCCCCAGCCGGCGTTGCCCAGGAGTACCTAGGAGCGCAGATAGGCCAGGGTGGCCAGGACCCGGCGGTGCCCGCTGTCCGACGGCGCGAGCCCGAGCTTCGCGAAGATGTTGCCGATGTGCTTGCTCACCGCCGTTTCGGAGACGGAGATCGTCTCGGCGATGGCCGCGTTGCCCAGCCCCTCGGCCACCAGCCCGAGCACCTCGAACTCGCGCGGCGTCAGAGAGCGGATCGGGTCCTGGGTGCTGCGGCGGCTGAACAGCTGGGCGATGACCTCCGGGTCCATCACGGTGCCGCCGGCCAGCACCCGGCGCAGCCCGTCCACGAACTCGCCGACGTTGCCCACCCGCTCCTTCAGCAGATAGCCCACCCCCTGCGCACCGGAGGCCAGCAGCCGGCTGGCGTACCGGTCCTCCACATAGGCGGAAAGCACGAGGACCGGAAACTCCGGCACCCGTTCGCGCAGGTCCAGAGCCGCGCGCAGGCCCTCGTTCGTGAAGGTCGGCGGCATCCGCACGTCCAGCACCGCGCCGTCGGCGCCGCCGGGTTCGAAGGCCGCCAGCAGGTCATCGGCGTTGTCCCAGGACCCGACCACGTCGAACCCCTCCCCGCGCAGCAGCAGCTCCAGGCCGGCGCGCAGCAGCGCATCGTCTTCGGCGATCAGAAGGCGCATGGCAGCTCCACCCTCAGCTTCGTCGGTCCGCCGGCCGGGCTGTCCAACAGCACCCTGCCGCCGAACGCGGCCGCCCGCCGGGCGATGCCGGCCAGGCCGGTGCCGGAGCCGCCGGCCGCGCCGTCGTCCGGTTCCGGCACCCGCGCGCCCCCGCGCCCGTCGTCGTCCACTGCAATCACCAGGATCTCCTCCCGCCCGCTCGATTCGGTCCGCAGGACCACGTCGATCCGTGCCGCCTGCGAATGTTTGGCCGCGTTGGTCAGCGCCTCGGCGAGCACGAAATAGGCCGCCGACTCCACCGCCGCCGGGGCCCGCTCCAGCCCGGCCGTGTCCAGGGTGGCAGGGATCGGTGACCGGCTGGTCAGCGCCGACGCCGCCCCGCCCAGGCCGAGCTCGTCCAGCACCGGCGGATAGATATCGTGCACCGCCGCGCGCAGCCCGGCCAGCGCCTCCGACGCCGCGTCCTGCGCCCGGCCCAGGAACGGAACCGCGGCCGCCGGATCGGTTTCCGCTGCCCGCTGCGCCAGCCCGAGCATCATGACGACGCCGACCAGCCGGTTCTGCGCGCCGTCGTGCAGTTCGCGTTCAATCCGGCGCAGCTCGGCCGAATGCGCGGCGAGCGCGCTGGCCCGCGCGGAGGACAGCTCCTGGATCCGGCGGGAGAGCTCCGCGTACCGGCGCGGCGAGAGGATGGCCAGCGTTCCATCACTCAGCCGCCGGGCCATCCACGGCAGCAGCAGCCAGGCCAGCGCGGCGTACAGCAGCCCAAGCAGCATGGCCAGGGCGGCGTCGGGCCAGCTGGTGACGGTGATCGTCATTTCCAGCGGCGCGTCCGCCGGGAACAGCTGCCACCACGGGGCCAACAGCAGGTACAGCACCGCCCCGACGGGCAGCGCCAGCGCCAGCGCTCCGGCCAGCAGCCCGAACGCGCAGTGGAACAGCAGCCAGGACAGGTCCCGTTTGGTGTCCGGGGCGGTGACCAGGGCGGCCAGCTCGCTGAACGAGTGCCGGCCGGCCAGCCGGCGCCGGTCAAAGGGCATCACCGCGTGGGCGAACCCGGCCGAGCGGCGCTGGGCGCGGACGGCGAGCCGGTTCACCGCGGTCAGCAGTCCCGGCACGGCATAGAGGCCCACGCCCAGCGCCACGAACGGCAGCAGCGCGATGCCGACCACCAGCGTCACCCACGAGACCAGCGACCAGGCGCCTTCGCGCAGCAGGAACAGCAGGTCCCGGGTGCGGGAGGCGAGGCCTGCGCGGCTCGGGGAGGTCATTTCCAGAATTATGCCGGACCGCCCGGCGGCTGTCGGTATAGCTGGCTCTACCCCAAACCGGCCGGCTGGCGGTATCGGATCGGCACCCGGCGCTCAATAGCGTCGAGAGGGAAGCCAACCCCTTCCCGATAGGACAAACCATGTACACCGATGCCGCTGAGTTTTCCGCCCCTGCGGCCCTTGCGCTGCAGGGCGTTTCCAAGAGTTACCGGTCCGGCAGTTCCCGGGTCGACGCGCTCCGGGACGTGTCCCTGGCCCTTCCGGCCGGCACGTTCACCGCGATCATGGGCCCCTCGGGCTCGGGCAAGAGCACCCTGCTGCAGAGCGCGGCGGGCCTGGACACCCCGGATTCCGGCCGGGTGCTGCTGGGAGGCACCGAGATCTCCGCGCTGCGCCCCAAGGCGCTGACCCGGTTCCGGCGGGACCACGTGGGCTTCGTCTTCCAGTCCTACAACCTGCTGCCCCAGCTGAGCGTGGCGCGGAACGTGACGCTGCCGCTGCTGCTGGCCGGACGCGGACCGGACCAGGCCTGGCTGGACTACGTGCTGGAGGCGGTCGGGCTGGGCGGGCTGGGCCACCGAAAGCCGCAGGAGCTCTCCGGCGGCCAGCAGCAGCGGGCCGCGATCGCCCGGGCCCTGATCACCCGCCCGGCCGCCGTCTTCGCCGACGAGCCGACCGGCGCCCTGGACTCGGCCACCGCGCAGCAGGTGCTGGGGCTGCTGCGCCACACGGTCTCCGCCCTGGGCCAGACCGTGATCATGGTGACCCACGATCCGGTGGCCGCCCGGCACGCGGACACCGTCCTGTTCCTCGCCGACGGACGGCTGGACGGCAGCATGACCGACGCCTCCGCCCGCGACATCACCGCCCGCATGGCCGACCTGGGAGAGCGCTGATATGTGGACCCTTGCCAAAGCCTCCGTCCGCCACCACCTCGGCGGGTTCGCCGGCGTCTTCGTCGCCGTGTTCCTCTGCTCGGCGCTGATCACGGCCATGGGCGTGCTGATTGAATCCGGGCTGCGCGGCGGCGTCGCCGCCCAGCGGCTGCAGGGCGCGGACGTCGTCGTGGGCGCCCCGCAGGAGGTTCCGGTCGTGGAAGACATGGACGTCGCCCTGCCCGAACGGGTCCTGCTGCCGGCCGCGGCGGTGGAGCAGATCGCCGCGGTGCCCGGCGTGGACCGGGCCGTGGGCGGCGTCGAGATTCCGCTGGCCACCGCGGACGGCGCCGCCGTCACGGCCGCCGGCTGGGACAGCGCCGCCCTGGGCCCGTACGAGCTGGCCGAGGGGCGGGCCCCGCAAGCGGCCAACGACGTGGCCGTGGACGCCTCCTTCGGCGCGGAGCCGGGCAGCCGGCTGGTGCTGGCCCACGGCGGGGAGCGCACCGAGTACACGGTCTCCGGCGTCCTGGCGGCCGACGGCGGCGCGGAGGGCGCGTCGTCGGCGGCGGGCCCGGCCGTCTTCCTCAGCCCTGCCGGGGCGCAGGCCCTGTGGCCGCACGGCAACTCCGTGGCCACCGTCGGTGTACTCGCCGCGCCCGGGGTCGGCCCGGACCAGCTGGCCGCAGCGATCGAAGCCCGGGTGGACGGCGTCGTCACCTACACCGGCGACGCCCGCGGGGACGTGGAGAACCTGGGCGGCGCCGCCGCCCGCTCGGGCCTGCTGCTGCTGAGCGGCTCGCTGGCCGGCGTCGCCGTGATGACCGCGGTGTTCGTGACCGCCGGAACGCTGTCCCTGTCGGTGCTGGGCCGCCGCCGCGAGTTCGCCATGCTGCGGGCCGTGGGGGCGGGCACCGGGCAGGCGCTGGGGCTCGTCGTCCGCGAGGTACTGCTGGTCTCGGCGGCGGCCGCCGTCCTGGGCGCGGCCCCGGGGTTCGGACTCGCCGCGCTCCTGGGCGGACAGTTCGCCGACGCCGGCGTCATCCCCGAATCCTTCCGGCTGGCCTACGGTCCGCTGCCGGCGGTGGCCGCGGTGCTGATCAGCGTGGCCGCGGCCGTGGGCGCCTCGTTCGTTGCCGCCCGCAGCACCGTGCGCACTCCGCCGACGGCCGCGCTGCGGGAGTCCCAGACCGAGTCCTCCCGGCTCGGCCGCGGCCGGGTGAACACCGGTCTGGCCCTGCTGGCCGCGGGCCTGCTCGCCGCCGTCGTCCCGGTGGCGGTTCCCGGCGACGGCGGGCTGGCGGCGGCCGCCTCCAGCATCCTGCTGCTGGTGATCGGCACGGCGGTCCTCGGGCCGTGGCTGGTCACCGCGGTGCTGAAGCTGCTGCGGCCGCTGCTGGGCCGCAGCTCCTCGGCGTCGCTGGTGCTGGCCGAAGCCAACGCGGGCGCGTTCCCGCGGCGGCTGGCCGCCGGCATCGTTCCGCTCGCCCTGGCCGTGGCGCTGGGATCGGTGCAGTTCTTCACGCCCACCACCGTGGAGGCGGAGGCTGAGCGACAGGCCCGTGACGGAACGGTGGCCGCCTATCTGGTCAGCGCTCCGGCGTCGGGGCTGTCCGCGGAAACCACGGACCGGGTGGCCGCCCTGCCCGGGGTGCAGTCCGCGACCGCCGTGGCCCGGTCCGCGGTCCTGGCGGACACCCGCTTCCTCGGCATGGAGGACGGCGTCACGCCCTACGCCGTGCAGGGGCTGGACCCGGCGGAGCTGGACGGGACGCTGGACCTGCAGGTCAGCGAGGGCTCCCTGGACCGGCTGGCCGAGCCCGGCACCGTGGCCCTCAGCGTGGACCTGGCCCGGGCCGCCGGCGTCGCGCCGGGCGGAGAGTTCGGCTTCCGGTTCGGCGACGGCACGCCGGCGACCGCCGTCGTCGTCGCGACCTATGAGCGGGGGCTGGGCTTCGGCGACGTCGCGGTGGCCAACGACACGCTGCGCGCCCACACCACCACGGGCCTGAACGACCATCTGCTGGTCAGCGCCGCACCGGGCACGGACCCTGCGGACCTCGAGGCGGCCGTGGCCGGACTGGGGCTGACGCTGCTGGACCGCGACGGCCTGGCCGCAGCCGGCTCCGCGGAACGGAACGCCGAGTCCTGGGTGTCCGTCATCGCCATGCTGGTGCTGCTCGGGTACCTGGCCGTCTCGGTGGTGAACACCCTGGTGATGGCCACCGCCCGGCGTCGGCCGGAGATGCTGCTGCTGCGCAGCCTGGGCGCCTCGGATGCCCAGCTGCGGCGGATGACCGGTGCGGAGGCGGTCCTGGTCGCGGCGGTGGCCGTCGCGGTGGGCACCGTGCTGGCCGTCCCGCCGCTGATGGGCATCGCGTACAGCGTCTCCGGGGCGCCGCTGCCGTCGATCGTCCCGGCCGCCTATCTCGCCCTGGCCGGCGCGACGGCGGCCCTGGGGCTGGGCTCCGTCGCCGTGGCCACGCGGGGGGCGCTGCGCCCGGACCGGACCTGAGCGGCGGGCCTGGCGCAGTCCGCAGAAAGCAGAACACCCCGGTCCAAGGGACCGGGGTGTTCTGCTTGATGATCATCTCATCGGCGGAGGATGGGGGATTTGAACCCCCGAGGGCGTTAACCCAACACGCGTTCCAGGCGTGCGCCATAGGCCGCTAGGCGAATCCTCCAGGCTTGCTCGTCAAGAGCAGATACAAGACTACCGGACAACGCCCGGATTGCCGAATCGGGGCGGGACGGCCGCCGTCTCACTCCGGCAGCGGCCGCCGGCCCAGCACGGCCAGCACCGCGTTGGCGGCGAGGATCGCCAGCCAGGAATACTGCGCGGCGACGGGACTGATCAGGGCGATCGGCACCGAGATCAGGAACACCAGGGGCGCGACGGCGGCGTGGCGCCAGGCGGTGTTGAGCACGCGGAGGTCGAAGGCGGCGCTGAACAGGTTCCGGCGCTTGCAGTACAGCCACATCAGGGCGTCGACGCCGCCGATCACCGCCACGGTTCCGGCGTAGATGGCGACGCCGAGCGGCTGGTCGCCGTAGAAGACGAGGATGTCCGTGGCGTAGCCGATCAGGGCCACGAACAGCAGCAGCAGGAGGTTCAGGCGTTGGAACCCGGGGGTGAAGCCGCGCAGCACCCGGATCATGCGGTGGTGGCTGAGCCAGTACGCGCCGGTGACGACGAAGGAGAGGGCGTAGGCGCCGAACTGGGGAAGCTGTTCGGCCACCGCGGCCGCCAGGCCATCGGGCGCCACCCTGGGCGCCTCGATGCCGACGGCCAGGAGGGTCATGGCAACGGCGAAGATCGCATCGCTGAAGGAAGCGGTGCGGTCCAGGCTGTCTCCGGAGCTGAACTCCTCCCGGAAAATCCGGTTCCGGCTGCCGTCCACTCCGCCATTGTTTCCGCTTTGCCCCCGCCCGGGACACCCGGGCGGGAGCAAGCGGGAGCGGGCGGCCGGAATCCGGCCGCGGTCAGCGCCCGACTTTGCCGAACAGCGAGGCGATCGGGGCGAGCACGAACGGGCGGGCGGCGAACCAGCCGCCGGCGATCACCAGCAGGGACGCGAACATGATCCAGAAGCCCGTCCAGTTCACCGCGTCCTGGCCGGCGTACATGTGGTTCAGGTTCTTCAGCGCCCCGGTGGACAGCACCAGTGCAACGTGCACGATGATGAACGCCACGAAGTACAGCATCACCGGGAAGTGGATGGCCCGGGCCACCTCCACCGGGAAGATGCGGTTCAGCCGGTCCGCCCTGGCCGGCCACATCCCTGACATGCGGTAGCCGCTGAGCGCTGCCAGCGGCGCGGCCACGAAGATCGTGACGAAGTAGGCCAGCACCTGCAGGGAGTTGTAGTTCACCCAGCCGTTTTCCGTCGGCCAGTCCAGCGACAGGTACTGCAGGGCCGCGGAGGCAGCGTTCGGGAACACGTCCCAGCTGGTCGGCACCACCCGCATCCACTGACCGGTGGCGGCGAGCAGCACCACGAAGACCGCCCCGTTGACCAGCCAGAGGATGTCCAGCGACTGGTGCAGCCACAGGGTGAGGCTGATCTTCTTCGGGTTCCGGCCCCACTTGGGGGTCCACTGCGCCGGCGGGCGGCGCTGGGTGCGGACCTGCCAGCCGGAGCGGATGATCAGGACCATCAGGAACACGTTGAAGAAGTGCTGCCAGCCCAGCCAGGCCGGAATCCCGACGGGAGCGCCGTGCGGCAGCTCGCTCTCCCCCGTGTAGCGGGCGAGGAACTCCTGGACCGGCCCCAGCGTGACCAGCCACCGTGCGGCCAGCACCGCGGCGGCGCAGAGCACCAGCAGGACGACGGCGAGCAGCGCGGCCTGCCGCAGCCGGCTCCGTTCCGGCCTGGCGGGGGCGGACGCGGGCGAAGCGGCGGAGCCGCAGGCCGTGGAACCGGAGGCGGGGGCAGCGGCCGGGCCCGGCACGGAAGCCGCCACGGCAGCTGCCGCGGCAGCGGGCGCCGGGGCCGCCGCCGGGCGGGGCATCCCCTGGCGTCGGCCGGCGGGTGCACTGGTGGATGCACTGCCGGATGCGCTGGTGGGCGCATTCTCCGGCGGGCCGGCAGCCGGTTCCGCCGCCGCGGGAACCGCAGGGGCCTCCCCCGCGGCGGCCGGCCGGGGCAGCCCCCGGCGCCGGCCGGTGGTTGCCGCTGCGGTCGGCGCGGTCGGCGCGGAGGAAGCCGGCGGTGAGGAAGGGCCGGGGGTGGCCGCGGCGTCACCGGAGCCTCCGGCGGCTGCAGCTGGTGCGGCGCCCGGCCCGGAGCCGGGCGCCCCGGCCGTCCGGGGCAGCCCCTGCCGCCTGCCGGTGCGGGCCGGTGCGGCAGCAGGTTCGGCCGCAGCCGTGGTCCCCTGCTCCCCGGCCGACGTCGGCACCTGCTCCGGAGCTGCTGCACCCGTTCCCGCCGGGGCGGCGGCCCCCGCACCGGGTGCCGCTGCGGCCTGTTCCGGAGTCGCCTCGGCTGCCTGCCCGGCCACCCGGGGCAGTCCCTTCCTCACCATCGGACTATCCCCGCTTCTCTTCGAGGGCGGCCACCAGCTGCGGCACCACGGTGAACAGGTCCCCCACCACGCCGAAGTCGGCGATGTCGAAGATCGGCGCGTCCGGGTCCTTGTTCACCGCAACGATGGTCTTCGCGGTCTGCATGCCGGCCCGGTGCTGGATGGCGCCGGAGATGCCCAGGGCAATGTAGAGGTCGGGAGCCACGGTCACGCCGGTCTGGCCCACCTGCATCGCCTGCGCCACGTAGCCGGCGTCGACGGCGGCGCGGGAGGCACCGACCGCCCCGCCCAGCGCGTCGGCCAGGCTTTCCACCAGGGCGAAGTTTTCGCCGGAGCCCAGGCCGCGGCCGCCGGAGACGACCACGGAGGCGCCGCGCAGCTCCGGGCGGGTGGACACCGTGCCGGTCTCCTCGCAGCTGGTGACCGTTGCGTCCGGAGCGCCGGAGGCCTCCGTCGCCAGCACCTCCACCGAGGGTTCCTGCGCTTCGGCCCGGAGGCTGGAGGAGCCCTGGCGCAGGGTGATGACCAGGGTGCCGTTCGCCGCGGCGGAGTCCGTCAGGTACGCCCCGCCGTAGACGGAGTGGTGCGCCACCACCCCTTCCTCGTCCCGGGAGACGCCGACGGCGTCGGCCGCCAGGGCGGCGCCGGTGCGGACGGCGAAACGTGCGGCGGCGTCGCGGCCCTGGATCGAGTTCGGCACCAGCACGGCTTCGGGTGCCAGGGCCGCGGCAGCGGCGGTCAGCGCGTCCACCACGGGTCCAACCACGGAGGTGGCGGCCTGGTCGGTTTCGGCGACCAGCACGTGCGCGGTGCCCAGGCCCGCCAGTTCCTTGCCGAGCCGGTCAGCGCTGCCGGGCGCAGCCACCGCGAGGGCCACCGGCGTCCCGATGGCGGAGGCGGCGCCGATCAGTTCGGCCGCGCTGGAGCGCAGTTTGCCCGACGGCGAGAGGTCGACGAGCACGAGGGTCGCGTTTTCGGGGTATGCGGGCATGGTCAGTGTCCTTTGATGAGTTGGTTCTCGGCGAGGAAGTCGGCGATCTGCCGGCCGGCGTCGCCCTCGTCTTCGATGCGGATGCCGGCGGCGCGGGCCGGGCGCTGCGCCACGGAGAGGATGATGGAGCGGTTCGCCTCGTCGTCGACGGTGATGCCGAGGTCCGCCAGCGTGAGGGTGTCGAAGGGCTTCTTCTTCGCGGCCATGATGCCCTTGAAGTTGGGGAAGCGGGCGTCCGGCAGGGCTTCGGTGATCGAGATGACGGCCGGCAGCGGCGCCTGCACCTGGGTGCTCTCGGCCTCCAGGTTCCGGCGCCCGGAGACCGTGTCCGCGGTGAGCTCCACCGTGCTGAGGAAGGTGATGCCGGGAACGCCCAGCAGCTCGGCAAGCATGGAGGGCAGCACGCCGGCGCCGCCGTCGGTGGAGATGTTGCCGGCGATCACCAGGTCGAAGCCGATGCTCCGGATGGCCGCCGCCAGGACCTCGGCGGTGAGGGTGGTGTCGGCACCGAGCATGGCCGGGTCGCAGACGTGCACGGCGCGGTCGGCGCCCATGGCCAGGCCCTTGCGCAGGGTGGCCGGCATGGTGCCGTCCGGCCCGGCGGCGAGCAGGACCACCTCGGTGTCCGGATCGGCGCCGCGGTGGGTCAGCGCCACCTCGAGGGCCCGTTCGGTGATTTCGTCCAGGACCGGATCTCCGGCGGCGCGGTCCAGGAGACCGGTTTCCAGGTTCAGTGTGCGGTCCCCGTAGGTGTCCGGCACTTCCTTCATGAGAACAACTATTTTCATCGATTTCCCTCTTTCATCGTCGAAGTTCGGGGCGCAACGTGCGGGTTACGCGAAAGCTATCAGGCCGTCGGTGATCACGGGACGTTCCGCCACGGCGGCGTCGAAACGTCCGTCGGTCCAGCTCCGGACGGCGATTTCGTCGCCGGGGAACACCACGCCGGAGAACCGTCCGGAGAACTCGCGGAGGTCGGCCGGATGGGCTCCGGCCAGCCCGGCCAGCGGCAGCGTCACCGCGGCCAGCGAGGCCAGGCCGTGCAGGATGGGCCGGTCCTGGCCGATCCGCCGGGCGGACTGCGGGTCGATGTGGATGTGGTGCCGGTCCCCCAGCAGCCGGTACAGCGCCGCCTGGTTGGGCTGGGTGGCGATGCTTCCGGTGCCGGCGGGCTCCGTGTCCGGCGCCGCGGGAGCGGAGGGGCCGCGGTCTCCGCCGAAGCCGCCGCAGCCCGGGGCGAAGATGCGCCAGGTTGCCGCGAAGAAGTCGCTTTCGACGATGACGTTGAAGACGGCGGCGGACCCTTTGTCCCAGACCTCGCCCACGCGGGCGCTCATGGTCAGTTCGCCGGAGCGGGGCAGCGGGCGGTGGACGGTGAGCTGCTGCGAGCCGTGCACGGCGCGGTTGTCGAAGGCGCCCTGCCCGGCCAGCACGTCCGGGGCCCACTGCGCCAGCGTCAGGCCGAAGGAGGGCAGCACCCGCAGCCGGTCCTCGAAGACCAGGTCCAGGTCCTGTGCGGAGGCGCCGACGGCGAGCGCGTAGAGAATGGCCTCGGTTTCGGTGTAGCCCGCCGTGCGGTCGCCGAGGCTCCGCCCGGCCCAGTCGCCGGCGCTGCCGGCGCCGGCCCCGGGGTCAACCCCGATGCCTGTGGCGGCTGCGCCGCTCATGCGCCGTACACCGGTTCCGGAGCGGCCGCCTTCTGCAGCAGCTGTGTGATCGCCTCGCCGGCGGCGGCGGCCTCCCAGCGACGGCCCAAGTCGTTCGCCGGGCCGTGGTTCCAGCCCTCTTCGATGCAGATGCGCCCGCCTTCGATCTCGATCACCCGGCCGGTCACCTCGCTCGAGCCGGGGCTCGCCAGCCAGGCGACCACCGGGGAGACGTTGGCCGGGTCCATGGCGTCGAAACCGCTTTCGGGGGCGGCCATCGCCTCGGCGAAGGCGCCTTCGGTCATGCGGGTGCGGGCGGACGGGGCGATGGCGTTCACGGTGACCCCGTATCGGGCCAGCTCATGGGCGGCCACGAGGGTGAGCCCGGCAATGCCGGCCTTCGCCGCGGAGTAGCTGGCCTGCCCGACGCTGCCCTGCAGCCCGGCGCCGGAGGAGGTGTTGATGACCCGGGCGTCCGGGGTTCGCCCGGCCTTGGCCTCGGCCCGCCAGTACTCGGCGGCGTGGCGCAGCGGGGCGAAGTGCCCCTTCAGATGCACCCGGATCACGGCGTCCCACTCCTCCTCGGACGTGTTGACCAGCATCCGGTCCCGCACGAAGCCAGCGTTGTTCACCAGGATGTCCAGGCGCCCGAAGGTGTCGACGGCCTGCCGGACCAGGCCCCGGGCCTGCTCGAAGTCGGCGACGTCCGCGCCGTTGGCCACCGCCTCCCCGCCCATCGAGCGGATCAGGTCCACGACGTCGTGTGCCGGCCCGGAGGCCTCGACGACGCCGTCGAGGGAGGTGCCGAGGTCGTTGACCACGACCTTCGCGCCCTGCCGCGCCAGCTCCAGCGCATGCTCGCGGCCCAGGCCGCGGCCGGCGCCCGTCACGATGGCAACTCGTCCCTTACAGATGCCGGTCATGTCGATTTTCTCCTTAGGGTTCACTGCCCTGGTCGGCCAGTGTAGCGTCTACCAAGCAAATGTTAGGGTATCAAGCAAACGTTAGGTAGGGTACTGCTATGCCAATCAGATCGAAGATGCACTCCAACGGCGTCCGCGTGGTCACCATGGACTACCCGCCGGTCAACGCCCTGCCGGTGGCGGGCTGGTTCGCGGTCAGCGAGGCGCTGAACGAGGCGGGCGCCGACGCCGCCACCCGCGTGGTGGTGCTGCGCGCCGAGGGGCGCGGCTTCAACGCCGGCGTCGACATCAAGGAAATGCAGGCCACCGACGGCTTCACCGCCATCCTCGGCGCCAACCGCGGCTGCTACGAGGCGTTCCGCTCCATCTACGAATGCCCGGTCCCCGTGGTCGCCGCCGTGAACGGGTTCTGCCTGGGCGGCGGCGTCGGCCTGGCCGGCAGCGCGGACACGATCATCGCCTCGGAGGACGCCTACTTCGGCGTGCCCGAAGTGGACCGCGGCGCCCTGGGCGCGGCCACGCACCTGTCCCGGCTGGTGCCCGCCCACCTGCTGCGGACGCTCTACTACACCAGCCGCACCATCAGCGCCGCCCGCCTGGCGGAGCTGGGCAGCGTGGCGGAGGTGGTTCCCGCCGACCGGCTCGACGACGCCGCGTTCGCCTTCGCGGACGAGGTGGCTGCCAAGGACCCCCGGGTGATCCGTGCCGCGAAGGAGGCCCTGAACGGCATCGACCCCGTCGACGTCGTGAAGAGCTACCGCTTTGAGCAGGGCTTCACCTTCGAGCTCAACCTGGCCGGCGTCGCCGACGACCTCCGCGACGACTTCGTCGCCACCGGCGCCTCCGCCCCATGAGCGGAAAAGTCACCGCCCTGGACGCGGTGGCCGGCCGGTTCCGCGACGGGATGACCATCGGCATCGGCGGCTGGGGCTCACGCCGCAAGCCCATGGCGCTGGTGCGCGCACTCGTGCGCTCCGGCGTCCGGGACCTGACCGTGGTGAGCTTCGGCGGGCCCGACGTCGGCGTCCTCTGCGCCACCGGACAGGTGCGGCGGGTGGTGTTCGGGTTCGTGACGCTGGACAGCATCGCCGTCGAACCGCACTTCGCCGCGGCCCGGCAGGCCGGCGCCGTCGAGGTCGTGGAGCTGGACGAGGCGATGCTGGTGGCCGGGCTGCGCGCCGCCGGGCGGCGGCTGCCGTTTGAAGCCACCCGCTCCGGGCTCGGGGCGGACACGCTCGCCGCCAATCCCTGGATCCGCACCGTGGCGTCCCCCTACGACGACCGCGAGGTGCTGGTGGCCATGCCCGCCGTGCCCCTCGACGTCGCCCTGCTGCACCTGAACCGCGCCGACGCGCTGGGCAACGCCCAGTGCCTGGGCCCGGATCCGTACTTCGACGACCTCTTCGCGCGGGCGGCGGCGGAGACCATCGTCAGCGCCGAGGCCGTGGTGCCCACCGACGACCTCGCCCGGAACGCCCACCCGTCCACGCTGCTGCTGAACCGGACCATGGTCGATGCGGTGGTGGAAGCTCCGCTCGGGGCGCACTTCACCTCCTGCCTGCCCGACTACGGGCGGGACGAGGCGTTCCAACGCGAGTATGCGCGCAGTGCCGCCTCGGCGGAGGACTGGCAACGGTTCCGCGGCCGGTTCCTCGATGTGGACGACGCCGGCTACCGCGCCGCCGTGGGAGCCGGCCGATGAGCGCGCCGACCCGGGCCGAAGTCGCAGTCACGGCGTGCAGCGACCTATTCCGAGGGCAGGCGGACATCCTGGCCAGCCCCGCCGGGATCGTGCCCACGCTCGGCGCCCGGCTGGCCGCCCTCACGCACGCACCCGGGCTGATGCTCAGCGACGGAGAATCCACGATCTTCGGCGACGTGCCGCCCCTGGAGGGGACGTCCGCCGTCACCGCCGGCTACCTGCCGTACCGCGAGCTGTTTGAGCTGATCGCCGCCGGACGGCGCCATGTGGTGATGGGCGCCGCCCAGCTGGACCGCACCGGCAACCAGAACCTCTCCGTCATCGGCGGCCACGACCGGCCGCGGCGCCAGCTGCTGGGCACCCGGGCCGCCGCCACCAACACCGTCAACCACCGGACCAGTTACTGGATCGCCCGGCACAGTCCGCGCATCCTGGTGGAGCACGTGGACTTCGTGACCGGCGTCGGCACCGACCGCGCCCGCGAAGCCGGCCCCTCCGCCACCCGGTTCCACGACCTGCACCGGGTGGTGACCGACCTGGGCGTCTTCGACTTCAGCGGCCCCGGCGGCACCCTGGCCGTGGTCTCGGTCCATCCCGGCGTCGACGCCGGGCAGATGCAGGCCGCCACCGGGTTCCCGCTGCACTTCGGCGGCCACGTTCAAACCACCCGCCTTCCGGACGAGACCGAGCTGCGGCTCATCCGGGAGGTCCTGGATCCACGGAAGCGCAGAGAAGACGAGGTACCGGCATGAGCACCACCACCCGCATTTCCACGCCGCTGACGGACCTGGCCGGCGTCGACCACCCGATTGTCCAGACCGGCATGGGCTGGGTGGCCGGCCCCCGGCTGGTCACCGCGACCGCGGAGGCCGGCGCCCTGGGCATCCTGGCGTCCGCCACCATGACCGTGCCCGAGCTGGAGGAGGCGATCGTGGAGGTGAAGAGCCGCACCGACCGCCCCTTCGGGGTGAACCTGCGCGCCGACGCCGCCGACGCCGGCGCCCGGGTGGACCTGCTGGTGAAGTACGGGGTCAAGGTGGCCTCATTCGCCCTGGCGCCGCGGCGGGAGCTCATTGACCGGCTCAAGGAGCACGGCTCCGTGGTGATCCCCTCGATCGGTTCCGTGCGGCATGCGGAGAAGGTCGCCGCCTGGGGCGCCGACGCCGTCATGATCCAGGGCGGCGAGGGCGGCGGGCACACCGGCGCGATTCCGACGTCGATCCTGCTGCCCAGCGTGGTCTCGGCCATGGATCTTCCGGTCATCGCGGCCGGCGGCTTCCACGACGGCCGCGGGCTGGCCGCCGCGCTGGCCTACGGCGCCGTCGGCATCGGCATGGGCACCCGGTTCCTGCTCACCCGGGACAGCGCGGTGCCGGAGGAGATTAAGCAGCGCTACCTCGGGTTCGGGCTGGACGGCACGGTGGTCACCGCCAAGGCCGACGGCATGCCGCACCGGCTGCTGCGCACCGAATACGTCGAAGCGCTGGAGGAGTCCGGGCGGCTGCGCCGGCTGCTGCCCACGCTGCGCCGGACGCTGAGCTTCAAGGAGATGTCGGGGCAGTCCTGGGCCGGGCTGCTGCGGGACGGGGTGGCCATGAAGCGCAGCACGGGGCGCAGCTGGAGCCAGATGATGCTGGCCGCCAACACCCCCATGCTGCTCAAGGCGGGACTGGTCGACGGCGACACCTCCGCCGGCATGCTGGCCTCCGGGCAGGTGGTCGGGGTGATCGACGACCTGCCCAGCTGCGCCGAGCTCGTGGACCGGATCGTGGCCGAGGCTGCGGAGCGGCTGCAGGCCGCCGCCGGCACCGTGCGCGTCGGCCAGGTGGAAACCGCCTGACCCCGGCCCCGCGGAGAACGCAAAGGGGGCCGCCGCAGCCGTTGCGCTGCGGCGGCCCCCTTTTCCAAGCGCTGCCGCGCGCTACAGGCGTTCGATGATGGTGACGTTGGCCTGGCCGCCGCCCTCGCACATCACCTGCAGGCCGTAGCGGCCGCCGGTACGTTCCAGCTCATTGAGCAGCGTGGCCATGATGCGGGTGCCGGTGGCGCCGATCGGATGACCGAGCGCGATCCCGCCGCCGTTGACGTTGACCTTCGCCAGGTCGATGCCCAGTTCCATGGTCCAGGCCAGGACCACGGAGGCGAACGCCTCGTTGCATTCGAACAGGTCGATGTCGTCCACGCCCATGCCGGCCTTCTCCAGCGCATGCGCCGTCGCCCGGATGGGGCCGGTGAGCATCCAGACCGGGTCGTCGGCGCGCACCGAGAGGTGGTGGATCCGGGCCCGGGGCGTGAGCCCGTGCGCGGCGACGGCGGCCTCGGAGGCGACCAGCAGGGCGCTGGCGGCGTCGGTGATCTGCGAGGCGACGGCGGCGGTGATGCGCCCGCCCTCGGTCAGCGGTTCCAGCGCCGCCATCTTCTCCAGCGAGGTGCCGCGCCGCGGGCCTTCATCCTGGCTCAGCCCGGCCAGCGGCACGATCTCCCGGGCGAAGCGGCCTTCGTCGGTCGCGCGGATGGCACGCTCATGGCTGCGGAGCGCGAACTGCTCCATCTGTTCCCGGCTGATGTTCCACTTCTCGGCGATCATCTCCGCCGAGCGGAACTGCGAGACCTCCTGGTTCCCGTAGCGGGCCACCCATCCGGGAGACTCGGCGAACGGCGTCGTGAAGCCGTACTGCGTGCCCAGGACCATGGCCGCGGAGATGGGAACGGCCGACATGTTCTGCACGCCGCCGGCCACGATGAGGTCCGCGGTGCCGGACATGACGCCCTGCGCCGCGAAGTGCACGGCCTGCTGGCTGGAGCCGCACTGCCGGTCGATCGTGACGCCGGGAACGTGGTCCGGCAGCCCGGCGACCAGCCAGGCGGTGCGGGCAATGTCGCCGGCCTGGGAGCCGACGGTGTCGGTGCAGCCGAAGATCACGTCGTCGACCGCGCCGGGATCGACGCCGGTGCGTTCCATGAGCGCGGAGATGACATGGGCGCCGAGGTCGGCGGAATGGATGCCGGCCAGGGAACCGTTGCGGCGCCCGCCGGGGGTGCGGACGGCGTCGACAATGTAGGCGGTGGTCATGGTGGCTCCTTAGGCCTGCTGGCTGCTGACGGAAACGACTTCGCCCGTCATGTAGGACGAGTAGCCGCTGGCGAGGAAGACCATTACGTTGGCGATCTCCCACGGCTCGGCGGCCCGGCCGAACGCCTCCCGGGAGGTCAGCTCCTCGAGCAGCTCATCGGAGGTGACCTTGGCCAGGAACGGATGCATGGCCAGGCTCGGGGAGACGGCGTTGACCCGGATTCCGGCGTGGGCGAGGTCCAGGGCGGCCGAGCGGGTCAGGGCCATGACGCCGGCCTTCGCGGCGGCGTAGTGCGCCTGGCCCTCCTGGGCGCGCCAGCCGATCACGGACGCGTTGTTGATGATCACGCCCTGCACGCCGTTGCGGACCATGCGCCGGCCCGCGGCGCGGACGCTGCGGAAGGTGCCGGTCAGGGTGACGCCGAGGACCTTGTCCCACTGCTCGTCGGTCATCTCCAGGATGGAGGCGGTGCCGCCCAGGCCGGCGTTGTTGATCATGACGTCGACGCCGCCGGCGTCCTCGGCGAGGTCCAGGAGGGCTTCGACCTGCTCGTCCACGGTGACGTCGCAGACCGCCGTGCGGACCCGGTCGGCGCCGAATTCGGCGCCGAGCTCTGCGGCGGCGGCCTCCAGCCGGCCGGCGTGGGTGTCGCCCAGGACCACCAGCTGCGCGCCCTCCTCCAGGGCGCGCCGGGCGGCGGCGGCGCCGATGCCTGCCCCGGCGGCGGCGGTGACCACCACGCGCCGGCCGGCGAGCAGGTTGTGGGCCGGAACGTAGTCGGGAACGGGCTGGGCGGTGCGGGTGGGAATCATACGCGGGCCTCCTTGGGCAGGCCGAGCACGCGCTCGGCGATGACGTTTCGTTGGATTTCGTCCGAGCCGCCGTAGAGCGTGTCCGCGCGGCTGAACAGGAAGAGGGACTGCAGGGGGTCCAGGTCGTAGGGCGCCCCGGCGACGGTGAGCCCGGCGGAACCGGCCACGGCCATGGCCAGCTCGCCCAGGGACCGGTGCCAGGGCGCCCACAGCAGCTTGGTGATCGAGGCTTCGATGCCCTGTTCGCCGCTGAGCGTGCGCAGCCCGTGCAGGCGCAGCATCTGCAGGCCCATGTGGGCCGACACGATCCGGTCCCGGATCAGCGGATCCTCGAGCGCGCCGTTGTCCCGGGCGAGGTCGACGACGGCGTCGAGCTCGCGCTGGAAGGCGATCTGCTGGGCGAGGGTGGAGACGCCGCGTTCGAAGCCGAGCGTGCCCATGGCCACGGCCCAGCCGGCGCCCGGCTCGCCGACCACCAGATCGGCGTCGGTGCGCGCGCCGTCGAAGAAGACCTCGTTGAACTCGGAGGTGCCGGTCAGCTGCAGGATCGGGCGGATCTGCACGCCCGGCTGGTCCATCGGCACCAGCAGGTAGGACAGTCCGTGATGCGGGCGGTCGCCGGTGCCGGTCCGTGCGATGACGAAGCACCAGTCGGCGTGGTGGGCCAGGGAGGTCCAGACCTTCTGCCCGTCGATGACCCACTGCCCGTCCTCAGGCCGCGCCTTAGTGGCGACCGAGGCCAGGTCGGAGCCGGCGCCCGGCTCGGAATAGCCCTGGCACCACAGTTCCTCCACCGCCACGATCTTCGGCAGGAACCGGGCCTGCTGCTCCGGGGTGCCGAACGCGATCAGCGTGGGGCCGAGCAGTTCCTCGCCCAGGTGGTTGACCCGTGCAGGGGCGTCGGCCCGGGCGTACTCCTCATGGAAGATCACCTGCTGCAGAAGGCTCAGGCCGCGGCCGCCGTGTTCCTTGGGCCAGCCGACGCAGCTCCAGCCGTGGGCGGCGAGGTGCCGGTTCCATTCCAGGCGCTCCTCGAAGGCCTCGTGCTCCCGGCCGGAGCCGCCCAGGCCGCGCAGCTGCGCGAACCTGCCGACGAGGTTCGCTTCCAGCCAGCTGCGTATCTCCCGGCGGAACTCCTCGTCTTCTGCTGAATAGTTCAGGTCCACGGAACACCTTTCCTCGGCCGCCGCCACTGGTCAATAAGTCGAGCGTCGCCTATGCTAGCAAACCAAGCACTTGTTTGGTAAGTGTTGGTTGAAGCATCCCAGAGAGGAACCACGATGCAGAACGACGAAGCCGGCGGGGTGGTGACATACGAGGTGCGCGGCTCCGTCGCCGTCGTCCGCCTCAACCGCCCGCAGTACCGCAACGCGCAGAATTCGAAGGTCACCTACGCCTTGGATGCCGCGTTCACCCGCGCCGTCAATGACGACGCCGTCAAGGTGATCGTGCTCGCGGGCAACGGAAAGCACTTCTCGGCCGGCCACGACATCGGTTCCCCCGAGCGGGACGCCGATCAGAGCTTCGAGCGCCGGGCGGTGATCTGGTGGGACCATGTGGGCGCCGAGGGCGTGGACTCCCGGTTCGCCCGCGAATCCGAGGTCTACCTGGGCATGTGCCGGCGCTGGCGGGAGATTCCCAAGCCGATGATCGCGATGGTGCAGGGCGCCTGCATCGCCGGCGGCCTGATGCTGGCCTGGTCCTGCGACTTCATCGTCGCCGCCGACGACGCGTTCTTCTCCGATCCCGTGGTGCGGATGGGCATTCCGGGGGTGGAGTACTTCGCCCACCCGTGGGTGATGAACCCGCGCGCGGCCAAGGAATTCCTCTTCACCGGCGACCGCTTCACCGCCGCCCGCGCCCGCGAGCTGGGCATGGTCAACCACGTGGTCCCGGCCGCCGAGCTGGAGGACACCGTGATGGCGATGGCCGGGCGGATCAGCGCGATGCCCCGCCTGGGGCTGGCCCTGGCCAAGAAGGCCGTGAACCAGGCCGAGGACCTGCAGGGCATGCGCGCCGGCATGGACTCGGTCTTCGGGCTGCACCACGCGGCCCACGCGCACAACGCGGAGGTCGGCGTCGACTCGCTGGCCGGAATGGGAGTAAAGAGCATGCGGAACGCGGCGGTGCAGTCATGAACGGCGACGCGATGAACCTTGATCTGACCGAGGAGCAGCAGGCCTTCGCCGCCGAGGCGCGGGCCTGGCTGGCCGCCCATGTGCCTGCGCAGCCGCTGCCGTCCATGGACACCGCCGAGGGCTTCGCCGCGCACCGCGAGTGGGAGGCCGAGCTGGCCCGCGGCGGCTGGTCGGTCGTCTCCTGGCCCGAGGAGTTCGGCGGTCGGGGCGCGGGCCTGATCGAATGGGTGCTGTTCGAGGAGGAGTACTACCGCGCCGGGGCACCCACCCGGGTAGCCCAGAACGGCATCTCGCTGCTGGCGCCCATCCTCTTTGAGCACGGCACCGACGACCAGCGCCGGCGCTACCTGAAGGACATGACCGACGGCTCGCTGATCTGGGCGCAGGCCTGGTCGGAGCCCGGGGCGGGCAGCGACCTGGCTGCCATCCGCAGCACCGCCAAGCGCGACGACGAGCGCGGGGGCTGGCTGCTGAGCGGCCAGAAGACCTGGAGTTCGCGGGCGGTGTGGGCGGACCGCGGGTTCGGCCTGTTCCGTACGGATCCCGAGGCCCAGCGGCACCGCGGGCTGACCTATTTCCTCTTTCCGATGGACGCCCCGGGCCTGAGCGTCCGGCCCATCACGCAGCTGGATGGATCCACCGGGTTCGCCGAGCTGTTCTTCGACAACGTCTTCGTGCCCGACGCCGACGTCCTGGGCGCACCGGGCGACGGCTGGCGGGTGGCCATGAGCACGGCCGGCAACGAGCGCGGCCTGTCGCTGCGTTCCCCGGGCCGCTTCTGCGCCGCCGCCGACCGACTGATCGACCTCTGGGGCGCCCTGCCGGATCCGGATCCGTCCGCCCGCGACGCCGTCGTCGACGCCTGGATCAAGGCGGAGGCCTACCGGCTCTACACCTGGGGCACGGTGGGCACCATGCAGGAGGGCGGCGACATCGGCGCCGAAGGCAGCGTCAACAAGGTGTTCTGGTCGGAGCTGGACATCGCCCTGCACGAAACGGCGCTGTCCCTGCTCGGCCCGGACGCGGAGCTGCGCGGCGCCCCCGCCGTCGGCGACGGCCGCTGGGCGGAGGACTACCTGTTCTCCGTGGCCGGGCCCATTTACGCCGGCACCAACGAAATCCAGCGCAACATCATCGCAGAACGGCTGCTCGGTCTCCCCCGCGGCGGCGACGCCAGGAGGAAGCCATGAAATTCGTGCTCAGTGAAGAGCAGCATTCGCTGGCCGAGGCCATCGACGAAATCGTCGAGAGCGCGGGCGGCACCAAGATCGCCCGGACCTGGGCCGACGGCGACCCGGCGCTCGGGCGGGCCCTGTGGGCCCAGCTGGCCGAACTCGGCCTGTTCGGGCTCTGCGTGGCCGAGGACGACGGCGGCCTGGGCGGCACCGCGGTGGACCTCGCGGTGGCGTTCGAACGGCTGGGCTACCACGCGGTTCCCGGACCCTACGTCGAATCCGCGGCGCTGCTGCCGGACCTGGTCGACGCCGATGTGCGCGCCGGACTGCTCGACGGCTCGGTCATTGCCACGGCCGCCGTCCCCGGCGCCGCGCCCTACGCCCTCGACGCGGCCACGGCCGACCGGAGCTTCCTGGTGGACACGGCGTCCATCGCGCCCGCCGCGGCCGGTCCCGGCGTCGCGTCCCTGGACCGCACCCGCACCCTCAGCCCGCTCACGGCGGCAGGCCCGGCAGCGGACCTCGACCCGGCCGTCCGGGCGCTGGCGGTGGACCGGGCCGCGCTGGCCTGCGCCGCCGTCCAGCTGGGCGCCGGCGAGCGCCTGCTGGCCGAGGCCGTGTCCTACGCGAAGATCCGCGAACAGTTCGGCCGGCCGGTGGGCGAGTACCAGGCCCTGAAGCACCAGCTGGCCAACGTCCGGATCGCCCTGACCTTCGCCCGGCCGCTGATCTTCAACGCCGCCCTCGACCTGGGCGGGCCCGACGGCCCGCGCAGCGTCTCGGCGGCGAAGGTCGCCGCCACCGACGCGGCGGACCTCGCCGCCCGGGTCGGCCTGCAGGTCCACGGCGCCATCGGCTACACCGAGGAGCACGACCTGGGCCTCTGGTTCACCCGGGTCCGCGCCCTTGCCGGTGCCTGGGGCACCCCGCGGCAGCACCGGGACCGGCTGGCTTCCCTCCTCCTTCCTTCCACCCGCTGAGGACACCATGGACTTCTCCCTGACCGAAGAGCAGAACGAACTCGTCAAGATGCTTCGGGCGGTCCTGGACCGCCATGCGACCTCCGCCGCGGTGCGCGACGCCGCAGCCTCCGAGACCGGCTACGACGCGGACCTGTGGCGTGTCCTGGCCGAAGAGATCGGCGCCGCGTCGCTGGCCATCCCGGAGGAGTACGGCGGCGCCGGCTTCACCTGGTTCGAGACCGGGCTGGTCCTGGAGGCCCTGGGCTATTCGCTCGCACCGACGCCTCTGCTCGCCTCCGCCGTACTCGGCGCCGCCGCGGTGCTGCACGCCGACGACGAGGCGGACCGGGAGCGGCTGCTGCCGGGCATCGCCGAAGGCTCCACCATTGCCACCCTGGCCTGGGCCGACGAACAGGGCCGCTGGCGCACCGACGGATCCGGCCTGACCGCCGTCGAAGGTTCCGGGTGGACCCTGGACGGCACCGCCACCCTGGTGCTCGACGGCGCCGGCGCGGACACCATCCTGGCCGTCGCCTCGACGCCGGCCGGCGTCGGCCTGTTCGAGGTGCTCGACACCGGGGCCGTGGAGCCGGCGGAGACCCCGGCGATGGATTCCACGCTGCGGGTGGCCACGCTGACGTTCCGCAAGGTCGCCGCCCGCCCGCTGGTGCTGGACGCCCGCGCCGCGCTGGAGGAGATCCGGGACATCGCTCTGGTGGCTGTCAGCTGCCTGCAGGTGGGCACCGCCCAGCGCGGGCTGGACATGACGGTGGAATACGCCGGGCAGCGGGTGCAGTTCGGCCGCCCGATCGGCTCCTTCCAGGCACTGAAGCACCGGATGGCCGACATGCTCGTGCAGGTGGAGACGGCCCGCACGGCGGCCTGGGCCGGCGCCTGGTCCGTCGGCACCGGCGCGGCCGACCTGCCGGAGCGGGCAGCGATGGCCAAGGCCTGGTGCTCCGACGCACTGGAGAAGGTGGCCTCGGAGACCGTGCAGCTGCACGGCGGCATTGCCATCACCTGGGAGCACGATGCGCAGCTGGTGTTCAAGCGGGCCCACGCCACGGGAGAGCTGTTCGGACCCGCCCGGGAGCACCGCAGTCGGCTGCAGTCCATGCTTGGCCTGGTTCCGGCCTAGACGCAGGTGGGCCCGGCGTCGCCTGAACCAGGCGACGCCGGGCTTCCTGCTGCAGAGCGCCTGACGGCCCAAGGGCTCCTGATCAGCGTCGAGATCAGCGCCATGAACAGGGCCGTGGACAGCGCCGTGGAGTCACTCCCCGACGGCCGTCCAGCCGCCGTCGACCGCCAGGCACTGACCGGTGACGAAGGTGGCGTCGAGCAGGAGGAAGAGGATGGCCGTGGCAATTTCCTCCGGCTGCGCAAACCGGCCCAGCGGGGTGCGCTTTTCCACTGCAGCGGTGTCGTAGCTGCCGCTGTCGATCACCGCCTGAACCATGGGCGTCAGGGTGTTGCCCGGAGCCACGGCGTTGACCCGGACCCCCAGAGGCGCCCACTCAATGGCCAGGTTCTGGGTCAGCTGACGCACGGCGGCCTTGGCGACGCCGTAGTCGGCCTGCTTCTCCCAGCCGCCGAAAGCCGTTGCCGAGGAGACGGTGACGATCGAGGCGGGCCGGCCCTCCAGTCGGCGGACCACTTCCCGGCTGACGGCCAGCGCCCCCAGCACGTGAATGTCGAAGACCTTGCGGGCATGCTGCAGGTCGGCCTCCATCGCGGGCACGAACAGGCCGCGGTTGCCGTGGCAGATCACGATGCCCGTCACGGTGCCCTGTTCCGCCTCCGCCTGCGCCACCGCGTCCCGGACCGCGTCCTCATCGGAGGCATCCACTTTGATGAAGCCGACGCCTGCGGGCATGGTTTCCGCCAGCGGGGGCTGCAGGTCGAAGATCGTCACCTGTTCCCCGCGGGCCAGGAGCGCCTCGACGACGGCGGCTCCGATGCCGCTGGCTCCGCCGGTGACGACTACGTGTGCTTGGCTCAATGTTTGGCTCCTTTGCCTTGTCCCTCCGGGTCCCGTCCGACCCGGAAACAGTGGGATTCCGGCCCATGCTAGCCTAGCGCCCTAACAAGCGCTAGGTTTAGTAGTAGTACTGCCGGCAGACACGCAAAGGAGCACTGCATGCCCAACAAGAAGATCGGGCTCTCGGACGCCATAGCGTCCATCGAGTCCGGAATGACCATCGGCATCGGAGGGTGGGGCTCCCGGCGCAAGCCGATGGCCGCCGTCCGCGAACTGCTGCGCAGCGACGTGAAGGACCTGACCGTCGTCGCCTTCGGCGGGCCCGACGTCGGCCTGCTGGTCGCCGCGGGCAAGGTGCGGAAACTGATCTACGGGTTCGTCTCGCTGGACAGCATTCCGCTGGATCCGCTGTTCACGGCCGCCCGCGAGCGCGGCGAACTCGAAATCAACGAATACGACGAGGGGATGTTCGTCACGGGGCTGCGGGCCGCGGCGTCGCGCCTGTCCTTCCTGCCCACCGTGGCCGGCCTCGGCTCGGACGTGCTGGCCGCGAACCCGCACCTGAAGACCATCGCGTCGCCGTACTCCGACGACGAGTACGTGGCCGTGCCCGCCATTCCGCTGGACGTGGCCTTCATCCACGCCAACCGCGCGGACAGCGGCGGCAACGCCCAGTTCCTGGGCCCGGACCCGTACTTCGATGACCTGTTTGCGATGGCCGCCAAGCGCACCTTCGTCAGCACGGAGCGGATTGTGGAAACCCGGGACCTGCTCAACCAGGGCTCGTTCCACACGCTGATGCTCAGCCGCATGTACGTCACCGGCGTCATCGAAACCCCGCGCGGCGCGCACTTCACCACCTGCGAACCGGACTACGGCCGCGACGAGCGCTTCCAGAAGCACTACGCCGCCTCCGCCAAGGATCCGGACACCTGGCGTGCCTTCACCTCCGAATTCCTCGACGGCGACGAGGCCGGCTACCTCGAGGCCGTGGACCGCTTCCACGCCGCCCAGGAGGTGAAGTGATGGCTGCCGACGTCACCCTCGCCGAGATCTGTGTCGCCGCCTGCTCGGACACCTACCGCGAATCCGGCGAGATCCTGGCCCACGCCGTCGGGATCATTCCCACCATCGGCGCCCGCCTGGCCAAGCTCACGCACTCCCCCGACCTGGTCCTCAGCGACGGCGAGGCGTTCATGATGAGCGAGCCACCGCCCCTGGGCAAGACCGCGGCCGCCGGCGGCGTCATCGAGGGCTGGGCGCCGTTCCGCCGCATCTTCGACATCGTGGCCTCCGGACGCCGGCAGAGCATGATGGGCGCCAGCCAGATCGACCGCTACGGCAACCAGAACATCTCCCTCATCGGAGACTGGAACACGCCCAAGCGCCAGCTCATCGGCGTCCGCGGCGCCCCGGGCAACACCGCCAACCACCGGGTCGACTACTGGGTCTCCCGGCACAGCCCCCGGCTCTTCGTCGAGGCCGTGGACATGGTCTCCGGCGTCGGCAACGACCGGGCCCGCGCCGCCGGACCCTCGCTGCGCCACCACCATCTGGGCGTGATCGTCACCAACCTGGCCGTGCTCGGCTACGACGACGACGGCGCCGTCACGGTGCTCTCCATCCACCCGGGCGTGGACCCGGCGACGGTGGCCGAGAATACCGGCTTCGCGCTCGACGTCGACGGCGCCCCGGCCACCCGCATCCCCACGGAGGAGGAACTGCGCCTCATCCGCGAGGAGCTGGATCCGCGCGGGGCCAGGACCCGCGAAGTGCCGGACTGACCGGCGCCCGCCGATCAGTCCTGCAGGAGGCCGGAGTGAATCAGTTCGAGGAAGTGGCGGCCGGCGCTTTCAGCCGAGTGCCGGCCGCCGGGGCGGAACCAGCGCACCGAGGACCACATGCCGTCGCGGATGAAGCGGTAGGTCATCGCCGAGTCCAGATCCGCCCGGAACACGCCCTCGCGCTGCCCGTCCTGGATCACGTTCTGCCAGATCGCCTCGATCTTCGCGCCCTCCTGGGCCACGAACTCGAAGCCGGGCAGCTTGGCCAGGAACGCGGCCTCGTTCTGGTAGATGCCGACGGCGTCGGGCTCCTGCTCGATGGTCCGGAACGCGGTGCGGACCAGCTCGTCGAACATGTGCAGCGCTCCGCCGCCCTTCTCGGCGATCTCCTCGCAGCGCTCCCGCAGGCCGACCATGAAGGTCCGCAGGACCTCGTCGAGGATCGTCTCCTTGGAGGAGAAGTGGTGGTAGAGGCTGCCCGAGAGGATGCCGGCTTCATCGGCGATGTCCCGCACCGTGGTGGCCGAGTAACCGCGGGTGGCGATCAGCCGGGCCGCGATGGCCAGCAGCTGTTCGCGGCGCCCGGAACCGGGCTCGCTGGCCGCGGCGCGGTCGGTTTTCCTGCTCGTTGCCATTCCGTCTCCTCAGGTTCCAGTTCACCAAGCGTATGCTCGATTATCCCGCATCCGCCGCCGCGGCCGCGCCCGCCGCGCCAGCCTCCCGCACACCGCACCGCCTCCTGCCCTGAAAGGATCCACCCCTGATGCACCCCGCACAGACCCTCCCCGAGCTCCTTGCGCAGATGGCGCGGCTCGGCGACCACCCCGCCGTCGTCGACCGGGACACCGCTGTCTCCTACCGCGAGCTGGACGAGCGGGTAGCCGAGGTCTCCCGCGGCTACCTCGCCCAGGGCGTGCGGCCCGGCGACCGGGTCGCGGTGTGGTCGCCGAACCGGCTGCAGTTCATCCTGGCCATGCTCGGGGCGCAGGCGGTCGGGGCCGCCGTCGTGCCGCTGAATACCCGCTTCACCGGCCACGAAGCCGCGGTGATCCTGCGCCGTTCCCGGGCCTCGGTGCTGGTGGTGGCCGGCGGTTTCCTCGGCCGGCGCCCGCTGCAGGCGCTGCGGGCGGCGGCCGCGGACGCGGACCCCTCGTCCGGCCCGGTGTCCGGGCTGCCGGCGCTGGGGCTCGTGGTCGACCTGGACAGCACGGCGGATACCGACGGCGAGATGGCGTGGGACTCGCTGCTGGCCTCCGGCCGGTCCGTGGACGACGCCGCGTACGCCGCCGCCGTCGCCGCCGTCACCCCGGATGACGTGTGCGACATCGTCTACACCTCCGGCACCACCGGCCTGCCCAAGGGCGTGATGAGCGCGCACCGGCAGACCCTCGGCGTGGCCCGGGCGTGGTCGGCCGGCGCCAACCTGGAACCCGAAGACCGGTACGCGGTGGTGAACCCGTTCTTCCACGGGTTCGGCTACAAGGCCGGCATGATCGCCTGCCTGGTGGCCGGCGCCACCATCTATCCGGTGGAAACCTTCGACGCCGGCGCGCTGCTGGAGCTGATCCAGTCCGCCCGCATCACGGTGCTGCCGGGCGTGCCGACGATCTTCACCTCGCTGCTCAACCATCCGGACCTGGCGGAGTTCGACACGTCGTCGCTGCGTTTCGCCATTGCCGGGGCGGCCACCGCACCGGAGACCCTGTTCCGCGACATGGTGGAGGTGCTGGGCTTCCGGACCGTGGCCCAGGCCTACGGGCTGACCGAGTGCGTGGTGGCCACCATGTCCCGGCCGGGCGAGTCCCTGGACCACGCCAAGCAGACCACCGGCCCGGGAGTCGAGGGCATCGAGGTCCGGGTTGTGGACGCCGACGGCGCCGACCTGCCCGTCGGCGAGGACGGCGAGGTCCTGCTGCGCGGCGAGAACGTCATGCTGGGCTACTTCGAGGACCCGGAGGCGACCGCCGCCGCGATCGACGCCGACGGCTGGTTCCACACCGGGGACATCGGCCGGCTGGACGAGCACGGCTGCCTGAAGATCACCGACCGGCTCAAGGACATGTTCATCGTGGGCGGGTTCAACGTCTACCCGGCGGAGATCGAAAACGTGCTGCGCCAACACCCGGCGGTGAATGAGTCCGCCGTCGTCGGTGTGCCGGACGAGCGCATGGGCTCGGTGGGCCGGGCCTACGTCGCGCTGCTGCACGACGCCGATCCGGTGCCGACGGCGGAGGATCTGCGGGACTTCTGCCGGGCGCGGCTGGCGAACTACAAACTGCCGCGGGAGTTCGTGATCGTGGAGGACTTCCCGCGCAACGGCACCGGCAAAGTCCTGAAGACGGAGCTGCGGTCCCTGCCGGCGTAGCCGGAGCTGACACCAACGGCCGGGGGCCGGAAGGAAACCCTGTTTCCTTCCGGCCCCCGGCCGTTTCGGGCTGTTCGCCGGCCCGGTGGGCTGCACGGCGGCGCCGGACAGGCCGCTGCAGTGCAGCCCGCCGCGGTGTCAGCTGAGCCGCTCCAGGACCATGGCCATGCCCTGGCCGCCGGCCACGCACATGGTCTCGACCGCGAACTGCTCGTCCCGTTCCTGCAGGGCGTGGATGGCGGTGGTGGTCATCCGCGCCCCGGTCATGCCGAACGGATGCCCCAGGGCGATCGCTCCGCCGTTGACGTTGACCTTTTCCGGGTCCATGCCGAGGTCCTCGATGGAGGGCAGGACCTGCGCGGCGAAGGCCTCGTTGAGCTCCATGATGTCCATGTCCGAGACGGACATTCCCGCGTTCGCCAGCGCCTTCCGCACCGCGGGCACCGGCCCGAGCCCCATCAGCTCCGGCGTCAGGGCCGAGACGCCGGTGGACACGATCCGAGCCAGCGGCGTCAGGCCGAGCTCGGCGGCGCGCCGGTCGCTCATGATCACCAGGGCCGCGGCGCCGTCGTTCAGCGGGCAGCAGTTGGCGGCGGTGACGGTGCCGTGTTCCCGGAAGACCGGCTGCAGCGCCGAGAGTTTCTCCAGGGTCACGCCAGCCCGCGGGCCGTCGTCGCGGGACACCACACTGCCGTCGGGCAGGATCACCGGGGTGATGTCCGTGTCCCAGAAGCCGCGGGCGGCCGCGGCCTCGGCGCGGTTCTGGCTCAGCACGGCCCATTCGTCCTGGGCGGCGCGGGAGACGCCGCGCACCTGGGCGACGTTCTCGGCGGTGTCGCCCATGGCGATGTAGATGTCCGGCAGCTCCCCGTTGGCCCGGGGGTCGCTCCAGCGGGCGTCCGGGTCCTTGGCGAGCAGCTTGGTGCGCTCCATAGCCGCGAACCACGCCGGGTTCTTGGTGTCCGGCATGCCGTCGGACTTGCCGAGCCCGAACCGGGAGACCGTCTCGACGCCGGCCGAGATGAAGACGTCGCCTTCACCGGCCTTGATGGCGTGCAGCGCCATCCGGGTGGTCTGCAGCGAGGAGGAGCAGTAGCGGTGCACGGTGGTGCCGGGCACGGTGTCCAGGCCCAGCTGCATCGCCACCATCCGGCCGATGTTGTAGCCCTGTTCGCCGGCCGGCTGCGCGCAGCCCATCATCAGGTCCTCGACGGTGGCGGGGTCCAGGGCCGGCACCGCCTCAAGCGCCGCGCGCACCATCTGGGCGGCGAGGTCATCCGCCCGCATTTCGCGCAGCGATCCTTTGTGGGCGCGTCCGATGGGTGAACGGACTGCGGAAACGATTACCGCCTCGGTCATCAGTGTGCTCCTTCTGTTCGGTTGAGTCTCAGGGACTCCGCGTTGGGAGTGTGCGCGAGGAAGGCCGGCCATTCCCCGCCGCCGTCGACGTCGAGGACGGCTCCGGTGATATGGCTGGCCAGGTCGGAGGCGAGCATCACGCAGGCCGAGCCGATCTCGGCCGGGGCGGCCAGCCGGCCGCGGGGAATGGTGGCCGCCACCCGGGCGTAGCTGTCCGCATCGCCGTAGTGGTCGGCGGCGCCGTCGGTGGCGACGAGGCCGCAGCTGACGGCGTTCACCCGGATGCGCGGCGCCCACTCCACGGCGAGGCTGCCGGTCAGCGATTCCAGAGCCGCCTTGGCCGCGCCGTAGACGGCGGTGCCCGGGCTGGGCCGGCGGGCGCTGATCGAGGTGATGTTAATGATCGAGCCGCCCTGGCCCTGGGTCATCATGACCGGATGCACGGCCCGGGCGACGTGGGCGGCGGAGAGGAAGTTCAGCTCCGTCACGGCCCGCTGGTACCGGGCGGAGCCCTCCTCGAAGGGCCCGAACGGCGAGCCGCCGGCATTGTTCACCACCACGTCGATCCGGCCGCGGCGGGCCGCGACGTCGTCAATCCAGGCGCGCACCTGCTCGTCGTCGCGCACGTCCAGCCGACTGAACCGGACCGCCGCTGCCGCGCCGTCGGCGGCGGAGGCAGCCGGCCCGGGTTCGGTGCGGCCGCAGGTCTCCACCGTGGCGCCGGCCGCCAGGAAGGCGTCGACGACGCCGGCGCCCACCCCGCGGGCACCGCCGGTGACCAGGACGACGCGCCCTGTGAGGTCAATGGTGATCGACATGAGTTTCCCGTCCCTCATCGCAACAGTATGAAAGCAACCTACCAAACAAATGCTAGGTTGTCTCGCAGTCTCCGGATTTCATCTGGGATCCGGGCGAAAGGCCGGAGCCGGAAACCGCTGTGCGGTTCCCGGCTCCGATGTTCGGCGGGGGCCGGCGATCAGCTCGTCACGGCCCGGTTTCCCCGCGCCGGGGCCCCGAAGTAGGCGCGCTTGAGTTCCTCGAGGTCGAGCGATCCGGCCGGGCCGGCCAGCACGTTGCGCCCCATGTCCACCACCACCACGTCGTCGGCGATCGCCACGGAGGCCTCCACCGCCTGCTCGACCAAAAGGATGCCGATTCCGGTCTCCTTGAGCTCGGCCACGCGCGCCATGACCTCCTTGACGACCACGGGGGCCAGGCCGCCGGAGGGCTCATCCAGCAGCAGCAGCCGGGGTCCGGCCATCAGGGCCGAGCCGATGGCGAGCATCTGCTGCTGGCCGCCGGACATGCTGCCGGCCGGCAGTGAGCGCTTCTCCTTGAGGACGGGGAACAGTGCGTAGATCCGCTCGATGTCCTCGTGCAGCTCGGACCGCCGGACCCTGCGCACCCGGCCTCCGAGCAGCAGGTTCTCCTCCACGGTCTGCGCGTGCAGCACGCGCTTGCCCTCCTGCACGTAGGACATGCCCATGCGTACGCGCTCCGCCACCGTCTTCCGGTCCACCGGTTCGCCGTCGAACTCGATCCGGCCCCCGGCGAGCCGGTTCAGGCCGGAAATGGCCCGCAGGGTCGTTGTCTTGCCGGCGCCGTTGCGTCCCAGCAGCACGGTCAGCCGCCCGGGCTGCACCTCGAAGGAAACGTCCCAGACGACCCGCAGGTCGCCGTACCCGGTGACCAGCCCCTCCACTTTCAGCAGGGGCGTTGCCGCGGCTGAAGCGCTCATCGCTGCACCTCCGGTTCCATTTGTGATTCGTCCTCCGCTTCGACGCCGAGGTACTCGTTGAGGACGCGCGGGTTGGACTCGATCTCGGCCGGCGTGCCGCTGGCCATCACCTCTCCGTGGGCCAGGGCCACGATCCGGTCGGCCAGGGAGAGCACCAGCTGGAAGTTGTGTTCCACCAGCACCACGGTGCCGCCTGCAGCGGTGACCTTGCGTACGACGGCGGAGAGCAGTTCCACCTCGTGTTCATCCAGCCCGGAGGCCACCTCGTCGAGCAGCAGGACACCCGGCCGGGAGATCAGGCAGCGGGCCACTTCCAGCATCCGGCGCATGCCGAGCGGCAGCGAGGCCGCCTCGACGTCGCGGTGCCCGTCCAGCCCCACCATCTCCAGGACGCGTTCGGCCTCCATGCGGTCCTCCCGGCACACCCGCCGGAAGCCGGGCAGCTGGAGCACTGCGGCGGGAATCGAGGCGCGGCTGGAGGTGTACCGCCCGGCAACCACGGCGTCGTAGACGGAGATCCCCTCGGGGATGTTGGGCGTCTGGAAGGTACGGGCAACGCCGGCCCGCGCAACCGCGTCCGGGCGCGCGGATTCCAGGCGGCGCTCATCCAGCGAGATGGAGCCTGAATCGGTGCGGTAGAACCCGCTGATCATGTTCAGCAGCGTGGTCTTGCCGGAACCGTTGGGCCCGATCACCGCGGTGACCTTGCCCGGCTCGGCCGCCAGCGAGACTCCGCGCAGCGCCTCGTTGCCGCCGAAGGCCTTGGATACGTCCCTGACCTCCAAACGACGTCCATGGAAGGCGATGGGCGCATCGTCCACCGGCACGGAGGCGGCGGGCAGCCGGTGCCCGGCGCGCTCCGCCCGGGCGTCCAGGCGGGCGACCGCGGAGCGCAGCAGCCCGGCGATTCCGCCGGTGAGGAAGACGCCGCCGATGATGAGGAAGATGCCGGTGAAGACCAGTGAGTACTGCTGGAACTCGCGGGAGCTGTTGGTGGCGAACTGCAGGATGGCTGCCCCGATGAGGGCTCCGTAGACGCTGGCCGAACCGCCGAGGATCGAGGCGGCGAGCACCGTCGTCGCGAAGGTGAACGCGAAGGCCTCGGGCGAGACGTACAGGTCCACGTTCGCGAACAGGCTGCCGGCGAGGCCGGCGGGTACGGCGCCGAGCGAGTAGGCGAGGAGCTTCATGCGGAACACGGAGATGCCCAGCGACGAGGCCAGCACCGGGCTGCGCTTGAGGACGCGGAAGGCGACGCCGTGCCGCGAGACGATGATGTTGCGGACCACGATGAACCAGAGAATGGCGACGACAGCCACCACCATGAAGAGGGCATCATCGGTGACCCGCTGGCCGAACAGAGTGGGCGAGGTGATGCCGCTGAGTCCGTTTCGGCCTCCGGTGACATCCTTGAAGATGGCAATGACGTCCGGCAGCAGCAGGACCAGGAAGAACGAGGTCATCGCCAGCGACCAGCCGCCCAGGCGCAGGCCGGGGATGCCGGTGACCAGCCCAACGACGAGCGCGGCGGCGGCGCCGGCCGCGAGCTGGAGGAGAATTTCCGTGTGACCGGACTTGGCCATCAGCCCGGCGGTGTAGGCGCCGGCGGCATACATGGCGGCCTGGCCCAGTGCCAGCTCGCCGGCGTAGCCGAGGCTGAGGTTCAGGCCGCTCACGACCAGGGCCAGGATCAGGGTGAGCTGCACCTGCCGCTGGGCGGAGTAGGGGATGCCCAGGGTCGGCAGCAGCACGATGATGATTCCAAGCAGCAGCGGAAACACCCAGGGGGGAAGCGCACGGAGTCGGACCCACAACGCCATGGTCAGACCGTCCTTTCAGTGGCACGCACGAACAGCCCGGAAGGCCGCAGCAGCAGGATGGCGATCAGCAGCGCAAAGACCGCCAGAAGGGCGTATTCACCGCCGAGGTAGCGGGCGGCGAGGGCTTCAGTGAGCCCGACGATGATTCCTCCGACGGCGGCGCCGGGCATCGAACCGAAGCCGCCGATGGCCAGCACCACGAAACCCTTCAGCGCCAGCGCGGCACCCAGGGTCGCCACGGCGAAGGTCTTGGGGCCGACGAAGAGTCCGAGCACCCCGGCCAGGGCGCCGGCAAAGATGAACGTCATCAGAGCCAGCCGGCGGACGTTCACACCGCGCAGCTGCGCTGCCTCGGTGTCCTCGGACATGCCCCGCAGCGCCAGCCCGGTCAGGGAGAGCCGGCCGTAGACGGCGAATCCTCCCACGAGAAGCGCGACGACGAGCACCAGGGCGATCTCCACCGGGTAAACGCGGCCGCCGAAGAAATCGATCGCCGTATCACCGGCGAAGAACGGAACCTTCAACGGCTCCCCGCCCCACAGCAGCTGGGCGGAACCATCGAGCAGGACGGCGGCGCCCAGGGTGGTGACGAGGATGTTGTGCGGATCGCGGACAGGCCGGATGGCCAGCACGAATTCCAAGTAGGCGATTCCGGCCACCACGATCATGCCGATGGCCGCACCGATGATGGGGTTCAGTCCGAAGACCACCACCGAGGTGTACACGATGAAGGCACCGAACATGATCAGCTGCGCCTGGGCGAAGTTGAAGGTCTTCGAGGAGATGAAGACGATGTTGTAGCCGATGGCCACCAGCGCGTAGACCGCTCCGAGGGACAGGCCGCCGAGCAGCACGGTCATGGCCAGGAACCTGCCTGCAGATGGAACTGGCCGTCCTTGACCTCGGAGGGGGGAATGAACCGGAACTCCGTGCCGGGGAACTCGGCCGCGTGCCGCGTATCGCTGAAGACGTATTCCGTGAGCATCGCCGTGGGGGCGCCCTTGGTCACCTCGGGATCCTCCAGCGCGGCGGCAACCGCCTCGACGTCGTCGGTGCCGCCCACGGATTCGACGGCCTCCTTGAGCAGGATGACGGCGTCGTAGTTGGTGGCGAGGATCAGCGTTGCCTTGATCTCGCCCAGCCCAAGCATCGCTTCGACGGAGCGGTTGGTCTCCTCCGCGGCGGGGTCGTGGACGGTGCTGTGGAAGACCTGCATCACCAGGTTCCTGACCTGGTCGGTGCCCATGACCCCGGCGGGCGGCGGGGTGTTGACCAGGGCGGTGGCGGAGACCGAGGTGTTGCCGATGATCGGCACGTCCCAGCCGAGCTTCTCGATGCCCTGCAGGATGTAGCCCAGCGGTGCGCCGTAGGCGTCGAGCACCAAAGCGTCCGGCTTCTTGGCCCGCAGCGCTTCCAGCTGGGGCGTCATGTCCAGCGACGCGACGTCGTACTCCTCGTTGCCGAGCACCTTCACCCCGGCCTCCCCCAGGTCCTCCTCGGCGGCGGCACCGAAGGTCTCGCCGTAGGAGCTGCTGCCGTGCAGCACGGCGGCGGTGCCGTACCCCTGCTGCTCGAAGTAGGTGGCCACACCGCCGGAGACGTCGAGCGGACCGACCGCAATGTCGAAGTTGTACGGGAAGGCCGCGGGATCCCACGAGGTCTCAGTAGGACCGATGTTGAAGGAGACGATGCCTGCCTGGGAAATGATCGGCAGCGTCGCCTCGGCCACGGTGGAGGGGCCGGAGTTCAGGATCGCATCGGGCGGCGTGTCCGAATTGATCGCCTCGCGCACCAGGGTCACGGCGACGGTCGGGTCAGCCTGGTCATCGACCACCTTGACCTCCACGTCCCTGCCCAGGATGCCGCCGTCCTCATTGAGGACGTCCGCCGCCGCTTGGGCCGAAAGCACCGAGGTCGAAGCGTTGATGCCCATGACGCCTTCGGCGCTGAGCGCTCCCAGCACCAGGATGCGGTAAGGGTCGTCCTCGCCTGACCCGCCGGCGTCGGCGGAACCGGAGCAGCCGGCCAGGACCAGACCGGCAGCGGCCGCGGCGGCCGCAACCTTGGCGCCGCGACGGGCGCCGAACCTCAGAGCATTCATTGACTTCTTCTCCTTCGAAGACCATGCCGGACAGTGGGGGAACCATGGCCGCTTCATCGCCGGTAGCAAAACCAAGCGGTCGTTAGATCAGGGACGCTAACACAGCGACAGGTCCTTATCAATCGCTTGCTTGGTTGGCGGAACATGCCCTACGGTTCGGCAATGGAACAGAGCGAAAAAGCCTTCGTAAATGACGCCGGCGGTGACTTTTCAGGACGCCCTGGCGTGGCCTTGGTGGTCGGGGGTTCCGGAGGCATCGGCAGCGCGGTCTGCCGCACCCTGACCGCACGGGGCGCCCGCGTGGCGCTGACCTACCGCACCACCCGCCCCGGCAGCCTCCTCGCCGAGCTCGGCCCGGCCGCCGTTGCTCACGCCCTGGATGCGAGCGATGCCGACGCCGTGGCGGCACTGGCGGCGAACCTGGCCGACGGTCGCGACGGCGTCCACACGCTCGTTCACGCGGCGGGCCCGCACGTGCCCATGATGCACCTCTCCCGGGTCAGTCCCGCCGCCTTTGCCGGCCAGGTCCAGGCCGACCTGCTCGGATTCTTTACGGTCGCCACCGCCTTCCTGCCCGCACTGCGCGCCGCCGGCGGGTCGATCGTGGCCGTGACCACGGCCGCCACCCGGCGCTATCCGGTGCGTGACGGGCTCAGTGCGGCCCCCAAGGGCGGCGTCGAGGCGCTGGCCATGGCCCTTGCTGCCGAGGAGGGCAGGTTCGGTGTACGGGTGAACTGCGTGGGACCCGGCATGCTCACCGACGGGATGTCGGCCCGCCTCATGGCCTCCGGGGACCTCGACGAACGTGCCTTGGCGGTGGCCAGGTCCAACATCCCGCTGCGTCGGTTTGGCAGCGCCGCCGACGTCGCCGAGGCGGTCGCCTTCCTCGCCTCCGACCGCGCCGGCTTCATCTCCGGGCAGAAGCTCGACGTCGACGGCGGATACGGCGTCTGATCCGCGGTTACTGCGTGATTGTCCACCCGCCGTCGACCGGCAGGAACACTCCGTTGATGTAGGACGCGAGCGGGGAGAGCAGGAACAGCACCGCGTAGGCGATATCGTCGGGGTCGGCCATGCGCTGCAGCGGAATGCGCTCGAGCACGGCCTGACCGCGGCCGCTGGAGGCGAAGCCCTGGAGCCGCGGCGTGTCAGTCATGCCGGGAGCGACGCCGTTGGCCCGGAATTCCCGCCCCCGGTGGGCTGCAAGGTGGCGGACATATCCCATCAGGGCAGCCTTGGCGGCCGAGTACCAGTCCACCTCGGTGCCGACCAAGTTGCCGGCGACCGAGGTGGTGACCGCCATGGCCGCACCGTCGGGCAGGCCCTGCGCCGCCCAGGCCTCGGTGAGTCGGCGGACGCTGCCCACGCTGACTCCCAGGGCGTCATCGAAGGCCAACGGCGCTCCGGCGGAGGGGCCGGCGTTGTTGTGGAGGTACCGCACCGGCCCCAGCGCGCTCCGGACGGACTCCAGCCCCTCCCGGACCACCTCGTCTGAGGAGACGTCTCCCGTCACGGTGTGGAGGTCGCCGCCGACGGCACGGACCAGGGCGGCGGTCTCCTGGAGCCCAGGCGCGCTCAGGTCCCAGGCGCTGACGCGCAGGCCGAGCTCGGAGGCCCGGACGGCGGTGGCCCGCCCGATCCCGCTGCCCGCTCCGGTGATGACGATGACGTCTCCCGAGGTGAATCCGAAATCCGCTTCGGCCATGACTGCCCCTTCGGCAAAACAAGCAATTGTTTGTGTACGATGGCCAGCATACCCGGGCCCGGGGCGGATCCGGCCGCCGCGGCCTCCCTGACGATGAGGGGCAACGAATGGCTTCCCAGCAGTCCGCCGAACCGAGCGGCCGGCCCCCGCGGCCCGTGCTGCACCGGCATACGCAGCGCCTGAGCTACGCCGACACGGACCCGGCCGGCATCCTCTACTACGCCACCTGGTTTCCGCGGATGGAAGCGCTGCAGACCGAGTGGCTGTTTCTCAACGGCCTGCGGCAGGACACCCTGCTGGAACGGTTCGGCTGGTGGACCGTGTCACGTGCGACGCGTTGCGACTACCTCGCCGCCGCGCGGCTGTTCGATGAAATCACCATCGAACTCAGGGTCGGGGAGATCGGCACCTCGTCGGTCCGCTTCGACTTTGAGATGTGGCGCACCGCCGACCGGACCCTGGTCGCGACGGCGTCGAACTGGCTGGTCACGGTCTCTCCCGAGCAGCGGCCCATCCGGATTCCGGATGCACTGCTCCACTGCCTGACCGGCGCAGGAGAAGACGCCCGGGAACCGGCGGCGGAGCCGGAGCCCCGCGGCCTCTAGGGAACTACTGCGCCCGCCCGGCCCGCGCGGCGCTGAAGTCCACCGGTTTCTTGTTCAGGAAGCCCTCCCGCGCCAGCGCATACTCCGGGCTGGCAAGCAGCTCCGACTGCACGTCAAGCTCCCGCCGGGTGGCTGCACGCAGCGCGGGCGCCTCCGCTTGGCGCAGCAGCCTTTTGGTCTCGCGCACCGCTGCCTGCGGTGCGGCGACCATCCGCCGGACCAGGTCCTCCACCCGGCCCTGCAGCTCGGCGTCGGGCACCACTTCGCCGACCAGTCCCCACTCGGCCGCCAGCGCCGCAGGGATCCGCTCGCCGCCGAAGGCCATCCTGGCGGCCCGGGCGCGCCCGGCGCCGGCGAGCACGCTGTGGGTGGCCCCGCCGTCGGGAACCAGGCCCAGCGGCAGGAAAGGCAGCAGGAAGAACGCGGATTCGGCCGCCAGCACCAGGTCGCAGGCCAGCGCGATGGACGCCCCCACCCCGGCCGCCGGCCCGTTGACCGCCGCGATGACCGGCACCGGCACCTCAGCAATCAGGTTCACCAGCGTGCCGGCGGCATCCACGGTCTCAGCGGTCACGTCCGTGCCGAGATCGGCCCCCGTGCAGAATGCACGCCCTGCCCCGGTGAGGACGACGACGTCCGCGTCGCGTGCAGTGTCGACAGCCTGCGTCAGGGCGCGCAGCGTGGCGGTGGACAGGGCGTTGAGCCGATCCGGGCCGTTGATCCGCAGCCACGTCACACCCTTGTCGGACTCGGCCAGAATTTCGGTCTCAGCAGACGCCATGCGCGCCACCTCCAGTTCATCCGGTTACGTTTCGTGCACGCTACCAAACTATTGCTTGGTATTGTCGACGCATGATCGAGAATCCAGCATCGGAATCCGCGTCCGTGCCAGCTCTTTTCACCCCGCTGACCATCCGCGGCGTGACGCTTCGGGACCGCGCGGGCGTCTCGCCCATGTGCATGTACTCGGCGGAGGACGGCATGGTGGCGGATTTCCACCTCGCCCACCTGGGCCGCTTCGCCCTCGGCGGGGCCGGCCTGGTGATCGTCGAGGCGACGGCCGTCGAAGAGCGTGGACGGATCTCGCATCACGACCTGGGCCTGTGGAAGGACGAACAGCTGCCGGGAATGCGGCGCCTCGCGGCACTCCTCAGCACCCAGGGCGCAGTGCCGGGCATCCAGCTGGGCCACGCGGGCCGGAAGGCCTCGGTGCGTGAACCCTGGCTGGCGGGCGCCCCGCTGGATGCCTCCGATGCAGACGCCGGACGGGCTCCATGGCCTGTCGTCGGGCCCTCGGCCCTGCCCGCCGGCCCCGGCTGGCCGGTCCCGCATGAGCTCACCGCCGATGAGGTCGCCGGAACGGTCACGCAGTGGGTCGCTGCGGCGGTGCGCGCCGCCGCCGCCGGATTCCGGTTCATCGAGCTGCACGGAGCGCACGGCTACCTGCTGCATTCCTTCCTGTCCCCGGTCTCCAACACCCGCACCGACAGCTACGGCGGCGACGGGGAGCGCCGCATGCGCTATCCGCTCGAGGTGATCCGCGCCGTGCGTGCCGCGCTTCCCGACGACGTCATCCTCTCCTACCGGCTCTCCGCCGTGGACGGTGTGGCCGAGGGAGGGATGGACTTCGACGACGTTGTCGAGTTTGCCCGCCGCGCCGCCGAAGCAGGCGTCGACGTCATTGACACCTCGTCCGGCGGAATCAGCGCCGACCGGTCCACGGACACCCGCGTGCGCCGGGGGTTTGCGTTCCACGCGGACTTTGCCCGCGAGCTCAAGCGGCGTTCCGGCGCCGTCGTTGCCTGCGTCGGTTTCATCCTGGAGCCGGGGCAGGCCAGCAGTCTCGTGGCGGCCGGCGACGCGGACCTCGTCCTCCTGGGCCGGGAGATGCTCGACAACCCGAACTGGGTCCAGCATGCCCGCCGCGAGCTCGACGCCGACGAGGCCGGACACTGGGACGTGCGCTTCGGCAGCGCCCTGATGCCGCGCCGTCGCACCCTGGATCAGCTCGCCGCGGCCGGTGAAACACCCATGGCCCGCTTCCAGCCCGTCAGTTCGTAGGCGGGGCGGGAGCCGCCGTCACGGGAAGATCAGCGGGCCAGCAGGTTCCGCGCCGCGTCGTCTCCGGTCAGCAGCGCGTTGGTCCGGTCCGTGACGCGCCATCCGTCGTCGGTCCGCGTGAGGGTCCAGTGGTTGGCGCTCACCCGTTCGGCGACCCAGATTCCGTCCCGGTGGACGAGCACGACCGAGTGGTTCACCGCCGTGGCCGTGTCGCCGTCGATCCTCACCGCCGGCGCGCTGAGGAAATGGGCGCAGCCCGCCGCCATCAGTTCCCGGTGGGATTCCAGCTCCACCAGTCCGCCGAGCTGCGGTCCCCGGAGCGTTGTCGTTTCGCCGGCCATCTCGAAGGAGTAGGTGCCGCCGTCGGCCCAGAGCGCGCCGATCCCCGGTCCGTTTCCCGAATCGGCCAACGGGCCGTAGCCGGCAATCAGGTCGAGGATGCAGGCGCGGTCTTCGAGCGCCCGCAGGCGCTCCTCCAGGCCGCTCACCAGTCCTGCCACGGGACGATGGTGCGAAGGGTGGAGGAGAAGAGAACTTCCCCGGGCTCCCCTGCCCCGCCTTCCGCTGCACCGAGCGCATCCTCGGCCGACTGGATCCGCCGCCCGGTTTCCTGGACCTCCTCGTCCAGATAGAGCATGCGGATCCGCAGGCTGCCGGGCCGCTGGTGTGCGGAGGCCTCGAAGGGCAGCGAGCTGTGCTGCTGGGGGTGGCTGAAGGAGAAGGTCCAGGCACCCGCCACACCTTCCACGGCCAGGAGCCCGGGGATCAGTTCCCGGTCCTCCCACGCGAAGCGGCTGTGGACCTCCGGAGCGTGAGGCTCCTCGTAGCGGGTCAGCGTGAGGTGAAGGCCACGATTGGGCCGGTAGGGAAGGACCTCGGGGCTGACCAGGGCCCGGGGCGAGGCATAGCCCTTCACCGGTCGAAAGAACCCCAGGAGCGGACGCTGCACGCCGGGAATGATGGGACCCCTGCCCCACTGGTAAGACGCTTCACCTAACCGGTCCCACTCGGCGACGCTCTCCTCAACCGGGGAACGGAACCAGTACATCGCAACGTAGTCCGTGCCGGCGAAGGGTCCGGCGGCGTGACCTGCGGGACCGTCGGGTGTGCGTGTCCGGGCCCAGCGGTCACCCCAGGCGACCCCGGGAAGGGCAAGGTTCTCGGGACGGTGGTCCAGCTGGTGCCATCGGTTGTATGCACTGTGCTGGGATTCATCCGTAAGTTCAACGAACGAGAAAAAGGCCAATTCAGCGGGCAATGCGGCTCCTCCGGTCAGCGCGTGTCCGAGCACGCTACCAAGTGGGGCGGTTGCCTGTACGGCGCAGTCCCACCCTGAGGGACCGGGGCCGGAGCTCCAGGAGAGGGCTTAAACAGTTCGGGCCCCGCAGCGCTGCGGGGCCCGAACTGATTCAAAAGATGTCCGGCGGTGACCTACTCTCCCACACCCTCCCGGGTGCAGTACCATCGGCGCTGTGGGTCTTAGCTTCCGGGTTCGGAATGGGACCGGGCGTTTC
>NZ_JBNHFX010000003.1:0-777983 GCF_059090665.1 Arthrobacter saudimassiliensis | reverse complement strand
TCCCATTCCGAACCCGGAAGCTAAGACCCACAGCGCCGATGGTACTGCACCCGGGAGGGTGTGGGAGAGTAGGTCACCGCCGGACAACCATTAACAGGGAGGGCCCCGCACCGACGCGGGGCCCTCACCCATTTAACAAGCCCACCCTCAGCAGCCCGCCCGCCGCCAGGCCGGCACGGTCATCCTCCCGCACCACCCGTCCCGGACGGCATGCCCGTGGGAGATGTGCTGTCGGTGGGGGACACGCTGTCGGTGGGGGACGCGCTGCCGGGGCCGGCTCCGCCCGTCGTCGCGCCGCCGTTCCCCGGCGTGGGATTGTTCGGTTCGGTCGTGGCATTGGGGGTGGAGCTCGGCAGGATCTCGTCGGATTCCTGGTCGTTGCCGGCGTTGGCGATCAGCGCGATGACCACCACCGCGGCCACGATGACCAGGAGCACCAGGGGAACCCAGAACCGTGTACTGCGGTACCAGGGCGGGCGTTCCCGGCGTTCCCGGTCCTGTGCGTCCCGGTTCCAGTCGCCGGGGCTGGGCAGGTTGTTGGACATGTTCGGCTCCTCAGGGGTGGAGGCCAGCAGTCCCTCCCAGTATGGATGGACGGCGGCCGGGGAGGGGAGCCCCGTGCCGCTACCGGGCGTCGTCGGCGGTCAGGTCGTCGAGCGTGAGGGCGGCGGTGATCAGCGCCAGATGGGATAGTCCCTGCGGAAAGTTTCCGAGGAAGGCGTGATCCGACTCGCTGATCATCTCGGTGAACAGCCCGACGTCGTTGGCCAGGGCAACTGCCTGGTCCATCATCTCGGCAGCTTCCTCCAGCCGGCCCACGTGCGCCAGGGCCGAAACCATCCAGAAGGTGCAGGCAACGAAGGCGCCTTCCTCCTTCTCGGCCCCGCTGTACCGGTACAGCAGCGGGCCCCGCCCGAGCTCGGCACGCAGCGCGTCCAGGGTTGCGGACATCCGTTCGCCCCGGTCGAATCCGCTGATGGCGTGCAGCAGGATGGACGCGTCGAGCTTGTCGCTGCCCGGATACCAGACGTACGCCTGCCGGTCCTCGGACCAGCAGTTCTGCTCCACCCAGCGCCGGATGCGGTCCCGTTCGGCGCCCCACCGCTCGGCCCTGCCGGGAATCTGACCGGTCTCCGCCAGATGCACAGCGCAGTCCAGGGCATGCCAGCAGCCCAGCTTGGAGGTGGTGAAATGCTGCTCTTCGTGCAGCTCCCACATGCCCGCGTCCGGCCGCTGCCAGACGTCGCAGGCCAGGTCGGCGAGGTCGGCCAGCATCCGTCCGGTTTCGATGTCCAGTTCATGTCCGGCGTCGACATACAGCCGCACGATGTTGAACAGGTCGCCGTAGACGCCCATCTGCAGCTGTCCTGCGGCGTCGTTGCCGCACACCACCGGGCCGATGTTCCGCCAGCCCGGAGCGTCCTGCAGCTCGGCCAGGGGGGCCGAGCTGCCGTCCAGTGCCGTGAAGATGTGCAGGTCGGTGCCCTGGGCGCGTGCCCGGCGGAGCATCCCGGCCACGGCGGCATGGACCTCCTCCCGCAGCCCGAACCGGGTCAAAGCGTTGAGCATGTAGGCCGTGTCGCGGATCCAGGCGTATCGGTAGTCCCAGTTTTTGCCGCCGGTCAGGCTCTCCGGAAGCGACGTGGTCGCCGCCGCAGCGATCGCTCCCGAGGGACTGTGGATGAGCAGCTTCAGGGCCAGGGCGCTGCGCTCGACGTCGTCCGCCCAGCGTCCGTCGTAGCGGAACTCGTCGTGCCAGGCCTGCCAGTTGCGGATGGTGCGGTCAATGCCGGCGTCGATCATCTCCGGGCCGGGCAGGGGGAGCGGTTCGCCGTGCGTGGAGACCAGGGCGACCAGGTGCCGGCTGCCGGGCCCGGTGGTGAACCCGCCGCAGACGCCGCGGTCATCGACCCGGCTGGTCATCTCTCCCATCGTCTGCACGCCGAAGTGGTTCTGCTGCACATGCAGCACGTGGCCGTTGGCTGTTTCCTCCACCCACGGCGAGGCGGTGCGGAAACGGCTGCCCGGGCGGACCTCCCACGCCATCTCCACGCTGCCGTCGACGCCTTCGACGCGGCGGGCCAGTTCGCCCCAGGGCAGCCGGCCGGCAATCCCGGTATTGAGCGCATCGGTGACACGGACTGAGCCGGTATCCGTGGTGAAGGTGGTCTCCAGGACGTTGGTCCCGGACACGTACCGCCGGCTTACCCGGAACTCCGCGGCCGGGCGGAGGGAGAAGAACCCGCCCCGGCCGGCATCCAGCAGGCGGGCGAAGGAAGGCACCGAATCAAGGTCCGGCGTCGGATACCAGTCCACCGACCCGTCCGCCGCCACCAGGGCGACGGTACGCCCGTCGCCCAGGGCGGCGTAGCTGCGCAGATCAACGTATCCGTCGGTTCGGTCCGGCTGCGGGGCGGCCTCGGCGCTCATGGTCTCCGTTCAACGATCGGCAGCAGATGCATCCATAGTAAGCATGCTGTTGAACGCCCGGTTCCCGGGACGGAAGCGGATCAGGGGCGCCCGGCCGCCGGCGGCTCGAAGATCCAGGGTTCCCGCGGCAGGCGGGCGGGGTCGAAGGCCGCCAGCGCTTCAGGCAGCCCGTCCGTGGGCAGGCCAAGGGAACCGAGGACCTGCGCCACCACCTCGGGCACCTCCCAGCCGGCCTCCGCCAGCGCGGCCAGGGTCACCGCGCCGTCGCGCTTGGCCAGCCGCCGGCCCTCCCGGTTGAGCACCAACGGCACATGCGCGTACTCCACCGGGGGATAGCCGAGCAGCTCCGCCAGGTACGCCTGGCGCGGCGTGGACGGCAGCAGGTCCTCGCCGCGGACCACCTGGTCCACCCCCTGCAGCGCGTCGTCCACCACTACGGCCAGGTTGTAGGCAGGCACGCCGTCATTGCGCAGCAGCACCAGGTCGTCGACGACGCCCGTGTAGTCCCCGTGCAGGACGTCCCGGACCGTGCGCGAGCCGACCCCGGCCCGCAGCCGGAGCGCCGCCGGGCGCTCGCGCCGTCGTCGGGCCCGCTGCTCCTCGGTGAGGTTTCGGCAGGTGCCCGGGTAGGCGCCCTCCGGTGCGTGCGGGGCGCGCGGCGCCTCCGCGATCTCGCGGCGGGTGCAGAAACACTCGTAGACCAGCCCGGCGTCCTGCAGCCGGTGCACCGCCTCCCGGTACACGTCGCCGCGCTCGGACTGGCGGACGGCCTGCGCGTCCCAGGTGAGCCCGACGGCGGCCAGGTCCCGCAGCTGCGCCTCTTCGGCTCCGGCACGGGCCCGGTCCAGGTCCTCCACCCGGACCAGGAAGCTCCGGCCGCTGCTGCGGGCAAACAGCCAGGCCAGGATGGCGGTGCGCAGGTTGCCGACATGCAGCTCGCCGGAGGGGCTGGGGGCGAAGCGGCCGGCACCGTGGCGGGGGATCGGGGTCTCGGCTGGCACGCCTTCCAGCTTACAAGCGCCGCGCGGACTCCTCCGGCAGCCCGAAGGTGCCCAGCATCTGCGCCAGCAGCCGCCCGCCGCTGGATCCCCATTCCCCGTCGCCGAGGTTCCCGGCGAGGTTCAGCAGCTTGGCCCGCAGCGATTTCTCGTCGTCGGTGAGGGCCTCGTAGTAGCCGTCGGCGAGTAGGTAGGAATGGCTGTCCGTGGCGTGCGCGAGCAGCATGTCCAGGAAAATCTCCAGGGTGCGGGCCGCTTCCGGCACGTCACGCTCCTCACCGCGGCTCATCGGGACCAGCTCGAGCCGGTTCTGCCATGCGCGGCGGTCCAGCGGATCCACGAACAGGGTGAGGGCGGTGGCCAGCTCCGGGTGGGACTGTTCATCCCGGGGCAGCGCCTGCTGGACGGCGTGGACTATCTCATGGAAATGGTCGTCGGCCAGCCCGAATCCCACGAAGAGCAGGTGCTGGGTGATGAAGGTGGCCTTGACCAGGGCCGAGAGCGCGTCCCGGCGGGAGTTGTAGCCGAGGTAATCGTCCCGGGTGAGCACGATGGACTCGGGCCGGGTCACCGAGCCGTGCAGCTTCAGCAGCCAGCGGGCGCTGCGGGCGGTCGCCTCTTCGGGAATCACCGTGCGCGGCAGCCCGGCGTCGTCTGCCGCCATCTCGAACAGCGAGTCGTAGTTCAGCGTGATGGACTGGGTGGTGGGCAGGGTGGCGAGCAGGGCCGGCGCCAGCCCGTACCGGGGCAGGTCCAGCTCCCGGGCAATGGCGGTGTTGAAGTCCTCGAGCCCGCTGTCTTCGAAGATGCGGCGCAGGATGCTGGCCTGGTCCAGCGGGTTTTTCATCGCAAGCCGGTCCCGGGCCTCCGGCTCCAGGCCCGCCCGCACCGCAAGGCGGCGCAGCAGCTGTTTCCAGCTGGGCCCGCCGGCGCTGATGCTTACTCCGCCGCCCATGAAGGGCACCAGCTGCCCCGCGTGGGCGATGTCCGCCAGCTCGACGGCCTTGCGCTGCAGGTCCTCGGCCAGCTCGTCCCACCATCCCGCGGTGCGGCGCCGGATGGCCTCCGCCATGGCGAAGTCCTTCTCGTCCTTGAGCACCAGGACCACATCCACCCCGTGCTCGGCCGCCGACTCCCGGACCTGCTCCAGCAGCTGCCGCATGGCATCGCCCCGGACCGCGCCGGCACCGCCTCCGCCGGTGCCGAACAGCGGCATGGCGAGCAGCGGGTTGGGCCGGGCCGAGGCCAGGCGCGGGGCATCGGCGGAGCCGTGGCGTCCGGCGTCCGACGCCGCGGCCCTGCTGTCCCGCTCCCGGCGGCGGAGGCGCGCGTGGCGGGCTCCCGCGGCGATGAAGCTGCGCAGGGCCGGGCGGAAGTCCTCGACCTGTTCGGTGGCATGGAAGGGACCGGCCGTGGGGATGGGCATCGGCTCCTCCACCGGCCATCCGGTGAGCGGATTGGCCAGGATGCGGCCGTCGTCGAACTCCGGGCAGTGGTGGGCCGGAAGGGCGGTTTCCAGGCCCGGCACGTCCCGCAGCCAATGCGGCCGGACGTGGGAATGCCGGTCGCTGGGAAGCAGCCATCCGTCGCAGGCAATGTTGGTGACGTTGCCCATCGTGACGAATACGTGCGATCCGGCCATGGACCCATTATGGCCGGTAGGGTCAAAGACAGCAGCTGGAACAACAGGGGGGGACAGTGGACAGACAGCAGGAGCCGCAGCAACCGCAGGAACCGGACGACGACCGGTCCGGAGCCGACGGCGGTCCGGCCGACGAACCTCCGATGACGCCCTGGGGGCACGCGCCGGGAAATCCCTACGTGCAGGGCGACCCTACTTCGCCGGGCGCGCCCTATGGGCAGGGCGCCTACGGGCCGGCAGGGTACCCCGGCTCCGCCGACGCGGGTTATCCGGAGTATCCCGGCACGGCGTCCGCGGGCTACCCGGGCACCGCGCCCGCAGGATATCCGGGGACCGCCGGTGCGGGTTCCCCGGGCTACCCGGGGTATCCCGGCTACCCGACAGGTCCCGGCTACCCGACAGGTCCGGGCTATCCCGGCTACCCGGGCTACGGGTACGCCGGCATGCCGGGGCCGGTTTCGGAGCCGGGCAAGGGACTGGGCATCGGCGCGCTCGTCACCGGAGGCCTCGCCCTGCTCAGCTGCTGGATTCCGTTCGTGAACATAGCGGCGATCCTCCTGGGACTCGTCGGCGTCGGGCTGGGCATCGCGGCCGCGGTGAAGGGCAGCCGGGCCGGCACCAGCAGCAAGCCCATTGGCATTACCGCCATCATCCTGGGCGCCGTCGCCGCCGTGATGGCGGTGCTGATCAACCTCGCCCTGTCGGCCGCCGTCTACAGCTCCGTGGAGAGCGTCCCGGGGCCGGTGGTGGAGGACGCGCCGGGGCCGGCAGGTGAGGAGGCAGAGCCGCCCGCCGGGTACGAGGACTATTCGTATGACCTGGCAGAGTCCAGCGTCGAAGAGATCCTGGCCGCGCCGTCGTCCGCTCCCGGCGAGAGCGCCACGGTCGGAACCTACACGGTCACCCTTGCCGAGGTGAACCTGGACGCCACCGAGGAAGTCCTGGACCGCTTCCCCGATACCCCGGAGCCGCGCGATGCCTATGCGCTGTTCACCTTCACCGGCACCTACAACGGCACCGAGCCAGGCGTGCCCTGGCTGGACCTGCAGTCTGAGTTCGTGGGAGCCGACGGGCGCAGCTACAGCCCGCTCAGCTGCCCGATGCAGCGCGATCCCAGCCGCTTTGATCAGCCCCGCGTGGCACCGGGTGCCGAGATCACACGTGAGGTCTGCATCGCGCTGCCGCCGGAGGCCCTCGGGCCGGAGGCCAGGATCGGGCTGCAGATGGTCCTCGCCGAGTCCGGGAACGACGACGTCTACTGGCGCCTGCCCTGATGCGATTTGCTCTCCGGCGGCCGGAAACCGCCGCCGGGGAGCGCATCCCGGCCACGGCGGCGGTATCGTCGTGGCCGGGGCCGGGAAGTCCCTCCGGCCGAAACGGCGAGGCGACGGAGGACGCAGCATGACTGCATCCAGCGGACACAACGCGGCACGGGGCAGGCAGCCGTCCGAGGGCTTCGGCTGGGCCACCTACCTGGTGGGGATCATCATGATCCTGCTGGTCATCGCGCAGGGGGTCGCTACGGGATTTCCCGGCCTGCTGGGATCGGCAGGCCTGATCGCCTTGGGCACCGGGCTGTACTCCCTGCTCACCGGGCGGGAGTCCTGGCTTCACCTGCACAGCCGCGTGGCGGCCGGGATCTGGCTGGCGGCAGGGCTGGCCGCCTCGGTGGCGGCGACCATCCTGCACTGGAACCTCGGGGCCGACTGACCAAGCGCCCCTGCAGCGGGGAAGGCACAGGCGGGGAGCAGCGGCGCCTGTTATCCCGGACGTAGCACGGCTACCCGAAATCGGAGCGGCGGAGCCGCTCGGCTAAGCTGAATGTCGGCTAAATCACGCCGAGCTGAAGCAACTCTCCGCATCTGCGGACCGATGCAAGGATCCACCCCCCATGAATTCACGACGACGTTGGGTTGTCATTCTCTGCTGGCTGACCGTGGTCTTCGAGGGCTTCGATATCGTGGCGTTCGGTGCCGCGATTCCCACCCTGCTGGACACCGGCTACGCGGGCATGACCTCCGCCGGCGCCACCTACATCTCCACCATTTCGCTCGTCGGCATCGGCCTGGGAGCCGCCCTGATCGGCCCGATCTCCGACCGGTTCGGCCGCAGGGTGCCGCTGATCGTCTGCGTCATCGTGTTCTCCGTCTTCACCCTGCTGCTGCCCCTGGTGCCCAACGTGGCGATGATGGGCGTGCTGCGCCTGCTGGCCGGGCTGGGCATGGGCGCCTGCATGCCGGTGGCGATCACCGCGATGCAGGAAGCCGCCCCGGCCAACGCCAAGGCCAACTCCAGCACCATCACCATGACCGGGTATCACGTAGGCGCCGTCCTCGCCTCGCTGCTGGCGATCGCCCTGGGCAGCAACTGGCAGTGGCTGTTCTACGGGGGAGGCCTCCTCGGGCTGGTCGCTGCCGCAGTCATGTGGGCCAAGCTGCCCGAAACCGGAGAAGCCGCCCGCTCCGCCGACGTCCGCCGCGAACGCGTGCCCGTCTCGACGCTGCTGCGCGGCAGCTACCTGCGCGTCACCCTGGGCCTCTGGGTCGCCGCCTTCATGGGCCTGCTGCTGGTCTACGGGCTGAATACCTGGCTGCCCCAGATCATGCGCGGCGCCGGCTACAACGTGGCCGATGCCCTGACCCTGCTGCTGATCATGAACCTGGGCGCCGTCATCGGGCTGCTCGTGGGCGGGCGCATCGCCGACGCCCGCGGCCCCAAGGGCACCACCATGGTCTGGTTCGGCTGCGCCGCCGTCCTCCTGGCGCTCCTGAGCATCCGGCTGGAGAACGCCCTGCTCCTCAACGCCGTGGTGCTGGTGACCGGCGTGTTCGTCTTCTGCGCGCAGGTGCTGCTCTACGGCTTCGTCGGCTACCTCTACCCGAGCCGCCTGGTGGGCACGGGCATGGGCTTCGTCGCCGGCGTCGGCCGGCTGGGCGCCATCGTCGGCCCCTGGGCTACAGGTTCCCTGGTCACCGCCGGCATCGCCTATCCGTTCGGGTTCTATCTGTTCGCTGCCGCCGCCGTCCTCGGCGTCGTGGCCGTCGCCGTGATTCCCCGCCCGGCACGGGTTCCCGAGCAGCCGGCCGCCGAATCCGGGGAGGCCGTGCGGGCGGGCGGGCCCGCCGCCGGCTGACGGGCCAGGGAAAACAGTGATCCATCCGAACGGGAGCCTGCCCGCGCCCGGCCACCCGGGCCCCGATTCCGGCAGGCCCGGCTATCCGGCCCCGGCCGGGGGACCTGAGCGGCCGGGCGGTGCGGCCCGCGGCTTGGGCCTGGCCGCCCTCATCGTCGGGCTGGTTGCCCTGCTGCTGTGCTGGGTTCCGCTGGTCAACCTCCTCCTCATACCGGTCGGAGCGGCCGGCGTCGTGCTGGCCGTCACCGCCCTGGTCCTGGGCCGCCGGAGCCGGAGCGGACGAGGCCTGGCGGTTGCCGGGCTGGTGCTGTCGGTGGCCGGCAGCGTGGGAGCGGGCCTGGCCCACGCGTTCTACTCCAGCCTGTTCGACAATGCGGTGCAGTCGGTGCAACAGGCGCATGAGGAGTTCGTCGAGGAGTACAACGAGCTGCGGGACGGCAGCACCGACATGGTGTTCGACCTGGGCGACACCCTCCGGGTGGGCACCTACCAGGTGGCCGTCACCGCCGCGGAGGCCGGCACCGGGGAGCCCCCGGCGTCGTCACCGGCACCGGGCCGCAGCGTCCCGGTGCTGCTGACCGTGCGGAACGTCGGCGACGCCGACGGCGTCCCCGGGCAGGACCTGGTCCTGGGGCTGCGGGGCGCCGACGGCGCCCGCTACCCGGCCGCGCCGTGCCCCGACGGTGGCGGTCGCTCCCTCGACGGGGCGGGGCGGCTTGCACCCGATCAGTCGGTGGATCTCCGGATGTGCGTGCAGGCCCCGGCCGACGCTTTCGACCTCGGCCGGCTCGGTGCCGACGAGATCGCCGTCTACATGGCTCCGGCAGGCAGCGGCGAGGAACATTCCGTGTACTGGGCGCTCGCGGAACGGTCTCCGCGCCCCGTGTCCTGACCCCGCCGGCCCGCGGGCCGGTCCGGGCGTCAGCCAGTCGGCCGGGGAAGGAGCGGATGCTCCGCCCGGGCGCGGATCTGCTGCACCACCCAGCTGTTGCCGTCCGGGTCCTGGAAGTTGAACATCGTGCCGCCGTCGCGGTCGTCGAGGATCATGATCTCCCCGGCATCCACCCCGTTGGCGACGAGCTGCTCCCGGGCCCGCTCGGCGTCGGACACCACCAGCTGCAGCCCGTGCAGGGAGCCCGGCGGCATCTGCTCGGCGCCGGGCAGCGTGCCCACGACAATCGAACAGCCGGAGCCCGGCGGGGTGAGCTGCGCGAAGTTCACCGGACCCGCATTGGTGTGATGGTCCAGGGCAAAGCCCAGCTGCCCGCCGTAGAAGGCAATCGCCCGGTCCACGTCGCTGACCGGCACGGCCACGACCTCCAGCGTCCAATCCATGGTCTTCCCTTCCTGACGCGTCCGGCGGGCTCCGGGACGCCGACGGTCAGGCCGGCCCCGGCGGGCCGGCCAGCAGGAACTCCAGCCGGTCGTAGCCCTGCCGCATGCCCTCTTCCATCCCGGCGGCGGCCCATTGGTCCCGCGATTCTACGGACGGATACACCGAGTGTCCCGACAGCAGGCTCCGGCCGCCGGGCAGGGAAGCGAAATAGGTGTGTTCCAGGGACGGCTCGTCGGTGTCGTACCCCTCGAACTCGAACGAGTAGAGAAGGAACTCGTTCTCCCGAATCGTGTGGAAGACACCCCGGAAAGCGAACTCGGCGCCGTCGTCGCCTGCCTGCACCAGGCGGAAGGAGCCGCCCTCGCCGGCGTCGAAACCGTCCAGGCGGCTGGTCAGCCGGTGCGGCCCGATCCACTGCACATACAGGTCCGGATCCACATGCGCCCGGAAGAGGGCGGACACGGGGGCCTCGAACTCGCGGTGAAAGTCCGCGAACGGTTCGCCGGGAGGCAGGCTCAGATGCAGCAGGTTCTTCATAGCCGGCCCCAGGCGGAGGGGGCGTCCCACCCATCGACCTGGTCCGCCAGGCCCCAGGCGCCCGGGGCGTCGCTGGCGAGCAGGTCATCGAGCCGGTCGAGCCCGCCGCCCAGCAGCCCGGCCAGGGCGGCGTCCACGGCCTGGTCCCGCAGCTGCTTCGTGGAATAGACGGAATGCCCGCTCAGCAGGGTGCCGCCGTCGGGCAGCGGGGCGAAGCGCAGGAAACCGATGACCGCGGCATCAGGGTCTCCGGAGTCGAGGGTCTGGATGACCAGTTCCTGCGGACGCACGGTGTGGAAGATCCCGGTGAAGGTGCTGGCCGTCCCGTCCACGGCCCGCTGGCAGTAACTGAAGCTGCCGCCGGTGCTGAAGTCATACCGGCTGATTTCCGTCCTGGTGCCGGACGTTCCCATCCACTGGGCCAGGAGCTCGGGATCGGCGTGGGCGGCGTAGACATCGGCGGGCGGGAAACCGAATTCCCGGTACCAGCCGATGAACGGCAGATCGGAGGGAACCGTCAGCTGCAGCGGTTGGGCCATGAGGACGTCCTTTGCTCGCTCAGGAACCCCCGGTATGGCCGGCTGATGAGCGCAACCACTTTCAGTGATAGCACCGATCAGGCCGACCCGGCCCCCGGTCCGGAAACTTTTCCTGCCGTCCAGCCCGGCCCCATCCCACGGTTCCCGCCTGACCTGCGTCTCTGCCGTGCCCGTAACGCGGCGCGAGGCATGGTAGACACGAAGCATGGCAATCACAGCATTTAAATCCAGCCCCGTCAGCACCAGCGGCAACCTGCCCGCCGTGGGGGAGGCCGCCCCCGCCTTCGACCTCGTCGGCACCGATCTGGCGCCCGTGCGGTCGGCCGACTTCCCCGGCCGGCGCATCGTGCTGAACATCTTCCCCAGCGTGGACACCGGCGTCTGCGCCCAGAGCGCGCGCCGCTTCAACGAACTCGCGGCGGATCTGCCGGACACCGCCGTCATCTGCGTGTCCAAGGACCTGCCGTTCGCCCTGGCCCGCTTCTGCGGCGCCGAGGGCCTGGCCAACGTGACCGCGGCCTCCGCGTTCCGCTCCGGTTTCGGTGAGGACTTCGGACTGACCCAGCAGGACGGGCCGCTCAGCGGCCTGCTCGCCCGCGCCGTCGTCGTGCTCGACGCCGAGGGCACCGTCACCTACACGCAGCTGGTTCCCGAAATCACCACCGAACCGGACTACGACGCCGTACTGGCGGCGCTGGCCTAGAGAGCAGCTCCCGGCGGTACCGTCGGGTCTGGTCCGGTCCGGACACCGGCGGTACCGTGGACGGCGATGCCGCCGTTGGGCCGGGCTGCGGGTCCCGCAGCCCGGCCGGCGGCGCCGCCTGGAAAGGCCCGGTCCATGACGGAGAAGACGGACTTCAAGAAAAGCCTGGACGCGTACCGGGCCCAACGGAACGAGTTCCGGCTGGTTGATGTGCCGGACCTGCAGTACCTGATGGCCGACGGGCACGGTGATCCCAATTCCTCGCCGGCCTTCCGGGACGCGATCCAGGCACTGTATCCGCTGGCCTACAAGCTGAAGTTCGCCAGCAAACGCGACCTCGGCCGGGACTACACCGTCATGCCCCTGGAGGGCCTGTGGTGGGCCGCGGACATGGACGCGTTCACCGCTGCCCGGGACAAGTCGCAGTGGAGCTGGACGCTGATGATCATGGTCCCGGACTGGATCGACGCCGCGATGCTCGACCGTGCCCGGGAACAGGCCGAAGCCGGTGCCGGGGCGGACGGCGACGACGGCGCCGCATCCCGGCTGCGCGGGGTGCGGCTGGAAACGCTCGCGGAGGGCCGCTGCGTGCAGACCCTGCACGTGGGCTCCTTCGATGACGAGGCCGGCATCCTGGCCGAGCTGCACGGCGGGTACCTGCCGGAGCACGGCCTGGCCCCGAGCGGCCGGCACCACGAGATCTACCTGAGCGATTTCCGCCGGACGGCGCCGGAGAAGCTGCGCACCATCCTGCGCCAGCCGGTCACCGACGCGGACTAATCCAGGGGCCCGCCCAGAACGCGCTCGACGGCGGCCAGCAGCCGGCCGCCGCGCACCAGCTCCACGGCTGCGGCGATCTCCGGTGCGAGATACCGGTCCGGCCCGGGCCCGTCCACCACCTCCCGCAGCGTGCGCCGCGCGGCGGCCAGCGGCGGTGACGACATCCCCTCCGGTGCAGTCCCGTCCGGGGTGCCGGCCCTGCCGCCGGCTGCTCCTGCGTCGCGCAGGTCCAGCGCCCGCACCGCGGTGAGGATCTCAATGGCCAGCACCTGCTCCAGGCCGGCCACGGCGCGGCGCAGCTTCAGCCCGGCAGCCCAGCCCATGGACACGTGGTCCTCCTGCATGGCCGAGGACGGAATCGAATCCACCGAGGCGGGCACGGCCAGCCGCTTGAGCTCCGAGACGATGCCGGCCTGCGTGTACTGGGCGATCATGTGCCCGGAGTCCACCCCGGGATCGGCGGCCAGGAACGGCGGCAGGCCATGGCTGCGGTTCCGGTCCAGGAACCGGTCGGTGCGCCGCTCGGACATCGACGCCAGGTCCGCGGCCGCGATGGCCAGGAAATCGAGCACGTAGCCCACGGGGGCGCCGTGGAAGTTGCCGTTGGACTCCACCCGCCCGTCCGCCGTGACCACCGGATTGTCGATGGCGCTGGCCAGCTCGATCGCCGCCACCGATTCGGCGTGCGCCAGCGTGGCCCGCACCGCGCCGTGCACCTGCGGCGCGCAGCGCAGCGAATACGCGTCCTGCACCCGCGTGAAGGCGTGCTCGCCGCGCGCGGCCCGGCTGCGGATCCGGGCGGACCCGGCCAGCAGCCGGCGCAGGTTCGCCGCGGAGGCCTGCTGCCCCGGATGCGGGCGCAGCGCGTGCAGGTCCTCGGCGAAGACGTCGTCGGTGCCCAGCAGCCCTTCGACCGACAGGGCGGCGGCCAGGTCGGCGGTGACGGCAAGCCGGCGCAGGTCGGCGGCGGCCAGCACCAGCATGCCCAGCATGCCGTCGGTGCCGTTGACCAGGGCCAGGCCCTCCTTTTCCTGCAGCACCAGCGGCTCGATGCCGGCGTCGGCCAGCGCCTTGCCCGCCGGGCGCAGCCCGCCGTCGGCGGTGCGCACCTCACCCTCACCCATGGCCGCCAGCGCACAGTGGCTCAGCGGCGCCAGGTCACCGGAGCAGCCCAGCGAACCGTATTCGCGCACCACCGGGGTGAGCCCGGCGTTCAGCAGCGCGGCGTAGGTGTGCGCGACGGCGGGGCGGACTCCGGTGTGCCCGGTGGCCATGGTGTGCAGCCGGTTGAGCATCAGCGCCCGCACCACCTCCCGGTCCACCTCGGCACCGGAGGACGCGGCGTGGGAGCGGATCAGCGAGCGCTGCAGCGCCTCGCGCTGGGGCGCCGGGATCTGCCGGGTGGCCAGGGCCCCGAACCCGGTGGAGACGCCGTAGTGCGGCCGCTCGTCGTCGATCAGCGCCTCGATCGCGGCGCGGGAGGCATCCATCGCGGCCAGGGACGCCGGGGCCAGGGCCACCGGACGGCCGTGGCGGGCCACGGCGACGACGTCGGCCGGGGCCAGCGGCTGCGGGCCAACCTGGACCGGTTCCGCGGTGCGGGCGGGGGATACGTGCACGGCGCTGTCCACGAAGCTCCTCTCGGCCGGCGGGAGCAGCGACGCCCTCTTGCCAGCAGTTGAAACGCGAGTTTCAATAAGTGAAACGCCGAAACCGTCGAGTTGCAAGGGGACACCGTGCCGGAAACCGCCACCCGCACCGTCGAGCGGGCCCTGGACGTGCTGGGCGCGGTCTGCGCCGCGGGCTCGACCAGCCTGGCCGACGCCGCCCGCGCCGCCGGCCTGTCCGCGTCCACTGCACTGCGGCTGCTGCGCACCCTGGAGGGCGCCGGGTTCGTCCGCCGCGACGGCGACGGCGGGTGGCGGCCCGGCCTGCGGCTGGTCCAGCTGGGGGCCCAGGCGCTTGGGCACGAGGAGCTGGTGCCGCTGGCCGCCCCGGCGCTGTCCCGGCTGGTCGCCGGGACCGGGGAGTCCGCCTACCTCGCGGTGCCCGGGCCCGTGGCCGGGGAGGCGGTCTATCTGGCGGTGCATGAGGGCACCCGCTCGGTGCGGCACACCTCCTGGGTGGGGCGCAGCCTTCCCCTGGCCGGCACGGCCGTGGGGGCCGCGCTGGGCGGACGGCTGGGCGAGGGCGGCTACGCCGTCGCCGACAGCGCGGTGGAGGAGGACGTCACCGCCGTCGCCGCTCCGGTCACCGCGGGCACCGGCAGCCACGCCCGCATTGTCGCGGCCCTGTCCGTGGTTGCCCCGTCCTACCGCACCGACGCGGCGCGCACCGCAGAGCTGGGCCGCCTCGTTGCCGCCGCGGCCGCCGGCGTGCTGGCCGTGCCGCCGCACCGGCCCGCCGCTGCGGCGGACCCGCACGCGGCCGGGCCGCCCGTACCGGCCCGGTAAGCCGGGCCTTCCGTGCACCACGCCATCCGTCAAAGGAGACACCGATGAGCACCACCACGCACGATCCGTCCCGCCGCATCCGCGCCCCGCACGGCAGCGGACTGACCGCCCGCAGCTGGCAGACCGAGGCGCCGCTGCGGATGCTCATGAACAACCTGGACCCCGAGGTCGCCGAGCGGCCCGAGGACCTGGTGGTCTACGGCGGCACCGGCCGGGCCGCCCGCTCCTGGGAGGCCTACGACGCGATCGTCGCGGCGCTGCAGGACCTGGACCCGGAGGAGACCCTGCTGGTGCAGTCCGGCAAGCCGGTGGCGGTGTTCCGCACCAACGCCTGGGCTCCGCGGGTGCTGATCGCCAATTCCAACCTGGTGGGGGACTGGGCCAGCTGGCCCGAGTTCCGGCGGCTGGAGGCCGAGGGGCTGACCATGTACGGACAGATGACCGCCGGGTCCTGGATCTACATCGGCACCCAGGGCATCCTGCAGGGCACCTACGAGACCTTTGCCGCCGTCGCCCGCAAGCTCGCCGGGAGCCTGGCCGGGGACGAAGCGAGTCTGGCCGGCACCCTGACGCTGACCGGCGGCTGCGGCGGCATGGGCGGGGCCCAGCCGCTGGCGGTGACGCTCAACGGCGGTACCGTGCTGGTGGTCGACGTCGCCGAGGACCGGCTGCGCCGCCGCGCCGCCTCCCGCTACCTGGACGAGGTGGAGACGGACCTGGACGCCGCGCTGGCCAGGCTGCAGGCCGCCCGGGACGCCCGCCGCCCGCTCTCCGTGGGCTACGTCGGCAACGCCGCCGTCGTCTTCCCCGAGCTGCTGCGCCGGCACCGGGCCGGGCAGGTCCGGATCGACATCGTCACCGACCAGACCAGCGCCCACGACCCGCTGTCCTACCTGCCGCCCGAGTACACGGTGGAGCAGTGGCAGGCCCAGGCCGCGGCCGATCCGGAGGGCTTCACCAAGGCGGCGCAGGCTGCGATGGCCGCCCAGGTCGAGGCCATGGTCGGTTTCCAGGACGCCGGAGCGGAGGTCTTCGACTACGGCAACTCCATCCGCGACGAGGCGCGCAAGGGCGGGTACGCCCGCGCCTTCGAGTTTCCCGGGTTCGTGCCCGCCTACATCCGCCCGCTGTTCTGCGAAGGGCTCGGCCCGTTCCGCTGGGTGGCCCTGTCCGGAGATCCGCAGGACATCGCCGTCACCGACGCGGCGCTGAAGGACCTGTTCCCGGAGAACACGCACCTGCACCGCTGGCTGGACGCCGCCGCCGAACACGTGGACTTCCAGGGCCTGCCGGCGCGGATCTGCTGGCTCGGCTACGGGGAACGTCACCTGGCCGGGCAGCTGTTCAACCGCCTGGTCGCCGAGGGGAAGGTCTCGGCGCCGATCGTGATCGGCCGGGACCACCTGGACTCCGGCTCGGTGGCCTCCCCGTACCGGGAGACCGAGGCGATGCGCGACGGCTCCGATGCGATCGCGGACTGGCCGCTGCTCAACGCGCTGCTGGCCGCCAGCTCCGGCGCCACCTGGGTCTCCATTCATCACGGCGGCGGCGTCGGCATCGGCCGCTCCCTCCACGCGGGGCAGGTGGGCGTGGCCGACGGCACGGACCTGGCCGCCGCCAAGCTCACCGCGCTGCTCACCAACGATCCCGGGCTGGGCGTCGCCCGGCACGCCGACGCCGGCTATGAACGAGCCCGGCACGTCGCCGCCGAGCGCGGAGTCCGCATCCCGATGACCGGGGCAGGCCGGTGAGCGCGGTGGCCGGGCTGCTGGCGGCCATAGCCGACGTCGGCCGCGATCCACGCCGCGGCGGGGTCACCCGGCCGGTGTTCTCACCGGCGGAGCGGACCCTCCGGGAGTGGTTCACCGCCGAAGCCGCCGCCCGCGGCCTGTCCGTGGAACCGGACGCCAACGGCGGGCTCTGGGCCTGGTGGGACCTGCCGCCGCATGCCGGGCGGACGACGGCGCAGGCCCGCCGGGGCGCGCTGGTCACCGGCTCGCATCTGGACTCGGTGCCCGGCGGCGGCCGGTTCGACGGGCCGCTCGGCGTGGCCTCGGCCCTGGCCGCGGTGTCCGCACTGCAGGCCCGGGAGGCCGCGGGGAAGCTGACCCGGAACCGGGCCCTGGCCATCCTGGTTCCGGCCGAAGAGGAGGGCTCCCGGTTCGGCGTCGCCTGCCTGGGCTCCCGGCTGATGACCGGAGACCTGGATCCGGCCCGGGCGCTCGCACTCACCGATGCCGACGGCACGACCTTCGCCGAGGCCCTGCGCTCCGCCGGCCTGGACCCGGCCCGCGCCGGCCGCGACGCCGACGCCCTGGCCGGCATCGGCGACTTTGTGGAACTGCACGTGGAACAGGGGCGGAACCTGGCTCCGCTCGCCGAGGACGGCGGGCCCGGGCCCGCCGTCGCCGTCGGCAGCTCCATCCTTGGCCACGGCCGGTGGCGGCTGAGCCTGCACGGGCAGGGCAACCATGCCGGCACCACGCTGATGGACGACCGCGCCGATCCGATGGTCGCCGCCGCACAGGTGGTGCTGGCGGTGCGGAAGGCCGCCGGGCAGGTGCCCGACGCCCGCGCCACCGTGGGCCGGCTGGAGCCGGTGCCCGGCGGCACGAACGTGATCGCCTCCCGGGTGGACCTGTGGCTGGATGTGCGCCACCCGGAGGACCACATCATGGCCGAGCTGGTCCAGCGCATCCACGGCCAGGCCCAGAAGACCGCCGCGTTTGAAGGCTGCACCGCGTCCCTGACCGAGGAATCCAGCACCGGAACCGTGCAGTTCGACCCGGTGCTTGCCGGCATGCTCACGGAGTCGCTGCGCCGCACCGTTCCGGACGCGCCGCTGCTGGCCACCGGGGCGGGGCACGACGCCGGGGTACTGGCCCGGCACAAACCCGCCGGGATGCTGTTTGTCCGCAACCCCACCGGGATCAGCCACGCCCCGGAGGAGTTCGTGGAGGACGACGACGCCGACACCGGCGCCGCAGCGCTCGCCGACGCCCTGGCGGACCTGCTGTGACAGCGCTGTCCGCAGGCCCCGGCCCGTACCCGAGCAGCGACACCGGCCCGGACCCCGACACCGGACAGGACAGCGGAACCGCCGAGGCGCCGGCGGTGGAGCTGCCCGGGCCGGTCAACGCCCACTCGCACGCCTTCCACCGGCTGCTGCGCGGGCGCACCCACGCCCCCGGACCGGCGTCGGGCCCGGACTCCTTCTGGACCTGGCGCACCCAGATGTACCGGTACGCGGACCGGCTGGACCCGGCCGCCTACCGGAACCTGGCCACGGCCGTGTATGCCGAGCTGGCCGCCGCCGGATACACCGCAGTGGGGGAGTTCCACTACCTGCACCACGCCCCGGGAGCCCGCGAGCACGCCATGGCCCTGGCGCTCGCCGACGCGGCCCTCGACGCCGGCATCCGCCTCACCCTGCTGGACGCCTGCTACCTGCAGGGCGGGCTGGATTCCGACGGCAGGGCGCTGCCGCTGTCCCCGGAACAGGCCCGGTTCGCCGACGCCGACGCCGCGGCCTGGGCCCGGCGGCACCAGAGCCTGCGCGAGGCGCTGGCGGAGCGCGACGCCGCCTCTCCGCACGGCGGGCGCGGCCTGCTGCACCTCGGCGCCGCCGTGCATTCGGTGCGCGCCGTCCCCGCCGCGGCGCTGCCGACGATCGCCGCCGCCCTGGCCCCGGGCGAGCCGCTGCACGCGCACCTCTCCGAACAGCCGGCCGAGAACACGGCGTGCCGGGCCGCCTACGGGTGCACCCCCACCGAACTGTTCGCCCGCGCCGGCCTGCTCGGCCCGCACTTCACCGCCGTCCACGCCACGCACCTCACGCCGCAGGACATCACGCTGCTCGGCGGGGCGCGGGCGAACGTCGCGCTCTGCCCGACCACCGAGGCGGACCTCGGCGACGGGATCGGCCCGGCCCGGGCCCTGGCCGACGCCGGCGCGGTGCTGAGCCTGGGCAGCGACCAGCACGCCGTCGTCGATTCGTTCCTGGAGATGCGCGCGCTGGAGCACGGCGAACGGCTCGCCAGCGGACAGCGGGCCCGGTTCACGCCGGCGCAGCTGACCGCGGCGGCGGCCGACGGCGGGCGGCGGGCGCTCCGCCTGCCCGCGACGGCCGCCGCGGACCGGATCCTTGTGGATGCCGGCTCGGCGCGGACGGCGGGGTCTGCGCCCGGGCAGTTGCCGATGACCGCGACGGCAGCCGATGTGCTCGAGGTGCAGGTGGCCGGGGAGGTCATCGCCCGCAACGGACGGCACGTCCGGCTCGGGGACCCGGCACGGCTATACCGGGAGTTCTTTGCACAGTGGCCGCAGTTCCGGGCGGCGGCGCCGTGAGCCCGGCTGCCGGCGCCGGGGCTCCCGCTCCCGGACACGGCCCGGGCGCCCCCGCGTCTGCAGGTGGACCGGTCGCCCGTCCCCTCGGCACCGGCCCCGGGCCCTCAGCGCCGGGCCCGGGCACGCCCGGCGCGGGCACCGCGCATCTGCTGACCAACATCGGCGAGCTGCGCACTGTGGACGCCGGGGACCGGGTGCTGACCGACGCGGCCCTGGTCATCGAGGACGGGCGCATCGCCTGGCTGGGCCCGGCCTCCCGCGCACCGGCCGCCGACGCGGCGACCGACCTGGCCGGCCGGGCCGTGCTCCCGGGCTGGGTGGACTCACACACCCACCTCGTCTTCGCCGGGGACCGGTCCGCCGAGTTCGAGGCCCGGATGGCCGGGCAGGACTACGCAGCCGGCGGGATCGGCACCACCGTCGCCGCCACCCGGGCCGCCACGGACGCCGAACTGGCCCGGCTGGTGCGCCGGCGGGTGGCAGAGGCCCGGGCCGGCGGCACCACCACGGTGGAGACGAAGACCGGATACGGGCTGAACGTGGACGCCGAGGCCCGGCACGCCCGCATCGCGGCAGGGGAGGCGGACGCCGTGACCTTCCTCGGCGGCCATCTGGTGCCCGAGGGCGCCGATATCGACGGCTACACGGCGCTCGTGACCGGGCCGATGCTCGACGCGGTGCGCCCCTACGTGCAGTGGGCGGACGTGTTCTGTGAACGCGGGGCGTTCGACCGGGACCATGCGGCCGCCATCCTGGCCGCGGCGGCCGACGCCGGCCTGGGCCTGCGGGTGCACGGCAACCAGCTCGGCCCCGGCCCCGGGGTCCGTCTGGCGGCCGAACTGGGCGCGGCGTCCGTGGACCACGTCAACCATCTGAACGCCGACGACGTCACCGCGCTGGCCGGCACCTGGACGGGCTGGGACGCCGCGGCAGGCTCCGGAACGCCGGGCACGGTGGCGACCTGCCTGCCCGCCTGCGACCTGTCCACCCGGCAGCCGCTCGCCCCGGCCCGCCGGCTGCTGGAGGCGGGGGTGCCGGTGGCGCTGGCATCGAACCTGAACCCGGGCACCAGCTACACCTCGTCAATGGGGTTCTGCGTCGCCACCGCGGTGCTGCAGATGCGGCTGACCATCGCGGAGGCGGTCCGTGCCGCCACCTGGACCGGCGCGCTCGCGCTGCGGCTGCAGGACGAGACCGGATCCCTGGAGGTCGGCAAGCGCGCGGATCTGCAGGTCCTCGACGCGCCGTCGGCGGTCCACCTGGCGTACCGGCCCGGCATGCCGCTGACCTGGCGGGTATTCAAGGACGGGGCGCCGGCCTGACGCCGCACGGCGTCACATTTCACTCCATTCGTCATCCTCCCCATCCGCCACTTAGGCTGTCCTTGGTTAGGTTCTCCTAAGCTGGCGCCGTGACGGGTGCGGGGGCGGAGTCCGCCGCTTCCGACCCCCTTCGAGAAGGACGTTTCCCATGCGCGCTTCACGTCTTGCTGCCCTGTCCACGGCAGTCCTGCTTTCCGCCGGCCTCGCCGCCTGCTCCCCGTCCTCCGCCGACGGTGACGGGGCCGCGGCCTCCGACGGCGCGTGGGAGCCGGTCACCATCGAGCATGCCCTGGGCACCACCGTCATCGAAGACAGGCCCGAACGCGTCGCCACGGTGAACTGGGCCAACCATGAGGTGCCGCTGGCCCTGGGCGTGGTGCCCGTGGGCATGGCCGCCGCCAACTTCGGCGACGACGACGGCGACGGCGTGCTGCCCTGGGTCGAGGAGGCCCTGACGGAGCTGGACGCCGAAACCCCGGTGCTGTTCGACGAGAACGACGGGATCGATTTCGAAGCCGTCGCCGACACCCGGCCGGACATCATCCTGGCCGCGTACTCCGGGCTGACCCAGGAGGACTACGACACCCTGAGCGAAATCGCGCCCGTGGTCGCCTACCCGGAAACCGCCTGGGGCACCTCCTGGCGCGAAATGGTGGAGCTGAACAGCCAGGCCCTGGGCCTGGAGCAGGAAGGCCGTGACCTGATCGCGGACCTGGAACGGCAGATGGCGGACACGGCGGCCGACTTCCCGGCCATCGAGGGCCGCAGCGCCATGTTCCTCACCCACGTGGATCCCACCGACCTCAGCCAGGTCAGCTTCTACACCACCCATGATCCGCGCACCCTGTTCTTCGAAGACCTGGGCATGTCCGTGGCCGGCAGCATCGCCGAGGCCTCCGCGGAAACCGAGAAGTTCGCGCTGACCCGCTCCGCCGAGCAGGCCGACGCGTTCGCCGACGTCGACATCATCGTCACCTACGGCGGCGAGGACCTGCTGGCCACCCTGGAGGCCGATCCGCTGCTCTCGCAGATCCCCGCCGTCGCCAACGGCGCCGTCGTGTCCCTGCCGGGAGACCAGCCGCTGGGCACCGCCGCCAACCCGACTCCGCTGGCCATCAGCTGGGTGCTCGAGGACTACGTCTCGCTGCTCGCCGAAGCCGCCGACAAGGCCAAGTGAGCACTTCCACCCCGTCCGCCGCCGCGGCCGCCGCACCCCTGCGGCGGCCACGGCGGCGCCGCGCCCTCTGGCCGGCCGCCGCCCTGGTCCTGCTGGCCGGGCTGATGCTGGCCTCCATCACCGTGGGCGCGCGCGACGTCGGCTGGGCGGACATCGCCGCCGCCCTGGGCGGCTCCGCCGACGGCTTTGACCAGGCCGCGGTGGCCAAGCGCATCCCGCGCACCGTACTCGCCGTGATTGCCGGTGCGGCGCTGGGCCTGGCCGGGGCCGTGATGCAGGGTGTGACCCGCAACCCGCTGGCCGATCCGGGGATCCTCGGCGTGAACATGGGCGCGTCCCTGGCGGTGGTGTGCGGCATGGCCTGGTTCGGCCTGGCCACCGTCACCGGCTACATCTGGACCGCCATCGCCGGCGCCGCGGCGGCCGCCGTGTTCGTCTACGCCGTCGGGTCGCTGGGCCGCGGCGGCGCCACCCCGCTGAAGCTGGCCCTGGCCGGGGCGGCGACCTCCGCTGCGCTGGCCTCCTTCGTCAGCGCCGTGGTGCTGCCCCGCAACGACCTGGCCGGCGGCGCCCGGTCCTGGCAGATCGGCGGCGTGGGCGGCGGAACCTTCGACAGCATCGGCCAGGTGGCCCCGTTCATCCTGGCCGGGTTCCTGCTCTGCCTGCTGTCCGCCCGCGGCCTGAACTCCCTGGCCCTGGGCGATGACCTCGCCGCCGGGCTGGGGGAGAAGGTGGCCCTGACCCGCGCGCTGGCCGCCGCCGGCGCCGTCGTGCTCTGCGGTGCCTGCACCGCCGTCACCGGGCCCATCGCCTTCGTCGGCCTGGTGGTGCCGCACGCCTGCCGGCTGCTGGTCGGCGTGGACCACCGCTGGCTGCTGCCCTTCTCCGCCGTCGCCGGCGCCGCCCTGGTGACCGCCGCCGACGTGCTCGGCCGCGTCGTCGCCCGGCCCGCGGAGATCGACGTCGGGATCCTCACCGCGCTGGTGGGTGCTCCGGTGTTCATCTGGATCGTCCGCCGGCAGAAGGTGCGTGCGCTGTGACCGTTTCCTCTCCTGCCGGCGTGCCCGTGTCCGGCCGTGCCGCGCCCGGCGCCCCGGAGCCCGGAGCCACCCTGCAGGCCGTGGTGCGGGCCCGGCGCCGCCGCAGGCTCCGCAGCCGGGCCGTGCTCGGGGTGCTCGCCGCCCTGGTGCTGGCCGTCTTCGCGCTCAGCCTGATGGCCGGGCACACCTTTTACCGGCCCGCCGAGGTGGCCGGGGTGATCCTGGGCCAGGACGTGCCCGGAGCGTCGTTCACCGTGGGCAGGCTGCGGCTGCCGCGCGCGGTGCTGGCGGTGCTTACCGGGGCGTGCTTCGGCCTGGCCGGCGTCGCCTTCCAGACCATGCTGCGCAACCCCCTGGCCAGCCCGGACATCATCGGAATCAGCGCCGGGGCCAGCGCCGCGGCCGCGTTCGCGATCATCGGCCTGTCGCTGGGCGGCGCGGCCGTGTCCGTCTTCGCGATCACCGCCGGGCTGGCGGTGGCGCTGGCCATCTACGCGCTGTCCTGGAAATCGGGGGTGGCCGGCACCCGGCTGATCCTCATCGGCATCGGCGTCGCCGCGATGCTGGACTCCTTTACCGCATACATGCTCTCGCAGGCCCCGGACTGGGAAATGCAGGAGGCCATGCGCTGGCTGACCGGCAGCCTCAACGGCGCCGCCTGGGCGCAGGTGGTGCCGGTGCTGGCGGCACTGGCCGTGTTCGGGCCGGCGCTGCTGTCCCAGACCCGCAACCTGGCCGCCACCCGGCTGGGCGATGACACCGCCGCCGCCCTCGGGGTGCGGGTGGACCGGACCCGGCTGGTGGTGATCGTCGCGGCGGTCGCGCTGATCTCCTTCGCCACCGCGGCGGCCGGGCCCATTGCGTTCGTCGCGTTCCTGGCCGGGCCGATCGCCGCCCGGCTGGTCGGCCCCGGACCGTCGCTGCTGGTGCCCGCCGCCCTGGTCGGGGCGCTGCTGGTGCTGGCGGCGGACTTCGTGGGCCAGTACGCGTTCGGCACCCGCTACCCGGTGGGCATCATCACCGGGGTGCTCGGCGCGCCCTACCTCGTCTACCTCATCGTCCGCGTCAACCGGGCAGGAGCCTCACTGTGACCGACTCGCATTCCCTGATCGTCGAAGGCCTCACCCTGGGGTACGGCGACCGCACGGTCATCGACTCGCTGGACCTGACCGTTCCGGCCGGCCGGGTCACCGCCATCATCGGTGCCAACGCCTGCGGCAAGTCCACCCTGCTGCGGGCCATGTCCCGGCTGCTGGCCCCGCGGCACGGGCATGTGCTGCTGGACGGCAAGGCCGTGCACCGGCTGCCGGCCAAACAGCTCGCCCGCACCCTGGGGCTGCTCCCGCAGTCCCCGATCGCCCCGGAGGGCATCACGGTGGCGGACCTGGTGGGCCGCGGCCGGCACCCGCACCAGGGGTTCCTGGCCCGCTGGACCGCGGAGGACGACGCCGCCGTCGCCGCCGCGCTGGACGCCACCGAGACCGCCGCGCTCGCGGACCGGGCGGTGGACGAACTCTCCGGCGGGCAGCGGCAGCGGGTGTGGATCGCCATGGCCCTGGCCCAGCAGACCGATCTGCTGCTGCTGGATGAGCCGACCACCTTCCTCGACGTGAGCCACCAGATCGAAGTGCTGGACCTGCTCACCGACCTGAACCGGTCCCGAGGCACCACGATCGTGATGGTGCTGCATGACCTGAACCTGGCGGCCCGGTACGCGGACCACCTGGTGGCCCTGGCCGGCGGCCGGCTGCACGCGGCCGGTTCCCCGGAAGAGGTGCTCACGCAGGAGACGGTGCGGGCCGTCTTCGGACTGGAGAACCAGGTGATCACCGACCCGTCCTCCGGCAAGCCGCTGATGCTGCCGCTGGGCCGGCACCACGTGCTGGCCTGAGCTCAGCGCCTGCGGCGCCGGAGCCCGGTCAGCTCCGGCAGCAGGGCCTGCGGGGACCGGCCGCGCAGCGCCCCGAACCAGACACCGGCGCCGTAGGCCACATCATCCAGGCGCCGGATCAGGGCGAAGCGAAAGACATCCAGCCGCGGGCGGGTCCGCACATACTCCACCGCCGCGTCGGCCAGCCCGGCGACCAGCGCCGCGCGCCGGATCCGCCGGGACAGCAGGCACCCGACGGCGGTCAGCGGCCACCAGTGCCGCAGCAGCAGGGCCGAGACCTGGCCGAACACGGCGAGGACGCCCTGACCCACCAGCACGCCGGCCAGCGGGAGCGCACGCGGCGCCTGCCGCAGCCGCCCGGCAAGGCGCAGGGCCGTGGCCGCGGCCAGGACGGCCGCCACCGGCACCGACCAGCGGCGCTGTGCCAGCAGGGCCAGGGCCAGGGCGGCGCTCCACGGCGCCAGCACCGCCGGGGCCACATTGTGTCCGTGCCGCAGGGCCAGCTGATGCGCGCCGGTGCCGTAGAACGCCTTGCGGGCCAGCCAGGGCCCCAGCTCGCTCCGATGCTCGTGCCGCACGGTGGCCTCGGCGTCGTACCGCACCCGCCAGCCCCGGCCGATGAGCGTCCAGACCAGGTCCACGTCCTCGGCCACCCGGAGCCCGGGGCTGAAGCCCTCGGCCAGGGCCGCCGTGCGTGCCGCCAGGCAGGCGGCGGGCAGCCACGACACGGTACCCCGGGGGTGCACGAGTGAGGAGCGGGCGCCCATGTCCAGGGAGGACCGGGAATCCTCGTACCGGGTGAGCCAGCCCGGCCGGTCAGACCCGGCGCCGAGCACCCGCGGCCCGACCAGCGCGACCTGCGAATCGGCAAAGTGGCGCAGCAGCCGGCCCACCGCCGCCGGGTGGAGCACGACGTCGGAATCCACGAACACGGTGAACGGCGTCGTCACCCGGGCCAGCCCCGCGTTCCGGGCGCCGGCTGGGCCCAGGTTCTCCGGCAGCGGCACGTACTCGGCGCCGAACCGGCCGGCGGCCTGCTGGACGGCGGCCGGATCCTCCGAAGCGTCGTCGACCACGATGACCGGCTTGCCGGAACCGATGCTCTCCAGCAGCCGCTCCAGCTGCCGCGGCCGGTCACGCACCGGCACCACGAAGGTCACCGCCGAATCCCCGGCCGCGGGCGACGCAGCGGGCAGATCGGCCAGGGACCCGACCACCGGATCCGCCATGCCGCTGCCGAGCAGCTTGTCCGCCAGCCGGCCCGAGGGGCCGTCCGTCACCGTCAGCTCCCCGCCGTCCAGCAGCCGCCGGGCCGCCGGGCCGGGAATCAGCACACGGTGCGGGGCCCCGCCGGAGAGCACCCCTCCGGCATGCACCGTGACGTTCCGGGCCAGCCGGATCCGGAACCCCGGCGGCAGGGCACTCACGGGGCCGCCCGCCGGGGCTGCAGGCAGCCGCGGCCGTCCGGACGGCCGGCGATCCGGGCCAGCACCTCCTGGACCGCGGCCTCCAGGAGCGAGGCACCTTCGCGGGCGCTCGCACCCGAGGGATCCCCGAGCACACCGGAGGGGGAGACCGCGGCCACGCCGCCGGAGACCAGGGCAGGCATCAGCTCCCGCACCGGGGCGGTGGCCCCGGGCGCGGCGCGGTCCAGGGCCACCGACCACGGCGCCAGGTGCAGCATCAGGGAGGTTTCGGTGCGCCCGGCGTGGGCGTCCACCGCCGTGGAGACGGCTGGAACCCAGCCCACTTCGTGGCCCTCGTAGATCAGCTGCCCGACGGCGTCGGCCAGCGTGGCCACGTTCCCGCCGTGCCCGTTGACGAACACCACCCGGCCTGCCCAGCCGGCCAGGGAACGGGACAGCTCCACCAGCACGGACAGCAGCGCCCCGCGGCCCAGGGACATGGTGCCCGGGAAGGCCTGGTGCTCACCGCTGGCGCCGTAGTTCAGGGCCGGGGCGACGACGACCGGCGGCTCTCCGCGGCCCGCTGCCAGTTCCGCGGCCGCGGCGCGGGCCACGGCCGTGGCGATCAGCGTGTCGGTATCGAGCGGCAGGTGCGGGCCGTGCTGCTCGGTGGCGCCCATCGGCACCAGCACGGTGGCCCCGGCCGGCACCTGCGGCCAGGCCAGGGCCGACAACGGAGCGGGATGGGCGGTCATCGGCGTTCCTAGGGTTCCTGGATGGACAACTCGTTGCCGAGCGTGCCCAGGGTGCGGCTGAACCCGGGCGGCACCACCAGGTCCCGGGCGCTGAGCTCGTGGATGGAGGAATGCCCCAGCCCGCGCAGCGCGGAGTCCAGCCCGCCGCGCAGGATGTCCAGGACGTTCTCGACGCCGGCCTGGCCGTTGGCGGCCAGCCCCCACAGGTAGGCCCGGCCGATCATCACCGCCCGCGCGCCCAGGGCCAGGGCCTTGGCGACGTCGCTGCCGCGGCGGACACCGCCGTCGAGCAGGACCTCCACCTGGTCCCCGACCGCTTCGGCCACCGCGGGCAGCAGCCGGATGGTGGCCGGGGTGCCGTCGAGATTGTTGCCGCCGTGGTTCGAGACCGACAGGGCGGTGACGCCGATGTCCACGGCCCGCCGCGCGTCGTCGACCCGGGACACGCCCTTGAGCATGAACGGTCCGCCCCAGGCGTCGCGCAGCCAGGCGACGTCCTCCCAGGTGGGAGGAGGGGTCTGCATCCATTCGCCGTACGCGCCGAAGAACGTGGGCGGGGTCTCCCCGCCGGCGGCGAGGTTGGGCACGGTCAGGTCGGGGATGCGGCCGGTGCGGGCGTACTCCAGCAGCCAGCGGGGCCGGATGGCGACCTCCGGGGCCATCCGCGCCATGGTCTTGAGCGTGACCCGCTCCGGGATGACCGGGCTGCCCCAGTCCCGGCCGTTGGAGAAGGACCAGTCCAGGGTGGAGATCAGGCCCGTGGCGCCGGCCGCCCGGGCCCGCTCCATGCGCTGGAGCATCGCCTCACGGGTGCCGCTCCAGTACATCTGGAAGAACAGCTGCTGGTTGGCGGCCGCCACCTCCTCCACCGGTTTGCTGGCGAAGGAGCTCAGGCCCATGACCGTGCCGCGCGCGGCGGCGGCCCGCGCCACGGCCACCTCCCCCTCCGGATGCACCGCCTGCACGCCGGTGGGGGAGATGATCACCGGCAGGGCGATCTGCTGGCCCATCACCGTGGTGGACAGGTCCCGCTTGGCGGTCATGCCGACCACATGCGGGGCGAAGCCCAGCTCGGAGAAGGCGGCGATGTTGTCCTCGACGGTCACCCCGCGCTCGGAGCCGGCGACCAGCGCTCCGTAGACGGATTTGGGCAGGTTCCTCTTCGCCCGGCGCTGGGCCTCCGCCACGGTTTCAAACCACGGGTTCCTGAACATTGCGGTCCTTTCCTGGTGCGCTTCTTATGCGGTGAACAGACGGCCGACGGCGGGAGCGACGTCGCGGTAGCTGCGGATCAGGCGGGCGCTGCCGTGCCCCAGCCGGGCAAGGTCCCGGCCCAGCTCGACGTCCTTTTCTCCGCTGACGTCGATGAGCACGTCCAGCCGGGGCAGGCGGGCGGCGGCCAGCCGTGGGTCCGGACCCGCGTTGTGGACGCAGTCCGAGAGCAGCAGCACCCGGGCATCGCGTGCCGGCGCCCGGGCCAGCTGCGTGAGCGCCAGCTCGAGCGGAAAACTGACGTTGGTCAGGCCGCGGGCCGGCATCCGCAGCAGGGCGTCCAGCAGCTCCATCGGCTTCAGCTCCGCGCCGATGGGGTGCAGCAGGGCGGCGTCGGACCAGAAGGCGATGACGGCCAGCGCGTCGCGGTGCAGCTCGGAAGCGAGGGCGCCGACGGCGGCCGCCGCGGTCTGCAGCCGCTCGCCCTTCATCGATCCGGAGACGTCCACGGCCAGCACCACCGAGCGGCGGGTGCGGATCCGGTCGCGGACGATGATGTCCTCGTCTTCGGGCACCGGCCGCTCGGCCAGCACCTCCAGGGTGCGGTCCAGGTCGATCTCGTCGGCGCTGCCGCGGTAGGGCAGGCTGGCCAGCGTTCCGCCGCCCCGGCTCTGCGCGGCGTCGCGCCGCGGGCGGGGGACCGCCAGGCGGGCCATGATCTGCCGCATCCGGGCCAGCACCAGCGGGTCGGGTCCGGAGCCGCCGTCCTCGGGGGCCGCCGTGCCGGCGGCCTCGTCGGTGATGCCCGGCCGGGTGGCCCCCGGCGGCGCGGGCGCCCGGCCGGGCCGGGCGGCGGAGGGCAGCGGGCGCAGGGCGGCCCCGCCGCTGCCCGGAACCGGCTCAAACACCGTGGGCTCACCGCTCAGCTGCTTGGGCCGGCGGCGCAGCGGCGTGCGCGCCGGCCGGTCGCGGCGGACCAGCGGTGACTCGGCGTCCACTGCTCTTCATCCGGGAGCCGCGGCGGCGGGGTTGAGCAGGAAGTGGTCCTCCCAGATTTCGCGGAGCACCCGCTCCGGGGTGGTCTCGGCCGCCTCGTCCAGGTGGATCCGTCCGGACAGGGAGACCAGCATGGCGTCGTACACCAGCCCCGCGTACCCGTCGACGCCGGGTTCGGTGACGCCGCGCAGCCCGGCCAGCTGCTGGGCCACCAGCACGCAGTCGATCGCGCCGCGCACCGAGGAGCCCTGGCGCACGTCGCGGTGCTCCCGGGTGGCGCGCGTGACGGCGACGGCGTCCGCGGTCAGCGCCCGGCCCAGCTCGCCGGCCGCGTTGGTGCGCAGCGCGACGATGCCGCGCTCGGCGGCGTCGTCCTGGTAATCGATGGCAAGCCGGTTCAGCCGGTCGTGGACCGAGGTGGAGAGCCGGGTGGTGCCCACGTTGTCGTAGGGGTTCATTGAGGCGATCACCCGGAAGGTGTCCCGCGCAGCGATCGCCCCCACCCTCGGCACGGCAATGGACCGGTCGGCCATCGCCGTCAGCAGCGTGTTGAGGGTGTCCTCCGGGGCCCGGTTGAATTCCTCGATGTAGAGGAACCCGCCGGACTGCATGGCCTCCACCAGCGGCCCGGCCACAAAGTTGTCGGCGCTGTAGTCCTCGCGCAGCACCCGGGCCGGGTTGTGGTGGCCCACCAGCTTGGCCGGCGTCAGGTCCGCATTGCCCTCCACGAAGAGCAGCGGGATGCCCCACTCCTCGGTGATGGCGCGCAGCATGGTGGTCTTGCTGGTGCCGGGCGGGCCCTCCAGGACAATGTCCCGGCCGGCGGCCACGGCCGCGAGCGTGAGTTCAAGTTCCCGCTCGCGGCCGACCAGATGCGCGGCGATCCGGTCCCGGGTGGCCGGGAGGTCCGTTGTCTGCACGGCTGTTCCTTTCATGCGGCCGTTAGTGCACGGCCGCGGCGGCGTCCACGGGGATCTGGCCGCCGGAGACGTAGTAGGACTGGTCGGAGGCGAGCCAGGCGACGGCGTTGGAGACGTGCTCGGGCTCGATCCAGGCCTTGCCCATGGGGTTCAGCCCGGCGAAGGCCGGCTCGGCGTCCTCGGCCTGCGGATCCTCCAGGTCGGGGCGGAACAGCTGGTAGGTCTTCCGGTTCTTCACCATCGGCGTGTCGATCGAGTTCGGGTGGATGGTGTTGACCCGGATGCCCAGCGGCCCCAGTTCGTTGGCCAGTACCTTCATGAGCCCGACGACGGCGTGCTTGGTGGTGGTGTAGGCCGCCACATTCGCCAGCCCCTTGAACCCGGCCAGGGAGGAAATGATGATGACGGAACCGCCGGGGCCGGCCGCAATCAGATGTTCGGCCGCCGCCTTGTAGGTATGCCACACCCCGGTGACGTTGATGTCCATCAGGTCCTGCCAGGACTGCTCATCGATCCGGTGCGTATCGGTGCCGAAGGTGAAGATGCCGGCGTTGGCGACCACGATGTCCAGGCGTCCGAGCTGGGCGACGCCCTCGTTGACCGCGGCTGTCAGGGCGTCAAGGTCCCGGACATCGGCCTCCACGGCGACGATCCGGCGGTCCAGGGCCTCCACCAGTCGGGCGGTCTCCTTGAGATCGTCCGAGGTGGCCGGCGGGTAGAAATCGGTGACCGTGTCCACCGGCCCGCAGAGGTCGACGGCGATGATGTCCGCGCCTTCGCGGGCCAGGCGCAGCGCGTGCGCACGGCCCTGGCCGCGGGCGGCTCCGGTAATGAAGGCGACTTTGCCCTCAAGGTTCCCCATGGTGCTTCCTTTCGTCCGGAGCTATTTGGTCAGGGCCCCGGCGTCCACGGGGAACGTGACGCCGGTGATGTAGCGGGCTTCATCCGAGGCCAGGAACAGCAGGGCGTTGCTGATGTCCCGTGCGTCCACCCAGGTGATCGGCAGGGCATTGATGGCGCTGAACGCCTGGGCCGCATCGTCCGCGGTCGGGTTCTGCAGGTCCGGGCGGAACAGCTTGAACGTCGCGTCGTTGAGGATCATGTCCGTGCCCACCGTGGTGGGGTGGATGGAGTTCACCCGGATCATGTCCGGGGCCAGTTCCAGGGCCAGGGTGCGCATCAGGCCCACGACGCCGTGCTTCGCGGCCACGTAGCTGGCGATGTTGCCCATGCCCTTGAGCCCGGCGACGGAACTGGTGAGCGTGATCGAGCCGCCCTGCCCGCCGGCCTTCAGATGCGGAATGGCGGCCTTGGCGGTGTGCCAGACTCCGGTGAGGTTGGTGCCGATCATGTCCTGCCAGGACTGCTCGTCGATCTCCTCCGCGGGGGCGCCGAGGGAGGAGATGCCTGCGTTGGCGCTGACGATGTCGAGCCGACCGAGCTGGGACACGCCGTCGTCCACCGCGGCCTTCAGCGCGGCGTAGTCCCGGACGTCGGCTTCGACGGCGACGATCCGCCGATCCAGCGCCTCCACGTCTTTGACGGTCTGCTGCAGGTCCTCGGCAGAGGCCATACCGTACGGCACGGTGTCGATCTGGCTGCAGATGTCCACGGCGATGATGTCGGCGCCCTCTTCGGCCAGGCGCAGGGCATGGCTGCGCCCCTGCCCGCGGGCCGCTCCGGTGATGAATGCGACTTTTCCTTCTACACGCCCCATGACGTGCTCCTTTCGCTCAGTACTGGGTGACGCCGGCGTCGACGGTCATGGCCAGGGACGTGACGTACCGCGCCTCATCGGAGGCGAGGTAGAGGACCGCGTTGGAGATGTCGACGGGCTGGATCGACTGCACGTCCAGCAGGTTGATCGCCATGGCATTCAGCCGAGGGTGCGCCTCCAGCCACCCGGGGTAGGACTCCATGTCACTGCCGGTGACCATCGTGGTCTCCACACCGGTGGGATGGACGGAGTTGACCCGGATGTTGTGCTCGGCCAGCTCGGTGGCGAAGGCCCGCATCAGCCCGACGACCCCGTGTTTCGCCGCGACGTAGGGGGCCAGGAAGGGGAGGCCCTTCAGCCCGGCCGCGGAGCTGGTGAGGATCACGGACCCGCCGCCGGACTCGATGAGGTGCGGGGCAGCGAGCTGGACGGTGTTCCACACCCCGGTGAGGTTGACCGCCAGGGTGTCATCCCACATGTCCTGGGTCGTCTGGTCCCACGGCCGCATGATCATGATGCCTGCGTTGCCGACGACGATGTCCAGCCGGCCGAGTTCGGCCACCCCGGTGTCGATTGCCTTCTGCAGCGCGCCGCGGTCCCGGACATCGGCCTTGGCGGCGATGATCCGCCGGTCCAGGGCTTCGACTTCCTTCACGGTCTGGGCAAGGTCTTCCTCGGTGGCGGCGGGATAGCCGACGCCGCGCACGGAGTCGCAGAGGTCGACGGCTATGATGTCCGCGCCCTCCTGCGCCAGCCGGACGGCGTGGCTGCGGCCCTGGCCGCGGGCCGCTCCGGTGACGAACGCTACTTTTCCTTCAACACGTCCCATGACGTGCTCCTTTCCTGCTGCGGGTAGGTCATTTGAGGAGGACTCCGGCGTCCACCGGAAGGGGGACACCCGTGATGTAGCGGGCCTCATCCGAGGCCAGGAACAGGAGAGCGTTGCTGATATCGCGCGCTTCCACCCATTGGACCGGCAAAGCATTGATGGTTGCGAAAGCCTCGGCGGCATCGGCCCGGGCAGGGTTCTCCAGATCCGGACGGAACAGGCGGTAGGCGGCATCGTTGAGGATCATGTCCGTCGCCACTGTTGTGGGGTGGATCGAGTTCACCCGGATCATGTCCGGGGCCAGTTCCAGGGCCAACGTGCGCATCAGGCCCACCACGGCGTGCTTTGCGGCAACATAGTGGCCGATGTTCTCCGAAGCCTTGAGCCCGGCGGCGGAACTTGTCAGGACAATCGAGCCGCCGTTTCCTCCGGTTTTCAGATGCGGGATGGCGGCTTTGGCCGTGTGCCAGACGCCGGTGAGGTTGACGTCCATCATGTCCTGCCAGCTTTCCTCACTGAGCTCTTCAACCCTGCCGATGGAGAAGATCCCCGCGTTGGCGCTGACGATGTCCAGCCGTCCGAGCTGGGCCACGCCGTCGTCCACCGCTGCCTGCAAAGCGCCGTAGTCGCGCACGTCCGCCTCGACAGCCACGATCCGGCGGTCCAGGGCCTCGACTTCCTTGACGGTCTGCTGCAGATCAGCGGCAGTCGCCATGTCGTAGGGCACCGTGTCCATCTGGCCGCAGAGGTCGACGGCGATGATGTCGGCGCCTTCCTGCGCCAGCCGCACGGCGTGGCTGCGGCCCTGACCGCGGGCGGCGCCGGTGATGAACGCTACTTTTCCTTCAACACGTCCCATGACGTGCTCCTTTCCAACACTGACAGTGGTGCGGGGAGGGTTACTTGGTGGTGGAGCCGGCGTCGACCGGGAGGGTCACGCCCGTGACATAGCGGGCCTCGTCGGAAGCCAGCCAGAGCAGTGCATTAGAGATGTCCACCGCCTCAACCCACTTGATGGGCAGGGCGTTTAGCGTCTGGAAACGCTCGCCGATCTGGTCCCGCGTCGGGTTCTCCAGATCCGGGGCGAAGAGCTGGTAGGTGGCGCTGTTGTGGATCATGTCCGTGTTCACGCTGGTGGGATGAATGGTGTTCACCCGGATCATGTCGGGCGCCAGTTCCAGGGCCAGCGTGCGCATCAGGCCCACGACGCCGTGCTTCGCCGCCACATAGTGGGCCAGGTTCGCCATGCCCATCAGGCCTGCAGTGGAGCTGGTGAGAATGATCGAGCCGCCGTTGCCGCCGGCCTTCAGATGAGGAATCGCGGCCTTGGCGGTGTGCCAGACGCCGGTGAGGTTGGTGTCGATCATGTCGCCCCATTCCTCTTCGCTCAGCTCGTCCGCGGGCCCGAAACCGACGATGCCCGCGTTGGCACTGACAATGTCCAGCCGGCCCAGCTGTGCGACGCCGTCGTCCACCGCCGCCTTGAGCGCTCCGAAATCGCGGACGTCGGCCTCCGTGGCGATGATCCGCCGGTCGAGCGCCTCGACCTCCTTCACGGTCTGCTGCAGATCCTCCGCCGTCGCCATTGGATAACGGACGGTATCCACCTGGCCGCAGAGGTCCACCGCGATAATGTCGGCTCCCTCCTGGGCCAGCCGAAGCGCGTGGCTGCGGCCCTGGCCCCGGGCAGCGCCGGTAACGAATGCGACTTTTCCTTCTACACGCCCCATTGCATGCACCTCTTTCGTGTCTTTTTGCTTGTTCAGCCCAGGCCGCGGGGATACGTCCCGGGTTTTCGGTCGTGCTTTCGTCAGTTGCCGCAGCCGCCGGAGCCGCAGCCGCACCCGGCAGCCGGGTCGGAGGTGGCCAAGAAGCCTGCCAGCGGATCCTCGGCGCACGCGCTGACGGGCGGACGCTCCGGCCGGCGCAGGGCAATGGTGACGGGCACCGGTTTGGACCGCGGACGCGGCGGGGACGTGCGGTGGGAGTGGTCGACGTCGGAGCGGGGCGAGCGGCCGGGCGTGCGGGCCTCGAGAGCCTCGGCCCCGAGGCCGCGGACGCACTCGGGGTCCGGGCCGTCCAGCGGCAGGCCGGTAAAGAACTTGGCGGCCATGCACCCGCCCCGGCAGGAGTCGTAAAAGGTGCAGGAGGCGCAGGCGCCGCCGGTCTGCGGGCTGCGCAGCTCCCGGAACAGCTCCGAGTTGCGCCACACCTCGGTGAAGCCGCCCGGCGAGCGGGTGTTGCCGGCCAGGAACTGCTCGTGGATGGCGAACGGGCAGGCATAGACGTCCCCCACCGGATCGATGAGGCACACCACCCGGCCCGCACCGCACATGTTCAGCCCGGGCAGGGCATTGCCGTAGGCGGAGAGGTGGAAGAAGGAGTCACCGGTAAGCACGTTGTCTCCGTGCAGGACCAGCCAGTCGTAGAGGTCGCGCTGCTGCCCGGCGGTCGGGTGCAGGTCATCCCAGACGTCGGCGCCGCGGCCGGAGGGACGCAGCCGGGTCAGGCGCAGCTGCGCGGAGTACTGATCTGCGATCTCCTTGAACCGGTCCAGCTGGGGGATGTTCTGCCGGGTGCAGACCACGGAGATCTTGAAGCCGGTGAAGCCGGCGTCCGCCAGGTTCTGCATGGCCCGCAGCGCGGTATCGAAGGAGCCCGGTCCACGGACCTGGTCGTTCACCTCGGCGGTGGCGCCGTCGAGCGAGATCTGCACGTCGACGTAGTCGCTGGCCGCCAGCCGCTGCGCCACCTCGGGGGTGATCTTGACCCCGTTGGTGGAGAACTTCACGCCTACCCGGTGGGCGGTGGCGTAGTCCACCAGCTCCCAGAAGTCAGGCCGCACGGTGGGCTCCCCGCCGCCGATGTTCACGTAGAAGACCTGCATCCGTTCCAGCTCATCAATGATGGCCTTGCACTCGTCGGTGCTCAGCTCGCGGGGATCGCGCCGTCCCGAACTGGACAGGCAGTGCACGCAGGAGAGGTTGCAGGCGTAGGTCAGTTCCCAGGTCAGGCAGATCGGAGCGTCCAGCCCTGACTCGAACAGGTCCACCAGGGTCTGCGGGCGCCGGGTGGGTGCCGGCAGGACGGTCATGATGCCCGCCTCTCAACCACCATGGCGGACGAGGCCAGCGTGCCCAGGGCCTGCCCGTATCGGGGCAGGTCCTCGGCCCCGATGCCGGCGGCGGCACAGGCGGACCGGGCGGAGGGCTCTGCGGCCAGGCCCCTGACCACTGCCAGCAGCCGAAGGTCCTTCAGGAAGGACAGCCTCCGGGTGCCGAAATGGTAGAGCAGTGCGCCGAAGGGCTCGGGGCGGACGGCCACCTGGGGATGGATCCGCCAGGGTGCGTCGAGGTCAAACGTGGTCTGCATGTCCGCGGCCTCAGTAGACGCCGCACATGCCGTCAATGGAGACTTCCTCCACCAGCAGCTCCTGCCCGGCGTCGGGGTCGGTGGAGTGGTCGGGGGAGGTGCTGTCGGAGGCAGGGATCATGGCGTCCATTGCGGGTGCTCCTTACGGTCAGAAACCGGCGACGATGGCGATACTCTGTGGTGCGCAGGAGGGTAACGGCACCGGGTGCCATTGGGAAGAGGGGATTTTTTGGACACAGCAGCGGCGGTCGGCGGACGGCCCCGAACCGGGCGGAAACCGGTCACGACCAAGGACGAGATCAGCCATGTGGCGCTGTCCCTGTTCCACGCGCACGGATTCGATGACGTGACGGTGGACCAGATTGCCGCAGCCGCCGGAATCGGGCGGCGAACCTTCTTCCGGTACTTCGAATCCAAGAACGACCTGCCCTGGGGCGATTTTGAGGCGCTGCTGGAGAGGATGCGCACCTACCTGCGGGGCTTGCCGGAAGACATGCCGCTCGGACCGGCGCTGTGCAGCGCCGTCCTGGAATTCAACCGGCTTCCGCCGGACGAAGTGGGGTACCACCGGCAGCGCATGCAGCTGCTGCTGAACGTGCCGACCCTGCTGGCACATTCCACGCTTCGGTACTCGGCCTGGCGGCAGGTGGTCGCTGAGTACGTTGCCCGGCGGCTGGGCGAAGCCCCCGAAAGCCTGAAGCCACAGGCCACCGCGTGGGCGCTGCTGGGGCTGTGCCTTGCCGCATACGAACAGTGGCTGCAGGATGAGGACGCGGACCTGACCGAGCTGCTGCTGCGGTCACTGCAGCTGGTGGAGGGAGTGCTGGACCGGCACACGCCGGACTCCTAGCCGCTGTTCCGATACTCAAGGGGGAGGACATGGCCGAGCCGTACGACGTCGTAGTGGTGGGGGCCGGAGGCAGCGGAGTGCCCCTGGCCGCCCGGCTCAGTGAAGACCCGGGCCGCAGGGTCCTGCTGCTCGAAGCCGGGCCCGCGCCGGGAAACCGGGACGGGTACCCCGCCGAATTGCTCGACGCCGGAACGGTACAGGGCGCCATGCCCGGCTATCCACATAACTGGTCCTACGCAGGAAACCTCACCGCTGAGCTTCCCTACGTGATTGCCCGCGGCCGGATCCTCGGCGGGTCGACGGCGCTCAACGGCGGCTACTTCATCCGGGCCGCCCGCACGGATTTCGCCCGCTGGGCGGCGGTGGGCGGGCCGGCCTGGTCCTATGAGGAGGCCCGACGCATCTATGCACGGATGGAGTCCGACGCCCAGTTCGGCCGGCTCCCCGGGCACGGCTCCGCCGGCCCGGTCCCCGTCGACCGGCCCCCGCAGACCCACCGGATTACCCGCGCCTTCCACCGGGCAGCAACCGGGCTGGGGTTCGGGACGGAGCCGGACAAGAACTCCGACGGCCCGCCCGGGGTGGGGCCGGTCCCCATGAACGTGCAGCACGGGCTCCGCTGGAACACCGCGCTGGCATACCTGGACGGCAGCCGGAACCGGCCCAACCTGGCTGTTCAGGGGAACACCGCAGTGCGGCGCGTTCTCTTCGAGGGGGCGTGTGCCGTCGGCGTGGAGGTCGAGCGGAACGGCCGGATCAGTGCGGTCCGGGCCCGGGAGGTCGTGCTGTGCGCCGGCGCGATCGGCTCGGCCCACCTGCTGCTGCTCTCCGGCATCGGCCCCCGGGACCAGCTGGAGACCCACGGGATCCCGGTGCGGGCGGAGCGGCCCGGCGTCGGCCGGGCCTTCGCCGACCATCCCGAGGTCTCGGTGCGGTGGCGGCCCCGGGCCGGCGTCGTCACCCTGCCCCTGCCGCGGATCATGGAAAGCTGCCTCAACTTCAGCTCCGGAGCAGAAGGCGCGGAGGCCGCCGACCTGGAAATCCTGCCCATGCTCAAGCCGACGGGCTACCTGCTCTCCGGCTCCGCAGGGGCACTGTCGCTCGGGCTGCGGGAGGGGCTGTCCCACCCGGTCCGCACCGTACGCGCCCTGCGCGGGGTCCCGCTGCGGCGGCTGCTGCGCGACTGGCGGCATCAGGAGGACCTGGAATTCCTCGTGGCCCTGCAGCAAAGCTCCTCCCGGGGGATGCTGCGCCTGGCCTCGGCCGATCCCACGGTGCAGCCGACGCTGGACTACCACTACCTCTCCGACAGGGACGACCTGGCCCGGCTCCGGGCGGGAGTGCGCACGGCGGCGGCCATCCTCGGGTCGCGCGCCTTCCGCCCCCTCAGCCGGGGCATCAGCGAACCCGGCCCGGCGGTACTGGCCGACGACGGGCTGCTGGACGCCTGGATGCGCTCGCACCTGGGCACGGCCCTGCACATGTGCGGCACGGCGCCGATGGGCCCGGCCGAGGACCCCGGCGCCGTCGTCGATCCGGCGGGACGCGTGCACGGGATCCGCGGACTGCGGGTCGCGGACACCTCGATCCTTCCGACGGCGCCCTCCCGGGGTCCGGCGGCCACGGCGGTGATGATCGGGGAACTCATTGCGCAGCACATGCGCGAGGGGCCGGGAGAACAGCGGCGGCATAGGACGACTTGGCCGGCAGGCTGATGGAAGTGCGGCCCAGGTCCGGCGGGGCGGACCGGCGGCGATACGATGGCCGGGGATGGTTACCGGCTGCGCAGGAGGCGCTGAATGATCGAGATCATGAGTTCGAGCGAACTGGAGCGGGCGAAAGTCACCGGAGCCCTGGTCGCCGACATCCTGCAGGAGATGAAGCGGCGGGCCCGGGTGGGCACCAACCTGCTGGAGATCGATCAGTGGACCCGCAGCATGATCGAGGAGGCCGGCGCGCAGTCCTGCTACGTCAACTATGAGCCCTCGTTCGGCCGCGGCCCGTTCGGCCACTACATCTGCACCGCCGTCAACGACGCCGTGCTGCACGGCCTGCCGCACGACTATGCCCTTGCCGACGGTGACCTGCTCACCCTCGACCTGGCGGTCATCAAGGACGGCGTGGCCGCCGACGCCGCCATCAGCTTCATCGTGGGCGAGTCCAAACCGCCGCAGAGCGTGGCGATGATCCGCGCCACCGAGCGCGCCCTGGCCGCCGGCATCGCCGCCGCCCGCCCCGGCGCGAAGATCGGCGACATCTCGCACGCCATCGGCGCCGTGCTCAGCGAAGCCGGATTCCCGGTCAACACCGAATTCGGCGGCCATGGCATCGGATCCACCATGCACCAGGATCCGCACATCCCGAACACCGGCCGGCCCGGCCGCGGCTACAAGCTGGTGCCCGGACTCATGCTGGCCCTCGAACCCTGGATCATGGCCGACACCGCGGAACTGGCCATGGACCCCGACGGGTGGACACTGCGCAGCGCCACGGGCTGCCGCACCGCGCACACCGAGCACACCATCGCGATCACCGAGGACGGCGCCGAAATCCTCACCCTGCCCACCGGACGCTGACCCGCCCAGGCTTGTAGGGTGTGGAGGACGTGCCGCTTCCGCGGCACCGGGCCCGTCCCCGCAGCGTCGGGGATCGGCTGGGCTGATCTATGCGGGCAAGGGGGGCCATGGCGGCGGACACGGGACCGGCGAAACCGGCGCAGCGGCTGGGCTGGGCCGGCGGCCTCGCCGTCGGAATCGGTGCACTGTTCTACCTGCTGAGCGCGCTGCCCGCCTGGACCCTGGTGCGGCTGGCGCTGGAGGTCGACGGCGGTTGGTCCGGCGCCGCGCTCTGGCTCGGCCCCGGCTGGCTGGCCGGGCTGGCGCTCGGCGGCACCTGCCTGATTGCCGGCGCGCGGATGGGCGCACCACGCACCGGGGCGCTGCTGTTCCTGCTGACCTTCCTGCTTTGGGTGGCGCCGATCGTGGCGGTGCTGGTGGCCGGCAGCGCCTAGGGAACCGCCCGCGCGAAGCGCAGCGTGACCAGTTCGAAGGGACGCAGGGTCAGCGCCACCGTACCCCCGGTCGGTGAGCCCGGAGAAGCCGCGCCAAGGGCATCCGCGCCGGCAGCACCCGGGCCGGAGGGACGTTCCTGCAGATCGGTGGCCGTCACCGAAGTCCAGGGGAAGTCGGCGGTGAGGGCCGCCGTCGCGCGCCCGCCGAACGCTTCATAGAGCCGGACAACGACGTCGCCGCTGCGGTCCTCGGCCAGCTTTACCGCCTCGATCACCACCGCCGGATTGTCGACGGTGAGCAGCGGAGCGCTGCGTCCGCCGTCGGCGTCGTCCGTGCCGCCGACCCCGGTGACGGTGCGCAGCGGCAGGTTCAGCCGGTACCCCTCGGCCACGGCCTCCGGAATCCCTGCGTCGGGGCGGAGCGCGAACCGGAACCGGTGGCGGCCCTGGTCGGCGCCGGGATCCGGAAACACCGGGGCACGCAGCAGGGAAAGCCGCACGGTGGTGCAGGTACGCCCGGCCGCCTCGTCCCGGAGCGTGTCGTGCCCGTAGGTGCGGTCATTGGCGACGGCGACGCCGAACCCGGGCTCCCCGACGTGGACCCACCGGTGGGCCACCGTCTCGAAGCGGGCGGCGTCCCACGAGGTGTTGGCGTGGGTGGGCCGGTACAGGTGCCCGAACTGGATTTCCGACGCCGCCCGGTCCGCGTGCACATCCAGCGGAAAGGCGAGCTTGAGCAGCTTCTGCCGCTCATGCCAGTCCACCTCCACGTCCAGGTCCACCGCGGTGCCGTCCGGGCTCAGCGAGATCCGCTGCACCAGGGTGGAGGAGCCGAAGGATCGGTCGATGCGCAGCACCCGGCCGTCGTCCTCCACCGCCATGGCGTCCGGGCGCATGAGGGCAATGGTGCCGAACCGGTAGTGCGCGTCCAGGTCCCACGCGTCCCACTGGTTCGGAGTATCCCGGAACAGCTGGAACTGGTTGCCCGGGCGGCCCGGCGGGAAGACCTCACGGCCGCCGAAGGTCAGCGAGGGGAACAGCCCGTCCTCATCCACGGCCAGCCGCAGGCGCCCGCCGACAAGCTCCCAGCCGGCGCCGGTGCGTGCCCAGCTGCCGGGAACCGCCTCCGCGGCAGCGCCGGGCCCGCCGCCGTCCGCCGATTCGCCCCGGAGGAGGCCGTGAGCGACGCCGCCGGCGGGCACGCCTTGCTGCGGATACGGGCCGGCGTTAAGCACCGCCGCCGAGTCCCCGGTGCCGAGCAGGCTCCGCGCGGCGGCTTCGATCAGCACGGTCAGTTCGGCGGCCACGCGGGCGTAGTTGCGCTCGGCCTCCTGATGCACCCACGCGATCGAGCTGCCGGGCAGGATGTCGTGGAACTGCTGCAGCAGCACCGTGTGCCAGGCCTGCTCCAGCGCGTCGTAGGGGTACCCGGCGCCGGTGCGTACCGCGGCCGTCGCCGCCCACAGTTCGGCCTCGCGCAGCAGGTGCTCGCTGCGCCGGTTGCCGGCCTTGGTCCGGGCCTGGCTGGTGTAGGTGCCGCGGTGGAACTCCAGGTACAGCTCCCCGGACCAGACCGGAGGATCCGCCAGCTCCGCCTCCGCCGCCTCGAAGAACATCTCCGGGCTGGAAAGCCGTACCCTCGGCGAGCCCTCCAGATCCGCGGTGCGCGACGCGGCCGCCAGCATTTCCCGGGTGGGCCCGCCGCCGCCGTCGCCCCAGCCGAACGGCACCAGCGAGGTGTTCCCGAAGCCCTTCTCACGGTAGCCGCGCTGCGCCCGGGCCAGCTCCCGGCCGGAGAGCTCGGAGTTGTAGGTGTCCACCGGCGGAAAGTGCGTGAACAGGCGGGTGCCGTCGATGCCCTCCCACCGGAAGGTGGAGTGCGGCATGGTGTTCGTTTCGTTCCAGGAGATCTTCTGGGTCAGGAACCAGCGCATCCCGGCGGCCCGGGCAATCTGCGGCAGGGCCGCGGTGTAGCCGAACGAGTCCGGCAGCCACACCACCTCCGGCTCCACCCCGAAGTGCTCCCGGAAGAACCGCTGCCCCGTGATGAACTGCCGGGCGAGGGCCTCGCCGCCGGGCATGTTCGTGTCCGACTCCACCCACATGCCCCCGGTCGGCACGAACCGTCCGGCCCGGACCTTCTCCGCGACCCGGGCGAACAGCTCCGGATAGTACTGCCGCAGCCAGGCGTACTGCTGGGCGGAGGAGGCGGTGAACATGAACCCCGGCTCGTGGTCCATCAGCTCCACGACGTTGGCGAAGGTCCGGGCGACCTTGCGCACTGTTTCACGCACCGGCCAGAGCCAGGCGCTGTCGATATGGGCGTGCCCGACGGCGTGGATCCGGTGCGCGCTCGCATACGCCGGGCTGGCCAGCACCCCGGCCAGTTCGGTGCGGCCCGCTGCGGCGGTGCCGGCGACGTCGGCGGGGTCGACGGCGTTCACCGCCCGCTCCAGCGCGCGCAGGATCTCGTACCGGCGCGGCAGGTCCATGGGCAGCTCGTGCATCAGCCCGTTCAAGGTCCAGACGTCCCGTACCAGGTTCCAGGCCTCCACATCCAGCAGGGCCAGGTCCGCGGACCGGAAGACGTACAGGGGTGCCTCGCCCGCCGTTTCCCGGCTGCCCAGCGGCGTGGGAGCGTAGGTGAACCCGCCGATGATGTCCGGGTTGGACGCCGCCTCCAGATAGAACGTGAATTCTTCGCCGGGGGCCGCGTCCAGCGGTACGTGCAGGTTCCGCGGTTCCACGGCCTTCACCACAACCCCGTCGGCGGTGTAGACCAGGGCCTCGGCCTGGAAGCCCGGCTGCTGGCCGGTGAAGCCCAGGTCGACCACCAGCTCCGGCCGCCCGCCGTCGTCCTGCGCCCAGTGCCCGGGCACGGTGCCGGAGAGCCGGAACCAAGTGGTGCCCCACGGTGCGCCCCAGGCGGTGCCGGGGGAAAAGGGACGGAAGTCCTGGTCCTGGGCCTGTGCGAAGGGCACGGGCTCGCCCGGCGCGGTCCAGGCGGCGATGTCCAGCGGACGCCGGTCCCGCCAGCGGGCGGGTTCGAGGCGTTCGGCCAGGAACCGGCTGATCCGGGCCTCGACGTGTTCGCGGTTCTCGTGCACCGGATACCTAGCCTTTCATGGCCCCGCTCAGGGCGAAGGACCCGCCGAATCCGCGGGAGAGGATGTACAGGACGATCACCGGAACCGAGTAGAGGATGGAGAACGCCGCGAGTTCTCCGTAGGCCACGCCGCCGTACTGGTCGAAGAAGCGGAAGATGCTCACCGACGCGGGCTGGTTGTCGGGCGAGAACAGCAGGATGAACGGAACGAAGAAGTTTCCCCATGCCTCCAGGAACACGAAGATGAACACCACCCCCAGCCCGGGGCGCATCAGCGGCAGCACCACATGGAACAGCGCCTTCATATTGGAGGCCCCGTCGATCCAGGCGGCTTCCTCCAGGGACACCGGCACCGAGTCCATGAAGTTCTTTGTCATCCAGATGGCGATGGGCAGGAACGTGGCGCCCATGAAGAAGATGGTGCCGGCCAGGGAGTCGAGCAGGTTCAGCTGCACGAACAGGCTGTAGACCGGCACCATGATCGCGGTGATCGGCAGGCAGGTGCCGAACAGGACGGTGTACATGAAGGGGCGCTTGAACCGCAGCTGGTAGCGGGAGAGCGGATAGGCGGCCAGCACCGCGGCGGTGACGGTCACCAGGGCGGAGCCGACGGCGAGGATGAAGCTGTTCAGCAGCGGCACGAAGGTCTGCTGGGCGGTCATGATCGCCCCGAAGTTCTCCAGGGTCAGCGTGGCGGGGACGGCCAGCCGGTAGCTGGCATCCGCATTGACGGAGGCGGTCAGCAGCCAGGTCAGCGGCAGCAGGAAGGACACGGCGAAGATCGCGAGCACGATGTTCGCGCTGCGGGCGCTGCGCCGTCGCCCGCCCCGGCCCGCGGTGCTGACCGGGCCGGTGCGGGGATTGCCGGCCGGGGCGCCGTCGTCGGGGGCCCCGGCGGTCCGGGCGGTGCCGGGACGGCGCAGCCGGCCGGGGTCGGCGGCGGAGTCGAGGGCGGCCATGGTCAGTCCTTCCGTTCGCGCAGCATGCGGATGTAGGCGATGGAGAACACGGCGCCGATGAACAGCATGACGACGGCGATCGCGGTGCCGTAGCCGATGTCCCCGTACTGGAACGCCTGCTCATAGGCCATGATCGGCAGCGTGGTGCTCGCGTTCAGCGGCCCGCCGCGGGTCACCACGTAGATCACCGTGAAGGTGCCCAGGGTAAGCAGGGTGATCAGCATCAGGTTCGTGGCGATGCTGCGCCGGATCATGGGCAGGGTGATGAAGCGCAGCAGCTGCAGCCGGCCGGCGCCGTCGATGGTGGCGGACTCGGTGATTTCCGGCGGCACGTCGTTGAGCGCGGCCTGGTAGTTCATCATCGAGAAGGCGGTGCCGCGCCAGATGTTCGCCAGGACCAGGGCCAGCATGGGCTGCTCGTACAGCCAGTCCACGGCCGGCAGCCCGGCCAGCCCGGTGAGCTGGTTGAGCATGCCGTCGCGGAAGAAGAACGCGTAGGCAATGAACGCGGCCACGATCTCCGGCAGCACCCAGGCCGCCACCACGCAGGTGCCCACGATTCCGGCCACCACCCGGTTGGCGCGCTGCATGATCAGGGCCAGGGCCAGCCCCAGGCAGTTCTGCCCGATCACCGCGGACCCGAGCACGAACAGGAACGTCAGCCACAGCGAGCGGGGGAACAACGGGTCGCTGAGCAGCGTCCGGTAGTTCTCCAGCCCGATCCACTCCGGATTCCGGGCGCTGACCCCGGTGAGGCCGGCGTCGGTGAACGATCCGTAGAACGCCCACAGGATCGGCCCGCCGAGGAAGATCAGCAGCAGCGCCACGGCGGGCAGCAGCGGCAGCAGGCGGGCCCACCGGCGCAGCCGCACCCCGGCGGCCGGGGTGCGGGGCGGGAGCGCGGACTGCCGGGCGCGGGCCTCCGCGGGCCCGGCGGCCCGGGCGGGGGAGCTGCTCGCCATCGCCGCTATTTCTCGGTCACGTTGTCTTCGCCGACGATCCGCTTCAGCGTTTCGTCGTACGTTGCCGCCGCCTCCTCCGGGGACTTGCCTCCGGCCACGACCTCCTGCGTGGCGGTGAGCACCGCCGTGTCGATTTCGGCGAAGTCCGCGGTGGCGGGCCGGTAGTTGCTCACGTCCAGCACCTCGGTCACCTCGGCGGCAAAGGGGTTCATCTCCTGGTACTCGGGCGCCTCCGCGACGTCGGTGCGCACCGCGATCTTGGAAGCGTCCACCGTGTAGGCCAGCGAGTTGTCATAGTTCATCGCGGTCTTGAGGAACTCCACCGCCAGGTCCGGGTTCGCGGTCCCGGCCCCGACGGCGAGGGTCCAGCCGCCGGACATGCTCACGGCGCCCGGTTCCTGGCCGTCCTGGGTGGGGAAGGGGGCGGTGGCCATGACCTCCCCGTATTCCGGCCATTCGTAGTCCGCGCCCTCCTGCCAGAACTGCGGGGCGTAGGAGCCCTCCACCGTGGCGCCCATCCGGTCCTGGGGAAGCATCTCGCCGACGATCTGCTGCCAGATGTTCGGATCCAGGGCCTCGGCCGGGGTCACGGCCAGGCCCTCGTCGTAGATGGTCTTGAGGAACGCCAGGGAGTCGATGAACCCCTGCGAACCCGTCACCCACTTCTGCTCGTCCTCGTCGTAGAGGGCGCCGTCCTCGGTGCCGTACAGCAGTTCGTAGAAGCTCTGCATGGTCCCGGCGTACATGCTGAACGGCACCACGTCCGGATTCGCCGCCTTGACGGTGCGGGCCATCTCCAGCAGGTCGTCCCAGGTTTCGGGCTGCCACGGCAGTTCGATGCCGGCCGCGCCCAGGACGTTCCGGTTGTACCAGATGACCCGGGTGTCGGTTTCCAGCGGCACCGCGTACGTGCCGCCGTCGTCGCCCAGCCCGGCCTGCTTGGCGGTCTCGTTGAAGGTGTCCCAGTCCTCCCAGTCCGTGAGGTAGTCATCGAGCTGCAGGACGTAGCCGGCGTCGACGTCGGCGCGCAGCTTGAACGAATCCTCCACGAACACGTCAGGGGCGGTGTCCGGAGACCGCTGGGACAGGGCGAGCTTGGTGGCGTAGTCGTCGTCGTTGCCCTCGATGGGCGTCAGCTCCACGGTGACGCCGTCGTTGGCGGCCTCGAACTGCTCCTTGGTGTCTTCCATCAGGCCCTCGAGGACGGGGTCCGCCTTCTTGTAGGCGATCCGCAGGGTCTGCGAATCCTCCCCGCCGGCCTCGCCGCCCGAGCATCCGGTGAGCACCAGGCCCGCCGCTGCCGCCACTGCCATCAACGTCTTCGTCATGCCGCGCATGGTTCTCCTTTGATCCACGACGTGCCCGGCAGCTGCCGGCGGCCTGCTTGGTGACCCGAAGGCTAGTACGTCGCCGGAACTTACTCAACGGGTCCGGTCGGGTGGGCGGCCGGCCGGAGCGGCGCTGATCAGCACGTTTGTGCCCGACGCCGGCGCGGGGACGCGGCAGCGTCCGGCGCACGCGCTTCCGTGGCCTCGGCGTTTCGGGCATTGACCGGCGCGCGGGGCGGTGCCACCCTCGTGCTACGAGAAAGGCACGGGCATGACACATCACGGCGGATCCGGCGGCCGCAGGCCGGGCAGGAACAGGGCCGACGGCGCCGACTACACCTTGACCGAGCCGGCCCGGGACGTGGTGTTCGTGCAGGGGCCGGCGTCGAACTGGCTCCTGCTGCGCCGCGGTGCGGAGTTCACCCTGGTGGACGGGGGATATCCGGGGGACCGGACCCTGGTCCTGGCCTCCATCCGCGAGGCCGGGCTGGATCCGGGCGCAGCTGCGGCGGTGCTGGTCACCCACGCCCACGTGGACCATACGGGGGCGGCCGCGTTCTTCGCCGAGGCCTACGGCACGCCCGTGCTGGCCAGCCGCGGCGAACTGGCCCTGCTGCGCGGACAGGAAAAAGCGCAGGTGCCCGCGCTGCAGGTGCTGGCCCGATCCTGGCGGCCGCGGGTACTGGCGTGGAGCGTGCAGGTGCTCGGCGCGGGCGGGCTCGCCAGGGTGAGGATCCCGGATGCGGCGGCCTGGACGGATGGGCAGCTCGCCGAGCTGCCCGGCAGTCCCGTCGCCGTGCCCACCCCGGGCCATACGCCCGGGCACACCGCCTTCTATCTGCCCGGCGCGCACGCCGTGATCACCGGCGATGCACTGGTGACCGGCCACCGGACCAGCAGCCACACGGGGCCGCAGCTGCTGCACGGCATGTTCCACCACGACGGCGCGGGGACGGCGGACGCCCTGCTCACCCTGGCCCGTCTCGACGCGTCGCTGCTGCTGCCCGGGCACGGGCCGGCGCTGCGGGTCGGCATCCGGGAGGCGGTCGACGCCGTGCGCGGAGCCGCCAGGCGCAGCCGGCCGCGCGCCGTCGTCCTGCCCGGACGCCGGCAGCCGGGCTGGGCGGGCGAACCCGGTTACGGTCGGGTGCCGGACCGAAGCCGGGCCGTTCGGGGCTGACGCTCCGAGGCCCCGCGTGAGCGCGGAGGCGGCGGTCGGCTTCCCGAGGGCGGAACCGCCGCCGTACACTTTCCGCGACAGGCAGCACCGGACCCCAGCGAACGGACCGGGCCATGGACGAGAAAACCCCTGCACAGCGCAAACCCCGCCGGGAGCCGGACACCAAACGGGCGGCCATCCTCGGGGCCATGTTCCTCATGGCCACCAGCGCCATCGGCCCCGGCTTCATCACCCAGACCACCGTGTTCACCGTGCAGCTGGGGGCCGCGTTCGCGTTCGCGATCCTGGTCTCGATCCTGGTGGACATCGCCGTGCAGCTGAACGTCTGGCGGGTCATCGGCGTCTCCGGGCTGCGCGCCCAGGTGCTGGCCAACAAGGTGCTGCCCGGCGCCGGCTGGGTGCTGGCCGCGCTGGTGTTCGTCGGCGGGCTGGTGTTCAACGTCGGCAACGTGGCCGGCACCGGGCTGGGCCTGAATGCCATGCTGGGCCTGGACACCCGGATCGGGGCCGCCGTTTCCGCCGTCCTGGCCATCCTGATCTTCCTCTCCAAACGCGCCGGCCTGGCCCTGGACCGGATCGTGGTGATCCTCGGCGCGGTGATGATCCTGCTCATGCTGTACGTGGCGATCGTGGCCGCTCCGCCGGTGGGGGAGGCGCTGAAGAACACCGTGCTGCCGGACCAGGTGGACTTCCTGGCGATCACCACCCTGATCGGCGGCACCGTGGGCGGCTACATCACCTACGCGGGCGCGCACCGGATGGTCGACGCCGGCAACTCGGGCATCGGCAACATCCGCCCGATCACCCGGGCGGCGCTGCTCGGAGTGATCGTCACCGGAGTGATGCGGGCGCTGCTGTTCCTGGCCGTGCTCGGGGTGGTGGCCGGGGGAGCGGTGCTCACCAGCGGCAACCTCGCCGCCGAAGCGTTCGGCGTCGCCGCCGGGGAGATCGGCATCCGGATGTTCGGCGTCGTCTTCTGGGCCGCGGCGCTGACCTCAGTGATCGGCGCGTCCTACACCTCGGTCTCCTTCGTCACCTCCCTGACCACCAGCGCCCGGGTCCGGAACCTGCTGACCGTGGCATTCATTGCCGTCTGCGCAGCGGCCTACCTGCTGGCGGGGCAGCCCCCGCAGACCCTGCTGGTGTTCGCGGGTGCGTTCAACGGCCTGATCCTGCCGCTGGGTTTCGCGATCCTGCTCTGGGTGGCGTGGCAGCGCCGGGACCTGCTCGAGGGCTACCGGTATCCGAAGTGGCTGCTGGCCGCGGGGGTGCTGGCGTGGCTGCTCACGCTTTACCTCGGCTGGAACTCCCTGGCCGGACTGAGCACCCTGTGGCAGTGACGCATGTAAAAAGCGTGTAAAGAATCGATGGATTGTTCAACAAAAACAGGCGTGGATTGTTCAACAACCCTTAGACTGCTGGAAGCCCCTGTGGCGCCCCCCACATCTCCCAGCGATCGGAATCACCGCATGGACAGCACGCCGACGAAAGTGAAGGTCCGGCCCAACGCCAAGCGCACGGCCCTGCTCGGGGCCATGTTCCTCATGGCCACCAGCGCCATCGGGCCCGGCTTCATCACCCAGACCACGGTCTTCACCGTCCAGCTCGGCGCGGCCTTCGCCTTCGCCATCCTGGTCTCGATCCTGGTGGACATCGCCGTCCAGATGAACGTCTGGCGCATCATCGGCGTCTCCGGCCTGCGCGCCCAGACCCTCGGCAACAAGGTGCTGCCCGGCGCCGGCTGGGTGCTGGCCGGGCTGGTCTTCCTCGGCGGCCTGGTGTTCAACATCGGCAACATCGCCGGCACCGGCCTGGGCATGAACGCCATGCTGGGCATGGACACCAAGATCGGCGGGGCGATCTCCGCCGCCGTCGCCATCTTCATCTTCCTGTCCAAGAAGGCCGGCCTGGCCCTGGATCGGATCGTCGTGGCGCTCGGCGCGGTCATGATCCTGCTGATGATCTACGTGGCCATCTCCGCCGCCCCGCCGGTGGGCGAGGCGCTGAAGAACACCGTGCTGCCCGAGCAGGTGGACTTCCTGACCATCACCACCCTGATCGGCGGCACGGTGGGCGGTTACATCACCTACGCCGGTGCCCACCGGCTGCTGGACTCCGGCACCACCGGCCCCGGCCACGTCAAGGACATCACCAAGGTCTCGCTGCTGGGGATCATCGTCACCGGCGTGATGCGCATGCTGCTGTTCCTGGCCATCCTGGGCGTGGTCGCCAGCGGAGTCACCCTCGCCGGCGACAACCTCGCCGCGGACGCCTTCCGCCACGCCGCCGGGGAAATCGGGCTGCGGATGTTCGGCATCGTGTTCTGGGCCGCGGCCCTGACCTCGGTGATCGGCGCGGCCTACACCTCGGTCTCCTTCATCACGACGCCGGCCACCAAGGACCGCACCCGCAGCCTGATCACCGTGGCGTTCATCGCCTTCTGCACGGTGGTGTACCTGCTGCTGGGCCAGGCCCCGCAGACCCTGCTGGTCTTCGCCGGCGCGTTCAACGGGCTGATCCTGCCGCTCGGCTTCGGCATCCTGCTCTGGGCCGCCTGGCGCCGCCGGGACCTGCTGCAGGGTTACGAGTACCCCAAGTGGCTGCTGATCATCGGCGTGCTGTCCTGGGCGCTGACCCTGTTCCTCGGCTGGAATTCACTCTCCGGCCTCGCCGCGCTCTGGCAGTAACCGACGTCGGGCGCTGCCCGGCCCGCACATTGGAAGGATCGAAGGATGACCAACTCCACGGCTTTGACCGCCGCCGACCGCGCGGCAATGTCCCCGGCCGAGGCCCGGGCCCGGTTCCGGGACGGGCTGGTGACGCCGACGGCGGGCTGGTCCGCCGGGTACGCGCAGGCGAACCTGATCATCGTGCCCAAGGCGCAGGCCTTCGACGTCCTGCTTTTCGCGCAGCGGAATCCCAAGTCCTGCCCGATTCTGGGCGTGCTCGACGCCGGCGAAACCAGCGGCCCGCTGCTGGCCGGCGGCGACATCCGCACCGACGTGCCCCGCTACACGGTGTACGTGGACGGCGAGAAGGTCGCCGATCCGACGGATATCACCGAGTACTGGCGCGATGACCTGGTGACCTTCATTGTCGGCTGCAGCTTCACCTTCGAGGCGGCGCTGCAGGAGGGCGGGATCCGGATCGCGCACATCGACCAGGGCACCAATGTGCCGATGTACCGCACCTCGGTGCGCTGCGAGCCGGCCGGGTCCATGGCCGGCCCGATGGTGGTCTCGATGCGCCCGGTGCCCGCCTCCCAGGTGGCCGACGCCGTGCGGATCACCTCGCGCTATCCGGCCGTCCATGGGGCTCCGGTGCATGTCGGCAACCCGGCCGAGATCGGGATCGCGGATCTGTCCCGGCCGGACTTCGGCGACCCGGTGGAGATTGCCGAGGGCCACGTGCCGGTGTTCTGGGCCTGCGGCGTGACCCCGCAGGCGGCGGTGATGGAGTCCAAGCCGTCCCTGGCCATCGGCCACGCGCCCGGGCACATGCTCATCACCGACGCCCGGGACAGCTGCTACCTGGTGCCGTAGCGGTTAAGGGCCGGTTATGCGCCGGTCCTGTCCCGGCCCTCGCCGTGCCGGCAGATGACGGCACAGCGGGGGCCGGCCGCGTCGGCTCCGCTCCCGCTTACTTGGCCACGAATGCCAGCAGCGCCTTGTTGACCTCGTCGGCGTGCGTCCAGAGCAGGCCGTGCGGGGCGCCGTCGACCTCCACGTAGTCCGCCTCCGGCAGCGCCTGCCGGAACCGGCGGGCGGTGGCATCGATGGGCAGGATGTTGTCCGCCGTGCCGTGCAGGATCAGCGACGGCCTGCCGCTGGCGCGGACCGCCTCGATGTCGGTGCGGAAGTCTTCGATCCAGGACGGGACGACGGCGTAGGCGGCCACTGGCGCGCTGATGCTGGCGGTGTTCCAGCTCGCTGTCACGGCCTCCTGGCTGATCCGTGAGCCGAGGGTCTCGTCCAGGTTGTAGAAGTCGGAGAAGAAGTTGGTGAACCAGGCGTAGCGGTCCTCCCGCGCCTGGGCGGCGATCCCGTCGAAGACCTCCTGCGGAACGCCGTCGGGGTTGTCGTCCCGGGCGACGAGGAACGGTTCCAGTGAGGCGAGGAAGGCGAGCTTGGCGATCCGGTCCGCGCCGTAGCGGGAGACGTAGCGGGCCAGCTCCCCGGTGCCCATGGAAAACCCGACGAGGATGACGTCGCGCAGGTCCAGGGTCTCCAGCACCTCGTTCAGGTCCGCGGCGAAGGTGTCGTAGTCGTAGCCGCTGCCGACCTTGCTGGATGAGCCGAAGCCGCGGCGGTCGTAGGTGATGACGCGGTAGCCGGCGTCGAGCAGTTCGCGCGCCTGCCGTTCCCAGCTGTGTCCGTTGAGCGGGTAGCCGTGGATCAGGACCACGGGCTGACCGCCGCCGTGGTCCTCGTAGTAGAGGTGGATCGGGGTGCTGTTCTCGGTGCCGACCTGGATGAATCCCATGGCTGTTCCTTTCCTGGCGGGGTGGACGTGCGCCGATGGTACCGGCCCCTGGGCAGCAGGCCCACAGCAGAGCCGGGAGCAGGCCCACAGCCCGGACCGTCGCGGCTCCCTACCGCCCGTCAACCTCCAGATGGCCCAGCAGCTCCGCCTCCGCGGCGTCCAGGTAGCCGCGCAGCACGTCGGCGGCCTTCTTCCGCTTTCCGGCGCGCAGCAGCTCCACCAGCTTGGCGTTCTGCTCCACATAGTGGGTGTGGAAGTCCGGTTCGCTGCTCATGGCGTGGAAGACCAGGCGCATTTCGGCCAGCACCAGGGACATCATCTGCTGCAGCCGGCAGCTGCCGGACATCGCCACCACGGCCTCATGGAAGGCCTGGTTGGCGGCAGCCATCTCCGCCACCGCACCGCGCGACTTCGCGTCCCGCGCGTCGGCGATCACGCCGTCCAGCCGGTCCAGGTCCAGCTCCGGGCCCCACAGCACCGCCGCCGGTTCCAGCAGCCGGCGCACCTGGTAGATCCGCCGCACCGCGTCGGCGCCGGGGGAGGCCACGAACACGCCGCGGTTCGGATAGCGGGTCACCATGGCTTCGCCGGCGAGGACGGTGAACGCCTCCCGCAGCGTGTTGCGGGAGACCTGCAGGGACGCGGCCAGCTGCTGTTCGGACAGCTTGGTGCCGGGTAGCAGCTCCCCGGCGGCGATCCGGCTGCGCAGCACCTCGGCCACCCACACCGTGGTGTTGGCGTGTGCGTCCCGCTGCGCGGCGTCGTCCCCCAGGTTCACGAGCATCCATCCAATTTAGCGGCCCGGAGCGGACCGGCGGCGCACCGCCGGTCCGTGTGACGGAACCCGGTCAGCCGATCTCCCCGAGGGCGTCGCCGCGGCCGACGGCGGCACCCGGTTCCAGGCCGGCGCGGGCGAAGGTCCCGGCCCGGTGGGCGCGGACGGTGGTCTCCATCTTCATCGCCTCCAGCACGGCGACCGGATCGCCCTCGGCCAGCTGCGCGCCGTCGTCGGCCACCCACTTGACCAGGTTCCCGGCCATCGGGGACGCCAGCACCGCCTCGTCCGCGGTTCCGGCGGCGGCTCCGGCGGGAGCGCCCGCGGCACCGCCGCCGGAGCGCAGCGCGTTCAGCAGGTCGGCGGGCAGCCCGACGGCGACGGCGCGGCCGTCAATGTCCACGGTGATGGTCTCGCGGGCGGTGCCGTTGGCGGCGGCGGCGATGTGCGGGGAGGCGGCCAGCGGCTCGGCGAACTCGGATTCGATCCAGGTGGTGTACACCCCGAGGTCTCCGTCACGGGTGAACGCCTCGGAGCGGACCACGGCCTGGTGGAACGGCACCACGGTGGGCACGCCGCGGATCACCAGCTCATCCAGGGCGGCCTTCGCGCGGCGCAGCGCCTGCGGCCGGTCCTCGCCCCAGACGATCAGCTTGGCCATCAGCGAGTCGTATTCGCTGGGCACCACGGAGCCGGAGCGCACCCCGGTGTCCATCCGGATGCCGGGGCCGGTGGGCGGCTCGAAGGCCTCCACCGGGCCGGGACCGGGCAGGAACCCGCGGGCCGGATCCTCGGCGTTGAGCCGGAACTCGAAGGCGTGCCCGTGCGGCTCGGGGTCTTCGGTGAAGGACAGCGGCAGCCCGTCGGCGATGCGGAACTGTTCGCGGACCAGGTCCACGCCGGCGGTCTCCTCGGTGACCGGGTGCTCCACCTGGAGCCGGGTGTTGACCTCCAGGAAGCTGATCAGCCCGTCGGGGGAGACCAGGTATTCGACCGTGCCGGCGCCGGTGTAGCCGGCCTCCCGGCAGATGGCCTTGGCGGATTCGTGGATGGTGGCGCGCTGCTCCTCGGTGAGGAACGGGGCCGGCGCCTCCTCGACCAGCTTCTGGTTGCGGCGCTGCAGCGAGCAGTCGCGGGTGCCGACGACGACGACGTTGCCGTGCGTGTCGGCCAGCACCTGGGCCTCCACATGGCGCGGCCGGTCGAGGAAGCGTTCGGCGAAGCACTCGCCGCGGCCGAAGGCGGCCACCGCCTCGCGGACCGCGGATTCGAACGCGTCCTCCACATCCTCCAGCCGGCGGGCGATCTTCATGCCGCGTCCGCCGCCGCCGAAGGCCGCCTTGATCGCCACCGGCAGGCCGTGCTCTTCGGCGAACGCGCGGACCTGCTCGGCGCTTTCGGCCGGGCCCTCGGTGCCGGGCACCAGCGGCGCCCCGGCGCGGACGGCGATTTCGCGGGCGGTGACCTTGTTGCCCAGGTCGCGGATGGCCTGCGGGGACGGGCCGATCCAGGTCAGCCCGGCGTCGAGCACCGCCTGCGCGAAGTCCGCGTTTTCGGACAGGAACCCGTAGCCGGGGTGTACCGCGTCGGCGCCGGCGCGCCGGGCGGCGTCGATCAGCTTTTCGATGTTCAGGTAGGTGTCCGCGCCCGCGGACCCGCCGAGCGGATAGGCCTCATCGGCGATCCGCACGTGCAGCGCGTCAGCGTCGGGGTCCGAGTACACGGCGGCGGAGGCGATGCCCGCGTCGGCGCAGGCGCGGGCCACGCGGACCGCGATCTCGCCGCGGTTGGCGATCAGGACCTTGCTCATGGGGGTGCTCATGCGGTTCCTTCCGGAAACAGCCCGGCCGCCTGCTCCGCGGTGAACGGGGCGAGCGTGTCGGGGTCGACAAATACAAAGCGGAGGGAGTGCCCGGGCGGCAGCTGCGCCGCGACCGGCAGGTCCTCGGGTACGACGACGGCGATCACCGGATAGCCGCCGGTCACCGGGTGATCGGCCAGGAACAGCACCGGCAGGCCCGACGGCGGGACCTGCAGCGAGCCGGCGACCACGCCTTCGCTGGGCAGCTCGCCCTCGCGGCGGCGGGCCAGCGGGGCCGCGTCCGGGTCCTCCGGGTCCAGCGCGAGCCGGACACCGATCCGGTTCGATTCGCTGGTGGTGAGCCAGGTCTGCGCGGCCAGCGCCGCGGCGGCGTCGGCGCCGAACCAGTCCTGCCGGGGCCCGGCGGTGATCCGCAGCAGGGCCGGCGTCGCGCCCTCGCCCAGAGTGCCGGGGCTGCCGGCGGCACCCAGCACGGGCGGTTCGGCGTCGCCGACGTGCAGGCCCGCGGGCGCCGGTCCGACCGGCAGCCGGGTGCCGGCGGCCAGCGGCGCGGGGCCGATGCCGCTCATGGAATCGGTGCTGCGGCTGCCCAGCACCGCGTCCACGGCCAGCCCGCCGCGGACGGCGAGGTAGGCGCGCACCCCGCGGAACGGGGTGCCCAGGGTCAGGGTCTCCCCGTCGAGCAGGGCGAACGGGGCGGCGTGCGGAGCCGGGCGGTCCCGGTCCCCGGCGGGGGAGACGACGGCGGCGGGCAGCTCGGCGCCGGTCAGGGCCAGCACCGTGTCCCCGTGGGCGGTGAGCTCCAGGCCGCCGAAGAGGTTCTCGACGACGGCGGCGTCGGCCGGGTTGCCGACCAGCCGGTTGGCCTGCCGGGCCGCACGGGGATCGGCGGCGCCGGCGGCGGAGACGCCCAGGTCGGCGTAGCCGGGCCGGCCGAGGTCCTGGATGAGGGACTGCAGGCCGGGTGCCGTGACCTGAAGCCAGCCGCCGGTGAAGTCGCCGGGGATGGCGTCGGGCGCTTCAGCCGGTTCCCGGCTTGATGCGGGTGCGGCGGCGGGGGCCGACGTCGTGAGCTGCTCGCGGACGGCGGTGAACTGCACCCTGTCACCGGGGCGGACCAGGGCCGGGGACTCACGGTCCAGGTCCCACATCGCGGCGTTGGTGCGGCCGATCAGCTGCCAGCCGCCGGGGGATTCGCGCGGATAGACCGCGGAGTAGTCCCCGGCCAGGGCCACGGCGCCGGGCGGCACGGCGGTGCGGGGGCTGGAGCGCCGGGGCACGTTCAGCGCCGGATCGCCGCCGGTGAGGTAGGTGAAGCCGGGGGCGAAGCCGCCGAAGCCGCCGGTCCAGGTGGTGCCGGTGTGGGCGCGGACCACCGCGTCCTCGGAGAGGCCGGTGAGCCGGGCGACCTCGGCCAGGTCCGCGCCGTCGTACACGGTTTCAATGGTGACCGTGCGCGCCTCGCCGGCGTCGCCGTGGGTGAGGTCCAGGGTCCGGAGCAGGGGTGCGGCGGCGACGGTGTCGCGGCGGCTGCCGAAGCGCACCAGCACGGTGTTCGCTGCGGCCAGCGCGTCCACCTGGCCGGGCAGCGGATGGGCCTTGAGCTGGCTGTGGAGGCCGACGACGTCGGCCAGCGAGCCAAGCTCGACCAGCAGCGCGCGGGTGCCGGCGGGCCGGATTCCGAGGATGGTTCCGGCCCGGGTGTCGGCGCCGCTCACACGAAGCTCTGGATGCTGACGCCGGCGTTCTCCAGGCCGGTGCGGACGGCCCGGGCCATGGCGACGGCGCCGGGGGTGTCACCGTGCACGCAGATGGACTCGGCCTGCATCGGAATCTCGGTGCCGTCGATGGCGATGATGGTGCCCTCGGTGGCCAGCCGGATCATGTTCTCGGTGACCTTGTCGGCGTCGTGGATGACGGCGTCGGCCTCGCGGCGGGAGACCAGGGTGCCGTCCGGGTTGTAGTTGCGGTCCGCGAACGCCTCGGCCACGCCGCGCAGTCCCGCGTCGGCGGCCTTGTCCAGGGCGACGGCGCCGGGCAGCAGCAGCACCGGCAGCTCGTTGTTGAAGGCGCGGATGGCGTCCACCACGGCCTGCGCGTGGTGCTCGTGGTGCACGATCGTGTTGTACAGCGCGCCGTGCGGCTTGACGTATTCGATGTCCGCGCCGGCGCGCTGGGCCAGGGCCTGCAGGGCGCCGAGCTGGTAGAGAATGTCGTCGGCCAGTTCGGTGGGGGAGCAGTCCAGGAAGCGCCGGCCGAAGCCGGCCAGGTCCCGGTAGCCCACGTGCGCGCCGATGGTGACACCGGCGGCGACGGCGTCCCGGCAGGTCTGGGCAATGGTGGAGGGGTCGCCGGCGTGGAAGCCGCAGGCGACGTTGGCGGAGGAGACGGACTCGAAGACGGCGGCGTCGTCGCCCATCTCCCAGCTGCCGAACGATTCGCCGACGTCGCTGTTCAGGTCAATGATCGGCATGGCAGGTCCTAACGCGCCTCGGGAACAGGGGTTCTCCAAGTGTGCGGGATCACGGCGGATTGTTCAACAATCTGACGCTTTCTTTGCCTGCCCCTCCTGATCCAGGAGGGCGGCGAGGCCGTCCAGGATGATGCCCAGTCCGACGTCGAACTCGGCGCCGAAGCTGTAACCCGGCTGCATCGCGCGGTCCATGGCCATCTCGGCCAGGTAGGGCAGGTCCTCGGGGGAGAAGGACCGTGCCATTGCCTCGACCACCTGCGGATCCGCGTCCGGGGTGCCGACGGGCAGGCCGGCCTCCTGCAGCGCGAAGCCGTAGATGTAGCTGTCCAGCAGGGCGTAGGCGTGCCCGGCGGCGGCGAGGGAGAGTCCGGCCCGGCGCAGCACGCCCAGGGTGGCGTTGTGGTGGCGCAGATTCGCGGTGCCCGGCGTCGTGCGGGTCTCCATCAGTCCGACCGCCCAGGGGTGCCGGGCCAGCGCCGCGCGCATGGCCCGGGCCCGGTGCTCCATTGCGGCGCGCCAGCCGCCGGGCTCCTCCTCGGGCACGGGGACCTCGGCGAACACGAGGTCCACCAAGCCGTCCAGGATGTCCTCCTTGTTGGCGACGTGGTGATAGAGGGACATCGGCTGCACCGCCAGCGCCTGGGCGAGCGAACGCATGGTCAGCGAGCCGAGCCCGCCGGCGTCGGCAAGGCGGGCGGCATGCTGCAGCACCCGGTCGCGGGTCAGCGGCGGGCGGGGCTGTCGGGAAGGCGATGTGGAAGTCACTGCCGGCAAGTGTAGCGCCACCGTACTTTGTAAGGTAGCTTCCCCTTACTAAGTAAGGGTGGGCGCTGGTTCCGGCCGGTTCCTCCTATGGATTCGTGGAAGGACTCCGTCATGGCCCGCACCTCCCGTACCTCCCGTCCAGCCGTTCCCACCGACACCGCCAACGCCGGGGCCGTTACGCCCGGCGCCAACCCGGCCGACTCCGCCGGAAGGACGGCGCCCGGCGCAGGCCTGCCCGTGGCGGCTCCCGCCGTGCTGCAGCACGGCTACGGCGGCGCCGAGGTCCTGAAGCTGGCCGAGCACCCGGTGCCCAGGCCCCGCGAGGGCGAGGTCCTGGTGCAGGTCCGCGCGGCCGGCCTGGCCCGCGGCGCCTGGCACATGATGACCGGAACCCCCTATCTGCTGCGCGCCGGCTTCGGACTGCGCCGGCCCCGGCAGCCGGTCATGGGGCACAACCTCGCCGGCACCGTGGTCGCCGTCGGTGCCGGCGTCTCCCGGTTCCGGACCGGGGACGAGGTCTACGGCATCGGCCGGGGCTCCTTCGCCTCCTTCGCCTCTGCCCGCGAGGACAAGCTGGCCGCCAGGCCGGCCGGGCTGGACGCCGAGCACGCGGCGGTGGTGCCGGTGTCCGGGCTGACCGCCCTGCAGGCGCTCGACGCCGCGGGAACGGCCGCGGGAATGCGGGTGCTGGTCCTGGGGGCGGCCGGCGGGGTCGGCAGCTTCGCCGTGCAGATGGCCCGGGCCGCCGGCGCCGAGGTCACCGGGGCGTGCAGCACCGCCAAGGCCGGGTTCGTCCGGTCCCTCGGCGCCGCCGCGACCCTGGACTACACCCGGGAGGATTTCGCCGCGGGCGGGCCGCGGTATGACGCGATCATCGATGTCGCCGGCAGCCCGTCTCCGGCGCGCCTGCGCCGGGCACTGACGCCCGGCGGCACGGCTGTGATGGTCGGCGGAGAGGAAGGCGGCCGGCTCACCGGGGGATTTTTCGAACGGCAGGCCGGCGGTGCGCTTCTCTCACTGTTCGGCGGGCGCCGGCTGGTCGGACTGATGAGCCGGGAAAGCGCCGCCGACCTGGAGCGCGTCACCGCGCTCATCGAGTCCGGTGACGTCGTTCCGTACATCGACAGCCGGTATCCGCTGGCCGACGTCGCCGCGGCCATGCGGCGGCTGGAGTCCGGCCAGGTGCGGGGCAGCATCGTGCTGCATCCCTGAGGCCGACGGTTCTCCACATCGGCGGAATCTCGGCGCACTGTTCAACACTCCGGACGGCATGACGGTCGCTGGCCGTAATGGTTGACGCCACGTGATTTAAGTCACTAACCTCAGAGTACGAAATATGAAACCTGCGTACGGAATGCGTACGCACTCTACTCGGGAAGGAGGTGTGCCTTGAGTGCGTTGACCGTGTCACGCCAAACTTCCCGTGTTCGATCCGGCTCCATGATCGGGAAGATCGCAAAGGGCATCTGTCTGCTGATCTTCACCTGGTTGTTCGTCTGGCCTCTGGGAATGCTGATTTACGGCGCCTTCAACACGTCGCCCCTGGCAGCAGGACGGAGCTGGACACTCGACGGATTCCACCGCGTGTTCAGCGACTCCGCCACCTACCAATCTCTGGGTGCGACGATGGTCTATGCCGTGGTCATCACCGTGCTGTCGATGGCGATCGCGATCTTCTTTGCCACCGTGACGACCCGCATGGACGTTCCGTTCCGCCGCTTCGTCACGCCGGTTATGGTCGTCCTCGTCGCGATGCCCACGGTGCTGTATTCGCTGAGCTGGGCGATGCTCGGCGCCGGCCAGTCCGGCCTCATCAACCGTGCCCTCGATTTCATCGGCTTGGACGCCTTGGCCCAGTCCTTCAACACGCGCAGCTGGTTCGGGCTGGTCCTGGTCACAGTGCTCAAGGCCAGCGCCCTGGCGTACATGATTGTCCTCGGGGCCTTCCGGAACCAGAACGCCGCGCTTCAGGAGGCGGCCAGGATCAGCGGGGCTTCCCGGATGCAGTCGTTCTTCGGCATCGAGCTGCCGGCTCTGCTGCCGGCCCTGGGGGCGGCCAGCCTGTTCATTTTCGTCAAGGGCCTTGAGGCGTTCGAGACCCCCGCAGTCCTCGGACTTCCGGCCGGCATCAACGTCTACGCAACGCACATCTACGACTACCTGCGCGGCGGCTACGAGGCCGATTACCCGGCCGCATCCGCCTCGTCGCTTGTCATCGTGGCGATTCTGGCCATCCTCGTGCTGGTCCAGCTCAAGCTGACGGGCGGCGGCAAGAGCTACACCTCGGTGGGCGGCCGATCCAAGGAGAGCGGGCTGCGCCGTCCGGGCAAATGGGCACCGGTCGTCGTCGCCGCCATGCTGGCGTTCTTTGCGGCTGCCCTGGTCCTGCCCACGTTCCAAGTCCTCATCAGTGCGTTCCAGCCCTATCTCGGCTCGCCGGACCTTACGCTGGCCAACATCGAGCGGCTTCTGGACACCCCCACCGTGATCCGGGCCCTGCAGACCACGATCATCGTCGCGAGCGTCGGCGGTCTGCTGACCGTGCTCCTGGCCCTCGTCGTCAGTTTCGCATTCGTGCGGATGAAGGGGCGCCTGGGCCGGTATATCCAGCTGGCATCCTGGGTTCCGGCTGCCATGCCCGGGCTGGTTCTGGGCCTGGCGTTCCTGTGGTCAGTGCTGCTGACGCCGGGCACCCGATCGCTGTTCGGAACGGTGTGGATTCTGGTCCTGGGCCTGGCCGTGGCTACTGTGCCGCTTGCGACCCGCACGCTGGAGGGGGCGCTGGCCCAGATCGGCGTCGAAATGGAAGAAGCCGCCCGGATCGCCGGCGACAGCTTCCTCCGCGCCGTCGGCACCGTCACCGTCCGGCTGATGGGACCCAGCCTCATCTCGGCCTGGTTCCTCGTCGCGATCACGATGTCCGGCATCCTCGATGTCCCCATCCTGCTTGGCGGCGCACGAACCGAAATGATCGCCACGGTGAGCTTCGGCTTCTACAACAGCGGTGAAACCGTGCTGGCCTCGGCGCTGTACGTCATCTTCACAGCTGCGATGGCTGCCCTCGCAGCCGTCGCCTTCCTCGCCTGGCTTCTGGTCCGGGCCCTCGTCCGCCGATCCGCTGCCCGTCCTGCCGCAGCAGAAGAAGGAGCCACATCATGACCGGTATCTCCATTCAGGGACTTCACAAGTCCTTCGGAACCAAAACGGTGCTGGACCACGTCAGCCTCGATGTCGAAGACGGTGAGTTCATCTGCCTGCTGGGTCCCTCCGGCTGCGGCAAAAGCACGCTCCTGCGGTCAATCGCGGGACTCGAGACGCCTGAAGGCGGCACGATCGCCCTGGGTCGCGACATCGTTTTCGACGGTGAGCGGGGCGTGAACAAAGCCCCCGAACAGCGGAAGCTCGGGATGGTTTTCCAGAGTTTCGCCCTCTGGCCGCACAAGAACGTCTTCGACAACGTCGCATACGCGCTGAAGCGGGCCAAGACGCCCAAGGCGGAAATTGCGGAGCGGGTCCGGGAAGCACTGGTGATGGTGGATCTGTGGGACTACCGGGAGTCCTTTCCCGGGACCCTCTCCGGTGGCCAGCAGCAGCGTGTGGCCTTGGCCCGCGCCGTCGTCGCCCGGCCCCGGCTGCTGCTGCTTGACGAACCCCTTTCCAGTCTCGACACGAACCTGCGCGCCCAGATGCGCCGGGAGGTCAGGCGTATCCAGCAGCACCTGGGTGCCACCGCCGTCTACGTCACCCATGACAAGGAAGACGCCGGCGGCCTGGCGGACCGGGTGCTCGTGCTCCAGGATGGGCGGATCGTCCAGCAGGGCGCACCCCGGGAAGTCTTTGTCGCGCCGAAAACCGCCTTCGTGGCCGAGTTCGTGGGCTTCGACAACTTCTTTGAGGCGAGGGTCATCGACTCCACCCCGGATCGCGCAGCCGTGCAGGTGGGCAACGGCAATCGGTTCAGCGCTGTGACCTCATCCCGGCTCGAAGCCGGCAGCACCGCCACCGTGGCCATCCGCTCCAGGTTGGTGCGGGTCGAACCCGGCACGGATACCGCCGCCGAGAACGCGTTCACGGGCACCGTCCTCTCAAAGGCGCACCTCGGCGACGACGTCGAAATCGTCGTGAGTGACGGCAGGGCGGAAATCGTGGCCCGGGTCCGCCCCGGGTACGCCCGGAGCATCGAAGCCGGGCAGCAGGCCACCGCCCTGCCACCGGACGGCACCGTCGTCGTCGTCGAAGGCACCCGCAAGGGCGGCCAACGACTCGCCGCTGCACCGCGCATCCCCGCACACGCCTAAGGAAAGACAACACATGAAGAATCTCAAGAGGCTCGCCCTGGCAGTAGCTGCGACGATGCTCCTGGCCGGCTGCAGCAGCGCAGAGGCCGAAAGCACGGAGGTCACGGCTACCAGCATGGCTGAACTGTACGAGGAGGCGAAGGCCGAAGGGCGGGTGGTCGTCTATGGCCCCACCGAAGACCTTTTCAGCGCCGTCTACGAGGATTTCCGCGAGGCCTATCCGGGCATCGAAGTCGTCACGTCGGACATCTTCGGCCAGGAACTGGACTCCAGGCTGGAGGGTGAACAGCTGGCCGGAGGGTTCGAAGCCGATCTGGTGCACATCGGTGTATCGGACGTGGAACGGTTCCACGAGAAGGGATATCTCGCTCCATACCGGCCGTACGGCACTGAGGAGCTGGACCCGGCTTTCCTCGGCCCCGAGGATGCATGGAGCGTTCCGTCCCAGCACCTCTACGGCACCGCGTACAACACCAACGCCTTGGCGGCCGACCAGGTGCCCTCCAGCTGGGCACAGCTGGCCGGCAAGGAGTTCACCGGCATGGCCACTGCGACGCCCAAGCAGAGCGGTGTCACCCCGCAGATGCTCGCCGCCGCGCTGGACGCTGGGGTGATCGATGAGGCCTGGATCGACAGGTTCAAAGCCGACACCGCTCCCAAGGTGTTCCCCAGCGTCGCCAACGCCCTGCAGGCGACCGTGACGGGTGAAACAGAGCTGGCCTTCATCGCCGGCTACGGCAGCTACATGCGCCAGGTGGAGCAGGGCGCACCGCTGGGCTTCGCGGCGATGTCCGACGGCGCCTACTTCTCCGACGTCGCCTACGGAGTGCTCGACGGCGGCCCCAATCCGCACGCGGCACGGCTGCTGATCGGATGGATGTTCAGCGAGGAAGGGCAGGCCTCGGTTGCCGAGCACGTCTTCGAATTCGGAACCATGCCCAACGCGCCGCTGCCGGCGGGCGCCGAGGCACTCGGCGACCCGACGCGGCTGCCCTACCCGGGCGCCGAAAGCTACCGGGCCACGCTCGAGCTGCTCAACGCCAAGTTCTAACCGCCGTGCCGGCCCCCGCCGCCGGCACGGCCCCTCATCAGGAGCTGTTTCATGAATACCGAAGTGCTCATCGTCGGAGCCGGCCCGTGCGGCACGACGATCGCCAATCTGCTGGGCGTCTACGGCGTCCGGACCATCATCATCGACCGCGCTCCAGCCGTCATTGACTATCCGCGGGGCGTTGGAGTGGACGACGAATCCCTCCGTGTCTTCCAGGCCTGCGGCCTGGGTCGCCAGGTACATGCGGACATGATCCAGAACCAGGCCCTGATCTGGTTCGACTCGCATCAGACAAAGCTGGCGGAAATCGCCCCGTCCGGCCAGCCGTTTGGATGGCCACGCCGGAATTCCTTTCTCCAGCCGATGCTCGAAGCCAAACTGCGCGAGGGCCTGACGCGCTTCGACCACGTCCAGCTGCTCGTGGAACAGGAGCTGGTGGGCCTGCGCGAGACCGAATCGGGAGTGGAAGCGCACCTTGTATCGGCCGCCGACGGCCGCGAGGAGACCATCACCGCCCAATACGTCATCGGCGCTGACGGCGGCCGCAGCACGGTCCGCAAACTGATCGGCGCCGTCCTGGAAGGCAGCACGCTGGGGGCGCGATGGCTCGTAGTGGACATCAAGGACTCGACCTATCACGCGCCCTTCTCCGGCAACTACATCAGCAGCCGGCGTCCGTTCGTCTCCATCGACCTGCCCTTCGGGTACCGCCGGTTCGAGTTTCGGCTCAACGACGACGAGACCGACGAACAGATGGTCCGCCCCGAAGCCGTGGAAAACCTCATCCGGACCCATTTCGACTGGACCGGACCGATGCCCGGTCTGGAGCGCTCTCGGGTGTATTCGCACCATTCCCGCGTAGCGGACCGCTTCCAGATCGGCAGGGTCTTCCTGGCCGGCGATGCCGCGCACCTGCAGCCGCCCTGGTTCGGCCAGGGCATGAACTCCGGCATCCGGGATGCTGCCAACGTCGCCTGGAAACTGGCCGCCGTCATCCGCCGCGGCGCCGACCCCGCCGTGTTGGAAAGCTACGGGCAGGAGCGCCGTGGCCACGCCCGCGCCCTCGTGGAGCTCGCCACGACGCTGGGAAGGGTCTACGGCCCGAAAACGCTGGCAGGGGAGAAGCTGCGCAGCTACGGGCTGCGCGCGATGCAGCGCATTCCGGCCACGCGGGACTACCTGCTCCAGATGAAGTTCAAGCCCATGCCCTTCTATGAGCAGGGCATTGTCCTCGAGCCGTCTCCAAAGAAGCCGGTGGGACGAATGTTCATCCAACCCGACGTGGAACTTCCCTCCGGACAGCGGGTCAAACTCGACGAGGCGGCGGGCGAGTGGTTCGCGTTGATCGGGGTCAACACGGATCCCGCCGAACACCTCGACGAGGAGTCCCTGCGGTATTGGCGCTCGCTCGGTGCACGATTCCTGCGTGTGAACCGCTCCCGGGCCGGGGAACACATGCGCAGGGCCGGTTCTGAAACCGTCATCCTCGACGACGTGCAGGGCGGGTTCCGCGACTGGGCCCGCGGGCACGCGGACCGGGAGATCGTCCTGGTCCGGCCGGACCGTTATTTGGCCGCCACCTGCAACCGGAGCGAAGCCAACGCCATGACCCGGCGGTTCATGTCAGTGCTCCCCGTCAAGACCGCCGCCCTAACCCCCAACTAAGGAGAAACACATGGCAGAGATTATCGGCTACGTGGCAATGTCCCACTCCCCGTTCTGGGACGAATCCTTCGAGGTCGCCGGCCCCGGCGCAGACTTTGCAGCCGGCGCCGCCCGGATCAAGGAGAAGGTACGGGAACTGGACCCGGACCTGGTGGTGATCTTTGGTCCGGACCATATGCGGAATTTCTTCTTCGACCTGATGCCCGCATTCTGCGTAGGTGCCGGCGAGATCGTGAGCTTCGGCGACTATGGCAGCCACAAGGGTTCGGTGCCGTACATGGAAGGGATCGGGCGCAAGGTGGTCGAAAACGTCCGCGCGCGCGGATTCGACCCCGCCTTTTCACTGCGCATGGGCATCGATCACGGCATTGTGCAGCCCTATGAGGTGCTGCTGCCCGACATGGGTGTTCCCGTGCTGCCCATCATGGTCGACTGCGGTGCTGCGCCGCGTCCCTCATTTGCCCGATCACACGCCTTCGGGCAGGCCGTAGGGGCGGCGATCCGCGAGCTGGAGGAAGACCTGTCGGTCCTGGTGATCGCGTCCGGCGGACTGTCCCATTGGGTCAAGGCCGCGTCGCCCTACGACGAGGCGACCGACCCCGAGACCCGTGAATTCCTCATCGACGGGCGCGACACCGTCGTCGAGTACAACGCGGCCCGCGAAGCGGGGCTGGCCAAGCGCATCGCCGAGGGAGTCGAAGGGGACATCAACGACACCTGGGACCGCTGGTTCCTCGAGCACCTCACGTCCGGCGACGTGGCCGAGCTCCTGGCGATGGACCCGGACGAGATGGAAGCCAGCGCGGGAAACGGGGCGCATGAGGTCCGCTGCTGGCTTGCCGGCCTGGGCGCCTGGGACGGTCCGGTCGAAACCATCGCGTATGAGCCGGTGCACCGGTGGGTCACCGGCATGGGCCTGGTGGCCGGCTTTCAGGGAGCCAACTGAGATGCCGGTCATGGACATTCCCGCCTTCGCCACCGATCCCTTTTTCGGCCTCGACGATGCCTGGCTGCAGACCGCCCCCGGCGAGCTCACCCATCTGCATGAAGCCGGCAGCGGGGCGCCCGTGGTGTTCCTGCACGGATCCGGCAGCGGTGTCTCCGCCGCCGCCAACTGGTGGCTGAACCTGCCCGCACTGTCCCGGCACTGCCGCACCATTGCCATTGACCTGCTCGGCTTCGGACAGACCGTGGAGGCCCCCGGCAGCAGATTCGGCATCAAGGCCTGGGTGGCGCACGTGCTGCGGGTGCTCGACGCCCGCGGCATCGAAAAAGCCTGGCTGGTGGGGAACTCGCTGGGCGGCTGGGTGGCGTTCCAATTCGCCCTGGACCATCCCGAGCGGACCGCCGGGATCATCTCCATGGGAACCGGTGGAGCGCCGCGGACCAAGGCCCTGGCCAGCCACGCGCGGCCTACCCTCACGCCTGAAGGGATCCGGGCGGCGCTGCTGGACTTCGTGGTCGACCCTGGGCTGGTTTCCGAGGAACTCGTGGCGGCACGATACGCAGCCGCGGCGCGCGACGGCGCCGCCGAGCGTTTCCGGCGGGTGATCGAAGCCCGGGACATTGACAGGACCGAGCTGCCCCTGGACTTCGACGCCCTCTCCCGGCTGGAGCTTCCGGTGCTGTTGATCCACGGGCGGGAGGACAAGGTCATACCCATGAGCCGCAGCCTGGATCTCGCCGGCGTCATTCCGCACGCCGACCTGCACCTCTTCTCCCAGTGCGGTCATTGGAGCCAGGTCGAGCGCGCGGCTGATTTCAACGCAGTGGTCGCATCGTATCTGGCGGCCCACGTCTAGGCTAAAGTTGCCAGTCGGCGGGGCACCTGGGGCTGAACGAGGCCTTCCCCGCCCCGCCGACGGGAACACTGAGAAGGGAGAGGCATGGACCAGAGCAGGTTCGTGCACCCGATCGCCCCCGGCGATTATGTCCAGTCCCTGGACAAGGGGCTGACCGTCATCAAAGCATTCAACAGTGAGCGGCGGGCCATGACCCTCACCGAGGTTGCGGACACCACCGGACTGTCCAAACCAAGCGCCCGGCGTTTCCTGCTGACGCTCCAGGCGCTGGGGTACGTGTCCCAGGAAGACGGCCGGTTCCGGCTGCGTCCCAGGGTGCTGGACCTTGGCGGGTCCTACCTCACCTCAGGGGAGCTACCGGGCATCGTGAACCCGTTCCTGTCCGAGCTGAACGCCAAGCTGCGTGAGGCCTGCTCGGTGGGCGTGCTGGACGGCGACAACGCCGTATACATTGCCCGGGCGTCTGCACAGCAGCGCATCATGACCTTCAACGTGCAGGTGGGTACCCGGATCGATCCGGTCATCACCGCGCTCGGACGGGTACTGCTCGCCCACCTTCCGGAGACCGAGCTGCAGGCCTACCTGGATCGTCGGCGGCGGCTTGCCACGGTGCCGCAGATCTCCACGGACAGCACGTTCGCAGCCGACCTGGAGCGGATCCGGCGCCGCGGCTGGTGCCTGATGGACCAGGAAGTGGAAGTGGGCGTGCGGACGATCGCCGCGCCATTGCGCAATGCCGGCGGGGCCGTCATCGCCGGGATCAACGTGGCGGTGCATACGGCAAGGGTGTCCTTGGAAAAGCTGGAGGAGGAGTTCCTCCCTGAGCTCCTCCGTACGCAGACGGCGATCGAAGAGGCGCTGGCGGAGTACGGTCCGGAACTGAAGGGATAGGCCCGGCCGGATTCCTGCGCTGCGGCCGGTTCAGCTCGGCGGAACCGCACCCAGCGTGGAGGCGCGCGGCACCAGCGTGGGCGGCAGCCGGACCGAGGCCGTCTCCCGGCCGGCAATGCGATCCAGCAGCAGGCCGAACGCCAGCCGGCCCATCCGGTCCCGGTCCGAGCGCACGGAGGTCAGGCCCACCGGCAGGTCCGCGGCCAGCTCGACGTCGTTGTAACCGACCAGCGCGACGTCGGAGCCCACGGTGCGGCCGGCGTCGCGCAGCGCCCCGATCACGCCCACGGCGGTGAGGTCGTCCACCGCGAACACCGCCGACGGCGCCGGATCCAGCGCGGCGAGCCGGTTTCCGGCGGCGTGGCCGGCCGCCACCCCGAACCCGGTGGCCGCCACGGCGTCGTCGGGCAGCGGGTGCCCGGCATCGGCGAACGCCTGCCGGAACCCGGCGGTGCGGTCCCTTCCGGTGCTGGCCAGCGGGTCGCCGGCGGCGACCGCCACCCGGCGGTGGCCCAGTTCCAGCAGATGTTCGGCGGCCAGCCGGCCGCCCTCGACGTCGTCCGTGCCGACGCTCAGGTGCCCGGGGAGGGTGCGCATGGCCAGGACATAGGGCACGCCGAGGGCCGCCAGATGATCGGCGAGCGTGTCGTCGGAGCGGGCATCGGCCAGGATCACGCCGTCGATCCGCCGCGCCAGCAGAGCGTCAAGGCGATCCCGGCGCACCTGCGGATCATCAAGCCCGTTGGCGACCACGGTGTTGTAGCCCGCGTCCGCGGCGGCGGCATCGGCGCCGGCATACATGGTGGCCAGCGCAAGATCGGTGAGCCGGTGCACCAGGACACCGACCAGCCGGGACGTGCCGGTGCGCAGCGCCGCCGCCGAGGCGTCGCGGCGGTAGCCGAGGGTCTTCGCGGCCTCCCGCACCCGCGCCACGGTGGCCGCGCTGATCCGCACCGGCTCCTCGGCGAGGGAACGGGAGGCCGTGGAAGGATGCACGCCCGCCAGCCGGGCGACGTCGTCGAGGCTGGGGCCGCGGGCGGCCCGGCCGCGTGAAGGATTGATGTGCGGAGCCTTCCGTAGCGGTGGAGGCCGGCGGATCGCCGGAACGGACGCCAGTGTAAGCGCAGCGGGCCCCGGAAACGGTCGGTTAATCCCATTGATCAAAAGAATTTACATTCGGCAACAGACCGGCGGAAATATTCGGCAAATTCCGGAAAAACTCTGGACGTATCGGCGAAGGCGTGTGAGTCTGTCAGCACGCCCGGCCCGAAAGCGCAGCCGCCGCCTTCGGCCGGGATATTTTTCACCCGCTTGTGCAATCGATTGCATTTCGTGCCGACCGAAGGAGCCGCATGCAGGAAACGGCGCTTACCGGGCTCGACGGCTGGCTGGATACGGCCCTTGCCGAACTCTCCGGCTTCCGCAGCGAGGACCGCCCCGGCTGGACCCGGGAGGTCTTCAGCGAGCCCTACCGTGCCTCCCGGGCCTGGACCGCGGCGCGGATGCGCAGTGCGGGCCTCGAGGTGCACCAGGATCCGGCCGGCAACCTCATCGGCCGGCTGACCGGCACCAACCCGGCCGCACCGCCGCTGGTCGCCGGCTCGCACACCGACACGGTGGACGGCGGCGGCCGGTTCGACGGCGTCGTCGGCGTCCTCGGCGCGCTGGCCGCCGTGCAGGCGCTGGCCGAACGCGGCGTCCGCCTGCAGCGGGACCTGCTGGTGGTGGACTTCCTCGGCGAGGAGTCCAACCCCTTCGGGCTCAGCTGCCTGGGCAGCCGCGCCCTGGCCGGTGAGCTGACCGCCGCGGACCTGGCCCGCACCGACTACCGGGGCCGCACCCTGGCCGCCGCCTACGAGGACTTCGGACTCGATCCCGCGGCCCTGCTGGCCGCCGGCCCGTGGACCGGAGCCCGCCGTCCGCACGCCTACGTGGAGCTGCACATCGAGCAGGGCCCGGAACTGGAGGCCCGCGGAACGCCGATCGGCATCGTCACCGCCATCACCGGCATCGAACGCCTGGTCGCCAGCTTCACCGGCGCCCCGGACCACGCCGGAACCCGGCCCATGGATGACCGGCGGGACGCCATGGTCGCCGCCGCCGAAGCCGTGCTCGCCGTCCGGGCCGAGGGCTGCGGCGCGCCGGAGCACGGCGTCGCCACCGTCACCCGCCTGGAGAACGCCTCACCGGCGCCGAACGTGGTGCCCTCGCTGGTCCGGCTCTACGGCGAAGTGCGCAGCGTGGACGAGACCTGGCTGGCCGGCACCCGGGCCCGGCTGGCCGGCGAGATCGCCGCCCGCGCCGCCGGCTTCGGCGTCGAGGCCGACCTGCGCTGGTCCACCGACAACCAGGTGGTCCGCGCCGCGGCCGGCGTGCAGGACCTCGCCGCGCAGGCCGCCGACGCCGCCGGCATCGAGTGGGCGCCGATCCCCAGCGGCGCCACCCACGACGCCGTCCACATGGCCCGGCTCGCCCCGATGGGCATGATCTTCGTGCCCTCCGCCGGCGGCCGGAGCCACTGCCCCGAGGAGTTCACCGCCACCGCCCAGATCACCACCGGCGTCCAGGTGCTGGCCGAAACCCTGCTGCGCCTCGACACCCACGACTTTTCCCAGTGACTTCCTGATCCCCCCAGCCACAAGGAGCACCCCCATGAGTCCTGTTCCAGTCCGTGACGGCAGTTCCACCGACATCCTGGCCATTGCGAACATCCCCATCCTGTGGGTCTTCGCCCTGGCGGTGTTCGCCGTCGTCATCATCCAGAGCCTGATCTACATGAAGGCGGCCGCCAAGGCCGGCCCGGCGGCGGAGATCTCCAAGTCCGAGCTGCGGGCCTCCTTCCGGGCCGGCGCGGTGGCGGCCACCGGCCCGTCGCTGGCCGTGGTGCTGGTCAGCATCGCGCTGCTGTCCCTGTTCGGCACGCCCGCGGTGCTGACCCGGATCGGGCTGGTCGGCTCGGCCGCCACCGAAACGGCGTCGGCCTCCATCGCGGCCGGCACCATGGGCGCCGAACTCGGCGGGCCGGACTACACCCAGACCGTCTACGCCGTGGCGTTCACCGCGATGAGCCTCTCCGGCGCCATGTGGATGATCTGCTGCCTGATCTTCACCCCGCTGCTCAAGCGAGGCGACAGCAAGCTGCGCGAGGTCAACCCCGGCCTGATGGCGATCATCCCCACCGCCGCGCTGCTCGGCGCGTTCGCCAGCCTCGGCGTCGCCGAGCTGCCCAAGTCCAGCGTGCACGTGCTGACCGTCGCCGCATCCGCTGCCGTGATGGGCATCTGCCTGTTCCTGGCCAAGCGGCTGCAGGCGCCCTGGCTGCGGGAATGGGGCCTGGGCATCTCCATCGTCCTGGGCCTCGCCATCGCGTACCTCGCCCACACCGCCGGCGCCTAACCCCCCACTTTCGAAGGAGAACGGCTTATGTCCACCACCGCCGCGGGCGCACAGGCATCCGCACTCGCCGAATTCGACCGGACCACCTCCCGCTGGGGCCAGCTGACCATGATTGCGGCCCTGCTGCTCTCACTTGCCGGGCCCGCCTACCTTGTCTTCTTCGCCGACCTCGGCGTCACCGGAGGCATGGTGCTCACCGCGGCCCTGGCCGTCGGTGCCTCCTTCTTCGTGCTCTGGTTCGTCGAGCCGATCACCTACTACCCGGTGCTCGGCCCGGCCACCATGTACCAGGCCTTCATGATCGGCAACCTGGCCAACAAGCTGCTGCCCGCCGCGATGGTCGCCCAGGCCACCATCGGCGCGAAGTCCGGCACCAAGAAGGCGGACTTCTCCGCGCTGATGGCCATCTGCGGCGCCGCCATGGTGCACGTGCTGTCCATGCTCATCTTCGTCGGCCTGCTCGGCACCTGGCTGCTCAGCCTGATTCCGCTGGAAGTGATGGAGGTGACCCGGATCTACATCTTCCCGGCCATCATCGGCGCCGTCGTGGTCCAGCTGGTCGTCTCCGCCAAGCAGCCGCGCATCACCCTCGTGGCCGTCGCCGTGGCCCTGCTGGTGGTCTTCGTCCTGGTTCCGCTGGTTCCGGCCCTGGCCAAGCTGGCCACCGGCATCACCGTGATCGTCACCGCCGTCCTGGCGTGGTTCGTCCGCGACCGCAACGCCGCCGCCGGCAAGGCCGAACTGGTCAACTGACCCGATGCCGGCCGCGACGGCGCGGCCGGCATCCCACCCCGACCTCCGGGCCCCGCCCGAAACCGAAAGGCTGATTCCCATGAGCACCACCGCCCTGAACACCACCGCCCTGCTGGATTCCCTGGGCTACAGCGACGCCGACCGGCAGAAGCTGCACGAGACCTACCGCCACCTGCACGCCCATCCCGAGCTGTCCATGCAGGAAACCGAGACTGCCGCGTTCCTGCAGTCCCGCCTCGAGGAGCTGGGACTGGAGGCCTTCGGCTGCGGCGGCACCGGCGTCGTCGGCATCCTGCGCAACGGCGACGGGCCCGTGGTCGGCTTCCGCGCCGACACCGACGGGCTGCCGATCGGTGAGAACACCGGCCTGGAGTACGCCAGCACCGCCACCGGCACCCTGGAGGACGGCACCGCGGTACCGGTCATGCACGGCTGCGGGCACGACACCCACATGTCCGTGGCGCTGGCCGCGGCGGAACTGCTGGCCCGCAACACCGACGCGTGGGCCGGCACCGTGGTGTTCATCTTCCAGCCCGGCGAGGAAACCGCCGCCGGCGCGAAGGCCATGGTGGAGGACGGGCTGTGGGACCGGGCACCCAAGCCCGAGGTGATCTACGGCCAGCACGTCTGGCCCGGCGTCGCCGGCGGCATCGAAATCAGCAGCGGCACCGCCATGGCCATGGCCGACTCCTGGCGCGTGACCGTCCTGGGCCGGCAGGCGCACGGCTCGCAGCCGGAGAAGTCCATAGACCCGATCGTCCTGGGTGCACACATGATCGTGCGGATCCAGACCATCCTCGGCCGCGAGGTCCCGGCCCGCGAATCCGCGGTCATCACCGTGGGCACCTTCCACGGCGGGCTGAAGGAGAACATCATTCCCGGCAGCGCCGAGTTCACGCTCAACGTGCGCAGCTTCGAACCGGCCGTCCGCGAGCAGGTGCTCGGCGCGCTCCGGCGCATCATCGCCGCCGAAGCCGCCGCCTCCGGGGCCCCGGAGCCGCTGATCGAGGAGATCTCCAGCTTCCCGCGCTGCTACAACGAGCCGGCCGCCGCGGCCGAGGTGCTCACCGCCCTCCGCGGCGCGCTCGGCGACGAGGCCGTGCGCGAGGTGCCGCCGGTGATGGGCAGCGAGGACTTCGGCCTGCTGGCCGAGGCCATCGGCGTCCCGTCGGTGTACTGGATGTTCGGCTCCACCGCGGCTGCCCGGCTGGAGGCCGGCGAGGCCGTGGCCGGCAACCACTCACCCGAATTCGCTCCCGAGCTGGAGCCCACCCTCGGCACCGGCCTGACCGCCGCCCTGGCCGCACTCCTGGGCCGCACCGGCACCGGCAGCGGACAGGAGGGCTGAGCCATGGCCGTCTCCCCGTCCACCGCCGCGATCCAGGCGATGTCCGCCGTCGAACTGACCGCCGCCATCCGCACGCGTGAGCTCTCCGCCCGCGAAGCGCTCGAGGCGCACCTGGAACAGATCGACGCGGTCAACCCCGCCATCAACGCCGTGGTCACCCTGGATCCCGAGGGCGCCCGCACCCTGGCCAAGGCCGCCGACGAGCGCACCGCGGCGTCGGACGGGGAGGACCTGCCGCCCCTGCACGGGCTGCCCATGACCCACAAGGACACACACAACACCGAGGGGATGCGCACCACCCAGGGCTCGGCGCTGCTGCGCGATTTCGTGCCCGACGCCGACGACCTGGTGATCGCCCGGCTGAAGGCCGCCGGGGTGGTCACCACGGGCAAGTCCAACGTGCCGGAATTCGCCGCCGGGTCGCACACCTTCAACGAGCTTTTCGGCACCACCACCAACCCGTACGCGCCGGACCGCAGCGCCGGCGGCAGCAGCGGGGGAGCGGCCGCCGCGCTCGCCGCCCGCATCCAGTCCGTCAGCGACGGCTCCGACATGGGCGGCTCGCTGCGCATCCCGGCCTCGTTCTGCAACGTGGTCGGCTTCCGGCCCTCCACCGGCACCGTGCCGACCTGGCCGGCGTCGGACGCGCACAGCTGGCTGGCCACCAGCGGCCCGATGGCCCGCGACGTCGCCGACGTCGCCCTGATGCTGACCGTCATGGCCGGCCCGGACCGGCGTCGCCCGCCGGGGCCGTCACTGGCGCCGGAGGTGTTCGCCGGCGCCCTGGAGCGGGACCTGCGCGGGCTGCGGGTCGCGTGGACCCCGGACTTCGGGCTCGGTATTCCTGTGGAACCCGAAGTGCTGGCGGTCGTTGAGGCGCAGCTGTCGGTGTTCGAGGAGCTCGGCGCGCACGTGGAGCGGGCCTGCCCGGACCTCTCCGAGGCGGACCTTGTGTTCCGCAACGTCCGGGCCCTGGACTTCGTCGGCATGCTGGGGGACCTGGTGGCCGAACACGGCGAGGCGATCAAGCCCGAGGTGCGCTGGAACGTGGAGCAGGGCCTGGTCCTCACCGGCCGGGACGTGGCCGACACCGCCGTCGCCCGCACCCGGCTGCACCTGGCGGTGCAGGAGTTCTTCGGCCGCTACGACGTGCTGCTGGCCCCGACCGCGCAGGTGCTGCCGTTCGACGCCTCGCTGCGGTATCCGGAGCGGATCAACGACACGGCGCTGGACACGTACCTGGACTGGATGCGCTCGGCCTGCGTCATCTCCGCCACCGGGCTGCCGGCCATCTCGATGCCGGCAGGCTTCAGCTCCGGCGGGCTGCCGGTGGGCATGCAGATGGTGATGAACCACGGCGAGGACTTTGAGCTGCTGCAGGTCGCCCATGCCTTCGAGCAGGCCACCGGGTACGCCCGGCAGGCGCCGCCGGCTCCCTGAGGCGGGTGCGGGCGCTTCCGCTGCCGGTTCGGGAAACCGCTGCCGGTACGCCGTGGCAGCGTCTTCCCGAAACGGCAGCACGGCGGAGCCCCGGGGCCTGTGTCCCGGGCTCCGCCGCGCCCAGCCGCGACAGCGGGCGTCGGGAGTAACGACGCCGGGTGGCTCAGGTACCTTCGCCCTGCAGCACCTGCGGCTGCAGCTGGGCGAGCAGCTCCTCCATCCGGTCGAAGCCCACGGCCACGCCGGACTCCATGCCGGAGGCAGCCATGCCGTCCCGGGCCTCCATGGACGGATAGACGGAGTGCGCGCTGATCCGGGTGCGGCCCCCGGGCAGCTCCTCCAGGGTCATGAACTCGATGCTCACCACGTCCGGGTAGCCGGAGAACTCGAAGGTCTGCACCGCGAACTCGTTTTCCCGCACGGTGTGGAACATGCCGGAGAAGACGTAGGGAACGCCGTCGGGCCCGGTGTGGATGTAGCGGTAGGTGCCGCCGCTGTGGAAGTCGTAGTGGTCCATTTCCATCTTCATGCCGCGCGGACCGAGCCACTGGACCACCAGGTCCGGATCGGCGTACGCGCGGAAGACCTGCTCCACCGGATAGTCGATCTCCCGGCTGAAGTCGATGAAGGGAAGTCCCTCGGGGACGGTGAGCTGCAGTGCGTTGGTCATGATGGATCCTTTGCCTGCGGGCCGCCTGCCGCGGCCTGAGTGGAGAGCACGGTGTCGAGGCCGCGGAACTGCTCCTCGCGGACCAGCCGGTACCGGCCGATCCAGGCGGTGAGCGCCTCCAGCCGTGCGGGGTTCAGGTGTACCGGCCGGCGCTGCGCGTCCCGCGAACGGGTAACGAGCTGCGCCTGCTCCAGCACCTGGATGTGCTTCGAAACGGCCTGCTTGGACATCGCGAAGGGTTCCGCCAGTTCATTGACCGTGGCCGGGCCGCGGGAGAGCCGGGCGATGATGCTGCGGCGGACGGGGTCGGCCAGGGCGAGGAACGCCCTGTCCAGCAGCTCGTCCGATTCCATGCCCCGCCGCCTTGTCTCCGTGCCGGCCGTGGTCAACACATTTGTTGTTCAACCGATCGGTTGAATACAACCTAGGTCCGGCACGGCCACCGGTCAAGGGGTCTGCCGGAAAGACAAAAACCGGCGCCGCCCGCCCGGAGCGGACCGTCTCGGTTGACCCGCCGACACCGCGCCCATACCGTCCCCCGTGCATTCGCCGCCCCGACTGGACGCGGCTATCACGCGGCAGGAAGCACCGGTTCCAGTGTCTGCACCCGGCGTCGTCCTCCGCATCACCGCGTGTCTCACGACGCGGTTATCCGACGGTCCGCCGCGCCCAGGGGGTGAACGCGGCCCGTATGAGGGAACCTCCCCATGACATCACGATCCACATCCCACCCACGACGGCGCCCGCGCGCCCTGACACGGGGGCTGGCCGTCGTCGCCGGCCTGCTTCTGGCCACCACCGGACTGCTTCCGGCAGCCCACGCGGACCCCGGGGCGGACCCGGAACCGGCCGCCGACCTGGCCGCCCCCGCACCCCTGCAGGAACAGCCCTGGATGGACCCGGACCTGTCCCCGGACCTGCGCGCCAACCTCGTGGTCAGCGCCATGACGCTGGAGCAGAAGGTCACCTACCTGATCCAGAGCGGCGGCCCCGGCGTGCCCGAACTGGGCCTGCCGCCGATCCGCAGCAAAGACGGCTGCTGCGGCCTGGCCCTGGACACCGGGCCGTCCACCGCGCTGCCGGTGGGCGTGGGCCTGGCCTCCACCTTCGATCCCACCCTGGCCCGGGCCTACGGCGCGGTCGCGGGGGAGGAGGCCCGCGCCGTCGGCTTCAACGCCATTGCCGGGCCCACCATGGACCTGGTCCGCACCCCCTACAACGGGCGGATGTGGGAGGACCTGGGCGAGGATCCGATGCTCAGCGGGCACACCGCCGCCGCGCAGACCCAGGGCGAGCAGGGTGCCTCGGTGTCCGCGCTGGTCAAGCACTACAACCTGAACAACTTCGAAACCCGGCGCGGACACGTGGACGTCCAGGTCAACGACCGGACCCTGCAGGAGACCTACACCCGGCCGTGGGAGCGGCTGGTCAGCGAGGCGGACCCCGGCGCGGTCATGTGCTCGTTCAACAAGGTCAACACGGAGTTCGCCTGCGGCAACGGCCGGCTGCTCAACGGCATCCTGAAGGGCCAGCTCGGGTTCCGCGGCTTTGTGTCCTCGGATTTCAACGCCGCGCACAGCTTTGCGGATTACGCGGCCGGGCTCGACGTCGCCGGCCCCGGCCTGGAGTTCTCCGGCCCGGCACTGCTCGCGGCGGTGCAGGACGGCAGGGTCTCCGAGATGCGGCTGAATGACGCGGCGCGGCGGGTGGCGCGCACCATGTTCGCGTTCGGAATCGTGGACAATCCGCCGCCGGGCTCCTTCGAGTCCCCGCAGCCGGACCTGGCGGTGCCCGCCAACATGCTCGACGCGCACGCCGGCATCGCCGCGGAGGTGGCCGGGGAGGCCGCGGTGTTGCTGAAGAACGACGGCGGCACCCTGCCGCTGGCGGACACCGCCACACCGTCCATGGCCGTCATCGGCTCCGACGCCGACTGGTACATCGACGGCGGCGGCTCCGGCGCGGTGCCGAACCCGGCGCAGCTGACCACCATCCTGGACGGGCTGACCGCCCGGGCGGCGGACACCACGGTCGACTACGCCGAGGGCACCGACCCGGTATCGCTGGCCGACACCCTGCCCGGGCCGCCGCCGATTCCCAGCAGCGTGCTCATCGGCGTGCGGGCCGAGTACCGCCTGGGCGTGGAGAACTTCGCGGGCGAGCCGGCCCTGGCCCGCGCGGAGCGGCAGATCAACCTGCGCACCGGCATCTCGGCGGACACCATCAACACCTCCCAGGTGCCCGGCGTCGGCGTCCAGCTGGCGTCCGCGCCGATGTCCGCCCGCTGGACCGGCACCCTGGTGGCCCCGGCGACGGGGGACTACAACCTGACGCTGACCCACCTGGGCACCGCCCGGCTGTACATCGACGGAAACCTGGTGGAGACCACGCCGTCGGCGCCCTTCGGCACCGAGTACGTGGCGATCAACCTCGCCGAAGGGCAGCGGGTGCCGATCACGGTGGAGTACACCACCGACGCTCCGAACCAGTTCAACGGCGGGCTCAACGACCAGCCCGGCGCCATGATGCGGCTGGGCTGGACCGCGCCGGAGGAGGTCCTGTCACCGCAGATCCAGGCCGCGGTGGACGCGGCGTCGCAGGCCTCCACGGCCGTGATCGTGGCCCGGGACTACACCGGGGAGGCCGCCGACCGCGGCACCCTGACCCTGCCGCAGGACCAGGATGGGCTGATCCGGGCGGTCGCCGCGGCGAACCCGAACACCGTCGTCGTGCTGGCCACCAGCGGGCCGGTCACCATGCCGTGGATCGATGCGGTGCCGTCGGTGCTGGAGGTCTGGTACCCCGGCCAGGCGCAGGGCGAAGCGGTCGCGTCGCTGCTGTTCGGCGACACGAATCCGTCGGGCAAGCTGCCCGTCACCTTCCCGGCCAGCGAAGCCCAGGCCGCGGGAGTGGGAGTGCAGAACCCGTTCCCGTTGATCAACGAGGTGGACCCGGTGGTGCCGTACAGCGAAGGGGTGTTCGTCGGCTACAAGGCGTACACCACCCAGGGCGTCACGCCGCTGTTCCCCTTCGGCCACGGGCTGTCCTACACCCGGTTCAGTTACCTGGGCGCGGAGACCGGCGGCGTCGTCCCGGCCGAAGACCCGTCCGTCACCGTGCCGGTGCAGCTGTGGAACTCCGGCACCCGCACGGGTGAGGAGACCGTCCAGGTCTACGTGGGCACCCTGCCCACCGACGTCCCGACGCCGGCCCGGCAGCTGGCCGGGTTCGCCGACATCACGCTGCGGCCCGGCGCCGTCGGCACGGTGAACGTGGAGCTGGACCCGCGCTCGCTGCAGTACTGGGACACCGCGGCCGGCGGCTGGGTAACCCCCACCGGGGAGGTGCCGATCTACGTCGGCAGCTCCGTCAACGACACCCGGCTGGTGGGGAGCATTTTCGTCGAGTAGCCGGCTGGAAGGACATGGCGAAGGCGGAGCCCGGGGCCTGGCCGGCCCCGGGCTCCGCTGGGCCCGGCCGAGGAGATTGCGATTCGGTAACTACCAAGAACCCTCTTGTGAGACACGCCACTTCGGGGATAAGTTGTGTCGGCCCACATATTGCCGACGGTGGGGTCGCCGGCAGGGCGTTACAGCGTTGTATCCGCACGATCCAGCCGACCCGGGAAACAAGGGCGTATCCCGAGCTTGTCCATGCCGCTTTGCCGCGCCGGCCGGGTCCTTTTCGAAGGTTTCAGCATGACCAGATTGAAGAATGTTTCGGCTCTCTTCCTGGGCCTCGGCCTCGCCGCGGGACTGGCAGCCTGCGCCCCGGCCGGAACCACCTCCAGTGACGGCGAGGGCGGCGTCGAATGCAGCGTCGGCATCTCCATGCCCACCCGCAGCCTGGAGCGCTGGATCAACGACGGCGAGGGCCTGAAGGAAAAGCTCGAGGCCCGGGACTGCGACGTGGACCTGCAGTACGCCGATGACAAGACGGACCAGCAGATCAGCCAGATCCAGAACCAGGTGGCCGGCGGCGCGCAGATCCTCGTGGTCGCCGCGATCGACGGCGAGACCCTCGGCCCGGTCCTCGAAGACGCCAAGGAGCAGGGCCGCACCATCATCGCCTACGACCGGCTGATCAACGGCACCGAGGCCGTGGACTACTACGCCACCTTCGATAACTACCTGGTGGGCCAGCTGCAGGGCCAGTTCATCGAGGAGCAGCTCGGACTGGCCGACGGCGAGGGCCCATACAACCTGGAGCCCTTCGCCGGCAGCCCCGACGACAACAACGCCGCCTTCTTCTTCGGCGGCGCCTGGGACGTGCTGCAGCCGTACGTTGAAAGCGGCCAGCTGGTGGTTCCCTCCGGCAAGGCCCCGGCCACCAGCGAGGACTGGGCCTCCATCGGCATCCTCGGCTGGAAGTCGGCGGACGCACAGGCGGAGATGGACAACCGGCTGCAGTCCTTCTACACCGGAGGCGAGAAGGTCGACGTCGTGCTCTCACCGAACGATTCCCTGGCCCTGGGCATCGAGGCCTCGCTGGAGGCCGCCGGCTACCAGCCCGGCACCGACTGGCCGCTGATCACCGGCCAGGACGGCGACGTCGCCAACGTCAAGGCCATGCTCGATGACCGCCAGTCGATGACCGTCTGGAAGGACACCCGCGAGCTGGGCGCCCAGGTGGACACCATGATCAGCCAGATCGTGGCCGGCGAGGAGGTGGACGTCAACGACACCGAGACCTACGACAACGAGGTCAAGGTGGTCCCGACGTACATCCTCGAGCCCCAGGTGGTCACCAAGGACCAGGTGGAACCGGTGCTGGTGGAATCCGGATTCGTCGACGCCTCCGACGTCGGCCTCTGACCCCGGCCGGACGGCGGGCGCGGCACCTGATCCGGCGCCGCGCCCGTCGTCGCCCCCTTTTACTGAAGCGAGAACCACATGAATGACGTCATCCTGCACATGGACGGCATCGTGAAGGAGTTCCACGGGGTCAAGGCGCTCGACGGCGTCTCGGTCTCCGTGGAACGCGGCGAGGTGCATGCGATCTGCGGCGAGAACGGCGCCGGGAAGTCCACCCTGATGAAGGTGCTCAGCGGCGTCTACCCGCACGGCAGCTTCACCGGCACCATCACGCTCGACGGCGCCCCGGTCAGCTACGGCTCGATCAACGACAGCGAACGCGACGGGATCGTGATCATCCACCAGGAACTGGCGCTGAGCCCGTACCTGTCCATTGCGGAGAACATCTTCCTCGGCAACGAGGTCTCCCGCGGCGGGGTGATCGACTGGAACAAGACCAACCTGGAGGCGGCGAAGCTGCTCAGGCGGGTGGGCCTGGACGAGAACGCCGCGACGAAGATCCTCGAGCTCGGCGTCGGCAAGCAGCAGCTGGTGGAGATCGCCAAGGCGCTGTCCAAGGAAGTGAAGCTGCTGATCCTCGACGAGCCCACCGCTGCCCTGAACGACGACGACTCCGCGCACCTGCTCGGGCTGATCGACCAGCTGCGCGACGTCGGCATCACCTCCATTGTCATCTCCCACAAGCTCAAGGAAATCCGCGCCATCGCCGACACCGTCACGGTGATCCGCGACGGGCGGACCATCGAATCCTTCCCGGTGGCGGACACCGACGAGATCGAGACCCGGATCATCCGCGCCATGGTCGGCCGGCCGCTGGACAGCCAGTTCCCGCCCCGGGAACCGCACATCGGGGGGGAGAAGCTGCGGGTCGAGGACTGGACGGTGCACCATCCGATCGACACCGAGCGGGTGGTGGTGGACGGCGCGTCGTTCACCGTCCGCGCCGGCGAGATCGTCGGCTTCGCCGGGCTGATGGGCGCCGGGCGCACCGAGCTGGCGATGAGCATCTTCGGCCGCTCCTGGGGCACCGGCATCTCCGGGAAGGTCTACAAGGACGGGACGGAGATCTCCACCCGGTCCGTGGACGAGGCGATCCGCAACGGGCTGGCCTACGTCAGCGAGGACCGCAAACGGTACGGACTGAACCTGATCGGCAGCATCACCGTGAACATCTCCGCGGCGGCGCTGGGCAAGCTCGCCCGGCTGGGCGTCATCGACCGGAACCGCGAGTACGCCGTCGCCGATGAGTACCGGCAGCGGATGAACATCCGCACCCCCAGCGTCACCTCGCTGGTCGGCAACCTCTCCGGCGGCAACCAGCAGAAGGTGGTGCTCAGCAAATGGATCTACTCCGGCCCGGACGTGCTGATCCTCGATGAGCCCACCCGCGGGATCGACGTCGGCGCCAAATACGAAATCTACGGAATCATCAACGAAATGGCCGAGCAGGGCAAAGCCGTGATCGTTATTTCCAGCGAGCTGCCCGAACTTATCGGGCTGTGCGACCGCATCTACACCATCGCCGAAGGCCGGCTCACCGCCCAGGTGGACCGGGCCGACGCGACGCAGGAGGAACTGATGCGCCACATGACCGCCGCCCGCACCGAAGGAGCACAGGCACCGTGACCACCACCACCCCAGAACAGGCGAAGGCGCCGCTGCCGCCGCAGCCGGGAGGCAGCTCCCGACGGCGGCTGAGGATCGACGTGCGCCAGTACGGCATCCTCGCGGCGCTGGTCGTCATCGTGCTGCTCTTCCAGATCCTCACCGGCGGACGCCTGCTGTATCCGGGCAACGTCAGCAACCTCATCCAGCAGAACGCGTACGTGCTGATCCTGGCGATCGGCATGGTCATGGTGATCATCGCCGGGCACATCGACCTGTCCGTCGGCTCGATCGTGGCGACCGTGGGGGCGATCGCGGCGCTGTCCATGAACGATTGGGGGCTGCCCTGGTGGGCGGCCGTGGCCCTGTCCCTGGCCGTGGGCGCCGCGATCGGCGCCTGGCAGGGCTTCTGGGTGGCGTTCGTGGGGATACCGGCGTTCATCGTCACCCTGGCGGGGATGCTGATCTTCCGCGGCGTGGCGCTGGTGCTGCTCACCGGCGGCACCATTTCCGGGCTGCCCCGGTCGTATGTCGCCATCGGCTCCGGCACGTTGCCCTCCACCGGCACCCCGGACCTGATCACGCTGGGCATCGGGGCACTGGCCTCCGTGGCCCTGGTCGCCCAGGGGCTGCGGACCCGCGCGAACCTGCGCCGGCTGGACCTGCCCCGGGAACGCACCGGGTCGTTCGTGTTCAAGCACGCCGTGGCCGTGGCCGCGATCATGTACCTCTGCTACCTGCTGGCCTACAACCGGGGCACCCCGATCATCCTGATCATCCTCGCGGTCCTGGTGCTGACCTACTCGTTCCTGCTGAACCGGACCGTGTTCGGCCGGCACATCTACGCGATGGGCGGCAACCTCAACGCGGCAATGATGTCCGGGGTGAAGACCCGCTGGGTGAACTTCTTCGTCTTCGTGAACATGGGCTTCCTGGCCGGGCTGGCCGCGGTGGTCAGCACCGCGCGGGCCGGGGGAGCGGTGGCCTCGGCCGGCGGCGGGTTCGAGCTGGACGCGATCGCCGCGGTGTTCATCGGCGGCGCGTCAGTGCAGGGCGGCGTCGGCACCGTGATCGGCGCGGTGATCGGCGGGCTGGTGATGGGCGTGCTGAACCAGGGCCTGTCCATCCTGTCCGTGGATGCGGCCTGGCAGCAGATCATCAAGGGCCTGGTGCTGCTCGCCGCGGTGGCGTTCGGGTTCAGCCGGCGGCGCACCGCACGGTAGCTCTTCGCTACGAGCGAGAACGACGGCGGCCGTCCCGGATATCGGGGCGGCCGCCGTTTTTCGCAACGGATCAGCAGGGACGCCAGGTCTTGCCGCCGGGCGCGTAGCAGCGGGGCCCGGTGTAGCCCGGGTAGGGGTTGCTGTCCTGGGCCGGGGGCGGGGGAGCGTGCTGCTGTTGCTGCTGGGCCTGCCGGTTGGCCTCGGCCTGCGCTGCGGCGTGAGCGGCGGCATGGGCGGCGGCGGCAGCTTCAGCTTCCGCGGCAGCCACGCGGGCGGCCTCGGCCTGCTCGGCGGCAATCCGATCCGCCTCGGCCTGAGCGGCCTTCCGCTCCTCTTCCGCCTTGGCCTCGGCCGCGACGCGTGCGGCTTCCTCCTCCGCGGCCTTCCGCTCCGCCTGCAGCGCGGTGAGGCTGTCGTGCCGGGCATGGACTCCGTCCCGGGCGGCGGCCGCCCGGGTCATGAGGGCCATGTGCTCCGCTTCGGACAGCGCCGTCCAGATCATGCCCTTCCCGGCCCTGGCCCCCTTTTCGACCGCGTCGTAGGCCTCGTCGACCACCTTGACGAGCGCCAAGGCTGCCGCTGCGGCGGCAGCGGCGGAGGTCGCCGTCGTTCCCGTTTCCCCGGCCGCGGCCTGCGCCGCAGCCTCTTCGAGGGCAGCCACCATGGCGGGCACCGTGCACTCGGTCCCGGCGCCGAAGAATCCGGCCCCGTTGGCCTCCGCGTCCGCGTAGGCGGCGTCCACGGCCGGGCGGAACCTGCGGTTCTCGCCGTACGTCACGGGAACCCCGAGCCCCCGGCGGGCGATTTCGGCGTTGATCAGCCGGTCCTCGCCGTCGTACACGGCGGCCAGGGTGCGGCCGTGGCGGTCCTCGCGTTCGACGTCGAACTCCAGCTTCACCTTGCTGCCGGGCGGCAGGGCCTCCTCCAGGAAGGCGGTGGCCTCCGGCCCCAGGCACTCGACGGGCTTGTCCGGATCCTTGGTCTCCGGGGTGTCCACGTTCAGCAGGCGGACGGTCAGTTCCTGGTTGTCGAAGTCCACGACCAGCGTGTCGCCGTCGATGATGCGGATGACTTCGCCCTTGTCGGCGTTGGCGGCGGTGGCGAAGACGACGGTGGAGGCGGTGACGGCGACGGCGGCTGCGGCCGAGAGCAGCACCTTCCGGGTGATCATCGGCGGGCTCCTGAGACGGAAGGTCCTGGTAGGTGAGCTGCGCCGCTCTGCTGCCCGTGATCGGGTGCAGAGGAGGGCGCCGCTCCAAAGATGTGGTGCATGAGTTTCCCAACTATCGAATGGTCCGGAGATACCATCGGCCGGGCGAGGGCAGGCGGTAGGGGAACAGGGGGAGGGGTGCCCTGCCAGTGACGCCCGGGCAGGGCGGCACGGAGGCCGGGAACAGCCGTTCGGTGCTGGGGAGCTTTCGGAAAGCGCTATCGGACGGGCAAGCAACCTTTTACGGTTGTCGCATCGGTTGCGCGTCTGCCCGGGGTGAATCCGGTGCACCGGCGAGGGAGCTGCAGGCAGCTCCGGCGCGGCGGGCGTGAACAGCAAAGGTCAGGGGCTGGCCCGGGTGCACGGTGCAGCCGATGATCCAGCTGAGGTCTCCAATGGCACATCACCCCCTTTTCCCGTCTTCCACCGCAGCTCCCCGGACCCGTCCTCCCGACGAGCCGTTCGGTGCAGCGCGAAGGTCCTCGCCTGAATCCCGACGCCGGACGGTCCGGGCCGCAGGTGGACTCGCTGCGCTGGGCCTGGCCGTCAGCGGCTGCACCGTGGGCCCGCTCGCGGAAAACCAGCCGGAGTCCGGGGATCCTCCCACAACCACTTCCCCTGAGCCCAGCACCGAAACCCCCAGCGAACAGCCCACGTCCACCCCTACGGAGAAGCCGCTGGCCGGGGAGCCCTGCGCCTCCGAGACCCAGTCCCGGGAGCAGAAGGGGGCCGAGTACGTCTGTACCCGTGATGACTCCGGCCAGCTGATCTGGATGGATCAGGAGTCCTCCGAGCGGCTGCTGGAGTCCCGGCGCGTGGCGCAGGAGCAGGCTGACGCGGAAGCACGAGCCGAGGAGGAACGCAGGGCCGCCGAAGAAGCGCGGTTGGCGGAAGAGGCACGCCTGGCGGAGGAGCAACGACTGGCCGAGGAGCAGGCCGCAGAGGAAGCCCAGCGTCTGGCTGAGCAGCGAGCGGCTGAAGAGGCCGCGGCCGCTGAGGCGCAGCGCTTGGCGGAGGAGCAAGCCGCAGAGCAAGCGCGGATCGCCGAAGAGCAAGCGCGGATAGCCGAGGAGCAGCGCCGGCTCCAGGAACAGCTCCAGCCGCCGACGGACGTCTACTACCAGAACTGCGACGCCGTGCGGGCCGCCGGCGCCGCTCCGATCTATCCCGGCAGCCCGGGATGGCAGGAGAAGTTCGACGGGGACAACGACGGCATGGGCTGCGACGACTGAACGGCCAGAGAGCGGGGCGCCTCTTCCTCTTGCTAGTATTTGGTCAACTAACCAAATTGGTCGGGTGACCAAAACCGCCGGGGGACGGATGTCGAGCGAGTCCAAACGCAGCCAGTTGATCCAAGCCGCCTTCGAGGTGTTCAGCGAGAAGGGGTACAACGCGGCGTCCGTGAAGAACGTGGCTGACCGGGCTGGCATTACGCCGGGACTGGTGCACTACTACTTCGCCAGCAAGGAGGACCTGCTGATCGCCGTGCAGCGCGCGGCCCAGAGCCGGTACCACGAGCTCTACAAGGAGCGGCCGGCGCCGGAGAGCCCGGCGGCGGTGCTGGAGGAAATCCGACAGCGGGTGCTCGATAATCCCGACTGGTACCGGTGGCGGTATGAGCTGTACGCGCTGGGCATCAAGGGCGGGCGCCTGCAGCAGGAAGCTGCGGCGGTCCTGCAGGAGGGGCGCGACAGCGTGAGCGCCCAGCTGCGTCAGCTGCTCCCCGACCACGACGCTGCCGAGCACCTGGCCGCCGTCCTGCTGGCCTGCTTCGACGGGCTGGCGCTGCAGCACCTGCTGGACGGGAACTTCAACCTCGACGCCGCCTACCAGGCGCTCGCGGGGCTGCTTCAGCAGTACCTGGCGGAGGCGGCACGATGATCCGGGACAGGAAAACAGCAGCGGCAGCGGCACACTCCCGGGGCGGCCGACGCCGGAGGACGGCGCGGCTCGGCAGGCTCCTCGGGTTGCTGGCGATGCTGCTGGCGACCCCGGCCCTGGTCCTCGCGGGGCCACCGTCGGCCGCGGCGGCTGACGACCGCGCCGAGCGGATCTCCTCCTACGTCGATGATGCCCTTGACCGCTACGGCATACCCGGCGCCTCGCTGGTGATGTTGGAGCAGGGGAGGCCGGCCACCGGGCTGGCTTGGGGCACCACGGCGGACGGGCGGCCCGTGACCACGCAGACCCCGTTCCTGCTGGGGTCGCTGAGCAAGCCGCTGACCGCGTTCGGCGTGATGCTCCTGGTCCAGGACGGACGCCTGGACCTGGAGACACCGGTGGAGCAGATCCTGCCGGACTTTCGCTACGAGGCTCCGGGCGGCGCCAGCATCAGCATCCGGCACCTGCTGCGGCAAACCAGCGGCATCAGCGCAACCGACTCCCTGGCGGTGACGGACCGGAACTACCCCGCGTCGAGTGCCCTCGACGAAGCCGTTGCGGCACTCAGCGGCGTCCGCCTGGCAGCCCCGCCCGGCGAAGCCTACCGGTACGCGTCCGCCAACTATCTGCTGCTCGGCGCCGTGATTGAGGCGGTCGACGGGAAGCCGTTCGCCGATTACATGGAGGAACGGGTCTTCGCCCCGCTGGGCATGACCCGCACCTCCGCCGACTGGGAACGGGCGCAGGCCTCCGGCTACGACACCGGCCACGCGTCCTGGTTCGGCCGCGCGGTGCCGGGCAGTTTCTATGACCACGCCGGTGCGCCGTACGGCTACATGACCTCGACGGCGGAGGACCTGGGCCGCTTCCTCGCCGCCATGCAGGGCGGAGGAGGCCCGGCGTCTGAGCCGACGCTCGAGGCGCTGTCGGCCGCGCCGGAGGACGGCCGCAGCTACGGCGCCGGCTGGCATTGGAACGCGGAGGAGGGCATCCCGTTCCACGGCGGCGCGACGCCGCACGCCCGGGCCGAGATGTTTTTCGAGCCCGACGGCGAAACCGCGGCTGTCCTGCTCACGAACAAGTACCACACGCTGGAGGACGGACAGGTCGCGGCGATCATGGCCGGCGTCCGTGCACTGGAGGCCGGGGCGGAACCGCCGGCACTGCCCTCAGCCCCGGCTGTTCCGTGGATCCTGCTGGGCGTCGTGCTGGCAGCGGCAGGCGGGCTCGTCGTCATCATCCGCCGAAGCCTGCGGCTGCGGACACTGCAGCCAGGGATCAGGCTGCGGCTGAGCCTGGCCGGCGGGTTGCTGGCGGCGGGTGGCGGACTGATTCCGCTTATCTGTGCGCTTACGGGCACGCCGTGGCATTCCCTGCGCTGGTTCGCGCCGGACCTGGCCCTGCTGTTTGGCTGCCTGGCGGCGATTTTGCTTGCCTGTGGCGCGGTCCTGGCCCTCACTGTGCGCAGGGTGCCGAAGGGGCACAGGGAGGTAGCTGCTTCCGCCTGACTCCACACGCAATGGCGGTTCGACGCCGCGTCCTTGGACCCGCTACCGCGAGGAGAACGCGGCGTCGAACGCCGCCGCCGGCGGATCCATCGCCAGCGAGCGGACGAACGCCAGCGCCTCGGGCGCCCCGACGAGACGGTCCATCCCGGCGTCCTCCCACTCCACCGAGATCGGCCCGTCGTAGCCGATGGTGTTGAGCATCCGGAACGCGTCCTCCCACGGCACGTCCCCGTGCCCGGTGGAGACGAAGTCCCAGCCGCGCCGCGGGTCCGCCCAGGGCAGGTGCGAGCCCAGCCGGCCGTTGCGCCCGTTGGTCATCCGCTTCTTCGTGTCCTTGCAGTCCACGTGGTAGATCCGGTCCTTGAAGTCCCAGAGGAAGCTCACCGGGTCCAGGTCCTGCCAGACGAAGTGGCTAGGATCCCAGTTCAGCCCGAACGCCGGCCGGTGCCCGATGGCCTCCAGCGCCCGGACCGTGGTCCAGTAGTCGTAGGCGATTTCGGACGGATGCACCTCGTGCGCGAAGCGGACGCCGACCTCGTCGAACACGTCCAGGATCGGATTCCAGCGGTCCGCGAAGTCCTGGTAGCCGGCCTCGACGGCGTCCGCGCCCACCGGCGGGAACATCGCCACGTACTTCCAGACGGAGGAGCCGGTGAACCCGACGACGGTCTTCACACCGAGTGCGGCGGCCATCCGGGCGGTGTGCTTCATCTCCTCGGCGGCGCGCTGCCGCACCCCTTCCGGGTCGCCGTCGCCCCAGACCACGTCCGGCAGGATGTCCCGGTGCCGCTGGTCGATCGGGTCGTCGCAGACCGCCTGCCCCTTCAGGTGGTTGGAGATGGCGTACACCTTGAGGTTGTACTTCTCCAGGATGTCGCGGCGGCCCTGGACGTAGGCGTCGTCCTCCCACTGCCACGGATCCAGGTGGTCGCCCCAGCAGGCGATCTCCAGGCCGTCGTAGCCCCAGCCGGAGGCCAGCCGGGCCACCTCCTCGAACGGCAGGTCGGCCCACTGGCCGGTGAACAGGGTGACTGGACGGGTCATGGCTGGCTCCTTCAGACGATCGGATGAACAAGTGGTGCTGACGTGCGCGACGGCGGGTGGCGACGCCGGGTGCCGACGCCGGTGCCCCGGCGTGCGCCCCCGGTTACTTCACCGGGGTCCAGATACTGGAGTCGGCGGAGCTGCGGGACACGGCGTCCAGCACCTGCTGGACCTGCAGGCCGTCGGCGAACGACGGCGCGGGCTGCCCGCCGTCGGCCACCGCCTCCACAAAGTCCTTGGCCTGGTGCACGAAGCCGTGCTCGTAGCCGAGCGAGTGCCCGGCCGGCCACCAGGCGGACAGATACGGGTGCTCCGGCTCGGTGACCATGATCCGGGTGAAGCCCTGCTGCCCGGCCGGGGCGGTGTAGTCGTAGAAGTCCAGGAAGTTCAGGTCCTCCAGGTCGAAGCTGAGGGCCCCGCGGCTGCCGGAGACCTCCAGCCGCAGCCCGTTCTTCCGCCCGGTGGCCATCCGGGTGGCCTCGAAGGAGCCGAGCACCCCGTCCTCGAACCGGCCGGTGAACAGCGCGACGTCGTCCACCGTCACCGGAGCGCGACCGGCCCCTGCACCGCCGGCACCGAGGCCGACGGCTCCGGCGGCGGCGTCGGGCACCGGCCGCTCGGCGACCAGGGTCTCCAGGGTGCCGCTGACCTCTGTCAGCTGCCTGCCGGTGACGTACTGGGCCAGGTCGATGATGTGCGCGCCGAGGTCCCCGAGCACCCCGGAGCCGGCCTGCTCCTGCTGCAGCCGCCAGGTCAGCGGCGCGTCGGCGTCCACCAGCCAGTCCTGCAGGTACACCGCCCGCACCTGCCGGACGGTGCCGACGGCGCCCGCGGCCACCAGGTTCCGCGCGTGGGTGGTGGCGGGCAGCCGCCGGTAGGTGAAGCCGACCATCGCCCGCACCCCGCGGGCCTCGGCCCGGGCGGCGGCGTCGGCCATTGCGCGGGCTTCCTCCACGGTGTTGGCCAGCGGCTTTTCGCACAGTACGTGCTTGCCGGCGTCCAGCGCCGCGACCGCGATCTCGGCGTGCGAGGCGCCGGGGGTGACGATGTCGACCACGTCGATGTCCTCCCGCGTGACCGTCTCCCGCCAGTCGGCGGTGGACTCCGCCCAGCCCCACTTCCGTGCGGCGGCGGCGGTGCGGTCCGCGTCCCGGCCCGCCAGCAGCGTCATGTCCGGGCGCAGCGGCAGGTCGAAGAACCGCGGCGCCACCCGCCACGCCTGGGAATGGGCGGCGCCCATGAACCCGTGCCCCACCATGGCCACCCGCAGCGGCTTCTCGGCTTCCATCGTGTTTCCCTTCGGTTGAAATCAGGGGGACCAGGTGCCCGACGCCGGCGCCCCGCCCGGGCGGGCGGCGCGCCGGCGTCGGGCACCGGTCAGGACTCGAACGCGGTGGGCAGGTACTGGTCCACGTTCTCGCTGGTGACCACCGGGGCGTTGAGCACCACCCGGTTGGGCACCTCGATCTCCACCAGGTCGCTCATCGCCTTGTCCTGGGCGATCAGCCGGGCCAGCCGGATGCCGTCGGCGGCCTGGGTGTGCGGATAGATGATCGTGGCCTGCATGACCGAGTCGCCGGACTGGATCTCCCGCATCGCGTTCGCCGAGCCGGCGCCGCCGACCATGATGAATTCGTCCCGGCCGGCGGCGTCGATCGCGGCGAGCACGCCGATGCCCTGGTCGTCGTCGTGGTTCCACAGTGCGTCGATCTCCGGGGCGGCGGAGAGCAGCTGCGACGCTGCGGCCTCCCCGCCCTGGACGGTGAAGTCCGCGGCCACCCGGTTGCTGACCTCCAGCCCGCAGTCCGCCAGGGCGTCCTCGAAGCCCTGGCTGCGGTCCTGGGTGAGCGGCAGCGAGTCGATGCCGGCGATCTCGGCGACCACGGCGTCGGGGTTGTCGCCGACCTGTTCGCAGATGTAGGTGCCGGCGCTGACGCCCATCCCGTAGTTGTCGCCGAGCACCGTGGTGCGGGCGGCGAACGGGGAGGAGAACTCGCGGTCCACGTTGATCACCGGAATGCCGGCGTCCATGGCGCGGGTCGCGACTTCGGTGAGTGCGGCGCCGTCGGTGGGCAGCAGGACGATCGCGTCGACGTCGTCGTTGATGAACTGCTCCACCTGGCTGATCTGCAGGTTCGCGTCGTTGGTGCCTTCGGCGACGCGCAGGTCGATGTCCGGGTACTTTTCCGCCTCGGCCAGGGCGGCGGAGTTGATGGCGCCGAGCCAGCCGTGGTCGGCGGCCGGGCCGGAGAAGCCGATGACGACGGTGTCGCCCTCGGCCTGGTTGCCTTCGACTGAGTTGTTGGTCGGTTCCGTGCTGGTGTCCTCGCCGCTGGAACATCCGGTGAGGACCAGTCCGCCGACGGCGAGAAACGCCGCGGTGGTGACCAGCTGCCTCCGGCCCGACATGCGTGCTGCGTGCATGGCTTTCTCCTCTGTTGATGGGGCGCTGCGGTGCCCGCTGAGGCCCGCAGGAACCTGGGTTCCGCCCCGCACCTCATCGTGACAGGCGTCACAGTAACAGAAGTCCGGCGATAAAGCGCCAACATACTACTGACAATCGACATAAGTGTGTATGCTCCGTCGCATGACCGCATCCCACGAGGCCCCGGCGGCCGCCGCAGCCCGGCCGGAACCGCTGCTGGAAGTCCGGAACCTGACCAAGAGCTTCGCCGGGGTGCCCGCCCTGCGCGGGGTGGACCTGCAGGTGCTGCCCGGCGAGGTGCACTGCGTACTCGGGCAGAACGGGGCCGGCAAGTCCACGCTGATCAAGGCCCTCTCCGGGGTGCACCAGCCCGACGGCGGCGAGATCCGCTGGCAGGGCGAGCCGGTGCAGCTGCCGCGCCCGACGGCGGCGCTGGAGCTGGGCATCGCCACCATGTACCAGGAGCTGGACGTGGTGGACGGGCTGACCGTCGCCGAGAACATCTTCCTCGGCCACGAGGACGCGCGGGCCGGGGTGCTGCGCGTGCGCGACACCCGCCGTCGGGCCCGGGAGCTGCTGGCCCGGCTGGGCCACACGGACCTGTCCCCGGCCACGGAGGTCGGCTCACTGTCCGCGGCCGGCAAGCAGATCGTGTCCATGGCCCGGGCGCTGTCCCGCAACGCGAAGCTGATCATCATGGACGAGCCCAGCGCCATCCTGGACACCGGGGAGGTGGAGAACCTGTTCCGGGTGATCCGCGAGCTCACCGCGCAGGGCATCGCGATCGTCTACATCTCGCACCGGCTGGAGGAGATCCGGCAGATCGGCAGCCGCATCTCGGTGATCAAGGACGGCTACAGCACCGCCTCCTCGCTGCCGGTGGCGGCCACCACCCGGGCGGACCTGGTCCGGCTGATGACCGGCCGCGACGCCGTCAACGTGTTTCCGCCCCGCGCCCCCGTGGATGCGGACGCGGAGCCGGCGCTGGAGGTCGAGGGCCTGGCGCTGGCCGGGGTCTTCCGGGACGTGAGCTTCTCCGTGCGGCCGGGGGAGATCTTCGGGCTGGCCGGGCTGGTGGGCTCGGGGCGTTCGGAGATCCTGGAGACCATCTACGGGGCGCGGCGCTCCACCGCCGGCACGGTGAAGGTGCTGGGCAAGACGCTGCGCCCGGGCTCGGTGCCCGCGGCGATCGACGTCGGGCTGGGCCTGTCCCCGGAGGAGCGCAAGAGCCAGGGCCTGCTGCTGGAGGAGCCGATCTACCGCAACGCCACGCTGTCCACCTTCGAACGCTTCGCCCGCCGCGGCCTGCTCAACGAACGCCGCGAAAAGGAGGCCACCCGGACCCAGGCGCAGGCCGTGCAGCTGCACCCGGCGGATCCGGACCGGCCCGCCCGCACCCTCTCCGGCGGCAATCAGCAGAAGGTGCTGCTGGCCCGCTGGCTGATCCACGGCACCCGGGTGCTGCTGCTCGATGAGCCGACCCGCGGCGTCGACGTCGGCGCCAAGACCGAGATTTACGGGCTGATCCGGGCGCTGGCCGCCAACGGGGTGGCCGTGGTGGTGGTCTCCAGCGAACTGGAGGAGGTGCTCGGGCTGGCGGACCGGGTGCTGGTGCTCGACGCCGGCCGGGTGCTCGCCACCGGCAACGCAACCGACATGGACGAGCACACCGTGCTTGACCTGGTGCTGAAAGGAAACGCGCAGTGAGTGAGTCCAAGACGACGGCGGTCCAGCCGCCCCCGGCCGGCGGCGCCGCCGCCGCCGCGCCCGCCCGCCCGAACCCGCTGCGCAGCGTGCTCAGCGGCTCCGCCGGGCGCAACCTCGGGCTGGTGATCGCCCTGCTGGTGCTGTGCGTGGTGGGCGCGGTGACCAGCGGGGACCGGTTCCTGAACGTGGAGAACGCGCTGACCATCCTGCGCTATGCCTCGATCATCGGGGTGATCTGCGTGGGCATGACCTTTGTGATCACCGCCGGCGGGATCGACCTGTCCGTCGGCTCGGTGATGGGCCTGACCACCGTGGTCGCGTCGCTGACCGCCGTGCAGCGGACCGCCGGGGAGACCAGCTGGCTGTTGATGGTGGCGGTGGCGCTCGCCGTCGGGATCTTCGCCGGGCTGATCAACGGGGTGATCATCGCCTACGGCAACGTGGTGGCGTTCATCGCCACCCTCGCCATGCTGGTGGCCGCCCGCGGCGCCGCCGAGCTGATCTCCGGGCGGCGCACGCAGATCGTCATCGAACGGGACTTTTTGTCGGTGATGCGCTCGAACTTCCTGGGCGTGCCGCTGCTGATCTGGATCTTCGCGCTGGTGGCCGCGGCCGGCTGGTTCCTGCTCAACCGCACCACCTTCGGCCGCCGGACGGTGGCGATCGGCGGGAACTTGGAGGCGGCGCGGCTGGCCGGCATCAAGGTCAAGCGGCACATCGTCTGGCTGTACATCCTCTCCGGCATCACCGTCGGGATCGCCGGGGTGATGATGATGGGCCGCACCACCGCCGGCACCTCCACGCACGGGCTGCTGTTCGAGCTGGACGCGATCGCCGCCGTCGTCGTCGGCGGCACCCTGCTGATCGGCGGGCGCGGCACCATCGTGGGCACCGTGCTGGGCGTGCTGCTGTTCAGCATCCTCACCAACGTGTTCACGCAGAACAACCTGGACACCTCGGTGCAGCAGGTGGCCAAGGGCGCGATCATCGTGGTCGCGGTGCTGCTGCAGCAGCGGTTCGCGGTGCGCGGCACCGGCCGGCGCAAGGGCGCGCTGTGAGGCGCCGGGGCGGCGTCGGGATGGATGGAGATTGGTGCGGCGGGGCGGCGTTCGGGGGCCGGGCCGGGATACGGGCCGGAGCGGGCCAATCCGCCGCTGACCTGCGAAGTAACGCCGATTCCTGTGCTTCAATTGCCCAGTGGTCGATATAAGGAAGACGGCGCCTGCCTCCGCCGGTGCCAGCGAACTGTTCCAGCTGCTGCGCGACGGGCAGCCGCGCACCCGCAGTGAGCTGGCGGACCTGATGGGGGTGGCGCGGTCCACGATCGCGCTGCGCCTGGACGCGCTGATGGGCCTGGGCCTGGTGGCGCCGGTGGAGGACGCCGTGTCCACCGGCGGCCGGCCGTCGTCGCGGTTCGCGATGAGCACCGGGGCGCAGGTGGTGCTGGGCGTGGACATCGGCGCCTCGCACCTGCGGGTGGGCCTGACCGACCTGGGCGGCGGCTGCCTGGCCGACGCGCTGCGGGACCTGCCGGTGAGCAACGGCCCGGAGGCGGTGCTGGACACCGTGGCCGAGCTCGCGGCCGAGCTGCTGGAGCAGGCGGGCCGCTCGGCGCGGGACCTGCTGGCGGTCGGCGTCGGGGTGCCGGGGCCGGTGGAGCACAGCACCGGGCGGCCGATCAACCCGCCGATCATGCCCGGCTGGCACGGCTTCGATGTGCCCGGGTACCTGGGCGAGAAGCTGGGCGCGCCGGTGCTGGTGGACAACGACGTGAACGTGATGTCGGTGGGGGAGCGCGAGGCGGCGTGGCCGGACGTGGAGAACCTGATCTTCGTGAAGGTGGCCACCGGCATCGGCGCCGGGATCATCTGCAACGGGGAGCTGCTGCGCGGCGCGGACGGGGTGGCCGGGGACATCGGGCACATCCGAGTGCCGCGCGGGGAGGACAAGCTCTGCCGGTGCGGGAACTACGGCTGCCTCGAGGCGCTGGCCTCCGGCGTCGCCGTGGCGGCGACGCTGCGCGAGGCGGGCCTGGACGCCCGCGACGGCCGGGACGTGGTGGCGCTGGTCAACAGCGGGGACCAGCAGGCCGTGCATGCGGTGAGGCAGGCCGGCCGCGACGTCGGCGAGGTGCTCTCCGCCTGCCTGAGCATGATGAATCCGGCGGTGATCGTGATCGGCGGGTCGATGGCGCTGACCGGCGAGCACTTCATTGCCGGGGTGCGGGAGGTGGTGTACTCGCGGACGATGCCGCTGGCCACCCAGCACCTGCGGATCGTGCAGTCCGCGTCCGGGCTGGATGCCGGGATGCTCGGGGCGAGCATGTTGGCGATCCACCACGCGCTGTCGGTGGAAAGCGTGGACCGGATGCTGGCCGCGGGGGCTGGGGTTTAGGGACTCCCTGCGGCTAGTCAGATCCCGGCGTCGAAGCGGAACCGGATGCCAGTTCACCGGGTGACTCGTCCTCCGCGGCGGCGGAGCGTCTGGCCTGAACCTTGCTGGCCTTGCGGAGCAAGCTGTCTTCGCGGCGACTGTTAAGGATTCTTGGTACGGCGACCACATTGGAGCGCGCTTCGGAAACAAGGTCGCTGACTGACTTTCGCCAGGTCTCTCGCTCGACCTCGCCTCCGGCGACGACGTCGAGGCCGGTCACCTCTGCAAACGCAGCGATCATTCCCAGCGCCTGCTCCGCGCCCTGAAGGAGCTGGCGGGCTTTCAGCGGGCTGCGCACCCGGTTCGCGTCGCTCACGTCGGCGGCTGCGGAAAGCGCATCTGCGAGGCCCTGCACGCTCTCTGTCACAGCCTGGCGTCGCTTCTGCAGCGCTTTACGATTTTCCTCGGCGTGGCCGGCCACTGCTTCCGGGCTGTGTTGCCGCAGATGCGCCAGTTCCAGAAGGTCGAGACGTTGCTGGTCGACGTGAATTGCCGCGAGAATGACCAGCCATCGTTGCATTTCGTTGGTAGATGCTCGCTGCACGGCATCAACGCGATCGGCAAATGAGCGCGCAGAGACCGCAGCGCGCAGGGCGTCCACCTGGCCGCGGGCCTTGGCTTCGGCCTGCGCCAAGGCGGAGGAGTGCCCGGCAATCTGGGCCCATACCGTCTCACTGACGACGCCGGTCGCATCGTAAATGGCGCATGCCCTGGTCAGGACCGACGTCAGCCCCTGGATGTCGCCGAGGGCTTCGATGCGGTTGTCCTCCAACAGCACATCGAGTTTGACGTCCATGGTTTCGACCAGTGACTGGAGGTCTGCTATAGCGCTGCGCAGTGCCATTGTGGCGGCCAAAGTGGCCGCGTTGGACATCATCAGCGGATTGGCGCCGCTGAATGAATCGAACTCCAGAAACTGATCGATCCGGCCTTTGTCGCCGCGCACGACGCCGGCAATCAGTCCGTCCTTCGGCACGTTGAAGCCTGCGAGTTCCTGAAGTCTGGCGTAGCTCTCGTTGGTCACGCGCAGCCACTGCGGGTCGAAGGCCGTGCCGACCGCAGCAACCCCGGACAGCCCGGCCAGCAGGTCCTTCGCCGATTGCTCTGCTGTATCGAGTGCCTCTGCGGGCAGCTCGAGACGGCTCAGCAACGACGACACGGCCTGGTCATCTCCAGCAATAAGTGCGCCGTGTTCAGAAAGGACGATTTCGATATCGCCAGTTGCAGGATTCACGCCCTCATTGTGGCATGAGGCACTGACATGGCGACTGATGGTGGAGAGCAGTTATCGAGTCGTGTCACCTTTCGAATGCATCGGCTCTCAAACACGGCTGACGCCGAGACCGGCGAAGAGGAAGTCCTCGGCGACGACGGGAATGCCGTATTTTCTTGCTTTGCCGGCCTTGCCTGACAAAGTGTCGGGGTCTGCTGCCACTACAACATCGGTCTTCTTGGTTACGTTGTCGGCCACCACGTAGCCGAGGTCCCGCAAAGCCGATGCATAGTCGTCGCGGGGCCTTGCCATGGCTCCGGTCAGCACGACGATGGAACCTGAAGCGACGGACAGAGGACCTTTGGTGGTTGGAGAGGGAGTTTCCACCTCTTTTTGGCCTTTGGCGAGTTCATCGTCCACGACCTTGCGCGGAAGGCCTAAGGCGTCGGCAGCGAGACGAAGGTCCTGTTCTTCCTCAGGGGTGATGACGCCATCCGCCCACGCAGCGGTGACCAGCTGCTCGAGGTAGTACCTGTGCAGGTCGTTGCAACGCTGTCGGTCGATCCCCAGCACCTCAGCCAAAGCGACCAACTCCTGCTGCTCGGTATAGGACAAGTGACGATCTAGCATTGCCCGATCCAGGAGCATCAGGTACTCCTCGTCCTCGGCGGGGCCGCTGAACTCCGGCATATGCGCCGTGATCCGCTGGAGAAAATGCACGGGCTCAGCGGTGAAGCCTCGCTGTACTGTCCGAACGAGGGGTCCGTGTTCAAGGGGAGGCCATTCCAGCTGGCTCACGGCGCTCAGATGCTTTTCCCAGTCCGGCCGGTTTGGGTCCATGTCGATGTAGCGGGACAACAGACCAGCTGCGGCTTCGGCATCATCCCCTGCACAGTGCGCGGAGCCTGTAGGAACACTGAGAAACTCGCAGCAGTGGGCAAGCGACCGGGCGTTACCGAAAACGTAGTCGTGTGAAAGCCGCATCGTGCAGAGCCCCCGCAGGAACATGGGGGGAAGGGTCAGCCCAGCACGGGTGAACTCGTGTTCCAGGAAGGCTGCATCGAAGGAAAGGTTGTGCGCGACCAGGACGTTGCCGTGAAGCCGTGAAGAAATCGCGGGGGCCAGCTCGGCGAAGGTCGGCGCTTCCAAGACCTGGGCAGCCCTGATTCCATGAATACTTTGAGGCCCAAGATCCCTCTGCGGGTTGACCAGGCTCTCCCACCGATCGAGGACCCGACCGGTTGCATCCAAAGTCACGATCCCAACTTCGACCACGCGGTGGTGGTAGCGCGGGTTGAGTCCGGTTGTTTCCAAATCAATTACTGCAAATCCCGGTTCGTACAAGGCAAACTCCTGTTGTCTGGGCGCTAGTACGCGCCAGGATCGTTGTCGGAGAGTTAGAGCTCCCCATGGCTCAGGACGTGTCCGCTGAAGTCACCTTCGCAATTGGGCAGATGGAGCTCGCACAGACCGGCGAGCGTCAGCACGTAGTGCCTGAGGCAATAAACTTCCGCCGCAGCGCCACCAACCACGTTGGACGTCACAAAGTGGGAGGGTTTGTCCACGCAAACAGACTCATCCCAGACGCATCTTCCGGCTCCGAAACCCGCGTCGAGTCCGGTGTCGGAAATCGTGTCATCCCTCGTGAGGATCATGGTCCCTGCTCCTCGATCAACCGCTTTAGGGACTCCAATCCGGCCTGAATCTCTTCCGGTGTCAGCGGGTGGTCTTCATCAAGCCACTGGCTCCATCGACTGCGGAAAGCTGCCTCCCGGTGCAATTCATCGTTGCGGGTGGGGTAATCACGAGCCGTGATAAGCGCGGTCGCCCCATCGTTGTCCGTGGTCACGGAAAGGATGCTGTCCGCTGCCGGAAAGACGATGCATGTGGGTGAGTGCAGGCCCTGCTCGACGCCAATGATGAACCAGGAGTTTGGGACAGACGGAGCGTCATCCGGCAGCAGGTCGTTCTGGAGAGATTCGAAGTTCAGGCAGTTGGTGGCTGTGTAGGCCTGCAGCTCCCGTCCGTCCATCACCGTCTGTAGCCGCGGATAATGGAGGCACTGTCCCGTGGTCGGTTCCCGCCAGTTCTCCAAACCCTTCCATGGGTGGAAAACCCGTGGGGCGTAGCTGACCCTGGGGTCCTTGCCCTCGGAACGGTCGAAGACATTCTTCTGATACATGGGCATCCGGTCCAGATCTAGTTCCAGATGGATGTCGTCGAGCGTGCGTACGAGGAGCGGAACATTGTGGTTGCCCAGCGAGGCCCGCAGCCACGCCTCAAGCTCCGCGGAAGTCCTGAAATGAGAAGTGGCGACCTCATGCTCCTCGTAGCGGACGATGTTGTTGGAAATGCGGTACAGCTCAGCCTCGGGTTCGTCGACCTCCCACAGTTTTGGAACTGTCGCCCCAGCCGTTTCCGCGGAATCCGTCAAAATCCACTGCGCCCAGTCTGCAGCCGGCGCGTGCATCCCCTCCTCCAGCCCGGTGACCGGGTTCGTGAAGCGCTGTGGAGTACCGTCTACGGTGCAGGTGGCTTCCAGAGTTGTGGGATCGCTATCGAGCGGATACCGGATTTCGTACCGGTGTTTCCGGCTCGTGGCACGAGCAAGGACGATCTCAACGGGCTTCGACGGGACCGCGAGATCAAGGTCTGCTGCGCTCAGGGCCGGCCCTTGGGGTGCTGGCACTGGCAGGGACGTATGCGTGTGCTGCTGCTTCCAGTCCTGGAGTTGCTCGAGGCACGTCCTGGCACGAAGCTCCCAAGAGTCGGCGGGGGTTGAATCGGGGCCTGCCAGGATCTGCAGTTCGGGTCGTTTCAGGGCATCCTCCGGCCGCCCCCACAGATAGGCGTGTCGAAAATCCTCTAAACCTTGGCGATCGCCGGTGCAGCGAGCATCTGTGACCAAGCCGATGTCATCGATTAGGTACAACCGCCAGTGCTCACCCTGCCGATAGCTCAGCACAATGTGGGTGGCGAAGTACCAGGCCAGGAAGGAGAAAGTCGGACAGGTATGTCCGTTGACCACAACCTGGGCGCTCTTCCGCGACTCCACGAAGTCCGCTAGCTTCTCATGGGTCCAACCTGCGCCATACACCGGCCGGTTGAAGACATCGGAGTCGAAGGACTTCCCAACGATGGCTGCTAGATCGCCCTCTGCATCTGCTTCCCCCGAAAACGTCGGAAGACTGTGTTGGTCCCGTGCGAAAGCAGCCGGCCATGGGCTGACCGGAACCCGGAGTCGATGACCAGACTCGGGAGTATTCATGGCATTGATCAGTGCCGGCTCCTTGTCGAACCAGCCGTTGGACGGGAAACACGCTTCGTAGGCCGTTCTAGCCACGATTCGCGTCCGGTTCAGACCAGCGCGGATCGGCTGTGAGGGCGATAAAGTCCTCCTGAACCATGCCGGCCTTCCTGTAGCGGGCCCAAGGCGAGGGGTCGTCTGCCACAAGGGCTGACCGGTGCCCGTTGCTGTTGATGATGTCGTCTTCATCTCTAGCCAGCACCGCGAAGCTCAGGCCTCGGTGTGCCGCAAGGAACAGTTCGGTCCACTCGTCCTGAGAACAACCCTTCAGGATCGCGTGCATGAGCTCGTCCCGGAGAATGGAGAGCGGAATGGTGTGCTCCAGCACAAGCATTCCGGAGGTGGAAACCGAAGCATCGGCCTTGGCCGCGAAGTAAAGATCGCGTGCCCGGGGCGACCAGGGGTAGACAAAGGGCTTGTTGTGCTTGTGCATCTGTCGCGGTTTCACCCCGCGCCCGGGCATCCGCGGGTCCTGCCACAGATCCACGATCGTCAGCCGAAGGAGGTGGTTAACCCTTCCAGCCCCGTCCGCTTCCGGTGTTCCCCTTTTGGCCCCTCGCCCACGTTCAAAGGACGGCGCCAGCGCCGAGAAGATCTTGTACAGAGCCTCCAAGTCCGCGCGGTCTCTTTCAGGACCGAGTGAATCCAGCTGGTCGTTGATGCGAGTGACGGTAGCGAGTGTTGCGACATCCATTATTGATCCCCCAGGTTCAACTGTTTTGTGAGAGCACCACCCCGGCGGTACGGCGGCAGGCTGTTTCGAGCTTTGATGTTCCTCGGCTCGGTCTCCGCAGGAAACGCGGAAAGTTTATGACCTCAAGCTCGCGCCGGCTCTGAACTTGGCACGAGCCTCCTTAAGGACGGCGTATGACGGGTGTGTGCTGTTTCCGCTCAAATTCAATGGTGGGCACAGCTGTTTAATGAGTTGATCTTCGACTTCCCCGGGCGCTAGATGCTGAGTCCAGGAGACTGATAGCGAAGCACAGATGAATGCTGTTAGGTCTGCTTCGAAGCGGGGATCCAGTGCGGGCCGTCCCGAGACAATGCACGCTGTCCAGCCATGGGCGGGCGCCAACAACGAAGCCAGTGAGAGGCGAAGCGTGGAGCGGCGGCTGCTGTTGGTGAGATGGGTACTCAAACGGGCAAAGAGGCTGCTGTTCGTCCGGCTGGCTATCCCGATGTAGAGCAGCTCAGCGTCAGAACGCGCTGGGTGGGGGAGACCTGCCAGCCCGGGCACGGTGCCGGGCCTCATCCACCAAGCGTAAATGCCGTGGGTATGCGGCGGAGAGTATTTGGTCAGTACCTGTGGAGCAGGCACCAACGGGGCTTCCAGCAGTTTCCCGGCCGTCGTGGATTCAGATCTATCGGAGTCGGCGCTGTGCGAGGTTTCAGCCACGGGTCCTCCTCAGAATCTCGGCACCGCCCGCTCGGCAGAAGATCAGGACCAGTTGGCTGACCTCTTGTCCCGTTATTCGGCCGATCATCTTTGCGTAAGTGCCAAGTTGGCGCCAGTACGCGGCGATCTGCTTTTCGGTCACACTGATATCGGTCTTGAAGTCGGCGACCACCAGTGACCCGTCATCTTCCCGGTACATCAGGTCGATGATGCCTTCGACCGTATGGCCAGGCTCCGGGACCAGTACCGGCAGCTCCAGCCAATGCTCACGTTCAGCGGCACGACGTACCGGTTCAGTCTCCAAAGCTGCACGGGCCGATGCCTCCAGGTCTTTCGCATTGCGCAGCCCGGCCGCGGTGGCAACGTCAGCGGCCATGCCGGAGAGCGACGTCGACAGTTCCAGGTCCGTGAGCTCCAGCAGACGGTGCAGAGCGGTACCAAACGCCGTTCCGTGTTCTTCCGGGATACCGCCGAAACCGGGCAGCCTTTCCTCGGCCCCGTCCAGCGAATAAAAGCCTGCCGCCACTCCATATTCGGTTGTCACCTCCGGGACCTCTCCTTTGGCCAAGGCTGTGACCGAGGTCCGGGACACGCGCGCCGAGGCGGCCGTCCATTGGGTACGCGAACCCTGCCAGTCGTCCCACTCCGGCACAGGGGCCGCCGTCGTCCGTGCCTTGGGCAAAGGCAGTAAATCCGCCGGCAGTTCAAGATCGGGCGCGCACCTTTCGTCAGTGTTCACTTGAACCAGGAGGCCGCTGAGACTGCGATCCGAACCGCTGTAGTGCGATACCACCAGGTGGCTCTCGGCTCTGGTGCAGGCGACATAGAGCAACCGGCGTCGCTCAGCTTCGATGAATGCCTTTTCGACGGCGGCCGCCTCTTCATACCCGTGCGTTTCAATGCCTTTGAGGAACCGGACGAAGAGATTGCCTGCCTCGTCCCAAAGCGCCGGCTCGGAGCTATGCTGCGGTGCGGATCCCGCTCCGGCAAGGATGACCATGGGGAATTCCAGGCCCTTGGAGGCGTGGATCGTCATGATCCGTACCGCGTGCAGATCCGTCTCGGGCACTATGGATTCCTTGACCCGGGCGTTTTCCTCCTGCTGGGCGGCAGCCCACGCCAGGTAGTCCCGCAGCCCCCCGTGGGTGGCTTCTGTCCAGGCGCGTGCCTGATCAATAACGAACCGGACCCTCCGCCAGGTATCGCGGTAACGCGGGCTGTCGGTTGCGGCTTCGAGCACCCGCCGGTCAGCTGCGATCCGTTCGATCAGTTCGGCGGGGGAGATCAGCGGCAGCTCCCGGTGCAGATCGACCAGGTAACCCAGCGCTTTGCAGACCGGGGAATCTTTCAGCCCTTCCGGCGTCGGCGCGTAGAGGTTCCAGCTTCCGCCGGCCTGCTTCCACCGGAACAAGTCATCATCTCCGCAGGCGAAGAGGGCTGACCGTAGGGTCAGCACCAACGCGGCTTGATCCGCGGTGTTGGCCAGTGTCCGCAGTGCCAGCAGCAGATCGGTGACCTCCTGCGTGGTATAGACCAGCGACGAAGCCTCGGCCCGGTATTCGATGCCGGCGGAATCGAGGGCATCTTCCAAGTAGGGCAACGCAGTGCGGGTGGGCAGGAGGATACAGATGTCCTGCAACCGCAGCGGCCGGAGCGCAAAGCCCTGCTTGTTTCCGGTCTGGTGCCGCCAGGCAGGGCTGCCGCCGGTGCCGGTGGCCACCCGGATTGCAGCGGCGACGTCGGCTGCTTCCTGCTGGCTCCGACGCGCGGCACTCACTTTCCCGTTCTCATCCGGGGTAACCGGGTTCCGGCCGATTACCGAGACCGCGGGCCCATGGGCCGTGTCCCATGCAGGGCGGTTGGGGTCGGGCGCCAGAGCGGCGTACGTCGGCTGGACCGTCCCGTCTGGCTGGATCAGGTCCGCGAAAACCTGATTGATCCAGTCAAGGACGGGCCGTCCGGAACGGAAATTGGTCTGCAGGGTGGCTATCAGGGAGCCCGGATCCTTGTCTGCACGGGCACGGGCTGCGAGGAAGGTGGCGATGTCGGCGCGACGGAAGCGGTAGATGGACTGTTTTGGGTCGCCGACCATGAACAGTCGCCCGGATGCCACCGGTAGGTTCTCCCAGCCGTCGACGCCGCAGCTGGTGTCCGCGGCCAGCCGGACCGCAATCTCTGCCTGGACAGGATCGGTGTCCTGAAACTCGTCGAGCATCAGGTGGGTGTAGCGCCGATGCAGGGGAAGGCGGGCCGGGGCGTCGGCCTCCGTCTCGCCCACCAGCAGGTCGCGGGCATGAACCAGCAGGTCGTGGTATTCCAGCTCCCCGCTGCGCTGGCGTACTTTCGCCGCGGCAAGCAGGACGTCGGCCATGACCGCGCTGACCGTGGTGACGGCAGGGGAAACCTGCCCGGCAATCAGCGCATCCCGGTGCTCCACCAGCCCCACGAACTGCTGCTGGACACTTTTGACGTCGCCGCCCCAGTTGCCCTGTTTGCCAACGGAATAGCCTTTTGCGGGGAGGCTCTTCAGCACGTCGATGGAACGGCCAAGGTCCCCGGACCCGGAGACCTCCTGCAGCCGGTCCCGCCACTCCTCCACGACGGTGACCCGGCCCATGAGCTTGTCCGTCGGGTCGGAGCAATCGGCTTTCCGTTCCAGGACCAGTTCGGCGGCGCGCAGCAGCGGCGCGACGTCGAGTGCCGGAACGGTCTGCGGCTGGGGCGGGTGGGCGCGCAGGCGGTCCCAGTTGCTGTCCAGGGCCGCGGCGACCTTTCGCAGCTGGTCCAAAGTGACGCCGACGGCGAGCAGCACACGCAGGGCGGCGTCGGCCTTGGGATCAGTGAACAGCGCCTGTTGTGCGTCTTCCCACCGGCGCTCGAATGCGATCCGGGACCGGAGCTCGTCCACTACGGTGATCAACGGCGGGACGCCCGCTTCGATGGGGTATTCGCTGATCAGTCGGGCGGCGAAGGAATGAATGGTGCCAATCGGCGCGGCATCCAGCCGGTCCAGCGCCGTGTTCCGTCGTTCGGTTCCGGCGCTGTCCACTGCGGTCTCGCCCAGCGCAATGCGCAGCCGGTCCCTGAGCTCCCCGGCCGCCTTTTCAGTGAAGGTGATGGCGCCGATCGCGCCGATGTCCACTCCACTGTCCACGAGGGCGGCAATGCGGCGGACCAAGGCGTGGGTCTTGCCGCTGCCTGCTCCGGCTTCGACGAACACCGTGGAGGTCAGCTTGGTGGCTATCTTCTCCCGGTCTTCTTCGTCCAGCGGGGGTTGCTGGGTGCTGGTGGATGAGGTCATGCTCGTGGCCGGGTTCATTCTTCCTCCTGGAAGAAGCGGGAGTAGTCGCTGAGGGCCGGGTCGTCCTTGAGCCGGTCCCAGGTGTGCCGCACTCCGGCGACACCCATCAGGGTTGTGTAGTTGGTGTACCGGTCCGATTCCGGTCGCGGTGGGAAGACCCCTGCCAGCATGGCCGCCACGACCACGGCGGCGTCGTCGCGCAGCCGGGCCTCGACGTCGGGCGCCACGTCATAGCCCACGCGTCCATACTTTCCGTCGGCGGTGATGAACCGGTACTCGGCTCGCACCTCCGCCCCCGGGTCGGTGGCGAAACGGCGGGCGAACAGGCCATAGACCGGCAGCTGGAATCGGGTTCCCCCGGCGGTGGGGTCCTCGCACGTCAGTTTCTTGTATTTGTCGGCCTTGCCGGTCTTGTAATCAATGACGAGCACCCGGCCGCTTGAATGCCTGTCCACCCTGTCGACTTTGCCTCGGAAGCGCACGGTGCTCCCATTGGGCAGGTCCAGATCGACCGGCGGTTCGCCGGAGTCGGCACCGAACTCAGTTTCCACCGAGAGGTGCTGCCAGCCGTCGTCGCGCGCCTGCTGGTCCACGTCGTGGACTTTCAGCAGATCAGCCTGGATCCGGGACCTGTCCCGGTCCCAGGTGTGTGTCAGCCACGCCGGATTGGCGGTGGCTGCGAATGCGGTCTCGGCGATTTCCTGCAGCCGCTCGGAAGAGACGTTCTTCGTGCCGTCAGTCAGCCCACGGACGTAGTCTTCGAGCACTTGGTGCATAAGGTTACCGCGCTGCAGATTGCTGATCTGGACTTCGAGCGTCACGTCTTCGAACAGGTCGGCCCTGAGAACGCGACGCAGGAAATAGGCCAGCGGACTGATGACCCAGTCCTCCAAATGCGTGGGTGAGATGGCCCGCTGAGGGTCGATAACGGTGCCGGGGACGCCGGTGAGGTTGCCGTTGAACCGGGTAAAGGCTCCGTGTAGTCGGTCAGACCGGACTTCCGAGACGGCGTCCAGGACTGCGTCACCCGGGAGGGACCCGGTATCCAGCAGCCGGCGGATCCGCCACTCCTGGCCGGTGGGAACCATCCCGGTAGGAGCACCCTGCAACAGGCCGTGTGCGAAGGAGCGTAACGGGGTTTCTTTTGCCCCTGCCAGCCAGCGGGAGGGCTGCAGGGTTCCGCCGGCGCGAAGATTGCCCCGGGGATACAGAACGATGCGTTTAGCCCCGGTGGCAAGGAGTTGGTGGAAGCGTTCCCGCTGCACGAAAGATCGCGCGTGGACACTGGGGAGCGGTACGGCCAGCAGGTGGATCACGCTGTCGGGCAGGAGCGGGTTCTCCCGGAGACGGGCCGGGGCAAGTCCGTCCGCGGCACCGGTGACAAAGACGACGTCGAGGTCTCGGCCGACGCCGTCGTCGTAGGAACCGAGGACCACTCCGGTGCCGCTGGTGCCGGTGCGCTGGTGGCGGGACCGGATGCCTTCGGCGAGGGCATCGCGGACGGTCCGGGCAGTTGGTGGCGGAGCGACTCCATGCAGCAGTTCAAGCGCCCGGATCACTTCATTTACCATGTTGCGGGCGCTGGCGAGCTCGGGTCTTTCCGTTGCCGAACGCGGCCCAAGGAACTCCTCGACGAAAGCGGCGACACTATCGGCTGCCTCTTTCCACGTCGAGGAGGCATAGACTTCCGCGAGTCGTTCGCCCAGCACTGCTGTGAATCCGGTGAACCGGACGTAGTCCTGCTGTCGCTTCAGTTCGGTTTCCGTAGGCTCGAGGTCTCCGTCAGTCTCTTCCACATCGTCCGGGGGAGAGGCATGAAGCCGCTCGCAGACGGCACTGCTGGGCAGATCTTCCTCCGACCAATGCAGGACGCCTTGCGCCATGGTGTCGAGGATGACCCGGATGTCCGGGTTCGCGGGCTCCAGATTGAGCAGGCTGAGCAGTCCCCGGGCCAGGCCGGTGTCAGCAAGACCATGGGCTGACGGGCCGACGAAGGCGATCCCGGCTTCATTGAAGCGTTGGGCCAGCAGGGCCCGGTACGGTTCAGCAGCGGAGTAGAAGACACCGATGCGGTGACCGGGAACGCCTGCGGCCAGTTCTGCGATGACAAGTCGGACGACGGCGCGCGCTTCGTCATCCGCGTCGGATGCGCTGAGGAATTCATCGGGCAGAGGGGAGGACACTGCATCGATATAGATAGTGCGCGCGCACTGATCCAGTGCCGAGCGGAAAGAGGAAACCGAAGGGTCCTGTTCCTCCCCAAGCTGGAAGCAGATCACTGGACCCACTCGGCTGAGAAGCCGTTTGGCCTGAAGAGCAGCGGCGGCAGCGGAATAGAGGTCGTGGTCTGTGTACCAGCCTTTTTCCAGGATTCGGGAGGCGCGACGGTGGACGCGGATGACTTCGCCCACCAGCGGCGACAGCGCAGCCACGTCTTCGGGACAGGCCGCGTCCAGTGCAGCCGAAGTGTTGGCGATAGCGCGGGCGGTTGCCGGCTGGTCTGCGACCTCTGCAAACAGTCCGGGAGCATCGGTGAGTACAGCTCTGACCGCACCTTCCCGGACCATCGCCGGAAGCGGAGCGCGGCCTGACAGATGGCTGCTCAACGCCGCCAGTTCTTCGGCCAAATCGCGCAGGGTGGCTGTTCTAACGGCTGCGCTGCCCCTGCCCTCATTGAGGACCCGGCCCAGATAGTGGGCCAGGTCGCGGGCCGACGCGCGACTGGGCGCGATAATCGTCACGGGCTGGAGCGTACGATCACGCTGGGCATCGGCTACGGCATCCGCAAGCGCCCTCAACGCGGACGGCATGTCCGAAAGTTCCAGCGAACGTGCCGCCGTACCTTCCACAATCTGAATACTCAATTAACTCCCCCTTGTTATCAAGCGACTTCAACCTAGCACCAGGCGCAGACAATGTCGCCAATGACGCTCGGGGGAGTTGCCGCGTTTGCTGCTCTCAGATTTCGCTTTGGCAACGGTTGACCACAAGGGGCAGATCAGCGGTTCGGGGCGGCTATATTTAGCTGGCTGACTGTGCCCAAGGGCGTTTGGTCAATCTATTTCTAGACAGTATGTGTATGACCATGGGGGAAACAGTGGAGAGCGTAGTAAACATATTCGAAATTCTGGCGGCAGTTGCCACGATTGGTGCGCTGTTGTATCTGGCCAAGCAGACGAAGGCTTCGACCGCTTCCATGCAGCACAGCCAGGAACTGACGAACATTGAAATGCAGCGCGAGGAACGTGCGCTTCAGGAAGCGGCGCAGGTCCACGCCGCAGAGGTCACGTGCTGGCCTGCAAAGCTTGTCACCGACGGCGGTGAGACCTGGGGTGTCGAGATCCGGAACGGGTCCAGGGTCTCTGTTTATGAGCTTGAGGTTTCACGGGACGCTGGCCAGACACGCAAGCAAAGGCCGATCCCCCCGATAGCCGGACGAGCAGCCGTTCTAGCCCCCGGGCGATATTTTATTGAACCTGGAAAGTACATCGTTGGCCTCAAGGAAAATGACACCACCGAGTCAATCGTTGGTAACGCCGACTACATGGCGTCCATCAAGTTCAAAGACTCCAATGGGCGGCACTGGTCGAGGGATAAGACTGGCGTGTTGAGCTCCGCGGTAGCAGTTTGATAGGGGGTCCGTTGCCGGGTCAGAGGCCTTGCCTATCCTGTTCCGGCAGCGGACCCGTCGACTAATCCCTTTAGCGGTGTCTTTTCAGCCAGCTGCCTAGGGCACCGGCGTCCACTTCCGCGCCTTGGCCAGTGCGAGCTCAAGCTCCCGCCCGCCGCCCTCGGCAATGAGCTCTGTGTCTCCCACGACGACCAGCAGGCAGCGGGCGCGGGACAGCCCGACGTAGAGCTGCTCTGCGGCGCGCGCCATGTCCTTGAAGCCGTTGACGCACAGGATCACCACCGAGCGTTCCAGGCCCTTGAAGCCGAGGACGTGTCCGTAGAACTCGGCTCCGTCGTCGTGGAATTCCTGCCAGTACTGGGGGATGCTGCCCGTTTCAAAGGCTTCCTGATGGATTGGGTGGCGCTTGTTCGTGGTGAGCAGGGCGATCTGGTTGGGTGCCCAGCCCTCACCGATGAGCGCGTCGACGCAGTCGCTGGCCAGATCCAAAGCGTCTTCGGTGGCGCAGTCGACAAGCCGCACGGGCTCCCCGTCGCCGCCTCGCGGGGTCAAATGCTCTCCGGTAAACCCTTTGAAGGTCAGCGCGATCCGCTTGGTGTTGCGCAGGTTTTCGTCGATATGCAGGGTGACCAGTCCCGCCGTCGGGTCCAAGGCCGAGCCGGCGCTGCCGGCGTCCCACCGGCCGTACACGTTCTGCCGCTCATCCATGAAGGCGTAGACCTCGCCATCGTCGGGTTTCTTGAGGCAGGTCATCAGCGCTTCCCACCACAGGGGTGCGAAATCCTGCGCCTCATCAACGACGACGGCGTCCAGCTTGTCCTCGACGGCCATCGAAGCGGCCAGGTCCTTGAGCTGCTGCGGCATGTCCCGGTCGAAGTAGTCCTGGCCCAGGCCATCGGGAACGCCCAGCAGCTTGGCGTATTCGTGGAACTCGCCGACGAACACCGGGCCGGCGTGCCGCCAGCCGTCCGTCTGACGGCGCAGGTGCTCGGCCAGGCCTTTGTTGTAGCAGAACAGGCCAACGCGTTTGCCCTCCTTGGCCAGCCGGCGGGCCTTCTCTACGGCGAGCCAGGTCTTCCCGCTGCCGGCGCCGCCGACAAACCGCGCCCGTGGAATGGATCGGGTGGAATCGAGCAGAACCTTCTGCCGTTCGGTGAGCTGCTGCTGCAGGTCCTCGAGCTCGGCCGCGCCGAGAGACGGTGTTGCCTCTGTGTCCAGGTCGCCGGAAAGATGCGGCAGAATGCGTTGCAGGAATGACGGCGCCAGCGGGCTGCCGCTGTGGCCCTCGTCTTCGATGGCCGCCCGAATGAGCTCCCGGCTATTTGCGAGGTCGGAGCGGTCAAGGATCAGGCTGCGCGGCGTTCCAGCCATTTCCCAGTCCTGCGGAACATCCGTGTAGGGCAGAGCGGCGATGTGCGCGAACCTGCTGACGAGCTGGGTGCCAAGCCGTGGCGAGAGCAATTCTTAAAGGCATGCGCCGCGCTTTGGCACTGTGCAGTAGGGCTCTGGATTTTGCGCTTTCCTGAACGGTCCGACTGGTACCACTGGCCGTTGGTAACCGAGACCTGGCCGCCCTTGACCTCGATGGCGGCCAGACCGACGCCGGGCCACAGGACGAGGAGGTCGATCTCGTACTCTCGACCGGCATGCCGGAGCTGGACCGAGTGGGCAAGCACGACGTCGGGCAGCTGGGCGCGCAGGGCATCCCACACCGCCTTTTCGGCTTGGTGGCCGTCCGGAAAGTCCGGTTCCTCCGGAATGCAGTACATCATCCCCCTCATTTCGTGACGCTTGAGCATAGGTCTGCGTCACCGTCAGTAGCTATCGGTCCACGCCGTGGGACGGTCAGTTCTTAGGCTTTGGACCTTGACGAACCATCTCGGCGTCGCGTTCGCTCCGCTTCGCGGACGAGGTGGTTGGAGTTGTCATGATTCCCCCTGCTGCGCACAGTCATGTCTGGTGGCGACGACCATCACAGTAGGGCAGCCGCCGACATTTCCACGCATCACACGGGCTAATAAATTTTTGTAAGCGCAGAAACAATTCTTGTAACTTGACACCGAGATGCCCGCGTTTACGGGGCCTCAGCCTCGAAATCTGATCCGCTGGCCGGGTGCCGGCAGGCGTTGTTCCTATTCCGTTATATGTGGATGCATGATCGGACTGGTTGATCCGATACTCTGTTCCTCGCAGCGCCGGGGGAGTGCTGGTTATGACGTAGGGAAGTACCATGGCGTTGTCCAATCGGGAGTTCATCGGCCGTTCGCTGGAGATCCTGTCTGCGGGCCTCGAGCCCCACATTTTTCGGGTGATGTCCGAGGTCTCGCCCGGGCTCGACTGGCCGGCCCTGCTGGCCCGAAAAGACGAAACGGCAGGCCGCGCCCCGCGCACCTATAAGACCAGCGACGTCCTGGCCCAGCTGCGGATCATGACCGAGAAGCTGGGCAGCCTCGGGTGGCCCTTCGGGCTTCCGCGAGACGCCACGGCGTACGCCGGTGAGCTGCGGCAGGTGCGCAACGGCTGGGCCCACAATGAGGACTTCGCGGACGACGACGTCGCCCGCGCCATCGACACCGCCATCCGCCTGCTCCGCTGGATCAATGCGGACAAATCGGCAGCAGAACTCAGCGCCCTGCGCGAGGAGTTCGCCCGCCGTCCCGCCGCCGCACCCGCGTCGGGCACCGGGTCCCGCCCCGAGCCGGTCACCGCACCGGCGGACGCGCCGGAACCCGCACCGTCACCGGTCCCGGCCGGCGGCCGGCCCACCCCGCAGCCTGCCCCCGAACAACCGTCCCGTCCCGAACAACCGTCCCGTCCCGAACCGCAGACCGCTCCCGGCCACGCTGCGCAGGAACCCGAAGCCGCCTCCGCAGCCGATGCCGACCGCATCACCATCAGCCTGGAGACCGTCGCGGAGACCAGCTACGCCCTGTCCTACAACGGCAGCCAGATCGTCAGCCGGCTCAGCATCACCAACCCCGGCCCCGAGATCCGCGGCGTGGAGCTCAAACTCTCCCTCTCCACCGTCAGCGGAAGCCTCTCCCGTGACTGCGTGCACTACCTCGACCTGCCGGAACGGGGGACCGTCACCCTGGCCTCGCCGAACCTGCAGGCCGACCCCGCCAGCATGCTCCAGCTTGAGGACCGGCAGGCCGGCACCGTGCTGGCCCAGCTGATCTCGGGGGACGAGACCCTCGCCTCGGCCGACGCCGAGATCGAAGTCCTCGGCGCCCAGCACTGGCGACTGCGGCCCGGCCTCCTCACGATGGAATCGCTGGCCGCCTTCGTCCAGCCCAACCATCCGGCGATTGCCGCCGTCTGCCGCGAAGCCGCCGCGATCCTGGAACAGCGCACGGGCAGCGGCTCGCTGCAGGGCTACCAGGCCGGCGAGGAACGCGCCGACGCCATCGCCTACGCCATCTTCGAAGCCGCACACCGCCGCGGCATCCGCTACAGCGAGCCGCCGCCCACCTGGGGGCAGGGCGCACAGCGGATCCGGACGCCGGGCCAGGTCCTCGACTTGGGCTTCGGCACCTGCATGGACACCACCGTCGTCCTCGCCGCCGCCTTGGAGTTCGCCGGCCTGCAGCCCAACCTGTGGCTGATGGACGGCCACATCTTCCTCGGCTACTGGCGCCACGAAGCCAACTTCCAGACTCCCGCCGTCGAAGAGCCCCAGCTGTTGATCAACGCCATCGATATGGGCCGGATCCGGCTGATCGAGACCACCGCCGTCACCGACAAGGACCTGCACCCCGCCCAGTACCTCCACAATCGCGCCTACACCGAGTGGCTCACCGGTGACCTGGATCGGGTGGCAGGCGTCATCGACATCTATGCTGCCCGCAATGCCGGCATCCGGCCCATCCCGGCGCGGATCAGCGACACCGCAGGCCGGACCGACATCTATGAATACGTGCCTCCGCAGCGCGCCGTGGTCCCCGCGCCGCAGGGTGCAGCGGAGCGGAAGAAGCAGCAGGAGCCGGTGCGCGCCGTCGTGCCTCCCCGCATCGCGCAGTGGAAGAACGCGCTGCTGGACCTCAGCCTGCGCAACCGGCTGATCAACTTCACCCCCGCCGCCCGGTTCCCGCTCGCAGTCCCGGACGAGCGGGTGGGCCAGTTCGAGGACCTGATCAACGGCGGCACGGCGATCACCCTGCTGGCGTCCGACGCCGTGTCCGCCATGCAGGCCGAGCGCGGCATCCGCTTCGGCCGGGACCTGCCGCAGGACCAGCTGGCGGAGATCCTGGTCGGCAAGAAGGCCGTCTTCGCCGACGTCACCGAGGCCGCCTACCAGCCCCGGATGCGCAACCTTGCCTACAAGGCCCGCACCGTCACCGAGGAAACCGGCGCGAACAACCTGTACCTGGCGCTGGGCACCATGGTCTGGAGCCAGGACGGCAAGGAGCTGCGCTCGCCGCTGATCCTGGTGCCCGTGCACCTGCGCTCCACCGGCCGCGGCGGCCACTACACGGTGGTGCTCGACGACACCGGCACCTCCACCCCCAACTACTGCCTGCTGGAGAAGCTGAAGCTTACCCACAACCTGCACATCCCCGGACTCGCCGACCCGGCCGAGGACGCCTCCGGCATCGACCTCGACGCCGCCTTCGCCTCCGTACGCGGCGCCATCGCGGAGAAGGGACTGCCCTTCCGGGTGGAGCCCACCGTGGACCTGTCCATCCTGCAGTTCGCCAAGTACCGGCTCTGGAAGGACCTGGACGAGAACTGGGAACAGTTCGAGGCCAATCCGCTGGTCCGGCACCTCATCCACACACCCACCGACGCGTTCACGGATCCGGAGCAGGCCGAGCCCGACGGCGATCTGGACAACCTCGCCGCGAAGCTCCCCATCCCGGCTGACTCCTCGCAGCTGCAGGCCGTGGCCGAAGCGGTGGCGGGCAAGACCTTCGTGCTGGAAGGCCCGCCGGGCACCGGCAAGTCCCAGACCATCACCAACCTGCTCACCCGGGCGGTCGCCGAGGGCAAGCGGGTGCTCTTCGTCGCCGAAAAGCGCGCCGCCCTGGACGTGGTGCAGAAACGGCTGAACGACGTCGGCATGGGCGTGTTCACCCTGGACCTGCACGACAAGGGCAGCAAGCCCGCCGCGGTCCGGGAGCAGATTCGCCGCGCCCTGGAGCACAGCGTGGACGTCGACGAGCAGGGCCTGCGCGTCTCCCGCGGCGAACTGTCCAAGGCCCAGCGGGAACTGCGCCGGTACGCGTTCCGGCTCCATCAGGAAAACCCCGCCGAACTGTCGTTCTACGGGGCCCGCACCCAGGAGCTCGCGGTCGGGTCCGACGTGCCCGCGCTGCCCGTCACTGACGCCTTCCTCACCGCCACCGACCTGGACCAGCTGCAGCAGCTGCGCTCGGTGCTGGCGGATCTGCCCGACGCCGCTGAGCCGGCCCTGCCCGGGCCCGACACTCCGTGGGGTTTCCTCGACAGGCCGCTGACGGAGGAGCAGCTCGCGAAGTTGGCCGGGGCAGCCACCACCTTCGACACCGCGCTGAAGGCCCTCGCCGCCGTGCCCGGCCTGCAACCGGTGCTCACCGCGGTCCGCGCCCCGCAGGAGCTTGCCCGGCTGGTGCCGGCCCTTCAGCTGCAGAACGTGGACGTGGACCTGCTGGACGAGGTCAACACTCCACGCTGGCAGGGGTACGCCGAGCAGGTCGGTCAGCATATGGGTGCCTTCCTGGCCGCCTCCCACCCCGGTCTGGACAAAGCGACGCCGCAGGCGCTTGACCTGCCGCTGGCCGACCTGCATGCCCAAGCCGTCGCGGCCGCCGAGTCCGGCTTCTTCGGGCGGAAGAAGCGGCTGCTGGCAGTGCTGGACCAGCTTTCCGGGGTCCTCCGCCCTGACGCTCAGGTGCGACCCAAGGAAGTGCCGGCGCTGACCGAGGCGCTGCTGCAGGTCCAGACCGCCGTCCGCGGCCTGGCCGGTGAAGCGTCCTCCCTGCCCGGCGTCGCCCTGCCCGTCTCCTGGAACCCGCTCACCGAAGCCGGGCAGGAACACCTGCGCCGCAGCGTGGAGTGGCTCAAGCACACCGCCGAGCTGGTCCGGCTCGACGGCGCACCCGCCCCCGAGGAATTCCTGCCCGCTTTGCGCGCCTTCCTCCGCCGGCGCGTGCCGGTGCCTGCCGAAGCCGTGGCCGCGGCACAGGTCCTGGCCGCCTCGGCCGCGGACCTGTTCGATCCCGCGGTGGTGACGAAGAGCGAGCTGGCCGCATGGCTGGGCGGGCACGCCCTGCTGGCCCGGTGGCGGCAGACCGCAGCGGGCCGGGATACCGTGCCCGACGCCGCGCCCGCCCTGCGCCGCCGGGTCCGGTTCCTGGCCGCGCTGGAACCGCTGCGCGCCGTCGGGCTCACCGACGCCCGGGCCCAGCTGCTCCTCGGGCAGGTGGACGCGGAGGACGCCGTCGCCGCCTTCGAACTCGGCCTCGCCGTGGCGTCCCGCCGCGAGCGGGCCGCAGCCACCGGGCTGCACGAGTTCGAGCCCCGGAAGCATGAGAGGGCCATCGAGCGGTTCCTGAGCCGCTCCGCCGCCGTCCGGGCCCAGCTGCGCGAAGCTATTCCTGCCGAGGTGCTGGCCGCCCGCACCTTCAATCCGCGCTCCGACGCCGGGCAGATGGGCAAGCTGCACCGCCAGCTCTCGCTCAAGCGCGGCATGCGGGTGCGCCCGCTGATGGAGGCCTTTGGCGAGCTGATCGTCCGGATCACCCCGTGCGTGCTGGTCAGCCCCGACTCGGTGGCGCGGTTCTTCCCGGCCCGCAGCGACCTGTTCGACCTGGTGGTCTTCGACGAGGCCTCCCAGATCCGGGTTGCCGATGCAGTGGGCGCCATGGGCCGCGGACGCTCCGTCGTCGTCGTCGGCGACAGCAAGCAGATGCCGCCGACGTCGGTGGCCGAAGCCGCCGCCACCGAGAAGGACGAGGACGCGGAGCTGGCCGAGGAGACGGTGGAGGACGAGGAGTCGATCCTCTCCGAATGCGTCACGGCCCGGGTGCCGCGGCACTGGCTCACTTGGCACTACCGCAGCCAGGACGAGGCGCTGATCGCGTTCAGCAACCAGCAGTATTACGACGCGAAGCTGTCCTCCTTCCCGGCCCCGGTGCACGGACCGGCCAGCGCAGCCCCCGGCGGGTACGGCGTGAACTTCGTCCGCGTGGACGGACAGTTCCAGCGCTCGGGCAAGGGCAAGCTGCTGCGCACCAACCCGGTGGAGGCCGAAGCCGTGGTCGCGGAGATCCGCCGCCGTTTCGACGCCTCGCCGGACTCCTTCCCGTCGCTGGGCGTGGTGACCTTCAACCTGCAGCAGCGTGCCTACATCGAGGCGCTGCTGCGTGACTGCGACGATCCGCGGATCGCCGAGGCACTGGAAGCGCCCGAAGGCCTGTTCGTGAAGAACCTGGAGAACGTCCAGGGCGACGAGCGGGACACCATCCTGTTCTCCACCGGCTTCAGCAAGAACGACAAGGGAGTGCTGCCGCTGAACTTCGGCCCGCTGACCCGTTCCGGGGGCGAGCGGCGGCTGAACGTGGCGGTGACCCGTGCCCGCCGGCAGGTGGTGGTGTTCTCCAGCTTCGATCCGGCGGACATCCGCACCGCGGAGACGTCCTCGGTGGGCCTGAAGCACCTGCGCAGCTACCTGGAGCTGGCGGCCGCCGGCACCGGGGCGCTGCCGGCCGACGGGCGGCGGCGTCCTGCCGTGGACCGGCACCGGGAGCAGATCGCCGCGGTGCTGGGCAGCCGCGGGCTGGTGGTGAACACCGACGTCGGGCTCTCCGACTTCAAGGTGGACCTCAGCGTGGCGCTGCCCGAGGAACCGGAGCGGCCGCTGATGGCGATCCTGCTGGACTCCCCGGCGTGGGCCGCCCGCGGCACGGTGGGGGACCGGGACGGGCTGCCGTCCGACGTGCTCTCCCGGATGCTGCGCTGGCCGTCCGTGCAGCGGGTCTGGCTGCCCGAGTGGGTGGCGGACGCCGGGGCTGTGGCTGACCGGCTGGAGAAGGAAATCCGGCGGGAGGACCTGCTGGAAACTGAAAAGACTGAGGCTGCTGCCGATGTTTCCGGAGTCGAGGCCGTGGCGAAGGACCCGGTCGGCGGGGAGCAGGTCGGGTGGGTCCAGGAAGTGGCCGAAACGCAACTTGCCGAAATCGAGCCGAGTCCGCTGGCGCCGGCTCGGCTGGCGTCAGGCTCCATCGCTCATGCCGCGCCGCTCGAAAGCGGAACCGGAATCAACCGCGGGCCGGGCTCCGAAGGAGCGACCAGCGGGAGAGGTAACGCCGAGCCGTTCGTGCCGTGGAGCTGGCGGCGGACCGGCGGCATCGAATACCTGGACCAGCTGGGCTCATCCCGGCGTGCCCGCGCTGTGGTGGCCGAGGTGCTGGCAACGATCGTGGAAGCGGAGGGCCCTATCCACACGGTGCGGCTGGCCAAGCTGGTCTGCGCAGAGTTCGACCTGAACAAGGTCAACAGCGCGCGCGCCGGGGCCGTCCTCAAGCTGATTGACCGCAAGAAGCTCTCCGTGGACCGGGATGGTTTCGTTTGGCCGACACGCCTGGATCCGGCCACCTGGGCCGGCTACCGGACGGTGGAGGAAGGCGACGAGCCGCGCAAGATCGAGCACGTCAGCCTGGTGGAGATCGGCAACGCGATGGCGGACCTGTGTCGGGAAGCTGCGGGGCTGGAGCCGGACGAGCTCAAGCGGCAGGCGCTTCGGGTCTTCGGCGGCCGGCGGGTGACGGCGGGCATCGGGGAGCGTCTGGAAGCGGCGCTCACCGCAGCACTGGACGCCGGAAAGCTTGGATGGGGTGCAGGGGGCACCGTGGTTTCACGGGTACGATCGCCCCGTATCGTGACTCGAACGACGAACAACTCCGCCCGAGAGCGCGCCGCAATGGAGCCCTCGGGAACCATCGAGTGGACCGAAGAAGGGGAGCAACGCGTCCTCCGGCTGTACAGGGAGGGCAACTCGGTTGACCAGGTGGCTGTGAGAGCAGGACTGGACCAGCGCGAGGTCGCCATCCGCCTCATCGAGCTGCTGCTGGAGCCGACGGGGGACATCACCGACGAAACGGGTGCTTATCGGCACGGGCGGCCCTACACAACGGTCGAGTTGAAGCGCATGGAGGAGCTCTATGACGCCGAGACACCGCTATCCGAAATAGCGATAGACGTGCAACGTACCCAGCTCGGGGTGGGTTGGCGATTGCTGAATGAGGGGCTTCCCCGACGCCGGAAAGAAGACTGGCGGGGCACAACTCATGGGCGCTGAGCACCGCGCCCACAAATGCGAGCGACGCGGGTGCGCAAGCAACAACCTAATGTCCGTACCCGCCGGTAACCTGTTGAAAACGGCTCCGCAGGCCCGAAATCTTTGGGGGAAGTAAATGTCAGTGGAATCCCTGGACCCGGTGCTCGGGAAGCAGGACGAGCTTGTAATGGAGCAGGCCTACTTCGACCGGACAGCGGCAGCGCGCGAGGAATCGGCAGCTGGGAATGGGGTCGACCAGTGGTCGGCCGGAACGGCAGCTGAGGGACGTGCATTTGCCCGCTGGCAGGAGTCCAAGTCTTCGGTTGACCTTCATGACAACGTCGCCTTTGGTCGGATGGATCGGGAAGACGGCGACGTCTATTACATCGGCAAGCAGCCGATATTTGACGCTGATAAGAACCTGCTAGTGATCAACTGGCAGATGCCCGCCGCGGCAGCGTACAACCAAGCAAGCGCACATGATCATCAGGGTCTGCTGCGCAAACGGACCTTTGACGCCAAAAGCAACCGGATTCGCGACTTTCAGGACACTGTCTTCAAGGAGCTGGCTGCGGCAGTTGCCGAGTTGGAGGATTGGCGGTCGCCGGACGACTCTTTGCTGACTGCGCTCGAGGAAAAGCGCAGCGGACAGATGAAGGACATCGTCCGTACCATCCAGGCAGCACAGGACAAGATTGTCCGCTTGGAGAAGGACCGGCTGCTTGTCGTGCAGGGTGGCCCGGGCACCGGAAAAACGGCCGTTGCACTCCATCGAGTCTCATGGCTCCTATTCAATTACCAGGATGAGCTGAAGCCCGGAGATGTTCTGGTTGTGGGACCGAACCAGACTTTCACCCGGTACATCCGCCGCGTCCTTCCTGATCTTGGGGATCACGACGTCGTACAGAAATCGCTGCAGGAGCTGCTCGCGCCTGGCATCGCCGTTCGCGGATCAGAAATCGACCCGACGGCTAGGCTTAAAGGCTCGTCCACCATGGCGGACTTGATTGCCGCTGCTCTGGACGACCGCATCAAGGAACCTCGGGGGCCGATCCGTATTCAGCAGCGGGGAAGCGGATGGTATTTCGATCTTCCCCCGCAAACGGTGGCGGCCCGAGTCCGTCAGCTGCGGGGTGAAGTGTATCTGGACGGACGCGCACGGTTGAAGGAGACTCTCCTCGAGTTAGCGACCATCGAGTACCGTCGGCGGAGCCCGTTCGGGTCGGCGACCGACGTGGTGGATCCCCGCAGCCTGGATTCTGCAGTCAACCAGCTCTGGCCTCAGCTCAACGCTCAGCAGTTCCTCCGGGAGCTCTTTGGGTCCAAGGAAAGACTGCTCCGTGCCGCAGCCGGCACGGAGCTGCGCGCAGCGGATATCGAGTTGTTGCATCGGGCACCAGCCGCCTCTATGGCCGACGAACCCTGGACGGCGGCAGACCTGGCGTTGATCGACGAAGCCAACGAGGCCCTAAGGGGTGCGCCAGAGCTCTATGGGCACATCGTCATTGATGAGGCTCAGGACCTGTCTGAGATGGAGCTGCTGGCGATCAGACGCCGTTCCCGTCACGGCTCTATGACGGTAGTCGGGGATATCGCGCAGTCGACGGGCCCGAGCGCCATGAACGATTGGAAGCGAGTGGAGGACATGCTGGCCTCCAGTCTGCCTACGGAAACCGCTGCCCTGGAGCACGGCTACCGCGTGCCGCGCGAGGTATTCGCTCTCGCAAAGCCTCTTCTGACCCTCGCCGCGCCGGGCGTCACTCCGCCAGTCATCGTCCGTTCCGCTGGCGCGAACCCCGTCTTCACCGAGGTGGCAGACGAGAACCTGGGCATTGAACTGTCCAAGGTGGTCGTGCACCACAGCGGGCGAGGGCGCTTCGTAGGTGTAATTGCCGTGCCTGAGTTGTGGGATCAAATCCGAGACGCTTTCCTAGCCGAAGAGATCCAGTGGAGCGAATCGAGCTCCGGAGAATTGAGCAACGCGATCAATCTGGTCACCCCGGAAGCATCCAAGGGACTGGAATTCGACGCGGTGATAGTGGTGCACCCTCAAAGCATCCTCGATCTGCCACATGGGGAGAGGCTGCTGTATATCGCCTTGACTCGAACCACCACCCGGCTTGACGTTATCTACCCGCCCGAGACATTGCCGGCAGTTTTGGGCGGGACATCCGGCGTCCCGGGTGAGGCCGCCGAAGCCAGCTCAGCTGAAGAGCCGAGTGAGCCGAGGGTGAATGTCGAAGGTGCGGTGCTGCAACCTCCATCCACCCCCGTGGCCGTGGCGTCGCCCGCCCCCAACAACCCCGATTCATCTCTGGGCGGGTCCGCGGCCCTCTCTGACTTCGAGCAACAGATGGTCACCGTTGTCGTCAACGGGATCATCGACCAAATGCTTTCGAAGATTGCGCCCTCCCTCCACGCTGCCGTCCTTCGGGAACTCGGCGAGCGGATGCAGCGCTCATGAGCACTCCGCCGGCCAGCCGGGGGCCGGCTCATGGGCTCTACGAAACGCTGCATACCCGGCAACTCCAGGCCCGCCTGGAGCAGGATCCGACACTGCAGACGGTTTTCGAATCGGTTCCCGAGGACGACTCCCCGGCGCTGCTGGCGGACTATGTCGCTGTCCGAGTACGCGAGGTTTTGGCCGCTACTAAGCCCGAGGACCGGGTCGCTCGAGCGAACAGCATCCTTGACCAGCTCTCGGCCGACCCGATCCAGCCCGGGCCGCACCAGCTCCTGTCCGCTTTCCCAGGGGACACGCTGAAGCGCCGTCAGCTGCGCCGGCCAACCACACCGCTTCGCAAATCCGCGCTGCTAACCAACGGCCGGGACGACCCCAATCTGGCCGCAGAGATCCGGGCCGAGATGGGCTCAGCAGACCGGGTCGACCTGCTCTGTGCCTTCATCCGCTGGACCGGCCTCCGCCTTCTGGAACCGGCCTTGCAGGAGCTCCACGAGCGCGGCGTCCGGCTCCGAGTCATCACGAGCACCTACATGGGCGCTACGGAACGGCGCGCCATCGACGAACTGGTTCGCACGTACGGGGCCGAGGTGCGCATCAACTACGAAACCCACGCCACCCGCCTCCACGCCAAGGCCTGGATGTACCACCGCGACACCGGCTTCGACACCGCCTACGTGGGCAGCTCCAACCTCAGCGCCCCGGCCATGCTCGACGGCCTCGAATGGAATGTCAGGCTCTCCGCCGTCGGGACCCCGGACCTGCTGCAAAAATTCGGCGTCACCTTTGACAGCTATTGGCAGCAGCCTGCCTTCCAGCCCTACGATCCGGACGTCGACGGCGACCGGCTGGACGCCGCCCTGCTGCGCAACGGCGGGCGGAAGACCTCTCTGCCCGGCGGGGAAACCGGCCTCGAAATTCAGCCCTACCTGCATCAGCAGGAAATGCTGGAAAGCCTCGAAGCCGAACGCAGCGTGCATGGCCGGCATCGGAATCTCCTGGTCGCGGCCACCGGTACCGGCAAGACCGTCATCGCGGCGCTGGACTACAAGCGGCTCTGTGAAGCCGCGGGCGGGGAGCTGTCCCTGCTCTTCGTCGCTCACCGGCAAGAGATCCTGAAACAGTCCCTGCAGACCTACCGCGACGTCATGCAGCGCGGCTCTTTCGGTGAGCTCCTGGTCGGCAACCACAAGCCCGCTCAGTGGAAGCAGGTTTTCGCCAGCGTCCAGTCCCTGGCCACTCTCGACGCGGATCAGCTCGCCGCCCAACACTTCGACGTCGTCGTCATCGACGAGTTCCACCACGCCGAAGCGCCCACCTACCGCCGGTTGCTGAACCGACTGCAGCCGCAGGAACTGCTCGGTTTAACCGCGACGCCGGAACGCGGCGACGGCGTCAACGTCGCCGACCAGTTCTTTGACGGCCGGGTGGCCGGCGAGCTGCGGCTCTGGGACGCCCTCGACGCGGACCTGCTGGTGCCGTTCCACTACTTCGGCGTGGCTGACAACGTGGACCTGACCCAGGTGGAATGGAAACGCGGCGGCTCCTACGACATCAATCAGCTGGACGCGTTGTATACCGGCAACGAAGCCCGCGCCGCGAAAGTGATCACCGAACTCAGAGACAAAGTTACGTCCACCAGCGACATGCGCGCGCTGGGGTTCTGCGTGTCGGTGGAGCACGCCCAGTACATGGCGGAGGTGTTCAATCGCGCCGGCATCGCCTCCCAAGCAGTTTCCGGTGATACGCCGGAGGACGAGCGTGCCGAGGCGCTGCGCCGGCTGCGCAGCCGGGAACTGAACTGCCTGTTCGCCGTCGATCTCTTCAATGAAGGCCTGGACCTGCCGGAGATTGACACCATCATGCTCCTCCGTCCCACGCAGAGCGCAACCGTGTTTATTCAGCAGCTGGGCCGTGGGCTCCGCCGGGCCAAGGACAAAGCGGTACTGACGGTGCTGGACTACATCGGCCAGCAGCGCCGAGAGTTCCGATTCGATGCCAAGCTCGGGGCCCTGACCGGCCGGCGCCGCAAAGCGTTGGAGAAGGCTGTGGAGGAAGGGTTTCCGTTCCTGCCCTCGGGTTCGCAGATCGTGCTGGATCGGGTCGCACAGAAGGTTGTGCTGGACAACATTCGCGAACAGCTCCGGGTGAACCGGAAACAGTTGGTCGCCGAGGTTCGCTCCTACGGCGAGCAGGCGCTGGAGGATTATCTGCGAGCGTCCGGCCGGGACTTGTCGCACGTCTACCGAAAGACGGGGGACTCCTGGACCTCGTTGATCCGGGAAGCCGGGCTGGTCGACGTCGGCCACGGCGGCGACGTCGAGCTCTTCCCTTCAGCGACACACGGCGCCTCGGAGGAGGCGCTGCTGCGGAGGATGACGGCGATGCTGTGCATCGACGATCCGGAACGCGCTGACACTTATGCGGAGCTCGCCGCTCCGGGGGGACGCAGCTACGCGGAGCTCAGCCCACGGGAACAGATCCTGGCCCGGATGCTGTTTTTCGCGATCTGGCCCAACGGCGGAGGATACGCGTCGTATGACGAGGGATTGCAGGTTCTGCGCGGTTACCCCGCGGTTGCCTCAGAGATCCGGCAGCTCGCCGAACTGGGTGTGCAGAGCTCCCGCTACGCGCCGCGCGGGCCGGGCCTCGGACTGCAGCAGATTCCCCTGTTTTCCCATGCGACCTACCGGCGGGAGGAAGTGCTCGCGGCGCTGGGTTACTTCGAGCTGGGCGGCCGGATGACACACCGGGAGGGCGTCGCCTGGTGTTCGGAGGTGGAGACGGACGTTTTCTTCGTGACGCTGGAGAAAGACGCGAAGGAGCGGGCGGCGTCGATTATGTACAAGGACTACGCGATGAGCCCCGAGGTCTTTCACTGGGAATCACAGAACGCGACGTCGCCGGAGAGCGTCACCGGGCGCCGATATATCAATCACCGGAGCAACGGGACGAAGGTGCTGCTGTTCGCCAGGCCCCGAGAGAAGGACGATAACGGGATGACGATGCCATACACCTGCCTGGGGCTGATGGACTATATGTCGCATACCGGCTCGCGGCCGATCGCGATCACGTGGAAGCTGCACCGGCCGATGCCGGCAGATGTTTATGTTGAGGCAAGTGCTGCGGCGCAATGATTTGCCCGCACTTGCGTCAGCTATCTGGAGTCGTCTCCAGGCGATTCCCTGCACCTCAACGGCCCCTGGAGCGGAACTGCAGCCTCCAGCCGAGCCGAACCGCGGTGGAGATCGGAATATTCTGCATTACCCCATCAACCTGTAGTCGACGTGCCATATGCTTACGCATAGAAAAAGCTCCAGTATGAAACAGCTGGGGCCGGAAGGAAGATCATGATCAGTTTCCCTGTCGGCGGGGGTCTCGTATCACGTTGGTGCGGGGGACTCATCTCCTCGAATCAGAGCCAAAGACATCGTGCTCACGAGGTGCTTCTCGGTAGCCCATCTCCGGTGGCCACACCGGGTTCTGCAGTCAAAGGCTAGGAGCACTGTGGGTTTCTGGCACACGGGTTACATGGAATTTCATGAACAGACCGACGAAGGTGGCGGAGGGTTCATCAGCGCGCCCAGGCGGCTATTCGTGTGCACAACGTGTGGTCTCGAATTTGGCCAGGAGGGTGACTTTCGTGTACACACCTTCCAGGGCCATGCAGTCCAACGCTCAGCTCTTTTCTTCAAAGGACGAGAATGCGGGAGGGGCCGACTCGTCGTAACAAAAGAGACGACAGCCGCTGACTGGGTGATCCGCAATGCCGATTCCGTCACTGTGAACGGCCGTCCGGTCCCGTTGGAAGGGGCAGCCGAGGCACTCAGTGCGAAACGAATTGGCGTAACGGAAGTCACCCTTGCACAAAATGGTATCCCTCGTCCGCGGCGCTTCGAATTTGAGTTCAACCTCGCTGAGGATGACGATTTGTTGTCTGTCGATGAAGCCCTGAGCCGACTCATCGACGGACGTGAGCTGAGTTCTCGCTCCATCGATGACTTCATTATGCGTTCCAGAAACTATCCGACCTCCGCCAGGTACGTTGCAGGTTTGGCCAACTACCTATACGGAGTCATAAACCGAGAGCGTGCCGCTGAGACAGGAGCCCCTGAAAAGGCTCCCTCGGGTGGTGGATATCAGAGTAAGTACGATCAGGCAGTGGAAATTCTCCGCTGTTTCGACAGACCGCCCGCAGAGGCGATTTGCGGTCTAGTAGCCTATCAGTATAATCAGTTCGCGCGCGCCATGACGAAGACCAAGAGCCCTCGAATCGCAAAAGTGGCATTCCGTTTTGAATCGATGCTCACCGGACGACCGTACGAGCTGGACGATCTCTCGAGCGCTCCGCACCCGAGCCTGGACAGGGAGCTCAGCGACTCAGCGACAGAAGATGTTCTTCGGTGGAGCGCTGTGCCACTTGATGGTTCAGCTGCGCCCAATGTTATAGCGGAACTTGTGGCAAGCATGGGAATGCAGCAGCGTCTCGCCGACTCTCTGAAGCTGCACTTGATCGCGGCTGAGCACACATTCGCAATTGGTGATTTGCTGTCAGCCAAGCGGCACGCGGAGCACCTCCGCCACAGTCGTGTCACGGAGGGCTGGTACGACAACTTCCTAATCCGCATGCAATTTCAAGGAGTCTCGAGATAGTGACGAAAAAACCCGATTCCACTGTGAGCGTCCCTGACATCGCGTCGAATCCCAAATACGCTGAAGACTCCCGACGGGCGAACGCGCAGCCCCGCGTGGCGAAAAGTGCGCTCAAGAAAGAATCTCCAAAAACTATTCTTGCCTTCTTTGAGCTTGCGTACAAGGAACAAGGGCGAAAGCTGAATCTCTCTCGCCAGGCTTTGCGCGATCTGCCTCTACAGCCAGGCTCTGCGCAGGTAGAAGAGGAAGCTGTAAAGGTACTAAGCGCCAAGGATCCATTCCTCAACGTTCTTCCCAGCGTGCTGACGGCATTGGTTGAATTCGGCGCTGAGAAACGCATTAGGCAAAGAGTTCTGGACCTTGTTCAGGATGCTCTCGCCGTCCACGCCGTCTCGACGAGCTGGTTGGAAACGTGGACGGATGAACAGCCCCAAGCGCAGGCCGAACAAGTGATTGCCGCTGTCAAAAAAATCAAGTATCACGAGCTCGGTCTTCACAAGCCGTCCGATTTCACGGACACCTTGCGTGAAAGGCTGCGCGTGAATGCGCTGACGACTGTCGAACTCGTCAGCGTTCTCCGGGGCATGAGTCTGGACAAGTTTGTCGAGGACATGAGCGAACATGTATGGAAGACCTCTATGGAACGGAACGACGCACGTGCCGCGGCGGTCCTGGTCGCTGCTAAGAACACGGACTCCCTCAAGTACCTATCGCAACACTTCACGACCCGTGTGGAAAAGAGTGAGGAAGGACGGCAGACAGCCCTTCGCCAAGCACGAGAGCAGGAACATCGTGCGAGTAGAGCTGAGGCCAAGGCCGGCCAGCTACAAGACAGCCTAGAGGCTGAGACAAATCGCTCCGCTGAGTTGGAAACAAAGGTTGCCGACCTAGAAGGTCATCTCGCCGCTGAGCAGAGTAGCCGTGTGGTGGATCGGAGCCACCACTTAGATGACTATGAGACTCTCCGAACCAAGGTAATCCGGCAGCTAACTGACCAGGTGCGGCTCCTAAATGACAGTCTCCACGCGCTACGCAATGGAAGTTTAGATATTGCGGAAGAATATGTAGATCGTGCCCTGCGCGCAATTGATAGCGAAATCAAGAGGCTCAAAGAGATCGACCGGAAGAAGCCATGATTGCGGGATTTGATTTTGGAACCACCAACAGCTTGATTTCGGTCGTGAGCGGCGACCGGGTCATTGATTTCTTAGATGCTGGAAGCCGCCCTCATCCGTCCGTGGTTCACTACGAAGGCGAGGAAGTAATCGTCGGGCGGGAGGCCCGCGAGGCGTTGGAGGAAGTCGGGATTGGCGTTCACGGCAGTACCGTGCGCTCACCGAAGTTTCTGCTCGGCGAAGAAATGGTCAGCGTCGGTGGGGTCGATCGAAGCCCGGTCGACATCGTGACCCAGGTGATTAGTCACGTTCGGGCGGAGTCTATGAGCAGCTCCAGGCTCGAAGGACTGGGCAACCTGGACCGCGCCGTAGTCACTATTCCTGTAAACATGAACGGTCCGAGACGTGCGGCGCTCCGCGAGGCTTTCGCCCAAGCTGGCATGTCGGTGGTGCAATTCGTCCACGAACCCCTTGCGGCTCTCTACGGATACCTGCGAGGTACTGCGGACCCCCAGGACGAAACCCGTCGGTTGATGCGACGCAACGTACTCGTAGTGGATTGGGGAGGCGGAACTCTCGACCTAACCCTCTGCCGAATTGAAGCGGGCAGGATTCTCCAGCTGCGGAATGGAGGTACAGACCACGTCGGCGGGGACAGATTCGACCAGGTAATTCGCGATGAGGTGGTCGCTAGGTTCTCAACTGCCCAGGGGATCTCGGGATCCGAGCGTCCAACACGCGAGGCCCGACTACGGCTGCTTCAACGCGCTGAACACAATAAGATTGAACTTTCTCAGCGTGCGAAAGTATCCTTCTACGCGCCCAGCTATTTCCCCGAATCTGATACGACACTTGAATACTCCCTAACTCGGCAGGAATTTGACGCGATGACTCGCCCCCTGGTGGCCGCAGGGATCCGAGAAATCGAATCACTCCTTGATTCCGTCGGTATGGCTCCGGCCCAGGTGTCACTTTGCCTTGTTGCGGGAGGAATGGCAGCTATGCCCAGCATCCGAAGCAGGCTCCATGAGCTGTTCGGCCCGGAGCGGGTTCTCGTCCCTGCAAACGCTGGCACGTTGGTCTCGCAGGGAGCTGCCTGGATAGCCCATGATGCTCAGCGGTTGGTACTTGCGAAGCCAATTGAGCTCGAGATGTCCCGTGGGTCCAGGCTCCCTCTCTTGACGGCCGGAACACCCATGCCTGGTCACAACCAGATTGACCAACAGCGCTTCCACCTCTACTGCACAGATCCAACCGATGGGACGGCCAAGTTCTCGGTGGTGACACCAACAGATCTGACAGCGCAACCACAGGCGAGCGACCCCAGAACTTCGTTAGGCGTAGTAACTGTAAAGGTTGATAAGACAGCTCCACCACTGACTGAACGACTCGAATTTGACGTTGAAGTGGACGATGATTTAATCCTAACGGTCGAGGCGAGGTCCAGCCAGCAACGGAGCCGCGCCTCTGCGTCCTATTTCGACCTGGAGTTCGGCATAGGACTGCCCGGGACAGTCGCTTCTGAACCCTTCGACCCCGAGCTCGAGAGCAGCGGTGTGCCCAACGGCGGGCTTGTAATCCGCGCCAACGTTACGGATGAGAACAATCAGCGACTGATTCCAGGAGATGTGCTTTATAAGCACAAACCTCGTGCATTCTCGAGAATCCCTGGGCCAGGCCAAGCCACGGAGGAGCAGATCACGGAGCATCTGTACTACATGCCGTGTGCCGTCTGTAAGCGGCAGTGGGGCGACCCGGCGTGTAAATGTGGCTCGGTAGCCTAGGTGGCAGCCCACCAGCTCGATGTCCGCGTTGTCGACGGTGTCTCACCTGTGGAGCAATCCGTTCGGCGACCGGTTCGCCTGACCCCAGACGGGTACGCAGGCGTCGTCTTTGCCGGTGCGGTCTACCCAGTCTTTGAGGACAACATCATTGACATCGCGGGGGCGTCGTGGGAACCGGAGGACTGTAACCGGTTCCTCTTGTCAGGAACCTCCATACCATACGCGCGCGGAATGCGTGACGTGGCTGCGCCGTCGAGCTTCACTTTTGATGGCGAATGGGCACTGGATAGCAATCGCTTTGGTCATCACGTTGTATTCAATGCCTCCGAGAGAGTCGCAGCAGAGGTCGTGGCTGCGCTTGAAGCATCAGACCTTCCGGTGCAACGGTGGGACGTCAGCCACCGGACCGCTTCCGACGGAAGGTTCTACGACTGGTTTGCCCGGCTGCGTGTGCAGGCTCCTCGCGACGAGGTGCTATCGCGGGTTTCTTCTGCGTTCTCCCCGGAAACTGCAGGCCCGCTCCGAGGCCTTGTAATACCAGAAGATACACGCTTGGAGGAGCTCGCCGCCCAGGTTGAGAGTTTGCTTGACCAGACGAACGAGCTACAGAGGCGGCTTTCCCGATCGGAAAAGGAAGCTGCGAGTCTTCGTCAACGACTCACAGCCGTCGCCGACCGCGAGAGCAGGCTTTCCACCGAGCTCACCCGAGTTCGCGAGCATCAAAAGACACTGGTCGATCAGATCGCCTCGTTCGCTGATTCGGCTGAGCGGACAAGCAACGTTAAAGAAGACCTTCTTGAGAAGAAGGATGCTGAGGAGCTCCTTGAGTTTGCACTCTCTGAGAACGCAGATCTTCATCGCAGCATAGCGATCTGGCGCACTCAAGCGGAGCAGGGCGACGCGCGTACCGAGAGTCTAGAAGCGACGAATTCCGCGCTGCAGGACAGGCTCCAAGAATTGCAGCAACAAGAAAGTGAGCGCCGCATAAATATCATAAAGTCATCTGCCCCGCGACGGGGTGTCCTTGGCTTCCTTGACTCGGCCTTTTCCCGGCTAACTTTTGTTCTTGACAGCGTCGAAGAGTTGGCAAACGTAGAAGCGCCTGCATCGATTTTCAGGGCGCTGGTTCATATAGATATGGGTGAAAACGTCGGCAAGGACCTAGAGGGCGTCCGAGGGTGGCGTGAGGTATCAAAGCTGTCCACCGGCATCGCTGGCAGCGAAGACATGGGCCGGATCTATTACAAGCCGGATGGCGAACGTGTACTTGTCAGCGTTCACATAAAGCAGGATGACAAGGAGCAGCGCCGCCATATTGGACGGCTCCGCTCGATCCAGGTGCCTGTGTCGTAGTACGGGAAGCCTCCCGTACTGACTCGAGTCGCATAACCTCGTGGCGGCGGCGCTGGCCAGGCGTTGTGGGAAGTTATCAGCTCAAAAATCAGTTAAGTTGGTCGATGAGTGGCTATAAGTATTGCCACCGGGAGAGGTCGTGGGTTTGAAATGCTGAGTTACAGGACGCTCTTTACGTTTGAAGTGGGGGACGGAGCAGATCCGGTCGAGAGCGTAGTAACGAGGACGCTCAAATGGCTCAGCGACAAGGGCCTGGATGGCCCAGCGGTGGCCGCCAATCAGGAAGTCGCGGTATCTGGCAACGCAGTAGTCAAGTGGTTAGTTCCGCAAGCGGATAAGTTCAAAGGCAAGACCCAACGCGTCGTACTCACGGAACGTGTGCCCGCGGGCGAATGGAAATCTACGGTCACAGTCCGTGAGCCGGAAGATGGTAATCCCTGGTTCTGGATGGACGTAGAAGGTCCATCCTGGGCGGGAGCGCCCAGACTGGTTCGCGACCTAATTGACGAATACATATGTCTCGACCGCGGTGTCAGACTGACGAATGAGCCAGTCGTAATTCAAGCCAGCCAAGTGGACGCGCTAATTGACACTTTGCGCAGGCGTGGGCGCAGGACCCTTTCTTTCATTGCGGGTAGTAGTGCTGAGCTCCCGCTCCCTCAGTGGAAAAGGCTCGTGACGAAGATCCTTAAACAGTCTGTCGGACAGGCATCAGGATATGTGCTTGATCCCCTTGCAACAGTGGTCTTCAACCAGCGGGTGGGGGCTGGATTCGGGGTCCAGCCGGGAATGCTCCGGACGTATCTTCCAGGACTGGACATTGATGACTACCAAGACGCCTCTCGTCATCGTTTTGTAACAGCCAGCTCTATCGCTGGGCAAGACTTTAGAAGACTGGGAAAGACACTCAGTTATAAGGCCCGTGAAGTTGCCCAGGAGAGTCTGCTGGACCGAACGGTTCGCAGTGTGGACCTGCAGCTGGACAGCTTCGAGATTCGAATCCCAGAGGTCGAATCTGCACCACGGACCCTTGGACCCACGAATAGTGGGCCTCGACCGGTGCCCAAGCAAGCCGATCAGCCCACTGCCTCGGGTACACATCTGCCCACCGGCGACGAGGTCGGCGTGTATCTTGCCGTGAGCGCGCTAATAGAGGAGTTCACAGGGGGCCCGCTCAGCCTCTCTAACGTAGAGCTTGTACGTGGTCAGCTGGCACGGGCCCAGGATGTGTCAAGCCAAGCCGCGAGGCTTCTTTCCCTTGTAGACCAGAAGTCTGCCGCACTCGATGAAGCAGCAGTTGAGCAGGCGCGTCTGAGGGACCTGGTCGATGATCTGGAACTGGATGCTGCCGAGACGTGGGAACTGCTCGAAGAACAGTACACTCGCACCCGGGCAGCCCAGCAGACCGAACTAGCCTTGCGGGCGCACATAGCGAGAGCTGGCAGCGACTTCGACTGGGCAGGAGCGGATACCCCCCAGCAGCCAATACAGCTAAGTGTCCCGGAGAACTTCAACAGCCTAGTTGAGCGCGTGGTCGAGTTTCCCTTTATCACCTTTACAGGCGACAAAGATGTCACGGCTCGTCTTGATGAGCACGACACAGTTGGACGCTGGTGCTGGATGACTTGGAGCATACTGGCGGCCTTGAATGATTACGCGAAGCTAAAGAGCGAAGGCAGTGATATTGCGGGTGTGCACGCCTATCTGGAGTCCCCGCCTCCGGGTGGCAGAATGTATCCAGCAGGCCGTCATGCGCGCGACGAGAGCGCTTCCGTGAAACAAAACCCGTCGTTTCGGACTCCTCGTATTCTGTCAGTTCCGGCCGAAGTAGATCCTTCGGGCGTAGCCTTTATGGGAGCGCATTTCCGAATTGCTAAACACGGTATGGTATCTCCGCGCCTCCATTATCTAGATGCAACTGGGACTGCGAATCAAATCGTAGTCGGCTACATCGGACCACATCTACCGAATACTCAAACCAACTAGATCTGTGGGCTCATGCCATGATCTGTGTAGAAGCTCAGCTCAGTTGGTACGTTGCGAGCCATGTTGCCATGCCAGCGAAGACGAGCGAAGCCTCAGGATGCGGGTGCACCGAGGAAACCATTCCAGTCCCGCGCCGGGACCGGGCCACCCACCGGTTCCGCGACGCCCTCGTAGCTGTGGTGATCAGTTCCGGAAGGGCCGCTGCCGAGGGCGCAACTGCGTTCGGCGTCTCGTGGTGGCTCGTCCAGCGCGCTCTGGACTCCGCGGCACTGCCCCTGGCTGATGTTGATGCTTTAGCCCCGCGGATGCTCGTCATCGATTGGGCACCGCTACCGGTCGGTGCGGTTCTTCCGCGGCCCTGTGAGGAGGTCCTGGACGCGCTTTGAACCGTGTCTATCTCGATACCGGACAGGTCTTGGAAATCGAGGACGGCGGGGACAATGACGGCGTCGGAGACTGGCGGTCGCCCGGCCGCTGGCCTGGCGTCTGGGCGTGCGTGTAGTAGCGATCGGCTCTTCCGCGGCGTTCCGCAAAGCATTGCGAATGTGGCTTTCCACGCACCGCTGTCTCAGTGGATGCGTTCCACCTGGTCAAGCTGGGCAAATGCCATGCTCGCCGAAGTCCGGCAGCGCCTCACACTACAGGTCCACGGGCGGCGGGGACGATCCATCGACCCGGTCTGGGCCAATCGGCGGTTGCTCCTGCGCGCCGGCGACGCGCTCTCGCACCGGGCCTGGATCCGGCTGGAGACCGTGTTCGCCACCGACGATGCCACCGGAAAGCTGCAGGCAGCTTGGAAGGTCAAGGAACAACTGCGGACGATGCTGGCCTCCGGATCCCTCGCAGACGCAGCCGCCGCGAAAGACCAGGCGCAAGTCCTCGTCGAGAAGGCTGACCAGCCCGAGACGCCCCGCTCTGGAGGACGGTGCGCCGGTTGTGGAAATGGATTGAAGTCCTGATCGTCACCGGAGCGACCACGGCGAAAGCTGAACCCAGCAACACCACAATCAAACACATCAAAAGGACGGGGATTCACCAACGCAGGCAATTACAAAACACGTATCCTGTTGCGCAGCGCCGCCAGAACAGCGGCATGAACACTCATCACGGCAGAGCATTCACCACGAACGGCGAAGAGCCAATTTGACCCGTGAACTCACGAGTTCAGAGGTTCCGTCCAGATCGCGCGTGGAGCAGCTGTGCCGGGGCGTTCGCCGGGCGAGGGACAAAGCGGTGCTGACTGTGCTGGACTACATCGGCCAGCGCGCCGCGAGTTCCGGTTCGACGCCAAACTCGGCGCCCTGACCGGCCTGCGCCGCAAAGCGCTGGAGAAAGCCGTGGAGGAGGGTTTCCCGTTCCTGCCGTCGGGGTCGCATATCGTGCTGGATCGGGTGGCACAGAAGGTTGTGCTGGACAACATTCGCGAGCAGCTGCGGGTGAACCGGAAGCGGCTGGTCGCCGAGGTTCGCTCCTATGGCGAGCAGGCGCTGGAGGATTATCTTCGTGAGTCCGGCCGGGACCTGTCGCACGTGTACCGGAAGACCGGTGATTCCTGGACGTCGCTGATCCGGGAAGCCGGGCTGGTCGACGTCGGTCACCGGCCCGACGTCGGGCTCTCACCGTCACTGCCCCACGGTGACACCGAGGAGGCGCTGCTGCGCAGGATGACCTCGATGCTGTGCATCGACGATCCGGAGCGGGCCGAAGCGTATGCAGACTTGGTGTCCCCTGAGGGGCGCCGCTACGCAGAGCTCAGCCCGCGGGAGCAGATCATGGCCCGGATGCTGTTTTTCGCCATCTGGCCCAATGGTGGGGGACACGCCTCCTACGACGACGGCCTGCAGGTTTTGCGGGGCTACTCGTTGGTCGCGTCGGAGATCCGGCAGCTCGCTGCCCTGGGACTTCAGAACGCCCGGCACGCGCCGCGCGGGCTCGGGCTCGGCCTGCAGCAGGTCCCGCTATATTCCCATGCGACCTACCGCCGTGAGGAAGTGCTCGCTGCGTTGGGGTACTTCGAGCTGGGCGGCCGGATGACCCACCGGGAGGGCGTCGCCTGGTGTCCGGAGGTTGAAACTGATGTCTTCTTCGTGACGCTGGAGAAGGATGCGAAGGACCGGGCTGCCTCGATCATGTACAAGGACTACGCGATGAGTCCTGAGGTCTTTCATTGGGAATCACAGAACGCGACGTCGCCCGAGAGCGTCGCAGGCCGGCGGTACCTCACCCAGCGCAGCAACGGGACGAGGGTGCTGCTGTTCACCCGTCCCCGGGAGAAGGACGAGAACGGGATGACGATGCCGTACACGTGTTTGGGGGAGATGGACTACATGTCGCACGCCGGGTCCCGGCCGATCGCCATCACTTGGAAGCTGCATCGGCCGATGCCGGCGGACGTTTACGTCGAGGCGAGCGCCGTGGCGCACTAAGCGCCCCCGATGTGTGATGAAGCCGCGCCCCCTCGGTTCCGCGGTGGGTATGGGGTGGAGCCGCAGTTCAATATCTCCGCGTTGAACCACGCATCTGCACTGCTTCGCCGCCCCTTCGCTGTCCCTTCGACGCGGCCTCTTTTGCGGCTGACCGAGTTGCGCCTTGTGTATCTAGGGCGAAGCGAACAACGCTGCCATGGACTCCTCTTTTCCCTGCTCTGGAAGAGAGTCCTGGACCGTCAGGGGGGGGCACGCAAGGAACTCTGGCTGGCAATCAGGACCTGGATAGCGGACCTACCGCCGCGGCTACGGCCATATCAACTGAGAAAACTACCTCTCATCAATATGGAACAATGAACGGACCCCGCGCACGGCGGCTTAAGACCCTGACAGGGCAAACGGACGTTCGAAGTCGGGCACTTATCTCGTTTGGCCACGCCGGGAGAAACGCAACTGAATCGGTATCTCCACCGGTATCATGGTGCTCGTGGGCCTGTGTGGCCCAATGAGTGAGGAGGACCAACGTGGCTGAGCCGCGGCTGTCCACAGACGACATCGCCGCCCACCTCGGGGTCACCAAGGACACCGTCCACACCTGGATTGCCGAAGCTCTGCCCGACCACAAAGTCAGGCGTCTCTGGAAGTTCAAAGCCTGCGAGATCGACGACTGGGTGCGCGCGGGCGCGGCAGCCAGTGACCATGAGATCCCCGTAGCCCATCCCGGTGTCGTTGGTCGCTCCTACGCTCAGGACAACGACGAGCACGGACAGGGGTGAAGATGGCGCTGATAGACGCCCAGGAGTTGGTGAAATCCAAGCAACGCGTTGCCGATCACGGCGAGGTGTTCACCCCGGCGTGGATGGTCGAGGACATGCTCGATCTCGTCAAGCACGAATCTGAGCGGATCGACTCTCGCATCCTCGAACCCGCCTGCGGCTCCGGGAACTTCCTCATCCCAGTCCTGGCTCGCAAGCTCGCGACCGTCCAGATTCGGCACGACAAGAGCGAGTTCGAAAAGCGCCACTACGCCCTCTTCGCGCTGATGTGCACGTACGGCATCGAACTCCTCGCGGACAACGCCGAAGAGTGCCGCCACAATCTCGCCGAGGTGTTCAACACGTTCCTTGGTATCGGCAACGATGACCAGTGGGCGCGAGCGGCACGCGCAGTCCTGGCCGTGAACATCGTCCAGGGCGATGCCTTGACCATGACCGTGCCCAGTGGCCAACCGATCACCTTTCCTGAGTGGGGCTACCTTGGCAAGGGGAAGTTTCAGAGGCGCGACTTTCGCTACGACGACCTCACCCAGCGCGCCTCGTACGAGGGAACCCTGTTCGGTGAACTCGACGACGAGGACCTGTTCGTTCCAGTGCAGACCTATCCGACGATGACCGTCAGGCAGATCGCCGAGGACGCCGCGTGACCCTTGCGCCATTCACACTCCGAGGGCACAATCCGGATGTCTTGACCTGCATCGCGAACCTCTCGAACGATGAGGTCTTCACCCCACCAGTATTCGCGAACCAGATGCTCGACACGCTTGCCACCGCGTGGGCAGACGCCAATGACGGCGCGGACATCTGGGCCAACCCCGATGTCACGTTCCTCGATCCGTTCACCAAGTCCGGAGTTTTTCTCCGTGAAATCGTGCGTCGGCTCACCGATGGCCTGATCCTGGCATTCCCCGACCTTGACGAACGTGTCGATCACATCCTCACCCATCAGGTCTACGGCATCGGGATCACCCAGCTCACGGCGCTGCTTGCGCGCCGGAGCGTTTACTGCTCGAAGTTCGCCAACGGGCCGCACTCGATCGCCAAGTCGTTCACGACCGAGGACGGCAACATTTGGTTCGAGCGCACCGAGCACACCTGGGGCGGCGGCAAGCGTGAGTTCCGTGTCGATCCCCTGACGGGCGAAGAGTTCACGGTCTACACCGACCGCAAGTGCATCTACTGCGGAGCCGGCGCGGACGACTACGCACGAGGCGGAGACCTTGAGACTCACGCCTACGCCTTCATCCATACCGACGATATCAAGGCTCGCATGGCCGAGCTGTTCGGAGACAACATGCAGTTCGACGTCATCATCGGCAATCCGCCCTACCAACTCAGCGACGGTGGCTACGGTACGTCGGCCGCACCCATCTACCAGATGTTCGTAGAGAAGGCGCTCGGGCTCGACCCTCGGTTCGCAGTTTTTGTCACTCCGTCCCGCTGGTTTGCGGGCGGCAAGGGCCTCGACGAGTACCGCAAGAAGATGCTTGCCGACCACCGCATGCACGACATCGTCGATTACCCGAAGCTCTACGAAGCCTTCCCCGGTGTAAAGATCCGTGGAGGGGTGTCGTACTTCCTCTGGGACCGTGAATACGATGGCCCTTGCGCGGTCCAGACAATGTGGGATGGGAAGCCTCTTGGCGAAAAGGTAACTCGGTACCTGGACGCCTACGACGTGCTAGTCCGTCGGAATGAAGCCGTCCCGATCCTCGACAAGGTCCGAGCGCTCGGTGAGCCGACATTGGACCTGCGGGTGTCGAGCCGAAAGCCTTTTGGCCTAGCGACCAACTTCAAAGGAAGCGGTTCGCCGGCGCGAATGTCCGAGCCAGTGAAGCTTTTCGCGAACCAGCGGATCGATTGGATCGAGCGCGACGATCTGCCTTCGAATCGTCAGTGGGTAGACGACTGGAAAGTCTTGATGACACGTGTCCAAGGGACGAGTGCAGCGGTTGAAACGAAATTCCTGTCTAGGCCGATAATCGCGCCTCCTGGTACGGCGTGCACGGAGACTTATTTGGTCGCGGGGCGGTTTGAGGACGAGCGCAGCGCCGAACGCTACGCGGGTTATCTGCGAACTCGGTTCGTACGCTTTTTGGTGTCCTTGAGAAAGGGAACGCAAGATGCCACGCGCAATGTCTACGCATTTGTTCCGGACTTGCCTCTCGACCGCGAGTGGACTGACGACCTGCTTTATAAGCGCTACGGACTGACCACCGACGAGATCGCATTTGTCGAATCTCAGGTGGCCCCACACGACCGTACCCTCTTCGAAGATGATGGGGAGGGTACCGATGAGTAGAGACATCGACGAGCTTCTCCCGGAGAGGCCCGAAGCGAGGCTGCGCATCTACGCGTGGTCGCCGAACGATCCACCAGCAGGATATACGGGACTTCTCAAGGTCGGGCAGACGACGAAGCCGGATGTGAACATGCGTATCCGTGAGTCTCAGGGGCAAATGCAGCAGGCGTACACGCTCCACGTTGACGAACTCGCTGAACGTGGCGACGGATCGGTTATTCGCGACTCGGATGTGCGCCAAAGGCTGATCGACAAGGGCTTCGAGAACCCAATCTTCGGGTCTGCGCGGGAGTGGATGCGTTGTACGCCGGACGACGTTCGTACGGCGATCACTGAGTTGCGTACAGGCGTGGAGCTCAGTGGAACCCATCACGAGACGTTCCCGATGCGCCCGGAGCAGGCCAGCGCCGTCGATAAGACCGAGGGCTACTTCAAGTCGATCTGGGCCGAGGGCTCCCAGGCGGTGCCTCGTTTCCTGTGGAACGCCAAGATGCGCTTCGGGAAGACCTTCGCCTCCTACCAACTTGCCAAACGGCTCGGCGCCAAGCGCGTTCTCGTGGTGACGTTCAAGCCTGCGGTGGAGGACGCCTGGCAGAGCGATCTGGAGTCTCACGCCGACTTCGATGGCTGGCAGTACCTCTCCTCAGCGACCGGAGGGAGTCCGGACTACGCACACAAGAGTCGGCCACTGGTCTACTTCGGATCGTTCCAGGACCTGCTCGGACGCGACCGGAAGACCGGGCTCATCAAGGCGAAGAACGAGTGGGTCCACACCACCAACTGGGACCTCGTCATCTTCGACGAGTACCACTTCGGTGCCTGGCGCGAGTCCGCCAAAGAGTTGTTCGAGGGCGAGGACGAGAAGGTCAAGCAGAAGGAACTGGCCGCGGAGTATAACGACGGCCTCGCGGCCTTCGACGAGGAACTCGACGAGCTCGGCAACGACGAGGACGACTTCCTTCCGATCACCACTCGTGCCTACCTATACCTGTCCGGCACGCCGTTCAAGGCGCTGGCAACCGGTGAGTTCATCGAGGAGCAAATCTTCAACTGGACCTACACCGACGAGCAGCACGCAAAGGCCGAGTATGCCGTCGCGCACCCGAACGTCTGGAACCCATACGGTGCCCTGCCGGAGATGCGCCTGTTCACCTACCAGATGCCTGACGAGCTCATCGCCGTCGCCAACCAGGGAGAGTTCGACGAGTTCGACCTCAACGAGTTCTTCGAGGCCAAGGGAATCGGTAAGGAAGCCGAGTTCACGCACAAGACCGACGTGCAGAAGTGGCTCGACCTCATCCGCGGCGCTCACCTGCCCACCCAGGTCGACGCCATGCGAATGGGCACCCGCCCGCCATTCCCATACTCCGATGTCCGACTCCTGCCGTACCTGCAGCACTCATTCTGGTTCCTGCCCAACGTGGCAGCGTGCCAGGCGATGTCGAACCTGCTCGCGGAGAAGCAGAACGTGTTTTGGCACGATTACGAGGTCCTCGTAGTCGCAGGTGCCGGCGCGGGCATTGGGCTGGATGCTCTCCCGCCAGTGCGGGCGGCGATCGGTGACGGCCACGACACGAAGACGATCACTCTGTCGTGCGGCAAACTCACCACGGGTGTCACCGTCAAGCAGTGGTCCTCGATCCTGATGTTGCGGAACCTCAACTCACCCGAGACCTACTTCCAGGCAGCGTTCCGCGTGCAGTCACCATGGTCGATCAAGAACCCTGACGGAGACAACCCGAGCGCCGAAGCAGTCCTCAAGCCGGTGTGCTTCGTGTTCGACTTCGCGCCTACCCGCGCACTGCGTCAGATCGCTGACTACGGCGCGGGCCTTTCGCCGGACACACCGAACCCGGAGCAGGCGGTCGAGGAGCTCGTGAAGTTCCTGCCCGTGTTGGCCTATGACGGGTCGAACATGACTCAGGTCGATGCTGGCGGCATCCTGGACATTGCCATGTCGGGCACCTCCGCAACTCTCCTGGCCCGTAAGTGGGAGTCCGCAATCCTCGTCAACGTCGACAACGACACCCTGCGCAAGATCATGAACAACCCCGAAGCCCTCAACGCCGTCATGAACATCGAAGGCTTCCGCGCGCTCGGCAACGACATATTCGAGACCGTCGTGAACAAGAGCGACGCCGTCAAGAAGGCGAAGAAGGAAAAGGGCGAGGACATCACTCCGGCGGAGAAGAAGGAGCTCACGGCGGAGGAGAAGGAATATAAGTCCAAGCGGAAGCAGATCCAGGAAAAGTTGGTGAAGTTCGCCACCCGTATTCCGGCGTTCATGTACCTGACTGACTTCCGCGAGAACACCCTTCAGGACGTCATAACCAAGCTCGAACCGGGCCTGTTCCGTACCGTCACCGGACTGACCGTCGAGGACTTCCATCTGCTCGTGAACCTCGGCGTCTTCAATGCGACCCACATCAACCAAGCCGTCTTCGCCTTCCGCCGCTACGAAGACTCCTCCCTGTCCTACACCGGCATCGAGTCCCACAAGGGTCTGCGGCGCTACGGCCTCTACGACACCGTGGTCGCCGTCGATGACGACGCCGTTGCCTGACCATCAGTCGGCCGACCCAGAGAATCAGCATGTCCTTTCGAACCCGCGCAGCATCGAGGAGATGCATACTGCTGTTCACAAGCGCGAGTAGCTGATGCCGGCGATCCAGCTCGAGTTCGTCTGGGGAGCCGGCAAACCTAACGGCGAAGGATCTCGTAGAAGAGCGCTGATCTCAATCTCGGCACCGGAGTATCGGCGGCCGGTGTGGCATCGTTCGAGCATTGGGGGTCCTCGCCGACGGCCCTGCCTTCAGAGCCCTTCGCGATCGAGCTCGATATCTTGGTTCTGCCAGACCCCGTAGGCAAGTCCGGTGGATTGCACCTTCCATTCCGCGCGTCCGTTGGAATGTTCGCCCTGAGACGATAGCCGATGCCGCAGAGGGTGAAGCGAAGACCTGATTGCGGGAAAACACGGCGAGGGCTCCGTTGGCCGACGGGACCAGCGTGCCATCCTTGGCCAGTTTTTCTCGAAGCCGTCGATAGCCATCTTCTTCGACTCCGATCCAGGTTGCTCTGGCAAGCGACCCCTCGAGGACCGTGAACTCACCATCGACTTCCTGGGCGGTCGCTACGATTCCGTACTTTTTGAGCCGCATTTCAAATAGGGGGGAGATGACCTGCTGAGGGGCGGAAACAGGCTCAGCAGGGTTTGATGGCGTTGCGGAGACAGTCGTATTCCGAAGTAAGTTGACCCCCAAGACCGGTAGGGCAATCTTGGCTTGTGCGATGAAGTACTCCATGTCCGAGACGTCCGACTCTGGCAGCGGTAACGGTGCTGGTGCCGTGCCGTTCATCAGGCGGGCGCGCTTGGCTTGCTGTGCCAAGGTGATGAGGCGCGACTCCAGGTAGCGGGCGTGCGCCTTGGTGAGGTTTGCGTCCTTGCTCGTGAGAACGATGGCACGGTCCCAGAAGTCCTTTCCGCCCTGGTCTTCCGGGCGGGAGTGTTGGTACAACCGCTTACTGACGTCGTCACCTTCGCCGATGTAGGCAAGCGAACCTCCCATACTGTCGGGATCGTCCCCTAGCAGGAGATAGATTCCGGTTCGGCTGGCCTCAGGTCGTTTCAACAGTGTTCCTAGGTCGGAACGTGGAGCCGCAACGATGTGTCCCGTCCAGTTCATGATCTCGGCCGTCAACAAGCCACCAGGGGTACCGTCGGCCAGGAATAGACGAACTGATTTGCCGGTACTCAACGAAATGATCTCCTCCAAAAACGTCATCTACCGCCTCGGGCTAGGGCACATGAGACTGTCTACAACCCTGCCCTGCAGGTGCGCGCGGGTCCGAGTTTACTAGGGTCTTATGCAACACCTGCCGGACGGCGTGCTGAGCGGAATTCCCGCCCTATGAAAAGGAACTTAGCCCTATCGCGGAACCGTACCTGGTGCAGGAGAGGGATCGCCTCGCGGGCGGAGACGCAGGGCCGGAACATGGCTGTCCTCCGGAATAAGGCCCAGCAGATCATCCTGCCGTGCCTGGCCCAGGGCGAGGCGATAGGTGGCAAGTCCGGAGAGCATTTGCTTCGTCCGTACAACGTCCCTGCTCAGCGGATGGTCGAGTAACCGGCGTTCAATCTTGTACTCGCCGCGGTGTATCCAATGCGGTGAGAAGTCCTTGTACGCATCTTCGGACTCGGCGACGGACCGCGATGCAACCCGAAAAACAGTTGCCCAGGGATTCCGGGCATTGGAGGCGAATACCGCGTCTCCGTGCTGCGCAGCAACATTCTTGCGCACGGCGTGGCCGAGATAGCGGTGGACCCGTCCCTCCCGCTGCTCAAAATCAACGGGATTGGACGGGACGTTCCAGTGCATCACCGAGTGTGACCACCAATGGAAATCAATACCCTCCTGGCCGACCGAAGTGGACGCCAGAACAAACGGCCAAAAGGGACTGTTGAACGACCTTCGGACTTCCGGCATACGGGCTGAATCGCCATCCTCTGAGCGGGAGTTGCTGTAGCGGACGGCGAAACGAACCCCCATTCGAAGATCATCATGTGAGCCGTCAGGATATTTCGCCCGCATGGGTGCGGGGCGCAGAGTGAGGGCGCCCCGGAGATCGTCAGCCAGCAGCATGAGCTGCTCGGCGGTGAGCTCACCCGGGGGCTGCTGACTCTGCAGCTGGAACACGTATTCATCCAGCACGGATTGCAGGTTCCCTGCCTCGCAATACCTGAGCACCCTCTGCCACGGTTCGCCCTCCGGGTACAACCGAACCAGAAGTTCAGCTACATCAAGCCGGTTGAACAGAGAACGGAGGCCGGAAACGCCGAGCAGGGCGGCTTTGTAGACATGACCCCCGTCCATTCCTTCGGGAGCTATCCGCAGCAGGGAGCGGTACATGCAGTTGGCGGGTGAATTAGCGGCCAGATCAGCAACCTCAGCATCCCACCCAAGGAAACCCCCCGCCGCGACCTCGAGCATTCGGTCAACGTGTTGGAGGTAGGCAGTGTCCTCCCGTCCGCCTTCGTCGTTCTTGCTGGGCTCAGCAGCGTCATCTAGACCAGCGGACCGCTCGATGCTCTCAGATGCCTCCCGAAACCGTCCCGACAGAGCATTCCTCTCGTACCATTCCTGAGGAAACCCACCGGGAACGCTGAAATACGACGCCCAGGCGCCCAGCCGCCCGGCATCGCCCGCCGGCACTCCAGTGACTATCTGACCTTCCGCGGCAGCACATTCCCTAAGCTCCTTGCCGGTCACCCGCCGGCCAGCTTTCCTCGCGGCCGACAGAGGATCGCCGGCAGCACTCAGAGCAACGTGGGGAACGAACAACGCCAACGTCGACATCCGCTGCGGCTCCCCGTCTTTGACCGCATAACGGAACCTGCCGCGGAACTTCCTTCGGGCTTCGGGAGAGTTTTCTCCGTGCTCGGACCCTTGGAGCGTTTCCCGCTCCGCCTCATAGGAAAGCAGAGTGGTAATTGCCGTGGGGGCGGCGTTCCAAGAGGTGAAGACCAGCTGTTTTGTTACGGCGGACTGCCCGGAGTAGGGTCCGGACGGTTCCAGATACGGGAGCGACGGCGGAATCCACAGCAGCTGCCACCAGTCCTGGCCCACAGTGTGGTCACGAACGGCGCGGAACTTCGCGCTGTCAGTCTCCAGCGGTTCGTAGCGGCGGTATTTGTCCGCATCGATTGTGGCCAGTTTGCTCAGTAGCGGATGCAGCTCTTCACGCTTCTGGACAGTCTCGCGACCAATCTTGTAGCCGGCCAGAAAGTGGGCGAAGTAAGGAATGGATTTCCAGTACTCCAGGACGTTGCCCGAACCTGCTGCCCGTGAGACCTCGGACAAGGACCGATAACTGGAGAGGTCCCCGGGCTTCACCTCCGTTGGTGCCATGTCGATGACCTTGAGCATGTCGTCCCTGCCCAGCTGGGGCCGCTCGGTCCGGGACATAAACCGGAGCAGAGAGCGTTCTATCCGGTCCGTCACGTTCTCATCAACGGGCTGACCGGTGAGCTGCCGGCGTCGTGTTTCGAAATCGGCTCTCAGGCTGCTCAAATAGCCTTCCTCGCCGCGGCTGAGGAAGTCCAACAGTTGAAGGAAGTCCGAGGAATGCTCATCCCCGTCGGTGTCAGCGGCCGCGGTGTGAGCCTTGTATGGAGTTGCGGAGAGCAGAAGCAGTTTCGCGCCGTCGTACTCCAGGAACTGGCGGGCCAATTCATTGGCCTCATCAACCAGGTCGTCGCTCGCGGGTGGCCGGAGCAGATCGCGGAAGCGCTGAAACTCGTCCAGGATGATCAGGTCCGGTTCCAGACAGTTCAGGCCCGCCCGCGCCAAGTCGGACCGCAAACCGCCGATGATGCTGTTCATGGACTTGTGCTGACCCTCCCGGTCAGCTGATTCATTGGATAGCTCACGCTTTATCGCCGGCAGGTTTCCGCTCGCAGACCCCAGAGTTCGAAACTCCTCCGCTATCTGAGGCGTGAATCCGTCGGGGTTCTTGGTCCTGCAACGGCCAAGCTGCCATTCGAACGAGCTGGTTCCGGCGGTAGCGCGCAGCAGTTCCACTGCGTGTGTCCTGTTCTGGGGAGTGATGACGTTGAGCTGTTCCAGGAGGAGAAACAGGACGGCACGTTCCGGCGCCTGTCCTGTGGCCTGAGTGACCTTGAACGAGGTGCCGGGAGTCAATGAGATGAAATTGACACGCTTGTTCATTCCTGGGGCGGGCTCACCCTGCAGCAAATCCAGCTGTCCCGGGAGCAGGGTGAGCCGCCCGGATTCGATGATATCCGGCTGCCCGGTAACGTTTAGCCGCGCCAGATTCTGTTTGGCCAGATCGGCGTTGGAACAGACGTAGACGACGTCGATGCGATCCACGGTTGACTCTGTCCGGTCCAGTTCAGCAATGGCTTTGGCGATGACGCCGCGGGCAACCATGCTTTTCCCTAGACCGGTTTCGTCTGCGACGAGAAACCGGTCGGCCGGCTCGGCGTCGCGGTAAAGCCGGTGAAAAACGTGGTCGACGGTGCGCCGCTGGAATCCGCGCAGGCTGTTCAGCGCCGGGAGCGGGTCAAAGACCATGGGACAGTTCCTTCATTTGCAGGGCCTCCACTGCGGCAGACCAAAGGGATTGAAGCTGCAGGACCTCTTCACTGTCCCCGTTCAGCTGCACCAAGCGTTGAATCACCGGCTCCAGATCGCTGAACACGGCCGGGGCATTGGGATTCTCCAGTGCGGTAATCAAAGCTTCGAAAAGTCCGGCTGATGACCCTGTCTCATATCCCGGGCGGAACTGCCAGGACAGGCCGGCAAGGCCTGAACCCGGTGGAACGTTTTCCGGCGACAGGAACAGGAGCAGGAACTGCCGCAGCTTGTCGGGATGGTCCAGCTGCCGGGCAATGACCTCGTCGAGGCGGCCCTCCGGATCGGTGCGCAGGACGCCCTGGACAACGGCCGTCGCTGACAGGCCGGACTCTTTGTCGGTGAGAGCCAGCACTACATAGGGAGTCACATCTGCCAGCGGCACCTGTCGAAAGCTGATTGAGCGGTCGGAAGCCCCCAGGACCTCGAAGACCGGTGTGCGAAGTGACACCAAGCGAATGGTGGCACTGAACTGGGGCGGAGGTGCCCAGTGATGCTCCAGACTGACCGCGTACCGTCCGGATGATTCAGGTCCCGGTTCCTCGAATGCATCAAGCATGAAGCTCCCGGCAGCAGCCTTTTGGAGTTCGGTCTCGAGCCGAAAACGAGTCTCGTCGTCGCGGCTAGGCTCCTTGCCTCCATCGCCTGCATAGTCAGTGAAGGGAACGTCTTTGAGGCTGTTCAGGATCTCGTCCACCCCGATTTTTGATTTGCGTCCCTTCATCTCGACCAGGAACTCAACGTTTTTGTTGAAACCAGCGTCGGTGGCATTGCTCGAGCCAAGGAGCACATGGGTTTGAAAACCGTAGTCACAGAAGTAAGCCTTGGCATGGATCCCGGTGAGGTCACCTGCCGAGTTGGGAACGCTGTCGTCGTTCATTTCAGGGGTGACGGTGTCGTCGAATGAACGGAAGCGGACGCGCTTGTTTCCGATAAGCTCCGGGGAGATCAGGTCGAGCTGATCCGCGCGGGAAAACACATGGGCTTCTCCCGTCCGGGCATCGGTGAAGCGACCTAGCAGGGTGTCGTCCAGGAACGGGGAGATGGCCAGCTTCTTGTAGCCGATGGTTTTCGCTGCCGTCGGGTCGGGATTCAGGCCGGTGGCGGTCTGCGGGTTGCGGAGGTAACTGACCAGGGACTCAGGCTCCGCCTCGGACTGAACACCGAGCGGACGGAAGGCCAGCGAGGAAATGTGCTCGGGTAACTCCCACTCAACGGTGGCGATTCGCTTGGCCAGAGTTGCAATTCGGTCTATCCGTGTCTGCTCCAGCTGCACGGAGGCCATGGGGCTGAGCGCTGTCAGGAACCGTGACAGGGCGGTGTTGCTGGGAATGGCGATGTCCGTTGGCGCACCATCGAGCCGGACCAGGAGATCCCAGCTGGTGTCCGGGGTGAGGTTGCGGCTGCTGCACAGGAACCGGTAGCGGCGTTCACCGTCGTCGTCGTTTTCAAACTCCAGCACCCAGATCTTCGGGTGAAAGAGACCGCCCCGCTTGGCGCTGACCTGGTGAACCATCGGCTCGAGCAGCGCCAGCAAATCCGAGGCATCCTGCGGGACCCGGATATTGCCCGCCTGGCAGAAGATGTCCACACGGTCCGCGACCTTGCGGAGCGCGGTGAGCACCGCGACCGAATTCGTGAACTGCTCCCCGGATCCGGACACAAAACTCAGGGGAACCGCCAGTGCGCTGGTCATGTCCAGGGTGAACGTGGTGCCTACAGCATGCACCAGCCGGAACCCGGCCGGCGGGCGCAGCTGCTGGGTGAGGGCCTGCCTGTTCCCGGCATCAAGCATGGGTGAGTTCCTGTCCACGGGCCAGCCCGTCGTGGATGTCACGGATGGTCCGCCGGACCTGAGTCCAGCGGAACGTGAGGGCCGAGACCCTGTCCTGCGGGGCCCAGCCGCGGAGGCGCTGATGGTTCCGGAACCGGGAGTTGGCTTTCTTCATCAGGCGCTCCCGGTCCTCGACGACCAGGCGGAGGGTGTGGTTGTCCGCGATGGGGGTCGAAAAGTCCTGAGCCGCAGCGGCAATGGTGCGGGCGAAGTCGAGGGTGCTTGCGCGGATAGCGGGATTGGCGGTCTGCACTCGCTCAAGGAAGGAAGCGGTGTCCCAGCTTTCGAGCAAGTGCCGGTTGGCACTCCGCTTCATCTCCCAGGTCTTCAGCAACTCCTCGGTCGGCTCCGTTGAGATGCCGCTGCCGGGAAGGGTCCTCGAAGCGAGGTCGGCCAGCGAGTGCTGATAGAGGATGTTGGCCCCGTTGTGTACGAAGGAGAACAGTTCAGCGTCGCGAAGCCATTGGGTGATGTGCGGGTCAGCAGTTCGGGCGGCCGGTTCCTCCCATGGACCGGTCGTGTTGTCCGCGAGCGGAACCGGCGACATCACCAGGTGCGCCAGCAGCGTTCCCCGACAGGATGCGAGCAGGCGTTCCTGAAGCCAGGATGATTCGGCGTGCGTGAGCACCAGGGCGTTCTCCTCGGTGTGAGGGAAGCCTTCGGGCGGCTTGGGTAAGGACGGGTCCCAGATCACCGTTGGTTCGCTGCCGTCCGTGCTGGAGCGTGCAGCACACATGGCCTCTGCGATTGCGGCGCGGTCAATGTCCGGATGCACTATCTCGTACCGCCGGAGCGCGGACCAATAGGCCGCTGACGGAAGCTGGCGGACCTTATTGCCGGCTGAGCTGCCGATGAACCCGGAGGTGGAAATTTCGCGAAACCTGTCAATTAGCGCCCGTTCTGACTTCTCTGCGCGGGACTTCAAAATTTCCGGTTGGGTTGTTCCGGCAGCCGCCGTCAGATAGGACCACGGTACGAGCAGGAGGTAGCGGGCTCCTGCGTGAAGCACTGACGTTCCCGGAAAGAGAGTGTTGCTGATGACATCTCGAATCTGGCCGATGCCTAGATCGTCGATAGTTTCCGGGGTGGAAAACAGTTTGACGAGCTCACGCATGCGGTTGTTCTCATCGGTGTTCGCGTCGAGCCAGGAAATATGGGAAGTCATTGTCCAAATCAGGTTAAATACGTCGAGTTGGCATCAGGCTACCTTGGACGTCGGCCCGTTCCCATATATCTGCGCTTCAACGTGTGTGTATGGGGGAGCCGAGATTCCCGTCACGGGGCTCTGGGCTGGTACAGCGTAAGGAGTGAAGCTCTTCTGGGCAGCGTGTTGCTCTCCGACGTTGCTCGAAGCTGCCTAAGCTGGACGCATGCCCCGCCCCGTCCTCACCATCTACGCCGGCTCCCGCCCCGTCGTCGGCCTCGACACCCTCCAGTCCCTCGCCGACGTCCGTGTCGTCACCACCCCCGCACACCTGCCCGCCGCCCTGCGCGGCGCCGAGATCCTCTACCTCTGGGACTACTTCGCCGATGGACTCCGCCAGACCTGGTCCGCCGCCGACGCGCTGCGCTGGATCCACGTCCCGGCCGCCGGCGTCGACATGCTGCTCTTCCCGGAACTGGCCGCCTCCGACGTCACCGTCACCAACGCCCGCGGCATCTTCGACCAGGCCATGGCCGAATACGCCCTCACCGGCATCCTGCACTTCACCAAGAACATCCCGCAGGCCCAGCGGAACCAGCAGGACCGCCGCTGGGAGTACTTCCGCACCGGCAACCTCGCCGGCACCCGCGCCCTGATCGCCGGCACCGGCAGCATCGGCCGGACCACCGCCCGGCTGCTGCGCGCCGTCGGCATCACCGCCGACGGGCTCGGCCGCACCGCCCGCCCCGGCGACGCCGACTTCGACGGCGCCGTCCATGCCAGCACCGACTTCGCCGCCGTGGCGGGGGAGTACGACTACATCGTCCTTGCCGCCCCGCTCACCGAGGCCACCCGCGGCATGCTCAGCGCCGAGGTGCTCGCCGCGATGCGCCCGACGGCGGTGCTGGTGAACATGGGCCGCGGCCAGCTCATGGACCAGGCCGCCCTCACCGACGCCCTGCGAAACAGAACCATCGCCGGCGCCGTCCTGGACGTCACGCACCCGGAGCCGCTGCCGGCGTCGGACCCGCTCTGGGACCTGGAGAACGTGCTGATCACCCCGCACCTGTCCGGCGACTCGCAGACCCACCTGCCCGCGATGGCCGCCCAGTTCGAGGACAACCTGCGCCGTTACCTCGCCGGACAGCCGCTTGTCAACGTGGTGGACAAGCGGCTCGGATTCGTGCCCTCGAGTAGCTAGCCCGCGTGATTTACGCAACCTCTTCCGGTTTAGCTTGTGGCGAAATCGAGGAGTAAATTACGAAATGTGAACACCAAGACCTTTCCCCGGCTGATGGCCGCCGGCCGCATCGGCCCGATGGAAACCCCCAACCGCATCGTCCTGCCGGCCATGGACATGAACGTCTCCGAGCACGGAGAGATCGAACAGACCGAGATCGACCACTACGTGGCGCGCGCCAAGGGCGGCGCCGGCCTGATCATCACCGGCGCCTGCGCCATCGCCTTCCCCTACGGCGCCGCGTCCATGAAGGAGCCGGGCCTGTCCGATGACAAGTACATCCCCGGCCTGAAGGCCCTCGCCGACGCCGTGCACGCCGCCGGCAGCAGGCTCTGCATCCAGTCCACCCACCACGGCAAGGTGGCCCGCGTCGACGTCGCCAACGACCGCCCCGTGCTCGCCCCCAACCAGCCGGACTACAGCTACGACATGTCCGCCCTGGCCGACAGCACCCGCGAGGAACTGGGCAAGATGGGCGCGGCCACCGCCGGCAAGCAGACCACCTACAAGGACATGACGGCCGAGGACATCGCCTGGCTGGTAAACACCTGGGCCGACGCCGCGGAACGCATCGCCAAGGCCGGCGCCGATGCGATCGAGATCCACGCCGCGCACGGCTACATCCTCGGCGTGTTCCTGAACCAGCGGGACAACCAGCGCACCGACGAATACGGCGGCCCGCTGGCCAACCGCGCCCGGCTGGCCTGCGAGGTCATCCGCGCCGTCAAGGACCGGGTCGGTGACCGGCTGGCGATCCTGGTCCGCGTCGCCGGACAGGAATACGGGCAGGACGGCGGGCTCACCCTCGAGGAGGCCATCGAAGCCTCGAAGCTGTTCGAGCAGGCCGGCGCGGACGCCATCCACGTCACCGGCTGGGGCCGGAACCCGTTCGATAACTTCACCGACGGCCCGCTGCCGAACAAGGTCGGCGCCTACCTGGACAACGCCGCCGCGATCAAGCAGGCCGTGAATGTCCCGGTGATCGCCGTCGGGCGCATGCTTCCGGAGATCTCCGAGAAGGCGCTGGCCGCCGGGCAGATCGACTTCGCCGCCATGGGCCGGCAGCTGCTGGCCGACCCGGAGCTGCCGAACAAGCTGCGCGAGGGCCGGTTCGCCGAGGTGCGGCCCTGCATCAACTGCTACCTGTGCGTGGCGGAGAACTTCTTCGACGACACCCCGTTCTGCGCCGTGAACCCGGCGCTCGGCAACGAGGCGCTGCTGCCGTTGAAGCCGGCGTCGGCCGCCAAGCACGTGGTCGTCGTCGGTGCCGGCCCGGCCGGGCTGGAATCGGCGCGGGTGCTCACTGAACGCGGGCACCGGGTGACTGTGCTGGACAAGTCCGACCGGCTCGGCGGCACCATGTGGTTCTCCACCATGACCACCCCGGATAACGAGCGGCTGCTGCGCTGGTTCAAGGCCGAAATCAAGCGGCTGCGGATCGCGGTGAAGCTGAACACCCCGGCCACCGTGGAGACCATCCGCGCGCTGAACCCGGACCACGTCATCGTGGCCACCGGCGCCGTGCGGCCCAAGCCGGACTTCCCGGGCGGGGACCTGCCCATCGTGCAGACCGGCGACACGCTGCGCGCCATGATGCTCGGCACCGCCACCGCCGAGGAGGCCGGCGCCGTGCTCAGCACCCTGGGCAAGCTCGGCCGGCTCTCCGGGGTCACCAAGAGCCCGGAATTCGTCCGCCAGTTCACCAAGTTCTGGCTGCCCATGGGCAAGGACGTGGTGGTGATCGGCGGCTCCCTGGTCGGCCTGGAGCTGGCCGAGTTCCTCGCCGAACGCGGCCGCCGCGTCACCCTGCTGCACGAAAAGCAGCAGCTGGGACTGCCGCTGGCCATGCCGCGGCGCTGGACCGCGGTCAAGGACGCCACCAGCCACGGCGTGGACATCCACCGCAACGCCACGATCACCCGCATCACGGAAAAGTCCGTGGAGTGGACGGTGGGGGAGCAGTCCTTCTCCGCCCCGGCCGCGATGGTGGTGTACGCGGACGGCACGACGTCGGCCGCGCCGCTGTCGGACGAGCTGCGGGAGGCGGGCATCAGCTGCGACGTCGTCGGCGACGCCGGCGCGGTGAACTACATCCACGGCGCCATCCACTCGTCGTGGAAGGTGACGACGGAGGTCTAACAGCCGACGCACGAGTCCGGGCCGTCCGCCGCTGGCGGGCGGCCCGACGTGCACCTCGCCTTGGAAGGCGCGAGTGCATACTCCACCGGTCACGTGCACCGCGGACGGATCGATACGCTCGGGCCGTGAGAACGTCTTCCCGGTCATCTTCGACACCCGCCGGTCCTTCGCGGCCAGCTGACCCAGCCTGCGGGCGGGGTTTGGGGGACTAAAGTACGACGGCGGAGAGAAGTGGCGGGCCCCCCCGAGCCGGTTCTGCCGCGCAGCGCCGGCGTGGGTGATCGCTCGGCAATAGACCGCGCTCCCGGTGGGGACACCGCAGATGTGTGACGGGTGTAACCTCTTACCTGCGACCCAGAAATGGGCGCGTTGGGGGATGGGGGATCCTGAATGCGCTTTAACGACGACGACGCCGATCAGCTCATTGCTGCCTGCCAGAAAGCGGCGGCAGCGTTGAGCGAGCAGCGCGGGCCACGGGCATCGACAACCGGGGAGGCGCTCGCGGAGTTCCGCGGTCCGTTCGCCGACCGGTATCGGGCGAACTCGGCCGCACAGCTGGCAGCCCGCAATGCCTTGGTCAATGCACTGGAGGATGTGGCCGAGCAGGTCCAGTTTGCCAAGAGCCAGGCCGAGCAGGCCCGCCAAGACCTGAAGGAGCAGCGGGCCAGGTCCCTGCAGAAGCTGCTGGAAGAGGGCTTCGTGTCCGCCGCCGCGGACTACCTGCGAGACCTGCTGCCCGGGTTTTCCCCTCCCGACGATCTGTCCGGGGCCGAGGTGCCCCGCCCTCAGGTCTCGTTTCCGCCGCTGGTCCTGCAACCCCACAACTGGGCTGCCGGCGCGGCGCCCGGCACCAGCTCCGCGGTACCCGAGGCCGTGAAGGCCGCCGCATCCCAGATCTACGACCAGGACGACGTCGCCGAGCTGGTCTGCCAGGACGTGGTCCAGGCGCTGAGCAGCTTCCAGAGCTCATGCTCCTGGGCCTCAACCGACGTCGGTACCTTCGCACCCGCGGTAAGCAAGTACAACCAGGATGACCGCAACGACGCCGACAAACTGTGGCAGATCGGGCAGGCCTTCAGCACCGCCGGGCAGGGCGGAGACCTGGCCGGCTCGGTGGAGCTGTCCTCCACGGCGCTGGCCTTGGCGATTTCCCCCAGCGCGGTGCGCGGCGAGGCCCTCCTGGAGTTCTTTGAAACGGCCACACCGGCGGACCTCGAAGTGGCGTCGAAAAACCCTGACTGGCTCACCCACCTGCCGTCGGTGTCCCCGGAACGCATCGCCGAGTGGTGGGCCGAGCTGCAGGCCTCGGGGAGCGCTGCCAACGGCTTCACGGCCCAGCAGCTGGTCCTGCTGGAATCGGCGCCCAAGGTCTTCGGGTCCCTCGACGGAGTGCCCGCGCTGGCCCGGGTGCATGCCAACAGCGTGGGTGCGGCTGGCGACATCGAGGCGGCGGAGGCGCTGCTCGCCCGATTGAAGGAGATCGGCGGCGATTCCGAGGCGCGGCAGAAAATGCTGGAGAGGGAGATCGACTATTTGAAGCGGGTGCAGGCCGGGGAGGTGCAGCTGTATCTGTACAACCGTGAAGAGTCACGGATCATCGAAATGCTCGGAACCCCGGGCCCGGATACGCAGCGCACGATCACGTACGTTCCCGGCACCTTCACCAGCATGAAAAGCTTTTACGACGGCGGAGCCCAGACCTTCCCTAACTACATGGTGGATGCGGCCCCGAACACCGTGGCTTTTGTCTACAAGGACGGCCTCGTTCCCGGGGAGAACCAGGAGGAAGGCGGGGAAGACTACCTGCGCCTCCTGGAAGCCAACGACCCACAGACGGGGTATGACGCCGGAAAGCAGCTGGCCGGCTTCCAGCAGGGGATGCTGACGGACCCGACCCTGCAGGGAACGGAGCAGATCGGCATCGGGCACAGCTGGGGCTACGTCAATCTCACCAGTTCCGAGATCCACGGAGCGGGCTATGACAAGTCCATCTCCCTGTCCGGGGCCGGGATGCACGAAGATTGGGACCCTGACAAGGACACCCGGTATTCGAATTACGTCTACGACAACGACATCCTCCTCCGGGGGCAGGGAACCGGATTGATCTGGGACGACAAAGTGCCCAGTAAGCACGATTCCTTCACGCATAACGAGTATTCAGTGCCGGAAGGATCAGACATCGGTACGTTTGATGCCCACTCGCTCCCCACATTAGACAGCAAGGACAATGCGAGACTGCTGGAAGACGTGCTCCGAGAGGTAACAAAGTGATTCGACGACGACTATGGAACGCAGGAGCGGTGGTGCTGCTGCTGGGCCTTGCCGGATGTGCGGGTGATTCAACACAGGCGCCGACGCCTACGAAGTCAATGGGAGAGGACGCAACCATGGAGACAGAGCTGACGTGGCAGGAAGCGAAGGCCCGTACACAGGCCGTGGAGCTGGAGATTGCCAATTCCTTCCCCAAAGATCAAGTGGCCGCCATCGATCAGGGGTCAACCGGTGTTCTCATGGGCTGCGGTCCTGAATCCGTGAACTGGAAAGGGGCAACCACGGTCACGCTGAATGAGGGGGTTGAGCCGGAGCCTCTGGTCAGGGAACTGGAAACAAAGTACCAAGGAAGCAGGTTCGACATCGAAACACGAACAGCTCCGGCGGGACACTATGAAGTCGGGTTGGTCGCTCCGAACAGCGCCGAAATCTATCTGGTCGCGGAAGGACTGGAACCCCATACGATTCGAATTGCGTCCGGCTCTGACTGCTTCCACTGGCCCGAGGGCGAGTACATGGGCGGAAAGTTCTAGAATCCTGTGCCATCGAGAGGCGGCGGGGTGATTCGGTGGCGAGCAAGGTGGCCGAGATCGACCAGGCAATGACCGGCCTTCTGATCAGGTGCAGCGACTCTTCGGTCAATTGGCACGGCGCGACCACCGTCACTTTGAGCGAGGGCACCGAGCCGGAGCCTCTCGTCCGGGAGGTGAAAGCGAAGTACCAGGACAGCCGGTTCGCCATTAAGGTGCGTGATCCTGCTCCGGCGGGACACTACGAAGTCCAGCTGCGCTCTCCTGACACCGCCGAAATGTACATCATCAAGCGGGGGCCGAAGACCCCTACGCCATTCGTACTGCTTCTGGCTCTGAATGCTTTCCGTGGCCTGAGGATGAATCTCAACGTGGGGATTTCTAAACTGCCGGTCTGTAGGGGGTGACGGGATGACTCAAGCCCGAGGAGTTGCGGCAGGTTTGGTGCTGCTGTTGGGCCTTGTTGGGTGTGCCAGTGCTGAGCCTGAGGCGTCCGCAGCGGACGAGTTGACGTGGCAGGAAGCCAAGGCCCGCACACAGGCCATGGAACTGGAAATCGCTGAATCGATTCCTCAGGACCAGGTGGCCGACGTCGCCCAGATGCCGACCGGCATGCTGATCGACTGCGGCGGGTCCACGGTTAATTGGAACGGGGTCACCACTGTCACTTTGACGGCTGGCACCGAGCCCGACCCGGTGGTCCGGGCCCTCGAGGAGAAGTACCGGGACAGCCGGTTCGATCTCAAGGTGCGTGACCCCGCCCCGGCCGGACACTTCGAAGTCCAGCTGCGCTCGCCGGACGCCGCCGAAAACTACATCATCGGTGCCGGGGTTGAGCCCCAAACCATCCGCATCGCGTCCGGTTCGGAGTGCTTCCCCTGGCCGGAGGACGCGTCCATTCGCGGCGAGTTCTAGGGCACTGTGCCCTTCTGCCCCTTGTTGCGGCGGTGCCCGGGCTAGAGTCGCTGGGTAGAACGGCAGCGACAAGACAGGCAGACGAAGTGCAGACAACGGACCACCCGCCCAAGACCCAGCCGTCTCCGGCCGCCGCCTGGTACTCCAGGCTCCTGCAGCCGGCCCTGGTGCTGGCGGTCCTGGTGGTGCTGGCCGGCCTCGACGCGGGGCTGGGACCGGCGGCCGTGCTCCTGCTGCTGACCGGCGTCGTCGGGGTCCCCGGGGCGATCTACAAGGGCACCAAGGGCTTCTTCCGCCGCCGGGGCATCCCGGACAGCCGGCGGGTGATCCTGGTGGCGGCGCTGATGCTGGCCGCCGTCGTCGCCTGCTTCCTCCTGCCCGCGCCGTCACCGGTGCCGGAGACGGTGGCCGGGCTGCTGATCGGCAACGTGGGCCTGGTCTTTTTCCGGCGCTGGCTCAACGTATCCGCGCATGTGTCGGTGCTGACGTTCGCCGTGCTCTGGGTGGCGGCGGCGTACGGGGCCGGCTGGCTCTGGCTGCTGGCGCTCTCACCGCTGATGATGCTCAGCCGGATCTCCCTCGGGGAACACACCGTGAAAGAGGCCCTCTCCGGAGCAGCCCTGGCCGTGGCCACGTTCTGCTGTTTCCTGGCCCTGACAGCTGCACGCTGACGCCCGGGGGATCCTCGCGGAAGACCGCCCCCGGCGCGTCACCGCAGCGGGCTGCGCCGCCGCGCACGCACGTCACAACTCGGAACAGCGAAGGCCTTTTCCTACGCTGATCCGATGAGCATGCCGCCCCCGCCTCACCTGCCCCACGTTCACGCTCCCGGCCAGCGCGCACAGCCACCCGCGCCCGCGTCCCCGGCGGATCCGGGCCGGGCCGCGAGAGCGGGTCTGCGCCTGATGATCAGCGCCGCCGCCGGGTCCCTGCTGGCCTCCGCCGTCGCGGGCACGATCGTCAGCACCTGGGACCTGTCCAGCAGCCCGGCCAATCCCAACCCGCTCACCGGCCTCGCCTACGGGCTGCTGGGCACCCAGCTGCTCTGGGGAGCCCTGGGGATCACGGCGTTCGTCCTGGGCATTGTCGCCGCCCAGCGGCCGGCCGGCCGCCGGCACGGCCTCACCGCGATCGTCGGTGCCGTCGTCGCCCCGCTGCTCTCGCTGCTGATTTTCTTCACGGTCGCGTTCATCATCGGCTGGACCCGGTAGTCGCCGCGGCCTGCCGACCCCGCATCCGGGGGAGCAGGCAGCACCGCGCCGGGTTGCTAGACCTTCTGCCGGCGCCGGTTCCGTGCGGCCTTGTTGATGCTGGTCTTGCCGCTGCGCACAGCCGGCGGGGACGGCGCCGGTACGGCCGCCACCGGCACGGGCGGCGGCATCAGCGCGGATTCCGTGACGGCAGGCGCAGCAGCGGTCACCGGCGCGGCGGGCACGACGACGGCGGGGGCCGCCGCCGGCTGCTTCGCCTTTTCGATGGGGCCGGTGGGGGCTGCGGTGGCCGCGGGTACCGGGGTCTGCGGCAGCCAGCGGGCGGCGTCGTCGGCTGCGGCGCGGTCCTCCCGCCGCCGTCGCCCGATCAGGGCGCGGCGGGCGGGGCCGGGCGACACCGGCGCACGGTGCCGCGGCTGTCCCGGAACCTTCGCCTGCCCGGCGCGGGCAGGGCCGGTCATCTCCCCGGTCCGGGCCGCCTCGCCGGCGCCGGCCGGTGCCGCCACCGGTTCCGTACGGATGGTGCCCAAGTCCGCCGCACCTGTGTCGCGGCCGGTTCGGGCGGTGCCGGCGTCGGACGCCGCCCGCCGTCGGGCGAGCTGCTCGGCCACCCGGGCTGCGGCCGCCTCCCGTTCGGCGGCGCGGGCATCGCCGCGTTGGCCCGGGGCCAGGTACTCCAGGTCCTCGCGCAGGCTGCACAGCCGGCGCAGACCGGTATGCAGCTCCAGGCGCAATCCCGGCAGCCGGGCCGCGTAGCTGCCCGGTGCGGCGGAGACCTCCTGCAGGTACCGGGCGCAGGCGGCCTCCATCTCCACCAGCACGGCCGCGACCTTTACCGAGCCGGGCCGCAGCTCGGCCAGCGCCTCGCGCACCTGCCCGCGGACGTCGGCGACCGCGGAGCGGCAGCGCACCGGATCGTGCACCGGGCCCACGGTGCCGGGCCCGCCGGCCGCCAGCGCCCGTTTCAGGTGCAGCTGGGTGACCAGCTCGCGCAGGGCGCTGAGCTCCCGCCGGCGCTGCCACAGCAGGCACCCGGCCCAGCCCGCGGCCGTGCCGCCGACGGCCAGCGCCGCCGCCAGCAATACGGGCAGGATCCACTCCAACCAGTCCAAATTCATCCCAGTACCCTTCCCAGCACGCACTGTCGGACTCAGGGGCCGGCGCACCGGCGCCGGACGGGCGGCACACTACGAGTCCCGGCCCGCCGGCGCCAGCGCAACTACTTGGAAAACCGGTGACGAACCACAAACCGCGGGCTTCCGCTGCGTAGGGCGGATTCGGCGCCCGGGGCCGGGTCTGCAAGGATAAAGGCAAGGCTACTGATGAATTGGAGGATGCCATGCAGAACGAAATCCACGAGCACCCGGCCGAAACCCCTGCAGACCACACCCCCGAGGACGCGCCCGCGCAGACCGCTCCGGCCGCCCGGCCGGAGAGCATCCGCAGCAGCCAGGACGGCCCGCTGATGAACATTCCCGCCGCCGACGTGGTCGACGCCGGCGCCTCCGCCGCCCCGGCCGCCAAGGTCGACCCGGCCGAGGTCGCGGTCCTCGCGCAGGCCGAGGACCCCGGTGTCTCCTCCCGCCGGCTGCGCGAGCTGGCCATGGAGCATCCGCACGCCCGACCGGCGATTGCCGCGAACCCGGCCGCCAGCACCGACCTGCTCACCTGGCTGCACGGCCTCGGCGACCCGGCGGTCGACGCCGCGCTGGCCCGCCGCAGCACCGCCGGCTAGGGCCGCCGGACCGGGGGAGGGGGCTGAAACACAACAGGCAGCGGGGGCCGGGCGGGCTGATGGAGATCCGCCCGGCCCCTCGTCGTCCCCTCCGCGCCACTAAGACCGGCAACGTCTCAATACGGCGAATTTGAGTATTTCCCCCACATAGTTCCTCCGCCTAGGGTGAGATTCACGGCACATTCCCGCCGGATCGACGAAAGGCGGAGATGGAAACACGGTACCTGCGGTATTTCGTGGCCGTGGCGGAGGAAAAGCACTTCGGCCGCGCGGCCCAGCGCCTGCACATGGCCCAGCCTCCGCTCTCGCAGCAGATCAAGCAGCTCGAGGAACAGCTGAAGACCCAGCTGCTGGTCCGCACCACCCGCAAAGTGGAACTCACACCCGCCGGCGAGCTGCTCCTGGACCGTGCCCGCGGCATCCTTGCCGACCTCGACCAAGTGGCCCAGGATGTGCAGCTGGTCGGCCAGGGCGCCAGCGGCGTGGTCCGGATCGGGGTGGCCGGATCCACCATGTACCGGCTGATGCCCCGGATCGTCGAAGCGGCCCGGACCCGGATGCCGGGGCTGCGGCTGAACGTCCACGGTGAAATGCTCACCCCGCAGATGGAACGGGCGCTGGAGGAGAACCGCATCGATGTGGCCCTGCTGCGCCCGCCGGTGCGCTCGGAGGCATTGGACCTGCTGCGCCTGGGCCAGGACGAACTGGTCCTTGCCCTGCCCGAGCAGCACCCGCTCGCGGTCCGTGACGAACTGAGGCTGGCCGATCTCGCCGGCCAGCCCTTCATCTCCTATCCCGCCGAATCCGCGGTCAGCGGCATTTTCCTCGACGCCGCCAGATCCGCCGGTTTCCGTCCCGACATCGTCCAGGAGGCCCGCGAAACCTCCACACTGCTCTCCTTCGTGGCGGCCGGAATGGGCATCGCACTGGTGCCCACCCCGCGCAGCACCTTCGGGCTGCAGGGCATTGTCTTCCGCGCCCTGACAGACGCCCCCGAAGTCGACCTCGCCCTGGCCTCCCGCAAAGGCGATGCCCGCCCGCTGATCGCGAACTTCCTCTCCCTTTTCGACGCCCAGACCCTGACCCCGTCAGAAGGAACCACCCCGTGAAAATCGAGCGGATCGAAGCGATCCCCTATGCCATCCCGTACACCCACCCGCTGAAGTTCGCCAGCGGCGAGGTCGCCACCGCGGACCACGTCCTGGTCCGTGTGTACACCGACGACGGCGTGGTCGGCATCGCCGACGCCCCGCCCCGCCCGTACACCTACGGCGAGACGCAGGCGTCCATCACCGCCGTCATCGACCAGGTTTTCGCCCCGCAGCTGCTCGGCCTGGACATCATGGACCGGGAGCGGATCCACGCCGTGCTGCGCAGGACCATCAACAACCAGGTGGCCAAGGGCGCGCTGGATATCGCCGTCTGGGACGCCATCGGCCAGGCCGTCGGGGAGCCGGTGCACCGGCTGCTCGGCGGCTGGACGGACCGGATGCGGGTCAGCCACATGCTCGGCTTCCGGCCTGCAGCGGAACTGCTGGAGGAAGCCCTGCGCTTCGGCGAGCTGTACGGGATCACCACCTTCAAGCTCAAGGTGGGCCGCCGCCCGCTCGCCCTGGATGTGGAAGCCTGCCGGGTGCTGCGCGAAGGGCTCGGCGACGATGTCGAAATCTACCTGGACGCCAACCGTGGCTGGACCGCCAACGAGGCCCTGGAGGTGCTGCGGCGCACCGAGGGCCTCGGCCTGACCCTGCTTGAAGAACCCTGCGACGCCAAGGAAGTGCTCAGCCGGCGCCGGCTGGTGGAGAAATCGCCGATCCCGGTGGTCGGTGACGAATCCGTGCCTACAGCCGGTGACGTGTCGCGGGAGCTGCTCTCGGGCGGCTGCAACGCCATCTGCATCAAGACCGCCCGCTCCGGCTTCACCGAGGCCACGGAAATCCTCGGGCTCTGCACCGGGCTCGGCGTCGATGTGACCATGGGCAACCAGATCGACACCCAGATCGGCTCCCTCGCCACGGTCACCTTCGGGGCCGCCCATGAGGCGACCAGCCGGCGGGCGGGAGAACTCTCCAACTTCCTCGACATGGCCGATGACCTGCTCGCCGAACCGCTGCGCATCGTGGACGGCACCATCGCCGTCCGTGACGCCCCCGGCGTCGGCGCCGCCGTGGACGAGGACAAGCTCGCCGCCTACCGCCTGAACTGACCGCAGGCCGCCCGTACCGGACAGCCGCCGACCCGCCCTCCAGCTGACCCTTCAAAGGAGAAGACCATGCTGTTCCTGACCCGCATGGACGTCACGTTCCCGCCGCATCTGCCCCCGGAGGAGGTGCGCAGCCTGCAGGAGCAGGAGCAGAAGTACTCCCGCAGCCTCCAGGAGGACGGCCGCCTTGCCTCCATCTGGCGGGTGGTCGGCGAATACGCCAACTACTCGGTGTTCGACGTCGCCTCCAACGACGAACTGCACGGACTGCTCAGCGGCTTCCCCATGTACCCGTACATGCGGATCCGGGTTACCCCGCTGGCCCGGCACCCCAACGCCATCCGCTGACCGGGCAGCGTCGAGCCCGTTTTCCGCGGCCGACGTCGGGCTTTCCTCCGGAGAGCCGCCCACCACACCACCGGGGAAGCACTAGGACGCCCAGGCTCTCAATGAGCGGCAAACGTGTATTTCTCCCCACTGAATCAGCCGCATAGATTTGCCACCAGAACAGAAACTGTGACGCCCGGCACGGCCGCCCGGCGCCGCACCCGCGGACCGCTCCGGCGTCCGCAGGCCATCACGACAGGAGCTGACATGACCCCCGAACCCATGACCGAGACCGAAGCCGCCTCCGCCGCAGCGTCCGGCAACGCCGCCACCGACCGGTTCCGGCAGTCCGGCAAGCTCGCCCACGTCGAAGCCGCCCAGGAGCGGGTGAGCATGCTTGCCGGCCGGCTGATCCAGGCCGCCAATGACATCGTGCTCGAGGAGAAGGTCAGCTACGACGAGTACAACGCGCTGAAGGCGTGGCTGATCAAGGTCGGCGAGGACGGCGAATGGCCGCTGTTCCTCGACGTCTGGCTTGAGCACTCCGTCGAAGAGGTCGCCACCAGCCACCGCAAGGGCAACAAGGGCTCCATCGAGGGCCCGTACTACGTCCCGGACGCCCCGGAGCAGAAATGCCCGGCGACCATCGAAATGCGCCCCGACGAGGCCGGCACCCCGCTGCTGTTCAAGGGGCAGGTCCGGGACACCGACGGTGCGGCGCTGGCCGGCGCGAAGATCGAACTGTGGCACGCGGACGAGGAAGGCTTCTACTCCCAGTTCGCCCCCGGTATCCCGGAGTGGAACCTGCGCGGCAGCTTCATCGCCGATGAGCAGGGCAGGTTCGAAATCCACACCATCCAGCCGGCGCCCTACCAGATCCCCACCGACGGGGCCTGCGGCCAGCTCATCGCCGCCGCCGGCTGGCACGCCTGGCGCCCGGCGCACCTGCACCTGAAGGTCTCCGCCCCCGGGCACGAGCTGCTCACTGCCCAGCTGTACTTCCCCGGCGATCCGCACAACGAGGACGACATCGCCACCGCCACCAAGCCGGAGCTGATGCTGGACATCCAGCCGGCCGCGGCAGGCGACGGGGTGCAGACCACCTACGACTTCGTCCTGGACCCCGTCCGCTAGGCGGGCAGGGCAGGGCAGGGCCGCCGGCGCCGGAGGGCGGACGGCGGCCCGAGGGCCATCAGCAGGGGGTGCGGTCAGCAAAAGGCCGGCGCCCCCTGCCGTCGTATACACCGGCCGGGCAGTGTTCCGCGGAACGGTCCGGGAACACCGGCCGCGGCTCCGATGTGCTTGGCTGAAATGTCGAAGCCTGCACGCAGGAGCAGGGCACGGCAGAGCGGAAGAGGGCATCATTGGAGCACAGCAGGAGGCCGTCGCACCCCGCGGCGGAGGCTTCCCGGCAGGACCTTTTCGTCGGACGCAGCTGCGAACTTGCCGTCCTGCGAAACCACTACGCCGCCGCAGCAGCCGGACACCCCCGGACCGTGCTGCTGCGGGGCCCCGCGGGCTCAGGCAAGACCCGCCTGGCGGTACAGCTGCTGAAATCCCTGGCCGACGTCGACGGCGGCAGCCCCCGGATCCTGCGGGCGGCCGGAGCCGCATGGGAACAGGACCTGCCCGGCGGCGTGCTGCAGCAGCTGATCCCGGACCCCGACAGCCGAGAGGCGGCGCCTGCCGCTGCGGCACACACCACGCCGGACGGCGCGCGGCTGCTCGCGGCCCTGGAAACACCGGACCGCCCGGCGCTGCTGCTGCTGGACAACCTGCAGTGGGTGGACGAGGCAACCCTGCGCGCCGTGCTGTTCGCGCAGCGTCGGCTGACCCGACAGAGGCTGCTGGCCGTGCTGCTGCTGCGCGATGAAGACGCCCACCGGCTGCCGGGCCCGTTCCGGGGGCTGCTCGAGGACCCCGCCGTCACAGTGCTGCCGCTGGGTCCGCTGACGGCCGGGGAGGTCCTTGAGCTCGCGGCCGCCGCGGAGCTCTCCGGCCAGGGACAGGGGGCCGAAGGGCAGGATCATCCCCTGATGAGGACGGTGGTTCCGGTACCGGGAATTCCGGGGCCCGCCCGCCCGGCGTTGCCCGACGCCGCAGCCCATCGCATCGCGGAATACTGCGGAGGCAACCCCCGGCACGTACTGCACCTGCTGCGGGAAAACCCTCCGCAGATATGGAGGCAATGGCAGCGGGACCTGCCCGCCCCACGCGAACTGGTGCACGACGCCGGGATCCGGCTTCGCCGCCTCAGCACACCGGCCCGGGAACTCGCGGAGGCCGCCGCCGTCCTGGGCACGGCGTCGGCCCTGGCGGACGCCGCGGCGCTGTCCGGCAACACGGATCCGCTGCCCGCGCTCACGGAGATCACCGGGCAGGGGCTGCTGACTGCCGCGGGGGAAAGCGGCCGGATGCTCCTGTCGTTTCCAAACGAGGTGCACCGCAACGCCGCCTACCATTCCCTGTGCCTGGCCCGCCGCAGCAGTCTGCACCTGGCCGCCGCCGGGCTGCTGGCGGACCGCGGCGCAGCCCTGCGCCACCGGGCGGCAGCTGCCCTGCTGCCGGATCCCGGATTGGCGGCGGACCTGCAGGACTACGCAGCGGACCGCGCCCGGGCCGGCGCCTGGTCCTCCGCAGCGGACGCCCTGGTCACGGCCAGCAGGCTGCTGCCCGGCGGGCAGCGCGAAACCCTGCTGCTGCGCGCGGTCGACGCCATCGTGGGCGCCGGAGAGCTGCCGCACGCCCTGGCCTACGCCGACGAAATCGCCCAGTTCCCGCCCAGCCCGCTGCGCAACGCCGTCGCCGGTTACCAGGCGATCCTGCAGGGCCGGGAGGCCGAGGCGGACCAGCAGCTGGGCCAGGCCTGGCAGCTCGTCGACGGGGCGGCCGACGCCGGGACGGCGGCCCTGATCGCCCAGCGGCGGGTCCTGGACTCGCTCGCCCGCTGGGACGGGCCGGCGCTGGTGCGCTGGGCGGAGCGGGCCGGGGCGCTGGCCGAGCCTGGCAGCCCCGCGGCCGTGGAATCGGCGGCCATCCGCGGGCTGGGCCTGGCGGCGGCGGGCCGGATACCGGAAGCGGAGGCCTCCTATGCGACGTTGGCGGCCGGTCCGGGCAGCGGCGCCCAGGCCCAGCGGGTGCGGATGGGCCGCGGCTGGCTGCTGCTGGCCCTGGACCGGCCCGAGGCCGCCCGGGAGGAGCTGGCCTCCGCGGTGTCCACCGACTTCAGTGCCGGGTCCTTCCGCATCTCGCTTTGGGCCAGCGCCTGGCTGGCGCGGGCACAGTTCGCGCTGGGGGAGTGGGACCAGGCCCTGCGCACCGTGGACCGTGCCGCCGTACTGCAGCGCCGGACGGGGATGGAGCTGGTGCGCCCGCTGCTGCACTGGACGGCCGCGCAGATCCACGCGCTGCGCGGAGACGATGAAGGCGCGGCCCGGCATCTGGACGCCGGCCGGGCGGGGGCCGGCCACTATCCGATCATGCTGCTGCCGTACCGGATCGCCCAGGCGCAGGCAGCGGAGGCCCGGGCGGACCATGACGGGGTGCTTCGCGCGCTGCAGCCGGTGGCAGCCTCGGACCGCTGCGCCGGGCTGGACGAGCCGGGTTTCTGGCCCTGGCACGACATCTATGCCAAGGCCCTGATCATGACCGATCAGCTGTCCGAAGCCGAAGCATTCCTCACCGGACCGGCCCGCCTCACCGCAGCCCGCGGGCATCGCTCCGCCTCGGCGCGACTTGCTTCCGTGCGGGGGCGGCTGCTCGGCAGCCGAGGGAAGCTGGAGGAGGCCAAGGCTGCGTTCGACGCCGCGCTCGAGGCCCTGCACGGGGTCAATCTGCCGTACGAGCGCGCCAGGGTGGACTTCGCCTACGGGCAGACCCTGCGCCGGGCCGGCAAGCGCCGGGAATCGGTGGCACCGCTCCGCCGGGCCCGGGAAGTGTTCGGTGTCCTCGGGGCGGGGCTGCTCCTCGAAAGGTGCGACCGCGAGCTGCAGGCTGCCGGTGTCGGGGTGTCCCGGCGCGAGACCATGGACTGGTCCGCACTCACCGCCCAGGAGGACGCCGTGGTCCGTCTGGTAGCGGGCGGTGCGAGCAACAAGCAGGCCGCGCAGGAGCTGTTCGTGAGCGTGAAGACCGTCCAGTACCACCTGACCCGGATCTACGCGAAGCTCGGCCTCAGCTCCCGCACGGAACTGGCCGCCCGGTTCCGGGCGGCCAGTTCCGAGACCGTGATCGAGCCGGAAACGGGTCCCGGCGCTCAGACCGGCGCCGGGCTGCCCGTTTCCTGAGCAGACGCGGTCCTGACCCCTGCGCCCCGGCCGCCGTCGGTCTCACCACGCCGCGGGACGAACATCGTCACCAGGGCGCCGAGCACGGCCACGCCGGCGAAGACGTAGAACGCCGTCTCGTTCTCCACCCCGGCAGCGATGAGGAACCCGCCGATCAGCGGACCGAAAATCCCGCCCAGCCGGCCGAACCCGGCGCACCAGGCGACACCGGCGCCGCGGGCGTTGGCGCTGTAGTAGTTGGATACCAGCCCGTAAATCAGCACCTGCGTGCCGATGGTGCCGACGCCGGCCACGGCCACCAGCACCAGAAGCACCGCGAACGGCAGCTGCAGGGTCAGCGCGACCATCGCCACCGCGGCCAGGAAGAACGTTGAGGACACCACCCGGCCCGCCCCCAGCCGGTCCGCGGAGACGGAGGCGATCAGCCCGCCGACAATCGCCCCGGCATTGAGCACCAGCAGGAACGTTAGCGAGAACTCCGGCCCATAGCCGAACTGGCCCATGATCACCGGCAGCCAGGTGTTCAGCCCATAGGTGAGCAGCAGCCCCGAGAAACTCATCAGCCCGAGCAGCAGCGTCGGCAGCGCATACCGGCGGGTGGCCAGGGCAGCAAACCCAACCCGGCGGGCTGCGGCGTCCTCGGCCGATTCCGCTGGGACGGGCCCGCCGTCGGCGGGGGCTGCTGGTGCGGCGGCGGCCAGTACCAGCTCGACGCCGGTGCGCGCGGCCAGGGCCTGAGCCTCGGCGAGCCGGCCGCGGGCGGCCAGCCACTGCGGCGATTCAGGCAGCCGGAGCAAGGCCATCGGCAGCAGCACCAGCAGCGGCAGGGCGCCGATGAGGAACAGGCCGCGCCAGCCGATCGGCTCCAGCAGCACAATTGCCAGCAGAGAAGCCAGCACACCGCCGGCCGGGATGCCGGAGTAGACGATGGCGTTGTAGAAGTTGCGCTTGCCGGGCGGGGCGAACTCGGCCACCACGGCGCCCGCCGTAGCCACCAGTGCGCCCACCCCGATGCCGGTCAGGAACCTGAACAGGCCGAAGACCAGGGCGGAGGAGGCCAGCGCAGTCAGGGCCATGCCGATGGAGAACCAGACGATGCCGGTGATCATCACCCGGCGCCGGCCCAGGTAGTCTCCGACGGCGCCGGTGGTCAGGGCGCCGACGAGGACGCCGACCAGCGCATAGCTGCCCAGGGCCCCGGCCTGCGCCGCATCCAGCGGGCCGATGTGGGACGGGTCGGCCAGCAGTGTGGAGACGACGGTGCCGTAGACCACCAGGTCATAGCCGTCGAAGAGCAGGGCGAGGGCGGCGATGGTGACCACCCAGCGGACGGTGGAACGCTGCTGCACCGTTGCAGCGGGCGTGGATGAGGACATGAGGGAACTCCATGATCAGCGAGGACCGCGGGGGTTGGCCGCGGGTGGGACAGCGGAGCAACAGAGCGGGTGGAGCAGTGGAGCAGATGGACCAGCCGGGCAGGCGCCCGGATGGTGCCGCCGACACCGGCGGGCGGCGTCGGCGGCGGCGGGCGGAGCGTCAGCCGAGGTCGCCGCCGGCCACCGGCAGCACGCTGCCGGTGATGTAGGAGGCCTCGTCGGAGGCCAGGAAGGTGATCGCCGCGGCCTGCTCGGCCAGGGTGCCGTAGCGCTTGAGCAGGGAGGATTCCACCGTCTGGTCCACGATCTGCCGGTACCAGGCGCGCTCGCGTTCATCCTGCGGGGCGGGCCCGCGCCGGACCTTCCGCTCCGGGGCTTCGGTGCCGCCGGGAGCCGTGGCCACCACCCGGATTCCGTGCGGGGCGGCCTCCAGCGCCAGGGCGCTGGTGATGGCCTTGACCCCGCCCTTGGCCGCGGCGTAGGGCACCCGGTTCACCCCGCGGGTGGCGACCGAGGCGACGTTCACGATGGTGCCGCCGCCCTGCCCGATCATCACGGGCAGCGTGGCCCGGCAGGACCACAGGGTGGGGAACAGCGACCGGTTGATCTCCCGGCTGATCTCCTCCGGCGTGTAGTGCTCATACGGCTTGGCCCAGATGGTGCCGCCCACGTTGTTGATCAGCACGTCCATCCGGCCGAAGCCGGCCAGGGCGGCCGCCACGAAAGCCTCCGCTCCGGCGTAGGTCTCGAGGTCGGCGGTGACGGCCAGCGCCTCGCCGCCCGTGTCCCGGATGGACGCGGCGGTCTCGTGCACCAGGTCCGCCCGGTCCACCAGGACCACCAGGCCGGCCTCGGCGGCCACCCGGCGGGCCACCGCCTCGCCGATGCCCTGTGCGGAACCGGTCACCACCACCACCCGGCCGGTGAACCGGCCCGCGAAGAACGCGGGCCGGTCCGCCGGGGCGGCGTCGGGCACGGCGGCTGCCGCGGCCGCTCCTTCACCGGGAGCTGTGCTCATGCGGCCGCTCCGGCGTGCACGTTGTGCTCCTGGACCTCGCCGACCGCGAAGCGTTCGTAGTAGAAGTTCGCCGGGGTGATGCCGGCGTCGGCCCAGTAGCGGCGGACGGCGTCGACCATGGGTGGCGGTCCGCACAGGTAGACGTCCACGTCGCCGTCGTTGAGGTGTTCGGGCAGCAGGTGCTGGGTGACATAACCCTTCTTCGGCGCGGCCGACTGCGGGTCGGCCACGATCGTGTCGAACGTGAACCCGGGAATGAGCTCGGCATAGCGCTCCAGCGCCGCCACCTCCACCAGATCCGTGTCGAAGGTGACGCCGTAGGCCATGTGGATGGGGAAGGCCGGCTGCACGCCGGAGGAGGCCAGCTTCTCCAGCATCGCCAGCTGCGGGGCGACGCCGGTGCCGCCGGCGAGCATCAGCACCGGACGGCGGACCTCGCGCAGGAAGAAGCTGCCCACCGGCCCCTCCAGGACCAGCTGGTCCCCGACGGCGGCGCGCTCCTTAAGGTAGGTGGTCATCACCCCGTCGGGTGCGGTGCGGATCAGGAACCGGAGCTCGCGTTCCTCGGGCCCGGAGCTGAACGAGTAGCTGCGCTCGATCCCGGTGCCGGGCACCAGCACGTTCATGTACTGGCCGGGCAGGAAATTCAGCTTGTCCCGGTTCTCGACCGACAGCGTGAGCCCGGCCGTGTTGTCGGCGTACCAGTGCAGCCGCTCAATGCGGGCGGTGAACTTCTGGATCCCGGTCTTGGCCATCTCCGCGGTGCCGGAGATGCGCAGGACCAGGTCCGACTCGGGGGACATCTGGCAGGGCAGGCAGTACCCGGCGTCGGCCTCGTCGTCGGTCAGCGCCTCGTCGATGTAGTCGCCGCCGTCGTAGGAGCCGGATTCGCAGAACGCCTTGCAGGTGCCGCAGGCACCGTCGCGGCAGTCCAGCGGAATGTTGATGCGGGCCTTGTAGGCGGCGTCGGCCACCGTCTCGTGAGGCAGGACGTCGATGAACCGGGTGAGCCCGTCTTCGAAGCTGAGTGCAACTTTGTGCGTCATGGGTGGCCCTTCCTAGATGTGGTAGACGTCCACGACGTGGTGGATGTAGTCGTTTTTCAGCACGACCTTCTTCTTGAGGATCACCGGCTGCGTGCCGGAGAGATCGATGGTGTAGAAGGAGGTGCCGAAGTAGGTGTCGGTGGTCTCGTACCGGTAGTAGAGGGTGAACCAGTTGAACCGCACGTCGACCTGGTCCCCGCGGTGTTCGACGATTTCGACGTTGGTGATGTTGTGACCGGTGCGCGGCTCCGGCAGGCTCGTGGCGCTGGAGCGGTCGGTGCGGATCCGGAACACCCGGTCTTCGATGCCGCCGCGGTTGGAGTAGTAGATGAGCGAGATTTCCCGCTGCGGGTCTTCGGTCAGCTCGCCGTTGTCGTCCCACGCCGGCATCCAGAACTCGGCGTCCGGGTGGTAGCAGTCCACCCAGCGCTCGAATTCGCGGTCGTCGAGGAACGCCGCCTCCCGGTAAAGAAACTGGCGGATTCTCTCCAGCTCGGCGGCGAGCTCGGCGTTGGTCAGCGGGGCAGGCTGCAGTGTGGTGGTGGTCATGGGGGTTGGTCCTTCCGTGAATCGGGCGGTCAGTGGCCGCAGGGGGAACCGGCGCCGGTGGCGGCAGCCCCTGCGGTTCCGCCGGCGCGGGCGGCGGCCTCGCGTTCCTCGGCCGCGACGGCGGCGCGCATGGTTTCGGCCCAGTAGGAGTGCTGTACCGGGTACAGGCCTTCGTCCTCGGTCTTGGCGCCGCTGGAGATCGGGTTCAGCCCGATCTTCAGGGCCGTCTCGTCCGGGCCCTTGACCTGGTGGGTGGCGCCGCGGGACATGTCGTTCCACGGGGCGGTCCTGGCCAGGTAGGTCTTCTGGCAGGAGCGGAACTCCTCCAGGTCATCCGGGGTGGCCATGCCGGTGGCGTTGAAGAAGTCCTCGTACTGGCGGATCCGGTTGGCCCGGGCCTCGGCGGATTCGCCCTTGGGAGCGATGCAGTAGATGGTCACCTCGGTCTTATCCACCGAGATGGGGCGGAAGTGCCGGATCTGTGAGGAGAACTGGTCCATCAGGTAGACGTTGGGATACAGGCACAGGTTGCGGGAGGCCCCGACCATGAACCTGGCCCGCTCCTGGCCGAACTGGTCGGTCCATTCCCCGAGCTTGTCGTAGTTGGGCCGGTCCTGCGGATTGCCCCACCACATCCACAGCAGCAGGTGTCCGTGTTCGAACGAGTAGTAGCCGCCTCCCTGCTTGCCCCAGGTACCGGCGTCCATGGCCTTGGTTTCGTTGGCGGATTCGCCGACCGTGCGGCGGGCCGTGGTGGCGGCGTAGTTCCAGTGGGTGGCGGAGACGTGGTACCCGTCGGCGCCGTTCTCGGCCTGCACCTTCCAGTTGCCGTCATAGGTGTAGGTCGAGGAGCCGCGCAGCACCTCCAGGCCCTCGGGGGACTGGTCCACGATCATGTCGATGACCTTGGCCGATTCCCCCAGATGCTCCTCGAGCGGCTTGACGTCGGCCTTCAGCGAACCGAAGAGGAAGCCGCGGTAGCTCTCGAAGCGGGCCACCTTGGTCAGGTCATGCGAGCCGTCCTTGTTGAACTGCTCCGGGTAGCCGGCGTCGCGGGAGTCCTTGACCTTGAGCAGCTTGCCCTTGTTGTTGAACGTCCAGCCGTGGAACGGGCAGGTGAAGTTGGTGCGGTTGTCCGTCTTGCGTCGGCAGAGCATGGCGCCGCGGTGGCTGCAGGCGTTGACCAGGCAGTTCATCTCCCCGTCCTTGGACCGGGAGATGACCACCGGGGTGCGTCCGATGTACGTGGTGAAGTAATCGCCCACGTTCGGGATCTGCGACTCGTGGGCGAGGTAGACCCAGTTGCCCTCGAAGATGTGCTTCATTTCCAACTCGAAGATTTCCTCATCGGTGAAGATCTCCCGTTTGGTGCGGTGGATGCCGTTGTCCGGATCCTCAACCACGGCATCCCGCAGCTGGTGTTCGATCTGTTCCAGGGTCTCGGTCATGCTGTGCTCCTCGTGGTGCTGTGGGGCGGTGGGGGCGACGGTGCCCCGGCCGGGGCGTGCCCGGCGGAGAACGTTCCCTCCACTCTGCCCGGGTGTGTCTGCGGTCACACCAGCCAAATGCCTAGGCTCCACCTAGGCCCCAGGTGAGAGGCGAAGCGTCTCAATCTGCTGGAAATCGGTATTTGTCCGCATCAATTCCTGCTGCCTACGGTGGGCAGGTTCCCGGCCCCCATCAGAAGGACGGCTTCGTTGCAGCCTCCGCACAACCTCGCCGAGCCCTCGACGACGCCGCACCGGATCCGGCTCGCCGACGTCTCGCTCTCCGCCGTAACCGCCGGCCTGGTGGCGGTGGCGGTCTCCTATGCGGGGCCGCTGCTGGTAGTCCTGGGGGCGGCCGACGCCGCCGGGCTGAGTCCGGAGCAGACCGCCTCCTGGGTCTGGGCGATCTCGGTGGGCAGCGGAGCGGTGTGCCTGGTGCTGAGCCTGCTCACCCGCATGCCGGTGGTGGTGGCCTGGTCCGTGCCGGGGGCTGCACTGCTGATCACTGCCCTGGGCGACTATTCCTACGCCGAGGCCGTCGGCGCCTACATCGCCGCCGGCGTGCTGGGGCTGCTCCTGGGCGCCACCGGCTGGTTCGGGAGGTTGATGGCGTTCATTCCCCGGCCCATCCTCTCGGCCGTCCTGGCCGGGGTGCTGCTGCCGTTCGTGCTGCAGGCGGCCCACGCCGTGGTTGACGCTCCGCTGGTGGCCGGAGGTCTGGTGGCAACGTATCTGGTGGCCCGGCGCGTGGCTCCGCGGTATGCGGTGCTGCTGGCGCTGCTGGCCGGTCTCGCGATCGCTGGGTTCGCGGGGCAGATGATCCCGACGCGGCTGGTGCTGGACCTCTCCCCGGTGCTCTGGACGACGCCGGTGTTCACCGTCCACGCGTTCCTGGGCATCGCGGTGCCGCTGCTGGTGGTGACCATGGCCGGGCAGAACGGGCCGGGCCTGGCGATGATGCAGGCCAGCGGCTACCGGCCGAACGACCGGCTGCTGCTCGGAGCGTCATCGGCCGCGTCCGTGCTGTTCGCGCCGTTCGGGGCGCACGCGATCAACCTGGCCGCGATCACCGCCGGCATCTGCTCCGGCCGGGAAGCGCACGAGGACCCGGCGCGCCGCTACGTTGCCGGCGTCTCCTGCGGGGCGTTCTTTGTCCTCTTCGGGCTGCTGGGCAGCCCGATCGTGGCTCTGCTAGGTGCGGTGCCGGGGGAGCTGATCACTGCGGCGGCCGGCGTTGCCCTGCTCGGGGCGCTGCAGGGCGCGGTCAGCGGAACGTTGGCACCAAACGGCGACGGTCGCGGCGCGGGCGGGCCGGCTGCGCCGGAAGCGGCTTTGATCACTCTGGCCGTGACTGCCTCGGGCATCGCGCCCTTCGGCATCGTCGCGCCGGTCTGGGGCACGGCGGCCGGGGCGGCCGCCTACCTGCTGCTGCGTCGGGCGTCGGCTCCGCGCCCCTGAATGCAGGCCGAGGCTCCGCTCGGCGCACGGAAGGATAGTCCGCCTTTCTGAGCGCTGCCCTCCGTTTTATACCTGTGCAGCCCCTATGGCTAGTAGCTCGGTGGTGAGATGGCCCAGAGGACCGTCGCCGACTGCCCCACGGCTTCAGCTACCCGGTGGGCCTGTCGGCTGGAGTATGGAAGCGAGTCCAGTCTGCCGAGCCGATGCGTAATTCCCCCCACGGTCACGTTCACTTCTCCGTCGATCACCAGCAACAGCTCCTCGGAGTCGCCGTGCGCATACGGTTCAACACCGGTCGAGCCGCCTGGTTCCAGCAGCCCGATGAATGCCTCCAAATGGTCGAAGGACTTAGGAGTGAGCCGCGCCTTTCGTGCGTCAACTCCGAAGGAGAACCCCCGTATATCGACGAAACGGGTCACCCCGGGAGCATCCTCCCAAGTCCCGTCGAACAGTTCCCCGACGGTAAGACCCAGGACCTTGCAGATTTTCTGGAGAGTCCGGACGCTGCCGGAATGGACACCTCGTTCAAGCTGCGACAGGAACCCTTCGGCGAGTCCGGCTTCCTCCGCCACCTGACGGAGAGTCAGCCGCTTCGCCTTGCGCCGACGGCGCAGGCGGGCACCAATTGCCTCATTCGACTCTGCGGAGGGCTCACCTGACATCTGGCACACCGATTCTTTCTTCCAATTTGGCTGGTGCTGCTGCAACGTCAGCCACGGCAACTGCGGGGTGCCCGCCCAGGGATCAGCCCCTGCCCGAGACCCGATTCGCGAACTCGGCGACTACCGACGTTTTGGGTCCGCCGCGGCGCTTCTCGATGACGTCGGCCACCTGATACAGCTTTTGGACGGCGTGAGACCCGATCCACCTCAGGGGCTCGGGTTCCCACTTCCGCGGGTGGCTCCGGACCCACACACTCCTCGTCAATTCTGTGTCTGACCCTTCCACCAGATCAGCGATCGTCCTGGCGGCGACATAGGCGGCCGTCACGCCCTGTCCGGCATAGCCGCCTGCCTCGATAACGCCGGACGACTTGTCCAGCGATATAAAGGGCGACCAATCCCGGGTGACGCCTAGTACACCACACCAGGCGTGTTCATACTCGAAGGGTACGTCTGGAAAGAGACCGGCCAGGATTCCCTTCAGCTGCTCTTGGGTGCGCGCATTGAGCTTACCGTCATCATCAAGCGCTGAACGCCACCGGTAAGGCTTTCCGCGGCCGCCGATCGCGATCCGGCCGTCCTCGGTGTGCTGGGAATAGAAGTAGACGTGGTCTGCTCCGCTCATGCAGACATAGTCTTCCCAACCGATCTTGTTCCAATCGCCCTCCGATAGGGGCTGGGTAACCACCATCGACGAGAGCATTGGCAGGACATCGCGGCGGCGTCCGGGCAAGCGGCACGAGAACCCCTCGGTCGCCAAGACCACGGTATCCGCCGTGATGACGCCGCGTGAGGTATGGACCGAGTGCCGGCTGATGGTCTCAGCCGCAGTGTCTTCGTAGATCATCACCCCCAGTTCCTCACAGACCCGGGCCAGCCCATAGGCCAGCCGGGCGGGGTTGATCCGGGCGGAGTGGGGACTGTACAACGAGCCGACCAGACCGGGAACGTTCACTTTCTCGGTCGTTTCGCGGGCGTCCAGCAGGCGCACGTCGTCCCGGGTAAGCCCTGCGGCGTAGTCCGCGTCGGCATGATGCGCCAGGCGGGCCATCTCGCTGTCCGTTCGAGCTATCTGCATCCATCCGCCCCTCCGCAAGCCGGGGTCGATGCCCTCCTTCTCAACGATGTCCGCAATCTCATAGACAGCTTCATGGCAGACGCGTTCCATAAACAGCACGTCTTCAGGGCTGCCGAATTTACCCAGGTTCTTCCTGAGTCCCACCGTCTTGCCGCTGATCCAGCCGCCGTTGCGTCCGGAAGCCCCGTAGCCGACCTTGTTCTTATCGATGACGACGACGGTGCGGCCGGGGTTCTGCTTTTTGATCCAGTACGCCGTCCATAGGCCGGTGTATCCGGCGCCGATGATGGCCACTGAGCATTCCAAGTCTCCGTCGAGACATGGGCGTGGAGACCTTGGGTCCGGGGTTGAAGTCAGCCAGAAGGAGCCATTACCAGTGCGCATACCGATGTTCCGTTCAGTCAGGGGAGGAGGATTCGTCCGTTATCTGTCGCCCAGGAGAGGCTGACGCTCTCTCCCGGCGTGAAACTGGGGCCGGCGCCTACTGGCTGGCGGACTATCCCACTGCCCGCGCCGGGCACCTCAACCTTGTAGCGCACGGCATGCCCGATGTACGTTGCATCTTCGATGACGGCCGCGACCGCGGTCCTCCCGGTGTCCACAGCCTGTGAGGGGTGCGACGCTGCCGCACTGATGTGCTCTGGACGGACCATGAGCTCAGCGGCGGAGGCGCCCTTAGGAGCGGGGACGGGAAGCATCCGACCCTGAAGCTGAAGCTGGCCGTCGCGGATTTCGCACTTAAGGCGAAGCGATTCTCCGAGAAAGCCGGCCACAAACGAATTAACCGGATTGGCGTACAGGTCCTGAGGGCTGCCCACCTGCTGGATAGACCCGTCGCGGAAGACAACGACCTGATCCGAGAGAGCCAGGGCCTCATCTTGATCGTGTGTCACGTAGACCACCGTGGTCCCGACGTTGCGGTGGATGGCTTTGATTTCCTGCTGAAGATGCTCCCGCAGGGCCTTGTCCAATGCGCTTAGCGGCTCGTCCATCAGCAGGACAGGAGGCTCGTACGAAATCGCCCGCGCCAGTGCGACGCGCTGGCGCTGTCCGCCCGAAAGCTGTACCGGCATGCGGTCCCGGAAGGAGGAAAGACCCACCAGCTCCAGGACCTCGGCTACCCGCTGCTGGGTCTTTGCCTTGCTATGCTTCCGCCGTCTCAAGGGATACGCGATGTTGTCCGCGACGCTCATATGGGGAAAAAGGGCGTAGCCTTGGAAAACCATGCCGATGTTCCGCTTGCTGACGGCAACGTCGTTGAGCGGCCGGCCGTCCAGCGTTATTTCTCCCCGGGTAGGGGTTTCGAACCCGGCAATCATGTTTAGTGTAGTGGTTTTGCCGCTCCCGCTGGGTCCCAGCAGGGTGACGAATTCACCGGCCGGTATGGTCACGGTGGCATTATCGACGGCGGTGAAATCGCCGAACTCCTTGCTAACGGCTTGGAGGCGGACTTCTGCGTTTGGGTGGGAATCAGGCATTGTTCTTCTTTCGACTTGAGGCCGATATGCCGAGGGCTGCCGCGATGGTGGTAATGGCCATGATGACGGTCGCTGCCGCAGCTATGGTGGGGTCCACTTCGCGTTGAAGACTGCTGAACATTCGTACAGGCAGTGTCTGCAGGAACGGATTGGAGATGAACAGGGAGACGATGACTTCATCGAACGAGGTGATGAAGGCGAACAGGAATCCGGACAGCACGCCGGACTTGATGGACGGCAATGTCACGGTGAAAAATGACCCGAGTTTGCTTGCGCCGCATATCCAGGCGGCTTTTTCAAGCTGCGGGTCATAGCTTGCCAGCGAAGCAGCGACATTGATGACCACAAACGGCAGAGCAAGGGCGGTGTGGGCCAACAGGAAACCTAGGAAAGTGCCAACGAGGTTCACCTGCAGAAACAGTGCGTAGAGGCCGACGGCGAAGATTACGTTTGGCACGAGCATCGGGACGAGGAGTAAGTTCCGGGCCGCCAACGCGCGGAACCCTGCGGTTTTGGAGAGGGCGTAGGCCGCTGCCGTGCCCAGAATCGTGGAGACGAGGGCGACTACCAGGGCGATCTGCAGGCTATTGAGGAGCCCACCGACCCAGCCGGCGCTGGTGAAGAAGTTCTCATACCAACGCAATGAAAAACCGGTGGGAGGAAAAGCTAGTGATCGTTGTTCGGTGAACGACAACGGAATGACGACCAGCGTCGGAGCCACCAGCCAAAGTGCGACGAGCCCGGTTAGGAGGTAAAGGGGGAGACGGCTTCTGTTCTTCACAGCTTGGTTCCTCCCAGATCTGCGACCTTGACTTTGAAAAGCCGCCCCAGCGTGGCCACGCACAAAAGGATCCCGACGACGATGACGAGGAGGGCTACCGCGAGGGCACCGCCCCGTCCCCAGTTCAGCAGTTCCAGGACCTGGGTATACAGAGCATTGGGCAGGAGCTGGTCTCGGGGCGATCCGAGGATCGCCGGAGTCACATAGAAGCCCAGCGACAGGATGAAGACCATAAGGCCTCCTGCCAGCACACCTGGCAGAGACAACGGAAAGTAGACCGACCAGAACGCCCGCGCTGGTGAGGCGCCCATGACCTGGGCTGCGAGCGGAAGACGCTGGTCAATGGCCTGCATGGTCGACGCCATCGGCAGCACCATGAAGGGCATGAGCACCTGACACATTCCGACGAGGACGGCCCATGTGGATCCGAGGAGGCTTTGACCCGGAAGCCCAACCATGCCCAGCAGGGTATTGAGAACCCCGTTGTCCTGAAGAATGATCACCCATGCGAAGGTCCGCACCATCATTGAGGTCCAAAACGGGAGGAGGACCAGCGCGGCGAGGATGCCGCGCAGACGGGGCCCGGAAATGCTCATCATATAGGCGTATGGATAGCCAAGCAGAGCGCAGATCACGGTCGCAGCCAGGGCCACTCCCAGGGTGCGCAGAATGACCTCTAGGTTGTGTCCGGTGCTGAAGAGCCACTGGTAGTTCTGCATGCCGAGGGACGGATCGGAAAAGCTCTGGGCTACCACGTAGCAGACCGGCGTGACGAAGACGATGAGGACCAGGGCCACTGCGGGGAGCAGGAGGCCGCTGCTCCGCCGGAACCGCCGGGGGCGGGCGGCGGGCGGAGCGGGTTTCGTCGCCGCGTGGGGCTGCGATTCCAGCGTGGCCGTCACGAATTCAGCCAGCCTTCCCAAGCGGTAACGATGGAATCCAGATTTTCACCCCAGTAACTCGGGTTCTGGGGAATGGTAACGTCCATGACCTCGGGGCTGGTGACGTTGAAGTCCTGAGCCTCGGAAGAGAAGCGCGGTTCGGATTCGATGTTGGCCGGGGAGTAGCTTGTCAGCTCAGCCATGGTGGCCTGCTGCTGCGCGCCGAGTGCGTAGTTGATGAAGCTGTGGGCTGCCACCGGGTTCTTCGTGCCCTTGACGATCGAAAAACTGTCGCTCGTGATGAAGGACTGGTTCCAGACCGGGACGAAGTTGGTTCCGTTCTGGTTTGCTTCGTAGAGCCTTCCGCTCCAGCCGAACACGATGTCCGCACTCCCCGCCTGGGCCATCTGCGTTTGCTGTGCCCCGGAGGTCCAGTAGTCAAGGGAGTCCTTGATCGTGCTCCATTTCGCCAGCGCGCGGTCGATGTCCAGCGGATAGAGCTGGTCCTGGGGGACGCCGTCGGCTAGGAGGGCGGCCTCAAGTGTTCCCGCTGTCGGAACGGCGCGCCCGTCGATCGCCCGGGTGCCGGGGAACCGCTCGGTGTCAAAGAAATCCGCCCATGTGGTCGGCGGATTATCCCCGTATTTATCGGCGTTGTAGAAGAATCCATAGACATAGGCGAGAGACGGTAGGAAACACTCACCCTGTGCCATGCCTTCGGGGATCAGCGAGGTGTCGATCAGTGACAAGTCCAAGGGCTCGTACAGTTCTCCGCAGTATGCAGTTCCATAGGTCGGGTTCCCGTTGACCACATCCCAAGACACGTTTCCGGATTCCACTTGCGCTCGAAGCTTAGCCGTGTCCGTGGGGCCATCGTAGAGGACTTCTGCCCCCGACTCATCGCTGAAGGGATCGCCGAACGCCTCCTGCTGACCGTTCTGGAAGTCCCCTCCCCACGAGACGAAAGTCATCGTGGTTCCGTCGAGGGCGCCTTTCGGAACGGTTCCTGCCTCCTGGCCCTCAAAAGTCGCAGTATCGATATCCTTTGCCGATTGCGCTCCGCCCTGCATGCAGGCGGTCAAGAGCAGCACTGAGAGGGCAGCTCCGGTAACGAGGTACTTGGATTTCATCGTTTTTCCCTTCCGGGCATCACTGAATCTTGGCGGCGCTGAAAGAAGGCAGGCCAATGTATATCGGGATATTCCCTTGTGGGGAAATGTCGCACTGAAAGAAGCGCGCATCCATCTGCCGGGGATCCGGCCGTACTCGGTTTCTTGAACCTACCGGAGGACAATCGTCCTTAGAAGAGTTCTTTTGTTAAATCTCAGGAAACTTGGGTAACGATTCAGAACACTTAGGTGCTTGGGTGGTCAGGGGGAGGAGGCTGGCCCCGGGACATAAGGAAGGGCGGGATCCTTTTCCCCAGGGATCCCGCCCTTCCGGCCTGCGTGGCGGGCAGCGATGCTGCCGGCCCGGCGTGCTACTTGGCGCCGGCCAGCTGCACCGCGACGTCGACGATCATGTCTTCCTGGCCGCCGACGTAGCCGGCCTTGCCGACTTCCTCGAGGATCTGCCAGGCCGGCACGCCGTACCGCTCGGCGGCGCGTTCGGCGTGGATCAGGAACGAGGAGTAGACACCGGCGTAGCCCTGCATGATGGACGCGCGGTCCATGACGGGCATGCGGGTGATGTAGGGCTTGACCACGTCTTCGGCGGCGGCCATGAGGCCCTGGACGTCGACGCCGGTTTCGATGTCCAGGCGCTCGAACGCGGCGGCCAGGACTTCGGTGGGGGAGTTGCCGGCACCGGCGCCGAGGGCGACGAGGGTGCCGTCGATCTGCTTGGCGCCGGCGCGGACGGCGAACACCGAGTTCGCGACGCCGAAGCTCATGTTCTGGTGACCGTGGAAGCCGACCTGCGCGTCCTCGCCGAGTTCGGCGACCAGGGCGGAGACCCGTTCGGAGACGTCCTCGAGGATCAGCGCGCCGGCGGAGTCCACGACGTAGACGCACTGGCAGCCGGCGTCGGCCATGATCCGGCCCTGCCGGGCGAGTTCCTCGGGGGTGGCGCGGTGCGAGAGCATGAGGAACCCGACGGTTTCCATGCCGAGTTCGCGGGCGTGCTGGAAGTGCTGGATGGACACGTCCGCTTCGGTGCAGTGGGTGGCGATGCGCGCCACCGTGGCGCCGGCGTCGTGCGCCTGGTTCAGGTCGTGGATGGTGCCCAGGCCCGGGAGCATGAGCACGGCGATTTTGGCCTGCTTCGCTTCGTCCACGGCGGCGCGGACCAGGTCCAGCTCGGGGGTGAGGGAGAAGCCGTAGTTGAAGGAGGAGCCGCCGAGGCCGTCGCCGTGGGTGACCTCGATGACCTTCACGCCGGCGTCGTCCAGGGCGCGGACGGTGGAGCGCACGTGCTCCTCGGTGAACCGGTGGCTCATGGCGTGGGAGCCGTCGCGCAGCGTGGTGTCGGTCAGGCGGATGCTGTAGTTGCTCATGCGGATGCTCCTGCGGTGGCGGTGGCGGCGGTGCCCATGCGTTCGGCCAGCAGGTCTGCCGTGCGCGTCGCGGCCGCGGTGATGATGTCCAGGTTGCCGGCGTATTCCGGCAGGTAGTCGGCGGCGCCGCGGACCTGGATCCACACGCCGACCCGGCCGGAGCCGTTCCATTCCGGGCGTGCCGGGTCGAACTGCGGGTCCACGCGCAGCGAGTAGCCGGGCACGTAGCTCTGTACCTTTTCGACGGTGCGGGCGATGGACTCGCGGACCGCGTCCTGCAGGGCGCCGGGTTCGGCGGCCTCGGCGGGTACCGCGGCGTAGACGGTGTTGCGCATGATCATCGGCGGTTCGACCGGGTTGATGATGATGATGGCCTTGCCGCGCTTGGCGCCGCCGACCACCTCCAGGGCCTTGGCCGTGGTTTCGGTGAACTCGTCCACGTTGGCGCGGGTGCCCGGGCCGGCGGACTTGGAGGCGATGGAGGCGACGATCTCGGCGTACTCCACCGGCACCACCGAGGAGATCGCGGCGACGATGGGGGTGGTGGCCTGCCCGCCGCAGGTGATCATGTTGACGTTCTGCGCCTGCGGTACGGAATCCAGGTTCACCACCGGGCAGACGTACGGGCCGACGGCGGCCGGGGTCAGGTCGATCGCGGTGATCCCGGCCTCGGCGTAGCGGGGCGCGTTGGCGGCGTGCGCCTTCGCGGAGGTCGCCTCGAACACGAAGTCCGGCAGCTCGTCCTGGGCCAGCAGCCAGTCCACGCCGCCGGCGGAGGAGGTCAGGCCGAGCCGGGAGGCGCGGGCCAGGCCGTCGGAGGCGGGATCGACGCCGATCATGTACTTGGGTTCGATGTGCTCGCTGCGGCGCATCAGCTTGAACATCAGGTCGGTGCCGATGTTTCCGGAGCCGACTATCGCGGCCGTTTTCTTGGCTGTCACTGGTGGGTCCTTAGTCTGGTTCGCCGGCAGGGGCCAGCGGTGTCGATGGTGCCGGTGCCCGGCGGCGGAGAGCCGCGGGCGGGTCAGCTGAAGTGGATGGTGAGGGAGCCCAGGTCCCCGAAGTCGGCGGTGGCGGATTCCCCGGCGCGCACCGGCAGGGCCTTGGTGAAGGAGCCGGGCAGCACCAGCTGGCCGGCCTCCAGGGCCACGCCCTGCTCGCCGAGCACGTTCGCCAGCCAGGCCAGCGGTTCCACCGGGTTGCCCATCACGGCGTCACCGGTGCCGGTTTCCCGGGCCTCGCCGTCGATCCGCAGGGTGCACTGCACCCCGGCGAGGTCCTCGACGGCGACCGGCAGCGGGCTGGCGCCGACGGCGATCGCGCCGCACGAGGCGTTGTCCGCCACCGTGTCCACCAGCTTGATGTCCCAGTCCGCGATGCGCGAGTCGATGATCTCGATGGCGGCGTACACCTCGCCGATGGCCGCGGCGGCCTGTTCCAGGGTCACGCCCGGGCCCTGCAGGGTGTGCTTGAGCCGGAAACCGAACTCCGGCTCCACCTTCGGGGACACGAACCCGTCCGCGGGAACCTGCGCTCCGTCGGTGTGGACCATGTCCTCGAAGAAGAACCCGAAGTCGGGGGAGTCCACGCCCAGCTGGGCCTGCATGGCCGGGGAGGTCAGGCCCACCTTGCGCCCGGCCAGCACCCGGCCCGCGGCCAGATGCTCTTCCAGCTGCAGGGACTGCACCGCGTAGGCGTCATCCAGGTCCATGCCCTCCAGCCGGGTCCGCAGCGGCGGCACCGGCTCCAGGGTCTTCGTGGCGGTCAGCAGCTCCGCGGCGAACGCGGCGATGCGCTCCCGGCGGGCCGCGGCGTCGTCGGCGGACGCGGCGGAGGCGGTGAGGTCAGGGGAAACAGTCATTACTTCAGCACCGCCGTCGTCACGCCGAAGCCGGCGATGTATTCCTTGATCGGCTTGTAGAACTCGTAGCTGACCTCGTACTCGCCGCAGGCGCGCAGCGCCGAGTAGGCGGCCACCCAGGTGCGCACCTCGTGGGAGGAGTGCCCGGCGACGGCGTCCATCTCATCGGCGCTGTAGGCGTCGAAGCCCTCGACGTTGCCGGAGCGGCACACGTCCAGGAAGCCGCGGTCCCATTCCGGGTTCAGCTCCATGATGTCCGCCTCACCGGCGGCGAAGGCGATCGCGGTGTTGATGGTGCGCTGCTCGCGGGCGGCGCGGGCCTCCGGGGTGGGGTGGCGGCCGTTGGTCAGGAAGGCGCGCTGCTCCTCCGTGGCGGTGGCGATCTGCGGGACCGGCGGATCGTGGGAGAGCCCGCCGGAGCCGATGAACAGCACCTTCTTGTCCGACTTGGCGAAGTACTCGCCCACGGCCTGCCCGAACTTCCGGACCCGGGAGACCTTGGTGAACGGGCGGGCCACGGAGTTCACGAAGATCGGAATCACGGGGGTGCGGTCCAGGCCGCCGAAGATGATCTCCATCGGCTGCACGGCGCCGTGGTCAACCTCCATCTTGCGGGAGATCGCGGTGTCGATGTCCTGGTCGATCACGTACTGGGCCAGCTGCTCGGCCTCGCCGGTGGGCACGTTGATCGGCCCGTCCCAGGAGTTGTAGTCGCCGGTGCCCAGCGCCTCGTAGCCGATGCAGAACGGCGGCATCAGGTCGTAGAAGAAGCCGTTGTAGTGGTCCGGCCCGAAGTTGACCACCAGGTCCGGGTTGAAGTCCCGGGCGAACTGGCGGGCCTGGTCGAAGGCTGCCTCGACGGCGGCCTTGACGTCGGCGGGCGGGTTGGTGTGTTCCAGCAGCGGGCTGTGGGACATACAGATGAGGGCGTGGTTCACGGCCTACTCCTTAGAAGTCTGGTTCCTCGTACCTATTGCACGCCAGAGGAGGGCGTTCAGGGGGGTACCCGTTCCGCTCTGCGGGACGGTGCGGCTGCCGCGACGGGACGCCGACGTCGGGTCAGCGGCCCAGGCCGCGGTCCTTGAGCACGTACGTGAACGTGGAGTGCACCAGGGCCTTGCCCTCGCTGTCGGCGACGGACACCTCCATCACGGCCACCGAGCCGCCGCCGCGCAGGATCCGGGCGGTGGCCACGGCCTCGGGGGCCTTGGAGTTGGACATGAAGTTCAGGTTGGACTGCACCGCCAGCGGGAACTGGCCGCGGTCCGCGAAGGCGAGCATGGCCATGAAGGTGCCGGTGATGTCGGCGGCGCCGAACAGGGTGGCCGCGGCATACATGCCGTTGGCCTGGGCCAGCGGGTCGGTCAGCTTCAGGGACATGCTCAGCGTGTCTTCGGTGACCGCGTGCGGCGCCAGGCCCAGGGTGGCGGCGATGTCGTCAAAGCCGCGCCGTTCCTCGAACTTGCGCCAGGCGGCGGTGAACTCGTCCAGGGAGGTGGGAAGGGCCACGGGTACTCCTCGATAGGTGTTGCATGGTGGGGTTTCTGTCACCCTAACGAGGGGCGGCACCCGTCCGGGAGGACGGGTGCCGCCTGACGGGACGCTGCCGTAACGGCGCGGCCCGCGACGCCGGCTGCGGACGCGGCCGCCGACGTCGGACTCCGGTTACGGCAGCGTGCGCTCGGCGCCGCCGCGGGTCTCCTTGGAGAAGTACACGCACACCGCGGCGATCGCGATCAGCAGGATGAAGTACCAGGCGATGTTGTTGGTGCCGCCGTCGCCCAGGCCCACCAGCCACTGCGACATCAGCGGAGCGGTGCCGGCGCCGAGCACCGAGCCCAGCTGGAAGGTCAGCGAGACGCCGGTGTAGCGGGACTGGGTGTCGAACTTCTCGGCCAGGAACGCCCCGATCGGCCCGTACATGGAGGCCTGGATGATCGGGTTGCCGACCACGAAGGCCACGGCGATCAGCCAGAAGCTGCCGGAGTTGAACAGCGCGAACATGGGGAAGACCAGGGCCACCGAGATGCCGGCGCCGGCCAGCATCACCGGGCGGCGGCCGAACCGGTCCGACAGCCAGGCGAAGAACGGGATGGAGAAGATGTGCAGGAAGGAGGAGAAGGTCAGCATCATCAGCGCCTCCTGCCGGGTGACGGCGCCGGTGCCGACCACGTAGGGCACCATGAACACGGCCAGCAGCGCCTGCATGAACAGCGGCCCGGCCACGGCCAGGGTGCCGAGCACCGACTCCAGCGGGTACCGCTTGAGCACGCGGACGATCGGCACGCCGGTCTCCACGCGGCCCTCGGCCTGCGCCTTGACGAAGTCGGGGGACTCGGTCACCCGGTAGCGCATGTACAGGCCGATGATCACCAGGGCGGCGGAGAGCAGGAACGGAATCCGCCAGCCCCAGCTCAGGAACGCCTCTTCGGGCAGCCCGGCGAACAGGCCCAGCACCAGGGTCGCCAGGACCGAGCCGGTGGGTCCGCCGGTGACGGCGATGGAGGCGGCGAAGCCGCGGTTCTTCTGCTGGACGTGCTCGGCGGCCATCAGCGTGGCGCCGGCCCATTCACCGCCCACGGCCAGGCCCTGCACCACGCGCAGGAAGACCAGCACCAGGGGCGCGGCGACGCCGATGGTCTGGTAGGTGGGCATCAGGCCGATGGCCACCGAGACCAGGCCCATCATCATCAGGGTCACGAAGAGCATGTTCTTGCGGCCGATCCGGTCACCGAAGTGGCCGAAGAGGATGCCGCCGATGGGCCGCGAGATGTAGCCGGCCAGCAGGATGACGAACGACAGGACGGTGCCCAGCACCCGGTCCATGTCCGAGGGAAAGAACAGGACCGGGAAGACCAGGCCGGCGGCGGCTCCGTAGAGCAGGAAGTCGTAGTACTCCACGGTCGAGCCCAGGAAGCTGGAGACCAGCGCGCGCCGGGAATCCTTCTTCGACGGGGTGTGCCCGGGCGCCGTTGCCAGGGTGGGAACGGTCTGTTCCATCGGTCCTCCATGTGGGTGAAAAAGCGGGGCAGCGGACAGCTGCGTCCCCCGAAGCGTCGCCCGTGTGATGCACGTCACCCAACAGTCCGTGCCGCCTGCCGGAACGTTCGACGCCGGCGGCCGGGACCGGCGTCGACCCTCATACCGGCCCGGAACCGCGCCGCTGCGGGAGGCAGGCGCCCGCCGTCGGCCGCCCGCCCGGAACCGCCTCCGGTTTGACAATCAGGGGTGTCTTAGGGTTCGGAACGCGGGCTGGCAGATGTGGTGCAAGGCACGGTCTGATGGGAAACCGGGCCGGCCCCGCCTGCCCCGCGAAGACAGCCCCTTTCGTCTTTTGAAGGAATTGATCCAGATGACCACCACGGATTCCTGCCCGTCGCAGGCCAACGCCGCCATCGGCCGGATGCCACGGCCGGCGCAGATGGCAGCGAACATCGACGTCTCCACCCTGGTGGACGCCGACGGCGGCCTGATCGACCGGTCGATCTACACGGACCCGGGCATCTACCAGCAGGAGATGCGGCGCATCTTCGCCCGCAGCTGGCTCTTCCTTGCGCACACCAGCCAGTTCAAGAAGCCCGGCGACTTCTTCACCACCTTCATGGGCGAAGACCCGGTCATCGTCACCATGGACAAGCAGAAGAACATCCGCGCCTACCTGAACTCCTGCCGGCACCGCGGCGTCCGCCTCTGCCGGGCCGACGCCGGGGCCACCAAGATGTTCACCTGCACCTACCACGGCTGGTCCTTCGACCTGGCCGGCGCCCTGCAGTCGGTGCCCAACGAGGGCGCCTACCCGGCGGACTTCGACAAGAAGCAGTGGGGGCTCATCGAGGTTCCCAACGTCGCCGTCTACAAGGGCCTGATCTTCGGCAACTGGGACTCCGGCGCGGAACCGCTCGAGGACACCCTGGGCGACATGCGCTACTACATGGACGCCATGCTGGACCGTGACCCGGAAGGCACCGAGGTCATCGGCGGCGTCATGAAGTGGGTGCTGGAAGGCAACTGGAAGCTCGCCGCCGAGCAGTTCGCCACCGACTGGTACCACGTGAACATGTCCCACGCCTCGGCGCTGATGGTCCTCTCGCCCACCGGGCGCGGCCCCAAGCCGGAGATCGCCGCCACCCCGGGGCGCCAGTACGTCTCGCCCAACGGCCACGGCGCCGGCTTCCCGACGCACCCGAAGTCGCGGTTCGACGCCCGGCCGGTGCACGAGTACTACGACTACGAGGCCCTGCGCGAGCGCCTGGGCGACGCCGCCGTTGAAGGCCCCATGACCACCGGGCACGCCACCGTCTTCCCGTCCTTCTCCTACCTGCCGGTCAACGGCTCGATCCGCGTCTGGCACCCCAAGGGCCCGGACAAGATCGAGGTCTGGGCCTGGATCCTGGTGGACAAGTCCATGCCGGACGAGGTCAAGGACGCCCAGCGGCTCTACAACCTGCGCACCTTCGGCCCGTCGGGCATCTTCGAGGCCGACGACGGAGAGAACTGGTCCGAGATCCAGGCCATCTCCCGCGGCTTCGTCACCAACAAGGTGCCCCTGAACTTCCAGATGGGCATCGGCAGCGAACGCGAGGACGGCACCTACCCGGGCCAGACCAGCGAACTGTACTCCGACGCCGCCGGGCGTTCCTTCTACCGCCACTGGTCGAAGCTGATGAACACCCCCGCCTGGCACGAAACCACGACCCAGCAGACCCCGGAGGAGACCCCGTGAGCGAGTCCATCACCATCGGAACCGTCGACGACATCGCCGAAGGCGAAGCGGCGGTCATTCCCGCGGCGGAGAACGGCACCGGCGAGGACATCGCCGTGTTCCACGCCGAGGACGGGCAGTTCTACGCCCTGAACGACAACTGCACGCACGAAACCGCGTCCCTGGCCGACGGCTGGATCGAAGGCACCGAGGTCGAGTGCCCGATCCACTCCGCCAAGTTCTGCCTCAAGACCGGCGCGGCGCTGTGCATGCCGGCCACCATCGCGGCCCGCACCCACAAGGTGGAGGTCCAGGACGGCAACGTCCTGCTGTACCCCAACGCCCCCGCCGCCGTCTGATCTGCCGCGGACCGGAACAAGAGAGAACCCCCATGGCTTTGAACTCCGTGACCATCGTCGGCGGCGGGATGGCAGGCTTCACCACCGCCAAGGAGCTGCGCTCGCGCGGCTTCGAAGGCACCCTGACCATCATTGATCCCGCCGGCGTGCCGTACGACCGCCCGCCGCTGAGCAAGGACTACCTGCTCGGCCGGCGCAGCGCGGACGAGATCCTGCTTTCCCCGGCGGACTGGTTCACCGGCCAGGACATCCGGATCGTCCCCGGACGCGCCGCCGCCCTGGACGCCGACGCCGGCACCGTGGAGCTGGAGGACGGCAGCGTCGTCACCGCGGACCGCGTGGTCCTGGCCACCGGCGGCACCGCCCGCCGGCTGTCCATCCCCGGCGGGGACCTGGACTCGCTGCTCTACCTGCGCACCCGCGAGGACGCCGACAGGCTGCGTTCCCTGCTGGCCCCCGGCACCCGGCTGGCCATCATCGGCGCCGGCCTGATCGGCGCCGAGACGGCCTCCTCCGCCAAGGAGCTGGGCGCCGACGTCGTGCTCATCGACCCGGTGGATCCGCCGCTGGTGCCCGCCGTGGGCCCCGAGCTGGCCCGCCGCCTGCATGACATGCACGCCGAACGCGGCATCCGCATGGTCACGGGCATCCCCGCGGCGATCACCGTGGACGCCGACGGCCACCACCTGGAGATGAACAGCGGCGAGGTGATCGACGCCGACGTCGTGCTGGTGGGCATCGGCATCGTTCCGGACACCGGGCTCGCCGTCGCCGCCGGCCTGGAGACCGACAACGGCACCATCGTGGACGAATCCCAGCGCACCACCCACCCCAACGTCTACGCGGTGGGCGACGCCGCGCGCACCCGGCTGCCGGACGGCACGCTGCTGCGCCGCGCCGAGCACTGGGAACACGCCATGAACAGCGGCGCGACGGCGGCCGCGGCCCTGCTCGGCCAGGAACCGCCCCGCCACGGCGCGGCCTGGTTCTGGTCCGACAGGCACGGGGTGCACCTCGAAGGCGTGGGCAGCATGGTCGGCGACGGCACCACCATCATCCGCGAAAAGGACGGGGTGCCCTCGGTGGTGTTCCGGCTGGATGCGGAGGGCTACCTGCTCGGCTGCGCCGCCGTCGACGGCGGGCTCACCGTCCGCGCCGCCCGGCGCATCATCGACCGCCGGATCCTGGTGGATCCGGAGAAACTCGCGGACCCGTCCGCGGACCTGAAGAAGCTCGCCAGGTAAGGACGCACACCATGACCGAACACGTTATCGCCACGCCCGCCGCCACCGCGGCGGATGAACTCGAAGGCCGGCTGGCCGACGCCGAGCTGGCCTACCGGGTCCAGCAGTTCTACTTCCTGGAGGCGGAGCTGCTCGACGACGGGCGCTTCGCCGACTGGCTGGAGATCTTCGACGAGGACCTCACCTACTGGGCGCCGCTGCGCACCAACCGGCTGCGCCGCCAGGCCGCCCTGGCCATCGGCGCCCGCGGGGAGGCCGCCTACTTCGACGAGACCAAGGAATCCCTGGCCTGGCGGATCCGCCGCTACGACTCCGGCATGGCCTGGGCGGAGGACCCGCCCTCGCGCACCCGCCACCTGGTGTCCAACGTGACCGTCCGCCACCACGCCGAGAACGAGCTGAAGGTCCGCTCCGCGTTCCTGGTCTACCGGAACCGGCTGCAGACCGAGACCGACATCTACGCCGGCGGACGCACCGACGTGATCCGCATCCAGCCCGACGGCGGGTTCCGGGTCGCCAGCCGGGAGCTGCTGTTCGACGCGAACGTGCTCCAGGCCAAGAACCTCAGCACCTTCTTCTAGCCGCCCGCAGGCCGGGCCGCCCTTCCTACAGAGAGGTAGAAATGAGCAGCACAGCTTCCGCAGGCTGGGTGGACGGAGACGTCGCCTTCATCACCGGCGGCGGATCCGGCATCGGCCGGGCCGTGGCCGAACGGTTCCTGGCCGAAGGCGCCTCCGTGGCCATCTTCGGCCGGGACAAGGACAAGCTGCAGGCCGTGGCGGACGAGACCGGGGCCGGGGACCGGATCCTCGCCGTCGCCGGCGACGTCCGGGACTCACGCTCCCTGCACGACGCCGTCGCGCAGACCGTGGACCGGTTCGGGAAACTGGACATCCTGGTGCCCAACGCCGGGATCTGGGACTACAACCGCTCGGTGACCAGGCTCGACGGCGAGGAGCTGGGCGCGGCCTTCGACGAACTGTTCGCGATCAACGTCAAGGGCTACCTGCTCACCGTGGAGGCGGCGTGGCGGGAACTGGTCAAGACCCGCGGCAGCATCGTCATGACGCTTTCCAACGCCTCGTTCCACACGGCCGGCGGCGGCCCGGTCTACACCGCGTCCAAGTTCGCCTGCCGCGGGCTGGTCAACCAGCTCGCCTACGAACTCGCCCCCAAGGTGCGGGTCAACGGCGTCGCCGTGGGCGGCATGAACACCGACCTGCGCGGCCCTGAATCCATCGGGCTGAAGGAGCGCTCCATCTCCGCCTCCTTCGCCCGCTCGGAGATCACCGGGAACAACCCGCTGATCCCGCTGCACGACGCGTCGGTGGAGCCGCGGGACTTCACCGGCTCCTACGTCCTGCTCGCCTCCCGGCGCAACTCCGGCAACATCACCGGAGCCATCATTCCCGCTGACGGCGGCATCGCCGTGCGCGGTTTCGGCGACCGCGCCGCAGGAGGAGACGAACTGTGAGCGAGACCAATATCAACCCGGTGGCGGGGCTGCTGCGGCAGGCCCGCTTCTCGCCCCGCAGCCGGGCGATCATCTACGAAGACCAGGTGCTGGACTACGGGCAGCTGGCCGACGACGCGGCGCGGTACGCGCGCGCCTTCGCTGCCGCCGGCGTGCGCCCCGGAGACCGGGTGGCGTACCTGGGCCTGAACAGCCTGACCTTCTTCCGCGTGATGCTGGGCGCCTGGTGGATCGGCGCGGTCTTCCAGCCGCTGAACTTCCGGCTGGCGCCGCGGGAGATCAAGGCGCTGCTGGAGCGCGCCACGCCCCGCGTCCTGGTCGCCGAGCCCTGCCACCAGGACGTCGTGGACCACGTGGTGGACCTGACCGCCGAGGCCGGCGCCGGTTCCGGCGCGGGTGAGGCGTCGTCGAGCGCGGCGCCGCTGCCGGTACTGGCCGACGACGACGCCGCCGTCCCGGTCAAGGCCGCGGTGCGGGAGCACTGGCAGCTGCTGACCGGATTCCTGGCCGCGGCGGACGCCGCGCCCACGCCGGAGCCACTGCCGGCCCGGGACACCGACCTGGCCATCCTGATGTTCACCTCCGGCACCACCGGCCAGCCCAAGGGCGTGCAGCTGACCCACGGGAACGTGTGGTGGAACTCGGTCAACGTGGATTCGCTGGTGGACACCCGGCGCGGCGACGTGAACCTGGCCGTGGCGCCGCTGTTTCACATCGGCGGGCTCAACGCCCTGACCGTGCGGGTGCTGGTGCGCGGCGGGGTGACCCTGATCCGGCGGACTTTCGATCCCCGGCAGGTGCTGGCCGACATCGAGCAGTACCGGGTCAACCAGGCGTTCCTGGTGCCGTCGATGCTCTCGGCGATGCGGCAGGTCGACGAGTTCGAGCGGCACGACCTGACCAGCCTGCGGGCGCTGATCTGCGCCGGCGCGCCGGTGCCGCCGGTGCTGCTCAAGCAGTATGAGACGAAGGGCATCGCGGTGCAGCAGGCTTGGGGCCTGACCGAAACGGCGCCGTTCGCCACCTACCTGCCCACCGAGCTCACCTACGAAAAGCCCGGCTCCTGCGGCATTCCCATGCCCTACACCGATGTGCGGGTGGTGGATCCGGTCACCGGCACCGACGTCACGGAGCCGGGTGCCACCGGCGAGCTGTGGGTCCGCGGGCCCAACGTCACCCCCGGCTACTGGAACAATCCGGAGGCCACCGCCGCCGCCTTCCAGGACGGCTGGTTCCGCTCCGGCGACCTCGGCTACCAGGACGCCGACGGCTACTTCTACATCGTGGACCGGCTCAAGGACATGATCGTCACCGGCGGGGAGAACGTGTACCCCGCCGAGGTCGAGCGGGCCCTGATGGAATACCCCGGGGTGCTCGACGTCGCCGTGGTGGGCGTCCAGGATCCCAAGTGGGGCGAAAACGTGGTGGCCGTGATGGCCTGCCGTGACGGCGTCGTGCCCACCATCGAGGACGTGCGCGAGTTCGCCGCCGGTTACCTGGCCCGCTACAAACTGCCCAAGAAACTGATCGTCACCGGCACCGTGCCGCGCAACGGCTCGGGCAAGCTCGACAAGACGAGCATCCGGCAGATGGCACAGAACGGAGTACCCGCATAATGTCCAGCAACGAAGTCGATCTGCTCAAGTGGCCCGCCCCGCTGCCCGCCGCCTGGCAGGCGGAGGAGGTGCCGGCGCCGTCGGGCTGGCACCGCGCCTACCGGGTCACCGAGGACGGCCGACCCGCCGGTGAGGTCCGGGTGGCGTTCATGACCGCCACCCCGGTGGCCGCGGCGTATCCCGCCGGCGTGCGCGACCGGCTGATGGAGCCGGACGCCGGGGCCGGCCCGCAGGCCCTGCAGCTGGTCTCCGAGATCGTGATGGCCGAGGACCCGGCCTGCCGCCGGCTGGTCGTGGCGGCGGGGGAGGGCGACGTCGAGGACATCGCCCGCGCCGAGGCCGCCGGCTACCGCTACGTGGTGGATGTGGACGTGCCCGGCCGCAGCCTGTCCCTGATGGTCGCCGAACCGGACTGGGTGCTGGAGGAATCCCGCAACCTGGACGACGTGCCCACCCAGTAGGGCCGGGCATGGAGTCGGGCCCGGGCAGCGCCGCGGGGGTGGCGGCGCTGCCCGGCGTCGTGCTTTAAGCCGTGCTGTAAGCAGTGTCAGCCGGTGGGCGCCAGCCGGCGCGGCTGGCTCCGCGGCGAGGCGGCGGCCACCGCGCGGCCCGCGGCATAGCAGACCTTGCGCAGGGCGTTGGCCTGCGAATCCGGTACGAACTTGCCCACCGGCCCGGAAATGGACAGCGCCGCCACCGGGCGGCCGTTGGGGCCCATCACCGGGGCGGCCACGCAGTTCAGGCCGAGCAGGATTTCCTCCCGGTCAAAGGCCAGGCCGCTGCGGCGGACCTCCAGCAGCTCCCGGCGGAACAGCTCCGGATCGGTGATGGTGTGCGGCGTCCAGGTGGCCAGCTCGCCCTTCAGCACGTCGTCGGCGGTGTCCGGATCGAAGGCGAGCAGCACCTTGCCGACGGCGGTGCAGTAGGCCGGAGCGATGCCGCCGATGCGGGAGGGGCTGCGCACCTGCAGGTGCCCGTACAGCTTGTTCAGGTAGACGACGTCGCTGCCCTGCAGCACGGCCAGGTGCACGGTCTGCTTGGTCAGTTCGTAGAGGTCGGCCAGGAACGGGGTGAGCACGTCCCGCATCCGGCCGTGGACGACCGTCTCCTGGTTATCGCCCAGGCTGAGGATCATCCGGCCCAGCCGGTAGGCGTTGCCCGCCCGCTCCACGGCGCCGTTGCGCTGCAGCATGCCCAGCAGCCGGAAGGCGGTGGACTTGGACAGGTCGGCGCGGCGGGCCAGTTCGCTGACCCCGACGCCGGTCAGCGCGTCGGCGCCGAAGGCGTTGAGCAGGCTCATCGCCTTGTCCACGGCGGCCCTGTCATCACGCGCGGGGGAGACGGTGCGGCCCATGTAAACCTCCAACGGTGCAGGTTGCTCGTGGCAATGCTGAGACTGTGGTGCGGCCGGGGGTCCGGCCTACGGCACACGCCGTGTACTTATGGTCCGTGGGCTGCATCACGAATGTCAAAGATGACTTTTCGTCACTTCTAAGTGACACTCTTCACATGCCCCTGAACGACCTCGTGTCCCGCAACATCCGCCGCTTCCGCGCCGAGCGGGAACTCTCCCTGGGCGAGCTGGCCGCCCGCGCCGGGCTGTCCAAGCAGACCCTGTCCAAGATCGAGCAGGGCACCGGCAACCCCACCGTCGGCACCCTGGAGCGGATCGGCGCCGCACTGGGCGTGAGCATCCGCCGGCTGGTCACCGAGTGGGGCTCGCGCAGCGTCGTCTCCCGGGCCGTGGACGCGGCCTGGAAGTCCTCCTTCATCGGCGAGGAACGCAGCCTGGACCGGATCTACGGTTCCGGGTATGTGGAGACCAGGATCGTCATGGTGGACGAGCATCAGCTGACCACCACCATTCCGGCCCGCTCCGCCGGCACCCTGAACCAGGTGTACGTGCTGGAGGGACGGATGGCAGTCGGCCCGGAACAGGAGGAGATCGAAGTCGGCCCGGGCGACTTCCTGCGGTTCCCGGCCGACGTCGTCCACTCCTACCGCAGCCTGGGCGCCAGGGCGGTGGCGCACCTGACCACCACGGCACCTCAGCTGCCGCAGTTCTCCCCGCCGATGCAGGGCGGCGCCGGCACCTGGAGTCCATAGTCCCGCCTGCCGCCTGCCGCCGGGCCCGGCGCCCGGTGCCGTCAGGAGGAACGCGGGCTGGAGAACCCGGCCCGGCCCGGTCAGGCTGATCGCTGAGATCCAGCCGCGCCGACCGGCGCGGCGCCTGTCCTGAAGGAGAGCCCCGCATGCTTGCCGCCGTCGCCGTGTCCCAAAACCCCGAGGAGCCGCTGGCCGGGCTCGAACTGCGGGAGGTGCCGGAACCGCAGCCCCGCCCCGGCTGGACCCGGGTAAAGGTGTTCGCCTCCTCGCTGAACATGCACGACCTGTGGACACTGCGCGGCGTCGGGCACGATCCGAAGAACATCCCCATCATCCTGGGCTGCGACGTCGCCGGGGTCACCGACGACGGACGGGAGGTGGTGGTCCACCCGGTGATTGCCGACGCCGATGCCGGCTACGGCGACGAGACGCTGGATCCGAACCGCGCGCTGCTCTCGGAGCGGCACGACGGCGGGTTCGCCGAGTACATCCTGGTGCCGGACCGGTGCGTGCTGGACAAGCCGCGGCACCTGAGCTTCGAGGAGGCGGCCTGCCTGCCGGTGGCCTGGTCCACCGCCTACCGCATGCTCTTCACCCAGGCCGGGGTCCGCACCGGGGACCGGGTGCTGGTGCAGGGCGCCTCCGGCGGCGTGGCTTCGGCCGCCATTGCCCTGGCCGCCGCCGCGGGCGCCACCGTCTACGCGACGGCGCGCACCGCGGCGAAGCGGGACCTGGCCCTGAAACTCGGCGCCCGGGCCGCCTTCGAATCAGGGGAACGGCTGCCCGAGCGCGTGGACGCGGTCATCGAGACCGTGGGCAAGGCGACCTGGGGTCACTCGCTGCGCTGCCTGCGTCCGGGTGGAGCCATCGTCATCGCCGGCGCCACCAGCGGCACGGACCCGGACGCGGACCTGGCCCGGATCTTCTACCAGCAGCTGCGCGTGCTGGGCTCCACCGGGTCTACCCGCCACGAAACGGCAGCCATGCTGCGGATGGTCGAAGCCACCGGGCTGCGCCCGCAGATCGACCGGGTGCTGCCGCTTGAGCGCATCCACGAAGGCTTCCAGGCAATGATCGACGGCGAGGCCCTGGGCAAGATCGTGGTGGCCGTCGGGTAGCGCCCGGGCAGGTCAGCGCGAGGCCGGCACGGGGGCGGCCAGCACGGCCTGCAGGGCGTCGCGCAGCCGGGCTCCGGCCTCATCTGCATCCCAGACCGCCGCGTTGCAGCGCCAGGCGATGAACCCGTCGGGGCGCACCAGCAGCGCCCCGGCCTCGTCGATCTCCCGCGCCCGCGCCCAATACCCGTACGGATCCTCATATCCGGGCTCACCCACCACCACCACGTCCAGGAACGGCGCCTCCACGGCGGCCGCGGCCTGCTTCCAGGCCTGGCCGGAGAGCCCGGTCAGCAGGGTGAACCTGCCCTTGCCGGTCACGTCGAGGGTGGAGATGCGCCGGCCGTCCCGGCCGACCAGCCAGGCGTGGGGGAGCTTGGCTCCCGGCCGGGTGGTGGCCTGGAGGAAGAGCTGGGGATCGCGGGCAAAGTGCTCCTCGCCCGCATCCGGATCGGACAGCACGGCGGAGCTGGCGTAGCGCTGGTTGAGCTCGACGCCATGAGCGTTGAACTCATAGTTCTTCAGCTCCAGCGCCTTCACGACCTTCGCCCGCAGCCGGGCACCTTCCGGAGTGGGTGCCTGCAGCCGGGCCAGGCCCGTCTCCACCGAGTGGACGCCGTCGTCGCCCAGGGTGTCGAAGCATTCCCGCAGGGGCGCATAGTCCAACCGGGACTGGTTGGCCCGGGCGACGATCTGCGCCCCGACCGGCGCCCGCTCCTCGCTGTAGCTTTCCAGCAGCGCCGGCCCGGCGTGGCCCTTGATGACGTAGGCCAGCTTCCAGGCGAGGTTGAAGGCGTCCTGCAGGCAGGTATTGGAGCCGAGGCCGCTGCTGGGCGGATGCCGGTGGGTGGCGTCGCCGCCGCAGAAGACCCGCCCCCTGGACATCGTCAGCGCGTGCTGCTGATTGACGTACCAGGTCGAGACCCCGTCCACCTCGACCTGCAGCTCCGGGTCACCCACCAGTTCCCGGATTTGGGCGGTGACCCGTTCCAGGGAGAGGTCGGGCTCCCCGGCGTCCTTGTCGAAGCCCCAGCCGGCGATCCATTCATTCCACGGGCGGACGCAGCGCAGCAGGCCCATCCCGATTTCACCGAAGTTGGCGGCGGGGTTCATGATCCAGTGCAGGATGCTGGGCCGGTGGACCACGTACTTCGAAAGGTCGGCACGGAAGCGGACGTAGGCCGTGCCGGCCCGGGCCGTGTGCCCGACAATCTCCAGGCCGATTTCCTCCGCGATCCGGCTCTTGGCGCCGTCGGCGCCGATGAGGTACCGCGCCCGGACGGAGTATTCATGGCCGGAGGTGCGGTCCAGCAGGCGCACGGTGACGCCGTCGGCGTCCTGCTCGTGGCCCAGGTAGCGGGTGGAAAAGGCGACCTTCGCGCCCCGCTCCGCGGCGTTTTTGACCAGCAGCGGCTCCATATAGGTCTGGGGGATGTCCAGCATGGTGCACGGACTGGCCTGCAGGTAATCGCCGGAGCGCTCGTCGCCGGTGCCCCAGGTACGCAGCCGGGCGATTTCCGGGCCGGCCAGCGAGGTGGTGAAGAGGGTGTCGCCCATCTGCTCCCACGGCACGGCGTAGAGCCGCGCCTCTTCCTCCAGCCCCAGGTCGCGCAGCACTTCAACGGCGCGCTGGTTGGTGATGTGGGCCCGGGGAGTGTTTGCCAGCCAAGACCACTGGGACACCATCATGGTCCGGATTCCGTAGGTGGCCAGGGCCAGCGCGGCGGTGGCGCCTGTCGGGCCGGTGCCCACAACCAGGACGTCGGTGTCGTAGGCGTCCGCCGGGCTGGCCTCGTCCAGCCGATCGGCGGCACCGGACACGTCGGTGAAGTTCTGGGACACGGTTTCCCTCCTCAAGGGTGTGATTGGCAACACAACGACTGAGATACTAGCATGCTAGTTGCTGCCCCGAGGTGACGAGCGCCACCACCGCCGCCGGGCCAGCACCCTGCTTTCATTTCGCATCCATGCCCCGGCCCAGCCGCACCGCGAGGAGACACCACGCCATGACGACGACCACTGCACCGCCGACGAGCGCCCGAAAGGTGGCTACGGCCAGCCTCATCGGGACCACCGTCGAGTACTACGACTTCTTCATCTACGGCACGGCCGCCGCCCTGGTCTTTCCCAAACTGTTCTTCCCCGACGCCGACCCCCTGATCGGCTCGCTGCTGGCCTTCGCGACCTTCGGCGTCGGCTTCCTGGCCCGGCCGCTCGGCGGCGTCGTGTTCGGCCACTTCGGCGACCGCGTGGGCCGCAAGAAAATGCTGGTCATCTCGCTCGTCGGCATGGGCGGCGCCACCTGCCTGATGGGCCTGATGCCCACCTACGCGCAGATCGGCCTGGCCGCACCGATCCTGCTGACGGTCCTGCGCCTGATCCAGGGCTTTATGGTCGGCGGAGAATGGGGCGGCGCGGTCCTGATGGCAGTGGAGCATGCGCCCCAGGGCCGGCGCGGCTTCTACGGTGCGTTCCCGCAGACCGGTGCCCCGGCGGGCGTCGCACTGGCCACCGTGTCGTTCCTGGCCGTGGCCCAGCTGCCGGATGAGACGTTCCTGTCCTGGGGCTGGCGGATTCCGTTCCTGGTCAGTGCCGTGCTGGTGGTGGTGGGCCTGGTCATCCGGCTCACGATTGCCGAAAGTCCGGCCTTTGCCGCCGCCCGTGAGCAGCAGGAACTGGTCAAGATGCCGCTGATCGAGTCCTTCCGCCGCCACTCCAAGGAGATCTTCCTGGTGGCCGGCACCTACCTCAGCCAGGGCGTCTTCGCGTACATCTGCATGTCCTACCTGGTCAACTACGGCACCTCGGTCACCGACATCAGCCGCACCCAGGCGCTGTCCGGCGTCGCCGTGGCCGCCGTCATCGCGGTGGTCCTGTATCCAATCTTCGGGGCCCTGTCCGATGCGATCGGGCGCAAGACGGTCTACCTGATCGGGGCCGTCGCCATGGGCGTGGTCATCTGGCCGGCGTTCGCGCTGATCAACACCGGCAACCCCTGGCTGTTCATGGTGGCGTTGGTGCTGGTCTTCGGCCTGGCGATGGCTCCGGCCGGCGGTGCCACGGGGGCGCTGTTTTCCATGGTGTTCTCCCGGGAGGTCCGGTACACGGGCTCCTCGGTGGGCTACACCATCTCCCAGATCTGCGGCCCGGCCTTCGCTCCGATGATCGCCACCGCGCTGCTCGCCTCCACCGGCAGCAGCAACTCGATCGTGCTGTACATGGTGCTCGTCTCGGCCGTCTCGGTGGTGTGCGTCGCGCTGCTGCCCGGTGGCTGGGGCCGGCGCGAAGCCGCCGCCCAGCGGGAGGCATACTGGGTGAATGATTAGTGAGCCAGCCGCCGCCACCGTGGGCACGACCAGAACCGGGGGACGGCTCTCGGGCCACATCTACGAGGTCGTGAAGGCCCGGCTCCTGCTCGGAACCGTGCCCGCGGGCGGGCGGCTGTCCGTGGAGGCCCTGCGCTCGGAGCTGGGCGTGAGCAAGCAGCCGATTATGGACGCCCTGCGGCTGCTGGCCGCGGACGGGCTGGTGGAGATCCGCCCGCAGATCGGCTGCGTGGTGGCGTCCTACTCGCCCGGAGAAGTCAGCGACTTCTTCCACATGTTCGCCGGATTGGAAGGGGCGGTCGCCTCGGTGGCAGCGCGCCGCTGCACGCCGGAGGCGCTCGACCACCTCGAGGAGCTCTCCCGCCGCACCCGTGAGCTGGGCCGGCAGGAGGACCCCCTGGCCCGGTCCCGCGGCTACCTCGAGCTGAACCGGGGCTTTCACGAAGGCATCCACCGGATGGCGGGGTCGCGGATTATTGCCGAGACCAGCCGGCGGATGTGGGATCTCAGCGACTTCCTCATCAACACCTCGGGCATCTCCGAACCCATGGCGGACTCGGTGGATGAGCGGCAGGATGACCACGACCGGATCCGCCTCGCCCTGGCCGAAGGCGACGCGGCCGCCGCCAAGGCGGAAATGGAACAGCACATCCTGCAGACGCTGGACCTGATCGGAGAAGGAGCCGGGACGGCGCCGGCCTGAAAATGACGAAAAGGCCCCGCGCGCCGTGAGGCGCCCGGGGCCTTTTCGTCGCCGCGCCTCCCGCCCGTGGGCGGGACGGACAGGCCGTCCTAGTTGGTGACGCCGTGGGTGGCCAGGTACTGCTTGATGACGGTGTTGAACTCCTCGGCCCGCTCCACCTGGGACCAGTGGCCGCACTGGCTGAAGATGTGCGCGTCGGCGTGCGGAATGACGTTGAGCAGCTCCCAGGTGCGGGAGACGGGAATGACGACGTCCTGGGTGCCGTGGATCAGCAGCACCGGGATGTCGAGCTTGCGGAGGACGTCGAAGTCCAGCGGCAGGGCCTCGCGGTCCCGGTCCCGGGCCGCGACGACGTCCTGCAGCCGGTCCGAGGCGGTGTCGTTGAGCGCGGACTGGTAGCGCAGGCCCACCAGCTCGTCGGTGACCAGGGACTTGTCCACCACGAACATCTCCAGGGTCTTCCGCACGCCCTCCTCGGTGAGCACCGGGTTGGAGTGGCCCTTCAGCGCCCCGGTCAGCTTAGCGCCGCCGGTGCCCATGGAGACGATACCCAGCAGCCGCTCCGGGTAGTCGATGGCGAACTGGAAGGCCAGCCAGCCGCCGAGGGAGTTGCCCACGATCCAGGTCTTCTCGATGCCCAGGGCGTCCAGCACGCGCACCGCGTGGCGCACCCACTCGCGGATGCCGTATTCGGTGCCCGGCGCGACCACGCTCTGGCCGTAGCCGATCGAGTCGATGGCGATGCAGCGGCCCTGCTCGGCGATCTGCGGAAGGTTCAGCCACCAGTTCGCGGCGGCGGTGACCCCGGTGCCGGAACCGTGCAGGAACAGGATCGGGGTGCCCTCGCCGAGCTCGTGGTAGTGGGTGAGCTCGCCTTCGGCGGTCTCGAGCCACTTGTCCTCAAGGCCGAAGAACGCGTCGGTCTTGTAATCCGGAATCTGGATGGTCATATATACCTGCTCCTGTAATGCTGCGCGCCCGGCCGGGCCGGGCCTGTTAAAAGGGATCCTGCCACCCACGTTAGGCGGCCACCGGCGCGGCCGGGCCGGGCTGTTCCGCCTTCCGGCACGCCGGCTCGAACGACATGGCCGCGAGCACCCCGTCCAGGGTGCGCCCGGCGTCCTGGGCCAGGCAGGCCCCGGCCACGAAGCGGTCCGGGCGCAGGAACAGCACCGGGGTGGGCCGGTCATCGAACCAGCGCTTCAGCCGCCCGGTGACATCGCCGACGACGGTCACGTCCTGGGGGTACTCGGCCTCCGCCCAGCCGCGCTGGGTCTCCGGCACGGCGGCCACGAAGGTCGCGCCGAGCTCCTCCAGCCGGGCCAGCTCCGCCGGGGTGAACAGGCCCTTGGGGTTGTTGCCCCAGGCCAGCACCGTCCACCAGGTGCCCGCGGCGTCGTCGAGCAGCACGTTGGCGCCGTCGCAGCTGTTCACCCGCGGCTGGATGAACTGCACGCCCACCGGGGAGGTGCGGTTGTTGGCGGTGCGCACCGGCACCAGCCGGGACGTCAGGGCCGGGGCGGCCGTTCCGGGCGCCAGCGTGGAGGGATCGACGACGACGCCGGCCCGGTAGCGGGGCATCGGCTTGAACCGCATGTCGGAGAAGTAGGACTTCACCTTCGGCAGCAGGTTCAGGGCGGCGGCGATCCCGTCCCGGGCGCCGACCACCACGGGGTTGGTGGGCTTGATGATCGCGCCGAGGGTCAGCGACAGATCGATCATGGCCTTGGCATGGTCCCGGCGCTCGGCGTCGTAGGTATCCAGGAGTGTGTCGGAGGCCTGCCCGCGCAGCACCGTGGCGAGCTTCCAGCCCAGGTTCATGGCGTCCCGGACACCGGAGTTCCAGCCCTGGCCCATCCACACCGGCATCAGGTGCGCGGCGTCGCCGGCGATGAGCTGCCGGCCGCGGCGGAAGGAGCCGGCGATCCGCCCGTGATGGGTGAAGACGCGCTCGCGGATCACGTTGAGGGCGGACGGATCCGGGACGTGCTCGGCCAGCAGCTGGTGGATGAAGGCCTTGTCGGTGACCTGCTCCTCGGTTTCGTGCTCGAAGAGCATGAACTCCCAGCGGCGGACGGCGTGGGCCAGCCCGATGGAGACGTAGGGCCGCTTGGGGTCCGCGCCGAGGAACACGTTCGGGGTGCCCAGCGGATCGTTGTTGACGTCCACCACCAGCCAGCGGGTGGCGGGGGAGCGGCCGTCGAAGCTGACCCCGAGGCGCTTGCGGGTGGGCGACTTGCCGCCCTCGCAGCCGACCAGGTAGCGCGCCCGGATGCGCCGGACGGCGGTGCCGCCGTCGCCGTCGGGCGCCTCCACCGTGGCGATGACGTGATCGGCGGTCTCCTCGACGTCGACCACCCGGTGGTTGAACTCCACCCGCACCCGCTCGAAGCGCTCCAGCCCGTCCAGCAGGGCGCGGTCCACCAGCGGCTGGACGAAGCCGTTCTTGCGCGGCCAGCCGAAGTCGTCCGCCTTCGGCTCGTTGGTCATGATGACCTTCCCGCGGCCGTTGACCAGGCGCATGATGTGCTGCGGCGTGGTGTGCGGCAGGACGGTGCCGGTCAGGCCGACGGTCTGGACCGCGCGCAGGGACTCATCGTCCAGCCCGACGCCGCGGGGATAGTCGATCAGGTCGGGCAGCTGCTCCGCCACCACGGCCTGCCGGCCGTAGAGGCCCAGCAGGTTGGCGAGCATCAGCCCCACCGGCCCGGCGCCCACGATCAGGACCTCGGTGTCCAGATCAACGGGTTGGGGAACGGTGGCGGCAGGCAGTTCGGTGTTCATGGACCGCTTCCTTCGGGGCCGGGGAGCCCGCAGGCTCCCGAGACGTGTAAATAACGCACTTGACTAGGCGTTAAGTGCAATGAGCGTCATCCCACCATCCGCCGCGGAAGTGTGTCAACCGCCACACCGCCAGGCGGAACGTTTACCGCAGCGCGGCTGAAATCCGCTGCGCGGCGTCGATGATGGCCGCCGGTGCGCCCTCGGCCAGGTCCTGCCGGTGGGTGATCAGGTTCAGGCAGGCCGGAGCGCCGGCCCCGGCGATGGGCGCCGCCACCCCGTAGGCGCCCGGTTCCACCTCCCCGAACGTGAGGGCATAACCCTGCTCCCGGGTGCGCCGCAGCTCCGCCGCGTCCCGCTCCGAGGGCACGGCGCAGGCCTGCAGGGCCCGCCCCGCCGCCCCGCGTTCCAGCGGATGCCGGCTGCCCTGGGTGAAGGAGATGTGATAGCTGGCCCCGCGCGGGGCGCACACCAGCAGGGCCACGGCGTCGGCGCCTTCCTGGACCAGCAGGGACACGGTCGCTCCCAGCTCGTTGGCCACCGCCTCCATGACCGGCAGGGCCGCCGCCCGCATGGCCGAGTGGGCCGACGTCGACAGCTCCAGCAGGCCGGCAGCGCCGCGGTAGCGTCCGTCGGCGCCGCGCCGGACCAGCGCCTCGTCGTCGAGCGTGTTCAGGATGCGGTAGGCGATGGTCCGGTGCACACCCAGCTGCTCGGCCACCTCCTGCACGCTCAACCCGTCCCGGGCCGCGGCGACGGCGCGCAGCACCCGCAGCCCGCGGGCCAGGGTCTGGGAGCCGGCGGTGCGCGACGGAGCGCTGGATGCGGTAGCCATGCCGCCCATCCTAGTGACTTACCCGCCCCGGCCTGCCGACGGGTCAGGCCGGATCGGCCGGAGAGGACCGGCCGGTATCCTGTGCGTGTGTCCGTTCCGCCACCTTCCGGCTCCGCCGCCGCCGCGCCGACCGCCGTCCTCACGGTCCTGGGCACCACCGACCTGCACGGGCACGTGGAGAACTGGAACTACTACGAGGACGGCGAATACCGCGACGAGGCGGGCAACGCCGTCGGCCTGGCCCGGCTGGCCACGCTGATCCGCCGGATCCGGGCCGAGCGCGGGCCCGAGGCCACGCTGCTGATCGACGCCGGCGACACCATCCAGGGCACCCCGCTGACCGACTACTTCGCCTCGGTGGAACCGATCACCGCGACCGGCGGGCCGCATCCGCTGGCCGCCGCCATGAACGCCGTCGGGTTCGACGCCGCGGCGCTGGGCAACCACGAATTCAACTACGGCCTGGACCTGCTGCGGGCCTTCGAAGCGCAGCTGGAGTTCCCGCTGCTTGGCGCCAACGCCGTGGACGAGGCCACGGGCGAGCCGGCCTTCCCGCCCTACCTGCTCACCACCCTGCACCCGGCCGGCGCGCCGCCGGTGCGGGTGGGCGTCCTGGGACTGACCAACCCCGGCGTCGCGGTGTGGGACCGGGCGCACGTGGCCGGACGGCTGCGCTTCCCGGGCCTGGTCGAGCAGGCCCGCCGGTACGTGCCCGAGCTGCGCGCGGCCGGCGCCGACCTGGTGCTGATCAGCGCCCACTCCGGGCTCGACGGCGCCTCCTCCTACGGTGACGGCCCGCCGCCGGAGAACGCGGCGGCGGAGCTGGCCGCCGAAGTGCCGGGCATCGACGCGGTGCTGGTGGGCCACGCGCACCGGGAAATCGAGGAACACATCGTCCTCAACCGGCACACCGGGCAGCCGGTGGTGCTCACCGAGCCGCTGTGCTTCGGCATGCGGCTGTCCGTGCTGACCTTCGACCTGGCCTACGAGAGCGCCATAGAACACCGGGGCACCACTCAGCCGGGCGCTCCGGCGCCCGGCGGACGGGATGTGGGCCGCTGGCGGGTGCGGTCGGCGTCGGCCCGGCTGCTGAACGCCAACACGGCGGACCCGGATCCGGAGGTCAGCGCGGTGGTCCGCCGCCAGCACCGGCGGGTGCTGGACTACGTGAACACCCCGGTCGGCACCGCCGTCGCACCCCTGTCCGCTGCCGAGGCGCGGCTGAAGCCCACCCCGGTCATGGAACTGGTACACCGGGTGCAGGCCGGCGCGCTGTCCCGCGCGCTCGCCGGCACCGCCGACGCCGGGCTGCCGGTGCTCTCGGCCGCCTCGCCGTTCAGCCGGCGGGCCGTGCTGCCGGCCGGGCCGGTGACCATCCGCGACATCGCCGGGCTGTACCTGTTCCCCAACACGCTCTCCGGGGTGGAACTGACCGGGGCGCAGCTGCGGGACTACCTCGAGCATGCCGCCCGCTACTTCCAAAGGCCGGATTTCGCCGCTGTCGACGGCGCCGCCTCCGGCCCGGTCACGGCCGGCCCCACAGCGCTGGACCCGGCAGCCCAGGATCCGGCGGCGCTGACCAACGCCGACGGCACCGCGGACTACAACTTCGACGCAATCTCCGGGCTGGACTACGACATCGACCTCGCCCGCCCGGTGGGGGAACGGATCCGGAACCTCACCCACCAGGGACGCCCGGTGCAGGACGGGCAGCGGTTCGCGCTCGCGGTCAACAACTACCGGCAGTCCGGCTCCGGGAACTATCCGCACGTCGCCCGCGCCCGGCTGCTGGCCCAGACTCCGCAGGAGATCCGGCAGCTGCTGATCGACCACGTCCGGGAGCAGGGCCGGCTGGACCCGGCCGACTATCCGGCGTCGAACTGGCGGCTGGTGTACGACGGCGTGCCGCTGATCCCCTGAGCAGCCCCCTGGTTCAACTGCTTCGGCGGGCGATGGCGGCGAACTCGCCGGGGCTCCACCCGGTGGCGGCGCGGAAGTCCCGGGAAAAGTGTGCCTGGTCCGCGTAGCCCAGCTGCGCGGCCAGCCCGCCCAGGGTGCCGCCGCCGCGCAGCAGGGTGCCGGCCTCCTGAAGCCGGCGCTGCCGAATGAGCCAGCGCGGGCTGACCCCGAGGAACCGGGCACACAGACGCTGCAGGGTCCGCTCCCGCAGCCCCAACACCGCGCACAGCTGCGCCACGCCGGAGATGCCCGCGTCCTGCTCCACCCGCTGGACCACCCGGTCCACCAGCGCGCCGTCGCCGGCCGGTGCAGGCAGCTCCGCGAGCCGGTCCGCCGCCAGCCGGCACGCCGCCCGGTGCGCGTCCTCGCTGGCGGGGTCGCCCGCCATCAGGGCCCGGACGGCGGGCACCAGATCAGCCAGCAGCGGCACACCGTCCAGGTCCAGGTGCCGGTCGGTCAGGGACGCGACGTCCTGCCCGAGCAGGGCCCGGCCCGCGTTCGGGGCCAGCATCACCCCGAACGTCCACCCGGCGTCGGCCAGCGGCATGCGGGCCGCCGTCGTCCGCGGTCCGAGCAGCCGCGCGTAGCCGGCGGAGATGCTGAGCAGGCACACCGGATAGGTCAGGACCCGCTGCTCGCGAACCTCCCCGGCGGGAACGTTCCACACCGGAATCCAGAACACCCGGATCCACGGCCGCGCTGCCGGCGTCGGTTCGTAGCGGTGCATGCGGACGGAACGGTCGCGGGGATCCCGAAGGTGCCCACGGAAGATTTCGGTCCCCGTTCCGGCGTCGAACACCATTCGTCCCCTTCCACTGCGGCAGGCTGTCGGGTTTGTTCAAGACATGCGCTCCGGCTCCGGCCTAGCCTCAGGGAACCGGAATCCACAGGGGAAAGGCAAGGGAAGATCATGACCGAAGCTCTTCGAATCTGGCGGCGGCGCGCTGATCCGTTCACCGCCGTGGTCGACGCGGCGACCGACTGGAACGCCGCAACCCCCTGCACGGACTGGGCAGCCCGGGACGTGGTGGACCATGTCGTTGCCACCGAGCGGGACTTCCTGGCCGAGCACGGGCTGCTTGACGGCACCGGGGCGGAACGTCCGGACGGGACCGAGAACAACCCGGTGCAGCGCTGGCAGGAGCATGACCAACTGGTGTCCGACCTGCTGGCAGATCCCGCCGTGGCGGAACGGGAGTTTCCCGGCTACTTCGGCCCCAGCACCATCGGCGAGACCCTCACCGGGTTCTACGGCGTAGACCTGCTCATCCACCGCTGGGACCTGGCCGCCTCCCAGGGTCTGGACGCGCTGCTGGGGAAGGAGGACCTCGCCGCGATCGACGCCGCGGTGGACGGCTTCGGCGAGCAGGCCTACTCACCGGGCGTGTACGCCCGCCCGGTTCCGGTGCCCGACGGCGCCGGCACCCTGGCGCGGGTGCTGGCCCGCACCGGCCGTCGCGCGTGAGGAGGCCAGCCTGGCCGAATGTGGCCCGGCTGAAGCTCGACTTCAACCGGGAGTAAGAGCACGCACCGGCCGGCCGGCTTTCAAATACTGCCTTCCAACCGGCCGGATCGAGGCGCATACTTTTGGCGCATCAGCAACGGTCCGTTCAGCGCCTAAGGAGACAGCTATGCCCACCGCTATGAATCCCTACCTCAGCTTCCGGGACAACGCCGCCGAGGCGATGGCGTTCTACCAGAACGTCTTCGGCGGAACCCTGGAGAGCAGCACGTTCGCGGAGATGAACGCCAGCGAGGACCCGGCCGAGGGGGACAAAATCATGCACTCGGCGCTGACCACCGACGAGGGGTTCGTGTTGATGGCCTCCGACACGCCGAATGGGATGGACCTCGATACCGGCAACAACGTCACCATCTCGCTCAGCGGCAACAACGGTGACGCCCTGCGCTCCTACTGGGACAAACTGCTCGACGGCGGCCAGATGACCCTGCCGCTGGAACAGGCACCCTGGGGCGACGTATTCGGCATGGTCACGGACCGGTTCGGCACCAACTGGATGATCAGCATCGAGTCCGACGGGTCCTCCGGAAGCTGACCCGCGGGCCGGTAGCCGGCCGGAACGCGGCTACGAGGACTGCCGGGCCGCCCACTCCGCGACCCGGCGGGCGCTTTCCTCCTCGGAGAGGTCCTCCACCCGGGTCATCAGCGACCAGCGGACGCCGAACGGGTCACGGATGCTGGCGTAGCGGTCTCCGGAGACGAAGGTGTCCAGCGGTTCGCGGATGGCGGCGCCGGCCGCCTCGGCCCGTGCCACGACCTCATCCGCGTTGCTGTAGTACAGCCCCAGCGAGTAGCAGTCGGCGTCGCCCTCCGGCGCACTGACCAGCCCGAAGTCTGGGTTTGGTTCGCCCAGCTGCAGATGCCCCTGCCCGAAGTCCAGATCCGCGTGCACGACGACGCCGCCCATCTCGGTCACGTCCATCACCCGGGCGCCAAACACGGTCCGGTAGAAGTCGATGGCCTGCCGGGCATCCTGCACGGCGATGAACGGTGTCAGACTGGTGGCCCCGTGCGGGATGCCCTTGGTGGTGTGCTGTCCGGTGGCACCTTGGGTGCCGGTTTCATGTGTAGTCATGACAGCAGGCTAGGAACGCCCGCCGGGCGGCGGCTAGGAAAAAAGCGACCGGCCTGCCCGACGCCGGTGCGGCGCGCCTCTGCCGCCAATTGCGGGCGGCGGCAGGCTGGAGAGGCGGAGAGGAGCGCCTGGGTGGAGCAGGAATGGCGCGGGATGCTGTATCCGACGCGGCTGCCCTCCTTCCACCGGCTGCCCGCACCCCCGGCGCTCGCCGACAGGGTCCGCTGGTTCTGGATTCCGGAGTGGAGCCTGGCCCCGGGGCGGACTTCGCGCCAGGAGGTGCTGCCGTTTCCGGCGCTCAACCTGGTGGTGGAGCCCGGCGGCGTGAGCCTGTCCGGCCCGGCGACCCGGCGCTCCCACCGCGACCTCACGGGAACCGGGTGGGCGGTCGGGCTGCTGCTGCGTCCGGCCGCGGTGCCGCACCTCACCGACGATCCGCAGGCGCTGCGGGACCGGGAGATGGACTATCCGGCGCCGGAGCTGCACGCCGCGGTCAGCTCCGCGATGGCGGGCGGCGGGCCCGGCGATGCTGACGACGGCGCCGGGCGGCGGGAGCGGGCCGCAGCGGCGGCGGCCGCCTGGCTGACCGCCGTGGTGCCGGCGCCGGACGCCGACGGAGCCCTGGCGAACCGGCTGGAGGACCTGGTCCAGTTCACCGCCGCAGTGACCCGGGTGGACCAGGCCGCGCAGCTGCTGGGCATCTCCGCGCGGACCGCGCAGCGGCTGGCCCGCCGGCACGTGGGGCTGCCGCCGCTGGCGATGATCCGCCGGTACCGGCTGCAGGAGGCGGCCGAGCGGCTGCGCACCGAGACCGGGGTGACGATCGCCGACGTCGCCGCCGACCTTGGCTACGTGGACCACGCCCACCTGACCGCCGACTTCCGCCGGGTGCTGGGCTTCACGCCCAGCAGCTACCGGCGCAGCGCCAACGGCTGAGGCCGCCAATGGCCGGAGAAGCATAGTCGGGTTCCTCCGCCCTGAACATTGCCGCTGCGCCGCCGGCGGCAGCTGCGGGCGACTTCGCAGCCACCCGTTGACCCGGCCGGCCCCCGGGAAGAAACTGGCCCCACTGCTGAGCTGACGAAGGAGTGGGCGTGAAGGCTGTCCGTGTGCACCGCTACGGTGAGGATCCGCAGATCGACGAGGTTCCGGAGCCGGTGGTCGCCGGGCCCTGGGACGTGCTGATACAGGTGGGCGCCGCCGGGCTCTGCCGCACCGACCTGCACGTGGTGGAGGGACAGTGGGAGCAGATCCAGCGCCCGCAGCTGCCCTACATCCTGGGCCACGAGAACGCCGGCTGGGTGGTCGACATCGGCCCGGCCGTCACCAACGTCGCTCCCGGGGACACAGTGATCATGCACCCGGTGGTCACCTGCGGGGTCTGCGACCCGTGCCGCACCGGCAACGACTCGCACTGCCAGGACTCCGCCTTCCCCGGGCTGAACGCCGACGGCGGGATGGCAGAGTACCTGCGCACCAACGCCCGCGCCGTCGTGAAGCTGGAGGACGGCACCGACCCGGTGGAGATCGCCGCGCTCGCCGACGCCGGCGTCACCGCCTACCATGCAGTCCGCAAGGCTGCACCGCTGCTGGGACCGGGCACGCACGCCGTGGTCATCGGTGCCGGCGGGCTGGGGCACATCGGCGTCCAGGCGCTGGGGGCGCTGACCAACGCCGACATCACCGTCCTGGACTTCTCCGACGAGGCGCTGGCCCTCGCAGCGGCGCTCGGCGCCGACACCGTGCTGAACCCGCGCGACTTCGACGGCCAGGACAGCGCGGTGATCAACGCGGTGCTGGGCGCCACCGACGGCGGCGCGCACGTGGTGTTCGACTTCGTCGGCGAGCACGGCACCGAACAGACCGGCCCGGCGATGCTGCGCAACGGCGGCAGCTACTACGCCATCGGCTACGGCGGCACCCTGAGCATTCCCACCATCGACCTGATCTCCCGGGAGATCAGCATCGTCGGCAACCTGGTGGGCACGTATCAGGACCTGGCCGAACTGATGACCCTCACCGCCGAGGGGCAGATCAGCCTCACCACCGTCCCCTACCCGCTCGACGACGCGGTGCAGGCCATGCACGACCTGACCGCCGGCACCATCACCGGCCGCGCCGTCCTGACCCCGAACAGCGTGGCCTGGCCCCGCCGCTGACCCGGCCGCCGCGCCCCCGGCCCGCGACCGAGGCCACCAAACCCGGCACGGCACCACCTGCGCCGCCCGACGCCGCGCGGCGCACCCGCATCACAGGAGGAAAACCGCATGACCTATCCAGCCAAATACCCCACCCTGAACCAGACCACCCTCACCCCGGAGGCACGCAGGATCCTGGAACGCATTGTCCGCGTCGCGTTTCCGCATCCGAACTTCCCGGACAGTGCCTATGAGCGGCTGGCGGACCGGATCGTCACCGAGGCCGAAGGCTCCACCTGGTTCCGGGTGGTGCTCACCCAGGGCCTGATCGCGCTCGGCGCCGAATCCGAGGAACCCTTCCTGGACCTGCCCGAGGAACGTGCCCTGGCCGTGCTGCGCCGCGTCGCGGACCTGGAGTTCTTCGGGTTCATCCGCCGCACCGCCGTCCTGAACCTCTACGACGACCCCGAGGTCTGGCAGGTGCTCGGCTACGAGGGCGAGTCCTTCTCCAAGGGCGGCTACCTGCACCGCGGCTTCAACGACCTCGCCTGGCTGCCCAGCCCGCGGGTGGAGGAATACGACGGCGAGCCGGTGCCCGACGTCGGACCCCTGCCGTACGCCGTCGACACCCCGGGCAGTCGCCCGCTGCGGGTGCGGGAGAACGCCCCGCAGCGCGACGAAGCCTCCGGCTCCAAGGCCGCTGCGGCGGCCGGCCCGGCACCGGAATCAGGCACGACGGCCGAGGCAGGGGCCCTGCGCGGCGGCGGAGACGCTGCCGGCGGAACCTCGGCACCGGCCGCATCCACTGAAGGAGGCAGCAAATGAGCAGCGAAGCCAACGGCGGCGGCACCGGCAGCAGCGGGGGACAGGGGAGCACCCGCCCCGCCGGCTCCGCCGACTTCAGCCACGATGACAGCTCGGTGGTCGTCGTCATCGGTTCCGGTGCCGGCGGCGGCACCCTGGCCCATGAGCTGACCGGCAAGGGCGTGAAGGTGGTGCTGCTCGAGGCCGGGCCGTACCTGACCAACGAGGACTACGTGAACAACGAGTGGGAGGCCTTCAACCAGATGGCCTGGCTGGACCCGCGCACCACCTCCGGGTCCTGGCGGATCGCCCGCGACTTCCCGAACCTGCCGGCCTGGATCGTCAAGGCCGTGGGCGGCACCACCACGCACTGGTCCGGGGCGACGCCGCGGTTCAAGGAGCACGAGTTCCGCACCCGCAGCACGTACGGGCGGATCGACGGTGCGAACCTGCTGGACTGGCCGCTGTCGCTGGCCGACCTGGAGCCGTACTACGACCGGGCCGAGCGGAAGATGGGCGTCACCCACCGGCACGGCCGGCCGCCGCTGCCGGCGAACAACAACTACAAGGTCTTCGCCAACGGCGCGGAGAAGGTCGGCTACCGGCACTACGCCACCGGCCCCTACGGCACCAATGCCGCGCCCTTCGACGGGCGGCCGGCCTCCATCCAGGACGGCTTCAATTTCCAGGGCGACAAGAACAAGTCCAAGTGGTCCATCCTGGTCTCGGAGCTGCCCAAGTCGCTGGCCACCGGGAACCTGGACCTGCGCCCCGGCTGCCACGCCGTGCAGATCACCCATGCCCCGGACGGGCTGGTGGACGGGGTGGTCTACGCCGACGCCGAGGGGAACCTGCACCGGCAGGCCGCGCGCGCCGTCGCCGTCGCCGCGAACGCGATCGAAACCCCGCGGCTGCTGCTGCTGTCGGCGTCCCCGCTGTTTCCGGACGGGCTGGCGAACTCCTCCGGGCAGGTGGGCCGGAACTACATGCGCCACACCACCGGCAGCGTGTACGCCCAGTTCGAGCAGCCGGTGAGGATGTACCGCGGCGAGACGATGGCCGGACTGATCGCCGACGAGTCCCGGCACGATCCGGACCGCGGTTTCGCCGGCGGCTACTACATGGAGACCATCTCGCTGGGCCCGGCGTTCCTGGCCAGCTTCGTGGATCCCGGCGCCTGGGGGCCCGGGTTCGCCTCCATCCTGGACGGGTACGAGCGGACCGCCGGGATGTGGATCGTGGGCGAGGACATGCCGCAGGAAACCAACCGGATCACCCTGAACACCACGGTCACCGACCCGCTGGGCCTGCCGGTGCCGAACGTGCACTTCGACGACCATCCGAACGACGTCGCGATGCGGAACCACGGCTACGGGCAGGGCGAGCTGATCTATGAGGCGGTCGGCGCGGTCTCCGCGGTCCGTACGCCGCCGTATCCGTCCACGCACAACATGGGCACCGCCCGGATGAGCGAGCGGCCCGAGGACGGCGTGGTCAACGCGTTCGGGCAGGCGCACGACGTGCCGAACCTGTTCATCTCCGACGGCTCGCAGTTCACCACCGGCGCGGCGGCGAACCCGACGCTGACCATCGTGGCCCTGGCGATCCGGCAGGCCGAGTATCTGGTGGAGCAGATGGGGGCGGGGGAGATCTGAGCTCAGCCGCCGACGGCGGGCCAGACAAAGCGGGCCCCGGGCACCGTCCCTGGGGGGAGGACGGTGCCCGGGGCCCGGTCCGGCGGCTGCGGGCCCGGCCCGGCAGCTGCCGGCCCGGCCCTAGCCGTTCGAGGAGTCCGGAACCGGGCCGGCCGGGCGTTCCCCGCCGGGCGGTAGGCCCGGTGCTCCCGGCCCTGCGCCTTCGGGAGCTGTGCCGCCGGAGCCCGGCGCCCCGCCGGGGGGTGCCCCGCCTGCACCCGGCCCACCACCGGGCGCCCCGCCGCCGGTGGGCTCAGTGCGGGTGTCGACCGCGACGTCCAGGGAGATGGCATAGCCCTGTTCTACGCTCCCGGTGGCCGCGGCCAACTGGCTCGCGCCGCCGTCGTCGCCGAAGACGCTGTCGCCCGCCAGCGTGACCTGGGACAGAGTACGCACGGACGCCTCGTATCCGGCGGTGGCGTAGACCGCCCTGCACACGTCTTCCGGCAGCGCGACCTGGGAGGTGGCGATGGCGTTGGCGGAATCGGTGATGGACGCCGTGTCGGGATAGACCTCGAAGTGGATGTGCGGCCAGCGCCCGCTGTAACAGGCCGGGAAGATGCTGGTGAAGCGGACCTTGCCCTCGTCGTCGGCGATCTGGACGCCGCGCAGGTAGTTCTGGTCCTCCACGCCCTCGGAGTAAAGGGAGTACAGCCCGTCGCGGGTGCAGTGCCAGACGTAGACCGCGACGCCGGCGAACGGTGCGCCGCCGTTGGCCAGGTCCGTGATCGTCAGTTCCAGGGTCATGGGAACGCCTTCAGCCGTGCCGGTGTACTCCCCGAAACTGGAACGGATGTCGCTGCGGACAATGCCCGATTCCTCCAACACATCGGGGCCGTTGGACCCGTCGCCCGGATAGGGTCCCGCCGTTTCATCCGGAATCTCCCCGCCACCGGAGGCGGTGTCCGCCCGGGTGGGGCTGCAGGCCGCCAGACCCAGGGCGACGGCGCCGAAACCGAACGCCTTCAGCACGTTCCGGCGCTGGAGCAGCGTGCCGACGTCGAAGGCCAGGCCTTGATCCTCCAAATCCTCCTCCGGGCGGGGAAGCGGACGCCCCTGATACTCCTGCTGCTCGGCCATGTGTTCTCCTCCTGCTCTGCGGGCGGTTCGCCCAAGACCAAAAGTAGGACCCGATGCTCGGCGAAAGCTGAGCGACCTGGCTCACTGCTGAGCGACCTGGCTCACAGCGGAGCGACCCGGCTCACTGCGGAGCGCGGCCCACCGCCTCCAGGAACGTCCGGGCCATCAGGTCCCGGTCCAGGGAGAACGCGACGTCGACCAGCGGCACCGTGGCGGCCAGCCCGTGCTCCTCCTCCTCGCCGGCGAACGGGCGGCGGTCCACGATGGTCTGGCCGCGGCCGGGGCCAAAGAGCTGGACCTGCACCGGGAACGGCCGGGCCGTCACCGTGCCCGGGTCGGCGAGCAGGCAGGCTGCGCCGGCGTCGCCGATGGTCACCGCCTGCAGCCGGTCCGTGTCCTCGGGCAGCCCGGCGTCGACCGCCCGGGCCCGCGCCGCCCGGGTGAGCAGCGCGCCGGCCAGCGCGGCGCCGGCGTCGTCCGCCGCCGCGAGGGCACGGAAGTCCGCCGGCTCCACGGTGGCCTGCAGGAACACGTCCAGCCCGTACATGGTCACCGGCACCTCGGCGCCCAGCACGACGGCCAGCGCCTCCGGATCGTGCCAGGCGTTGAACTCGGCCACCGCGCTGGCGTTGCCCAGCCCGGCGGAGCCGCCCATGAACACGATCCGTTCCAGCTTCCGCGCCGTGGCGGGATAGGCGCGCAGGAACAGCGCCAGGTTGGTCAGCGGGCCCAGCCCCAGCAGGGTCACCGGTTCGGGGCAGTCCTCGACCGTGCGGCGGATCAGCTCCACGGCGGCCAGCGGCGACGGTGCGGTGCCGCTGCGGGGCAGCTGCAGCCCGCCCATGCCGCCCACGCCGTGGAAGCCGTGCGCGTGCCGCGGCTCGTTCAGCAGCGGCCGCTCCGCGCCCCGGGCCACCGGAACGCCGGCGGCTCCGGCCAGGGCCAGCACGTCCAAGGTGTTGCGCAGCACCTGGTCGACGTCGGTGTTCCCGGCCGTGCAGGTCACCGCGCGCAGATCGCTCCCCGGGTGCCGGGCCAGGAACAGCAGGGCGAGCGCATCATCGGTGCCGGTGTCGACATCGGCGATCACCGGCGTCGGGCGCACCGGGGCAACAGCGGAAGGGATGGACACGGGCAGCTCCTGGGGGGTCGGGACGACGCCTTTGAGCATACGGCGCTGCCGCACCTTCGCCGGGCCGGGCGGGGAGATCCGGGGCGAGGAGCGAGGCTAGAATTAACTGCCCATGGAATGCTCCTATTACGACGCCGGCCGGTGCCGCTCCTGCACCCTGATGGGTACCCCCTACCCGGCGCAGCTCGGGGGCAAGCAGGCGCACTGCACGAAACTGCTCGCCGATTACCCGGATCTCGAATGGCTGCCGCCGCTGGCGAGCCCCGAAACCGGGTTCCGGAACAAGGCGAAGATGGTGGTCTCCGGCACCCTCCGCCGGCCCAACATCGGCATCCTCGACGCCGACGGACACGGCATCGACCTGCGCCGCTGCGGCATCTGCTCACCGGGGCTGACCGCCGCGTTCCCGGTCCTGTCGCATTTCATCCGGATCGCCGGGCTGGTGCCGTACGACGTCGCCGCCCGCACCGGCGAGCTGAAATACCTGCTGATCACCGAATCCCCGGACGGGAAGCTGATGGTCCGGTTCGTGCTGCGCAGCGACACGCTGCTGCCCAACGTCCGCGAGCACCTGCCCGGGCTGCGGAAGCGGCTGCCGCAGCTCGCCGTCGCCAGCGTGAACCTGCACCCGGAGCACAAGGCCGTCACCGAAGGTAAGACCGAGATCCTGCTGACCGAGCAGGCCACCCTGCGGATGGGCATCAACGGGCTGGACCTGTTCCTGCGCCCGCAGGGCTTCTTCCAGACCAACACCGAGGTCGCCGCCGCGCTGTACCGGCAGGGCCGGGACTGGGTGGACGAGGCTGCCCCGGCCAGCGTCTGGGACCTGTACTGCGGGGTGGGCGGGTTCGCGCTCAGCGTCGCCGACGGCAGCCGCGACGTCACCGGCATCGAGATCAGCGCCGAGGCGATCACCGCCGCCGAAACCAGCCGGGACCGGGCCGGGCTCTCCCGGCTGCGGTTCGCCGCCGGGGACGCGACGGCGTTCGCGCTGAACTCCGCGCAGGCACCGGAGCTGGTGATCGTGAACCCGCCGCGGCGCGGCATCGGCGCCGAGCTGGCCGGCTGGCTGGAAGGCTCCGACGTGCGGCACGTGGTGTACTCCAGCTGCAACGCGGTGTCGCTGGCCAAGGACCTGGCCCGCATGCCGTCCCTGGCCCCGGTCCGGGCCCGGGTGATGGACATGTTCCCGCAGTCCACCCACTACGAGGCGATGGTGCTGCTCGAGCGGCGGTAGGGCCGTTGCCGGGCCGGAACCTTGTGCCGCGTCAGGATCGCTGGCGACACTGGAAGCACGACGCCGATATCCGCTTCCCCAGGACGGTCACCATGGAACTCGTTCCCGGCAATTCCCTGATCTGCGCCACCCCCGAGGAGGGCCGGCAGCTCGCGGTGCAGATGGCCCTGCAGACCGCCTTCGCCATCCAGCCCGACCACGGCGTGCAGGAAATGATCCGCTCGGCATATGCGAATGAACCGGACGGGCTGATCGCCGCGGCCCACGTGGTGGCCATCGAGTACGCGACGATCGCCGCGGCCAACAACTACTGGCGCTAGCGTCCGCGCAGCACTGCCGGGCGCCGCACCGCAGCACCGGCACGCCCGGCCGCCGTGCCGGCCTGGCCCGCCGCGCCCCGTCTCAGCCGAGGGCGTCGTACGAGGTGATGATGGGCGCGTGCTCGCCCGCGTCGAACCAGGGGGTCGCGTCGCTGAGGTTCGCGGACTGCATGTCGGCCAGGATTGCGGATGCGGGACGGGAAATCCGATAGACCGTCAGGTAGCGCGGCGGCTGGCCGTCAGCGTGCGTGCGGAACCGTTCAGCGGCCTCGATGCCCGGGACGCGCTCCCGGATTTCGGCAAGGTGGGTGTTGTCGTACCAGGCGTTGAACTCCGCCTCGTCGACGCCGGCCTGCGGCGTCGTCGTCACCAGCATGACGCCGGAATAGGTGGTGTGGTCCATGGAGGCTCCTTCACATCATCGGGAGGGCAGATCCGGGCCAGCCTAACCGACGGTCTTCCCCCGCGTGGTGCCCAGTCCCACCGTTGGGGACCGGCATGCAGTAGGCTCCCGCGCATGGGGAATCCGCTGACTGACGACGCCGACCACCATCTCTATGCCCGGCCGCGGCCCGGGCAGAACCGGGACTGGGTGGAGGTGGTCGACGACGGCGGCGGGCCCGGCCGGAGCCAGGGCTCTGCACCCGGATCCGGCAGGCAGCACGACGGCCAGGCGGCTGACGGGGGATACGACACCCTTGCCGGAGATTCGCCGGAGGACGCCGTGACAGACGGCGGAGAGGCCGGCGACGGGGTGGCGGGACGCGGCCCAGGTCGGAGGTTCCGCTTCAACCCTTATCTGGCCGCGGCCTGGGCGGTGATGGCGTTGGTCCTGGTGCCGGGCCTGCTCTGGGTCACCGGAATCCTGCGGCAGCCCCAGTTCATGACGATAATCGAGCCCGGCACCGGCCGTTCAGTGGAGAGCCCGTCAGCGATCATCGCCATGCAGCTGTACCAAATCGGTCCTTTTATGCTTCTCCTCGGCCTGCTCGGCGCCGCAATGCTGCTGGCCTTCCACGGCCTGATCCACGCCCTCAACGCAGGGCGCCCGGCCCCGGCGGCAGCCGGAACCGGGCGCGCGAGCCGGCGGCCCTAGGCGTAGAACCGGTTCAGGAACGTCGCCACCACGGCGGGCCGCTCCTCGCCCTCGATCTCGATGACGGCGTCGGCCACCAGGTGCACGCCGTTGCCCTTGACCTCCTGCACATCGGTGATGGTCACGGTCATCCGCACCCGAGAGCCCACCTTCACCGGGTTCGTGAACCGGACCTTGTCCAGGCCGTAGTTGACCTTGGTCTTCACGCCGGTGACGTCCAGCAGCTCGGTCCACATCGGAATCAGCAGCGACAGGGTGAGGAAGCCGTGCGCGATCGGGGCGCCGAACGGGCCGTCCTTCGCCTTCTCCGGGTCGGTGTGGATCCACTGATGGTCTTCGGTGGCGTCGGCGAAGGTGTTGATCTGCTCCTGCGTGATTTCACGGTACTGCGAGTAGCCGAGGTTCCGGCCGGCCAGGCTGAGCACCTCCTCGAAGGGCACGACGACGGCGGGCTGGGTCTGGATCTCGGTCATGGGAGTCCTTTCGGCGGTTGGTTGGGAAAGCGGTTCAGGCGAAGGCACTGAAACCGGTGAGGGAGCGGCCGACCACGAGTGCATTGATCTCATGGGTGCCTTCGTAGGAGTAGACGGCCTCGGCGTCGGCGTGGAAGCGCGCGACGTCGGCGGCCAGGGTGATACCGTTGCCGCCGGCCAGCTCGCGGGCCAAGGCGACGGTTTCGCGCATCCGCCGGCTGTTGCCCATCTTCGCCAGCGCCGAGTCCTGGTCCCGGTAGATGCCCTGTTCCTGGCGGGCGGTCAGGGCGGCGGCCACGGCCAGGGACGCGGAGACGTTGTCGAGCATGCGGGCCAGCTTTTCCTGCACCAGCTGGAATCCGCCCAGCGGTTTGCCGAACTGTTCCCGGCCCCGCACGTAGCGCAGCGCCGCCTCGTAGGCGCCGGCCTGCAGCCCGGCGGCGATCCAGGCCACGTCGGAGCGCATCGCCCGCAGCATGGCGGCCACGTCCCGGAAGGAGTCCACGCCGCCCAGCCGCCGTTCCTCGGGCACCCGGACGCCGTCGAGCCGGATGTCGGCGTTGTGGATCATCCGCAGCGAGGTCTTGCCCTCGATTTTCCGGAGCGTCACGCCGGGAGCCCGGCGGTCCACCAGGAAGCCCTTGACCCGCCCGTCCGCTTCGTCCCGGGCAAAGACGGCCAGCACATCGGCGGTGTCCGCGCCGCCGATCCAGCGCTTCGCGCCGTCGAGCACCCACCCGTCGCCGTCGCGCCGCGCCCGGGTGGCCAGCCCGCCGGCAATGTCGGATCCGTGCTCCGGTTCGGTTAGGCAGAACACCCCGGTCATTTCGAACCGGGTGATCAGCGGATCCCAGGCGGCGAACTGCTCCGCGGTTCCGCCGACCCGGCAGGCCGTGCGGAACAGTCCGGCCTGCGCGTTGTACAACGTGGCCACGCTGGCGTCGGTGCGGGCCAGCTCGAAGTTCCGGAACCCGTGAAACAGCAGGGACGGCTCCGCACCGGCCCGGGCCACCTCCTGCGGCTGCATGAGCTCCAGGTCCCGCAGCGCCGGCATGATCCGGTGCGGAAACTCGCCCTTCTCCCAATGCCCGGCCAGCAGCGGATACACCTCGGAATCGAGCACGGCCCGGAGCCGGCGCAGCGGAGCCCGCTCGGCGTCGGTGAGCCCGAATTCGAGGCCGTAGGGGTCGCAGTCCGGATACAACCGGCCGGTATCGGCGGCGGTGTCCGCAACGGTGTCGACGGCGCTCACGCACGTGCCCCGGCGGCGGCCCGGCTGGCCTGTCCGGCCGGAATGCCCGAGTCCAGGCCGAGCAGGCGCACCGCGTTGGCCTTGAGGATCTTCGGTCGCACCTCGTCCTTGAAGCTCTGCTGCTCAAAGGCGCCAAGCCATTTCTGCGGGGTAATCAGCGGATAGTCGGTGCCGAAGAGCACCTTGTCCTGCAGCATGGCGTTCGAGGCCTTCACCAGGGACTCCGGGAAGTACTTCGGCGACCAGCCGGACAGGTCGATCCACACGTTCGCCTTGTGCGTGGCGATGGAGTTGGCCTCCTCCTGCCAGGGCACCGAGGGGTGCGCCATGATGACCTGCAGGTGCGGGAAGTCGGCGGCCACGGCGTCGAGCAGCAGCGGGTTCGAGTACGCCAGCTTGATGCCGTACCCGCCGGGCAGGCCGGCCCCCATGCCGTTCTGTCCGGTGTGGAACAGGGCGGGGACCTCCAGTTCCTGGATCGCCTCGTACAGCGGATAGAAGCGCTGGTCGGAGGGGTCGAAGCCCTGCAGCGAGGGATGGAACTTGAAGCCCCTGACCCCGTACTCCCGGACCAGCAGCTTCGCGCGTTCGACGGCGGCCGCTCCCTGCAGCGGGTCCACCGACCCGAACGGAATCAGCACGTCGTTGTTCCGTGCGGCGCCCTCGGCGATTTCCTCGACGGAGTTCGGTTCGTGGCCCAGCGCGGTGGTCGCGTCCACCGTGAACACGACGGCGGCCATCCGCCACTCCCGGTAGCGCTCGGCGATGGTGTCCAGCGAGGGGGAGCGGTCCTCCGCCTTGAAGTACTTGGCGCTGGCCTCCATCAACGCGGGTGGCAGCGAGGCATGCCCGTGGTCGGAGCACTCGATGTGCACGTGCATGTCGATCGCGTCCAGGGCCGCCAGATCCAGCCCGTATTCGTACATCCGGTGCCCCTACTGCGCGGCCGGCTGCAGCTCGGCGGGCAGCGGCGGGAAGGTCTCGCCGACCGGGGCCAGGTGCCCCTCGGCCAGCTGCGGGAACCGTTCGGCGAGGGCTTCGTAGCTCCAGCCGCCGTCGGCGTATTCGGTGACCGTCGGCGCGGGGTGGCTGAACAGCTGCAGGCGGTCGCCGCCGGCGCCGATGGCCTGGCCGGTGATGCCGGCGGCGGCGTCCGAGGCGAGGTAGGTGATCAGGCCGGCGACGTCGTCGGCGGTGCCGAAGCCGAGGTCGTGGCGGAAGAACGCGGGCATGGCATCGCCGCGGTCCTGCGCTTCGATGGCGGCGGCGAAGTAGGGCACGGTGCGCGTCATGGCGGTCGCGGCGACCGGGATGACGGCGTTGGCGGTGACGCCGGACTTCTTCATTTCCAGCGCCCAGGTGCGGACCATGCCCACGATCCCGGCCTTGGCGGCGGCGTAGTTGGTCTGGCCGAAGTTGCCGTACTGGCCGGTGGGGGAGCCGATGGCGATGATGCGCCCGGCCACGCCGTTCTCCTTGAAATGGCGGTAGGCCTCGCGCACGCAGGTGAACGTGCCGCGCAGGTGGACCTGGATGACCAGGTCGAAGTCCTCGTCGGTCATCTTCAGCAGCGACTTGTCCCGCAGCACGCCGGCGTTGGTGACCAGGATGTCCAGGCCGCCGAAGGCGGCGACGGCGCCGTCCACCAGGGCGCGGGCGGCCTCGGTGCCGCCCACGGCGGCGACGAAGGCGGTGGCCCGCCCGCCGGCGGCGGTGATGGAGTCCACGGCCTGCCGGGCGGCGTCCTCGCTGACGTCGTTGACGACCACGGCCGCGCCCTGCCGGGCCAGCTCCTGTGCGTAGGCCAGGCCCAGGCCCTGGCCGGACCCGGTGACGACGGCGACCTTGCCGGCGAGGGGAGCCGTGTTCTGCTCTGCCATGGAAACTCCTTTGGTTACGTGGCCGGCGGAAGGACCCTGCCGCCGCCTTCAGCCATTCGACCCGTATTAGTTGAAAAAGTCAATGATTAAGGATCTCCATTTATGTTGGATCATTGGATCTCCTACACTGGAACCTCAGTCGACCACCGGAGGAAAACCAATGCCCGTGCCGCCATCCTCGGAGGCCGCCCCCGGCGTCGCGCCCGTCGAAGCGGATGACCGCCTCGAACAGACCGCCTTAGCCGCGGAACCCTTCTTCCTGATGGCCCGGGCCTCCTCCCGGGGCTCCGCAGCCGCCAACCGGGTGCTCGCGGACCTGGATTTGAAGGTGCGCTCCTACTCCGTGCTGGCGCTCGCCTGCAGCGGCGGGGAGCCCACACAGCGGGAGCTGAGCCAGTTCCTCGTCCTCGATCCCAGCCAGATCGTGGCCATCATCGACCAGCTGGAACGGCGCGGGGCCGTTGTGCGGCGCCCGGACCCCCGCGACCGCCGCTCCAAGATCATCCTTGCCACCGAGGCGGGGCAGAAACTGTACGCCGAAGCCAGGCAGCGCGTCGCCGAGGCCTCCGACAGATCCCTGGCGGTCCTGACCGCCGATGAGCAGAACCAGTTGTTCCGCCTGCTGCGGAAAGCCGCCTTCCCGCGGGAGGCCGGCTCCGCCTGAGCGGCGGCGGCGCCGGCGAGGCAATGCAGGACCCGCGGTCAGCGCTCCAGCTTCCAGCTGGCCAGATGGGGGCAGCCTGCTCCGGATGGCACGTCACCCCACGTTGGAAGCCAACAAGGCAGCCTCGGCATGCACCAGCTGTTGCCAGACGCGCAGGTCGCGCGTCGGGGCGTTGACCCCGACGATGCCTACGAGCCGGTCCTGTGCACGATGCGCGACGATGAAGGTGCCCTCCGACTCTGACCCGGCGACGACCTCGGTTTCATCGCCTTCAATGACTGCCCCGTGGACCTGGACCCTGGTGTCGAACTGGTGTGACCATGCGTACGGCACCGAAAAATACTCATCACCCTGCCGGCCGTCCAGCTCAGCCAGCAGCGTGCGCGCGGAGTGCGCCCCCTGCCGGGTGGCGTTGGTTCGGTGTTCGACACGCATCTGCCTTCCGTAGGCCGGATTGAACCAACGGGCGACGTCGCCGGCTGCGACGATTCCCGCCGCCGCGGAGCAGTCCGCGGAGCACAGGACCCCGTCATCCAACGGCACTCCGCTGCCGTCGAGCCACTGCGTCGTCGCAACCGAACCGGTGCAGGCGACAACGACGTCGGCGGCCAGGCGCGTGCCGTCCGCGAGTCCGACACCGCCGGCGTCGACCTGGATGACGCGTATGCCGGAGCGCACGTCGACGCCGTGGGCGGCGTACAGGGAAGCGAGGTGGCGCGACACCGGTAAGCCAAGACGCGCCAAGAGGCCGGGGCACGAGTCCAGCAGGGTCACCCGGCACCCCCGTGCTGCAGCGGCCGCGGCAAGCTCCGTGCCCAGGAAACCTGCACCGGCGATGATCACGCTCGCTCCGGGCAGCAGCCGCGCGCGCAGACGTTTGGCATCCTCGAGGGTGCGCAGCGTCAGCACACCGTCGTCGCCAGGACTCACGGGAGCGACTCCGGTGGCGATGACAAGCCCGTCGAACGTGAGCTCGTCACCGCCATCGAGAGTGACGCTGCGGTGCGCGGCGTCGGCAGCAATCGCACGCCGCCCCAGCAGGAAATCGGCATTTAGGGCCGCCAGGTGGGCGTCGTCCCGAAGCCACAGCCGGGCCACATCCCAGGGGCCGTCCAGCGCCTGCTTTGACAGCGGCGGGCGGTCATAGGGGACATGCGGGTCTTCCCCGACAAGCGTGAGGGCGCCGTCGAATCCCGATCCCCGCAGTTCCTCGGCGGCGGCCAGGCCTGCGGCGGAGGCTCCGACGATCACGATGTGGGTCATCGAGCGACCAGGCGCAGCGCCGCTGCCGGGCAGAGCATCACGGCTTCGCGTACGCCGGCCAGCGACTCCTCTGCTGGCTCCTCGGTCAGCACAATCGCAATTCCGTCGTCATCCCGCTGGTCAAAGACATCGGGGGCGACCATCACGCACAGGCCTGATGCCACGCATCTGGGCGCGTCGAGTTCTACTCGCGTTGCCACACGACCACCTCAGCCGACGGCGTCGTACGACACGATGCTGGGAGGGTTGTCCACCATGTCGAGCATGGGCGCCGCATCACTCAGGCCCGCGCTGCGCATGTCCGCCAGTATGGCCGACGCCGGACGGGAGATCCGATAGACAGCAAGGTAGCGCGGCGGCTGGTCTCCGGCATCGTCCGAGCGGAACCGCTCGACGGCTTCGACGCCCGGCACGCGCTCCCGGATCTCGGCAATATGGATGTTCTCGTACCAGGCGTTGAAGTCCGCCTCGGCAACGCCGGCGTGCGGCGTTGTCGTTACGAGCATTACCCCGGAATAGGTCGTAGCGTCCACGGTGGGCTCCTTCGCATCATCGGGAGAGATGGCGACAGAGTACAGTAAACCAATGGTTTGCTCCACAACTTAGAACAATTGTTTGCTCCGAAGCCTGGCCCGGCTAGCATTGCGCCATGCCTACCGCTGTCGTCCGCATTCATTTCGCGTCCCCTGTTGAACCCACCGTCTTCGAGGAGGGCGTGGCCTTCCTGCGGGCGCGAGGCATCCCCCTCGTTGAGTACACGGCAGTCGTCAGTGAGGACGTGCTCGACGGGATCGCCCTGTTGTGCGACGAGACCCAGGAGTGGACGCCCGAAGAGGCTGTCTCGCTATGCGCCGAGGCGTTCCGCGTCTCGGCGCTGCAGGGCCCCACGACCTATGTAAGCCGTGGCACCAACGCCGACGCCGAATCCGTGCTCGCCCGATTTGGCCTGAACGGGCAGGTACGTCGGGACATCGGCAATGAGGGCGACGTCGTAACAGTGACCGTCGCCAGGGCAGACATGCGTCGAGTTCCCGAGAGTCGGCTCCATACCGCGCTCGAGGCGGCGCTGAATGCCGAAGTGCGCATCGAGCTGGTCGCTGCGGTCACCCCGGGGTGAGGAACCCGCGCAGCAGCGAGTTACGAAGGAACCGGTGCGCCCGCTGCGGGCTTGCCCTGGCAAAATCCTGGTACGGCACCCAGCTGATGTAGCGGATCTGCGCGCCGATTTCAGCGGGAGCGCCCAGAGAGCGGATGGACCCGTCCATCGTGCCGCGCTGCAATCTGGATTCGAGCAGGCGCAGGCGCGCACCGGTGCTCTCCCAGTATGACTTCAGTGCCGGGGTGGTCGGGGTCGTCCAGGGTTTGGCCAGCTTGACGATTTCGGTTTCATGGCGGAACCGCCGTTTGGCGGCGATCATCACGAAGGCCAGGGCGTCGAGTGACTCCACCGCTGAATCGCCCGCGGTCAGTACCGAGCGGACCGCGGCGTCCATGTGCGCATCGTAGGTGCCCAGGATTTCGCCGAGGACTTCGTCCTTAGAGGAGACCCGTCGATAGAGGGTGCCCATCCGAACCTGTGCTGCCTCGGCAATGTCACGGACGGTCGTGGCGTCAAAGCCGCGGCGGGCGAACTCGGTTCGCGCCGTGGCCACGATGTGCTCGCGGCTGTTCGGCTCAGTCCGTTGTTCAAGAGGGCCCCAGTCGCTGATCGCACGGCGGGCCGCCGCCATGGCGGCCGAGCGGTCGAGCTCCTCGTCCCCCGGGGTATCGGGGATGATGCCGTCGAGCAGCATTGCAACGTGGAGGTCCGTGCTTGCGCGGGGATGCACCGGCTGCACCGTGTTGACCGACGAGTAAAGGGTGAGGTTGCCCAGGGCGAAGCGCAACAGCCCGAGATCCTGTGTTCCCGGCACTGGGTGGGGGACGAGGTCCTCCACCAGCCGCTTCCAAATACGGTCGAGCCCGGCGCCCGGTGATTTACGGATCTGATGGAACCGCTCGCTGGCCTTCGTGGGTGCGGCATACTCCGTGAGGCGCAGCGCCGCACGGTTCTGCACGGACAGGTCGGCAATCGACCTGGCCGCCTGCTCCAGGTTGGCGCGGGCGTTTCCCTCTCCCGGGGCATCAAGGCGTGCCGACAGCCTTGCAGCGAGCTCTGATGCCTCATGTTCGAAGGCCGCAACGATCTCGAGCGCCACCTCCTCCTTTGAAGCGAAGTGGTGATACAGGCTTCCCGGCAGGATGCCGACGGCGTTGGCGATGTCAGTCATCGTGGTTGACGAGTAGCCGGCAGCCTCGAAGAGTTTCGCGGCCGCGCGCCGGATTTCGACGGTGCGGCCGCTCGCCTTGGCGCGCTCGCCCATAACCTCCTGCGGGATGTCCATCTGGCCATTATCCCCGCCGAAGGTGTGCCCACAAACCCGGACTTGCCGAACTTCGGAGCAATCTTTAGATTCGGACGACAAGTCGGACCGCAGAGTCCGATGCCAGGAGAAGGGAAGCTGCAATGGCGCAGATAGAAGTCAATGGGGGAGTGGTTGAATATGAGCTCCTCGGACCTGAGGACGGCGACGTCGTCACCGTTACGCCGGGCGGGCGGTTCAGCAAGGACTACCCGGGTGTGCGCCCGTTCGCGGAGGCCCTGGCGGAGGTCGGCAAGCGCGTGCTGATCTGGGATCGGCCCAACACGGGGCTGTCGGACGTGCAGATCTATGGCGCCACCGAGTCCCATATGCGTGCCGCAACGCTTGCGGCAATGGTGCGTGATCTGGGTCTGGGGCCTGTCTTTGTGCTCGGCGGCTCCGGTGGCGCCCGCGATTCCATCGTTTTCACCATTGAGTACCCGGAGCTGGTGCGGAAGCTGGTGGTCTGGTCCATCGTTGGAGGTGCGTTCTCGTCGATGAGCCTTGCCGGTGTCTATGTGATGAACGAAATCCGCACGGTCCGCCGGCACGGGATCGCCGGCGTGCTCGAACAGCGGGGCCCGGCAGGCAGCTGGGCAGACCTGGTGGACGTGAATCCGCGCAATGCCAAGCGCCTTCACGAAATCGGGGCGGAAGAGTTCGAACGGGTTATGTGGCGTTGGCTCGAGGCATATGTTCCCAAGCCAACGGAGTCGATTCCCGGCGTTCCCGACCACCAGATGCGGGACATCGCTGTTCCCACGCTGATTGTACGAGGGGGCGAAAACGACATCGACCACCCCAAACGCACCTCACTCGAGGTGCACTCACTCATCCGGGGTTCAACCCTGATTGATCCGCCGTGGCCGGAGGATGCCTGGGAGCGGGCGCAGGCAGCCCGCGACGCCGGACACGGCAGCATCTTTGATCCGTGGATGGACGCGGTGCCGGCCTTCCTTCAGTTCATGGACGCGGGCAGCTGATGAGTATGGGCGGGGGCTTGCGCAACGGTTCGCGAAGCAATAGTTTGGTCCGCATGACCACCGAAACGAGCCCTTCAGAGGCCGGAGCAGGCTTTCGTATCGACGCAAGTGCGCACGTCTTCTTCGCCTCCGACGAGGAACTGCGTGAGTATTTGGGCGAGCCGTGGGCGAGCCGCGGGTTTCCCACCCCGGACGTCACGCACAGCCTCCAGCTGGGCAACCGATATGTGCGCGGCTCGTCCCCGCGCCCCGGTGAGCACCCCGGTTCCGACCCCGAGCTCCTCGGCAGGGTCCTCCTTGAGGAGAGCGGTTTCGACCTCGCCATCCTGCATCCCATGACCGTGGGCGTGCTGCCCGACTGGCACCTCGAGTCAGCCATCCACGAAGCGACCAACCGCATGCTCGTCGAGCGGTGGCTCGACTCAGGTACCTATGCGGACCGGTTCCTCGGAACCATCCGAGTCAACCCAAATGACATCGACAGTGCGGTCCGGGAGATACGCCGCTGGTCGAACCACCCCAAGGTCGTGCAGGTGGGGCTGCCGATGCAGACACAGTCTCCCTACGGCCGGCCGCACTACAAGCCGCTGTGGCGGGCCGCCGTCGAGGCTGGGCTGCCGATCGCGATCCATAACGAGATGGGCCAGGGAATCACTCATCCGCCGACACCGAACGGAGTCGCCCGGACGTACCAACAGCTCGTCGGGTTCCAGCCCCTGAACTTCGTCTACCACCTCATGAACATGATCGCCGAGGGTGTCTTCGAAGAGTTTCCCGAACTGAAGATCGTCTTCGCAGACGGGGCCATCGACATGCTCACACCGATGATCTGGCGTATGGATACCTTTGGCCGCCCCCACCTGGAACAAACACCGTGGGCACCGAAAATGCCCAGCGACTACCTGCCCGGCCACGTCTGGTTCGTCAACGGCGCTCTTGACGGCCCCGGTGAGGTCGACTTCGCCTCGGAGTGGCTGCGGATGACCGGCAAGGAAGACATGCTCATGTTCGGATCCAGTTACCCCGATTGGCAAACCGCGACTGTCCAATCACTGCCTTCGGGGTGGAGCGCCGGGCAGCTCGACAAAGTGCTCTGGCGCAACGCTGCGGAGCTGTATGGCATCCGCGTTCCGGCGAACGCCTAACCGACAGAGGAGACCGGAAATGACACAGATCGATATTCCTGGGGCGCCGCCGACGACGACCACCCCGGTGCGCGTGGTGGACTGCGATGTGCATCCCACGCCGCGCCGCGGCGCCCTGCTGGAGTTCCTCGACCCGAAGACTGCCCGGGAGGTGAAGCTGAAGGCCCAGGGGGCAGACAACGGGCTCTACTACGACCCCCCGGACTACCACCATTCGAAGGCGATGCGGGTGGACTCGTTCCCCGATGACGGGGAGTTTGCGTGCTCGGACCCCGCGCTCGCGTTCCAGCAGCTGGTCATGGATTCAGGTTCGGACCTCGTCATGCTCGGCCCCACGAGCGGGGGTATGGGGGACAACGACGAAGAGGTAACCGCCATGGCCGCGGCCACCAACCTCTGGCAGGAGGCCGCCTGGCTCAACAAAGAGGACAACTGGCACGGACGCTTCTACGGTTCCATCTGCGCCAACATCACCGAGCCCGAACGGGCGGCGCTGGAGATAGAACAGTGGGCCGGGCATGAAAAGTTCAAGCAGGTTCTTATTCATGCCGAGCCCCGCCCGTCATGGGGGCATCCCAAGTACGACCCGATCTGGGCGGCGGCGGTCAAGCACAACATTCCCGTGGCCTGCCACCTGGGCCGCGGCAGGCACAATCTGCTGCCGATGAGTCCCGTCGGATTCATGACCTACAACCACGATTTCATGGTCACCTACTCGATGCTCGCCGCAAACCAGGTGATGAGCCTGATCTTCGACGGGGTATTCGAGAGGTTCCCGACCCTGCAGATTGTGTTCATCGAGCACGCCTTCAGCTGGATCCTGCCCCTCATGTGGCGCATGGATGCCATTCACGCCGCACGCGGCAACGAGACCGGCCTGAGCAAGGAGCCGTCGCAGTACGTGCGGGACAACATCTGGTTCACGACGCAGCCGTTGGACTACCCGGAGGACAAGCTCGAACTGACCCGTCTGCTTGAGTGGATGCCGGCCGACAAGATGATGCTCTTCTCGTCGGACTACCCCCACTGGACCTTCGATGAGCCCCGCTGGCTCGCCAAACACGTTCCTGATCAGATGCGGGACGCCGTAATGTACCGCAATGCCCTCGACCTGTTTGGCCTGCCCTCACACGTGCCGGCTCTCCCGGGACAGGTCAGGGCCTTCTGATGGACACCGGCGAACTGGCCCGGGGTCGTGAACACGTGGTGGCCACCGTCGACGAGATCCCTCCCGGCGGGCACAAGGTGGTTCCGATCGGCCGCTATGGGGTCGGCGTCTACAATGTGCGCGGTTCGTTTTACGCAATCGCAAATTACTGTCCGCACGAGGGTGGTCCGCTGTGCGTCGGGCGCACCCGCGGCACGAACGTTGCCGATGCCTCGCGCCCGGGCGGAGCTCGTGAGACCCGCGACGGCGAGTTCATCTACTGCCCATGGCACCAGTGGGGCTTTGAGCTGGCGACGGGAACAACTGCGGTGAAGCCCGAATGGAGCATCCGCACCTACCCGGTGCGGATCGACGGTGATCAGGTCGTGATCACCGCGTGAGCACTCAGGCCGAAACCACACCGACGATATCCGTCGTCCGATACCCGGGCCTCGCTCCCCGACTGTTGACCACCGAAGGCGAGGAACGGATAGAGGACTACCTGGCGAACGGCGGTTATGCACCGTTGCGGGATCCGGGGGCGCTGCTCGACCAGGTTGCGGCGGCAGGACTGCGGGGCCGGGGTGGGGCGGCGTTTCCTCTCGCCCGCAAGATCCTGACCGTGCGCGGAGGCGCCGCGTCCCCGGTCCTCATCGCCAACGGTGAGGAGGGAGAGCCATCCTCCGTCAAAGACAAGTGGCTCATGTGCCACCGCCCGCACCTCGTCCTGGACGGGGTGCGCCTGGCTGCTGCGATGATCGGTGCGCAGCAGGCGTACGTGTATGTCTCGGACGCCGCCGCCGCCGACAGCATCCGGCGAGCCCTCCAAGAGTTCGGTTCGGAGGGATGGCATGAGCTGCAGGTACAGGTGCACCTCGTCGATCCTGCGTACGTCGCGGGGGAGGAAACCGCCGCCGTGCGCTCCATCAACGGGGGACCTGCGCTGCCTTCGGACAAGCCGCCGCGCCCGTTCGAACGGGGCGTCGACGACCGCCCCACGCAGATCAGCAACGTGGAGACCCTCAGCAACCTGCCGCTGATCCACGCCCACGGCGGCGCCTGGTATCGGATGAACGGTACCGACGACTCCACGGGAACGTTCCTGATGACGCTGACGACACCCCGCGAGACCGTGCTCGCGGAGATCCCGTTTGGGGTGACATTGCGCGACATCTTGGTCTGGCGTGGCTATGACGGAGGGGTCAGTGGAGTCATGATGGGCGGCTACTTTGCCGGACTCGCCTCGGCGCAGGTCCTGGATGTTGCCCTGGACTACGGCTCGGTCGCCTCGGCGGGAAGCGGCCTTGGCTGCGGAGCCATTGGGGTATTCGATGAAGCCACATGCCCCGTGACCGTTGCCGCAGGAATCCTGCGCTACTTCGCCACGCACAATGCCGGCCAATGCGGATCATGCTTCAACGGAACCTCCGCGATGGCTGCCGTCGTCGATGGCCTGCGCCTGGGGCGAGCCCGGGAGGCAGACCTCGATCGCCTGCGGCACTGGGCACTCGACCTGCGCGGCCGCGGCGCGTGCGGCACGCTCGACGGGGCGACCAACGCGGCGGCCACCCTGCTGCGGGAGTTTCCGGAACTCGTGACAACCCATCTCGCCGGCACGTGCCCCGCATGCGTGGCAGCCGGCGAGAATGTTCCACCGCCGTTCTCGATCGGAAAGCAGGAGTGACATCTATGCGCATCAAACTCGACCGAACCGTGTGCGATGGTTTCGGTACCTGTGCACTGCACTCGCCGGAAGTGTTCTCCCTGGACGACTGGGGCTATCCATCCTTGCGGAATGGCAACCAGGTAGCCCCCGAAAAGGAGGCAGACGTGCGTCGCGCAATCCTCGACTGCCCGGCCCACGCGATCGTCGACCTGGCCGACGCGCACCCGGACCTGCTCGGCGGCGAGGCCGGCGTGGCGAGGGCGGGACGTCCCGATGCGATGTGGCCGAGGGATGAGCGTCCGCGGACCACTTAGGCTCTTGTGAGACATAACACACTCACCTATGGTGAGAGCAAACTTTTGGTTCTCAAATGGCTGGTGACCCCCAACGAGTGAGAGGTTCAACGATGAGCACTGACACCCAGCATCTGTCCACGCAAGACATCGAATCGGCAATCGCGCCCGGCCCCAACGGCGACGAGGTCAATGCGAAAGTGCCGCACCACATGGTGGACTCTCTGCACGTCCCAGCAGAGCGCTACTATTCCCGTGAGTTTTTCGAACTCGAGAAGAAGCACCTGTGGCCCAAAGTGTGGCAGATGGCCGCCCGCGAAGAGGAGATTCCGTATCCGGGCGATTTCGTCGAGTACGAAATCGTCGGGCAGTCCCTTCTGATCGTGCGCCAACCCGACGGCTCCATCAAGGCGCTGCACAATGCCTGCCGGCACCGTGCCACCGAGCTCGGCAAGGGATGTGGGCGCTTTCCAGGCAACCAGATCGTCTGTCCGTTCCACGGGTGGCGCTGGAAGACGGACGGCTCGATCAGCCATGTATTCGGGCGCGAAGGGTTTGTCCCGGCCACGATCGATCCGAGCAACATCAATCTGCGTGAGGCGCGGTGCGAGACGTGGGCCGGAATGGTCTGGATCAACATGGATCTCAACGCGCCGCCGCTGATGGAAGCGCTGTTCCCCGCAGCGAACATCCTCGAGCGCAACGGAGTGCAGAACATGCAGGCCAAGTGGTGGAAGGAAGGGATCATCAACTGCAACTGGAAGCTCGCCCAGGAGGCGTTCTTCGAGGGGTGGCACGTCAAGCAGACGCACCCGCAGCTGTACACCTACACGGGTGATGCTGACAGCGAGCAGAACAAACAGAATGTGTCGTACACGCCGTTCATCAACGGTCACGGGCGCTTCCAGAGCGGTGACGCGCGGGCGAGCTACGGCGGTAAGGCCGACTTCCTTGAATCGGCACGAAACCTGTTCAAGGGTCAGGACGCGATGACGCTTGAGCGCGACGTCACGGTCTTCGAATCCGTCGCCGGGGACATGGACACGAGTACGCCGGAGTACACGCAGAAGGCCTTGAAGGCACTGTTCGACTTCTGGGAGGGAGCCGGCATCGCCGCTCCCGCGCTGACGCCCGAGGTGATGAAGATGTGGGGCGGTGACATCCATTTGTTCCCGAACTACCTGATGCTGCCGATGTACACCAACTGCCTGGTTTATCGGGTGCGGCCCTACAACGATGACCCTGAGTGGTGCCGGTTCGAGGTGTGGTCGCTCACGACCTATCCCAAGGGACACGATAACGGGCGACTCACGCTGAGCGGCCGCTATGACAAGGACGACGCCGATCACTGGGGCCTCATTCCGCGTCAGGACTTCGCCAACCTTGAACGCATGCAGCGCGGCATCAAGAACGTGTCGCTGGATCAGACGACGCTGGCGTCGGAATGGGAGATCACTATCTCAAACATGCATCAGGAACTCGACCGGCGCCTCGCTGCGGAGCTCTGACGCAGTGTTCACCGCAAGCAATGTCCAGGACATCATGCCGGAGGAAGGGGCGCCCTTCACCGGCGCCCTTGCCGCAAAACTCGTCGACATCGACCGCACCCGCATCAATCAGTCGGATGAGTTGGTACTGCGCAAGGCTGTCTTTGGGCTGCTGGAAATCGTGAGCATGCTCGAGGCGAGAATCGCGACGCTGGAAGGCGCGGAGGCCGCAGCGGCCTGGCGGGAACGGTTCGAGGCGGATATGGCCGAACCCAGTCCCGACGAACTGCGGATCGGCGAATGAACGCTTCAGCAGCGGGGCGGCAGTGATGGCTCGGGTGCGGATCCTGCCGGCCGACATCGACCTGGAGGTGGAACCGTTTGAATCCGTCGCTGAAGCGGCCTGGCGCCAGGGCTTCGTCTGGCCGACCCAGTGCTGGGGCCAGCTTGAATGCATGAGCTGCTTCGCCAGGATCGTCGACGGTGAACGCGACGCGCTGCCGGCCGAGGAGGCCGAACTCGATGCCGTCCGGTTGAAGATGCCCGGCCCCTTGGCCAGCGACAGCCTCGTTCGCCTCGCATGCCAGCTGAGGTGCAGGGGCGACTCGCTTGTCCTCGAGAAGCGGGGAGTCCGTGAGGCCGTGAGCGAAGACAACAACATGCAGGATTTCGAAGGGAGTGCAACATGAGCACAACAACCGGGACCGTCGGTACGGAATCCGGCCTTGACCCCGCGGCGTTGCGGAGTCTGTGGCGGTCGATGGCCCGCGAAGAAGCGCTGGACACCCGCATCGTCACCGGCATCAAGCGGGGCGAACTCGCCACGGTGATCTGGCCGTCACGCGGACAGGAGGCCGTATCCGCGGCGATGGGGCACGTCCTGCGCCGGGATGACCGGCTCATTACCACGTATCGCGGACTTCATGACCACGTCGCCAAGGGGGTGCCCCTCACTGAAATTATCGGCGAAGTGATGGGTACGGCCGTCGGGGCTTCCCGGGGGAAAGGAGGGACAATGCACATCGCCGACCCCGAGCACGGGGTGCTGCTGACCACGGGCATCGTCGGCTCAGGCATCCCGATCGCAGTGGGGGCGGCGCTTGCCGCCGTCAAACAGGAATCTGACCGCGTCACCGTTGTCACCTTCGGCGACGGAGCAACCAATACGGGGTCATTCCATGAAGGCCTGAACCTCGCTGCTGTGTGGAAGCTTCCCGTCATCTTCCTCTGCCAGAACAACCTGTACGCAGAAATGACACCGATCGAGGACACGATGGCGATTCCGCACGTCGCCGATCGTGCCAAGGGCGTGGGAATGCCCGGGGTCACCGTCGACGGGAACGATCCGGTGGCGATGGTGGAGGTGTTGAATCAAGCTGTCGAACGCGCCCGCTCCGGCGGCGGCCCCACCCTTGTCGAGGCCGTCACCTTCCGTTTCGAAGGCCACTACGCCGGCGACCTGGGGAAGTACATCCCGGGTGAACAGCTGGCGCACCAGCGCGGGCTGGACCCGATGGTCACCTTTCCGCGGTATCTCGTCGACAACGGCGTCACCCAGGAGGAAATCGACACTATCCGCGCCGAAGCGGCCGCGGAGGTTGAAACAGCACTCAAGGAGGTGCTCGCGGCGCCGATCCCGGATGCCGCCGAGATTCGTGCAGACATCTACTCGAATGAACTGGTGGTCACCCATGACTGAGACACGCGTCATCTCTATCCGTGAGGCGCTCAACGAAGCCCTCGAAGAGGCACTGCGCACCGACCCCACGGTCTTCCTCCTGGGAGAAGACCTCGCAGACCCCGCCGCCGGTGTGAATGCCGTTACACGGGGGCTGTCGACGACCTTCGGATCCGACAGGGTAATGAACACTCCGATTTCCGAGGCCGCTATTGTCGGTGCTGCGGTCGGTGCCGCCATCGAAGGGTTCAAGCCGGTCGCCGAGATCATGATCATGGACTTCATCGGCATAGCGATGGACCAGATCGTCAACCATGCTGCAAAGGTCCGGTATATGTCCGGCGGGCGCACGACCTGTCCCTTGACAGTGCGCACGGCGGTCTTTGCCGGCACAGGCTCAGGCGGGACCCACTCGCAGTCGCTCGAGGCCTGGTTCATGCACGTTCCCGGGATGAAGGTTGTGTTCCCGAGCAATGCGGCAGACGCCAAGGGGCTGCTCCTTGAGGCCATCTTCGATCCCGATCCGGTGCTGGTCATCGAGGCATCGCGGATGTACGGGCTGAAGGGGGAAGTACCTGTCGGTGACGGCCACCGCGTTCCGATCGGCAAAGCCGCCACGCTGCGATCGGGCAGCGACGTCACGCTCATCACCTACGGCCTCGCCACGGCTGCAACGATGCAGGCGGCTCAGCAGCTTGCGGAGGAAGGCGTCGACGCTGAGGTCATTGACCTGCGCTCGCTGCTGCCCCTGGACATGGAGACCGTGCTCGAATCGGTTGGCCGCACGCGCCGTGCTGTCATCGCACATAACGCCACGACGTTCGCAGGACCCGGAGCCGAGGTCGCCGCACAGATCTCGGCCAAACTCTTCGGGGTCCTCTCCGCACCGGTTGAGCGAGTCGGAGCGCACTTCACCCCCATCCCCGCGAGGGCGTCGGAATCTGTAGTGACGCTCGGCGTCGAAGACATCCTCAATGCGGCAAGAACAGTGACGGGAGCAGTACGTGTCTGAAGTATCAGTGACGATTCCAAAAGTCTCCATGGCATCCGAGGAGGTCGTCTTCGTAGGGTGGCTCGTCGGTGACGGAACAACCGTCGCGGAGGGTGATGCGATCTACAGCGTCGAGACCGAAAAAGTCGAGACGGACGTCGAGGCGGCCGCCAGCGGCATCCTGCGGTACGGCGAAGCGTCCGAAGACGAGTCCTACGCAGTCGGCAGCGAAATCGGGCGAATCGAGCTGGTCTCATGAGCACGGTTACCTGGGATGAAGAGTTCGATGTCGTCGTGATCGGCAGCGGCGGCGGTGGATTGCTGGCCGCCCTCGCCGCCCGGGATGCCGGAGGCAGCGTGCTTGTCGCGGAGAAACGCGAACTGATCGGTGGCTCGACTGCCATGTCGGGGGGAGTCGTGTGGCTGCCCAACAACCCGCTGATGCAGCGGGACGGCATAAAGGACAGCGATGACGCCGGCCTGCGCTACTTCGCAGAGACCGTCGGTGAGGTTGGCCCGGCCTCCTCTCAAAGGCGCCGTGAGGTATTCATCAGTAAGGGACGCGAGATGGTGCGTTTCCTGGAGGAACGCGGCGCCCGCTTCACCCGGTGTGTGAACTACAGCGACTATTACTCGAACCGTCCCGGGGGGAGTGCCATCGGTCGGTCGATCGAGCCGCTGCCATACGACGGCCGCCAGCTTGGAGAGTGGCTGCCGCGGGTCCAGCCCGGCATGGCCAGGGGGCTCGGAATGAACGTCATGACCAACGAGCTCCGTGACGTGCAGTACGTGAACAGGTCCCTGCGGTCGTTCACCATCGCCGCGCGGGTGCAGCTGCGAACATGGCGGGCTTCACTCACGAAGAAGCCGCTGCTCACCAACGGAACCGCTCTTATCGCATTGATCCTGAAGATGTGCATAGATCGCGGTGTCGAGGTGCGCACCGAAACGGCATTCGAGGAGTACGTGGTCGAGGACGGCGTCGTCGCCGGCGTTAGGCTGCGTACGGGGGATGCCGTGCGGACAGTTCGTGCACGCCGCGGAGTAGTGGTTGCGGCCGGTGGGTTCGCCCATAATCCGGAGCTGCGGAAGCGTTTCGGCGGCAGCCAGGTGCCGGACCCGTCCTGGTCCGTTGCCAATCCCGGCGATACCGGGGACACCGTTGCCGCGACCCTCGCGCTGGGAGCGAAGACGGATTTCATGGATGAGGCATGGTGGCTGCCCGGCCCGCCGCGCGAACTGAGCGGCGGAACATTGACAGCAGCGCGAAACCGGCCTCGGACCATCATCGTCGGAGCCGACGGCAAGCGCTTTGCCAACGAATCGAACTCATACGTGGAGCTGGGCAAGGCAATGTTTGACCGGCACCGGACCACCGGTGCGGTGCCGGCCTGGCTGATCTTTGACGATGGGTACCGCCGCGCCTATGCCCACACCCGCAGCCTGCTCTTCGGGCGTTTGCCGAAGGAATGGCTGGCGTCGTCGGAGTTCCAGCATGCAGCAAGCCTGTCGGAGCTGGCGAACAAATGCGGTATCGATGCAGCAGGGCTGCAGGAACAGGTCAGGCGCTTCAACGCGCATGCGGCCGCCGGAAAAGACCCTGAGTTCGGCCGCGGGGAATCCGAGTACAACCATTGTCTCGGAGACCCCAACCCGCGCATCCCAAATCCGGCGGTCGGCCCGCTGGACCGAGGACCCTTCTATGCGTTCCGGGTTTATCCGTCCGACGTCGGGACGTGCGGCGGGTTCCTCACAGACGAGTATGGGCGGGTTCTAACGGAGGACGGCCCCGTACCGGGGCTCTACGCGACGGGTAACGGCACCGCTACGGTGATGGGCCGTCACTACCTCGGAGCCGGCGCCAGTATCGCTAACACCATGGTTTTCGGCTATGTCGCAGGACTCCACGCCATGGACAGGGCCGCAGTGGACGTTCCCGCCTGATCCGAGGCTGAATAATTGCGAAGGCCCCGGTGGCCGGCGGCCCGTCCGCAGCCACCGGGGCCTTCCCTGCGCCCTGGACGATCATCCGCGAGCATTCCTGGTGAGCGCTGGCCCCGATATATCGGTCGGCGGCAAGGTTCAGGGCCGCGTGCTGCGCCGCGGCACACCACGACGCCCAGCTTTCCGGGACCCGCCTCCACCGGGAACGGCGGCTGCGAGGCCCACGCTTACGATCGTGCCTCCGGCACCGAGCAGCAAGGCGGAGCGAAACCCGTCGGAGGTCGGATCCCCGGTGGCCGACACAGCGGCGGAGTGGGCGAGCACGGCGGCGACGATCGCAGACGCGGCTGCAGTGCCGAGCGCGCGCACGAGTGTGTTGAGCCCATTGGCTGCCGCGGTTTCGGTTATCGGAACGGCCCGCATGATCAAAGCCGGCATGGCGGCATAGCCAAGACCGATGCCAATGCCAACCACCGCCATGACGAGCGCGACTGACCATCCTGTGAGCGTAACGGTGAGGGCGAGAAGATAGGACACGCCAAGCACCACGCCGCCGACGACCAGGAGCGGCTTTGGCCCCAACCGGTCGATCATGTGCCCGGCAACCGGTGACATCGCGAGCATTGCGAGTCCGGAAGGCATCAGGATGAGTCCGGCCGTGAGCAGTGGAAGCCCAAGGCCGCCGGAGGGCCCCGGGAGGGTGAGGATCTGCGGAAAAGCGATGCTGGGGACAAACATCGCAAAGCCCATCGCCATTGACGCGATGTTCGTCATCAGCACGGGGCGCTGAAGGCTCACCCGTACATTCACGAGCGGATCAGATTTGCGCCACTGGTGCCAGGTCCAGAAGGAGAGGGAGACCGCGGCGGCCCCTGCACACCCGAGGGTCCAGGGTGACGCCCACCCCCACTCGTTGCCCTTCGAGAGAACGAGCAACAGCGCTGTCAGCCAAGCAGCCAGCCCCACCGCACCCACGAAGTCAACCCGGCCGCTGGTCCCTGGCCGGCTCTGCGGCAGGACCACTGAACAGAGAACAAGTGCCAGCGTGCCCAGGGCAGCGGCGACGATGAACAGCAGGTGCCAGTCCCCGGCTGAAGTGATGAAGGCAGCCACCGGGAGCCCGGCCGCTGAGCCCGCCCCCATCGTGGCGCTGACCAGGGCGATTGCTGATCCCAGCCGAGCGGGCTGGACGGTGTCGCGCAGCAGGGCGATTCCTATGGGAATCACTCCCATGCCCAGGCCCTGGAGGGCTCGTCCGAAAAGCATGGGCACGAGGCTGCCTGACAGCGCGGACAGCAGCGATCCGGCCACGAGCAGGCTGAGGAGCACAAGGATAACGCGGCGCTTGCCGAACATGTCGCCCAGCCGGCCCGAAATGGGAGTGCAGACGCAGGACACGAGGATCGTGATGGTGATGACCCAGGCCGTCCCGGCCCGGGACGCTCCCAGCAGTGTCGGCAGCTCTGCCTGGATCGGGATCAGGATCGAGTGCATGAAGGCGGCAACCATTCCCGCGATTCCCAGGACCACAACAATCATGCCGGTTGGCGCCTTCCGAGGCAGGATTGGCGTGGTGGTCGCGGAGCTCCCGGCACGCCGTCGAGCACGCCGCTGCTCGGTCTGTTTGGGTTGTAGGCCGGTCTGTTTCACACGGCTGTTATACCATCGCGTCGGAACAAAAGTTAGGTTCGTTATCAATCTCGCGGCATTACGGAAAAGACGCGTTATTGCTGGGCTGTGGGGGTTGTGGGGCGGTCAGTGGCTTGCTAGCATCCGCAACGGAACAAAGTTTTGGTCTGCATAGTTCTGTTCGGTGCAACCAGCCGGGCAGTTCCCGACTCCCTCAATGGCGAAGGAATCAACATGAGCAGGAACTCCACCGCGGGAGGCCCGGCGTCCGGGGGGCCCAGCGCAGCTAACGATCGATGGACGAAGAGCATGGTGCTCACAACCGTGCTGCTTGCCCTGACTCTGGAAGCGGTCGCCCTCGGTGCGATCATGATCTCGGTTGCCCTGCCGAGCATTCTCCAGGAGTTTCCCACGGACCAAGGCGGCTGGCTGCCTTCGGCGTACTACCTGGCCGGTGCGGTTGCCGCACCGCTGCTCGGGAAATGCGCCGACCTCTATGGGAAGAAGCGCATGCTCCTGATCACCATGGGCATCTCAGGGCTCGGCACGGTCATCTGCGTGCTTGCTCCGTCCTTCGGATTCCTCATCCTGGGGCGTGTATTCCAGGGCGTGATCCTCGCGACGCTGTCGCTGACATACTCCCTCATCCGGGATATTTTCCCGCCGAAACCTGCGGCGTTTGCAGCGAGCCTCACCATCACCGGGATGGGCTTCTTCGGCATCATCACCCCGATCATCATCGGCTGGCTTATCGCGCAGTTCGGCTGGCGCGGCATGTTTATGTTCGACGTCGTCTGGACCTTTGGCATGCTGGTGCTCGTGGCGATCGTTGTTCCGGAGTCCACGCTGCGCAAAAAGGCCCGGCCCGACATCATTGGAGCCTTCCTGCTGGCCTTCGGCGTCGCCGGCATGCTCATCTATGTGAGTCTCGGCAACAGCTATGGCTGGGCATCCAGCCTCGCGCTGTCCTTTCTTATCGGCGGCGTGGTCCTGTTTGTCGCGGCGCTCATCCGCGCACGCCGAGTCGAAGAGCCGATCATCAACGTCAACCTGTTCACACGCCGCGCCGTTATTTTTGCCGCCCTCCTCGGCGGCGTGGGATACGCGATGTCGGCCACGATTGGCCAGCTTATCCCGCTGCTCGCGCTTACCCAGCGCGAAGATGGCATAACCTATGGTCTCGGCATCACCACCGTTCAGTACGCACAGATCGAAACGCCCAAGGCGCTCATGGCGGCCCTGGCCGGTTTCTTTCTCGGTTGGCTCGTGGCACGCGGCCGCTCGCCGCGCATGTTCATGGTGGTCGGTATGGCACTGTGGGGGGCGGCGGCCATTCTGCTCGCCACGTTGAACGACACACAGGGCCTGCTCACGGTCGGCGCCCTCGTCGCCGGCTTTGCTGGCGGCATGGTGAACGCTTCCCTGCCCAACGTTGTCATCCAGGCGTCCCCGGCCGGGGACCAGGCCTCTGTCGCCGGCACCGTGCAGCTTGTGCAGACAGGACTGGGTGCCATCGCCCCGGTTGTTATGTTCACGCTGATGGCACCCTACATTGGGCCGAGCTCTACGGGCGGCATCGTCTACGGTGAGCGGGGATTCCACATTTGGCTGTACGGATCCGCAGGACTCATCGCAATCCTGCTCGTGCTCGCGGGTACGGTGCTGCGCCCGCGTCCCGGTGAGGTGCAGACGCTCGAGCAGCAGGCGGCGACGGCTGCGGCTGTGGCTGCCAAAGGCGAATCCGACCCGACGCTCGTCCTCGACCGCGACTGACCGCACCCGAGAACAACGGGCCCGCCCTATCCAGATAGGAAGGGAGGGGCCCGTTGTGACGCCGGCAAGCGCCTGCCGGAACTAGAGGCCTTGCCAGACAGGCGCACGTTGCGAGCGGCCGCCGGAGAGGCTGCAGCAGACTGTTGACCGTCCAGAGCGGCCGGTACTGCCCGCCGGCCTCCGTGCTAAGGCGCAGCCCGCCTCCCGGTTCGCGTGCCGCTAGGCTCGAAGCAGGCGCACACGGAAGGCGGAGGCAATGGAGAACGGCAGGCAGGTCGCGGTGCTCGGCGGCGGCGTCATCGGACTTTCGGCCGCGGTGCAGCTGCTGCGCGGCGGTGCCGAGGTGCTGCTGGTGACGGAGGCGGAAATCGGCAGCGGCGCCTCCGGGCGCTCGCTGTCCTGGCTGAACGCCGGCGGCGGCTACGGGGAGGACTACTACCGGCTGCGGATGGCCGGCATTGACCGCTACCGCACCCTGCTCGCCCGCAATCCCGGCATCGACTGGCTCGCCTTCGACGGCGGCCTGTACTGGGATGACGACCCCTTCACCGTCGTCGATCGGCACAACGCGCAGACCCGGGCCGGCTACGACGCCCGGCTGCTGGACCGCGACGACGTGCCCGCCCACGTGCCCGGCGTGGACCCGGGGGTGCTGCCGCACCGGGTGCTGGTCAACCCGGGCGAGGGCTGGGTGTCCCTGCCCCATCTGGTCCGCCACCTGGCCGAGGAGTTCACCCTGCGCGGCGGCACCCTGATCGAACACGCCGGGCCCTGCACGCTCGTTGCGGCCGACGGCGGCGGGCCGGTACGCGGGCTGCGCACCGCCGGCGGCGAGGAATACGGAGCCGACGCCGTCGTCGTCGCCTGCGGGGCCGGCACCCCGGCGGTGCTCGCCGGCGCGGGCGTGGAGCTGCCGAACTCCTCCGACCTGGCCATGCTGGTGATCAGCGAGCCGGTGGAGCACGGGCTGCGCGCGGTGCTGAACACCCCGCGGATCTCGCTGCGCCCGCATCCCGGCGGGCGGCTGGCAATGGACCACACCTGGTATCTGGACCGCGTGGAGCGCCGGGAGGACGGCACCTGGAGCGTGGACCTGGAGGTGCTGGCGGAGCTGGCCGCGGAGGCCTCCCGGGTGCTCGCCGGCCATCCCGAGGTGGTTCCGCAGAGCTGGCAGCCCGGGCTGAAGCCGGTGCCGGGAGATGGGGAGCCGGTGCTTGGCGAACTCGCCGCACTGCCCGGCTGCTGGGCCGCCTTCACCCACTCCGGGGCCACGCTGGGGCTGATCGCCGGCGAGCTGCTGGCCGATGAAATCCTCACGGGCCGCCGGCACCCGCTGCTGGAACCGTTCCGGGCCGAGCGGTTCGGGTACGGCGAGGAGTCCTAGGCGCCCCGCGCCGGCACGGTTTCGGCGGCTGCTCCCGACTGTTCGGCGTCGGCGGTGATCTGGTGTGCGGCCGCGGGCAGCGCGGCGTCGGCGAGGACCGGCTCGAAGGCCAGCTCCGCCGCGCCCACCAGCAGCAGCTCCGCGCCCAGCTGGGCCGGCCGGATGTCCACCTGCCGGCCCAGCCCGCCGATCGGGCCGCCGGCCACGGCGTCCTGCAGCCGCTGCGGTTCCAGTCCGTACAGGGCGGAGAGGAACCCGCCGAGCACCACGAGCTGGGGGTTGAAGATGTTGACCAGGTCGGTCAGTGCGGAGCCGAGCAGGTCCAGCTGCCGGGCCGCCTCCGCCTGCAGGGCGGGGGAGGGGCCGGCGGCGATGGCCCGCTGCAGCTCGTCCAGGTCCGCCCGCTGCAGGCCCAGCGCCGCGAGCAGCCCGGCCAGGCTTACCTCGGTCTCCAGGCAGCCGCTGCGCCCGCAGTGGCAGGGCAGCCCCGGCACGCTCACCCGGGTGTGCCCGAACTCCCCGGCGTAGCCGGCGCCGCCGTGCAGCGGAACCCCGCCCACCATGGCTCCGCCGCCGATGCCGCTGGCGCTGCCGTTGAGGTAGACGACGTCGGCCGCGCCCACGGCGGCCCCGTAGCGGGATTCCGCCAGGGAGCCCAGGTTCGCGTCATTGGCGGCGCGCACGGGCAGCTGCAGCGCCTCGGCGAGCCGGGCGGCGAACGGTTCGTCCTCCCAGCCCAGATGCGGCGCCAGCAGCACGTGGCCGTCCTCCGCGCGCACCAGCCCGGGCACCGCGGCGCCCACGCCCACGACGGCGTCGAGCCCGGCCAGCTCCTGCCGCAGCCCGGCGACGACGTCGGCCGCCAGCGCGGCGGCGGCCTCGGGGGACGGCGCGCCGTCGGTTTCCCGGCGCACCCGGTGCCGCACGCCGCCGCCCAGGCCGACGACGCCGACCGTCACGGCGTCCACGTCCGGATGCACCGCCAGTGCGGCGACCTTGTCGTTGGGGTGCACGATCGGGCTCGGCCGGCCCACCCGCCCGCCGTCGGGGGCGGTTTCGCGGGCCAGCCCGCGCTGCACCAGATCGGCGGCGAGGGCGCCGACGGTGGAGCGGTTGAAACCGGTCAGGCGGGTGAGCTGGGCCCGGGACAGCGGCCCCTGCCGGTGCAGCAGGGACAGCACCCGCGCCAGGTTCGCCCGGCGCACCTCCGTGCCGGTTGTCGCCTCGCCCATTCCGTCCTCCATGACTGTGGTGCCGCCGTCGTGCCTCTTCGCCAACATATCAACGCGCAGGGGGTGCCGGCGCCGTCTCCCCGCCGTCCGAACCGGGCATGCTCCCGGCGGGCGCCGCGGGCGGCGTGGGGCGGTTGACAGCACCACCCTCCCACCATATGTTGTCGGGTACAACTAATCCTGTGACCTGGAGCATACCGTGACGACGACGCCATCACCCGCAGATCGCTTTACCTTCGGACTCTGGACCGTGGGCTGGACCGGCAACGACCCCTTCGGCGTCGCCTCCCGCGCCGACCTGGACCCGGTCGAAGCCGTCCACAAGCTCGCCGAGCTGGGCGCCTACGGCATCACCTTCCACGACAACGACCTGATTCCCTTCGACGCCACCGCCCAGGAGCGGGACCTCATCCTCAAGCGGTTCCGCACCGCGCTGGGCGAGGCCGGCCTGGCGGTGCCGATGGTGACCACCAACCTGTTCAGCCATCCGGTGTTCAAGGACGGCGGCTTCACCTCCAACGACCGCTCCATCCGCCGCTTCGCGCTGCGCAAGGTCCTCGCCAACGTCGATCTCGCCGCCGAGATGGACGCCGAGACCTTCGTGATGTGGGGCGGGCGCGAAGGCGCCGAATACGACGGCTCCAAGGACTTCGCCGCCGCGTTCGACCGCATGAAGGAGGCCGTGGACACGGTCGCCGCGTACATCAAGGACAAGGGCTACGGGCTGCGGATCGCACTGGAGCCCAAGCCCAACGAACCGCGCGGCGACATCTTCCTGCCCACCGTCGGCCACGGCCTGGCGTTCATCTCCCAGCTCGAGCACGGCGACATTGTCGGCCTGAACCCGGAAACCGGGCACGAGCAGATGGCCGGGCTGAACTTCACCCACGGCATCGCCCAGGCGCTGTGGGCCGGCAAGCTCTTCCACATCGACCTCAACGGCCAGAAGTCCATCAAGTACGACCAGGACCTCGTGTTCGGCCACGGCGACCTGTCCAGCGCCTTCTTCACCGTTGACCTGCTGGAGAACGGCTTCCCGAACGGGGGCCCGCGCTACGAGGGCCCCCGCCACTTCGACTACAAGCCCTCCCGCACCGACGGCTACGACGGCGTCTGGGCCTCGGCCGAGGCCAACATGCGCATGTACCTGCTGCTCAAGGAACGCGCCCAGGCCTTCCGCGCCGACCCCGAGGTGCAGGAGGCGCTGGCGCACTCCGGCGTCGGCGAACTCGGCCGGCCCACCCTGGCCGAGGGCGAGACGACCGCGGACCTGCTGGCCGATGCCTCCGCCTTCGAGGATTTCGACGCCGACGCCGCCGCCCAGCGGGACTTCGGGTTCGTGCGCCTGAACCAGCTGGCCCTCGAGCACCTGATGGGCGCCCGCTGACCGGCACCGCCCATCGCCGCCGCGGCCGTCGCAGTATGACGGCCGCGGCGGCCCCGCCCGCAGGCCGGCCGGTAGCCTGTTCAGCAACGCCGCGCAGCATTCCTTCGAAAGGCCACTGATGTCCCTCGTCGCCGGGGTGGACAGCTCCACCCAGTCCTGCAAGATCGTCATCCGCGACGCCGACACCGGGGCCCTGGTCCGCTCCGGCGCCGCACCGCATCCGCCCGGCACCGAGGTTGATCCCGAAGCCTGGTGGCAGGCCCTGCTGGCCGCAGCCGAGGCCGCCGGCGGGTTCGACGACGTCGCCGCGATCTCCGTCGGCGGCCAGCAGCACGGCATGGTCTGCCTGGACGCCGACGGCGCCGTGGTGCGCCCGGCGCTGCTCTGGAACGATGTCCGGTCCGCCGACGCCGGCCGGCGGCTGGTGGAGGAGGCCGGGCCCGACGGCGCCCGGCACTGGGCGCAGGAGACCGGCAGCGTGCCGGTGGCCTCCTTCACCGTGACGAAGCTGCGCTGGCTGCGCGACAACGAGCCGGAGAACGCCGCGCGCACGGCCGCGGTGTGCCTGCCGCACGACTGGCTCAGCTGGCGGCTGGCCGGCTACGGGCCGGGCAGCGGCGTCGAGGGACTGGCCGCACTGTGCACCGACCGGTCCGACGCCTCCGGCACCGGCTACTGGTCCCCGGCGGCAGGCGGGTACCTGCCGGAGCTGCTCGAACAGTCGCTGGGCCAGGTGCCGCAGCTGCCCCGCGTGCTCGGGCCGCTGGAGTCCGGGCTCCGGACCCCGGGCGGGGCGCTGATCGGTCCCGGTGCGGGGGACAACGCCGGCGCGGCGCTGGGAGTGGACGCCCGGGTTGGCGACGTCGTCGTCTCCATCGGCACCTCGGGCACCGTCTTCGCCGTGACTGCCGATCCCACCGCGGACGCCACCGGCCTGGTGGCCGGATTCGCCGACGCCACCGGCCACTATCTGCCGCTGACTGCCACCCTGAATGCCTCCCGCGTGCTGGACGCCACCGCGGCGCTGCTCGGCGTGGACCTGCCGCAGCTGACCAGCCTGGCGCTTTCCGCCGCGCCCGGCGCCGGCGGGCTGAGCCTGATTCCCTACTTCGAGGGTGAGCGGACGCCCAACCTGCCCGACGCCACCGGCTCGCTGCACGGGATGACGCTGGCCAACTACACTCCGGCCAACCTTGCCCGCGCCGCGTTCGAAGCCGTGGCCTGCTCGCTCGCCGACGGGTTCCGGGCGCTGACCGACCTGGGCATCGAGGCCCGCAGGGTCGTGCTGGTGGGCGGAGCGGCCCGCTCCGCCGCCATGACCCAGGCGCTGTCCGCGGTGCTCGGGCTGCCCGTGTCGGTTCCGGAACCGGGGGAGTACGTGGCCGACGGCGCCGCGCGCCAGGCCGCTGCGGTGCTCGCCGGCAGCTGGCCGGAGTGGAAGGCGCGGGCCGCGGAGACCACGGCCGCCGAACCCGCTCCCGAGGTGCTTGAACGCTACCGCGCCGCGGTCCGCCGCGAACACGGCCTGGGCTGATGGCCGTCCACGGCACCGCACCGGCGCCCGACGTTACAGCCTCGCCCGGACCGGGGTTCACCGCGCCTGCAGACCATGTTGAGCCCGCCGGGGGAGCGGCCGGCTCGCCGGCTGTCCCGGCCGGCGGCCGCTCCCCGAACGGCACCCCGGTGCAGCTGGCCGCCGGCCGCTACCGGGCGCTGCTCTCGCCGGTGGGGGCAGCGCTGCTGGGCCTGTGGTTCGATGACCGGCCGCTGACCCTGCCCGCGGATCCGGCCGTGATCCCGGACGGCTACTCCGGCAAGGTCCTGATGCCCTGGCCCAACCGGATCGCCCGGGCACGGTACCGCTTCGCCGGGCAGGAGTACCAGCTGCCCGTCAACGAGCCGGAAACCGGCAGCGCCCTGCACGGGCTGGTGCTCTGGCAGGAATGGGAACAGTGCCCGGCGCCCGACGCTCCCGGCCGCGCCAACAGCGGCGGCACCGGCGCCACCTCCGGGACCGGCGTCGTCTTCCGGCTCCGCTTTGCCGGGGAACCGGGCTACCCCTTTCCGCTGGACCTGGAGGTCGGTTACCGCCTGCACCCGGAGACCGGCCTCGGCGTTCAGATGCGGGCCGTCAACGCCGGCACCGGGCCGGCGCCCTACGGCGTTTCCATCCACCCCTACCTCACCGCCGGCGGCGCCGATCTGGACCGCTGCCGGCTCACGCTGCCGGCCGCCCAGGTGCTCGACGGCGGCGGGCTGCGGCCGGTGGACGGACCGCGGTTCGACTACCGCGAAACCGGGCCGGCAGCCCGCCCTCTGGATGGAACGCGGCTGGACCACGCCTTTACCGGGCTGCCCGCCGGGCCCTGGCAGGTGCGGCTGCAGGACCCGGAGGAGGATTTCGGCGTGCTGCTGGAGGCCGACGGCGCCGACGGCGCCCGCTGGGTGCAGGTGTACACCGGGGAGCGGCTGGGCCGGGCCGGGCTCGCCGTGGAACCGATGAGCTGCCCTGCCGACGCCTTCAACTCCGGCGCCGACCTGGCCGTCCTGGCGCCGGGCGCGGAGCACCGCTTCCACTGCCGGATCGCCGCCGCCTGACCCGGCGGGCGGCCCGGCCCCCGGCAGGTGTTTGACCGGTATCGCGGGTGCATGTGAGAGTGTCTGATACATAATCAGCATACTGATCATCTGTCGACCTGCGATTCCCGATCCGACGAGGAGAGCCAGTGCGAGCCATGGTGTACCGCGGGCCCTACAAGGTCCGCGTCGAAAACAAGGACATGCCTACAATCGAGCACCCCGACGATGCGATCGTGCGGGTGACGAAGGCGGCGATCTGCGGCTCCGATCTGCACCTCTACCACGGGCTGATGCCGGACACCCGGGTCGGGCACACCTTCGGACACGAGTTCATCGGGGTGGTGGAGCAGGTCGGCCCCTCGGTGCAGAACCTCAAACCCGGCGACCGGGTGATGGTTCCGGCCAACATCTACTGCGGCTCCTGCTTCTACTGCGCCCGGGGCCTCTACTCGAACTGCCACAACGTCAACCCCAACGCAACCGCCGTCGGCGCCCTGTACGGCTACTCGCACACCACCGGCGGGTACGACGGCGGGCAGGCCGAGTATGTGCGCGTGCCGTTCGCCGACGTCGGGCCCTCCATCATTCCGGACTGGCTGGACGAGGAGGACGCGCTGATGATGACCGACGCGCTGGCCACCGGCTACTTCGGCGCCCAGCTCGGCGACATCACCGAGGGGGACACTGTGGTGGTCTTCGGCGCCGGGCCGGTGGGCCTGTATGCGGCCAAATCGGCGTGGCTGATGGGTGCCGGCCGGGTGATCGTCATCGACCACCTGGACTTCCGGCTGGAGAAGGCGCGCAGTTTCGCCCACGCCGAGACCTACAACTTCACCGAGTACGACGACATCGTGGTCCACATGAAGAAGATCACCGACCACCTGGGCGCCGACGTCGCGATCGACGCCGTGGGTGCGGAGGCGGACGGCAACCTCATCCAGCACGTGACCGGCACGAAGCTGAAGCTGCAGGGCGGCTCCCCGGTGGCGCTGAACTGGGCGATCGACTCGGTGCGCAAGGGTGCCACCATCTCGGTCATGGGCGCCTACGGCCCGATCTTCAGCGCGGTCAAATTCGGCGACGCCATGAACAAGGGCCTGACCCTGAACATGAACCAGGCCCCGATGAAGCGGCAGTGGCCGCGGCTGTTCGAGCACATCAAGGCCGGCTACCTGAAGCCGAGCGAAATCATCACGCACCGGATCCCGCTGGAGCACATCGCCGAGGGCTATCACATGTTCTCGGCCAAGCTGGACAACTGTATCAAGCCGATCATCGACCCCGCCGCTTCCTGAGCGCCTGAATCCACGAGGAGCGAAGACCATGGCCTACACCCCGCAGAAACCGGCGCTGACCCCCACCGCGGAGGAGCTCCGCGCCCGCATTCCGGGCTGGGGAGCCGACCTGGACCCCAAGGACCGCCCGCAGGTGCCCAGGCTGCAGTTCGATCCGACCCTGAGCGGCGCGCACTGGGAGTTCCCGGAGCGCCAGGAGGAGAAGTACCCGCGGGAACGCTCGATCGAGCACAAGTTCCTGACCCCGGTCTTCGGCACCTCCTGCCCGCCCAAGGGCCTCTCCGGCGCCATCCGCCGTTACGCCTACGCCCGCCACAGCGAGGCCAAGGCCGCCCACTGGCTGCTGCTGATCGCCGCGGACCGGGTGGACGCGGTGGAGAGCCACCTGGCCTCCTTTGCCACCCTGCATCCGGACAACCCCATCACCGAGACCGGCGTGCTCAGCGAATTCAAGCGCGGCGGGCTTTCCTCCCGCCTCGGGCGCGGGCGGGCCGACGTGAACCACCAGTGGATTGATCCGATCCTGGTCGGCGGGCCGTGGATCCTGGCCGGGGGAGCGGCCTTTGCGGTGACGCGGCGGATCGTGCGCAGGCGCCGGCGCTGAGGCCGGGCTGCCGCCGGGCGCAGCGAATGTGAACAGGTGGGTTTGTAAACCTTGAATTAGTTCACGAATTACGTAATCCTTGAGCGCATGGATTCCGAGATTGAAGCCCGCCTGCACGCCTTGGAGGAGCGGGTGACGGCGCTGGAGGGCGCCGCGCCGCCGTCCGGGGCGACGTCGCCGCCCCAGTCGCCGGCCGACACCGGCGATGTGTTCTGGGCGCTGAACGGGCTCAAGGCCCGGGTGCCCGACCCCGGTGCCGTCCTGTTTACCGGCGCCGTGACCGGCCCCGGTGAGGAGCGGTACGAGTACCAGTACGGGCTGGAAGCCGCGCACCTGCTCGACCTCGACTGGAGCGCCTTCGCCGAGCCGTTGGCGGCGCTGGGCAACCCGGTGCGGCTGGCGATCCTGCGCGCGGTCGCCGGGGGCACCGAAACCGTGTCCGGGCTGGTCGAGGAGCTCGACGCCGGCACGGCGGGGCAGATCTACCATCACGTGAACCAGCTGGCGGCACGCGGCTGGCTGGCTGCCCACGCCCGCTCCCGCTACCGGATTCCGCCGGCGCGAATGATTCCGCTGCTGGCCATCCTGGCCGCCGCCGCGGCAGGAGGTGCCTGAGATGGCCGCTCCCGCCGCCTCGACTGCGGCCCGGCCCGCACGCCGCAGCCGGAAGGCCGCCGCCGGAGTGGCCGCCGGCGTCGTCCTCCTCTGCGGCCTGCTGGCCGCGCCGTGGCCGCCGCGGCTGTCGCAGGACATCCACGGCGACGTCGAGCTCGCAGAGCAGATCCGCCCCCTGCTGGCTGATCCGGCGGACCGGATCAGCGTGGCCTATCTGGAGGGAGGCAGCGTCCGCTTCGCCGGGTTCGGCGCCGATGAGCACACCGGGTTCGAGATCGGCTCGGTGACCAAGACCTTCACCGCCTCGCTGCTCGCCGACGCCGTCAGCCGCGGCGAGGTGACGCTGGAGACCACGGTCGCCGAGATCCTCGGCGACGACCTGGCCGACCCGCAGGCCGAGATCGGAACCGTCACACTGGCCGAACTGGCCAGCCACCGGTCCGGGCTGCCCCGGCTGGCTCCCGGCTGGGCGTCCTGGCGCGGACTGCTGGCCGGCCAGTTCCTGCACCGGGATCCCTACCCCGCGTCGGCCGAGCAGGTGATCGCCCAGGCCCAGGACGCCGCCCTGAATGATCGCGGCACCGTGAACTACTCGAACCTGGGGTACGCGTTCCTGGGCCAGCTGCTGGCCAAGGCCGCCGGCCAGGACTATGACGAGCTGCTCCGCAGCCGTCTGCTGCAGCCGCTGGGACTGAGGGACACCTACCTGCCGGTCACCGCCGCCAACCTGCCGGAGGGCGCCCCCGCCGGCCGCTCGGCCGGCGGGCATCGGGAAGGGCCCTGGACACTGAACGGCAGCGCTCCTGCCGGCGGCATCCGCTCCACCGCCCGGGACATGGCCGCCTACGCGCAGGCGCAGCTGGACGGCACGGCGCCGGGCGCGGCCGCCCTCGAGCCGCAGTGGCCGGACGGTGAATCAGGGGACCGGTACGGGCTGGCCTGGGTGACCAGTCCCGCGGAGACGGATGCCGGCGTCGAGGTGACCTGGCACAACGGGCAGACCGGCGGCTTTGCCGCCATGATCGCCTTGGACCGCAGTGCCGGGCGGGCCGTGGTGATCCTGTCCAATGTCTCCCAGGGGCAGGAAGAGGCCGCCCTGCAGCTGCTCCGGCAGGGCGCAGGATGAGTCCGCTGATCGCCTGGGGGCTTGCCGGGCTGCTGGCATTCACGTGCCTTTCCGCCGCCGTCTCCCTCTGGCGGCCGCGTGGCGGCCTGGCCAACGGCAGCCGCGCCGCGGTGCTGGCCACACTGCTGGAAGCCGCCGCTGTGGCGGTGTTCTTCCGGCTGGTGGTGCAGTGGACGCCCGGAACGGTGATGCTGTGGGTGGCTGCCGTCGCGGCGTTTGCGGCGGCGGTCGCCGGCGCGGTGCTGCGCTGGCCGCAGCTGCCGCCCCGGAATGAGGCGGGCAAACCGGGGCGGCTGTCCGTGGGGATCCGGGTTGTCCTGCTGGCGGCGGCGCTCGCCGTGTCGTTCGCGGCGTTCCTGCCGGTCTGACTCACGTCGTGTTCCGGGCCGGCCGCGGCAGCCGGACGCGCCAGGCCAGGACCGCCCACAGGGCAGCCAGCGCGCCGGCAACGCCGGCCAGCAGGAACAGCATGGCCGGGCCGCCGCCTCCGGTCCGCGGATCGGATCCGAGGACCACGGCGACGGCGCCAAGCAGCAGGGCCGCCGCGAGCAGCGCCGCCGCCAGGGCATCCGCCCAGACACGCGCCCGACGGGACCGGAGGCCGTCCCGGGCCGCCAGGCGGACCAGGCGCCACAGGCACAGCAGCGCCACCTGTCCGCCCGCGACGGCGAGCAGCATGAGGACCGTGATCGGCGTCCTCAGGTCCGCCACCTCGGGATAGTTCGCCGCCGCGTCCCGGCCCATGCCGGGCAGCAGCGCCTGGAGGAGGAGAGTTCCCGCGAGCAGTCCGGCCAGGAGGGGCTGCACTTCGGCGCTGGTGCTGGGTTTCATGACCGGGCCTCGTTCCATGGGCGGACTGGTATCGAATGTCGATAGGAAAGCGCTGTCGCTCGATAGTGCCCGAGAATCCGGTCCGCCACAAGAGCCGGACCGCCGGACGCCGGGGCCGGGGGCTCGGTGCCGCTCCGTGATGGTGCGGGCGGGCTCGGGTAGGTTGGGCGCATGCCTGTTCTGCTGCACCTTGACTCCTCCGCCGACCTGCTCACCTCCCGGTCCCGTGCCGTCACCGCGACCTTCGCGGACGCCTGGCGCCGGCTGGGCCCGGACCATGAGGTCGTCCACCGCGATCTGCACCGGGAGCCGCTGCCGCACCTCAGCGACGCCGCCCTGCACTTCCCGCCGCGGCTGCGCCCGGCCGGCGCGGCGCCGTCGGGGGAGCAGGAAGCCCTGCAGGAGAAGCTGGTGGCCGAGCTGCTGGCAGCCGACGTGCTGCTGATCGGGGTGCCGCTCTACAACTATTCGATGCCGTCCACGCTCAAGGCATGGATCGACTACATCCACATTCCGGCGGTCACCGCTCCCTTTGACGATCCGGCCGCCCAGCAGCCGCTCGCCGGAAGGCCTGCGGTGCTGGTCTCCACCCGCGGGGGAGCATACGACGCCGGCAGCGCCACCGAGTTCGACGACCACGCCGTGCCGGCGCTGAAGCTGATCCTCGCCGACGCCCTCGGCATGCGGCTGGAGACCATCGTGGCCACCCGCACCCTGAGCGAGCGGCTGGGCGCTCCGGCCGAGGACGTGGCACGCCAGCACGCGGAGCTGGCCGCCGCCCATGAGGCCGCCGCGGCCGCCGCCCGCCGCCTGGGCTGATGCGGACGCTGGAGACCGAACGGCTTCTTCTGCGGCCGTACACCCCCGACGACACCGACTTCGTCTACGACCTCTACTCGCGCATGGACGTCCAGCGTTACCTGGGCGTGCAGCCGAAGGTGATGCAGGACCGGGCTGAAGCAACCGCGCGCATCCAGGCGTGGGCCGCGCTCGACGACGGCACCTGCGGCATCTGGGCCGTGCAGGACAAGAGCTCCGGACAGCCGGTGGGGAGCCTGCTGCTGAAGTCCATTCCGGCGTCGGGCCCGGACCTGCCGCCATCAGGCGACATCGAAATCGGGTGGCACTTCCATCCGGACAGCTGGGGGCGGGGCTACGCTCCGGAGGCCGCCGCCGCCGTTCTGGCGCATGCCCTGCAGCGGGGCCTGCCCCGCGTGGTGGCCGTGATCAATCCGGAAAACTTCGCGTCCCGGCGGGTGTGCGAGAAAATCGGCCTGCACCCGCACGGACTGACCGACCGCTACTACGACACGGTCTGCGAACTGTTCAGCACGGAGCCGGCCGGGCTGCCCCCAGCCTGAGCCGGCCTTTAACGGGACGGACGCCGGCGGGGGCCCCGGCAGCGGAAGCGGGCGCTAGGATTCCGGTGTGACCGCAATCTTATGGACTGGCCGTGGTTGACGACGAAGGCCAGGGGCAACGGCGCCCGCCCACGACCCAGGCCTACGTCCTGGACCAGCTGCGCCGCGCAATCAGTGCCGGAGAATTCCAGCCGGGGCAGCCCCTCCGTCAGGATGCACTGGCTAAGCGGTTCGGGGTCAGCCGCGTGCCGGTCCGGGAGGCGTTCAAGGTCCTGGAAAGTGAGGGCCAGGTGGTCTACGAGCCCCACAGGGGGCACAAGGTCGCCACACTTTCCATTGACGATCTGCTGGAGGTGTACCGGCTGCGGCAGCTGCTGGAAGCGGAGGCTGCGCGCGTGGCGATGCAGGCTGCGCCGCAGCCCGAGGTGCTTGCCGCGCTCAAGTCCGTCGCTTCGGAGGTGGAAGCCGCCAGCGCCGCAGGAGACCTGCTTGCCATGACGGCGGCCAACCGCCGCTTCCACTTCATCCTGGTCGAAGCCGCTGCCATGCCCCGGCTGGAACGGATGGTGCAGGTCCTCTGGGATGCCACCGAGGCCTACCGGTACGTCTACTACGGGGGAGAAGGCAACCGGACACGAGTCGAGGCCGAGCACCGGATGATCATCGATGCCTTTGAGGATCGAGACGTCGAACTCCTGATCCGCCTCCTGGACGAGCATCGGGAGCACGCGGTCGAGGCGCTGGGTGCCTTCCTCCGGGCCACCTGAGCCGCGCGGGACACCCCGCCCGCCGTGCAGGCGGACGGCAGACCGGGCCTCGGTTGGAAGGCACCAAGTGGTCCCGGCAAGAAAAATGTGAGATAGGTTACATTCTCGCCGGACTTTGGATACAGTCGCCAAATGGATCTGGTTTCCAGCAGCGTCGCTGGTCGTTCTTTCCCGGCCCCGGCCAACGGCCCCGCAGCCGACTGGCTGGGACTTTCCGGGCGTAAAGTGCTCGTCGCCGGTGCCGGCGGCATCGGTTCCGCGGTCGCTCTCGCCTTCGCCGAGGCCGGCGCCGCTGTTGTCACGGCGGATCGGGATCCCGCACGCCTGGCCCGGCTTGGCGCCGAACTCAAAACCCTGGAAGCCGACCTCGCCACCGCCGAGGGGTGCGAGGACCTGGTCGCGGCGGCCGCCGGCACCCTGGGCGGACTGGATATCCTCATCCATGCCGTCGGCATCAACCACCGCGTGCCGCTGCTGGACACCGCCGACGAAGACTGGGACGCCATTCTGGCCGTCAACCTCACCAGTGCCTTCCGGCTGGGCCGTGCGGCCGGGCGGCTCATGGTCGCCGCCGGATACGGCCGCCAGGTGTACTTCTCCTCGGTGTCCGGACTGCTCGCCCACCCGGACCACGGCCCGTATGCCGCCAGCAAGGGCGGGCTGAACCAGCTCCTGCGGGTGATGGCACGGGAATGGGCGGCCTCCGGAGTCACTGCCAACGCCGTGGCACCGGGTTACACGGACACCGACCTGACCTCCGCGCACCTCAACCGCCCCGGCGTGCGGGACCACTACACCGCCCAGGTTCCGGCAGGACGCCTGGGCTCCGTCGCGGACCTCACCGGGCCGGCCCTGTTCCTCGCGTCGGACCGGGCGGCCTTCATCACCGGCCAGGTCCTCTACACGGACGGCGGGCGGACCCTTGTCTGAGACTCCCACCCCGCCAGCGCCTTCCCAGGGCCGCTTTCCGCTGCTGGTTCCCGCGGAACTGACCCCGGAACAGGCCTCCCTCTACGCCGCGATCGCCGGCCCGCCGCGGGCCGACGGGCCCTTCCGGCTCACCTATGACGACGGCGCCCTCACCGGCCCGTTCAACGCCCTGCTCTTCGCCCCGGCCATCGGACAGGCCGTGCAGGAGCTCGGCGCGGTGCTGCGCTTCCGCGGCAACCTGCCCGGGCGGCTGCGCGAGCTGGTGATCTGCACCCTGGCCGCAGAGCTGGAGTCGGACTACGAGTGGTACGCCCACAGCCGGGTCGCCCTCACCGCCGGCGTCTCCGCAACGGAACTGGAGGAGCTGGGCAGCGGACGGCTGCCCGCCACCCTGGACTCCGCCGAGCACGCAGCCCTCGACCTGGTCCGCGCGCTGCTGGACTCCGCGACCGTCAGCGAGCGGGTCCACGCGGCGGCCGCCGAGCATTTCGATCACGCCGGAATCACCGAGCTCACAGTCTTGACCGGGTACTACCGCCTGCTCGCCGGGCTGCTCGCGGTGGGAGCCGTGCCGGCGCCCACCGAACCCGGTCATGGCACCACCCACACGCGCCCATGAAAAACGACTATCAGGGAGACACCATGAGTTCGACTGAACGCAGCTGGATCCGCCTGGGAGCGGCAGCGCTGCTGGCTCCGGCCCTGCTGCTCTCCGCCTGCGGCAGCCCGGACACCTCCGGCGGCGACGCGGGTGCCGGCGGCGACGGCGGCACCCTCTCCATCGCCACCGGCGGCACCGGCGGGGTCTACTACCCCCTTGGCGGCGGCTTCGCGACCGCCATCCGGGAGAACATCGAAGGCTACGATGCCACCGTCCAGGAAACCAACGCCTCGGTGGACAACGTCCTGCTGATCACCAACGGCTCCGCGCAGATTGCCTTCTCGGTGGGCGACGTCGTCTCCGACGCCGTGGAGGGCATCGGCGAATTCGAAGGCAAACCGCAGGAAATCTGCTCGCTCGGCAACATCTACAACAACTTCCTCCAGGCCGTCACGGTGGACGGGACCGGAATCACCTCAGCCGAGGAACTGGCGGGCAAGGTCGTCTCCGTGGGCGCCCCCGGATCCGCCACCGAGGTCGGTGCCCTGCGGATCCTCGAAGCCGCCGGCGTCGACCCGGAGTCCGTGGAGCGCCGCCAGCTCGGCGTCGCGGAAACAGTCGCCGCACTGCGGGACGGCACCATCGACGTCGGCTTCTGGTCCGGCGGCCTGCCGACCGGGGCGCTGATCGACCTGGCCAGCGACGGCGACATGGTGCTGCTGCCCATCGGCCAGTACGCGGAATCCATGGCGGACAAGTACGGGGACTACTACCTCAACGAAGAGATCCCGGCCGGCACCTACGAGGGACAAACCGAGGCAGTGGAAGCCATCGCCTCGCCCAACCTGCTGATCGCCAGCCCGAACATGGATGAGCAGCTGCAGGAGGACATCTCCCGCGCACTGTTCGACAACGTCGAGCAGCTGACGCAGGTCCATCCCGCCGCCAAGGAAATGGACCCGGCCACCGCGGGCGACGTCAGCTACGTGGACACCTGCCCCGGGTCCCAGACCTACTTCGACTCGGCGGGAAGCTAGCACATGCACCGGCCGGCCGCCGTCGTCGTGCTCCTGGGGATCCTTGCCGCGGCAGGCCTTGCCGCCCCCGCGGCACAGGAACCCCGGGACCCGTCCTGGACGCTGAGCATCAGCAACGACGACGGCGAGCTGGCCGACCTGCCCGTGGATTCCGGCTCCTTCGCGGTCAGCTACCGCAACTCGATCTACGGCACCCTTGCCGAGGAACGGTATGAGGTCCGGCCGGACGGTAGCTGGGAGCTGGTGCAGCTCGCAGCGGATCAGCTGGCCGTGCTGGAGGAGTACTACGCGGTCCCGGGCCCGCCCGCCGCAGCCCCGGAGCAGGACAGGCGGGCCTGGACCGCCGCTCCGGATCCGGCCCGCCCCGCCGTCTTCACCCATCTTTCCATCGCCGCCACCGACCGGGGGCAGCGGACCGTGCACGTCGAGGGGCGGCCCCCGCTGCCCCTGTGGACGCTGGTCGACGACGAGGCGCCCTTCGTCGCGCTGGAACTTAAGGAGAACTCATGACCAAGCGACCCCGCGGCGCGTCGGCCGTCAGGGCCAAGGCCGAGGAAGCCCGCACCACCCCCGACCCGCTGCTGCGCTCGGAGCGCCTCGGCAGGGACGGGGAGGACGACGTCGTCGATCCGCTCAAGCGTGAAAGCATCGTCGATGAAGAGGCGCTGATCGCCGAGTTCGAGGCGGAAAAGCCCGCCCGCCAGCTCAGCGGCATTCCCGCCGTGATCATCAAGGCCCTCGGCGTGGCCCTGTCCCTGTTCGCCCTGTACTGGGTGTTCCGGCCCATGCCCACGCAGTTCTACCTGCCGATGTTCCTGGGCCTGGGCCTGGCCATGACCTTCCTCGTCTACCGCGGCTGGGGCCGCTCCGCGAAGGCCAAAGAGCAGGGGCGCACGGACAACCCGTACATCGCGGACTGGCTGCTCGCCGCCGTTGCGCTGGTGCCCTTCGTCTACATCGCCATGGACTGGGACGGCTTCTTCCGCCGGGCGATCACGCCCACCTACCTGGACCTGATCATGGGCATCATCGCCATTCTGGTCACCCTGGAGGCATCCCGCCGCACGGTGGGCATCCTGGTGCCGATCGTGGTGCTCGTATTCTTCGTCTACGCCTCGTTCGGCACCCTGGTGCCGGCCCCGTTCAACACGTCCGACTTCAGCTGGATCCGCCTGGTGGGGCACAACGTGATGGGCACCCAGGGCCTGTTCGGGGTTCCCACCGAGGTCGCGGCCTCCTACATCATCCTCTTCACCATCTACGGGGCGGTGCTGGCCGGGTCCGGCGCCACGAAGTTCTTCATCGACCTGTCCTTCTCCGCCTTCGGCCAGTCCAAGTCCGGCCCGGGACGCACCGTCACCCTCGCCGGATTCCTGCTCGGCACCGTCTCCGGCTCCGGCGTCGCCACCACCGTCACCCTCGGCGGCATCTCCTGGCCGCTGCTGCGCAAGGCCGGCTACCCGAAGGAACACGGCGGTGCGATCCTCGCCGCAGCCGGCATCGGTGCGATCATGTCCCCGCCCACGCTCGGCGCGGCGGCCTTCATCATCGCGGCGCTGCTGGGCGTGTCCTACCTGCAGGTGCTCATTTGGGCCACCATTCCCACCCTGCTCTATTACTTCGGCATCATCCTTGCCATTGAAATGGATGCCCGGCGGTTCAAGACCAAGGCGGTGGACTTCGACGTCAAACCGGTCGGGAAGCTGCTGCTGCGCTTCGGCTACCATTTCAGCTCCCTCGCGGCGATCGTCGTCTTCATGGTGATGGGCATGACTCCGTTCCGTGCGGTGGTCTACGCCACGGTGCTGGCCTTTGTGCTCAGCTTCCTCGACAAGCAGTCCTGGATGACGCCGCGGCGGATCTGGGATGCCCTGGCCACCGGCGCCACCGGTGCCCTCTCGGTGATCCCCGTGATGGCGGCCGCGGGACTGATCGTGGGCGTCATGACCCTCACCGGACTGGGCCTGAAACTGGCCAACATCATCGTGGACTTCGCCGGCGGCTCCCTGCTGCTCACGGCGGTGTACTCGGCGATTGCGGTGACGCTGCTCGGACTGGCGGTGCCGGTGACCGCCAGCTTCATCATCTCCTGGGTCATCATCGGCCCGGCGCTGCAGGATGTGGGCGTACCGGCGTTCGCCGCCGCAATGTTCATCTTCTACTACTCGGTGCTCAGCGAAGTGTCCCCGCCGACGGCGCTGTCCCCGTTTGCCGCCTCGGCCATCACCGGCGGCAAACCGATCAAGACCATGTGGCTGACCTGGCGGTACACGCTCTCCGCCTTCCTCGTGCCGTTCATCTTCGTGATGTCCGCTTCCGGTGTCGGGCTGCTCATGCAGGGCGGCGTCGGCACCATCGCCCTGGCCCTGGCCGTCTCGCTGGTGGCCGTTGCCGCGCTGGCCGTAGCCACCGGCGGCTGGATGTTCGGCCTGGCCCGCTGGCCGGAGCGGGTCCTGCTGGGCATCGGCTCCCTGCCCCTGCTGGTCATGGAACCGCTGTACATCGGCATCGGGCTCGGCATCATCGCCGTCGGCATCGCGGTGCACCTGATCAGCCTGAGAATCCGGCCTGCTGATGATCCCGGCGAGAGGCCCGGTACCGGCCCTGCCGCCGGTACCGGCAAACGGGCCGTGGTCCGCCGCGGCAGCTCCGCGGCACCTGTCGCACCGCGCGCAGCCGAAACGGAGGCACCATGACCGCCGGCCGTCCCGGAAGCCTGGGGCCCACCGACCCGCCGACCCAGGACAGGACATCCATGACCAACCAGACGCCCGCACCGCCGTCCCCGCCGACGCCGCTGCGCCCCGGCCTGTGGGGTGTGCTGGCCACCCCCTTCCTGGGCGCCGGCTGCGCTGTCGACACCGGCTCGCTGCGCCGTGAGGTGGCCCTGTATACGGAAATCGGCGCCACCGGCCTTGTGGTCCTCGGCGTCTTCGGCGAAGGCGCGGCGCTCAGCACCGCGGAACAGGAACTGACCGTCCGCACCGTGGCGGCCGAGGCCGGCGACGTGCCGCTGGTCGTCGGACTCTCCGCGCGGAGCACCGCCCCGGCACTGGACCAGGCCGCCACTGCCTGCCGGGCGGCCGGGCCCCACCTCGCTTCGCTGATGGTCCAGGCCAACAGTGCGGTGCCCGAGGTCCTGGCGGCACACCTGACGGCCATCCATGAGGCAACCGGTGCGGGCATCGTGCTGCAGGATTACCCGGTCGCCTCCGGGGTGAACATCAGCGCCGACCGGATCCTCGCCGTCGTCGGGCAGTGTCCGTTCATCACCGCGGTGAAGTCCGAGGCGCCGCCCACGGCCCTGGCGGTGGCCCGGCTCGCGCGGGGCACCGAGGTCCCGGTGTTCGGCGGCCTCGGAGGAGTGGGGCTGCTTGATGAACTGGCCGCCGGTGCCGCCGGCGCCATGACCGGGTTCTCCCATCCGGAAGGGCTGCTCGCAGCGCTGGAGGCGTTCGCCGAAGGCGGGTTCGCCCAGGCCCGGAGGGCATTCGCCCCCTGGCTTCCGCTGGCCAATTTCGAGGCGCAGCCGGGCGTGGGCCTGGCCCTGCGCAAGGAGGTGCTGCGCCGCCGCGGCATCCTCACCGACGCCCGGGTTCGGCCGCCGGCACCGCCGCTGCCCCCGGAACTGGCGGAACTGATCGATGCGCAGCTGGACGCCGTCCGGACGGAGGTGGCGTGATGGAACTGGGCCTGGCGGGAAAGAATGCCCTGGTACCGGGGGCAAGCGCGGGGATGGGTTTGGCCATCGCGCAGGCGCTGGGGGCGGAAGGAGCCAACGTCGTCCTTGCCGCCCGGCGCGGGGACGTCGTGAAGCAGGCAGCGGCGAAGCTGCCCGCCGCCGTCGGGATTGGCCTCGACCTGACCGGCGACACCGCCCCGGAGGACCTGGTCCGGCAGGCGGAAGACGCCTTCGGGCCGGTCGACGTGCTGGTCCTGAACAGCGGCGGCCCGCCCCCGGGCACCGCCGCCGGCATGGACCCGGCGCAGGCCGCGGCGGCCCTGAACCAGCTGCTGCTGCAGCACCTGCGGCTCGTCTCCCTGGTGCTGCCCGGCATGCGCGAGCGCGGCTGGGGGCGGATCATCGCCGTCGGCTCCTCCGGCATCGTGCAGCCGCTGCCGAACCTGGCGCTGTCCAACATGGCCCGCGCCGGGCTGGCCGGCTACCTGAAGACCCTCGCCGCCGAGGTCGCCGCCGACGGCGTCACCGTCAACCTGGTGCTGCCCGGCCGGATCGACACCGAGCGGGTGAAGTCCCTCGACGAGGCCGCTGCCAACTCCTCGGGCCGCTCGGCGCAGGAGGTCCGGGCGGCATCGGAGGCGGCCATCCCCGCCGGGCGCTACGGCCGGCCGGAGGAGTTCGCCGCGGTGGTCGCTTTCCTCGCCGGTACCGGGGCCTCCTATGTGACCGGGCAGCAGATCCGCTGCGACGGAGGGATGGTCCGCTCCTACTAGAAGCCCGGGACCGGGACACCCCGGCCCCTCCGCCGTTCACTGCCCGCCCGTTGAAAGGACCTGCCTTGACCAACCGCATCCTGCAGCTGTGCTCCATCCACGAGCCCGCCTCACGGCCCGGGAACCCGGTGGAAAGCGCCGCCGTCGTCCACCCCCGGCGTGGAGCCGCCCGGGTCCGGGACCTGCTGCCCGGGTTCACGGGCGACCTGCTCGACGTCCTCGCCGGGGACCTGCTCGAGGACCTGGAGGCCGCCGCGGACAAAGCCGACGACGACGTCTTCACCGACCCGGCGGACCTCACCTACGGTGCCCCCTACCGCCGCCCCCGGATGCTGTGGGGCATCGGCCTGAACTACGTGGAACACGCCTCCGACCTGTCCGAAGCGGTTCCGGACGAACCGGCCTCCTTCATCAAGGGCGACCACACCGTCATCGGCCCCGGAGAACCGATACCCATTCCCGCCCAGAGCAGCCGCACCACGGCGGAGGCGGAAATCGCCGTGGTGATCGGACGGTACTGCCGCAACGTGGAACCGGAACAGGCCCTGGACTACGTGGCCGGGCTGGTGCCGGTCCTGGACCAGACCGCCGAGGACATCCTGGAGCGCAACCCGCGGTTCCTGACCCGGTCCAAGAACTTTCCCGGCTTCTTCTCCTTCGGCCCGCGGATTGTTCCCCTGGACACCGCCGTGGGGGAGGGCACGCTGCCGGAGCTGGAGGTCTCGACGGTGGTCAACGGCGAGGTCCTGCGCACCAACTCGGTGTCGCACATGCGCTACAGCCCCGAGTTCCTGATCAGCTTCCACAGCAAGGTCATGCCCCTGTATCCCGGCGACATCATCTCCACCGGCACCCCGGGAGCCATCCACATCCGCCCCGGCGACACCGCCGAATGCCGGATCGCCGGGTTCCCGTCCCTGTCCAATCCCGTGGTTGACGGAGCCGCCGGCTGAGCGGCCCGCCCGGCCCCGCCCCGAAGCGCGGAGCCTGAAGCCCGCAGCCCGCAGCCGCAGCCCGTACAGCACCACGCAAGGAGCCGCCCGTGACCACCGACCCGCACGCCGCACCTGCCGGGACGCCCCCGCCGGGCCCGCTCCAGGGCCTGAGGATCGCCGACTTTTCCCGGGTGCTCGCCGGCCCGTACGCCTCAATGATGCTCGCCGACCTCGGCGCCGACGTCATCAAGATCGAAAGCCCCGCCGGAGACGACACCCGGTCCTGGACACCGCCCGTCGACCGGCACGGCATCGGCACCTACTTCTCCAGTGTCAACCGCAACAAGCGGTCGGTGGTCTGCGACCTGCGCACCGGGGACGGACTCGCCGCCGCGCGGGACCTTGCCCTGGGGGCCGACGTCGTCATCGAGAACTTCCGCCCGGGCGTCATGGCCCGCTACGGCCTGGACGCCGCCACCCTGCGGGCCCGGCGCCCGGACCTGGTGTATTGCTCGATCACCGGCTTCGGCAGCGGGGGAGGCGCCCACCTGCCCGGCTATGACCTCCTGATCCAGGCCGTCGGCGGGCTGATGAGCGTCACCGGTGCCAGCGACGCCGAGCCCAGCAAGGTGGGCGTGGCCTTGGTGGACGTGATCACGGGGCAGAACGCCGTCGTCGGGATCATGGCGGCGCTGCGCTCCCGGGAGAGCAGCGGCGAAGGCCAGCTCGTGGAGGTGAACCTGCTGTCCTCGCTGCTGTCCGCGCTGGTCAACCAGGCGGCAAGCACGCTGGCCACGGGGCAGGCCCCGCAGCGCATGGGCAACGCCCACCCCAGCATCGCCCCCTACGAGACATTGGCGGCGGCGGACGGACCGCTGGCCGTCGCCGTGGGCACCGACCGGCAGTTCGCCGCCCTGGCCCGGACCCTCGGGGTACCGGAGCTCGCGACGGACGCCAGGTTCGGTTCGAACCCCGCCCGGGTGGAACACCGGGACGAGCTCAAGGAGCTGCTGGAGGATCGGCTTCAGCGCAGGACCGCGGCTCAGTGGTCTGCGGCCCTGAACCGGGAAGGCGTACCGGCCGGGAAAGTCAACAGCATCGCGGAGGCCCTGGCACTGGCCGAAGAGCTGGGCCTGGACCCCATCGTGGACACCGGCCAGGGCCCCGGCCGGCGCAGCAGCCGGCAGGTCGCCAACCCGATCCGGATGTCCCGCACCCCCGTCCGGTACCGCCTGCCCCCGCCACAGCTCGGCGAACACAGCGGAGCACGCTTCGACTCCTCGGCAGCACCCGCCGCCATGACCCGAAAGTGAGAACCATGACGACCACCACGGAAACCGGCGGCAGCCTCGACCTGCTGGGCATCGACTCCCTCCTCAGCGCGGAGGAGCTCCAACTGCGTTCCCGTGTCCGCGGTTTCGTGGACAGGGAGATCCGCCCCAACATCGCCGGCTGGTACGACACCGCGGTGTTCCCCCTCGAGATCGTGCCGAAGATGGCGGAGCTGGGGCTGCTGGGCATGCATATCAAAGGCTACGGCTGCCCCGGCCGCAGCGCGGTGGAGTACGGGCTGGCCGCCATGGAACTGGAGGCCGGCGACTCCGGGCTGCGCACCTTCGTCTCCGTGCAGGGCTCGCTCGCCATGAGCGCCATCGCCAAGCACGGCTCCGAGGAGCAGAAGAACGAGTGGCTGCCCCGGATGGCCGCCGGCGAGGCGATCGGCTGCTTCGGCCTGACCGAGCCCACCGCCGGCTCGGACCCGGGCAACATGCTCACCTTCGCCCGCCGCGACGGCGCGGACTGGGTAATCAGCGGCGCCAAACGCTGGATCGGACTGGCCTCGGTCGCGCAGGTGGCGGTGATCTGGGCCATGACCGACGACGGCGTCCGCGGCTTCCTGGTACCCACCGGAACCCCCGGATTCAAGGCCACCGCAATCACGCAGAAACTCTCCATGCGGGCCTCCATCCAATGCGACATCGAGCTCACCGATGTGCGGGTCCCGGACACGGCGATGCTGCCCGGCGCCAAGGGCCTGCGGGGGCCGTTCGAATGCCTGAACGAGGCCCGCTACGGAATCATCTGGGGTGCCATGGGAGCGGCACGCGACAGTTACGAAACCGTGCTGGCCTACGCCGGGGAACGCCTGCAGTTCGACAAGCCACTGGCCGGATATCAGCTCACCCAGGAGAAGCTGGTGAACATGGCGCTGGAGATCGCCAAGGGCACGCTGCTGGCACTGCAGATCGGGCGGCTGAAAGACGCCGGGCAGCTCCAGAAGCACCAGATTTCAGCGGGAAAGCTGAATAACTGCCGGGAGGCGATCGCGATCTGCCGGGAGGCACGCACCATCCTGGGCGGCAACGGCATCACGCTCGACTATTCGCCGCTGCGCCACGCCGCCAACCTCGAATCGGTGCGCACCTATGAGGGCACGGACGAGGTGCACACCCTGATCCTGGGCCAGCACCTCACCGGCATCCAGGCCTTCCGATGACCTCCGGCCCGGCCCGCGCAGGCCAGCGGATCATCATCGCCGGTGCCGGCGTCGTCGGTCTCGCCACCGCCTGGGAGCTCATCCGCCGCGGTCACGAGGTGACGGTGCTGGAGAAGGAAGCCGGCGTCGCCGCGCACCAGACCGGCAATAACTCCGGAGTCATCCACTCCGGGCTCTACTACACCCCGGGCAGCATGAAGGCCCGGCTGGCAGTGGCCGGCGCCGAATCGATGAAGCGGTTCGCGGCGGAGCACGGCGTCGCGGTGCACACGACCGGCAAGCTGGTGGTGGCCACGTCCGAGGCGCAGCTGGACCGGCTGCACGAGCTGCACCGGCGGGGCACCCTCAACGGGGTACCCTGCCGGCTGGTCTCTCCGGAGGAGGCGCGGGAGTATGAACCGCATGTCAGCTGTGTGGCGGCGCTGCGGGTGGAGAGCACCGGCATCGTGGACTACAAGGGCGTGTGCGCCGTCCTGGCCCGGATGATCGGCGAGGCCGGCGGCGACATCCGGTTCGGCACCGCGGTAACCGGAATCCGCGCCGAAGCAGCACACACGGTGGTCGAGACCGGCAATGGGCAGTGGCGCGGGGACGGGTTCGTGAACTGCGGCGGGCTGCACAGCGACCGCATCGCCCGGCTCGCCGGCATCCGCCCGGGCGTGCGGATCATTCCCTTCCGCGGGGAATACTATGAACTGGCGCCGGAGCAGGAGCACCTGGTGAAGGGCCTCATCTATCCCGTCCCGGACCCCGCCTTTCCCTTCCTGGGCGTCCACCTCACCCGGATGACCGGCGGCGGCGTGCACGCAGGCCCCAATGCGCTCTTCGCCTTCGCCCGGGAGGGCTACACCTGGCTGACGGTCAACCCCCGCGACGTGCTGGACAGTGCCACCTGGCCCGGGCTGTGGAAGCTCGGGGCGAAGTTCTGGAAGGTCGGCGTCTCGGAAACGGCGCGGTCGCTGAGCCGGCGCCGGTTCCTGGCCGGGCTGAGGAAGCTGGTCCCGGAGCTGCCGGCGGACTGCCTGGTGCCCACGCATGCCGGGGTGCGTGCCCAGGCCATGCACCGGGACGGCACCTTGGTGGATGACTTCCTGTTCGAGCGGGCCCCCCGCCAGGTGCACGTGCTCAACGCGCCGTCACCGGCGGCGACGGCGGCCCTGGAGATCGGCCGGATCATCGCCGACGAAGCGCTGGAGACCGTCGGCTGACCGGCTCGCAGGTCCGCCGGGCCGGCCGGCGCGCCCGGGACGTGCCTGGCTCAGGCAATGCCGGGGCCGGCCAGCCGCCTGCGCAGGAACGCCACGGCGGCGGTCTCGTCTTCGATGCCGCCGCCCTCATGCCCGTTGAAGGGCCACACCATCAGCTCCTTGGGCCCGGAGTAGTTGTTATAGGCGGCGTACACGGTGGACGGCGGCGTCGTCTCATCCATCAGCCCCACGGAGAACAGCGCCGGAACCCGGGCCCGGGGCACCAGGTTCACCATGTCGAAGTACCGCAGGGTGTCCATCACCCGCTCCACCTCGCCGCGGTGCACCGCCAGATAATCGCGCAGCTCCCGGTACGGGTAGGCATCGGTCACCTGCAGGGCGCGCGGAAAGTCGGAAAGGAACGGCACGTACGCGACGACGGCGGCCAGGTCCGGTGCCAGCGCGGCCGCGGCCAGCGTCAGGGCCCCGCCCTGGCTGCCGCCCACGGCGGCGGTCCGCGCCCTGTCCACCAGGTCCAGGGACTGCAGTGCCTCCACGGCGCGGACCGCATCCGTGAACAGCCGCCGGTAGTAATAGGTGTGCGGGTCGCAAATGCCCCGCGTCATCACGCCGGGGACCTGCGGGCCGCCGCTGCCGGCCGCGTCCGGAGTGTCGCCGCGGCTCCACCCTGCACCCTGCCCGCGGGTGTCCATCTGCAGGTGCGCGAACCCGGCGGAGGCCCAGAGCAGGTTCTCGTGCGCGTCGCCGCGCCCGCCCCCGTAGCCGACGAACTGCACGACGCCGGGCAGCGGCCCGGCCGCGCCGGCGGGGGCGCGCAGCCAGGCACGAATCGGCTCGCCGCCGAATCCGTTGAAGGTCACATCCCAGACCTGCAGGGTGGCCAGCTCGGTTTCCACCGGCTCCAGCCGGACCGCCAGTGGATGCCGCCGCGCCTCGGCCAGGGTCTGCTCCCAGAAGGCGTCAAGGTCCTCCGGAGCGGTCTGGGAACCGCGGTACTGCATCAGCTGGTCGGCGGGCAGGTCGGAATACACTCGGTTCTCCTCGGAGGGTCGGGGATCTACGGTCGGTCGGTACGGCGGACGCGCGCGTCGGCGCGGTCTGGTTTCCGTTGGTTGTGGAGTCTACTGCCGGTTCGGCTGAACCTGCGGTGCGGGCAGGCCCGGAAGCGCAGTGGGCGCTGCCCCCGGACGGGGAGGCAGCGCCCACGGTCACGGAGCGGCCGCGGCCCTAGCCGGCGTCGGTGACCTCGACAGCAGTGACCTCGACGCCGCAGTGCAGCCGGCGCGTGTGGTCCACGGTGCGGACCGTCCCGGCCAGCGTGATCCCGACGGCGCCGTGGATCTCGGCGCTGGAGGCGCCGAACCGCAGCTGAAGGGCGCCGGGTTCCACGATGCGCCGGCCGTCGCGGCCGGTGAACGCCGCCAGGTCCGCCGGGACGGTGAACCGGACCCGGGCCGCGGCGCCGGCGTCCAACGGCACGCGCGCGAAGCCGATGAGCCGCTGGACCGGGCGCACTACCGAGGCCACCGGATCGTGCAGGTACAGCTGGACCACCTCGACGCCGGCCCGCCCGCCGGTATTGGTGACCGTCAGGCTCACGGTCGCCTCACCGTCGGTGGGCACCTCGGCCGGGCCGTCGAGGGCCGCGTCGGTCCAGTCGAAGGACGTGTAGCTGAGCCCGTGACCGAAGCCGAAGGCCGGGGTCGGGTCGATGTTGGAGACGTCGCTGCGCTCGGCCAGCGGAGCGGCGAGGTAGCTGGCCGGCTGGGCGCCGGTGCCTGCCGGCACGCTGATCGGCAGCCGCCCCGACGGGTTGACGGCGCCGCTGAGCACGCGGGCCAGCGCCGGGCCGCCTTCCTCGCCGGGGAAGAAGGCCTGCACGACGGCTGCGGCTTCACGGACGGCGCGGCCCAGGGCATAGGGCCGTCCGGTGAGCAGCGTGGCGACCACCGGGGTCCCCGCGTCCAGGAGGGCGTCGAGCAGCTGCTGCTGCACGCCCGGCAGGGCGAGGGACTCGACGTCGCACCCCTCGCCGCTGGTGCCGCGCCCGAACAGTCCGGCCCGGTCGCCGAGTGCGGCGATGACGACGTCGGCCTCCTTCGCCGCGGCCACGGCGGCGGTAAAGCCGTCGGTGTCGGGCGAGTCGATGCCGCAGCCGGGCACGGACACCACGTCGCTGTCCGGGAAGGCGGCCCGCAGCGCCCGGGCGACCGTGGGCAGGTCGATGCCGGCGGCGACGTCGGGGTGCTGGGAGCCGACGTGGGCGGGGAAGGAGTAGCAGCCGAGGAAGGCCATCGGGTTGTCCGCGTTGGGTCCGATGACCGCGATCCGGGGCGGTGCGGCGAGCGGCAGGATGCCGTTGTTGCTCAGCAGCACCATGGACTGCTCGGCGATGCGCCCGGCCAGCTGCCGGTTGGCCGGCGGGTCCAGGTCCACCCGGCCGCGCAGCGCCCCGGCCGCCGAGGCGGCATCGCTGTCCGCTCCGGCGTCGGCGGCCAGCTCCTCGCCGGTGACCGCTCCGGCCAGGGCGTTGGGCACCGGCGACCATCCCTCGTCGAGCAGGCCCAGGCCGATCTTCTGCACCAGCACCCGGCGCAGCGCCCGGTCCACCAGGGCCTCCTCGACGCGGCCTGCCTCGATCTCGCTGATCAGCTGGTCACCGTAGGCGTCCACGGTGGGCAGCTCGACATCAACGCCGGCCGTCAGCGCGGCACCGGCGGCCTCGCCGAGGCTGGATGCCACCCCGTGCAGGTTCTGCAGGAAGTTCACGCCGAAGTAGTCGGCCACCACGGTGCCGGTGAAGCCCCAGGTCTCCCGCAGCAGTCCGGTGAGCAGGGCCTCGTCCGCCGCGGAGGGCACGCCGTCGATGTCGGTGTAGGCGTGCATCACCGAGCGGACGCCGGTTTCCCGCACCGCCATCTCGAACGGCGGCAGGACGACGTCGGCCAGTTCCCGCGGGCCGATCGAGACCGGGGCCAGGTTGCGGCCGGCGCGGGAGGCGGAGTAACCCGCGAAGTGCTTGAGCGTGGCCACGATGCCGGCCGACTCCAGGCCGGACACGTACGCGGAGGCGATCCGGCCCACCAGGTAGGGGTCCTCGCCGATGGTTTCCTCCACCCGGCCCCAGCGGGCGTCGCGCACCACGTCCAGCACCGGGGCCAGGCCCTGGTGGACGCCGACGGCGCGCATGTCGGCGCCGATGCGGGCAGACATTTCGGTGATCAACCCGGGGTCGAAGGTGCCGCCCCAGGCCAACGGCACCGGATAGGCGGTGGCCTGCCAGGCGGCGAAGCCGGCCAGGCATTCCTCATGGGCCAGGGCGGGAATGCCGAAGCGGTTCGCGGCGGCGATCCGGGCCTGGGTGCGGGCCAGGGACAGCGCCCCGACGGCGGGATCCACGGGGGAGGTGCCGAAGGGGCGGGTGAGCTGGCCCAGCCCGTGCGGCAGGACGTCGTCCAGGGCCGGGGCGCTGGCCATGTTGTCGTGCTGGTGCGGGGCGACGTCGCCGCCTTCGGCGGAGGCGCCCACCCAGATGCCGAACAGCTGGGAGGTCTTCTCCCGCAGCGTCATGGCGCTGATCAGCGCCTCGGCGCGGGCTTCGGGGGACAGGGATTCGTCGCGCCAGGCGGCGCGCTCGAGGGTGGTGTCTGACATGCGGCTACTTTCCGCCAGCGCCCATGAGGCCCTGGACGAGTGCGCGGCGGGCGAAGAGGTACACCAGCAGCACCGGGACCATGGAGACGGTCACGGCGGCGAGGATACCCGGAACGTTGACGCCGTACTGGGTTTGGAAGTTGAACAGGCCCTGGGTGACCACGCGGTTGGATTCGGACTGGGTCAGGATCAGCGGCAGCAGGAACCCGTTCCAGCCCTGCAGAGCGGAGAACACGGCGATGGTGGACAGCCCGCCCTTGGACAGCGGCAGCACCAGGCGCAGGAAGGTCCGGCCCACGCTGGCGCCGTCGATCGCCATCGCCTCGTAGAGCTCCGGGGTGATGTCCCGCATGGTGCCGGTGAGGATCAGCGTGCAGATGGGCAGGGCGAACGCGGCGGTGGGCAGGATGACGCCCAGCAGCGTGTCGTACAGGCCCACGGAGTTGATCAGGTAGAACATCGGCACGATCACGGCCTGCACCGGAATCGCCAGGCCCAGCAGGAAGAACCGGAAGATCAGCGTGGTGGTCCGGGACTGGGAGCGCACGATCGCGTACGCCAGCGGCGGCACCACCAGCAGCACGATGCCGACGACGCCCGCGGTGACGATGAAGGTGTTCAGGAAGTACCGGCCGAAGCCCTCGTTGAACACGCCGACGTAGTTCTCGAAGGTCAGTTCCGTGGGCACCGAGATGGGGCCGTTTTCGCTGAACGAGGCCCGGGTCTGCAGGCTGGCCGTGATCATCACGTACAGCGGCACGGCGACGATGGCCAGCCAGAGGGCGACGGCGACGCCGGCGCCGTAGTTGGGGCGGGTACGCATCAGACTCCCTCCATGGTGCTGCGCATCTTGTCGTAGCCGGAGACCTTCACCATCACCAGGGAGATGGCGGTGGCCACCACCACCAGCACCAGCGCGACGGCGGAGGCGTAGCCGAAGTCGAACCGGCGGAAGGCCTGTTCGAACATGTAGAAGGCCGTGATGGTGGTATCGGTGCCGGGCCCGCCGTTGGTCAGGATCAGCACGGTCTCGAACGTGGTGAGGCCGCCGACGACCATCAGGATCACCGAGGTGATGATGGTGTTGCGCAGCTGGGGCAGCGTGATGCTGAAGAACTGCCGGATCCGGCCGGCGCCGTCGATCGCCGCGGCCTGGTAGAGCACCGGCGGCACCGACTTCGCGGCGCCCTGGTAGAGCAGGGTGTGGAACGGGGTGAACTGCCAGATGCCCACGAAGATGATCACTCCGATCGCGGTGGCCTGGTTGCCGAACAGGTTCCCGTCCCCGAAGAGCCAGCGCATCTGCCCGGGAATGCCGAAGTTCGGATCCAGCAGCGCCCGCCACAGCACCGAGATCGCGGCGGAGGAGAGCAGCAGCGGAACGAAGAAGATGGCGCTGAGCACGGCGCGGTTGCGCTGCGGGCCGGCGGCCCAGACGCCGAGCAGGATGCTCATGGGGGTCTGGGTCACCACGCCGAGGACGATGAACAGCAGGCTCAGCCAGAGGCTCTTCTGCATGGTCGAGTCGTCGGCGAGGTCCTGCCAGTTCTCCGTGCCCACGAAGCTGGGCTGGCCGAGGCCGCCCCAGGTGGTGAAGGACAGCACCGCGACGGCGATCAGCGGCACCACGGCGAAGAACAGGAAGAAGACGGTGGCCGGCAGGGTCCAGAGCAGGCCGGGCCGGGTACGGGCCGAGCCGCCCGGCCGCACCGGGCGGCCCCGCGAGGGGTCATCCGGTGCGGCCGGTGGCCGGGGTGGGAGCAGGGTGGTCATGGAACAGGTGCTTCCCGGGTCAGTTCTTCAGGGACTGCATGGCTTCGATGAACCCGTCCTCGTCGATGCGTCCGGCGAAGAAGTCGGACACCGCGGCGTGGATGGTCGGAGTGGCGGCCGGCGGGTAGGCCTGGTCCCAGGAGAGCTGGAAGTTCGGGGCTTCCTGCACCAGCTCGAACTGGTAGCGGGCGTAGTCCGGGTTGGCCGCCTGGTCCAGGAACTGCTCGGTGTTGGTGGTGGTGGGCAGGTTGCCGATGCCCATTTGCTCCTGGACGAACTCATCGGAGTACATCAGCTTCAGGAAGTCCCGGGCCGTGTCGGGGTAGCGGGTGTTCTTGAGCACCGAGTAGTAGTTGTTGGTGTTGCCGGCGATGTTCGCCGGGTCGCCCTTGCCGCCCTCGATCTCGGGGAAGTTGCTGTAGCCCAGGTTCGTCGCGGCGAAGTCGGGGTCGTAGTCCTGGATGGTGGCGTACATCCACGAGCCCATCAGCTCGAAACCGGAGTCTCCCGCGGCGAGCAGGTTGTGGGAGCCGCCGTCGGTGAACTTCACGGACTGGAAGTTGGTGCCGAAGGCGCCGGCGTCCACCAGTTCGCGCAGCATGCCCAGCGCCTCGCGGGATTCCTCGGAGTCCCACACCTCGGTGTCGCCCTCCATCGCGGCCTGGAACAGCTCCGGGCCGGCGACGCGGTCGTAGACGTACTGGAACCACATCTGGGTGGGCCATTCGTCGCCGCCGCCCAGGGAGATCGGGGTCTTGCCGGCGGCCTTGAGCTTCTCGACGGCGTCGAGCAGCTCGTCCCAGGTCTGCGGCTCCTCGATGCCGAGCTCGGCGAGGACTGCCTTGTTGTTGAACAGCATCACCGGCTGGGTGCCGCGCATGGGGATGCCGTAGGGGGTGTCGTCGACGACGGCGACGTCGAACACCGAGGGCAGGAAGTTCTCCCGCAGCCCCGGATCCTCCTCGATGAAGTCGTCCAGCGGCATCAGCAGGTCCGCGTCGACGAACGGCTTGATGCTGCCGCCGCCCCAGTTGAAGAAGATGTCCGGCGCGGCATCGGTGTCGATGACGGTCTGCAGCTTCTGCTGGTATTCGGCGCCGGGGATGGTGTCCAGCACCACCTTCACGTCGGAGGTCTCGTTGAACTGCTCGACCATGGCGTTTTCGACGTCGTTGCTCGCGTCGCCGTAGACCAGGACATGGATCTCGTTTTCCGGGCGGCTGCTGGAGTCCGTCCCGCCACCGCTGCCGCATGCGGCAAGGGTGAGGCCAAGGGCCAGCGCACTGGCCCCTGCGATCAACGGCCGGCGCCGGCTGGTGTTGTTCTTCATTGAACACCTCTCGAAAGTTTCGATATTCTTGGCGAAAGTTCCTTGGTGCGCTCCAGCATAAGGGCGGGTAATGTGACGCGCAATACTTTTGTTGCAGGCGCCAACTTTCGAAAACCGGAGGCCTCATGACCAGCCAGTCCACGGCAGGGCGGGTAACCCTCGCCGACCTCGCCGCCGAGGCGCGCGTATCGCTGTCAACGGTTTCGAAAGTGCTCAACGGCCGCTCCGACGTCTCCAGCAGCACCCGGGCCCGGGTGGAGGCGCTGCTCGATGACCACGGTTACCGGCCGCGCTCCGCCGCCCGCTCCCGCTCCACCCTGCTGGAACTGGTCTTCCATGAACTGGAGAGCGCCTGGGCGCTGGAGATCGTGCGCGGCGTGGAGAACGTGGCCAGGGAGAACGGGCTGTCGGTGGTGCTCACCGAGAGCGGCACCCGGCACGCCCCGGGCCCGGAGTGGGTGGACGGGGTGATCGCCCGCCGGCCCGCCGGCGTCGTCCTGGTCTTCTCGGACCTGGCGCAGGAAAGCCGCCGGCAGCTTGAGGCGCGGTCCATTCCGTTCGCAATCATCGATCCTGCCGGCGACCCGGCTCCGGATGTGCCGTCGGTGGGCTCGGCCAACTGGTCCGGCGGCATGATGGCCACCCGGCACCTGATTGAGCTCGGCCACCGCCGGATCGCCGCGCTTACCGGCCCGGAGGACATGATGTGCTCGCTGGCCCGGATCGACGGCTACCGGTCGGCGATGAACACCGCGGGGCTGCCGATCGATCCGGACCTGATCCGGTACGGGGACTTCCACGTCGACGGCGGTCGCCGGCACGCGCTGGAGCTGCTGGCCCTGGCCGAGAGGCCCACGGCCATCTTCGCCGGCAGCGACCTGCAGGCGCTGGGCGTGCTCGACGCCGCCCGGCAGCTGGGCATCAGCGTGCCGGGGGAGCTGTCGATCGTGGGCTACGACGACCTGCCCATGGCGCGGTGGTCCTCACCGGCGCTGACCACCGTGCACCAGCCGCTGATCGAAATGGCCGAGGAGGCCGCCCGGATGGTGATGCAGCTGCGCGACGGGGAGCACCCGAACAACCTGCGCCTGGACCTGGCCACCTCCCTGGTGGTGCGGGACAGCACCGCGCCCCCGCCCGCTGTCTGAGCGGGCGGTCAGTTCCCCGCGGCGGCCGGCGGGCGGCGCAGGCTCCGCCCGGTGCCCGGCCGACGGCGGGAGTAGGCGGAGGCGCCGAAGGCCAGGATCAGCACCATCAGGGCGGCGCAGCCGATGACGACCAGCGACAGGTCCAGGGCGGAGGAGCCCAGCAGCCCCACCAGCGGGCTGATCAGCCCGGCCAGGCCCACCTGCAGGCAGCCGATCAGGGCGGCCGCGGTGCCGGCCATGTGGCCGTAGTCGTTCAGCGCCAGGGCGCTGGCGTTGGCCATGATGAAGCCCTGCATGCCCAGCACCAGCCAGAGCACCGCGATCAGGCCGACGACGCCGCCGAGGTCCAGCGAGATGACCAGCGGCAGCAGCAGCGCCAGCCCCAGCAGCACGGGAGCGGCCGTGCGCAGGATGCGCAGCGGCGCCGCCCGCTGCACCAGCGCGGCGTTGACCTGGGCCGTCACCACCATGGCCACGCCGTTGAAGGCGAAGATGCCGGCGAACTGGGCCGGGCTGAACCCGTACTGCTCCTGGAACACGAACGGGGAGCCGACCACGTAGCTCATGATCACACCCATGCCCAGGCCCGGCAGCACGGCCAGGGACAGGAAGCGGCGGTCCCGCAGCAGCACCCGGTAACCCCGCGGCCGGGCGGCGACGGCGTCCTCGCCCGCCTCGGCGGCACGCGCGGCTTCGGCCGTCTCCGCCGCGGCGGCGGCCCGGGCGCGGCGGTGCGGCGGCAGGGTCTCGGGCATCCAGCGCCAGACAATGACCACCAGCACGACGCCGATCAGGGCCAGGGCGAGGAACACGGCACGCCACTGCCACACGGCAATCACCGCCTGCCCCAGGGTGGGCGCCAGCAGCGGCGCCAGACCGATGATGAGCATCAGGCGGGAGAGCATCCGGGCCGCGTCGGAGCCCTGGAACCGGTCCCGGATGACGGCGATCGCCACCACGCCGGCCGCGGCGTTGAAGAATCCCTGGAGTACCCGCAGCCCGATCAGGGTTTCGATGTTCGGCACCACGGAGCACAGCAGCGAGACCAGCACGTGCAGGCTGATGCCCAGCAGCAGCGGCAGCCGCCGGCCTGCGCGGTCCGAGAACGGGCCGATCACCAGCTGCCCGACGGCGGCGCCCAGCAGGGTGCCGGACAGGGTGAACTGCGCGGCCGCGGCGCTGGTGTGCAGGTCCTCCGCGACCGCCGGCAGCGCCGGCAGATACATGTCGGTGGTGACTGCCGGCAGCGCGGCCAGGGCACCGAGCATCAGCACGTATTTCAGCCCGCGGCGGCGGGAGGCAGCGGAGTCGGAAACGGAACGGGAGCTGGAATCGGCCGACGCGGCCGCAGTGGTCTTCCTAGGGCGCATAAGGACTACAGCCTAGTGGGCCGGGGCAAGCGGGGGAATGGACGTCCATTTTCCGGGAGCTGCGTGACGCCGGCCGGCGGCACAGTCTGCGGCCGGGTGCGGACGCCGGGCGTGGCCGCCGTGCGCACCCTTGTCGGCGTCGGAGCCGGCCTCCAGACTGAGGGAAGGGCTGTGGGGGCGGCGCCGGTTTCCGCGAGAGAGGCGTAGGAGATGAAGACCAGGTTCCTGAACTATCCCGACTGGCAGGCCACCGCCGATACGCTGCGGATGTTCCTGCAGATGGCGGGCAAGGTGAAGCTCGAGCGCAGCCCCCAGCGGCCCGAGTGGGCCCACGTCCGCCTGTTCCTGACCATCGACGGGATCGGCACCGGAATCATTCCGGCGCACGGGTCGAACTTCGAGATTTATTTCAACCTGCGCCGGCACCACGTCGTCGTGCAGAACAGCCACGGCCTGCGGGAGAAGATCCCGCTGGGGCAGGGCCTGAGCGTCAAGGCCTTCTACGAGCAGCTGATGGTGGCGCTGGACGACATCAACGCGCCCACCCCGATCAACGTCCGGCCGCAGGAGTTCCACGATCCGCTGGACTTCGACCAGGATGACCGGCACGCCTCCTACGACCGGGAAGCGGTGACCCTGTTCCTGGAAAACCTGCACTTCGCCTACCGCAGCATCGCCGCCTTCATGGCGCCGTGGCGGGGCAAGGTGGAGATGCCCGCCTACTGGTTCGGCACCATGGACCTCACCGGCACGCTGTTCAGCGGCCAGGCGGCGCCGTACCAGGGCAGGGGAGAGATTGCCGCCGGATCCTTCGATGAGAAAGCCTGCGAGTTCGGGTTCTGGCCGGGGGATCCGAAGTCGCCGCAGCCGTCCTTCTTCGTGCTTCCGTATCCGTTCGTCAGCGACATCGGCAGCTACGGCGGCATGTTGAAGCCGTCCGCCGCCCGGTTCCTGGCTCAGGAATGCGAGTACGTGCTTCCCCTTGAGGACGCCCTGGCCACGGCGGACCCGCAGCAGACCGTGGTGGACTTCTGCTCCAGCGCCTTCGCCATCCTGCAGCGCCAGGATCCCTGGCCGGACCTGGACTGGGCCACGGAGGCCCTGACCTACCGCCGCTGACGCGCTGCGGGCAGGGCCCGCCGGGGGTTTGCCCCTGCCTGTGCGCGGGGCTACAGTCGAGGGCAGTGACACGGGGTGCCGCAAGGCTGAGATGAGACCCGTCGAACCTGATCTAGTTAGAACTAGCGAAGGGATGTCGCGGATGAGCATTCGCCTGACTCCGGACCTGACCATTGACCTCCTCGCGCAGCTGCGCGCCGGCACGCCGCTGGTGCAGTCGCTGACCAACGCGGTGGTCACCAACTTCACCGCCAACGCCCTGCTCGCGCTCGGCGCCGCTCCGGCGATGACCGACATTCCCGGGGAGGCCGGCCCGTTTGCCCGGATCGCCTCCGGGGTGCTGATCAATCTGGGCACGCCCACCGCGGAGCAGCGCGAGGCGATGGCAGAGGCAGCGGACGCCGCCGCCGACGCCGGCACCCCCTGGGTGCTGGACCCGGTGGCCGTCGGCTCGCTGCCCGTCCGGACCCGGCTGGCCGCCGAACTGCTCGAACGCCGCCCGGCCGTGATCCGCGGCAACGCCTCCGAGATTATTGCCCTGGCCGGCCAGGGCGCCGGCGGCCGCGGCGTCGACGCCACCGACAACCCCGAGGACGCGCTGCCGGCCGCGCAGCTGCTGGCCGGCAAGTACGGCTCCGTGGTCGCGGTGTCCGGTCCGGTGGACCTGATCACCGACGGGCGGGACGTGCTCCGGATCGCCAACGGGCATCCGCTGCTGACCCGGATCACCGGCGGCGGCTGCGCCCTGGGCGCCGTCACCGCTGCATTCCTGGGCTCCGCGCCCGACGCCGACCGGCTGGCCGCCGCAGCCGCCGGCACCGCCGTCTACACCGTGGCGGCCGAAATTGCCGCCGAGCAGGCCGCCGGCCCGGGCAGCTTCGCCGTCGCGTTCCTTGACGCGCTCGCCGCCGTAGACGCCGCCGAGCTCGAGACCCGCCTGGACATTGCATGAGCACGGAGAACCTGATGGAGAACAACGCCTTGATGAGCGCTGCCAGTCCCCGCGCCCGGGCCCGCAGCACCGGCATCTACCTGGTTACCGACACCGCCCAGTGCGGGCCCCGGGGACTGGTGGACACGGTGCGCGCCGCCGTCGCCGGCGGTATCCGCACCGTCCAGGTGCGGGAAAAGGACGCCACCGCCGCCGAGTTTTACGCCCGGGTGCTGGCCGTCGCCGAGGCGGTCGGAGACCGGGCGCTGGTGCTGGTCGATGACCGGGTGGACATCTACCTCGCCGCCCGGGCCGCGGGCGCGGCCGTGCACGGCGTGCACGTGGGCCAGTCCGACCTGCCCGTGGCGGCGGTGCGGCAGCTGGTCGGCCCGGACGCCGTCGTTGGATTGACCGCGAACAAACCCGAGCACCTGACCGCGCTCGCCGCCCTGCCGGCCGGAACCGTGGACCATCTGGGCACCGGGGTCATCCGGCCCACCGCCACCAAGAAGGACCACCCCGAACCGCTGGGCATCGACGGCTTCGCCCGGTTCGCGGCCGCGGCTCCGGTGCCCTGCGTAGCGATCGGCGGGGTCACGGCCGCCGACGTCGCGCCGCTGCGCGCCGCCGGGGCGAGCGGCGTCGCGATTGTCTCCGCGGTCTGCGCGGCCGCCGATCCGCGGCAGGCCGCAGCCGACCTGGTCCGGGAGTGGAACCGATGAGCGGGTCCACCGGCCGGGCTGCCGCGGAGGCGACGGCGGGCGGCGCGGCCGGAACCACCGCCGTGCCGCGGGTGCTCAGCATCGCCGGCACCGACCCGACCGGAGGAGCCGGCATCCAGGCGGACCTGAAGTCGATTGCCGCGAACGGCGGCTACGGCATGGCCGTGGTGACCGCCCTGGTGGCGCAGAACACCCACGGCGTGCGATCCATCCACACCCCGCCCGTGTCCTTCCTGGCCGAGCAGCTCGACGCCGTCTCCGACGACGTGCACCTCGATGGGGTGAAGATCGGCATGCTTGGCGGCGCCGACGTCGCCGCCACGGTCACGGCCTGGCTTGACCGGGTGCGCCCGCCCGCCGTCGTGCTGGATCCGGTGATGGTGGCCACCAGCGGCGACCGGCTGCTCGACGCCGCCGCGGAGGACGCGGTGCGGGACCTTTTGCACCGGGTGGACCTGGTGACGCCGAACCTGCCGGAGCTGGCCGCCCTGCTCGGCACCGAAGAAGCCGGCAGCTGGACCGAAGCACTGGAACAGGCCCAAGCCCTCGCCGCCCGGCACCGGGTCCTGGTCCTGGCCAAGGGCGGGCACCTGCACGCGGACGCCGGCAGTCCGGATGCGCTGGTGTCCGCAGAGGGGTCGGTGGCGGAAGTCCGGACGCCGCGGGTGCTGACCGCGAACACGCACGGCACCGGCTGCTCGCTGTCCTCCGCCCTGGCCACCCTGTACCCGCGGCTCGGCAGCTGGGAGGCGGCCCTGCGGGCCGCCAAGGACTGGCTGCAGGAGGCGCTGCAGCACGCCGACGAGCTGCAGGTCGGCTCCGGGCACGGACCCATCCACCACTTCCACGGCGTCTGGGAGCGCGGACTGGCGCCAACGGACAGCGCCGCCCCCGTTCCTGCCGCGGCGGGCCCGCATACCGCCACACTGTGGGCGGCGACCGCTGGTATCCGGGAGCGGGTATACCGGCTGAAGTTTCTGCGCGGGCTGGCCGACGGCACCCTGCCGGAGGAGGCGTTCAGCCACTATCTGGCCCAGGACGCGCTGTACCTCGGCGGGTACGCAGCCGCGCTGGCCCGCTGCGCCGAGCTGGCCGACGACGACGGCGCCCGCCGCTTCTGGTCTGTCCAGGCGCAGGCCTGCATCGAGGAGGAACAGCACCTGCACCGCAGCCGGGATGCCATGGAACCGGTACCGGCGTCGTCCGTCACCGCCGGCTACCTCGCCCACCTCAGCGAGCCAGACCCGGCGGCCGCCCGCCCGCAGCGCTACCTTCGGGCGGTCGCGGCGGTGCTGCCGTGCTTCTGGCTCTACGCCGACGTCGGGGCCCGGCTGCAGCCGAGGACCGCCGCGGGCAGCCCGTACGAAGACTGGGTGCAGACCTACTGCGCTGAGGGTTTTGTGTCGGCGACGGCGACCGCCGTCGGGCTGCTGGAGCAGGCGATGGAAGCCGATGCGGACGGGCGGGGCACAGCCTCGGCCGCCTTCACCGGCGCCATGGGCTGGGAGTTGGCGTTCTTCGCTCAGGGACTCGACGAGGAGGATGGCACCACGCTGCCTCACGGCGGCGGCGGGGAGCCCATGTAGGCTCGGGGCAACTGCCCAGGCACCAATCGGGGGAATGATGCCGCACCCAACCACATACCGGGGACCACGCCGGAGGCTGAAGGTCCTGCTTGCTCCGATCCTGACCACAGCTCTGCTGCTTGCCGGCTGCAGCGGCGAAGACAGGACAGCAAAGGCCGAAACCAGTGCCGGTGAGGCACGGGACCATCTCCATATCAATCTCCTCGCTCACGAGGGCGATCCGCCGGCGGGGCTGGAACGGGTGCCCCTGGACCCGGCGGGTTACCGGTACGGCGATCAGACCGTTGCGGTGGACGGTTGGCTGTTTTCCTTTACGGGGACCGGGATGACCCTGGCGGATTACCGCACCGGCACGGTACCGGCGTCGCTGCCGGAGGCCGACTATGAGGGTCGATCTCTGACCAAGGGCAGCACCCGGCTGAACGGGCAGACCCGCCCGCTGGTGGCGGAGGGATACCTGTACTTCGCCGATGAGCGCATTGACGGCACGGTCGGAGACGACGTGCGGGAGGTGGGCCGCTATGACCTGTCGACGGGGCGGGCCGAGGCGCTGGCGTCGGTGGGCGAGTTCCCGCAGCTCGCCGTCGACACCGGCATCCTGTACTACCTGGCCGACGGGGCTCTGACGGCCTTCGACACCGCCGGCGGCGGGCAGCTGTGGCAGGTACCCAGCAGCGCAGCAGCCGGCGAGCGGACCCGGCTGGCCATCTCCGGAAACGCCGTGGCAGTGATCGACGCGGACACCGCAGAGGTCTTCGGCCGGGCAGACGGGCGGCGGCTCCTGACCCGCTCCGGCAGCAGCGGCTACCTGGCCCTGACCGCGGACCCCTCCGGGTTCATCCTCGCTGAACGGAACGGCGCCGACGCCGGTGCATCGCGTCCCGTCAGCCTGGACCTGATCCGCGTCGACGCGCAGGGCGCAGCGATCCCGTTGGGGACTGTGACCGTCCGGGCCGGGGTGCCCGGAATCGGTGACTGGCCGGACGCGGTGGAGCTGCTGGCCGAAGACGAGATCGTGCTGGTCCGCGCCGGAAGCGAGGTCAACGCCATCGACGCCGCGAGCGGAGCACTCCGATGGTCCGCGGGTGTGCCGACTGCTGATTCCCGGCACAGCGGCACGCCGGCGTACCCGACCTTCAACTTCTCCGCAGCCCTGAGCGACGGCACGGCCTACATTTCCGTCTCCGGATACCATCCGGACCTCGACGGTCCGGCGGACCCCGCCTTGCAAGGACAGGCCCCGGCCGATCCATTGAACCGACTCGTGGCCCTCGACGCCTCCACCGGGGCGGTAAAGGCCGCTTGGGACCTCGAAAATCAGGGAGCCGCCAACGGGCCCTACCCGGACGGCAGCAGCCTCCTGTATTTGGCCGGCACAGGGGACGGCCGAACGGAAGCCTGGATCCTGCCGCAAATCAGTCCGGCCCGGTAGACTGACGGGCTCCCGGCCCTCCCTGAGCTCCCGAACCGCAGCCCTCCGCCCCACCGAGCGGGGCCGTTTGGCCCGCCAACATGGCTTTGGTTAGGGTCGGAAGGGATACCTGTCCTGGCACCAATGGGGGAAACATGCCACGAAAGACATCGACCGTATCCATTTTCAGCCTCGCGCTGGCCGCATCGCTGGTGCTCGGCGCCTGCGGATCCGACAGCGGCAGCGACGCCGCGGAACCGGAGGCCAGCGCCGCGGAGAACACCGCCGACGGCGGATCCGACAGCGCAGCGCAGGGCTCCGAAGCGCCCTACCTGTACCTCTTCGACGGCGAGGGGGAGGAACCAGCGGACCTCGAGAAGGTCGTGCTGGATGACGCCGGGGACTGGGAATACGGCATCGAGGCCGTGGACGGCATGCTGTTCTCGCAGGACAGCACGTTCATGTATGTGTCGGACTACCGCACCGCCGTGCCAGCCGGCTTCCTGGAAGAGGGATTCAACCCCAACGCGCCCGAGGACCAGCTGCGCAACGGGCAGGAGGGCTACCACTCCCACGTCACTCCGCTGCTGGGCTCCGGCTACCTGTACTTCGCCGATACCGTCGGTCCGGCCGGCTTTGGCGCTCAAGACCGTGAGGTCAAGCGTGCCGACCTGACCACCGGACAGCACCAGACCCTGGGCACCGTGCAGGATAATCCGCAGCTGGCGCTGGATGAGGACCTGTTCGTCTACCTCGCGGACGGACTCATCACGGCCCTGGACACCGTGTCCGGCGAGCAGCTGTGGCAGGCCGAGACCGGAGCCACCCCGGAACTGGACGCCCGCTACGTCGCGTTTACCGAGGACGCCGTGGCCGTGGCGAACGAAGACACGCTGGAACTTTTCGACCGGACCAGCGGTGACCTCATCGCCGAGCGGACCATCGACACCTGGTTCATGGCGCTGGGCGCGGACGGGGACTCGTTCTACACGGCGGAGCGCACGGAGGACACCCGCGGCGACCTGGACGCAGCAGCGGCGGACATCCACCGCATTGACGCCGCCGGCGACGCGGAGAAGATCGGCACCTCCCCGGTCACCGAGGACCCCCGCGGAGTCAGCATGCAGCTCACCGTAGCGGCCGACACCGTGCTGCTCAGGAGCGACAACGAACTCCAGGCCATGGACGCCGAAACCGGCGAGATGCTGTGGACCGCGGGAACGCGTCAGGAGGCCTTCGCGGAGGACCCGGAAGCGGACGATCCGTTGATCGACTTCTCCTACGACGTCGACGACACGACCGCCTACCTCTATGCCCGGGACAGCGGAGAGGCTGCCGAGGACAGCACCAACCGGCTGACGGCCGTGGATATCGCCACCGGGGAGGTCCTGGCCAGCTACGTCATCGATGCACCCACCGGTTCGGCGGGGCCGGCGGTCGACGGGGAGGATGTCGTGCTGCTGCTCACGGACGCCTACAAGGTGCACCGGCAGGTGTACATCCTGCCGCGCATCAGCTGACGGGGGCTGCGGAGCCGGATTGGGGGTGCCGAAGGGGGGCTGACATAATGTTGGCAACGTCCATGTGGAAGGTAAGCGCATCGCCATGACTCCCCGGAAACTGTTCACCACCCTCGCATTCGCCGAGGCCGTGACGTGGACCCTGCTGATCGCGGCCCTGGTGGCCAAGTACGGCTTCGACAACGAGTCGTTCACGCCGATCGCCGGCGGCCTGCACGGCTTCGTCTTCCTCTCCTACGCAGCGGTCACCGTCTTCGTCTGGGCCAACCAGAAGTGGCCGGCCCGCACCGGAGTGCTGGGCGTGCTGCTCGCCGTCGTGCCCTGGGCCACCATCCCGTTCGAAAAGTCGGTGGACCGGCGCGGCATGCTCGAGGGCGGCTGGCGGATGGCTCCCGGCGGCGAGGAGCCGGCCAACTTCCCGGACAGGGTCGCCGCGCTGGTGCTTCGCCGCCCCGTGGCCGCCGCGCTGGTGGCGCTGGTCGGCGTCGCGGTGGTGTTCTCGGTGCTGCTCTACCTCGGTCCGCCCATTCCGAAGGGCTGAGCCCCACGACGCACGCAAAGGAGGCCGCTTCCCCCGGGGAAGCGGCCTCGTTTGCACTGTGCAGCTTGATTACGGGTGCCGGACGCCGGCGCCGGCGAGCACGGCCCGGTAGCCCTCCCGATACGTGGGATAGGTGAAGCTGAAGCCGGAGCCGCGCAGCCGGGCGTTGCTCAGCCGCCGGTTGCCGCCCCGCGGGGAGGGCCCGGCGTCGGGATCCACCGCCGGCGCGGGCAGCCCCAGCTCGGCGGCCAGGAAGGCCAGCACCTCGGCCTGCTCCACCGGCTCGTCGTCGACGCCCAGGTACAGCGACGCCGGATCGGCCAGTCCCGCCAGGTGCACCAGCGCCGCGGCGCCGTCGTCGCGGTGGATGCGGTTCGTCAGCTGCCCGGGACGCACGACGGCGGCTCCGGAGCGCACCTGGTCGATCAGCCGGGTGCGGCCCGGGCCGTAGATTCCGGCCAGGCGGAGCACCACCGCGTCAGGCCGGCGCGCCAGCAGCAGCTCCTCGGCTTCGCGCAGCACCGCCCCGGTGGCCGAGGCCGGAGCCGCGGGAGTGAGCTCGTCCACCCGGCCGCCGTCGGCATCGCCGTACACCGCGGTGGAGGACACTAGCAAGATCCGTCGCGGGTGCACGCCGTCGCGCTCCAGCGCGTCCAGCACGTGCACGGTGCCGTCCAGGTAGGTGGCCCGGTAGGCGGCCTCGCTCCGTTCCCGGGCAGCGGGGGTGATGACGACGACGTCGGTGTCCGTCGGCACCGGCGGCAGGCCGGCGTCGGTGAGGTCGGCGGCGGTGCCCTCGATCGGGGCGGGCAGCTTTTCCGGGCTGCGCCGCCATCCGGACACGGCGAAGCCGGCCGCAGCGAACCGCAGGCCGGCCTCGGTGCCCAGATCGCCGCAGCCGGCAATCAGGACGCGGCTCATCAGATCTCGTCGTCGCCGTCGACGGCGGCCAGCACGGCGGCGGCCGTGGCCACGGAGGACTGCGGGTTCTGGCCGGTGATCAGGTTCCCGTCGCGGACCACGAAGCTGCTCCAGGCCGGGCCGGCGTCCACCACGGCGCCCCTTTCGGCCAGGACATCGGCGACCATCCAGGGGGTGTTCTCCCCGGTGCCGCCGTTCAGCTCCTCCTCGTTGGTGAACACGGTGACGCGGCGGCCGGCGAAGGCGAAGGCGCCGTCCTCGGTCACGGCGCTGAGCAGGGCGGCCGGGCCGTGGCAGTACGGGGCGATGATCAGCCCGGCGTCGTTCGCGGCGACCAGGATGCGGCCCATCTGCGGATCCACGGCCAGGTCGGTCATCGGGCCGTGGCCGCCGGGAATGACCACGGCCACGTAGTCGGCGGGGTCGACGTCGGCCAGGGCCAGCGGGTGCTCCAGCTCCGGTGCCAGCGTGTCCAGGTAGCGGCGCAGCTCGGCGGCGCGGTCCTCGCCGCCGGCCTGGGACGGGTCAAGGCTGACCTGGTCCACGGTGGGGCGCCTGCCGCCCGGGGTGGCGAAGGTGACGGTGTGGCCGGCCTCCATCAGGGTGCGGTGGCCCTCGACGAGCTCCTCGGCCCAGAAGCCGGTGGGGTGCTCGGAGCCGTCCTTCATGGTGAGGGAGTCGGCGGCGGATACGACCATCAGGATGTTCGACATGGGGGTCCTCCTTGTGGGGCGGTGGGGGGAAGGGGAAGCGGAAGGGGAAGGGTCGGGCAGGGCAGAGGCGAGCCGGTCGGAACCCGGCGGCCCGGCCGGGTCCGCCCCGGTGGGACGGCCCGGCTGCGGTGCTGCTTCGGGTGTTACTTGGCGGCGGCGCGGCCGGCGGCGTCGAGCTCCTCGAACGTGGCGTCGTCGAGCTGCAGGGACGCGGCGGCCATGTTCTCCTCCAGGTGCTGCACGGAGCCGGTGCCCGGGATCGGCATCATCACCGGGGAGCGGCGCAGCAGCCAGGCCAGCGCGACCTGCGAGGTGGTGGCACCCAGGCGGCGGGCGGCGTCGTCCACCGGTCCGCCCGGCTGAGCCAGCTCGCCGGCGGAGATCGGCGCCCAGGGAATGAAGCCGATGCCGTTGGCCTCGGCATACTCGAGCACGTCCTCGGAGGAACGGTCGGTGAGGTTGTAGCGGTTCTGCACGGTGGACACGGTGAAGTACTTTTCCGCGGCCTGGAGCTGCTCGGCGGTGACCTGGGACAGGCCCAGGGCCTTGACCTTGCCCTCCTGCTGCAGGTCCCGCAGGACGGCGAACTGCTCTTCGGCGTCGACCTTGGGATCGATGCGGTGCAGCTGCAGCAGGTCCAGCGAGTCGACCTTGAGCTTGCGCAGGCTCAGCTCGGTCTGCTGGCGCAGGTACTCCGGCCGGCCGACCGGGACCCAGACGTCCGGACCGGTGCGCACGAAGCCGACCTTGGTGGCGACCCGGAGCCCCTCCGGGTAGGGGTAGAGGGCTTCGGCGATGATTTCCTCGCTGATGTTCGGCCCGTAGGAGTCGGCGGTGTCGATGAAGTCGACGCCCAGCTCGACGGCGCGGCGCACCACCTCGACGGCGCTGCCGCGGCTCTCGGGCTCGCCCCACACGCCGTCGCCCACGATGCGCATGGCGCCGTAGCCCAGCCGGTGGACGGGCCCCAGGTCCTTCAGCTCGATGACGGGGGACAGGTTCGGTTCTACGGTCTGCTCGCTCATGTAGTGGGCAACAGAGTGCGGAGCGGGGTTTATTCCTCAGCACCCTGATAAATGATGGGCGGCCCGGAACGCGGGCCAAGAGGGGCTGCCCTCTGGGCAGCCCGGTGAAGGGCCGGCAATGCGGACCGCTTCCGTCCGCGAAGTGCTTTCGGCGGCGGCAGCAACGGCCTAGTGTCGCTGCATCGGCCGGGCAACCCGGCCGACGACGCGAAGGGACACACGGTGGACTGGAGAATCGAACTCGTGCCCGTGCCGGTGACGGACGTGGACGCCTCGAAGGACTTTTACGTGAACCGGGTCGGCTTCAACGCCGACCATGATCATCAGGTCAACCCCGACCTGCGCTTCGTGCAGCTGACCCCTCCCGGGTCCGCCTGCTCGGTGGTGATCGGCACCGGCACCACGGACATGGTTCCGGGCAGCCAGCGGATTCAGATCGTGGTGCCCGACGCCGACGCCGCACGCCGGCACCTGGTGGACAACGGCGTCGAAGCCAGCGAGGTGACGCCGCTGGACTGGGGCCGGTTCGTGTACTTCAGCGACCCGGACGGCAACGAATGGTCGCTGCAGCAGCTGCCGCCGGAGTTCCTTCCGAACTGAGCGGGGCCTAAGCGTCGGTGTCCGGGGCAGGGGCCAGGCTTGGATCCGGGGAGACGTCGGCCGGGACGGCGGGCAGGTCGGTGTCCGGCTGCCGCCGGCTGGCGTCCCGGCGCTGCCGGGTCAGCAGCAGCCTCGGGCCGGCCCCTTCCGCAGCCAGGGAATCCCGGGAGTTGTACAGGCTGCAGCGGGTCAGCGAGAGGCAGCCGCAGCCGATGCAGCCGTCCAGGTCATCGCGGAGCCGCTCCATCTGCTCGATCCGCTCGTCCAGCACCTGCCGCCAGCCGGCGGACAACCGGGCCCATTCCTCCCGGCTCGGGGCACGGTCGGGCGGCAGGGTCGCCAGCGCGGCGCGGATGTCGCGCAGCGGGATGCCCAGCTGCTGCGAGATGCGGATGAACGCCACTCGGCGCAGCATGTGCCGCGGATAGCGGCGCTGGTTGCCGGCGGTGCGGCGGCTGCTGATCAGCCCCTCACGCTCGTAGTAGTGCAGCGCGGAGACGGCTGCCCCGCTGCGTTCGGACAGCTGCCCGGGAGTCAGTTCCCGGTCCTGCTCGGGGTTGGGCGTCATGGTGCTCCTCCTGCTTGACCTCAACGCTACTTGAGGTTGTTCGCTGGAAACCGTCGCCGCGACCGTGGCGCAGAATGTATCGGTGATCGACGAAGGAGCCCGAGTGCCCGAGCCCGGCAGCAGCCCCCAACCCGCCCCGCCGACGTCGGCCCCGGGGAAAGCCGCCCGGGCGGGCACCGCGGCCTCATCCGCGGCTTCCTCTTCGGCCCCCGCCGGCGGCGCGCCGTCGTCGGCCCGGGTCTGGTCCCGCACCCACCGCACGACGACGGCGGGCCTGTTCGCGCTCGCGTTCCTCTTCGCCTTCGAGGCGCTCGCGGTGGCGACGGTGATGCCGGTCGTGGCCCGGGACCTGGACGGCTTGAGCCTGTACGCGCTGGCGTTCGGCGCGCCGATGGCCCTGTCGGTGGTCTCGATCGGGCTGGGCGGCGGCTGGAGCGACGCCCGCGGACCGGGCCCGGCGCTGCGGCTGGGCGTCCTGCTGTTCTCCCTGGGGCTGGCGGCGGCCGCGCTGGCGCCGAGCATGGAGCTGCTGCTGGTGGGCCGCGGGCTGCAGGGCTTCGGCTCCGGGCTCGCCTCGGTGGCGATGTACGTGGTGGTGGCCCGCGCCTACCCGGAGGCCATGCGGCCGCAGGCGTTCACGGTGCTGACCAGCGGCTGGGTGCTGCCGGGAGTCATCGGACCGGTCATCGCCGGCGCGATCAACGACGTGCTCGGCTGGCGGTGGGTGTTCGGCATCGCCCCGGTGCTCGCCGTCGTCGCCTACCTGGCGCTGGAGCCGGTGCTGCGTGCCACCGCCTCCGACGGCCGGTGGCGGCCGCGGCCCGGGCCGGTGCTGTGGTCGGTGGCCGCCGCGGCGGGCGTGCTTGGGCTGGGCAGCCTGGGCGAGCAGGGCCTGGGCGGCTGGGGCTGGCCGGTGCTGCTCGGGGCGGTGTCGCTCGCGGCGGTGCTGCTGGGCGGGCCGCGCCTGCTGCCGAAGGGCACCTGGACCCTGCGCCGCGGCCTGCCGGCGGTCATCGCCTCCCGCGGCCTGGTGGGTGCGGCGTTCGTTGGGGTCGAGGCGTACCTGCCGCTGGCCCTGGTGGAGCAGCGGGGGTTCGAGCCGGTGGAGGCGGGCGCGCTGCTGAGCGTCTCCGCGCTGACCTGGTTCGGCGGTTCCTGGCTGGCGGCCAACGTGCGCTTCCTGGCCCCGAAGGTCATGCGGGTGCGCATCGGTGTGCTGCTGATGGCCGCAGGCATGGTCCCGGCGCTGGCCGCCGTGCACCCGGAGGTGAGCGTCGCCGTCGTCATCGCCGGCTGGGCGGTGGCCGGGCTGGGCATCGGCATGGGGTTCTCCACCCTGTCGGTGCTGCTGCTGGACTGGTCCCGGCGGGGTGAGGAGGGCGCCAACAGTTCCTCGCTGCAGATCAATGACAACCTGGTGCAGTCGCTGTGGCTGGCGCTGGGCGGTATCGGTTTCGCGGCGCTGCTGCCGGCCTCGCCGGAGCAGGCCTTCACCGCGGTGTTCGCCGGGGCCGTGGCGCTGGCCGTGGCCGCGCTGGCGGTCACCGCCCGGCTGCGGCCGGCGCGGAAGGCCGGCGACCGGGGCTGAGCAGCTGCGGAGATAGGAAGGTATCTCCGCGCTGTCCGCGAATCGTTTGTACAACAGATGCTGCCTGGCGGCGCGCCCGGCAATCGGTTGTACAGGTGATGCTGCCTGGCTTGGCGCCCGGCAATCGGTTGTACAGGTGATGCTGCCTGGCTTGGCGCCCGGCAATCGGTTGTACAGGTGATGCTGCCTGGCTTGGCGCCCGGCAATCCGTTGTACAGGTGATGCTGCCTGGCGGTGGGTGAAGGGACGTTATGTGTACAACGGATGCTTTGGGTGGGCTGACCTGTGCCCGTGCCCATTCGTCTGTCGGCGGGTTGGTGTTGCTTTGAGGCGGCCTTTCACGCTTCATCCCGCCGATAGTTGCGCTGAGGCCGGGGCGAAGCGACCTCAACCCGCCGATAGTTGGGTTAGGGCAAGGCTAGGCGACCTCATCCCGCCGATAGTTGGGCGTAGGGGTGGCTTCGGCCCGTGCCGGGTCGTCTGTCGGCGGCTTGGCGCTGCTTTGAGACGGCCTTCCATGCATCAACCCGCCGATAGTTGAGCTGACGCCGGGGCAAAACGACCTCAACCCACCGATAGTCCGGCTACCCGGCGTCGACGGTCTCTCGGTTGCGTGGCAGCCAGGGCTCGCCGCTGAGGGGATGCTCGAAGGCCAGGGGCAGGCCACGGGCGCGGTCCCAGTCCATCGAATCGGTGACCTGCACATGAACGTGTGGCTCGGTGCTGTTGCCCGAGTTGCCGCATTCGGCCAGCCGGCCTCCCGGCACCACGGTGTCCCCGACGGCGACGCCGATGGAGCCGCGCCGCAGATGGGCGAGCAGCACGTAGACGGTGCGGACGTCGACGCCGACGCCCGGCCGCGCAGGCACCGACAGCACCACAAAGTTCCCGGCGACCGCCCCGACGCCCTGCCGCACCCGGGCGGCCTGGCCCAGGGCGTATCCCAGCAGGGCGGGCTGCGAGCGGCGGGCCTCATGGTCCGGTTCCCCGTCGTGCACCGCCGCGACAACGCCCGACGCCGGCGCCAGGATCGGTGCCCCGAAACCGGTGAACCGATCGGGCGGCTCGACGCCGACGACGGCGCGCCACGAGGGCGGGGCGGACCGGCCGCGCGCGTCCACGGCAACGAAGTCGATCGCGTACGTGGTGCCGAACAAGTCGGTGCCATGGCTCGGCACCCGGTTCGCCGGACTGTTCTGCACCGTCCACCGGCCCTGGAACGGCAGCCGAAGCGTCACCGGCTGCACGGCGCCGCCTCGCCCGCTCCTACCGCGTCGCCTCGGCCAGGTACTCCAGAATGTGCCGGTAGGTGTGGCCGGTGGCCTTGGACATGCCGATTTCGCAGGTCCGGTTCACCGACGCGTAGCCGCCGAACTCGCGGGTGTTGATCTCCGCCGCCTGCCGGTCTGTGGCCGAGGCGGTGAGCTCCGGATGCAGCAGCCCGCGGTCGCCGGCGAAGGCGCAGCAGCCCCAGCTCGGCGGCACGTACACCTCGTCGCTGACCGCCGCGGCGATCTCGGACAGGGCGTCGTTGGCGCCGAGCTGGGTGGAGGAGCAGGTCGGGTGCAGCGCCAGGGAGGTCAGTCGGCGGGAGACGGCCAGCCGCGGCAGCACCCGGTCCCGGACAAACTCGGTGGAGTCCACGAACCGCAGCGCCGAGTACTTCCCGCTCTCCGCAGCCGCCCGCTTCATGGTGTCCAGGCCCTCGGTGCACGACGCCGCATCGCACACCACCGGCAGCGCCCCGCCGCCGGAGGCCTCCCACAGCCCGGCCAGCACGCGGTCCGACATCGTCTCGTAGCCCTGCGAGAAGCCCTTGGACTTCCAGGGCGTGCCGCAGCACAGGCTGCCGATGCCCTCGGGCACGCGGACGCCGACGCCGGCCCGCCCGCAGACTTCCAGGAACGCCGCCGCGGCGCCCTCGCCGTCGGCCGCCGGGCCGAACATGGTGCCGATGCAGGCGGGGAAGAACACGACCTCGGCGTCCGGGTCCTCGCGCGGGGTGCGGGTGCTGCCGCCGCCGGGCAGCACGCCGCTGTACTCGGGAATGTTCTCATCGCCGAGCACGGCGCGGGCGACGGCAGTGGCCGCCTTGGGCAGCGGCGTCGGGAACACTTTGGCGGCGGACAGGGCCAGGCCGCCGAGCCGGGTGGCTCCGCCCCAGCCCTTGGCCGCGGCCTTCCAGCCCAGCTGCGCCGCCGGGTTGGCATCTTCGCGGCGGAGCCGGCGGGTCAGGTCGCCGGTGTTGATCAGCACCGGGCAGGCGGTGACGCACATGCCGTCGACGGCGCAGGTCTGGGTGCCGTCGTAGTCGTAGTCCTCACGCAGCCGGCGGGCCAGGGCCTCGTCGCCGCGCTGCTCGGCGGCGGCGATCTCGCGGCGCAGCACGATCCGCTGGCGCGGGGTGGTGGTGATGTCCTTGCTGGGGCAGACCGGCTCGCAGTACCCGCATTCGACGCAGCGGTCCACCTCCTCCTCGACCGTGGGCGCCACCTTGAGGTCGCGGATGTAGGCCGCGGCGTCGTCGTTCAGCAGCACGCCCGGGTTGAGCAGGTTCGGCGGGTCGACCAGCGCCTTCAGCTCGCACATCACCTCGTACAGCTCGTCGCCGTACTGGCGGCGCACGAACGGGGCCATGATCCGGCCGGTGCCGTGCTCGGCCTTGAGCGAGCCGCCCTCGGCGAGGACCAGGTCCACCATGTCGTCGGTGAACGCCTGGTAGCGCTCCAGCTCCACCGGGTCGTCGAAGCGTTCGTTGAGCATGAAGTGGACGTTGCCGTCCTTGGCGTGGCCGAAGATCACCGAGTCCCGGTACCGGTGCTTGGTGAACAGCTCGGTCAGCTCGGCGCAGGTCCGGGCCAGCGAGGGAACCGGCACCACGATGTCTTCGAGCAGGGCGTTGGTGCCGGTGGGCCGGGCGCCGGCGACCGTGGTGTACAGGCCCTTGCGCATATGCCAGAGCCGCGCGCGGGCCTTCGCGTCGCCGGTCATTTCGAACGGCGCGGCCAGGTCCAGCGAGGCCAGCAGGGGATCGGTGGCGGCGCGCAGCTCCGCCAGCGCCTCGACGTCGGCCGCCTGGTGCTCGATCAGCAGGGCGGCGTGCCGGTCCACCTCCAGCGCCTTCAACTGCTCCGGGGCGTCGACGGCGGCGCGCGCCACCCGCAGCGAGGTGGCGTCCAGCAGCTCGACGGCGGCCAGGCCCTGGGCGACCAGGTCCGGCAGGGCGGTGGCCGCGGCGTCGAGGTCCTCGAACAGCAGCAGCCCGGTGGCCGCCTGCGGCAGCGCCGGGACGGTGCGGAACACCGCTTCGGCCACGAAGCCGAGGGTGCCCTCGGAGCCGATCATCAGGTGGGCGAGGATCTGGACCGGGTCCTCGTAGTCCAGGAAGGAGTTCAGCCCGTAGCCCATGGTGTTCTTCATGGAGAACAGCCGGGTGAGGGTGCGCACCGACTCCGGGTTGGCGACGATCCGGCCGCGCAGGCGCAGCAGGCCCTCGAACAGCTCCGGCTCCAGGGCCCGCAGCCGCTCGGCGGCGTCCGGCGCCGCGGAGTCGATGACGGTGCCCGAGGGCAGCACCATCACCAGGGATTCCACGGTCTGATACGTGTTGAACTCGGTGCCGCAGGACATCCCGGAGGAGTTGTTGGCCACCACCCCGCCGATCGTGCAGGCGATCTCGCTGGCCGGGTCGGGGCCGAGCTTGCGCCCGTGCGGGGCGAGCCGGGCGTTGACCGCCCGCACAGTGACGCCGGGCTCCACGCGGACCCGGGCGCCGTCGTCGAGCACCTGGATGCCGCGGAAGTGGCGGCGGGTGTCGATCAGCAGCGAGTCGGTGATGCCCTGCCCGGAGAGGCTGGTGCCGCCGGAGCGGAAGGTGGCGGGGATGCCCTGGTTCCGGCTGCGGCGCAGCAGCGCGGCCACCTCCTCCGCGGAGCCGGGGGTGGCCACCGCCTGGGGCACCAGCAGGTAGTGCGAGGCATCGTGGGCCATCTTGCGCCGGTCGATTTCCCGGGTGCTGATGTTCGGGCCCAGCTCCGTGAAGGAACCGGCAAACCGGGGGACGGGGTTTTCTGCAGTGACGCTCATATCGATCCTGATCCGTCGGGGGGAAGCGGCGATGCTCCAAGGACCAATTTAGGCCCTTGGAGCATCAGCGGAACACCTGTGGGCTACGGGAGCATCCAGCCCAGCACGGGGGTGGACTGCAGGTAGACCAGGGTGCAGAGCACCAGCAGCAGGCCCACGCTCCAGCCGACCACCTTCTTCAGCAGCACCGACTCCTGGCCGTCCAGCTTCACCGCGGTGACCGCGATGGCCAGGTTCTGCGGGCTGATCAGCTTGCCGACGACGCCGCCGGTGGTGTTGGCCGCGACCAGCAGGTTCGGGTCGATGCCGGCTTCGAGGCCGGCGGTCTGCTGCAGGCGGGCGAACAGGGCGTTGGCGGAGGTGTCGGAGCCGGTCACCGCGGTGCCCACCCAGCCGAGCACGGGGGAGAGGAAGGCGAAGAACGCGCCGGTGCCGGCCAGCCAGGTGCCGATGGCCACGGTCTGGCCGGAGAAGTTCATGACGTAGGCCAGGGACAGCACGGACAGGATGGTCAGGCCGGCCCAGCGCATGTTCCAGGTGGTGCGCCCGATTTCCTTCACGGCGTCGGCGACGCGCAGCGCGTACCGGCCGCCGTCGTTGAACTTCGCGTACACCACGGCCACGATCAGGCCGGTGATGAGCAGCAGGGTGCCGGGGGAGGAGAGCCAGGTGAAGGTGTAGATGGTGGAGGAGACCGGGTTGCCGGACTCGTCCAGCAGCCGCTCGTGCAGCCACGGCCAGGCGATCTTGACGTCGGTGGAGGCCAGGAACGCGGGCACGTCCACGCCCCACCGCCACAGCTTCCCGATGCCGAAGACCACGATGACCAGGAAGTACGGGAACAGGGCCAGCCAGGTACGGGAGGCGGTCAGCTCGTCGCCGGTGCCGGCGGCGCCGCCCGCGGAAGCGCCGGCGCGGGAGCCGGTGCCGGCGGTGACGGCCTCGGCCAGGGCGGGCAGGCCCATCCGCTCACGGGCGGCCTCCAGGCCGCGGGGCTGCCAGAAGCGCAGGAACACGACGGCGGCGCCGAGGCCGGCCAGGGCAGCGACGATGTCGGTCAGCTCGTAGGAGAAGAAGGTGGAGCACAGCACCTGCGCGACGGCGAACGCGACGCCGGTGACGACGGCGGCGGGCCAGGTGTCGCGCATGCCGCGGCGTCCGTCGAGGATGAAGACCAGCAGCAGCGGCACGAAGACGGCCAGCAGCGGAGCCTGGCGGCCGACGACGGTGCCCAGGTGGACGGCGTCGAGTCCGGTGAGGTTGGCGGCGGTGGTGATCGGGATGGCCATGGCGCCGAAGGCGACCGGGGCGGTGTTTGCCACGAGCACGGCTGCGGCGGCCTTCAGCGGCTGGATGCCCAGGGCGACCAGCATGGTGGCGGTGATCGCGACCGGGGCGCCGAAGCCGGCCAGGGCCTCCAGCAGGCCGCCGAAGCAGAACGCGACCAGGATGGCCTGCACACGGACGTCGCCGCCGCCGATCCGGTCGAAGACCCGGCGCAGGTCCTCGAACCGGCCGCTGAGCACGGTGATCTGGTACAGCCAGACGGCCATGATCACGATCCAGAGCACGGGGAACGCGCCGAACACCGCTCCCTGGCTGGCCGAGAGCAGGGCCAGCCCGGCGGGCATCTGGTAGGCCAGCACGGCCACCACGATGGCCGCAAGCAGGGCGGCGGCCCCGGCGACGTGGGCCTTGACCTTGAGGAAGGCCAGCAGGACAAAGAAGACCAGCAGCGGCAGCAGGGCGACCAGCGCGGACCAGGCCACGCTGTTCAGCACCGGGTCGGTGGCGGGGACGAACGTATCCACGGAGTTCCTCGGGGGCTCGGAGAAGCGGGCGGCGGCCTGGCGCATGGTCAGGCCATATTGGTCAGGCCACAGAATGTTAGCCCACTTTCCGGAACACTGGTGACCGCCGTCACCGGGCATGGTGCCCTTGGCTACACTGCTGCCACGTGTTCTACTATGGTCAGACCATACGTGCCGGGGTGTCCGGCTGGGAGGCTGTTATGAGAATCGCGCTGTTCGCCACCTGCATCGTCGATGCGATGTATCCGAGCACCGCCCGTGCCACCGCCGCCGTGCTCGAGCGGCTGGGCCACGAGGTGGTGTTCCCGTCCGGGCAGGCCTGCTGCGGGCAGATGCACATGAACTCCGGGTACTTCCCGGAGGCCCTGCCGGTGGTCCGCAACCACGTCGACGCGTTCGACACCGGGGACTACGACGTCGCCGTCGCCCCGTCCGGATCCTGTGTCGCCTCGGTGAAGCACCAGCACCCGATGCTGGCGCGGGCCTGCGGCGACGCCGGCCTGGAGAAGCGCGCCGAGGAGGTCGGCGCGCGCACCTACGAGTTCGCCCAGCTGCTCACCGACGTGCTCGGCGTGACCGACGCCGCCGGGCAGCTCGGCTCCTGGTTCCCGCACAAGGTCACCTACCACCCCAGCTGCCACGGCATGCGCCTGCTGCGGCTGGGCGACCGGCAGCTGGACCTGCTGCAGACGGTGGGCGGCATCGAGGTCGCCCCGCTGCCCTCGGCCGACCAGTGCTGCGGCTTCGGCGGCACCTTCTCGATCAAGAACTCCCAGGTCTCCACCGCGATGCTGGAGGACAAGGCCGCGAACATCGTCTCCACCGGCGCCGAGCTGTGCACCGGCGGCGACGCGTCCTGCCTGATGCACATCGGCGGAGGCCTGTCCCGGGCCGAGACCGGCGTCACCACCCTGCACCTGGCCGAGATCCTGGCCAGCACCCGGGAAAACCCTGTCGAAATCACGGGCGAGGCCCGCCTGGCCGGACGGAGCGGACGATGAGCACCTACCTGGGCATGCCCGAAGTACGGGCGTACGGGCACGGCAACCTGCACGCCGCGAAGCCCTTCCCCGACGCCGCCGAGCACGAGCTGGGCAACGCGCAGCTGCGCGCGAACCTGGGCCACGCCACCTCCACCATCCGCAACAAGCGCGCCCGCGTGGTGGCGGAGCTGCCGGACTGGGAGGAGCTGCGCAGCGCCGGCAGCGCGGTCAAGGAAGCCGTGATGGCCCGCCTGCCCGAGCTGCTGGAGGAGTTCGAGAAGAACTTCACCGCGCGCGGCGGCATCATCCACTGGGCGCGCGACGCCGCCGAGGCGAACGCCATCGTCACCGATCTGATCCGGGAACAGGGCGCGGACGAGGTCGTCAAGATCAAGTCAATGGCCACCCAGGAGATCGGGCTCAACGAACACCTCGAGGCCGAAGGCATCGCCGCCTTCGAAACCGACCTCGCCGAACTGATCGTCCAGCTGGACCACGACAAGCCCAGCCACATCCTGGTGCCCGCCATCCACAAGAACCGCACCCAGGTGCGGGACATCTTCCTGCGCGAAATGCCCGAGGTGGACCCGGGCCTCACCGACAACCCGGCCCGCCTGGCCGAGGCCGCCCGGCTGCACCTGCGCCGCAAGTTCCTCTCCGCCAAGGTGGCCGTCTCCGGCGCCAACTTCGCCGTGGCCGACGCCGGCACCCTGGGCGTGGTGGAATCCGAGGGCAACGGCCGGATGTGCCTGACCCTGCCGGAAACCCTGATCACCGTCATGGGCGTGGAGAAGCTGGTGCCCACCTGGGCCGACCTCGAGGTCTTCCTGCAGCTGCTGCCGCGCTCCTCCACCGGCGAGCGAATGAACCCCTACACCTCCATGTGGACCGGCGTCACCGAGGGCGACGGGCCGAAGAACGTGCACCTGGTGCTGCTGGACAACGGCCGCTCCGCCGCCCTGGCGGACACCATGGGCCGCTCCGCGCTGCACTGCATCCGCTGCAGCGCCTGCATGAACGTGTGCCCGGTGTACGAGCGGACCGGCGGCCACGCCTATGGCTCCACCTACCCCGGACCGATCGGCGCGATCCTCTCGCCGCTGATGACCGGCATCCAGGCCGAGGAGAACAACTCCCTGCCGTACGCGTCCTCGCTCTGCGGCGCCTGCTACGACGCCTGCCCGGTGAAGATCAACATCCCCGAGATCCTCGTGCATCTGCGCAGGGAGGACGTGGACAGCAAGCGCGGGAAGAAGAAGCTGCCCTCGCAGATGGACGTGGTGATGAAGGGCGCCTCCTGGGCCATGTCCAAGGGCTCCCGCCTCGGCCTGGCCGAGAAGGCGCTGCCGCTGGGCCGCCTGGCCGCGGGTCCGGACAAGGTGATCAAGCACCTGCCCGGCATCGCCGCCGGCTGGACCTCCAGCCGCGACCTGCCTGCGCCGCCGGCGCAAAGCTTCCGCGACTGGTGGAAAAAACATCACGACGACGGCGGTGCGCCGGCCGAGGGGCAGGGCACCGAAGGCGGCGGGACGGAAGGGGAGCAGCGGTGAGCGCACGCGAAGAGATCCTGGGCCGGCTGCGCAGCGCGCTGGCCGACCAGCCGCCGGTGCCCGAGGTGCCGCGGAACTACCGGCACGAGTCCGGCCTGTCCACTGAGCAGCTGATTGATCTGCTGGTGGACCGGCTGGTCGACTACAAGGCCGGCGTCGCGGTGGTGACCGAAGACGAGCTGCCGGGGCGGATCGCCGCCCTGCTGGCCGAGGCGGAGAGCTATGTGGTTCCCGACGGCCTGGACCCGGCCTGGCTGGAGGAGGCCGAGGCGGCCGACGCCCGGGCGGGAACCCGCTCCCGGCGCCGGACCGACGCTGAGGGCAGCCCGCTCAGCGTGGCGGAACTGGACGCCGTCGATGCCGTGGTCACCGGCAGCGCGGTCTCCGTCGCCGAGACCGGCACCATCATCCTGGACGGCAGCCCCAACCAGGGCCGCCGCGCCATCACCCTCGTGCCGGACCACCACATCTGCGTGGTCCGGGTGGGCGACATTGCCGGGATCGTGCCCGAGGCGCTGCGCCGGCTGGACGGCACCCGGCCGCTGACCATGATCAGCGGCCCGAGCGCCACCAGCGACATCGAGCTCGAACGTGTGGAGGGCGTGCACGGCCCGCGGACCCTGGACGTGCTGATCGTCCGCTGATCATCCGCCGGACGTGATCGGGGCGGGGGCTTCACGCCCCCGCCCCGATCGCGTCCCGCTGCGCCGGCTGCCGATGCGTCGTCGCCGCCGCTGCGGCCCGCCGGATGGGCACCCAGCAGGCCCGGGCTCAGATCGCCATCGCCGCGCGGACGGTCTCGGCCGCCGACGCCGTGCCGCCGGCTCCGCGGGAAGCGACCCGGCCGGAGGCCAGGACGGAATACTCGTGGGCGGCCTGCAGCGCGAAGCCGATGTGCTGCTCCACCAGCAGCACCTGCATGCCCGGCCGGGCGGCCAACGCCATGATGGTGCGTTCGATCTCGGCCACCACGTTGGGCTGGATGCCTTCGGTCGGCTCGTCCAGGATGAGCAGCCGCGGCTGCGTGATCAGGGCCCGGGCGATGGCCAGCTGCTGCCGCTGCCCGCCGGAGAGCAGCCCGGCCCGGCGGCCCAGCAGCGGCCGCAGCGCCGGGAACATCTCCAGCGCCTCCTCCATCAGGGCGCCGGCGTTGCGCCGCCCGTCGGCCGCGACGCGCAGGTTCTCCAGCGTGGTCAGCGGCCCGAACGCCTGCTGACCCTGCGGCACATATGCGATGCCCCGCTGCGTGCGCTGATGCGGCCGCAGCCGGGTGATGTCCTCGCCGTCGAGCCGGATGCTGCCGGACGTGGGCTTGAGGAGGCCGACGACGGCGCGCAGCAGCGTGCTCTTGCCGGCGCCGTTGTGCCCCAGCACCGCCGCCACCGCATCCTCGGGCACGGCCAGGTCCACCCCGTGCAGCACCTCGGTCCGCCCGTAGCCGACCCGCAGGTCCTTCACTTCCAGCATCAGTGCCCTCCTCCGTCAGCAGCCGTTCCCAGGTAGACCTCCTGCACGCGCGGATCCGCCTGGACCTCGGCCACGCTGCCTTCGCTGAGCACCCGGCCCGCGGCCAGCACGGTCACGGAGGTGGCGTACTCGCGGACAAAGTCCATGTCGTGCTCCACCACCAGGGTGATGCGGCTGCCGCCGATGCGGCGCAGCAGTGCGCCGGTCTGGTCGCGTTCGTCCTGGCTCATTCCGGCGATCGGCTCGTCCAGCAGCAGCAGGTCCGCGTTCTGCACCAGCAGCATGCCGATCTCCAGCCACTGCTTCTGCCCGTGCGCCAGCTCCCCGGCCTGCCGGCCGGCCACGTGTTCCAGCCCGATGATCTCCAGCGCCTCCTCGACGGCGGGTTCGACGCCGCGGCGCCGGCGCAGCAGCTGCAGCGGGCTGCGCCCGGCGCCGGCGGCGATGTCCAGGTTCTGCAGCACCGAGAGGTTCTCGAACACGCTTGCGGTCTGGAAGGTCCGCCCGACGCCGAGCCGCGCCACCTTGTGCACCTTGCGGCCCAGCAGCTCGGTGCCGGTGTGGTTCACCGAACCGGTGGCCTTCACCAGCCCCGTGATGGCGTCGATGACGGTGGTCTTGCCGGCGCCGTTGGGTCCGATGAGGAACCGCAGGTCGCCCTGGGTGACGTCCAGGTTCACGCCGTCCACGGCGGTGAACCCGTCGAAGGTCACCCGCAGGTCCCGGATCTCCAGGTACTGGGGGCGGCCGGCGCGCAGCCCGCCGGGGGCGGGCTCGGCGTCGGGCAGCAGCGGGGCCGGCGGGGCGGCGGGAACGGGAGGGATGCGCGGGGTCATGCCGGCTGCTCCTTGGTGGTCGGGGCCGCGGCGGTGTGCGCGGGCTGCGGGACGGGCCTGTTGGCGTTCTCGTTGCCGGTCGCGCCGCCGGGCGGGGCGGGGTCGGGGGCTGAGCCGGTGCGCCGTTTCAGCCGCCCGGCCAGCGCGCCGAGTTTCACCGAGGCCAGGCCGCCGGGCAGGAAGCCGATGACCAGGATGAACAGCAGGCCCTGGAAGTAGACCCAGAAGGAGGGGAAGGTGGAGGCCAGCCCGGACTGGGCGAACGCCACGCCGAGGGCCCCGAGCACCGGGCCGAGCACGGTGGCCCGCCCGCCGATCGCCACGCCGATGAGGAACGCGATCGAGGGGGCGACGCCGACGTCGGCGGGGGAGATGATGCCCACGATCGGCACGAACAGCGCCCCGGCGATGCCGGCGAGCACCGCGGCGAGGACGTACACGGCGGTCTTGAGGGCGGCGGGGTCGTAGCCCAGGAACCGGACGCGCTCCTCCTGGTCCCGGACCGCGGTGAGCAGTTCCCCGAACCGGCTGTTGATCAGCTGCCGGGCCAGGGCGACGGCGCCGAGCAGCGCCGCGGCGGCGACCAGGTAGAGCATGGTCTTGTTGGCCGGGTCCTGCAGGTCGAAGCCGAAGAAGGACCGGAAGCCGCTCAGGCCGTTGGAGCCGCCGGTGGTGGCCTGCTGGCCGACCAGGAACACGGCGAACGCGGCGGCCAGCGCCTGGCTGAGGATCGCGAAGTAGGCGCCCTTGACCCGGCGCCGGAACACCGCCAGGCCCAGCAGCAGCGCCACCGTGCCGGGCAGCAGGACGACGGCGGCCAGGGTCACCACCGGGCTGCGGAACGGCTCCCACCAGGCGGGCACGGTGCCGTTGCCGTAGAGCATCATGAAGTCCGGCACGCCGGTGCCGCCGAACAGCGAGGCGTCGGCGAGCAGCATGTGCATCGCCATCACGTAGGCGCCCAGGCCGAAGAACACGCCCTGGCCGAGCGTCAGCATGCCGCCGCGGCCCCAGGCCAGGCCGATGCCGACGGCCACGATGGCCAGGCAGATGAACTTGCCGAACAGGCCCAGGTTGTAGGGGGAGAGGACGGCCGGGGCGAGCCCGAACAGCAGGACCGCGGCCAACGCGAAGCCGCCCAGGGTGCGGGGCCGGCCCGGGCGCAGTGCGCCGGTGAAGGGGTTGCTCATGCCAGGCTCCTCGTCTTGACGGTGAACAGGCCCTGCGGGCGGACCTGGAGGAAGACGACGACGGCCACCAGCACCAGCACCTTGGCCAGGCTGGCCGTCGTCGAGTATTCAAAGACGGACTGCAGCACGCCCAGGACGAAGGCGGCGATCGCCGCGCCCTTGATCTGCCCGATGCCGCCGGCGACCACCACCAGGAAGGCGTCGACGATGTAGTTGGTGCCCAGGTACGGGCTGGTGGAGCCGATCAGGGTGACCGCGACGCCGGCCACCCCGGCCAGGCCCGAGCCGATGAAGAAGGTCAGCCGGTCGGTGCGGCGGGTGGAGATGCCGGTGGTCTCGGCCAGGTCCCGGTTCACCACGGTCGCCCGGATCCGCCGGCCGAGCGGGGTGGCCTTCAGCAGCGCGGCCAGGGCGGCCAGCGCGGTGAGGGAGAGCAGCAGGATGAACAGCCGGGGCAGCGGAATCGGTGCGCCCAGCAGTTCCACGTTGCCCTGCAGCCAGCCGGGGATCCGCACGTCCACGCTCGGTGCGCCGAAGATGTCCCGGGCCAGCTGCTGGAGCACCAGCGAGACGCCGAAGGTGACCAGCAGGGTGTCCAGCGGCCGGTGGTACATGCGCCGCAGCAGCGCCCACTCGAGCACCAGGCCCAGCAGGCCGCCGATGAGGAAGGCCAGCGGAATGGAGACCAGCAGCGAGGCGCCGACGTCGGCCACGATCTTCTGGACCACAAAGGCCGTGTACGCCCCGGCCATGATGAACTCGCCGTGCGCCATGTTGATGATGCCCATCTGCCCGAACGTCAGGGCCAGGCCCAGCGCCGCCAGCAGCAGGATTGAGCCCAGGCTGAGCCCGGCAAAGATTTGTCCGATCAGCAGTTCCATTCCGCTGTGCCTTTCACCCGTGGATGTCCGTTGGTCCGTGGCGGGTCAGCCGCCCAGGCCCTCGGCCCAGTCGTAGGTCTCGAGGAACGGATCCGGCTCCACCGCCTCCGGCGCCTCCCAGACGGTCTCGATCAGCCCGTCGGAGGTGATCCGGCCGATGCGCGGGGTCTTGGTGATGTGGTTGTTCTCCCCGTTGACCGTCACGGTGCCTTCGGGGGCGTCGAAGCTGACGCCGTCGGCGGCCTCCTGGACGGCGGCGACGTCGAACGAGCCGGCCTTCTCGACCATGGCCTTCCACAGGTGCAGCGAGGTGTAGGCCGCCTCCATCGGGTCGCTGGTGACCCGGTCGGCGCCGAAGCGCTCCTTGAACGCGGCCACGAACTCCTGGTTGGCCGGGGTGTCGACGGTCTGGTAGTAGTCCCAGGCGGTGAGCTGGCCTTCGACGTTCTCAATACCGATGCCCGGCACTTCCTCCTCGGCGATGGACACCGAGACCACCGGCATGGCCTCGGCGGTCAGGCCCACGCTGTTGTACTGGCGGAAGAACGCCACGTTGGAGTCGCCGTTGAGGGTGTTGAACACGGCGTCGGCCCCGGAGTCGCGGACCTTGTTCACGATGGTGGAGAACTCGGTGGAGCCCAGGGGCGTGTACTCCTCGCCGACCACCTCCATGCCGTGCGCCTCGGCGTAGGCATGGATGATCTTGTTCGCGGTGCGCGGGAAGACGTAGTCGCTGCCGACCAGGAAGATCGTCTTGGTGCCCTGTTCGGCCAGGTAGTCCAGGGCGGGGATGATCTGCTGGTTGGTGGTGGCACCGGTGTAGAAGATGTTGTCGGAGGCCTCCAGACCCTCGTACTGCACCGGGTAGAACAGCAGCGCGTCGTTGGATTCGAAGACCGGCAGCATCGCCTTGCGCGAGGACGAGGTCCAGCCGCCGAACACGGCCGCCACGCAGTCCTGCTGGATGAGTTTGCCGGCCCGCTCCGCGAAGACGGTCGGTTCGCTGGCGCCGTCCTCGGTCACTACCTCGAGCTGCTTGCCGAGGACGCCGCCGTCGGCGTTGATCTCCTCGGCGGCGAGGGTCAGCGAATCGTGGACGGTGGTTTCACTGATCGCCATGGTGCCGGAGAGCGAGTTCAGGAAACCGATCTTCACGCTGTCCCCGGAGGTGTCGACGCAGGAGCCGCCGGTGCTGGGCGCGTTGGCCGAGGTTTCACTGATCTGCGAGCCGCAGGCCGTCATGGAGGCCACCAGGGCGGCGGCGGCCAGCGGCAGGACGCCGCGGCGGAAGCTGTTTCGGATCACGGGTTCATCCCCCTGTAGGTGCGCTGGCGGCCGCACCGGGCGGCCGCTGCCGGCTGCTTTTCTCCGGCTGCTGCCAACCTATGGGGGCCGTGTTTCGCGGATAGGCCGGTTGTGTAACCGCCGCATTTCCTTACCGCAGGGGTGGTTTCGTCCTTGTCAGGGGCACATTGCGGGCACGTTTCGCAGGGGGGGGAAGGCGGGGTACGGCGTCCCTCGACTCTCGCCGAGCCCAGTGATCAGTGCGCGATGAACCGGCCGGTCCGCAGATACTCGGCGTGCATGGACAGCGCCTCGGCTGTCGGCGGGTGCAGGGGCCGGGGCGGCTCGGAAGGGTCCGCCCACGCGAATCCGGAGACTTCGGCTGTTTCGGCTGTCAGCTGGGCACCGCCCGGCAGCTCGACCCAGAAGCAGATGGCATAGGCCTGGACCCGGTCACCGTTCGGGTAGCTAAGGTGGTGGAGCTTGGGCCCGGAGATCGACCCGAAGGCCGTGAAGTTTTCGGTAGGCAGGCTCAGGCCCGTCTCCTCGAACAGCTCTGCGGCCGCGCAGTCCGCGAAGCTCTGGTCCGGTTCGCAGGATCCTGCTGGGAGTTCCCAGACCCCGTTGTCGGTGCGGCGCTGGAAAAGAACCTTGCTGTCCGGCCGGCTCACCAGGACCTGGGCTCCCGGCGCCAGGACCAGGTCGTGGCCGATCTTCTGCCGCAGCTGCCACAGATACGAACCCACAAACACCGGCTTCCCCCTTTGTCCGACGTCCCGTCCGGGCTGCCCCGGCGCCCCTCGCCGGGCGGCCGTCCACTCCCGGTGGGATCACGCCGTTTAGCGGCCACCATAACGGCACCAAACCGCCGGAAGTTAGAAGGCAGGGGCGTGGCTTGCCCGTCTGTCGGTGGGTTGGGGCTGTTTTGGGAGGGCCTAAGGAACCTCAACCCGCCGGGAGTTGGAAGGCAGGGGCGTGGCTTGCCCGTCTGTCGGTGGGTTGGGGCTGTTTAGGGAGGGCCTAAAGGGCCTCAACCCGCCGGAAGTTGGATGCCCGACGCCCAGCCCGCATCCTTTGTACAGCTGATGTCGCTCAGGGGACGTCAAAACAGCGTTATCTGCACAATGGTTTGGGCCGGCACCGGCAGAGCGACGTTATCTGTACGCAGCATGAGCGGCCGGGGCGGCCTGTCGCATCCGTCGGCAGGCCGTCCCGCGGCTCAGGGGCGCAGCGCCGCCTTGATCAGCTGGGTGCCGTCGGCGCGGCCGTAGGTGGAATCGTGCAGCGCGGCCAGGGCATCGGTGAGCGGATAGGGGGTCACCAGGCGGGCACCGATATCGGGGATCCCGGCCAGGAACGCCAGCGCGTTGACGTAGTCGGCCTTGGAAGAGGCGTAGCTGGGGCGCACGGTGACATCCGGGCGGACCGTGATGGTGGCCGGACGGCGGCTGGAGTCCGAGTACATGGCCACCGGGATCATCCGTCCGCCGGGGCGCAGCGCCCGCATGCCCAGCTCCAGGTGCCGGCCGGTGCCGGTCGCCTCGATCCAGACGTCCACGCTGCCGGGGGCCGGGGCGGCGTTGACAGCGAGCCCCAGGTCGGCGGCCAGCGCGCGCCGGGCGTCGTACTTGGGCTCGGGGCGCACCACCAGCGTCACTTCCGCGCCGAAGCTCTGCGCCTGCAGGGCGGCCAGCAGTCCGATGGCGCGGGTGGCGGACACGGCCACCCGCTCCCCGGCCCGTACCCGACCGGTCACGGCCACGGCCCGCCAGGCCACCGAGGCGGGTTCGGTGAGGACGGCGGTCTCGTCCGGAACGTGGTCCGGAACGGCCACCAGGTTCCGCGCGGGCACGGTGCACCTCGCGGCGGCGGCGCCGTGGCGGTTCAAGCCGAGGATCATCTGCTGCGGGCAGCCCTGCCCGTAGTCGGTGCGGCAGGCTTCGCACGAGCCGCAGCCGATGCCGCTGACCGGGACCACGCGGGTGCCGGGGGTGAAGTCCTCGGGCACCAGCAGGCCGGCCTCGGCGACCACGCCCACCGCCTCGTGGCCCAGCACGGTACCGGGCCGCACCCAGGCGAACTCCGGATCGCCCACGTACACCACGATGTCCGAGCCGCAGAGTCCGCACAGCGTCACGTCCAGTTCCACGTCCTCGGGGCCGAGGAAGGCCGGGACGGCACGGCCCAGGGCCGCCCCGCCGTCGCCTCCGGCCCGTATGAGGGCCGGCGCCGTCTCATCCAGGACCGCAGCCGGTCCCGCCGGGAACTGGGTCACCCGCGGCCGTCCGCGGCGGAAGGACCGGCGGCGTCGTCGGCCGGGGCGCCCAGCGCGCCCCGCTGCCGGGCACCCGCGGCGAACGCGGCGTACTGCTCCGGATCCGAAGCCACGCCGGCCACGGTCCAGGCCAGGGCGGCCGCGGCCTCGAACATCAGCTCGTAGGCGCCGGGGCTGTCGGCCAGCTCGGCGAACTCCCGGGAATGGATGGGCGCCTGCACGCCCGGAATGCTCAGCCAGGGATGCAGGCTGGGAATGACCTGCGAGATGTTGCCCATGTCGGTGGAGCCGCCGGCCGGGCCCGGCGCGGGCCGGACATCGCGGCCGAAGGCATCCATCGCCTCGGTCCAGTGCCCGGCAAGCACCTCGTCCTGCCGCAGCGGCTGATACAGCGGCTCGACGGATTCGAACTCCAGCGCGGTTCCCGTGGCCAGCGCGCCGGCGCGGAAGCAGTTGCGCACCCGTTCCAGCAGTGCCTCGTACTCGGGCAGGGTGAACGCGCGGCACTCGAACTCCACCACCGCGCGGTCGGGAATGATGTTGGTGGCCCGCCCGGCCTCGCTGACGTAGGCGGAGACCCGGTGGTCGGCGGGCAGCTGCTGGCGGAGCAGGCCCACGGCCACCTGCGCGACGACGGCGGCGTCGGCCGCGTTCACGCCCCGGTGCGGTGCGGCGGCGGCGTGGGCGGGGGAGCCGGAGTACACCGCCCGGTACCGGCCCACGGCCTGCGCGGTGGTGCCGGCGGGGTTGCAGCTGAACCCGTCCTGCACGGGGTGGACCATCAGGGCCAGGCCGACGCCGTCGAACGCGCCGCGCTCCAGCATGAGGATCTTCCCGCCGCCGTGTTCCTCCGCTGGGGTGCCGATCGCCTTCAGGGTGATGCCGAGGTCATCGACGTACGGCAGCAGGGCCAGGGCCGCGGCGGTCGAGGCGCCGGCGATCAGGTTGTGGCCGCAGGCGTGGCCGATCTCGGGCAGGGCGTCGTATTCGACGCAGAGCGCCACCGTCAGGTCGCCGCTGCCGGCCGTCGCGGTCAACGCGGTGGGCAGGCCCGCGGTGCCGCGCTCGACGTCGAACCCCGCCTCCGTGAGCAGGGCGGCGACGGCGGACGCGGCGCGGGTTTCGTCGAAGGACAGCTCCGGGTCCGCGTGCAGGCCGTGGCTGAGTCCCTGTACCCGCGGCCGCCACTTGTCCAGGTTCAGGGCCAGGTCCCGGCGAAGCCCGGCGCTGCTGTCGATGATGTCGCGGAGGTGCATGGAGATCCTTTGGCCGGGGCTGCTGCTGCAATTTTCCCCGCCGCACGTGCGGGCAGGCAAATTACGGGCGGGGGACGCAACACTGCCCGGCATGTGGCGAAGATCATATACGATCAGCAGGGCGGCCGGGTCATGGGCCGTGCACCGCAACGAAGGGGAGAGACGCCGCGTGCTGAACCAGGAAACGATTGAAGCCATAGCCGACGAGCTGGTCGAGGCCGGCCGCACACGGACCCCGGTGCCGCGGCTGACGGCCCGCTGGCCGGAGATGACGGTGGAGGATTCCTACGCCGTGCAGAGCCTGTGGAGCAGGCGGCTGCAGGAATCCGGCCGGAAGCTGGTGGGCCGCAAGATCGGCCTCACCTCCAAGGCGATGCAGGCCGCCACCGGGATCACCGAACCGGACTACGGGGTGATCTTCGACGACATGGTGCTGGAGAACGGCTGCACCGTGGAGTGGGACCGGTACACCCATCCGCGCATCGAGGTGGAGCTGGCGTTCGTGCTCGGCAAGGAGCTGCGCGGACCCGACTGCAGCATCTTCGATGTCCTGGACGCCACCGAGTACGTGGTGCCGGCGCTGGAGATCCTGGACTCGCGGATCGAGATGGAGGGCCGGACCATCGTGGACACCATTTCCGACAACGCGGCCATGGGCGCCATGGTGATCGGCGGCACCCCGGTGAAGCCCGCCGACGTCGACCTGCGGTGGATCTCGGCGCTGCTGTACAAGAACCAGACCATCGAGGAGACCGGCGTCGCCGCCGGCGTCCTGAACCACCCCGGCGCCGGCGTCTACTGGCTGGCGAACAAGCTGTCCGCCCACGGCGCCGTGCTCGGCGCCGGGGAGATCATCCTCGCCGGGTCCTTCACCCGTCCGATGTGGGTGCACAAGGGCGACACCGTGCACGCCGACTACGGCCAGCTGGGGTCGGTGACATGCCGCTTCGTGTAACTCCCCTGGACACCCCGTTCAAGGCACGGCTGGGTGCCGGGCAGCGCGCCCAGGTGGGCATGTGGGCCTGCTCCGGCAGCCCGCTCGTCGCGGAGATCTGCGCCGGCTCCGGGCTGGACTGGCTGCTGATCGACGCCGAGCACAGCCCCAACGGCCTGGAATCGCTCACCGCCCAGCTGCAGGCCGTGCACGGTTACCCGATCGCCCCGGTGGTCCGCCCGCCGGCCAATGACACCGTGCTGATCAAGCAGTTCCTGGACCTGGGCGCGCAGACCCTGCTGGTGCCCATGGTGGACACCGCCGAGCAGGCCCGCGCCGCCGTCGCCGCCGTCCGCTATCCGCCGCACGGGGTGCGCGGCGTCGGCAGCGCCCTCGCCCGCGCCGCCCGCTGGAACAGGATCCCCGAGTACCTGCAGCGCGCCGACGAAACCATCACGCTGCTGGTGCAGATCGAGACGGCGCTCGCCGTCGAGAACGTGGCCGAGATCGCCGGCACCGAGGGAGTGCACGGCATCTTCCTCGGGCCCTCCGACCTGGCCGCCTCCATGGGGCACCTCGGCCAGCAGGAGCACCCCGAGGTGGTGGCCGCCGTCGAGCACTGCATTGCCGTGGCCAACGAGCTGGGCGTGCCGGTGGGCGTGAACTCGTTCGCCGAGGCCACGGCCCGCCGGTACCTGGCGGCCGGCGTGGACTTCATCCTGGTGGGGGCCGACGTCGCGCTGCTGGCGCGTGGCTCCGAGGCGCTGGCGGCGAAGTACCTTCCGGAGGAGGGGACGGGACAGGTGGCCGCGAGCTACTGATCCGCGGACCTGGATGCTGCCCGGATCAGCCGGGCAGCATCCAGGACAGCACCGGCGTGGACTGCAGGTAGACCAGCACGCACAGCGCCAGCAGCAGCACAACGGACCAGCCCAGGACCCGCCGGAACAGCACGTTCTCCTGCCCGCTCATGTTCACGGCCGCCGCGGCGATGGCCAGGTTCTGCGGGCTGATCAGCTTGCCCATCACTCCGCCGCCGGTATTGGCGGCCACCAGCAGCGTGGGATCGATGCCCGCGGTAGTGCCGGCCGTCTGCTGGAGCTTGGCGAACAGCGCGTTCGCCGACGTGTCCGAGCCGGTGACGGCGGTGCCGATCCAGCCGAGCACCGGGGACAGGAACGCGAAGAAGGCCCCGGTGCCGGCCAGCCAGGTGCCGATCGCGATGGTCTGTCCGGAGAAGTTCATGACGTACGCCAGGGCCAGCACGGCCAGGATGGTCAGCCCGGCGGAGACCATGCGCCGGGCGGTGCGGCCGATCTCGGCCAGGGCGTTCCCCATCCGCAGCGGATACCGGCCGTGGTCGGTGAACCGGGAGTACACCAGGGCGGTGATGAGGCCGGTGATGAGCAGCAGCGTGCCCGGGGTGGCCAGCCACTCGAAGTTGTAGATGGTCGAGGACTGCCGCTGCCCGTCCGCCCCGAGCAGGGCGTCATGCAGCCAGGGCCACGGGATGCGGATGGTGCTGCGGGCCAGCAGCTCCGGAACATCGATGCCCCAGGTCCACAGGTTCGCGACGCCGAAGATGACGATCACCAGGACGTAGGGGAACAGGGCCATCCAGGCCCGGGCCGGGGTCAGCCGGTCCCCGCCGCCGGCCGCCGTCGCGCCCTCCCCGGCCGCCGCCGTCGCGCCCTTGCCGCCGCCGGCGGTCGGCGGCAGGCCGGCGGCCGCTTCGCCCTCGGTGCCGGCGGAGGCATCGGCCGCGTGTCCGGGCACCCCGGGACGGCCGGGGTCCTCGCCGGCGGGAGACCAGCCGGCGGCCCGGGCCCGGGCCAGCTCGGCGCCCATCCGCTCGGCCGCTTCGGGTGCGCCGTCTGCCCGCCAGAAGCGCAGGAACGCCACCGCCGCCGCGAGGGCCACCAGCGAGGCGACGATGTCGGTCAGCTCGTAGGAGAAGTAGTTCGAGCACAGGAACTGCATCACGGCGAACACGACGCCGGTCACCGCGGCCACCGGCCAGCACTGGCGCAGCCCCCGCCGCCCGTCGAGGACGAACAGCAGGATCAGCGGAATGAACACCGCCAGGAGCGGCGTCTGCCGGCCCACCACCGCGCCGATCTCGTCCCCGGTGTAGTTAGTCAGGTTGGCGGCGGTGGTGATCGGAATCGCCAGCGCGCCGAAGGCCACCGGGGCGGTGTTGGCGATCAGCACCGCGGTGGCCGCCCGCACCGGGGCGATGCCCAGGGCCAGCAGCATGGTCACGGTGATCGCCACCGGGGCGCCGAAGCCGGCCAGGGCCTCCAGCAGGCCGCCGAAGCAGAACGCCACCAGGATTCCCTGCACCCGCAGGTCTCCGCGGCCGATCCGGTCGAACACCCGGCGCAGGTCCTCGAACCGGCCGCTGAGGACGGTGACCTGGTACAGCCAGACCGCCATGATGATGATCCAGACCACCGGGAACAGGCCGAAGGCCGCGCCCTGGGTGGCCGAGAGCAGGGCAAGGCCCACCGGCATTCCGAAACCGGCGACGGCGATGACCAGGGCGGCCAGCAGCGCCCAGCCGCCGGCGACGTACGCCCTGGTCCTGGCCACGGCCAGCAGCAGGAAGAACACCAGCAGCGGCACCAGGGCCAGCAGCGCGGAGAGCACCAGGCTGCCGAGGACCGGGTTGGTGGTGGACGTGAAGGTTTCCATCGTGACCTCCGGGCCGGCTGTGCCGGCCGCCGTGGCGGCGGGCCCGCGGACACCGTGCCGGTGCCGGCGGCGGATGCGCGCTCCCCGGACCGGGGAAGGCGCGTGGAATCCAGCCTAGAACGGGTTCCCGGCGCTGGCACGCATCGGTGCGGCTTTGCCCCGGCCGGCAGGCGGATCAGCGCCGCCGGCTACCAGTCGGCGGCCAGGTAGACGTCGGTGCGTCCGTGATGCTCGACGTCGAGCTCCGGGCGGCGCTCCAGGCCGGCGGCCAGCGCGGTGCGCTGGGAGGCCTGGTTCTCCGGCGTGGTGTAGGCGACCACGGGCAGCCCGGGCAGGTGCTCCCGGGCCAGCCGGACGGCGGCCGATGCCGCCTCGGTGGCGAGGCCGCGGCCCTGGACGTCCGGGTGGAAGCGGTAGTACAGGTTCAGTGCGGGCCGGCCCCGGACCACCCGGTGCGAGACGCCGGCAAAGCCGATCAGGCCGGCCGGCTCCGCGGGAAGGGCCGCCACCCAGACACCGAACCCGAAGCTGTGCCAGTGCTGGCTGATGACGTGGAAGGTGCGGGCGGCCTGGGCGGTGGTCACCGGGCCGGGTGAGGGATCGTGCACATTGGTCCGCGGGTCGAGGTGCAGCCGGACGGCGGCCGACTCATCGGCGGGCTCCGGGCGGCGCAGCAGCAGCCGGCCGGTGCGGACCGGCGTCCAGTGGGCGGCATCCTGCATCGGCATGGGCCCACCCTAGGGCACCGGGCGGCGGAGGGGCAGGGCGCTCAGGTGGTGTTGGCGCCGTCGGCGGGGGCCAGGGAGCGGTCATGGCGGTGGCGCAGGTAGCCGATCACCGCGACCGCGATGGAGATGACGGCCGAGACCGCCAGCCCGAGCCACAGCGCCACGTTCAGGGCCGCAGCGCCGGCCAGTGCGCCGAGCAGGATGAGCGCGATCGCCAGGATCCGCCGCGCCCGGTACCTGCCGTCGCCGCCCGCCAGCCGGGAGTCCGAGGCGAGTCCGGTGATCGTGGAGGTGACCACCACGGTGGTGATTTCGGCGACCTTCAGCCGCTTCGCGGTGGCCGCCTGCACCCCCATGACGGCGGCCAGGGCCGACGTCGTGATGCTGCCGAGCACCTCGTCGCCCTGCACATCCGCGACGGCGACGAACACGGCCAGCGCGGAAATGGTCGCCGCGACCACCATCAGTGCGAGGGAGGTGCGCCAGGACCAGCCCTCCGGTCCGCGGCGGAGCATCCGTCCGGCGGCCGCGGCGCCCAGCATGAAGAAGACCAGCGCCAGCACCGGGCGCAGGATCGGCAGGTTCTCCGCCCCGGCCAGGCCCATGCCCAGCAGCACCACGTTTCCGGTCATGTTGCCGGTGAAGACCCGGTCCAGGCCGAGGTAGCCGACGGCGTCGACCACGCCGGTGGAAAAGGTGAGGGCCAACATGAGCCACAGGTGGACTCGTTCGGTGGGCACGGCGGCCAGGCGCTTCACGGCAGCTCCTCCAGGGGGCAGGGCAGGCGGGACGGACGACATAAAACCTTCGCCGAATGTATACGAAATCACAGGAAACGTTTAGGTTGTATGCAAAACCGGCCCGGCTCCGCGTCGGCCGCGCCCGCCGCTCCCGCCGTCGAAAAGGACAAGCCGTGCCCTACACCGCACCCGATCCCTTCACCACCCGGCCCACCCTCGAAGGCTCGTTCGGCATGAGCGCCTCCACGCATTGGCTGGCCACCGCCTCCGCCCAGGCCGTGCTGGAACGCGGCGGCAACGCGTTCGATGCCGCCGTCGCCGGCGCGTTCGTGCTGCACGTCGTCGAACCGCACCTGAACGGACCCGGCGGGGACATGACCGGCCTGTTCGCCACCGCCGAGGACCCGGGCCGGCCGGTGGTGCTGATGGGCCAGGGCCCTGCACCGGCCGCCGCCACCCGGGAGCACTACCTCGCCGAGGGCCTGGAACTGGTGCCCGGCTCCGGTGCGCTCGCCGCCGCGGTGCCCGCGGCCGTGGACGCCTGGCTGCTGCTGCTGCGCGACCACGGCACCTGGGAGCTGGCGGACGTGCTCGACTTCGCCATCCACTACGCCCGCGCAGGGCATCCCCTGATGCCGCAGGCCGCCCGGACCATCGCCGCGGTTGCCGACCTGTTCACCGAACACTGGCCCACCTCCGCCGCCCAGTGGATGCCGAAGGGCCGGGTGCCGCTGCCCGGTGAGCTGGCCACCAACCCCGCCTACGCCTCCGTGCTGGAGCGGCTCATCACGGCCGGGGCCGGCGCGGCGGGCCGCGGGGAACGGATCGACGCCGCCCGGGCCGAATGGCGCGAGGGCTTCGTGGCCCGCGCCGCCGTCGAGTTTATCCGGGACCCGCACATGCACTCCTCCGGCACGCTGCACGCCGGGGTGATGACGCTCGAGGACTTCGCCGGCTTCGAAGCCGGCTACGAACCGGCCGTGACCTATGAGTTCCGCGGGCACACCATCGCCAAGACCGGCGCCTGGGGCCAGGGGCCGGCGCTGCTGCAGACCCTGGCCATCCTCGCCGGATACGACGACGAGCTGCTCGATCCGTCCACCGTTCAGGGCGCGCACCTGATCCTCGAGGCGCAGAAACTGGCCATCGCCGACCGCGAGGCCTGGTACGGGGACGCCGACGTGCCGCTGCACGTGCTGCTCAGCGAGGAGTACGCCGCCACCCGCCGGGCGCTGATCACGGAGGAGGCCTCGCATCGGTTCCGGCCCGGGCAGCTGCCCGGGCGCACCCCGTTCACGCCGCCGCTGCGGACCGAATACGTGCCGCCCGCCGTCGCCTCCGCCGGCGGCACCGGACCGGCCGGCGTCGGTGAACCCACCGTCTCGCCCACCGGCGAGACCCGCGGGGACACCTGCCACATCGACGTCGTGGACCGCTGGGGCAACATGGTCTCGGCCACCCCCTCCGGCGGCTGGCTGCAGTCCTCCCCGACGATCCCCGGGCTGGGCTTCTGCCTGGGCTCGCGGCTGCAGATGACCTGGCTGGAGGAGGGCGGCCCGTCCACCCTGACCCCGGGCCTGCGGCCGCGCACCACGCTCACCCCCACGCTGGTGCTGAAGGACGGCCGGGCCGTGGCCGCGCTCGGCTCGCCCGGCGGCGACCAGCAGGACCAGTGGCAGCTGCTCTACCTGCTGCGAAGGATCGTCGGCGCCTACACGCCGCAGCAGGCGATCGACGCTCCGGCGCTGCACACCACCTCCATTCCCGGCTCCTTCTGGCCGCGCACCTGGACCCCCGGCGGCGCCGTCGTCGAGGACCGGCTGGGCGAGGACGTGATTGCCGGGCTCGAAGCCCGCGGCCACCGCATCACGCGGGCCGGGGACTGGGCCCTGGGCCGGTTGTCCACGGTGGAAAAGGATCCGGTGGACGGGCGGCTGCGCGCCGCGGCCAACCCGCGGGGCGCCCAGGGCTATGCCGCCGGCCGCTGACCCCGCTCCCGGCGCCGCCGGGAGCCGGCCGCCGGTGGAGGACGAGATCCGGCGGGACATCATCTTCGGTGCCCTGCCCGCCGGCACCAGGATCACCGAGGCGTCGCTGGCGCGGCGATACGGGCGGTCGCGGATCCCGGTGCGTGAAGCCCTGCGCGCCCTGGAGGCGGAAGGCTTCGTCGAGTCACGAAAGTACGCCGGCTCCACCGTGGCCCGGATCCCCACTGACGAAGCCGAAGACCTCTTCGCGGTCCGGGAGGTGGTGGAAGCCGCGACGGCGCGGCGGGCCGCCCTCGCCGCAGCCGCGCAGCTGGCCGCCGGGACCCCCGACCAGGCCTGGTGGCAGGCACGCCGGGAGGTGGCCTCCATCCTGGACGCCGGGGACGCCGCCGTCGCCGGCGGGCAGCTGGAGCTGCTGCCGGAACTGAACGTGCGCTTCCACCTGGGCGTCGCCGCGCTGGCCGGCAGCCGGTCCCTGACCGCGCTGCTGCGCCAGCTCGCCGGCAAGATCGAATGGCTGTACGCGGCCGACGTCGACAACCGCGGCAAGGACTCCTGGGCCGAACACCGCCTGATCATGGCGGCGGTGGACGCCGGCGACGGGAAGCGGGCCGGGGAGCTGATGCAGGGGCACGTCCACCGGTCCGGCACCGGGTACCTGAGCCGATTCGCGGACTGAGCGCCGATCCGGCGCGGGGCCCGGGCGGGGCGGCAGGCGGCGGGCCGGAGCCGCCGGCGGCCGTTCCCATTCACAGAGGTGCCGCCTATAGTTCCAGGGAAGGGGGGAACCTTCCTACCGTGAGCGAGGCTTGTCATGGCCAACATCACCACCGTTCCCGTCACCAAGCTAGGCATTGTCGGTGCCGGCAGCGTGGGGACTTCCCTGGCCTACGCGGCGATCATCAGGGAAGCCGCCCGTGAGATCGCGCTGTACGACATTGATGCCACCCGGGCGGAGGCCGAGGGCCTGGACCTGGCGCACGGGACGCAGTTCACCGGGGCCAGCACGGTCACCGGCGGCGGGGACATCGAGGCCCTCGCCGGAGCGGACATCATCGTCATCACGGCCGGTGCGCGGCAGCAGCCGGGCCAGAGCCGGCTGGACCTGGCCGGGGCCAACATACGCATCCTCGAAAAGCTGATGCCGCAGCTGATGGAACAGGCGCCCGACGCCGTCTACGTCCTGGTCACCAACCCGTGCGATGTGCTGACCATCGCCGCGCAGAAGATCAGCGGCCTTCCGCGGAACCGGATCTTCTGCTCCGGCACGGTCCTGGACACCTCGCGCCTGCGCTGGCTGCTGTCCAAGGAAGCCCACGTGCTGATGACCAGCGTGCATGCCACCATCATCGGCGAGCACGGAGACACGGAGTTCCCGGTCTGGTCCAACGCCACGATCGGCCCGGTTCCGCTGCAGGACTGGCGGGTCAGCGGCCGGCAGGTCTTTACCGACGAATTCCTCGCCGCCGCCACTGACGACGTCGTCAACGCCGCCTACCGGGTCATCGAAGGGAAGGGTGCCACCAACTACGCGATCGGCCTGGCCGCCGTGCGGATCGTGGAGGCGGTGCTGCAGGCGGAGAACGCCGTGCTCCCGGTCTCCGCGGACCTGTCCGGAACCTACGGGATCAGCGGCGTCGCGCTGTCCCTGCCGACCGTCGTCGGCTCCGGCGGGGTGTACACGATGCTCGAGATGCCCATGAGCGAAAAGGAACACGGACAGCTGATGGCCTCGGCGGAGCAGCTGCAGGGCGAACTGGCCAAACTGGGCATCAGCAGCTGAGCAGGACGGCCCGCTCAGCCGGGGCGGCCGCGGCGGCGCCGCACCGCCCGGGGCTGGCCCGGGCGCCGGGGCTCCGCCGGGCCGGGATCAGGCCGGCCCGGCGGATGCGCGCAACGTGGACATGGCCGCTTCGAGACCACGGGAGGTCTGCGCGGCCACGTCCTGGAGCTGCTGCTCGGCCGCCCGCCCGAACAGGGTCTGCGGCGACATCGCCTCCACGACGGTGACGGGATCGTTGCGTTCCTGCCGGACCACCACGTTGCACGGCAGGATGGTGCCGGCGGCCGGGTCCAGGGCCAGCGCCTCGCCCATCAACGACGTGTCGCAGGCCCCCAGGATGCGGTAGTCACCCAGCTCCGCCGGAGCGTCCGCCCCGAGCTGGGCAGCCAGGTCGGAGTCGCTGAGGATCCCGAAACCGTGCGCGGCGAGGGACTCCTTGGTCAGCCGCACGGCTTCGTTGAACGGCATGCGCATGGCGACGGTGTACATGTTTTCCACGACGGCCTCCCGGTCAGGGCCGCACGGCGGGACGCCGGGCGGCTTCATTTCAGGGTAGGCACCGCCGTCGCACCGGCGGAAGGCACCCCTGCCGGAACGCAGCCGCGGGCGGCGTCAGCGTGCCGGAGCCTGCTCCGGGGCGGTGCCTTCGCGGCGCGCCAGGCGGCCCGCCTCGTCGAAGTCCGCGTCGAGGCCGGCAGGGGCCTTGGTCAGCAGGGAGACGACGACGGCGAGCAGCAGGTTCACGGCGAAGCCGGGGATGATCTCGTACAGGGTGGCGGAGAGCTCGGAGCTGCCCCACGCGAACGCGGTGACCGCCCCGGCGGCCATACCGGTCAGGGCCCCCGCGACGGTCAGCCGCCGCCAGAACAGGCAGAGCAGGATGGTCGGGCCGAAGGCGGCGCCGAAGCCGGCCCAGGCGAAGCCGACCAGGTCCAGGATCGAATTGCTGCGGTCCAGGGCCAGCAGCACCGACACCACCGCGACCACCAGCACGGCGCCGCGCCCAAGCATCACCATCGCGCGCTGCGAGGCCTCGCGCTTCACCACGATCTTGTACAGGTCCTCCAACAGGGCCGAGGAGGTCACGATCAGCTGCGAGGAGATCGTGCTCATGATCGCCGCGAGCACGGCCGCCAGCACGAACCCGGCGGCCAGCGGGTGGAACAGCACCTGCGCCATGGTCAGGAACACGGCTTCGGGATCGTCGAGGGTGAGGTTGTTCTGCTGGAAGTACGCGGCGCCGACCAGCGCGGTGAGCACGGCGCCGACGACGCTGAGCAGCATCCAGCCGACGCCGATGCGGCGGCCGGCGACGGCGTCGTCGGGGGAGCGCAGGGCCATGAACCGGACAATGATGTGCGGCTGGCCGAAGTAGCCCAGCCCCCAGGCCAGCGCGGAGATCACCGCCAGCGCGGTGGTACCGGTGACCGGGTTCAGCATGGCCGGGTCGATCTCCCGCAGCGATTCGGTCATCCCGGACGGGCCGCCGACCAGGAACAGGCCCGTCACGGGCACGGCGATCAGCGCCAGCAGCATCATCAGGCCCTGCACGACGTCGGTGTAGCTGGCGCCCAGGAACCCGCCGAACAGGGTGTAGGCAATGGTTACGCCGCCGACGATGAGCATCCCGGTGGTGTAGCTGGAGCCGAAGGAGGACTCGAAGAACACGCCGCCGGCGACCATGCCGGAGGAGACGTAGAAGGTGAAGAAGACCAGGATGATCACCCCGGAGACCACGCGCAGCAGCCGGGTGCGGTCCTGCAGCCGGTTCTCGAAGAAGGACGGCACGGTGATCGAGTTGTTGGCCACGAGCGTGTACGTGCGCAGCCGCGGCGCCACGAACTTCCAGTTCAGCCACGCGCCGACGGTGAGGCCGACGGCGATCCAGGCCTCGGTGAGCCCGGACAGGTAGATCGCCCCGGGCAGGCCCATGAGCAGCCACCCGGACATGTCCGAGGCCCCGGCGCTGAGGGCGGCGACTCCGGGCTTCAGCCCGCGTCCGGCGAGCATGTAGTCATCCAGGTTTGAGGTCCGCCGGTAGGCCCACCAGCCGATGCCGAGCATTGCGGCGAGGTAGAGGGTCAGGGCAATCAGCTTGTACGTTTCGTCAGTCATGTAGCCGTTCCGGTTGGTCGCGTATCACGTAGGTATCGGTTCCAGCGGCCTCCGCCCGCGGCCTGCCGCGGTGGCGCAGGCCACAAACGCCCACCAGTATGCCAAGGCCGCAACGGCACGGCTAATTTGCTATTCGCAGCCCGTTCCGTCTCCGTCGCCGTCCAGGCCGGCCCGGTAGCCGGGGTCTCCGTGCCGGATCGGCGCCGCTCCGGCGGCGCGGACGGCAGCGCAGTTCGGGTAATACGTTTCGGTGCCGGGCCCGACGGCGGGCGCGGGCGCCACGGCCTCCTGCGCCGGGGCTCCGGACGCGTTGTCCTCGGCGCCGGTGCCGGCTGCGGCCCCGCCGGCGGGCACGGCCTGGCCCGGACAGCCGGCCAGGATGCCGGCCATGGCGTCGTGCTCGGCCTGGGTCACCCAGAGGGAGTATTCGGCCTTCACGGCCACCTGCCGGGCGACGTACGCGCAGCGGTACCCGCGGTTGGGCGGAAGCCAGGTGGCCGCATCGCCGTCGCCCTTGGCCGCGTTGGTGGGCCCGTCCACGGCCAGCAGGTTCAGCGGATCGTTGGCCAGCGCGCGGCGCTGCTCGGCGCTGAGCTGCTGGGCGCCTTTCTGCCACGCATCGCTGAGCGCCACCACATGGTCGATCTGCACGGCGGTGCTGGTGTCCTGGCCGCGCACGAAGGAGATTGTCGCGCCGGTATAGGGGTCGGCCAGGGTGCCGGAGGCGACCTTGCAGCCGCCGGCGTTGGCGAAGACGACGTCGGTGAGCTGGGCCCTGAGGATGTCGTTGCGGGTGTCGCAGCCGTTGCGGTCCACGTCCTCCCAGGCCTGCCCGAACTGCTCCCGGTCATAGCCGGTCTTCGGCGCGCGGCCCTTGATCGGCAGGGTGGCCAGCACATCGACTGCGGCGGGCCCGGCGCCGGCGTCCGCCCGGGGTGCCGATGACCCGGCGTCGGCGCCCGCCTGCGGTTCCGCGGACGGGGCGGCGGAGACGGCGCCGGAGGAGGCCGGAGAGCCGGCGGCGGTGGCCGGAGCCTCCGCCTCACAGCCGGCGGCGGACAGGGCCAGGAGCGGCACCGCGAGCAGCACGCCGAGGCGGCGCAGCGCGGAGGAGGACGGGGCAGCAGCGGGGGAGTGCATGGGCAGAACTTCAATTCCGGAAGACGAAAAGACCTCCGTTATCTTATGGCAGCCCGCCTGCAGGCCCGCGCCCGCACGCCTACCGGCGGCGGAACACCGTGTCCTGCCAGTCCTTGTGGACGGCCGGGTCCCGGCTCATCATCACGTGCTTGACGTTGGTGTACTCCTCGAAGGAGTACGTTGACATGTCCTTGCCGAAGCCGGAGGCCTTGTACCCGCCGTGCGGCATCTCCGACACGATCGGAATGTGGTCGTTGATCCACACGCAGCCGGCCTCGATCTCCGCCGCTGCCCGCAGCGAGCGGTCCAGGGTCCGGGTCCAGGCGGAGGCCGCCAGCCCGTAGGGCGTGTCATTGGCCAGGGCCAGTCCCTCGTCGTCGCTGCCGAACGGCAGGGCTGCGAGCACCGGGCCGAACACTTCCTGCTGCACGATCTCGGCGTCCTGCGGCAGGCCCGTGACCAGGGTGGGCCGGTAGAACGCCCCATCGGCCAGGCTGCCGCCGGGCGCTTCGCCGCCGGCCAGGACCTTGGCGCCGGCCGTCCGGGCCCGGTCCACGAAACCGGCCACCTTGTCCCGGTGCGCGTGGCTGATCAGCGAGCCCAGGTCGGTGTCGGGATCCGCGGGGTCGCCCACCCGCACCGCGTCCATCAGCTCCGCGACCCGGGAGGTGAACTCGTCGAACAGCGGTGCCTGGATGTAGGCGCGGGTCGCGGCGGTGCAGTCCTGCCCGCCGTTGATGATGGCTCCGGCCACCGCGCCGTGCGCGGCGGCCTCGACGTCGGCGTCGTCGAACACCAGGAACGGCGCCTTGCCGCCCAGCTCCAGATGGACGCGCTTGGCGGTGCGTGCGGCCAGGGCCATGACCCGGCGGCCGACGGCGGTGGACCCGGTGAAGGAGGTCATCACGACGTCCGGATGGGTCACCAGGGCCTCGCCGGCCTCGGGTCCGGTGCCGGTGACGATGTTGATGACGCCGTCAGGAATTCCGGCGGCCGCCGCGGCCTCGGCGAAGAGCAGCGACGTGCCCGGCGTCAGCTCGCTGGGCTTGAGCACGATGGTGTTGCCGGCGGCGACGGCGGGCAGGATCTTCCAGCCGGCCATCTGCAGCGGATAGTTCCAGGGGGCGATCGAGCCGATGACACCGATCGCCTCGCGCCGGATCATCGAGGTGCCGCCGGCCCCGTACTCGCCCGCCGCGAGGCCGTGCAGCTGGCGGGCGGCGCCGGCGAAGAACGCGGCGTTGTCCACGGTGCCGGGCACGTCGAATTCGGCGGACATGCGGATGGACTTGCCGGTCTGGGCGGTTTCCACCCCGGCCAGCAGGGCGGCCCTGGCCTCCAGCTCGCCGGCCAGCCGGTACAGCGCCTCGGCGCGCTCGCCGGGGGTGCGCCGGGACCAGCCGCCGAACGCCCGGGCGGCGGCGGCCACCGCCTCGTCGACGTCGCGGGCATCCGCCTGGCGCAGGGTCTCGGCCGGCTGCCCGGTCGCCGGATCGATGCGCTGCGCTTCGGCGCCGCGGCCGGTCCGGTAGCGGCCGTCGATGAACAGGTGGCCTTCACTGAACTGGTGCATGAGGTGCTCCGTGGGGTAGTGGCGGACAACAGCAGGGGCGGACGGCACGGCGCGGGAGCGCCGCCGCCGTCAGGAATCGAAGCCCATGCCGACGGCGTCGAGCACCTTCAGCAGGGGGCCGCGGCGGCCCTGCCGACGGTCGGCACGGATCATGGCGGCGGTGGTGAGCTTGACCCCGGCCCAAGCCAGCGGTTCGGGCGGAAAGGGAATCGGCTTGCGGCGCACCATCTCAAGCCGGGTCCGCTCCGTGGATTCTCCCGAGAGCAGGTCCAGCATCACGTTGGCTCCGAACCGGGTGGCGCCCACGCCCAGGCCGGTGTATCCGGCCGAATAGGCGACCTTCCCGCCGCAGGCGGTGCTGAAGAAGGAGAAGAAGCGGCTGCAGGTGTCGATGGCTCCGCCCCAGGCATGGCTGAAACGCACGTCGCCGAGCTGGGGGAAGGTGGCGGAGAAGTGCGCGGACAGGCGTTCGAAGGTTTCCTGCCGCTGGTCGTGCCCGGGCTTCAGCGAGCGGCCGTAGTGGTAGACCGCGTCGTAGCCGCCGAACAGGATGCGGGTGCGCCCCTCCCGGTCGGTGGTGGGCCGGTAGTAGTGGAACCGGTTGTTGAGGTCGCTGATGCCCTGGCGGTGGCGCCAGCCAAGGCCGGCCAGCTGGGCGTCGCTGAGCGGTTCGGTCATCAGCGCGTAGTCGTAGACCGGAACGGTGTACAGCCGGGTCCGCTTCAGCAGCGAGGGGAAGGCATTGGTGGCCAGTGCCACCCGCGCGGCGGTGACGGTGCCGCCGTCGACGGCCAGGCGCACCCGGTCCCCGTCCTCCTCGAGGCCGCGCACCGGGGTGTGCTCATGGATCTCGACGCCGGCGGCCAGGCAGGCGCGCTGCAGCCCCCAGGCCAGCCGGGCGGGGTTCAGCAGGGCCGCGTGCCTGCGGTCCCACAGCCCGGCCAGGTAGAGCGGGGAGTCGACTTCCCTGCGCACCGCGTCCCGGTCCAAAAACACGACGTCGGGGTCGCCGGCGGCCGAGCGGGCCTCCTCCTGCAGCCACTGCACCTGGTGCGGTTCGGTGGCCACGGAGAGGGTGCCGGTCCGCTCGAAGCCGCAGTCGATGCCGTAGCGGGCCACCGTCTTGGCGATTTCGTCCAGGTTTTCCAGGCCCATCCGGTTCAGGAGGTCGGCTTCGCCGGGCAGGTGCTTCAGCCCGTTGGCGTCGCCGTGGGTCAGCGACGCCTCGCAGAACCCGCCGTTGCGCCCGGAGGCAGCCCAGGCCACGCGCCGGCCCTCCAGCAGGATCACCCTCCGGCCGGGGGCCCGTTCCTTGGCCATCAGCGCGGTCCACAGCCCGGCGTAGCCGCCTCCGACGACGGCGAGGTCCGCCGCGGCGTCGCCGGCGAGGGCGGGCAGCGGGTCCGGCCGGTCGGGGTCGTCCAGCCAGTACGGCTCGGTGGAGGCTCCGGCGAGGGACCGGGCGGCGTGCTGCGGGGACAGGCCGCGTTCGGCGAGGTCGTAGGCGGTGAGCATGGCCTATCCGCCCGTGGTGTAGGTGTCGGCGATGGCCATCACCTCGTCGAGGATGCCCAGCCCGGTGCGGGCCTGGTCATCGGTGAGGTTCAGCGGCGGGGCCACATGGATGCGGTTGAAGTTGGCGAACGGCAGCAGGCCGCGCTCCCTGCACGCCTTGATCAGGGTGTTCATTGCCGGGCTGGACCCGCCGTACGGGGCCATCGGTTCCCGGGTGGCGCGGTCGGTGACGAACTCGATGGCCCAGAACGCGCCGGTGCCGCGGACCTCGCCCACGCTCGGGTGCTTTTCCGCCAGCGCGGCCAGGCCGGGCCCGAACACCTCGGTGCCGAGCCGTGCCGCGTTCTCGACCATGCCCTCCTCCCGCATGGCGCCGATGGTGGCCACCGCTGCGGCGCAGGCCAGCGGGTGGCCGGAGTAGGTCAGGCCGCCCGGATAGGGAACATCGGCGAAGGTCGCGGCGATCTCGTCGGAGATCGCGACGCCGCCGAGGGGAACGTAGCCGGAGTTGACGCCCTTGGCGAAGGTCAGCAGGTCCGGCTCCACGTCCCCGGCATGCTCGACGGCGAACCACTTGCCGGAGCGGCCGAAGCCGGCCATCACCTCGTCGGCGATGAAGACGATGCCGTAGCGGCGGGTCAGCTCCCGGACACCGGCGAGGTAGCCGGGCGGGGGCACCATGATCCCGGCGGTGCCGGGAATGGACTCAAGGATAAGCGCGGCGAAGGCCCCCGGCCCTTCGAGCAGGATCAGCTGCTCCAGGTGCTCCAGCGCCCGCCGGCACTCCTCCTCCTGCGTGGTGGCATGAAACTGGCTGCGGTACAGGAACGGGGCGTGGAAGTGCACTGTCCCGGCTGTGCCGTAGTCGTTCGGGATGCGGCGCGGATCCCCGGTGACGTTCACCGCCAGGGCGGTGCCGCCGTGGTAGGACCGGTAGGCGGAGAGCACCTTGTAGCGGCCGGTGTGCAGGCGGGCCATCCGGATGGCGTGTTCGACGGCGTCGGCGCCGCCGTTGGTGAAGAACACCGTGTCCAGGCTGCCCGGGGTCAGCTCGGCGACCAGGCGGGCGGCTTCGGAGCGGGCCTCGTTGACGTACTGCGGGGCGACGGTGCACAGCTTGGCGGCCTGCGCCTGGATGGCGGCCACCACCCTGGGGTGCTGGTGGCCGATGTTGGTGTTGACCAGCTGCGAGGAGAAGTCCAGCAGCTTCCGGCCCTCACCGTCCCAGACATAGGCGCCCTCGGCCTTCGTGACGGCCATCGGGGTGATCTGCTTCTGCGCGGACCAGGAGTGGAAGACGTGCCGGCGGTCCAGTTCATAGGCACGGCGTCCGGCGGCCAGGTCCTCGTCGGTCACGGCGGTGTTTTCTGCGGCAATGCTCATGGTGGGTGCTCCGATGTGTGGCGGGGGTCAGGCGTTCTGCGGGAAGCCGAGGAACAGGCCCCCGTGGCTGGGGTCGAGCCAGCGGGTGGTGACCACCTTGCCGCGGGTGAAGAAGTGCACGCCCTCGGTGCCGTGGGCGTGGGAGTCGCCGAACAGCGAGTTCTTCCAGCCGCCGAAGGAGTAGTAGGCCATGGGCACCGGGATGGGCACGTTGATCCCGACCATGCCGACCTCGACCTCGTTTTCGAAGCGGCGCGCGGCCCCGCCGTCGTTGGTGAAGATCGCGGTGCCGTTGCCGTACGGGTTGGCGTTGATCAGGGCGAGCGCCTCGTCATAGCTGTCGGCCCGGACCACCGAGAGCACCGGCCCGAAGATTTCGTCCGTGTAGATGGACATGTCGGGGGTGACGTGGTCGAAGAGCGTGGGGCCGAGGAAGAAGCCCCCGCCTTCGGCGTCGGCTTCGACGGTGCGGCCGTCCACGACCACGGAGGCGCCGGCCGCCTCGCCGGCATCGATGTACCCGGCGACGCGGTCGCGGTGCGCGGCGGTGACGAGCGGGCCCATGTCGGTGCCGCGCAGGCCGTCGCCGATGCGCAGCGTGGCGGTCCGCTCGGCAATCTTCGCGACCAGCTCGTCGGCGATCGGCTCCACGGCGACCAGGGCGGAGATGGCCATGCAGCGCTCGCCGGCGGAACCGAACCCGGCGTTGACGGCGGCGTCCGCGGCGAGGTCGAGGTCGGCGTCGGGCAGCACGATCATGTGGTTCTTCGCCCCGCCGAGGGCCTGCACCCGCTTCCCGGAGGCGGTGGCCTCCTGGTACACGTAGCGCGCGATCGGGGTGGAGCCGACGAAGGAGACGGACCGGATGTCCGGGTGCTGCAGCAGGGTGTCCACCGCTTCCTTGTCGCCGTGCACGACGTTGAACACACCGTCGGGTAGACCGGCCTCCTGCCACAGCTCGGCGAGCCAGTTGGCCGCCGTCGGGTCCTTCTCGCTGGGCTTGACCACCACGGTGTTGCCGCAGGCGATGGCCACGGGGAAGAACCACATGGGCACCATGGCGGGAAAGTTGAACGGGCTGATGATCGCGGCCGGGCCCACGGGCTGGCGGATGGAGTGCACGTCGACCTTGGTGGAGGCGTTCTCCGTGTAGCCGCCCTTGAGCAGATGCGGGATGCCGCAGGCGAACTCGACGACCTCCTGACCGCGGCTGATCTCGCCGAGGGCGTCGTCGAGCACCTTGCCGTGCTCTGCGGTGATGATCGCCGCCAGTTCCGCCTTGCGGGAGTTCAGCAGCTCACGGAACGCGAAGAGGATCTGCACCCGGCGGGCCAGGGACGTGTCCCGCCAGCCGGGAAACGCCTCGGCCGCGGCAGCGACGGCGGCGTCCACGGTTGCCGCGGAGGCCAGCGCCACCCGGGAGGTCACCTTGCCGGTGGCCGGGTTGGTGACGTCGGCCAGGCGGGAGTCGGCGGGGGAGGTGAAGGCCCCGTTGATCCAGTGCCGGGTGGTCTGCATGGGTGCTCCTGCTCCTAGAGGGCGTGCCGGTGATGGCTTTTGAACCATCGTCGCGGCCCGCCGCGCCGCTGCCCATGGCCGAAGTGTCAGGAAATATCGGGAAACATTGACAGTGTGTAAGAACCGCGGGCTGGTGCCAGCCCTAGACTCCAGCCATGAGTCTGACCCTGGAGGACGTGCTGGCGCTGGACGTGGTCCGCGCGGGAGAGCCGGAGGTCCTGGCCGGCGCCGGGACCCTGCACCGGCCGGTGCGGTGGGTGCACGTCGCCGAGCTGCCGAACCTGACGGACCTGCTGGAGGGCGGGGAACTGGTGCTGACCACCGGCCTGGCCTTCGGGGAGTCCGCCGCGTCCGCCGCCGAGTACCTCACCGGCCTGCGCCGCGCCGGTGCCGCAGGGGTACTCGTGGAGATTCCGGCCACCCGGCCCGCCGCCGCGGCGGCGCTGGCCGAAGGCGCCCGGCACGGGGGCCTCCCGGTGATCCGGCTGCACCGGCAGATCCGGTTCGTGGAGGTCACCGAGGTGGTGCACCGGCGGATCGTCGCGCAGCAGCTGGAGCAGGTCGAGAAGGCCCGCCAGGTGCACGAGGTGTTCACCCTGCTGAGCCTGCAGAGCGCCGGGGTGCAGGAGATCGTGGACCGTGCGGCCCAGCTGCTCGGGACACCGGTGGTGCTGGAGGACACCGCGCATCTGGTGGTGGCCTTCGCTGCGGCGGCGGTTCCCGCCCAGGACCTGCTGCAGGACTGGCAGCGGCGCTCGCGGGCCGCCAGGGCCACCGCGGAGACCGGCACGGCGGGGGATGAGTGCTGGCTGCAGACCCCGGTGGGGCAGGGCAGCCAGCGCTGGGGGCGGCTGGTGGCGCCCTGCCTTCCCGCCGGCGGCGCCGCGGAGGCGGGCATGGTGCTCGAACGTGCCGGGCAGGCGCTGTCCATCAACCGCCTGGCCGAGCGTGACCAGGCCGGCCTGGCACAGCAGGCCCAGGCCGGGCTGATCCATGAACTGCGTGCCCCGCTCGCCCGGGACGACGCCGCGGCCCTGGCCCGCGCCGTCGCGCTCGGCCTGGCGCCGTCGCCGGCCTACCTGCCGCTGGTGCTGCAGCTGGCTGCGGGCAGCGGAACCGATCCGATGTCGCTGCAGCGCAAGGAACGCGCCCTGCTGGAAGTCCTCGGCGCCGTCCTGGCTGCCAGCCGCAACACCGCGCTGGCCGCCGCGCTGCAGACCGGCCAGGTGGCGGTCCTGCTGGCGCTGCCCGCCCGGATGCTCGAAGACGGGCTGCTGGAGCGGATCTGCGGGGACCTCGCGGACCGCACCGCGGCGGCGGACGAGCCGCTGGAATGGACCGCCGGCGTCGGCCGGGCCGCTGCCTCCCTGGCCGCAGCCGCCGCCGGCCTCGACGAGGCTGCGCACGTGGCGCAGACCGCCGCGACCCTGCCGGGGAGCGGACGGCGCTACTACCGCTCCACCGACGTCCGCCTGCGGGGGCTGCTGTCCCTGCTGCGCGAGGATGCGCGGGCGGTGTCCTTTGCCGAGGCCGAGCTGCACGGGCTGGCGGACGGCGACGGCGCGGACCTGGACCTGCTGGAGCGCTTCCTGGAAAGCGGCGGCAACAAGGCGGCGCTGGCCCGCAGCGGCTATCTCAGCCGCCCAACGCTCTACGCCCGGCTGCAGCGCCTGCAGTCCCGGCTGGGCGTCAGCCTGGACGACCCCGAATCGCGCACCTCGCTGCATGTTGCGGTGTTGCTTCACCGGCTTCGGCAGCGGCAGGGGCTGGGGTAGGTTTTTGCCATGACTTCCACCACCTCGGTTTACGGCCAGGCCGTGGCCACTGTGCAGATCGACAATGACCAGGTCCGGGTGACCGAGTGGCGGTTCCCTCCGGGGACCGAGACCGGCTGGCATACCCATGAGATGGACTACGTGGTGGTCCCCACCGTGGCCGGGCACATGAGCTACGAGACCCCGGACGGGCAGGCCACCAACGACCTGGTGGTCGGGGCCTCCTATGCCCGCCCCGCCGGCGCCGAGCACAACGTCATCAACAAGACCGACACCGAGTTCGCCTTCGTCGAGATTGAGCTCAAGCCGCAGGGTTAAGCGTCGGAATGGGCGGGCGCCGCGCGCCCGCCCATCCCTCCGTTTGCCGCGGCTCCTCAGCGCCCCGAGACCAGGTCCGCCGCCCGCGCGATCGGTGAGGTGTCTGCCCGCCCGTCGCGCTCGGCCCGGTCCGCGGCGTGGTACGCCCGGTACATGGCGTGCACGCCCAGCCAGCGCAGCGGTTCAGGTTCCCAGCGCCGCACCCGCCGGTTGACCCACGGCATGGCGGCCAGCTCGCTGTCCGCGCCGAGCACCAGGTCCCGCAGGGTGCGCCCGGCCAGGTTCGACGCCGCGACGCCGGTGCCCACGTAGCCGCCGGCCCAGCCCAGGCCGCTGCCCGCATCGAGGCCCACGCTGGCCCGCCAGTCCCGGGGAACACCGAGCACCCCGGCCCACGCGTGCTCAATCCGTGCCTCGCCGGCGGCGGGAAACATCGTCCGGAGCAGCGCCGCCAGGGAGCGGACCGTGCCCGGCTGCGTCGCGCCGTCGGCGTCGGTGCGGGAACCGAACCGGTACGGCACGCCCCGCCCGCCCAGCGCGATGCGCCCGTCCGCCGTCCGCTGCGCGTACATATACGCATGCGCCATGTCGCCGACCGTGTCCATGTGCTGCCAGCCGATCTGCTCCCAGGCGGCGTCGGAGAGCGGCTCGGTGACGATCATGGAGGAGTTCATCGGCAGCCAGTCGCGGTGCGTGCCGCGGAACCCCGCCGTGAAGCCCTCCGTGGCGCGCAGCACGAAGCGGGCCCGGACGGTGCCCCGGGGCGTGACCGCCGCCGCGGGCCGGCCGCCGGCGGCGGGGCGGATCTCGGTAACCGGCGTCTGCTCCCGGATCGGCACGCCGAGGGCCTCGACGGCGGCGGCAAGCCCGCGCACCAGCTTGGCCGGCTGGATCCGCGCGCAGTGCGGCTGATGCAGCCCGCCCAGCGCCCCCGCGATCCGGACCCGTTCGGCGGTTTCGGCGGCGTCGAGCAGCTGCGCCCCGGACTCGGGCCACTGTGCCTCCGCCTGCGCCCAGGCCTGCAGCCGGTGCAGCTGGGCCGGGTTCAGCGCCACGTTCAGTTCGCCGCCCTTGGCGATGTCGGCGTCGATGCCTTCGTCCCGGGCCACGCTGATCACCTCGTCGACCGTTTCGTTCAGCAGCAGCTGGAAGCGGGCGACCAGGTCCCGGCCGTGGCTGAGCACGTATTTGTCCCGGCCGCCGGTCATGGTGTTCGTCAGCCAGCCGCCGTTGCGGCCCGAGGCCCCGTAGCCGGCGAACCGGCGCTCGAGCACCGTGATGTGAAGGTCCGGGCGGGCCCGCTTGAGGTAGTACGCCGTCCAGAGACCGGTGTAGCCGGCGCCGACGATCGCGACGTCGACGTCGGCGTCACCCTCCAGCGGAGGCCGCGGAGCGGGCAGGCCCTGCCCGGCGTACCAGAAGGACACCGCCCCGTTGGCCGGCTGCCGCGCCGCCCCCGCCGAGCCGCTCAAAGGTGGTTCAGCCCGTCGGTGAGCACGGACCGGAGGATGGACTCGATCTGGTCGAACTCCGGCTGGCCGATGGTCAGCGGCGGCGCCAGCTGGATCACGGGGTCTCCCCGGTCATCGGCGCGGCAGTACAGCCCGGCGTCGTACAGTGCGGTGGAGAGGTAGCCGCGCAGCAGCCGCTCCGACTCCTCGGCGTTGAACGTCTCCTTGGTGGCCTTGTCCTTGACCAGCTCGATGCCGTAGAAGTAGCCCTCGCCGCGGACATCGCCGACGATGGGCAGGTCCAGCAGCTTCTCCAGGGTGGCCCGGAACGCCGGGGCGTTCTGCGCCACCCGCTCGTTGAGGCCTTCGCGCTCGAAGATGTCGAGGTTGGCCATGGCGACGGCGGCGGAGACCGGGTGCCCGCCGAACGTGTAGCCGTGGTAGAAGGTGGTGTCGCCGTGCCGGAACGGCTCGAACAGCTTATCCGAGGCGATCATCGCGCCGATCGGGGAGTAGCCGCTGGTCATGCCCTTGGCGCAGGTGATGATGTCCGGCTGGTAGCCGAAGTCGGTGCAGGCGAACATGGACCCGATCCGGCCGAACGCGCAGATCACCTCGTCGGAGACCAGCAGGACGTCGTATTCGTCGCAGATCTCACGCACCCGTTCGAAGTAGCCGGGCGGCGGCGGGAAGCAGCCGCCCGAGTTCTGCACGGGCTCCAGGAACACCGCGGCCACCGTGTCCGGGCCTTCGAACTCGATGGCCTCGCCGATCCGGTCCGCCGCCCACCGGCCGAACGCCTTCGGATCCTCCAGGCCCTCGGGGGCCCGGTACTGGTTGGTGTTCGGGACCCGGAACGCGCCGGGCACCAGCGGCTCAAAGGGGGCCTTCATATCCGGAATGCCGGTGATGGACAGCGCGCCCTGCGGCGTGCCGTGGTACGCCACGGCGCGGGAAATGACCTTGGTCTTGCCCGGCTTGCCCTGCAGCTTGAAGTACTGCTTGGCCAGCTTCCAGGCGGACTCCACCGCTTCGCCGCCGCCGGTGGTGAAGAAGACCCGGTTCAGGTCGCCCGGCGCGTGGGCGGCGAGGCGTTCGGCCAGGTCGATCGCCTGCGGATGGGCGTAGGACCACAGCGGCATGAACGCCAGTTCCCGGGCCTGCTTGGCGGCGGCCTCGGCCAGCTCCTCGCGGCCGTGGCCGACCTGCACCGTGAACAGCCCGGCCAGGCCGTCGATGTAGCTCCGGCCGCGGTCGTCGTAGATCATGTGGCCCTCGCCGCGGGTGATCACCGGCACGGTGCCGCCCTCGGCCAGGTGGGAGTGCCGGGCCATGTGCATCCACAGGTGGTCCCGGGCCGCCTGCTGGCGGTCCGTTCCGCGCGCCGTGATGCTGCCGGTGGAGGTATCGGTCATCGTGTGCCCCAGTTGTAGGCCTGCTTGCGCAGGGAGAGATACATGAATGTTTCGGTGGCCTGGATGCCGGGCAGGGCCCGGATCCGGTCCACCAGTCCCAGCAGGTCGTCGTCGTTCTCGCAGACCACCTCGGCAAGGATGTCGAAGGAGCCGGCGGTGACCACGCAGTAGTCGACCTGGCCCAGGGCAGCCACCTCGTCGGCGGCGGCCCGCACGTCCCCGGTGGCGCGGATGCCCAGCATCGCCTGCCGGGGAAAGCCGAGCTGCAGCGGATCGGTGACCGCCACGATCTGCACGATCCCGGAGTCGGTGAGCTTCTGCACCCGCTGCCGTACAGCCGCCTCGGACAGGCCCACGGCCTTGCCGATGGCGGCGTAGGACCGCCGCCCGTCCGCCTGGAGCTGTTCGATGATCGCCTTGGAGACGTCGTCCACCGCAGGCGCTGCTGCGGATCCGGGCTCCGGGATCACCTGCCACCTCCGAGGTCGGGCCGCCCCTCAGGGGCTGCTGGTCCAGTCATTCAAACCGCTAATTCCGTGGAAGGCAAGGCTTGCCGGAGCGGATTCCGTTGCGTTATTGCGCCGGAAACAATGGGACCGTTGCGTAACAAAAGATTTACAACGAAAACCTTGTCCGGGTCCGCTGAAGGCTGGCAATATCAACGGCAATCACTTCCTTTCCCCAGCACGCAAGGAGCCTCCGATGAGCCGTCGCCCCGTCCCGCTCGATCCCATGATGCGGCGGCTGGTCTCCGCCCGCATGTCCCGCCGCGGGCTGCTGGCCGGTGCCGGCGGCCTCGGGCTGGCCGCCTTCCTGTCAGCCTGCGGAACCGGGGGCACCGGCACCTCGGGCGCCACCTCCACGGGTGCGGCGGAGGACCTCTCGGCATCGGAAAAGACGCTCAGCTGGGCCAACTGGACCCTCTACCTGGACTACGACGACGCCGCGGCCACCTACCCGTCGCTGGATGCCTTTACGGAAAAGACCGGCATCGAGGTCACGTATTCCGAGGATATTGACGGCAACGACACGTATTTCGGAAAAGTGCAGGGGCAGCTGGCCAACGGGCAGGACATCGGCCAGGACATCATCACCCTCACCGACTGGATGGCGGCGCGGATGATCCGGCTCGGCTATACGCAGGAGCTGGACACCGCCAACATCCCGAACGCGGCCAACCTGCTCTCCAGCCTGAAGAACGTGGACTTCGATCCCGGCCGGAAGCACTCCCTGACCTGGCAGACCGGCTTCGCCGGCATCGCCTGGAACAAGGAGGCGTTCCCGAAGGGCCTGCGCACGGTCTCCGACCTCTGGCAGCCCGAGCTCAAGGGCCGGGTGGAGGTGCTCGACGAAATGCGCGACACCATGGGCCTGCTGATGCTCGACAACGGCGTCGACGTCACCGGCTCCTGGGGCGGCACCGAGTTCGACAACGCCCTGGACGTCCTCCAGGAACAGATCGCCAACGGGCAGATCCGCCAGGTCAAGGGCAACTCCTACAAGGAGGACCTGATCTCGGGCGACGCACTGGCGGTGATCGGCTGGTCCGGGGACATCACGCAGCTGAATTTCGAGGAAGGCGACAAGTGGGAGTTCGCCCTCCCCGACGCCGGCGGCACGCTGTGGTCCGACAACCTCATGGTTCCGGTGGGCGCCCGGCACAAGGCCAATGCCGAGAAGCTGATGGACTACTACTTCGACCCGGTCAACGCGGCCACCGTGGCCGCCTACGTGAACTATGTCTGCCCGGTGGAGGGGGCCCGCGAGGCGATGGCCGACATCGATCCCGAGCTCGTGGACAACCCGCTGATCTTCCCCGACGAGGAGTTCCTGGCCAAGGCACACGTGGTGCGCACCCTGACTCCCGACGAGGAAACCGACTTCAGCGACCGCTTCCAGACGGCGATCGGCAACTGATGAGCACCGCGGCCATCACCCGGGATCCCGGGGCGGCATCCGGGTCCGCGGGCGCGGACCTGGTGCTCTCCGGCGTCACCAAGCGGTTCGGCGACTTCACCGCCGTCGACAACCTCGACCTGGTCATTCCCTCCGGTTCCTTCTTCGCCCTCCTGGGCCCCTCCGGCTGCGGCAAGACCACCACCCTGCGGATGGTCGCGGGCCTGGAGGCCCCGACGTCGGGCACGCTCAGCATCGGCGGGAAGGACATCACCGGCACCGCCCCGCACCAGCGGCCGGTGAACACGGTGTTCCAGAACTACGCCCTGTTCCCGCACATGAGCGTGCTGGACAACGTGGCGTTCGGGCTGAAGCGGCGCAAGGTCCGCGACGCCGAGGCGCAGGCCCGTGCCGCCCTGGACCTCGTGGAGCTCGGGCACCTCGGCGCCCGCCGGCCGGCGCAGCTCTCCGGCGGCCAGCAGCAGCGCGTGGCGCTGGCCCGGGCCGTGGTGAACCGGCCCGCGGTGCTGCTGCTGGACGAGCCGCTGGGCGCCCTGGACATGAAGCTGCGCCGGCAGATGCAGGTGGAGCTGAAGAAGATCCAGACGGAGGTCGGCCTGACCTTCGTGCACGTCACGCATGACCAGGAGGAGGCCATGACCATGGCCGACACGGTCGCCGTGATGAACAACGGGTGCGTGGAACAGATGGGCCCGCCGCAGGAACTGTACGAACTTCCGCGAACCGCCTTCGTCGCGAACTTCCTGGGCAAGTCCAATCTGATGCAGGCCCGCGTCACCGGCGCGGCGGGGGAGTACCTGGAGCTGGACATCGCCGGCAACACGGTGGCCCTGCGCAGGGACCGCGCCACCGACCACACGGGCAGGGTACTGGTCGGCATCCGGCCCGAAAAGCTGCGGATGGAGGCCCCCGCAGCCGCCGGCACGGGCATCCGCGGCGTCGTCCTGGATGTCTCCTTCACCGGAGCCAGCACCGAATACCTGGTCGAGGCCGAGGGGATCGGCACCGTGGGCGTCTTCGCGCAGAACCACGGCGGCACACTGTTCGCCGACGGTGACCGGGTGCAGCTGGCCTGGGACGCCGAACACGCCTTCGGGCTGCGCGGCGACGAGGATTCCCGGGCCGGGGCCACGGACGGAGGCAGCTGATGGCGCTGCTCACCGGCCGCACCCGGGAGAGCACCAATCCGATCAGCGCCACCGAGGACGACGCCGCCAAGCGCCGCTCCCGGGTGGGCTACCTGCTGATCCTGCCCGGCTTCCTCTTCATGCTGCTGTTCTTCGTGCTGCCGGTGTTCTCGCTGCTGGCCACCTCGCTGTACACCAAGCCCGAGGGCGCCGACGTCGGCCAGTTCGTTCCGGCGCTGGAGTTCGGCAACTACCTCCGCGTGCTGACCGACTACTGGCCCGACGTCGCCCGCTCCTTCGGGTTCGCGCTGATCGCCACCGTCGCGGCGCTGCTGATCGGCTACCCGATGGCCTACCTGGTGGCGGTCCGGCTGCGCGAGCGCCGGCTGCTCAAGGGCATCCTGCTGGTGCTGATCATCGCTCCGTTCTTCACCTCCTTCATCCTGCGCACGCAGGCCTGGAAGCAGATCCTGGCCGACGAGGGGCCGGTGGTCGGGGTGCTGCGGGCGGTGTCCCTGCTGCCGGAGGACGGGCGTCTCACGGCCACCGCCTTCGCCGTGGTGTGCGGGCTGACCTACAACTTCCTGCCGTTCATGACGCTGCCCATCTACGCGTCGCTGGAACGGCTGGACACCCGGCTGATCGAGGCCGGCAGCGACCTGTACGCCTCGCCGTTCACCACCTTCCGCAAGGTCACCCTGCCGCTGTCACTGCCCGGCGTCACGGCGGGCACCCTGCTGACCTTCATCCCGGCCACCGGCGACTACGTCAACGCCGCGCTGCTGGGCAACAACCAGAACACCACCATGATCGGGCAGGTGATCGACTCGCGGTTCTTCCGGGTGGTCGACTACCCGGGCGCCTCGGCCCTGTCCTTCGTCCTGATGCTGGCCATCCTGGCCCTGGTGATCCTCTACGTCCGCCGGTTCGGCACCAAGGAGCTGATGTAGCCATGGCAGGAGCAACCCGGTTCGGACGCTGGCTGGTCCCCGCCTTCGGAGCGCTGGCCTTCCTTTTCCTGCTGGTGCCCATCGGCTACGTCTTCGCGTTTTCCTTCAACGACGCCGGCCGGACCAACCTCAGCTGGCGCGGTTTCACCCTGGACAACTGGGCGAATCCCTGCGGTGCGCCGGCGGTCTGCGAGGCACTGGGCAACAGCCTGCGGATCGGAGCCGTGGCCACCATCCTGGCCACCGTGCTCGGCACCCTCATCGCCATCGGCCTGGTCCGCTACCGGTTCCGGTTCAACGCCACCGCGAACATGCTGATCTTCCTGCCCCTGGCCACTCCCGAGGTGGTCCTGGGCGCCTCGCTGCTGGCCCAGTTCCTCAACGTGGGCGCCCAGCTGGGCATGGGCACGGTGATCCTGGCGCACACCATGTTCTGCATCTCGTTCGTCGTCGTCACCGTCAAGGCCCGGGTCGCCGGGCTGGATCCCAAGCTGGAGGAGGCCGCGGCGGATCTGTATGCCTCACCGCTGCAGGCGTTCTGGCGGGTGACGTTTCCGCTGCTGCTGCCGGGGATCACGGCCGCGGCCCTGCTGGCCTTCGCCATGAGCTTCGACGACTTCATCATCACGAACTTCAACTCCGGCAACGTCGACACGTTCCCCAAGTTCATCTATGTCTCGGCCACCCGCGGCATCCCGGCGCAGGCCAACGTCATCGGTTCGGCCATGTTCATCGTCTCGCTGCTGATCGTGATCGGCGGCCAGCTGCTCGCCCACCGGCGGCGGAAGATGCTGGCCGCTCGGTAGCAGGGGGGGCTCAGTCTTCCCCCGAGCCTGCCTGGTCGACGTCGCCGGGTACGTGCGTGACCAGCACGGAGGTGCCTGCATGGGCCGCGACCGCCGAGCTGACCGAGCCCAGCAGCAGCCCGGAGAACCCGCCGCGCCCGCGTGAGCCCACCACCACCAGGTCTGCGTCCCGTCCCGCATCCAGCAGCGCCCGGGCCGCCTGGCCCCGGACCACGGTCTGCTCCAGGTCCGGAGGAACGCCCTCCGGCCAGACCCGGTCCACGGCCTGCTTCACCGCCTCCCAGGCTGCTTCCTCAGGGTCCCAGGTCATGTCGTAGGCTCCGAGCAGGGCCGGGTACTGCCAGGCGATGACCGCCTGCACCCGTGCGTTCATCGTTTCGGCGGCCCGCCGTGCCATCCGAAGCGCGTGCACCGCGTTGTCGGAGCCGTCCACTCCGACCACGACCTTCGCCCTGCCCGTGTCCGTGCTCATGGGGTCTTCCTTTCGGTTGGCGTCCCTCGTTGCCGCTGCTCCGGGACCGCATCCCTTCCCTGCCTGCCGTCATAGCACGGCGCCCGGCCGGTGGGCCAGACACCGGCGCCGAGCCGGGCGGCAACAGCAGACGATCGCGATGCCCGCGCGTCGGCGGTAATTGGCAGCAGCCCTTCCCGGCGGGCCGACGCCGTCACTAGATTGGTTGCGCACGGCCCGGTCCGCGGTCGAAAGGACAGGACATGGCTGAATACCCGGCGTCCGCTTCCGCCTACGTCCCCCCTGCCCGGATGAAGCCGGGGCACTGGGTGCTGCTGGTCCTTGGGGTGCTCCTTGCCCTCACCGGCTCCGGTCTTGCCGCCGCCGGGGCCGCGCTGCTGGCCGGGAACGCCGCCCAGGGGGACAACGCCTACATCACCGCACCCCGGGAACGCTACGAAAGCACCGGCTACGCCCTGCTCAGCGGACCGGTGCTCTTCGAGTCCGGTCCGACGTCGGCCGTTCCCGCCGGGGAACCGGCAGGAGTGCAGGTCCGGGCCCGGCCGGTGATTCCCGGCCAGGAGGTCTTCGTCGGGATCGGGGACGCCGACGCGGTGGACGACTACCTGCAGGGCGTGCCGACGACGCCGTTCAGCCGGGCGGACAGGCCGCAGCCGGGGCCGTACTGGAATGACCCGTGGTCGGAGGACGACGACGTGGTCACCGGGGGCAGCCGGGTTCCCGCTCCGCCGGGGGAGCAGGACTTCTGGGTGGTCTCCGGCTCGGGTGCCGGGCAGCAGGAGCTGACCTGGGACCTGGAGCCGGGTGACTGGTCGCTGGTGGTGATGAACGCCGACGGCAGCCGGCCGGTCTGGATGGATGTTCAGGTCGGGGGCCGCTCGGACCTCCTCGGGCCGCTGGGGTCCGGCCTGCTGACCGGGGGATTGATCGCCCTGGTCATCGGTCTTCCACTGCTGCTGTTCGGAACGGCCGGGCTGGGGCGCGACGTGGACCCGGCGCGGGCCGCCCCCTCCGGCGGCGGCCCCGACGCTTCCGGATGGCCGTATCCCGCCCGCCTGGCGGGATACCTTGATGCCCGGCTCTCCCGCGGGCTGTGGCTCGTGAAATGGCTGCTGGCCATACCTCACTACTTCATCCTGGCGCTGCTGTGGGTAGGGCTGGCGGTCACCAGCGTGGCCGCCGGGGTGGCCATCCTGTTCACCGGGCGCTATCCCCGGCCCTGGTTCTGGTACACGGCGGGAGTGCTGCGCTGGTCCTGGCGGGTCGGCTTCTACGGCTACTCGGCCCTCGGCACGGACCGGTACCCGCCGTTCACCCTGGCCGCGGCCGACTACCCCGCGTCCTTCGACGTGGTCCGGCCCGAGCGGCTCTCCCGTGGGCTGGTCCTGGTCAAATGGTGGCTGCTTGCCATCCCGCATCTGCTGGTGATCGGCATCTTCACCGGAGGCACCGGGTTCGGCTGGCGGAACGGATGGGACGGCGGAGAGGACGTCTGGGAGGGTCGGGGCGGCGGCCCGGGCGGCTGGTCCGGGGGATGGGGCTGGTCGCTGCTTGGCCTGCTGGTGCTGATCGCCGCCGTGATCCTGCTGTTCACCGGCCGCTACCGGCATGAGCTGTTCAACCTGATCATCGGCATCAACCGATGGATCTACCGGGTGGCCGCCTACGTGCTGCTGCTGCGCGATGAATACCCGCCGTTCCGGCTGGACCAGGGGCCGGAGGAACCGCAGGCCCGCCCGGTTGCGGCACCCGCTCCGCCCGGTTCCGGCGGCGTCGAACCGCCGGGCTGAGCCGAGGCACAAGGAGAGGCACAAGGAAAGGAACCGGCATGGAGGACCGGAGCGGAAGCCCGGGAGAGACCCCCGGCGGCCTGGACCTGGAGATCACCAGGTCCCTCGCCGCTTCGCCCGGGGACGTCTACGCCGCCTGGGCCAGCCTGCAGGGCCTGGCCGGCTGGTGGGCGCCGGAGGGCTTCGTTGTTCCCGCGGACCGGGCCAGCTTCCAGCCGGTTCCCGGCGGCAGCTACCGCGCCTGCATGGTGGATCCCGCAACCGGCACCGAGCTGTGGTGGACCGGCAGCTTCGGGGCCGTGCGGCCGCCGTCGCACCTGTCCTTCAGCCTGCTCTGGGAGGCCGACGACGGGCCGGCCGGGCCGCGCAGCCAGGTGGAGGTGGACTTCAGGGAGCACGACGGCGGCACCCGCCAGGAGTTCCGGCAGGGCACCTTTCCATCCCGGAGCGCCCGGGACGGCGCCGCCGCCCAGTGGCAGGATGCCTTCGACCGGCTCGCCCTCTATCTGGCCCGGCAGCCGGGGGTGCGCCGCTGAGGGGCCGGAGGAGAAGCCCGGTCCGGGCCGGACGCCGGCGGCCGGGCGGGAGGGACACCGGAAATAACTGCCGGTCAGCTGTCGTTGCAGAAGGCACAGCGGCTCGACGGGCCGCCCTTGCTTCGCTACGAAAGGCCGCCACAGCAGATGAGTGTTCCCCTGTCCATCCTCGATCTCGCCACCATTGACGAGGGCAGGACGGCCCGTGATTCCTTCCAGGCCAGTGTCGAACTGGCGCAGCTGGCCGAGCGGCTGGGCTACCGGCGGATCTGGTACGCCGAGCACCACAACATGCCGACCATCGCCTCCTCCGCCACAAGCGTGCTGATCAGCCACATCGCCGCGCACACCGAACGGATCCGGCTGGGTGCCGGCGGGGTGATGCTGCCCAACCACTCGCCGCTGACCATCGCCGAGCAGTTCGGCACCCTGGAAACGCTGTACCCCGGGCGCATCGACCTCGGCCTCGGCCGGGCACCGGGCAGCGACCAGAAGACCTTCCGGGCCCTGCGCCGGGATCCGATGTCCGCCGACTCCTTCCCGCAGGACGTGCTGGAGCTGCAGGGCTACCTGACCGGTGAATCCCGGATCCCCGGCGTCGACGCCACCCCCGGCAAGGGCACCAACGTGCCGCTCTACATCCTCGGCTCCTCGCTCTTCGGCGCCCGGCTGGCGGCGGCACTCGGGCTGCCCTATTCCTTTGCCTCGCACTTCGCCCCGCAGGCGCTGCAGGACGCCGTCGCCCTCTACCGCCGTGACTTCAAGCCCAGCGCACAGCTGCAGGAGCCCTACGTGATCGCCGGCGTGAATGTCCTCGCCGCCGACACCGAGGAGCAGGCCCAGGCCGAGTTCCTGCACGCCCGCCGACGCCGGGTGGCCCAGCTGCTGGGCCGGGACCGGGCGTTCACCGACGAGGAGGCCGACCAGATCCTCAAGTCCCCGGCCGGACTGCAGATCGAACAGATGGTGCGGTACTCCGCCGTCGGCACCCCGGACCAGGTCCGTGAATACCTGGACTGGTTCAGCGGCCACGCGCAGGCCGACGAACTGATCGTTGCCAGCCAGGCCTCCAGCCACCAGGCATGGCTCCGCTCCTACGAGCTGCTCGCGCAGGCCATGGAGCTCACTGCCGTCTAAGCAGGCGGCATGCCGGTTCGGCAGCGCCCCGGGGCCCGGGTTTCCGTTTCCGGCCCCGGGGCGCTGCTGTGCCAGAATCAAAGCCATGCCGACAGAACCGCAGGTCATCACCTGCTCCGTACCCATGCGCTGGGGCGATATGGACGCCTACGGCCATGTGAACAACGTTGAGGTGCTGCGCCTGCTTGAAGAGGCACGGATCCATGCGTTCGGGCCTCCGGGCGGAACCGGCGCTCCCGGGAGGGAGCCGGTTGCGGCGCTGTTCAGCGACGTGCCCGACGGCGTGCAGGCCCTGGTCGCCGAACACCGGGTCAAATACACGGCGCCCCTGGAATACCGGAACATTCCGGCCCGGGTCGATGTCTGGATCTCCGCGCTGAAACCGGCCAGCCTCACCATCGCCTACCTGGTCCGGGACCCGGTGACGGAGCTGGTCTGTGCCCGGGCGGAAACCACCCTGGCCTTTGTCCAGGCGGGCAGCGGCGCCCTGCAGCGCCTCACCGCCGCACAGCGGGAACGTGTGGCCCCCTACCTCGGCGCCGCGGTCTTTCCCTGACCGCCCGCGGCCCCTTCCCGCCGCCGCCTTCCGCCGCGCTGCCCCCGGTCGTTACGATCATGGCCTGGCCCGGTCGCTTCCAACCCTGCGCCGGCCGCCCTGCCGCGTCCCTCGTGTGCCGGCGCCGGCTAGGAGGAACAGCATGTGGGAAAACCTCGGCATTACCCCGCTGGCCGCACTGCTCGTGGTGATCAGCGCCGTTGGCATCTACACCGCCTGCTACCTGATGATCCGGGTGCTGGGCCAGCGGGCGCTGGGCCGATGGTCCACCTTCGACACGGCCATCGTCATCGCGCTCGGATCCGTGCTGGGCCGCGTCGTGCTCGGGTACACGCCGTCGCTGGCAGCCGGCATCATCGGCCTGGCAACAATGTTCGGCATGATGCGCCTGGAGAATGCGCTGCGCCGCACCCGCTGGGGGCCGATGCTCTCCGTGCGCCCCATCCTGCTGATGGCCGGAGCGGAAATCCTGCATGAAAACCTGCCCCGTGCCGGAGTCCAAAGGACCGAGCTGATGTCCAAACTGCGGGAGGCAGGCATCCGGGACTTTTCCGAGGTGGCCGCGGTGATCATCGAGCCCACGGGAGATGTCAGCGTGCTGCGCCGGGGCGTGCTGCTGGACCCGGCGCTGATCGCAGACATCCCGATGGCTCATCTGATCCCGTCGGACCTGGTCAGGCGGGGGTGAAAAGCGGTGGTTCCTCCCCGCCGCGGACAGTGCGGCGCCCCGCTGATTAGGTGAAACCCGGCTGTGTGTGTATAGTGGAACGCAGTTGTTGTGTTGCGCATTTTGTATTACAAAGCGGCGAACCCATCCGGGCCAGCCGTTTTTTCTGTAGAAGCGGCAAAGAGACACCGCGACTGAGACTGCCCCGAAGGTCGGGGCCGGTTTCGAGCAGAAAGAAGAACAAAATGGCTACAGGTACCGTGAAGTGGTTCAACGCTGAAAAGGGCTTCGGCTTCATCGAGCCCGACGACGGCAGCGCCGACGTCTTCGCCCACTACTCCGCCATCAACTCCAATGGCTACCGCTCCCTCGAAGAGAACCAGAAGGTCTCCTTCGACACCGAGCAGGGCCCCAAGGGCCCGCAGGCCGTGAACATCTCCGGTCTGTAAGCATCCGCTTACCCGTTGGGCAGGACGCTTTCGCGTCCTGCCCTTCGTGTTTTAAGGCGCGGCCCCGTTCCGGGTCCACCCGGTGCCTCATCGACCTTGCCGTCCCCGCCGTGGCCGAGGACGCGGGATATGGCCGAGGCGGCGAGGAAATGAACGGATGAAGGACAATCCGCGAACAACCGGCGCAAACCGTCCGCGGGGGTGTTGCGCTCCGCGGCCCGTCGGTAGACTCACGGACAAGTTGTTGCGCGGCATGTAAGCAGTTCCAGCGGCGATACCCGGCAGCGGGTGCAGCCGCTTTTTCATATGGATGGCCGGCGGAACCGCAGCAGCTTGGGAGCCTTCCGAAGGTCGGAGGGCTCGCACAGAAGGATGAAAAGAACATGGCAACAGGCACCGTGAAATGGTTCAACGCTGAAAAGGGCTTCGGGTTCATCGAGCCGGACGACGGCAGCGCCGACGTCTTCGCCCACTACTCCGCTATCAACGCCACCGGATACCGGTCCCTCGAGGAGAACCAGAAGGTCTCCTTCGACACCGAACAGGGTCCCAAGGGCCCCCAGGCAGTAAACATCCAGGCCATCTGAGCAGGGACTGTCAGAGGCGGGGCGGCGGCCGGAGGGCCGGTGCCCCGCCTTTTCCCTGTCCCGCCAGGCGCTGCACCTGTCGCCTGCGGCCGGCCGAACGTACCGTGAAGAAATGACAACGGCCAAGAAGCGCATGACACCCGCGGACCTGGGCATCGACACCGCCGGCGGAGACCCCGAGGCGCTCTACCGCTGGTTCCTGGCCAGCCTGCTGTTCGGAAACCGCATTGAACAGGCGACAGCCGCGCGGACCTACCACGTGCTCATCGACCACGGCCTGACCAGTCCCGAGGCATTCGCCGGCATCAGCCGGGAAGACCTGAGCGCCCTGCTGGTCGAAGGCGGATATCGACACTATCGGTGGCTCGAGGACGATGAACTGCATCGGACCATGGCCGCCGTTGCCAGCCGGTACGGCAGCGTCAAGTCAATGCTGCGCAGCTCCGGTTCCGCCGGGGACCTGGAACACCGGCTGCTGGCCTTCGACGGGGTCGGACCGACCACGGCCCGGATCTTCATGCAGTGGATACCGGCCTCCCTGCACGGCACCATGCCGGCGGCCTGACCCGCACGGCACCGTCCACGGAAATTTCCGACCTCTTTGGCCCCACCAGTCGACCCGGGTATCGGCAGGCTCAACCGGCCACAGCGACGCCTGCTCCCGGAACGGCGGCGAAGTATGCATGTGAGAGAATGCATACGGTCCGGTGACGGCAGCCACACTGCCGAAAGGAGTACGCCGGACGCACCCTTATTGAGTTAGGAACTCTGCAGTGTCTGTGGACAGCAATTACCCCGGCGGCCCCTCCGCGGCCCCCGAGCGGGTCGACAACGACGGCGGCCGGCCCGCCAAATGGAAGATCATCGGCCCCGGCCTCGTCGTGGCCGCGACCGGCGTCGGCGCCGCGGACATGGTCGCCACCCTGGTGGCGGGATCCCGGTTCGGCTACGGCCTGCTTTGGGCCGTGGTGCTCGGCGTGATCCTGAAGATCATCCTGGTGGAGGGTGCCGGCCGCTACAGCCTCGCCACCGGCCGCACCATCTTCGAAGGCTGGCGTTCCCTGGGACGCTGGACCACCTGGTACTTCGGCCCCTACATCATGATCTGGGGCTTCGTCTACGGCGCGACGGCGATGTCCTCCGCGGCGCTGCCCCTGCACGCGCTCTTCCCGGTCATGCCACTCTGGGCCTGGGCCATCCTCATGGGCCTCGGCGGCTTCCTGATGGTCTGGTTCGGCCGTTACGCGACCTTCGAGAAGATCACCGCCGTCCTCGTCGGGCTGATGTTCGTCACCGTGGTGGGACTCGCGGTGATCGCCGTGCCGAACATTCCGGAGATGCTCACCGGCCTGGTGCCCATGATTCCCTCGGGCGACGGCGCTGTCTTCTACACCCTCGCGCTGGCCGGCGGTGTGGGCGGCACCATCACCCTGGCAGCCTACGGCTACTGGCTGCGCGAGAAGGGCTGGCACACGCCGAAGTGGATGCGCGTCATGCGCATCGACAACTCGGCGGCCTACATCATGACCGGCATCTTCGTCATCGCGATGCTCATCGTCGGTGCAGAGGTTGTCCGCAGCGCGGGGGTGGCCCTGAGCGCCGGTGACGCGGGCCTGCTGGACCTCTCCAAGGTCCTCAACGAACGCTACGGCGAGGTCATCGGCACCGGGTTCCTGATCGGCTTCTGGGCCGCGTCGTTCTCCTCCATCATCGGCGTGTGGAACGGCGTTTCGCTGATGTTCGCAGACTTCTGGGGCAACATGCGGGGCAAGGAATCCGGCCACCCCGACACCCGCGTCGGCGGCCGGTACTTCAAGTTCTACCTGATCTGGCTCACCTTCCCGCCCATGCTGCTGTTCATCCTCGGGAAGCCGATCGCCCTGATCCTCATCTACGGCGTGCTCGGCTCGCTGTTCATGCCCTTCCTGGCGGTCACCCTGATCGGCCTGCTCAACGGCCGCCGGATTCCCAAGGAATGGGCCAACCGGCTGCACACCAACATCGCGCTGGGCCTGACCGCAGCGCTGTTCGTGGTGCTGGGCGTCTACCAGGTGGTGGATGCCATCCTCGACGCCGTTTCGTAGCTGTCGAACCGCTGTCCGGAAAGCCCCCTTCCACCGCCGGTGGAAGGGGGCTTTCCGCGTTCGGCGGCCGGGCAGTTTACCGCAGAACACGGCCCCGCACGAGGGGGCGGAACAGGGCAAAAAAAAGAGGTTCCGGCCCATCTACGCTGCTCAATTGCTCGGCTACGCTTTAAGGGCCGAGAGAGGGTTGCAGCTATGGAATCAAGCTCAGCAGATGGCCTGACAAGGCTTATCGCAGGCCGTTACCGGCTCGTCGAACCCATTGGCCACGGGGGCATGGCCACCGTCTTCCGGGGGCAGGACGAAGTCCTCGGACGCCATGTGGCGGTCAAGATGTTCCGGGCAAGCGCCGTCGATCCGGACGACGTCGGCAGGCAGGAAACGGAGATGCGGCTCCTGGCTTCGCTTTCCCACCCCGGCCTGGTGACGTTGTTCGACGCCGGCAAGGACGACGCCGGCCGGGATGACGGGGCTGCCGGAGAACCCCGGGCCTTCCTCGTCATGGAGCTGGTGGACGGGCCGGACCTGCGCAAGCGCCTGCGGGAGGGCCCGCCGATGACGGCCTTCGAAGCCGCACACGTGGGGGCGGAGCTCGCCGGTGCCCTGGCGTACATCCATGCCCGCGGCGTCATCCACCGCGACGTGAAGCCGGCGAACATCCTGCTGCCCGCCACGGTTCCCGGCATGCCGCCGCGCGCCCAGTTGACCGACTTCGGCATCGCCCGCATGATCGACGGCGCCCGGCTGACCGCCACCGGGGCCACCCTGGGCACAGCCAACTACCTCAGCCCCGAACAGGCCTCCGGCTCCTCCGCCACGACGGCCAGCGACGTGTATTCCCTTGGACTGGTCCTGCTGGAATGCCTCACCGGGCGGGTTGAGTTCAGCGGCAGTGCGGTGGAATCCGCCGTCGCCCGGCTCAGCCGGGACCCGGCCGTTCCGGAGGGCCTCGCGGAACCCTGGCGGCGCCTGCTCCCGAGCATGACCGACCGCGATCCTGCCCGGCGGCCTGAGGCAGCGGCGGTGGCCGCCGAACTGCTGGGCTTCCGCTGGGAGGAAGCCGAGTCCCCGGAACCCCGGGCAACAACGCCGCCCGGCCCCTCGTCGAACGCCGCGCCAGGGGCAGGCCGGGCCGCCGAAGATCCTGCCGGTGCGGCGGCTGCGGATGCCGCCGGGCTGGTGCCGCTGCCCACCCTGACCACGGCCGACGGGATCAGGCAGGGGATCAGCCGCGCCGTCCCGCCGCCGCCCACGCCTCCGTCAATCGGCCGCCTTCCCGGGGCCGGCGGGGCCGCCGGGGCACCGGGTGCCGGCCGGGCCATCGGCCGGGGACCCGGCCCGGCTGCCTTCAGTGCCATGCTTCCGGCGGGCCGGCTGTCCATCGCTTCGGCGGCCCTGCCCGTGCCTGCCGGACGGCGCACCGCCGGGCGCACCCTGCTGGCCCTGCTGGCCGTTACGGTGCTGACCATGGCCGTCATCCTGGCCTCCGGGCGGATCGGCCAGGCAGCCGACGCAGAGCCGGTGCCCGGCAGCAGCGGCTGGACCGGCAGTTCCCTCGACCGGCCGCCGGCCTCGCCCTGAGCCGCGGCCGGCGCCGCTGAGCCGCGGGGGATACTGGAACGGTGACCGACGCCGCCCTGCCACCCGCCCTGCCCCCTGAACCGAGCCGCTGCCCCTGCCTGAGCGGTGAGGACTACCCCTCCTGCTGCGGGCGGTTCCATGCCGGTGCACCGGCCCCCACCGCCGAAGCGCTGATGCGGTCCCGGTACAGCGCCTTCGCCCTCGGCGACAGCGACTACCTCCTGCGGACCTGGCATCCGGATACCCGTCCCCGGGAGCTGGACCTGGATCCGGACCTGCAGTGGCGCCGGCTGGACATTGTCGGGGCTGCTTCCGGCGGGCCGCTGGACACGGAGGGAACGGTGCACTTCAAGGCCTATTGGCGGTCTCCGGAGGGCCGGGGCGTGCAGGAGGAATTCAGCCGGTTCCTCCGCCGCGACGGACGATGGTATTACCTCGACGGACGATAACCGCGCCCGGGCGGGCAGTGCCCGCGGCATCCCTTCCGGTCCCCACAGCCCCGCCCTACGCTGGAATGAGCCGACGTCGCCCCGCATCCGGCGGGCAACCGTCACCATCCCGATGCCCGAACGGCGCCGCGGGTGGCCCCGGCGGAGTCGGATTCCGCAACGAGACAAGGACTCCCATGAAAGCGCTCGTTTACGAAGGTCCCGGCCAGAAGTCCTGGAAGGACGTCCCGGATCCCACCCTCCAGCACCCGCGGGATGCGATCGTCCGCATCGACACCACCACCATCTGCGGCACCGACCTGCACATCCTCAAAGGGGACGTGCCCGCCGTGACCCCCGGCCGCATCCTGGGACACGAGGGCGTGGGCACCATCACCGAGCTGGGCGACTCGGTCACCAACTTCAAGGTCGGTGACAAGGTCATCCTCTCCTGCGTGTGCGCGGACGCCCAGTGCACCTTCTGCCGTGACGGGCTGTACTCGCACTGCCTCGGCGAGGAAGGCCAGGTCGGCATCGGCTGGATCTTCGGCCACCTGATCGACGGCACCCAGGCCGAATACGTCCGCGTTCCCTACGCCGACACCTCCATGTACGCGCTGCCGGAAAACGTCAAGGGCGAGCACGGCGTCCTGCTCAGCGACATCCTGCCCACCGGGTTCGAAATCGGCGTCGAATACGGGAAGGTCAAGCCCGGCGATGTCGTCGCCGTCGTCGGCGCCGGGCCGGTCGGACTCTCCGTCATGCTCACCGCCGGGCTCTACGGCGCCAGCAAGGTCATCGCCGTCGACCTGGACGACAACCGCATCGAGCAGGCCCGGAAATTCGGCGCCACCCACGGCGTCAACTCCGGCGGCCCCAACTGGCGCGAACAGGTCCTGGCCGAAACCGACGGATGGGGAGTCGACGTCGCCGTTGAGGCGGTGGGCATCCCGCAGACGCTGCAGATGTGCACGCAGATCGTCCGCCCCGGCGGCAATGTGGCCAACGTCGGCGTGCACGGATCCCCGGTGTCGCTCGATATGCAGGACCTCTGGATCCAGAACATCAACATCAGCACTGGGCTGGTGAACACCAACACCCTTGCCACACTGCTGCGGCTGGTGGCGGAGGGGAAGCTGAACGCCGATCCGTTCATCAGCCACCGCTTCCCCCTGCAGGACATCATGCAGGCGTATGAGACCTTCGGAAATGCGGCGGAGACCAAGGCGCTGAAGGTGATTTTGGAGGGGTAGGTCCGGCAGGTTCCCCGTCCGGGGCTCACGTTTCGGGCCGGGTCGCCCCGGGAGGGCTCGGAACGGCGGCAACGAAATTCTTTGCTCGCAGGGCTCGCAAAGAATATTAAAGCCGCCTTCCTCCGAGCCCTCCCGGGGCTTTCACTTTTGCTCGGGCCGTTTGCTGAGACGGGCCCCGGGTGGGAGGTGAGGCGTTGTGATGCTCCGCTTGGCCAGACGCTTAAGGGAGTAGCCTCGGGCTTACAAAGTCCGGATCGTCTGGAGAAGGGGAGATTGCGTGTCTGCAGCAACCATGATGGCAGGGCGGCTGAACGTCGAAAGCGGGACGTTCGCGATGGTGGAGGTACCCGTCCCGGAGCCGGGGCCGGGGTTCGTGCGGGTCAAGGTGGAGGCTGCCGGAGTGTGCCTCTCAGATGTCCACCTGATCCAGGGGCTGCTGAAGCCGCAGTTCCTCAAGGGCAGCGAAGTCACCCTCGGGCATGAGGTCGCAGGGACGGTGGACCTGCCCGGCCCGGGGACCCAGCATCGGGTGAGCCCCGGTGACCGGGTGGTGATCCAGGCCGGATACGAGCACAACGGCGCCACGCTGACCATGGGCGTGGACTACGACGGCGGCTGGGCCGAGTATGTCTGCGTGCCGGCCGGCGTGCTGGTGCCGCTGGCGGATGAGATTCCCTTTGACCAGGCCGCCATCATTCCCGACGCCGTGTCCACGCCCTGGGGCGCCATCGCCGGAACCGCCGATGTGCGCGCCGGCGAAGCCGTGGGCGTCTGGGGCATCGGCGGGCTGGGAGCCCACGGCGTCCAGCTGCTCCGCCTGGTCGGCGCCGCGCCGATCATCGCCGTCGATCCGCTTCCCGAAGCCCGGCAGCGTGCGCTCGACTTCGGTGCCGACGTCGCGCTGGACCCGCTCGACCCGGGTTTTGCGACAGCGCTGAAGACCGCCACCGGCGGCCGGGGGCTCGACGTCGCCCTGGACTTTGCCGGGGTGGATGCCGTGCGCACGCAGGCGCTGGCCAGCCTCGGGCTCAAGGGCCGGCTGGTCCTGGTGGGGCTGAGCGGCACCCCCATCACCATCGCGGACAGCACCGGCTTCTCCTACGCCCGCCGGCAGATCTTGGGCCACTACGGATCCGAAGCCCAGCACGTGCCGCAGCTGGTCGACCTGACCCGGCTCGGCCGGCTGGACTTCGCCCGCTCAGTCAGCGGCCGCCTGCCCCTGGCCGACGCCGAGAAGGCCGTCATGGCCCTGGACCGCAAGGAAGGCAACCCGATCAGGCTGGTGCTGATCCCGTAAGCCGCGGCTGCACACCGGGCCCGTGCCCGCCGTTCCGAGCAGGACGGCGGGCACGGGCTTCTTTGCGCTGCGGGAAGTCCTGCGGTTGGATGGACGGACCCCCCGTGAACCCGACTGGAGGACTGCAACGTGGCAAGCCCTGCAACCGAGACCCACAACGAAACCGCGCCGGGGATGCTGGCCCCCGCCGAAGACCGCCGCGTCCTGCTGCGCAAACGCGCGGGGCTGGTGCTCGGCGTCGTGCTGGGAGCGGTGATCTATCTGGTCATGCCCCAGGACCTGGCCCAGCCCGCCCGGGCCACCGCCGCCGTCGCGGTGCTGATGGCCGTCTGGTGGATGACCGAGGCGATTCCGCTCGCGGCGACGGCGCTGTTGCCGCTGGTGTTGTTTCCGGCGCTCGGGGTGTCTCCCATCAAGGAGACGGCCGCTCCGTATGCCGACCCCATCATCTTCCTGTTCATGGGCGGATTCTTCCTCGCCTTGGCACTGCAGCGCTGGAACCTGCACCGGCGCATAGCACTGGCCACCGTGCTGCTGGTCGGCACCAAACCCCGGCAGCTGATCGCCGGCTTCATGGTCGCCACCGGGTTCCTCAGCATGTGGGTCTCCAACACGGCCACGGCGGTCATGATGCTGCCGATCGGCCTGTCCGTGCTGACCCTGGTCGCCAACCTCAACGAGGAGAAAAAGGCGCCCCGGAACTTCAGCATCGCGCTGATGCTCGGGATCGCCTACGCCGCGTCCATCGGTTCCCTCGGCACCATCATCGGCACCCCGCCCAACGCCCTCATGGTCGGCTACATGGCGGACGCCCACGATGTGAACATCGGCTTTGGCCAGTGGATGCTGGTCGGGGTTCCGCTCGCGGCCATCTTCATGGCGTTGGCCTGGTACCTGCTGACCTTCGTCATCTTCAAGCCTGAAATCACCGAGATCCCCGGCGGCAGGGAGATGATCCAGAGTGAATACCGCAAGCTCGGCCGGATGTCCGTGGGGGAGCGCCAGGTCCTGGCCATCTTTGTGCTGGCCGCCGCCTCCTGGATCACGGTCCCGCTGCTCTGGCCGGACTCGCTGATTGCCGACGCCGTCATCGCCATGGGCGTGGCGGTGCTGCTGTTCATCATCCCCGCCAACATCCGCAAGGGCACCCCGCTGCTGGACTGGTCCAGCGCCAAGGAACTGCCGTGGGACATCCTGATCCTGTTCGGCGGCGGCCTGGCCCTGTCCTCCCGGTTCACCGCGAGCGGGCTCAGCGAATGGATCGGTACCAAAGTCTCCGGGCTGGAACCGCTGCCGCTGGTCCTCATCGTCCTGCTGATCGCCGCCCTGGTGCTGTTCCTGACGGAGCTGACCAGCAACACCGCGACGGCGGCCACCTTCCTGCCGCTGATCGGCGGCGTGGCCCTGGGCCTGGGCGTCGATCCGCTGCTCCTGGTGATTCCGGTGGCCATCGCGGCGACCTGCGCCTTCATGCTGCCGGTGGCGACCCCGCCGAACGCCATCGCCTTCTCCTCCGGGCACGTGCAGATCGTGGACATGGTGAAGGCCGGCGTATGGCTGAACCTCATCGCCCTGGTGCTGACCACCCTGGTGACCTTCACCCTGGCCGTGTGGGTCTTCGGCATCATCTACTGACGTCCGGAAGCACGCCTTGACGGGCGAGGTGATTACCGGCCCGGGAAGAAGTCCAGGATCTCGGCAAGCACCTCCTCCGGGGCCTCCTCAGGGAGATAGTGCCCGGCGTCCACGGCCCTGCCGGTGGCGCCGGGCACCGCCTTGCCCCACAGGGCCAGCGGATCAAAGAGCGCTTCGATGACGCCGTGCCTGCCCCACAGCACGCGCAGCGGGACGTCCGGAGCGGTACCGGCGCCGCGGTCGGCCCGGTCGTGCTCCAGGTCGATGGTGGCGGAGGCCCGGTAGTCCTCGCACATGGCGGCCACGGCGCCGGGGGAGGAGAGTGCCGCGACGTAGGCGTCCAGGACCGGCGCGGGGAAGGGGCCCAGGCCGGCGTAGCGGGAGCCGATGATGTTCTCGATGTAGGCCCGCGGGTTGGCTTCGATCAACGCCTCGGGCAGCGGTGCGGGCTGGATCAGGAAGAACCAGTGGAAGTACGCTTCTGCGAACTCGCGGTTGGTGGCGGCGTACATATCCAGGGTCGGGGCGATGTCCAGGAACATGGCCCGGGTGACCACGCCGGGATGGTCGAGCAGCAGCCGGTGGCCCACCCTGGCACCCCGGTCGTGGGCACATAGCGCGAACCTGCTGAATCCCCGTTCGGCGCCGAAGTGCTCCATGAGGGCCACCGCGTCCCGGGCCATCTCCCGCTTGCTGTAGGTCGAGTGGTCGGCCGCGCCCTCCGGTTTGGAAGAGCCTCCGTAGCCCCGCAGGTCCGGGGCTACGACGGTGAAGTGCTCTGCCAGGTCATCCGCAATCCGGTGCCACATCAGGTGGGTTTCCGGGTGCCCGTGCAGCAGCAGCAGGGGCGGCTTGGCCGGGGAGCCTGTACCCGGCGCCGGTCGATCCTGGCGGCTGATCCGTCCGGTGACGGTGATTCCGTTGACCGGCACGGCGAACTCCTCGTAACGGGTGAAGCCGGGCATGCTCATCGTGCGGTCCTTTCGCGGCGGAAGCTGTGTGCACCCAGCCAACCATGCCCTGCCCGACGGCGCAGCCGCCGTCCGGCGCGCGCAGGCCCTGCACCTGCCTCGCTTGCGGCTGCGTAGAGTCCGGAATAGCCTCCGCGCCATGTCCCGGATCCGGAAGCTGCAGCTGCTCGGCCTGGTGCTGTTGCCGGTCGCGGGCGGCGTCGGGTATCTGCTCGGCCTGGGCTATCAATGGCTGGGATGGGGAGACAAAGACCCTTGGTTCACCGCCTTGGCGCTGGCTCACGGGGCAGGGCTCGCTTGTGGAATCGTCGTGGAGAACGAGCGGCGGTACATCAGGCTGGCTCGCATTCCCGCCGACTACGTGCGCGACCGAGGGCTTGATAAGGACAACGACAGACTGTTGTGGCTGCTGATCGCTGCCAACGCGTTGATCACCGTGACACTGGCTGCCGTTGCGGTGTGGCTCGTACCCGGTCCGCCGGACCCTGTCTTCCTGGGCATTGCGGGTCTGACGGCGGTGTTTCTCTGGGGAGGGGCCGCCTGGGCGGGGTGGAGCGCACGGCGGAGGGTGCAGAAAACAGGGCGGCACGTCGCTGCCTCCGGCCGTCGGCAGGTGGCCCGCGCGGAACTGCCCGTGGCGACGGGCCCGGAGGACACGCAGACGGCGGTGTCCCGGGCGGCCAGGGAATTGGGCTTCAGCATCCTCGCGGAGCGGGGGCGCACGCTTTGGCTGCGTCCGCCTCTGCGGACCAAGGGGGTTGCCCTCGCCGTGCGGCTTGACCTGGAGCCCTCGCCGCGCGGGACCGTGCTGCGCGCTTGCTGCTTTCCCACCAGCCGCTGGGCGGGAAAGTCAGCCGCCGTCGGCGTGGACGTCCTGGTGGCCCTGCTGGACGGGACCGCCGAGCAGGCAGCCTGGCTGCCCCGGCAGTGGTTCACCCGTCCGGCAACCGCGGACGGCTAGCCCGACGTCGTCGAGCCGGCGCCGTCGGCCGGTTCGCCCACTTCGGGAGCGGGCCGATAGAAGCGTACGGGGGAGGCCAACAGGTAGAGGCCGGCGACCAGTACCGGAAGCGCGGCGAACAGGTAGGTCAGCTGGACTCCGGCCACGGAGGCCGCGACGCCGCCGAGGAGGGTGCCAAGGGGCATGCCGCCGAGGGAGATGAGCCGCCCGGTGGTGTTGACCCGTCCCTGCAGCGCGTCCGGAGTGAGCTCCTGGCGCAGCGTGATCGCGTTGGCGACGGCGAGGGTTCGAACACCGGACCACAGCACCCAGGCGCCCACCGCGATCCACACAGTGGCCGTCCACGCGAGCACCAGGGTCAGGGGAACCAGGGCGAGGAAGGCGCAGACGGCCAGCCGACCCGGCCCCAACAGGGCTCCGAGCCGCGGCATCGCGAGGGTCAGGACGAACGCGCCCGCTGCTCCGGCCGCAAGCATGAACCCCAGGAGCCAGTCGGCGCCGCTGTCGAGCTGCCGGTCAACGTAGACGACGAGGATTCCGATGACCGCGCCCGACGACAGGGTGAGCCCTGCCGTTGCCAGACTCAGGGCCCGGACGCGGGGCTCGTGCCACACGTAGGCGAGCCCCTCTCGGATGTCAGCGGACAGCCCCGTCCGGTGCCCCCCGCGTGGTGCGCGTTCTTCACCGGGTTCGGACAGCGCCGTGCGCACCCGCAGGAGCAGCACGGCCGAGGCAAGGCAGGTCAGGGCGTCCGCCAGAAGCACGGCTTCGGCGGAGGAGAACGCAATGACCGCTCCGGCCAGGGCCGGGGCGATCGCTCCCGCGGCCGCACCGGAGGACCAGACGAGGGAGTTCGCCGACGCCAGGCCCTCCCGGCCGACCAGGCGGAACAGCCCGCCGAACGCGGCGGCGTCAAACCATACCGAGCAGGTCCAGACGACAAATGTCACCGCAAGCACCGCGGCCGGGGAGTGCAGGCCGAACACGGCCATGACCGGAACCACGGCCAGGGCGGCTGCGGCCACGACCTCCGCCGTGACCAGGATCCGTCGTCGGTTGGCCCGGTCGGCGACCGCGCCCGCGAACAGGCCGAACAGCAGGTGCGGCAGCAGCATCATGGTGGAGACGAGCGAGGTGAGGAATACGCTGCCGGACTGGCCGTACACCAGGATGGGAAGCGCGACGGCGCTCGCCTCGGTGCCGGTCAGCGACAGGGTGCGGCCGGAAAACCACAGCCGGAAGTCCCGGTCTGCCAGTATCGTGCTTCGGTCGGCCATCAGCGGCAACCCTTCCCCCGGAGGTGTCCGCCGGCGTGCCGGTTGCCGCCGAGCGGAGTGATGCTGTGCGCCGAGGATAACGGGGAACACCGCTTGGGGCGAAGGACACGGCCTCCGGCACCTGCGGTCGTGCGGGGTCAGGCCGGGCCGGACCGACCCAGCAGCTCGTCCTTCCAGGCGTTCCAGCCCGCGTCCAGCTGACGGTCCACGGCGTGGCCGGTGCCCGTCAGGGCCCGCAGTACGGCGCCGTCCCCGGCCAGGTCGAAGCGCCGCGCCGTGCCGCCGTCGACGATTCCCGCGGCGGGATGGCTTCCTGCCGCCGGCCCCTCCGGGAGGGGAGCGGGACGCCAGCCGGCAGCGGTGGCGCCCGCGAGGACCTTGGCGTCGCCCAGGACGCCGACGGCGCGGCGTCGCGGCCCGGTCAGGTCCAGGTCCTCATACAGCAGGTCGCCGTCGGGCCCGGTCAGCCGGGTGATGCTCCGCAGGGCCCCGCCCTGCTCGCCCGAGCGGCCCAGCACCAGGGTCTCCCTGATCAGGGCACGGGCTCCGGCGGCCTGGGTGATCCGGGTTTGGCGCTGCACGTTGGCCCCGTTCGCAACGATGAACGGGGCGCCCTCCCAGATCAGCGCCGCACCCGGCTCCAGATGCGCGTCGAGACTCCAGCGGGAGGCGACGCCGTCGGCGTTGTAGGCCACCATCCCGGCGGGCTCGACGACCTCCAGGACGGTCCCGGGCCCTACCCGGACCTGCAGCCGCACGTCATCGCCGCCCAGCAGCATCATGTGGATGCCGATCAACGCCACTCTCACGTGGTTGGGGGCGGGCGGAAACGCGCCGCGGACCGGCCGCGGCGCGAGGTAGTGGCCCTGGTCCAGCTCCGTGAACCTGGCCCTGCCGCCGTGGCACTCGGCGGTGATCCGGGTAGGCCGGAACGACGCCGCCGGGTCGGGCCCGGTGCCCGGGAAGGCACCGGCTCCGCAGGCCTGTTCCGCACCCGGGCCCGTGCGCTGGTCGGCGCCGGCCGCCGTCGGGCGGTCCGCCGTGAGCCCGGTATCAGTGGCTGTGGAGGGCACCGGGCTCCCCGTCGTGGCTGTGCATGTACCCGCCGTCCTCATCGGCGTGGAAGTGCGGGGCCATCGGTCCCGGATCCTGCGGCACGTGTGCACCGGCGCGGTGGCGCTGCACCATGCCGCGCACCCAATCGGCCAGCTCCGCGACGGTGGCCTCGCGCTTGCGGGACAGCGCCAGCACAGGCCCGCCCTCCCGGGCGGCCGTCGCGTCGGCGACCATCTGCTCCACGTCGACGTCCACGTGCTCAGCGAGGTCGATCTTGTTGATCACCAGCAGATCCGCCCGCGCGATGCCGGGCCCGCCCTTGCGTGCAACGTCACCGCCGCCGGCGACGTCGAGCACGAAGATCTGCGCGTCCACCAGCGCGGGGGAGAAGGTGGCGGTGAGGTTGTCGCCGCCGGACTCCACCAGGACCAGGTCCAGCGGGGAGAAGTCCGCCTCCAGGTCCTCCACGGCGAGGAGGTTGGTGGTGACGTCGTCACGGATGGCCGTGTGCGGGCACGCACCGGTCTCCACGGCACGGATGCGTTCGGCCGGAAGCACACCGGCGGAGCGCAGGAACCGGGCGTCCTCGTCGGTGTAGATGTCGTTGGTGATGACGCCGATCTGCAGTTCACCGGACATGGCCCGGCAGATGGTGGCGATCAGCGAGCTCTTGCCGGTGCCCACGGGGCCGGCAACGCCGAGGCGCAGGGAACGGGCGGGTGTGGTGTTCTCAGGCAACGAACAGCCTCCTTGTTCTTTCGGTGTGGTCTTCGGCCCAGTGCTCCATCCAGGGAGCGCTGAGCGCCGGAATGTCCTCCGGCGTGCAGGTCTGCAGGGCGGCATGCGTGACGGCGTCCATCTCGGCGGCGGCGTCCAGAATCCAGCCGGTGCCGCGCATCGGATCCACCGGCAGCAGCTTCAGCGCGGCGGCGACCACGGACTGCGCGTCGTCGTAGCAGCACAGCCGGGCCAGCGGCTCGGCGCCCATGCCCAGCGCCGCGGCCGTGACGCCCAGCGCCACGGGCCGGGTGGGGCGCGGCACTTCGGCGCGCAGGGCCATCACCGCCGGATGCTCCGGCCGTACGGTTCCGGCCAGGCGCAGCATGCCGCGGCCCAGCCGCCGGGACGCATCCCGCTGGGCGGGGGAGGGGGTGCGCGCATCCAGCGCCCGCTCCACCTCCGGGTAGGAGCAGCCGGACTGCCCGGAGGCGATCCGGTGCGCCAGGACAGCGGCGGCGGTCTCCGTGCGCACCACCGTGTTCAGCCGGGCCAGCAGATACGGATAGACGCCGTCGACGTCGAGCCCGGCCAGGACCGCCGGTTCCAGGCCCGCGGAGTGCGAGTAAGCGCCCGAGGGCAGCCTCGAGTCGGCGAGCAGGAACCCGGCGAGGTATCCCGCCGGATCGGGAAGCGCGGTGGGACCCATGGCTAGAACAGCGCGTAGCGCTGGGTCAGCGGCAGCTCTGTGGCCGGCCGGGGCTCGATGACCTGCCCGTCGATGCTGACCATGAACGTCTCCGGGTTCACCCGGATGTCCGGCAGCGCCGTGTTGTTCGGCAGCGAGGCCTTTGTGACTCCGCGGGTGGAATGGATCGCCGTGAGCCGCCGGGTGAGGCCCAGCCGGTCCGCCAGCCCGTCCTCCAGCGCGGCCGGCGCGACGAAGGTGGTGGACAGATGCGGAGCCGACGACGGCGCCGCGGCCAGCGATTCGCGCATCCAGACCGGCTGCGGGGTGGGCAGGGACGCGTTGGGGTCACCCATCTGCCCGGCCACGATGGCTCCGCCCTTGATCACCACGTGCGGGCGGATGCCGAAGAACGCCGGGTTCCACAGCACCAGGTCCGCCATCTTCCCGACCTCCACGGAGCCGACCTCGTGGTCGATGCCGTGGGCCACTGCGGGGCAGATCGTGTACTTGGCGATGTACCGGCGCACCCGCTCGTTGTCCGCCGGGAGCGCGGACTCCGCCGGTCCCATGTAGTCCTTCATGACATGCGCCATCTGCCAGGTGCGGGTGATGGTTTCCCCGATGCGGCCCATGGCCTGCGCGTCGGAGGAGGTGATGGACATGGCGCCCAGGTCCTGCAGGACGTCCTCGGCCATCATGGTGTTCGCCCGGATCCGGGACTCGGCGAAGGCCAGGTCCTCGGGGATGCGCGGGTTCAGGTGATGGCAGACCATCAGCATGTCCAGGTGCTCGGCCACGGTGTTGACGGTGAACGGCAGCGTGGGGTTGGTGGAGGCCGGCAGGACGTTCGACGCCGCGGCCGCCGTGATGATGTCCGGCGCATGCCCGCCGCCGGCACCCTCGGCGTGGAAGATATGGATGCCGCGGCCGCCGATCGCCGCGAGGGTGTCCTGCACGTAGCCGGCCTCGTTGAGCGAATCGGCATGCAGCGCCACCTGGACGCCCCACCGGTCCGCCGCCGTGAGCGCGGCGTCGATGGCGGCCGGCGTCGAGCCCCAGTCCTCGTGCACCTTGTAGCCGGCCGCGCCGGCCAGCGCCTGTTCCTCCAGGGCTGCGGCGCTGACCGTGTTGCCCTTGCCGTAGAGCAGGAAGTTCAGCGGCAGCCCGTCCAGCGCCCGGTGCATGGTTTCCAGGTTCCAGCGCCCCGGCGTGACGGTGGTGGCCTTGGAGCCCTCCCCCGGGCCGGTGCCGCCGCCGCCGACGGTCGTGATGCCGGCGGCGAGTGCCTCGCGCAGCGCCTCGGGGCCGAGCAGGTGGACGTGGGTGTCAATGCCGCCGGCGGTCAGGATCCGCCCCTCGCCGGCGATGATCTCGGTGCCCGGCCCGATCACCAGGGCCGGGTCGACGCCGTCCATGATGTCCGGGTTGCCGGCCTTGCCGATCCCGGCGATCCGGCCGCTGCGGACGCCGACGTCGGCCCGGACGATGCCCCAGTGGTCCACGATGAGCACGTTGGTGATGACCAGGTCCGGAGCGCCCTGGTCGGAGGTGCGGGTGGACTGGGCCATGGACTCGCGGATGTTCTTGCCGCCGCCGAAGACGGATTCGTCGCCGCCGAAGGTGTAGTCCTTCTCCGGGCTGATCCACAGATCCGTATCGGCCAGGCGGATGCTGTCACCCACCGTGGGGCCGTAGAGGTGGGCATATTCGTGCCGGCTGATCTGCATGGCTCAGGCTCCTGACGGGTCGGTGGACGATGCGGCGGCCGGGCCCCCGGGCAGCCGCAGCCCCGGAACCGTGCCCGTGCCGGCCAGTCGCACGAGCAGGACCTCACGCGAGGCGCCGGGCTCGAACCGGACGGCGGTGCCCGCCGGGACGCCCAGCCGGAACCCGGCGGCGGCCTCACGGTCGAAGCGCAGGGCGGCGTTGACGTCGGCGAAGTGGAAGTGGGAGCCGATCTGCACCGGGCGGTCGCCGTCGTTGGTGACGACCAGGGTGCGCGTCTCGCGCCCGGCGTTGAGCTCCAACGCACCGGTGCCGGTGCGGATTTCGCCGGGGACCATCGGGGTGCTCATGAGATCGGATCCGTGATGGTCACGAGCTTGCGCCCGTCCGGAAAGGTGGCTTCGATCTGCAGATCGGGAATCATTTCGGGCACGCCTTCCATGACGTCCTCCCGGGCCAGCACCCTGCGGCCCTCGCTCATCAGGTCCGTGACGAGCGCCCCCTCGCGGGCGCGTTCGATAACCCAGCACGAGAGCAGGGCGACCGCTTCGGGATAGTTCAGCCTGACGCCGCGGCCGCGGCGGTCCCGGGCCACCATGCCGGCCACGCTGAGCAGCAGCTTGTCGGTATCTGACGGGGTGAGGAACATGGCCTGAATTTTGTCAGCGGCATGTTTCAGCCGTGTTGCCGCTGATGTACAGCCGCGTTTCGGATGCCGGCCTACCTGCCTCCGGGTGAGGCGGTGGTGCCGCGCACCACCAGCCGGGTGGGCAGCACGACCTCCGCCGGGTTGGCCTCACCCCGGCCCAGGGCTGCGAGCAGCATGTCCGCTCCGATGCGGCCCTGGTCCTGGACCGGCTGGGCCACGGTGGAAAGATCCAGCAGGTCAGCCATCAGGTGGTCGTCGAACCCCATCACGGAGAGCTCCCGGCCCGGCACCAGGTTGGAGCGCCGCAGCGTGCGCAGCGCCCCGATGGCAACCTCATCGGACTCGCAGAACACGGCCGTCGGCGGAGAGGAGGAAGCGAGCAGCTGCGCCATCGCCTCGGCTCCGCCCTCCACGCCCCAGGGCGCGGACGCCACATAGGCATCCGGCACCTCCAGTCCGCGTTCGGCCATGGCCTGCCGGTAGCCCCGGTAGCGCTCAACGGAGGCGGCTCCGTAGCTGCCGGTCATGGTGGTGGTGCGGATGACGGCGATCCGGCTGTGTCCCAGGTTGGTCAGGTGCCGGACGGCGGCCGCGGCGCCGGCGGCGTCGTCGATCCCCACCATCCGCTGCCCGGGCAGGCGGCAGCTGATGCCGATCACGGGAATGCCGTGGCCGGCCAGGGCGGCGGTTTCGGCGTCGGAGAGCGAGATCGCGACGACGGCCAGGGCGTCCACCCGGCGGCGGAAAGGCAGTGCGGAAAAGAAGGCGGACCGTTCCCCGGCGCTTTCGGCGCGGTAGAGCAGCAGGTCCATTCCCGTGTCCCGCAGCCCGTCCTCGAGTCCTGCCAGCACGGTGGAGTGGAACCAGCGGTCGATATGCGGCACCAGCACGCCTACGGCTCTCGTCCGGCCGGAGGCCAGCCCGGAGGCAGCCGGGGAGACGGCGTAGTCCAGCTCGCGGGCCACGGCCAGGATGCGTTCGCGCTGCTCGTCCGAGACGCCCGGCCTGCCGCCCAGTGCCCGGGACACGGTGGACAGGGCCACCTGGGCGGCGCGCGCGACGTCGGCCATGGTCACCGGACGGTGCTGCCGGTCCGGATGCTGGGGAGGGGGGAGAGGCACAGGACAATGCTAGACGGATTCGCAAACGCTTGCGTGCTGTTTTCGCCGCTGCAGGACGCTGACAGCGTGCTAGTTTGTGCTGTGCGGCATCAAGGGTGTGCCAATCACGGCCTGGCGCTCCCAATCATTATCCGTGAACTACGCAAGCGTTTGCGAAGGGAGCACGAGGGTTATGGCGCACAAGCGAAGCCTGCGGGCGGCGGCGGTGTTGGGGACGGCGGGACTCCTGCTGGGCACCGCCGGCTGTTCGCCGCCGGGCAACGAGGACCCGGTCGCCGGGCAGAGCACATCGGAACCGACCTCCCCGGTCACCATCACCTGGCAGGCCTCCCCGTTCGGCAACCGCGCCGACGACGCCCGGGTGTGGCTTGTCGAGCAGTTCGAGGCGGAGCATCCGAACATCGATGTCGAAGTCATCAGCGCTCCGACCAACACGGACACCAACCGGGCCAGCCTGGCCACCCAGATCATGGGCGGCGCCGCCACCCCGGATGTCTACAACGGAGACATCTCCTGGGCGGCCCAGCTGGCCGACGCCGGGCTGGCGCTGCCGATTGACAGCTACCTGCCCGAGGACTGGTTCGAAGGGTTCGACGAGGCGATCGTGGCGGGCGCCAGCTATGAGGGACAGGTGTACGGCATGCCCCTGACCCTGGACCAGGCGTTCCTCTACTACCGCACCGATCTGCTGGAAAAGCACGGCCTGCCCGTGCCCACCACCTGGCAGCAGGTGGCCGAGCAGGCCCGGACGCTGCAGGAGGCCGGCGAGGTCAGCGACGGCATCGCCTGGCCCGGCGCCTCCTACGAGGGGCTGACCGCCGTGACCAACGAGTTCGTGGCCGCCGCCGGCGGCACCCTGGTCGCCGAGGACCTCAGCGGACCGGGCACCGACAGCCCCGAGGCCGCCGAGGCCGTGGACTTCATGCGCGGGCTGATCGAGGACGGGGTCAGCTCCCGCGGCGTGCCCACTTATCAGGAACCCCAGGCCCTGCAGACCTTCACCAACGGCGACGCGGCGTTCCTGCGCAACTGGGCCTACGCCTACGCCAGCGCCGAGAACCCCGAAAGCTCCGCCGTCGCCGGCAACGTGGGCGTCACGGCCATGCCGGCCTTCGGAGACAACGACGTCCGTGCCTCCACGGTGGGCGGCTGGAACGTGTACATCAACCCCCACACCGAGCAGCTGGGCGCGTCGCTGGCCTTCCTGACCTGGCTGACCAGCGCGGAGACCCAGCAGCAGCTCGCCGAGCGCTCCACCGTGGTTCCCGCCCTGGATGCGGTGCGCACCTCGCCCGAGGTGCAGGAGCTCTCGCCGGTGATCGCGGCCAGCGTGGACAACGACCTGGTGCCCCGGCCCACCGCCTCGCCCTACTACGCCCAGATCTCCCAGTCGGTCTACGGCAACGTCAACGGCGTCCTGGCCGGCAGCACACCCGCCGCCGACGGTCTGGCGGCGGTGACCCGCGGCATCCGCTCCGCGCTGGATGGAAGGAGCCTCTGATGGCCGTCACCGCCCCCGCCCGCCCGGAGCCGGCCCGCGGGCCGGCGTCCCCGCCGCCGCGCCGCCGCCGGCTCTCCAGCTCGGCCGCCCGCACCGGCTGGATCTACCTCAGCCCCACACTGGCCGTGGTGGGTCTGGTGACCCTGTTCCCCATTGCCTTCTCCATCGCGATGAGCTTCTCGAAGGTGGAACTGGGCTACACCGGCTTTGCGCTCACCGGGTTCACCACCGACAACTACGCGGCGCTGTTCAGCAGCGGCCGCTGGGCCTACGCGGCCCTGTTCACCATCTTCTACACCGTGGTCACCGTGGTCATCGAACTGATCCTGGGCACCCTCGTGGCGCTGGTCCTGGAGCGGCTGACCAGCTGGCGGGGCTGGATGATGGCCCTGCTCCTGATCCCCTGGGCCATGATCACGGTGATCTCAGCGCAGCTGTGGTCCTATCTGTACAACTCCGCCTATGGCGCCATCTCGTGGGTCTTCGATCTCTTCGGCGGCGACCCGGTGATCCTGGGCGAACCGGCCTCGGCCATCACCGCAATGATGGTCGCCGACATCTGGAAGACCACGCCGTTCGTGGCGATCATCGTCCTCGCCGGGCTGGTGGCCATCCCGGGGGATATCTATGAGGCCGCCGAACTCGACGGCGCGAACACCTGGCAGACCTTCTGGCAGGTGACCCTGCCGCAGCTGTCCGCGACGCTGGCGATCGCCGTCCTGTTCCGGGTGCTGCAGGCCTTCGGCGTCTTCGACCTGCCGTTCGTCCTCACCGGCGGAGGCCCGGGAACATCCACGGAGTCGCTGGCCCTGCTCGGCTGGAAAGTCATGTTCCAGAGCCTGAACCTGGGCACCGGCGCCGCCGTGGCGGTAACCACCGGGGCCCTGGTCCTGATCGCCTGCCTGCTGTCGCTGCGGGCCTTCCGCTCCCAGGTCAACGAGGAGAAGCCATGAGGAACCGCACCCGCAGGGGCTGGCGCCGCTATATCAACACCATCAACATCAGCGCCGTGGTGATTGCCGTGCTCACCGCCGCGCCCATCTACTGGCTGTTCGCCAGCTCGTTCAAGCCTTCCGCGGAGCTGGGCTCGCTGCCGCCCACCCTGCTGCCCCGCGAGCCGAGCCTGGAGCACTACCGTGAGGCGTTCGGCCAGTATTCGTTCGGTACGTACATGTTCAACAGCGTCCTGATCGCACTCACGGCCACGGCCGTGGTGCTGCTGCTGGCCCTGCTGGCCGGGTACGCCCTGGCCCGGCTGCCGGTGCGCGGCAAGGGTCCCATGCTGGTGGGCCTGCTGGTGATCTCGGTGTTTCCGACGATCGCCGTGGTCACCCCGCTGTACCTGCTGGAGCGGTCGCTGGGCATGCTGAACAGCTACCAGGGGCTGATCCTGCCCTACATCGCCTTCAACCTGCCCTTCGCGGTGTGGATCATGCGCAACTACCTCAAGGACCTGCCGTTCGAGCTGGAGGAATCGGCGCGGATGGACGGCGCCTCGGTGACGCGCACGGTGTTCTCGATCATCCTGCCCGCCGCCCGGCCGGGCCTGTTCACCGCCGGGATCTTCACCTTCACGGCCTGCTTCACGGAGTTCCTGATGGCGATGACCTTCAACGCCGAGGACCGCTTCCGGACGGTGCCGGTGGGCATCGCCCTGTTCGGGGCAGAGTTCGAGGTTCCGTACGGGACCATTTTCGCGGCATCCGTGGTGGCGATCCTGCCGGTCGCCATCCTGGTGCTGGTATTCCGCAGGGCCGTGGTCTCAGGCATGACCGCCGGCGCCGTCAAAGGCTAGGAGCAACACAATGAACAGCACATGGTGGCGCGACGCCGTCATCTACCAGGTCTACGTCCGCAGCTTCGCCGACTCCAACGGAGACGGCACCGGTGACCTGCCCGGGGTCGTGTCCAAGCTGGACTATCTGGAGGAGCTGGGCGTGGACGCGCTCTGGCTGACCCCGTTCTTCCCTTCGCCGCAGGCCGACGGCGGGTACGACGTCAGCGACTACCGCGACGTCGATCCCATGTACGGAACCCTTGATGACTTCCGGACGCTGCTGGCCGAGGCGCATGCGCGCGACATCCGGATCATTGTCGACATCGTGCCCAACCACTGCTCAGACGCGCATCCGGATTTCCAGGCCGCGCTCGCGGCGGGGCCGGGCTCGCCGGAGCGGGACAAGTTTATTTTCCGGGACGGGCAGGGCGAGAACGGGGAGCTGCCGCCGTCGGACTGGCAGTCGAAGTTCGGCGGCCCGGCATGGGACCGGGTGCCCGACGGGCAGTGGTACATGCACATCTTTTCCCGTGAGCAGCCGGACTTCAACTGGCGCAACCCGGCGGTCCGGGAGGATTTCGACCGCACCCTGCGCTTCTGGTCGGACCTCGGCGTGGACGGGTTCCGCATCGACGTCGCCCACGGGCTGATGAAGGATCTGGACCTGCCGCTACGGAACACGTACGGCGCGGACATCGCCCCGCTGCTTTCGCCGCCGGAAGGGGACAACCACCCCTTCTGGGACCGGGACGAGGTCCACGAGGTGTACCGGGAATGGCGCAAGGTGCTCGATGAGTACGATCCGCCGCGGCTCGCGGTGGCCGAGGCCGGCGTCAGCCTGGACCGGCTGCCGCTGTACGTGCGGCAGGACGAGCTGGACCAGGCCTTCAACTTCTTCTACCTGCGCTGCCCCTGGCAGGCAGGGGAGTTCCGCCGGGTCATCGACGCGGCGCTCGCCGGCGTCGCGTCCGTGGGGGCCTCCACGTCCTGGGTGCTGTCGAACCACGACGTCGTCCGGCACCGGACCCGCTACGGACTGCCCAACGGCACCGACCCGGTCAAGTGGCTGGCCGGCAACGGAACCGAACCGCCCGCCGATGATGCGCTGGGAGAGAAGCGGGCCAGGGCCTCGGTGCTGCTCACGCTGGCCCTGCCCGGCGCCGCCTACCTGTACCAGGGGGAGGAACTCGGGCTGCCCGAGGTGCCGGACCTTCCGGCGGAGGCCCTGCGCGACCCCATCCACGAACGGACCGGCGGCCTGGAAAAGGGGCGGGACGGGTGCCGGGTGCCGCTGCCCTGGAATGCGGACGAAGCGGGCTTCGGGTTCGGGGCGGAGGAGCCGTGGCTGCCGCAGCCCCAGGGGTGGGGCCGGTACGCCGCTTCGGAGCAGGAGGGTGACGAGGGATCGTTCCTGGCGCTGTACCGCCGCGCCGTCCGGGCCCGCCGGCAGCTGCTGGCGCTGGCACCGGGCGACGGCATCGAATGGATCGATGCCGGGCCGGACGTGCTGGCCTTCCGCCGCGGCCCGCTGCAGTGCCTGCTCAACTTCGGACCGGCCCCGGTGCCGGTACCCGCCGGCCGGGTGCTGTTGTCCAGCACCGGCGGCGAACCGCATGAGCTCGGTTCCGACGAATCGGTGTGGGTACTGACCTGAGCCGTGGCTGCCGGCCGGGCCGCGGCCCGGCCGGTACAGTACAGCGCGGCGGCCGGCGTCATCCCCTCGGGGACCACGCCGGCCGCCGCGCCGGTCTCAGCTTCAGATGATCAGGACTTGACCGACTTGGCGGCCTTGGCAGCCTTTGCCGCCGTCCCGGCGGCCTTGCCTGCGGCCTTCTGGGTGGCCTTCTGAGTGGCCTTGCCGGCTCCCTTGACGGCGGCAGCGGCCGCTCCGGCCTTGGCCGGAGCAGGCGCCTTGACGACCTTGACCTTCGTCCGGGCCTTCTTGGCCATCAGCAGCGAAGCGGCGATGCCGGCCATCCAGACGTCCTTGGCCAGCGACGTGCCCTGCTGGGTGGGGCGGATGCCGTCCGCCTCGGTCATGCCCGGCGTCTTCAGGTACATCGCGATCATGCCGCCCGAGAACGCGCCGAGCACCAGTCCCGCGAGCCGCCCGGGAACGAACGGTGCCAGCAGGGTGGCGCCCACGCCGATCTCCGCGGCGCTGATGAGCCTGCCGAACTTTTCCGGCTCCATCTCTGCGGCCTGCGGGAAGGCGTTGGCGGCCATCGCCTGCAGACCTGCGGCGCTGTCCGCGTCGAGGTTGCGCTTGTTCAGGCCCGAGTTGAGGATGAAAGCGCCGGTGGTCAGGCGCAGCGGGATCTGGCTGAGCTTCATGGAAAGTCCTTCCTTCGAAAGTAAGGGTGCTTCTTTCCCTGAGCCTAATGCCGTTTTGCCCGCAAACGCCAGACGGGGCCACAGGAGGAACACGCGCCGCGGCACCGCTTAGCCTTCCGGATGTGTTTCTGCTTACATGGAGGCAGGTAGCCAGCACCTGTCGAGACGAATAGGAAATCCCATGGAATTCCTCCCGGCCGAGCATCCCCGGCCGCGACATTTCATCCTCCATCTCAGCGACACCCACCTGGTGGGTGGGAACCGGCTGCTGTACGGCGACGTCGACAGCCGCGCCCGCCTGCACCGCCTGTTCGAGCGGCTGCGCAGCTCGGGGATGCGCCCGGACGCCCTGGTCCTGACCGGCGACCTCGCCGACCGCGGGGAACGCGACGCCTACGCCGCCCTGCGGGAGCTGGTGGTGCCGGCGGCCCGGGAGATGGGCGCGCAGCTGATCTTCGCAGTGGGAAACCACGATGACCGTGCCGGATTCAAGGCCGAACTGCTGGGGGAGGCACCGGACCTCCGCCCGGTGGACCGCAGCTATGACGTGTCCGGGCTGCGGATCATCACGCTGGACTCCAGCGTGCCGGGATACCACCACGGCGAGCTGGACCCCGCGCAGCTGCAGTGGCTGCGGAACGAGCTAGCCGTCCCGGCGCCCCACGGCACCATCCTGGCGCTGCACCATCCGCCGATGCCCAGCGTCCAGGACCTCAGCGTGCTCGTGGAGCTGCGGGACCAGGAGCGGCTGGCCGAGGTGCTGGAAGGCTCCGATGTCCGGGCCATCATTGCCGGACACCTGCACTATTCGACGTTCGCCACCTTCGCCGGCATACCCGTCTCGGTGGCTTCCGCCACCTGCTACACCCAGGATTTGGCGACGCCGGGGACCCGGGGACAGGACGCGGCGCAGGGCTTCAACATGGTGCACGTGTACGACCACACCGTGGTGCACTCGGTGGTGCCGCTCGACGAGGCCCCGACCGTGGGGGAACAGGTGGGCCCGGAGGAGGCGGGCAGGCGCCTGGACCGGGCCGGCGTCCGGATCCCGGAGCCGCGGCAGATGGCAGGGGCGCCGGGCTATCCGCCTCAGATGTCGTAACGCGCAGGTTCCCGGCCGAGGTTGAAGAACCGTCCGGTGATCCGCTCCGGCCGGATTTCCACGTATTGGTACTTCAGTGTGCGGACCCACGGCTCCAGCGGCAGCGCGTCCGCTGCCTCGATCTCCGCGGAGCGCTCCAGCAGCCGCGAGGTACCGGTGACCACCACGGACCAGGCCTGGTCGCTGGTGATGCCGTCCGCTTCGAAGGCGACGTTCGAGTTCACGGCCAGTTCGGCGAGCTTGGTGCCGGGAGCGGTCCGGAACACGATGCGACCGTCCCGTGCAACGTAATTCAGCGGATAGATGTGCGGGCGGTTCTGCACACTGACCGCAAGCCGTCCGTGGGCCGTGTGCTCGAGGTATTTCCACGACTCCTCGGCGGTGAGTTCCACGACGGGAGGGAGGTCATCGTTTCTCATGCTCCCAGTGTGCAGCGTTGCCCCCTGCCGCGCCAGCCCGGCCTTTCCAGCCAACTTGACGGTCCCGGGAACCGGCCATAAGAGTGTAGATGGGCAGTTGTTTACCCTGATCAGCTCAATACTCTACTCAGAGAGAACGTGATGACAGACGCAGAGCAGAACCCCAATCCCTCCAACGCCGGGCAGAGCGAACCCGCCAACCACCTGACCACGCGGCAGGGCCACCCGGTGTACGACAACCAGAACACCCGCACCGTCGGCTCCCGCGGTCCGGCCACCCTGGAGAACTACCAGTTCCTGGAAAAGATCAGCCACTTTGACCGTGAGCGGATTCCGGAGCGCGTGGTCCACGCCCGCGGGTTCGTGGCCTACGGCGAGTTCGAAGCCAGCGGCAAGTGGGGCGACGAGCCGATCTCGAAGTACACCCGCGCCAAGCTGTTCTCGGAGCCCGGCAAGAAGACCGACGTCGCCATCCGCTTCTCCTCGGTGATCGGCGGCCGCGATTCCTCGGAGGCCGCCCGCGACCCGCGCGGCTTTGCCGTGAAGTTCTACACGGAGGACGGCAACTGGGATCTGGTCGGCAACAACCTGGGCGTCTTCTTCATCCGCGACGCCATCAAGTTCCCGGACGTCATCCACTCCCTGAAGCCGGACCCCGTCACCTTCCGCCAGGAGCCGGCCCGGATCTTCGACTTCATGTCGCAGACCCCCGAGTCCATGCACATGCTGGTGAACCTGTTCAGCCCGCGCGGCATCCCCGCCGACTACCGCCACATGCAGGGCTTCGGCGTGAACACCTACCGCTGGGTGAACGCCGCCGGCGAGTCCAAGCTGGTCAAGTACCACTGGCTGCCGAAGCAGGGCGTGAAGTCCCTGACCGAAGAGGACGCCGCGAACATCCAGGCCCAGGACCTCGGCCATGCCTCCAAGGACCTCTACGAGGCGATCGAGCGCGGCGACTACCCGCAGTGGGACCTGTACGTCCAGCTCATGGATGACCACGACCACCCGGAGCTGGACTTCGACCCGCTCGATGACACCAAGACCTGGCCGGAGCAGGAGTTCGAGCCTAAGTACGTGGGCACGATGACCCTGAACCGCAACGTCCAGGACCACCACAACGAGAACGAGCAGATCGCCTTCGGCACCGGTGTGCTGGTGGACGGGCTGGAGTTCTCCGACGACAAGATGCTCGTCGGCCGCACCTTCAGCTACTCCGACACCCAGCGCTACCGGGTGGGCCCGAACTACCTGCAGCTGCCGGTCAACTCCGCCAAGAACGCGAAGGTGGCCACCAACCAGCGCGGCGGGCAGATGTCCTACGGCACCGACCTCGCGCCGGGCCAGAACCCGCACGTGAACTACGAGCCGAACATCACCGGCGGGCTGCAGGAGGCTCCGAAGCTGGCACAGGCCGAGGTCGGCCCCGAGCTGCAGGGCCGCCTGACCCGCGCCCGGATCGAGCGGACCAACGACTACATGCAGGCCGGCCAGCGCTACCAGCTGATGGAGCAGTGGGAGAAGGACGACCTGGTCGCCAACTTCGTTGCCAACATCTCCCAGGCCGTGCGCGAGGTGCAGGAGCGCATGCTCTGGCACTTCTACATGTGCGACGACGAGCTGGGCGCCCGTGTGGGCGAGGGCCTGGGCATCAGCCTGGACGAGGTCAAGGACCTCGGCCCGCTGGCCACCCAGACCCTGAACGAGGAGGAGACCGAGCGCATGAAGAACCTGGGCCACAACGGCCCGCGCAACGTCGAGGGCCTCACCATGACGCACTGCGTGCCCAACGAGCACGTGGTGGTCACCCGCTAGTCCCTGCCTGACCAACGACGGCGGCGGCTCGCTTCGGCGGGCCGCCGCCGTCGGCGTTAAGGCCCCGGTGCAGTGTCCCGGTTCCCGTTCCGCCGTTCCGCGGTGCCTCGAACCGCGCCGCGGCCCGGAGTAGGCTCGGGCCATGGCCGCTTCGCCCGCACCCCGCACCGCCGTCTCCTGGGCCCGGACCGCCGCGTCCCACAGCCCGCAGTTCTCCGCCAAGCTCGGGCGGCTGGCCGCCGCCGCCGTGGCGGGGCTGGCCGCTGCGGGCGCGGATCCGGTGGAGATCGACGCCGCCGCCGGCGGACCCGCCGGCGTGAACGGATTCGACGGCGTGCTGGTGCTCGGCGGCGGTGACGTGGACCCGCGGCTGTACGGCGGGGACGCCGGCCATCCGAGCCTCGGCAACGTCTGCCGTGACGCCGACGAGGCAGAGCTGGCGCTGATCCGGGACGCCGCGGAGCAGGGCCTGCCGGTCCTGGGCATCTGCCGGGGGATGCAGCTGCTCAACGTCGCCTTCGGCGGCACCCTGACGGAGGACCTGGGCCCCGGATCGGTGCATAAGGTCTTCGCCGACCACACGGACCGGGACACCGCCGGCATGGCGGCGCACGACGTCGTCGTCCGCCCCGGCACCCTGCTGGCGGCCGTCCTCGAGAAGGCGTCCGACGACGGCAGGGTTCCGGTGCAGTCCGGACATCACCAGGCGGTCCGCGGGCTGGGGGAGGGGCTCAGCGTCAGCGCCACCGCCGGGGACGGCGTCGTGGAAGGCATCGAGGGCCGGGACCCCGACGCCGGGTGGCTGCTGGGCGTGCAGTGGCACCCGGAGGCGCCGGGAACGGCCCCCGGCCAGTTCCCGGCCCTGCTGGAGGCCTTCCTGGCCGCGGCGCGTTCCCGGGCTACTTCTCCCAGGGTGCCTTGATCGGAAAGTAAGCCTCCAGGAACGCCGTCACCCGCTCGGCCCGCTCGTCGGCGGAGACCTCCGGGAAGGAGCCGTCGTTGAGGCAGAACATGTCCTTATTGCGCTTGGCCAGCAGCTTGTCCATGCTGCGCAGACCCGCACGCGTGGTGGTGTCCACGTACTTCACCTTCGCCGTCTCCTGCGTGACGGCGCGGCCGGTGAGCAGCGCGTAGTAGTGGTACAGCGAGTTGGTCACCGAGATGTTGTCCTGGGCGCGGAAGGTGCTGGCGGCGGTCGCGGCGAACTCATCCGGGAAGACCGCTTCCATCTCCAGCAGCACGCTGCGGCGCAGCGGCGCGGCGCAGTGCTCCAGGTGCCGGGTGGTGATCCGGCCGAACCGCTCCCAGAGCAGGCGCCGGTTCACCCGGGCGGCGTTTTCGAAGCCGCTGCGCTCCGGGTCGTTGGCGCCCAGGCCGATCCGGGTGCTGGCTTCGATGAACTTGGTGATCCCGCCGGGGGAGAAGAACATGTCCGGGCCCACCGGGCGGCCGAAGAACATGTCGTCGTTGGAGTACAGGAAGTGCTCGGCCAGGTCCGGAATGTGCTGCAGCTGGGACTCCACGGCCTGCGAATTGTGCGTGGGCAGCACCGAGGGGTCCTTGAAGTGCTCGACCGCCGGGACCAGGGTGACCGAGGGATGCTCCGCGAGCCAGGCGGGGGCGGCGGAGTCGGTGGCGATGAAGATCCGCCGGATCCAGGGGGCGAACATATACACCGAGCGCAGCGCGTACTTGAGTTCGTTGATCTGCCGGTACCGGGCTTCGTGATCGTCGCCCTCGCCCACCACGGCGTTCTTCATCCGCGCGGCGCGGGCCGCCTGGTACTCGGGGGAGCTGCCGTCAACCCAGGAGAAGACGAGGTCGACGTCGAACCGGATATCGGTGGCGTGGTCGGCGAACATGTTCTCGATGGTGGGCCAGATCAGCCCGTGCCGTTCGACCGTGCCGCGGACCACCTCGGAAGCCGGGAGGGTGCGGCGGGTGAGCGAGTTCTCCACCGGGAGGGTGATCTGTTCACCGGAGAGGTCCCAGAGCTCGAGCTGGACGCCGGCGGAGGCGCCGTAGACCAGGTTGGTGCCGCTTTCACAGCGCGGGCGGAAGACGCGGATGATGCGGCTTTCGGCCGGGGCGAGCTCGCCGTCGGCGATCAGGCGGGTGCGGGCCTTGCGGTCCACGCTGCGGGCATAGAAGGGCTCCTCGCGGCAGGCCTCGACCATGGCCTTGGCGAGCTGCATCCGGGCGCCGAGGTCCACGGCGAGTACCGGGCGTTCATCGTTGCCGCGCACGAGCAGGAAGGCGATGCCGGCGTCGTCGAGCACCCGGCGGACGAACAGCAGGTCCTCGACCATCGCCTGGTGCGGGGTGAGTCCGGTGTCCATCAGGGTCAGGCGCCCCTTGACCTTGGCCACGTCGGGCCGCTCGCCGACCCGGCGGAGGACGGCGAGCGAAGCGGTCTGCAGGTCCTCCGCTTCCGGGGTTTCCTCCGGTGTGCCGAAGTAGACGTCGTGTTCAGCTGAGATGTCGGTAATCGGAACCTCCAACAGTCACGGCGCCGCAGCGCCGGGTGGAATAAGGGGGCCTGTGCGGCGCTGCACGTGAAAGAGCCGGCTCCAGGCGTGAAAACGCCGTTGGTCTGGGATGCCCCGTGCTGTCTCGATAGCATGAGTGCCCGAGGCGGAGATCTCCGGGGAGCCGATGTGGGATACCGTAACACCAGCGCCGCCGCAGTGCTGATTGCCGTGATGACTGTGTCTTCATGCGCCGCACCGCCGGCACAGGAAGACCCGTCCGCACAGACGTCGCAGCCGTCGCAGTGGAGTATGTACACCACGGCCGACGGGCAGCTGGCCTTCGAATACCCGGGGGACTGGTCGGTGAGCGCCGTCGATCCGCTGGCCAACGATCCCGACGGCGGCGTGTCGGTCAGGGTGAGGGACGGTGCAGGCCGGATCGTCGCGGCGCTGGACACCGGCCTCATCGTGGGCCAGGAATGCAGCCCGCCCGCCGAACCCCCGCAGTACACGGAGTACGAGGCGCGCCCGATGCCCGAGCTGACCGCGACCGGGGGAACGCAGCAGCGGTTCGTGTACCACTCCGTGGATCCGGCGGAAGGCCCGTCCAAGGCTACCTATGCAGTAGTGAGCGGTGCGGAGGAGACCGGTCAGTGCGGGCTGTTCGACTTCTTCCGCTTTACCGAGAGCAGCGGCGGGCGGTTTATGGGTGAGTTCGTGAGCGGGCAGCCCCCGGAGAGCCCGGAGTTCCTGGAAGAGGCCGCGGCCTATCCGCAGACTGAGGAGTACCGGGACGTGGTGCGGATGCTCACCTCCCTGCGGAACGCCCGGTAGGAGCCGGTGCCGCAGGGCGGGCGGGGGCCGGTGCGCGGCGAACGCAGGCGAAAACTCCTCTTGTGGATAAGGAATGAGGGGGAGCCTGAGGGCCTAGGGTGGGTCCCAGTTGGGTGGCTGTAGAGGGTCGTTTTCCCGTCCACGCTGGCGTTTTCGGCGCAGGCGGGTACCTTCGGCGGCAGTCTCTGACCGTCGTTCGAGCAGGCGGTCCGTCTCCATCCGGGGGGTTGCATGGTTCCGTCTGGCAAGGTCCGTTCCCTGGCCGCGGCTGCCCTGCTGTCGTCGGTCCTGGCCGTCAGCGGCTGCGCCGACGGCGACGCGGGGGCTGATGACGCTCCGTCTGCCGGGGCAACGGAGACCGCAGGGACCGAGGCAACCAGCTCCGCCGGTTCCGTCGCAACCGCGTCATCCTCCCCGTCCGCCGCATATGTTCCGGCGTCCGCCGAGGGGCCGGCGCAAAACGTCCCGCTTCCCGTGATGCCGGAAGCGGCGAAACAGAACTCAAAGGAGGGCTTGGAGGCCTTTGCGAGGCACTTCTATGCACTGCTCAATTACGGATATGAAACCGGTGATACGCAACCAGTACGTGCGCTCAGTGGTCCGGATTGTTTCGGATGCAACAACTGGTATCCGGTCGTAGAAGAAGGCTTCGTGGAGGACGACTGGATGGCCGGTGCAAAGATTGAGGCCAGATCGGTGGTATCGGAGTTCATACGCACCCCAGAGGGGCGCTATCAAGTTCTCATTCAGATGACCCAGGAACCTTTGCAGTTTTATAGCCCTGAAGAATATCTGGGGTCAGAGCCGGGGAACGATCAGCTATACGTGCAGATGATGGAAGCCACGTATAGAGAAGAGGGCTGGTTCGCCGATGAGCTCGTCACTATCCAGCGCTAGCCGGGTATGCACGGCTCTCATGCTCATGGCGTGCATACTCCTCGGGGGATCAGGCACTGCCAAGGCAGGGAAGAATGCAGGCGGGGGGGTTCGGCGACGGTTCGGTAACCGCGGGTGTGTGGCAGCAGGATCCGGAGTCAGGCCTGTATACCGATGTCCCAATAGGCGCAGCTGACAACCTGAATGGTTTCCGGTTTGTTGCCCTGTGTTTTGAAGGAGACGTGGGAAGCATCAAGTGCTTCGCGGATCTGGGGTTCAGCTGTGATGAGGCTGAGGGCGGAACGGCAGTGCAGTGGTACAGCGGTCTGAAGTCAGCTGATCCGGCAACGTGGCTGCCATACGGTGGACCCACCTGCGTGTACTCGGAGGAACCAGAAAGCTTGGAAGAACAGATCCGTGCGGTCATTCTTTCCGAGTTTCAGCAGCGGCCGATCGCGGCGGCTGAGCTTGTCATTCAGCCCGGACCGCATTCATTGGTCGGAATGCACACCAACATGTTCGTGGATACCCGGGAGCAGGTCTTCGACATGACCCTGTTGGGTCAAAACCTGCGGATCGTGGCCACGCCGACCGAGTATGAGTGGAACTACGGCGACGGCACCTCATACGGACCGAGCCCTGTGCCCGGCGGTCCGCTGCCGGAGGAACGATGGGGTGAACCGACGCAGACCAGCCACGTGTACGCCGCCACTGGGGACTACCAGGTCTCAGTCACCACGTACTTCTCCGGCGAGTACTCGGTCAACGGCGGTCCGATGATCGCCATCGACGGACGGGCCCAGGTCGCTTCACCGCCGCAGCTGCTGAGCATCTGGCGGTCCGAGTCCCGAAACGTGGCCGACAACTGCTTGGTGAATCCCGCGGGCTTCGGCTGCTGAAAATGGAAGGCCAGGTCATCTCTGTGCGTCGAACCATCGGTAAGTCCGTGAGCTCGGCCGTCCTGCTGTCGTCCCTGATGCTGGGCGTCAGCGCCTGCAGTGACGGAGACGAGCGAGCCGAAGAACGGCCATCTGCCACGGGGTCCTCGTCCGGGGGCTCAACCTCCAAACCTTCGGCGGGACATCCCCCCGTATCCTCGATGCCTTCACCGACCGGCCGCTACGTTCCCGCTTCTGCTGCCGGCCCCGCGCAGAACGTCCCTCTTCCGGTGATGCCGGAAGAGGCGAAGGAGTTCTCCAAGGGTGGGCTGGAGGCCTTTGCAAGGCATTGGTTTGCCCTCGTAAATCACGGATATGAAAGCGGAGAAACCAGGTTGATCCGTGATATCAGCGGTCCTGCTTGTACAGCGTGCAATAGCTGGTATCTGGTCATTGATCGGGGGTACGCCGATGGAAAATGGCTGGTGGGAGGAGAGCTGGAGGTCATGTCCGTCGGCACGAAGTTTTCGCCCACGAACGAGGGGCGTTATCAGGTCCTTATTCAGCTGACTCAAGACCCTCTCGAGTTCCATGCCGAGACCGGGATCCTCGAATCAACTGCAGGAAGGAAAACACCAGCCGTCCAGATGATCCAAGCGGCCTACACCGGGTCTGGATGGATTGCCGAAGACGTCGTCACGATTGAATACTAGCCGGGGGTTCAAATGGTTTGGCGCGCCAAGCTTCGGTTGCTCGCCGGAGCTGCCCTGCTCGTGTCGCTCTTGCCGGGCCTAAGTGCTTGCGCTGGCAGCGACAGAAAATCCAACCTGCCTCCTTCAACGTCCAGCACGGGAACACAACGTGCTGTTTCCGACGAGTCCGGACCGGCAGCTGTCAGTGCAACCGCAGCGCCCTCGCCTCCTGGGGGATACGTTCGGGCGTCCGCTGAGGGGCCGGCGCAGAACGTCCCTCTTCCGATCATGCCTGAAGAGGCCAAGGAATTCTCCAAGGAGGGGCTGGAGGCCTTTGCACGGCATTGGTACGCGCTGGCGAACTACGGCTACGAGACGGGCGATACAGCCCCTCTCCGGGCTGTCAGCGGCCCTGCCTGCGTTGCCTGTAACAGTTACTATCCGCCCGTGCAAACAGGATATGCGGGAAACGACTGGATGGCTGGGGCACGCATCAACATACAAAGCTTGGCGTCTAATTTCGTCGAGACACCGGAGGGGCGGTTCCAAGTGCTGGTCCAATATATGCAGGACGACTTGGAATACCATTCGCCCGAGGGGCACCTCTCGACCTACCCCGGCGACGACCGGCCTGCCGTCCAGATGATTGAAGGTAGGCACGCCAACGGCACTTGGACAGCCGAAGACGTTGTCACGATCAGCCAGTAAAGCGGCCTGTCTTCTTCCTCTTTGCACCGCTTCTGCCGCTGTCAGGCGTCTGAGACGGCAGGGGCCGCGGAAAGCCGAAGCCCTCCGCGGCCCGCGCCGCCATGCCGAACCGCATCAGCCCTTCACGGCACCCGCCACCAGGCCGGAGGAAATGTAGCGCTGCAGGAACAGGAACAGCGCCATCACCGGAACCGCGGCCAGCACGGCGCCCGCGGAGAAAACGCCCCAGGTGCGGGACTGGTTGTCGCCCACGAACGAATACAGCCCCACGGCCAGCGTCTGCGAGTCCGGATCGTTCAGCACGATCGAGGCGATCATGAACTCACCCGTAGTGGTGATGAATGTCAGCAGCCCCACGATCGCGAGGATCGGAGTGACCAGGCGCAGGATGATCGTGAAGAAGATCTGGAAATGACCGGCGCCGTCGATGCGGGCAGCCTCATCCAGGGACTGCGGCACCGTGTTGAAGAACCCGTACATGAGGTACGTGTTCACGCCCAGCGCACCGCCCAGATACACCATGATCAGGCCCAGCTGGCTGCCCAGGCCCAGTGCCGGAATGACGTCGCTGATCCCCGACAGCAGCAGAAAGATCGCCACCACACCGAGCATCTGCGGAAACATCTGCAGCAGGAGCAGGCTCAGCAGGCCCATCCGGCGGCCCTTGAACCGCATCCTCGAGAAGCTGTAGGCGGCCAGCGCCCCCAGGAAGACCGTCGCGGCGCTGGTGACCAGTCCGATCACCAGGGTGTTCAGGAACCAGCGGGCGAACGGCTTCTGCGGATCCGAGAACAGTGCCTGGAAGTTGTCCAGGCCCACGTTCCGGAACAGCCCGCCGGAGGACACCAGCGTGCCGGTGGGGCTCAGCGCGGCCGACAGCACATAGACCAGGGGCAGCAGCGCGAAGGCTGCGGTCACCCAGCCCACGAGGTGACGCCACCCCGTATCGCGGAACCACGCTGAGAAGCGGCGTCGCCGGGGGCGCAGGTCCCGCTGCACGGCAGCGGGACGGGACTCTGTAGCAGCGCTCATGAGTTCACTTCCTCCAGCGACTTGGTCTGCCTGAAGCTGATTGCGGAGATAACGGCCACGATGATGAAGATCAGGATGGCCAGCGCGCTGGCCAGGCCGTAGTCACGGCCGGAGCCCTGGCCGAACGCCACCTTGTACACCACCGTGATGAGCAGGTCGGTGGCGCCGATGTCCTGGCTGGTATCCGGGAAGCGCGGCCCGCCGCCGGTAAGCATGAAGATCACGTTGAAGTTGTTGAAGTTGAACGCGAACGTGGAGATCAGCAGCGGTGCAGTGGAGACCAGCAGCAGCGGCAGCTTGATGGAGCGGAAGATCCGCCAGGCGCTCGCCCCGTCCATCCGGGCGGCCTCATTGACCTCCTCGGGCAGCGACTGCAGTGCCCCCGTGCAGACCAGGAACATGTAGGGGAAGCCCAGCCACGTGTTCACCAGCAGCACGCTGGCCTTCGCCAGCCACGGATCGTTCAGCCACGGAATCGAGGCTCCGCCCAGCAGAGCCTGGTTGATGAATCCGAACTCCTCGTTCAGCATGCCGGACCAGACCAGACCGGCCAGGAAGGCCGGGAAGGCGTAGGGCAGGATCATCAGGACCCGGTAGATCCGCTTGCCCCTGAGGGTGGGGTGGTTGAACGTGATCGCCAGGAACAGTCCGAGCCCGAAGCACAGGGCCACCGAGGCCACGGCGAAGGTGAAGGTCCACGCGATGACGCTCAGCAGGGGATCGCGCAGGTTCGGGTCGGTCAGCGCACGCTCGAAGTTCTCGAACCCGACGTTGATCTTCCAGCCCGTGGCGAGCGCCTCGCCGCTGTCGGACACGAAGGAGCCTTCGCCGCCGTCACGGTACACGGTCCCGGTTTCGATGTTCGTGAAGGTGTCCGCTGCCTCGTCGTAGACCAGCACCGGCGTGTAGACGTAGGCGTTGGATCCGTCGGCGGTCTGCAGGGTGCCGTCGTCGAGGTCGTCGCTGAGCGGCACCTGGAGCGCCAGGATCTCCGACTGCCGGTTGAGCAGCTCGTTGAACGTCAGCGTCCGGTAGCCGTCGACGCCCACGGCCTTGCCGGCGGACCCGACCTCGGCGTCGTCGACGGCGGCCAGGGGCTCCTCGCTGCCGCCCAGCTGCACCCCGCCGTCGGGATCGGTGACGAGCAGGAACAGGTCATCACCCTGTTCCAGGACCGAGACCTGGTAGGCGGGGGAGTCGGGGACGCGCTGCTGGGCGGTGAGGGAGATGGCCGCAATTGCGTCATCCTTGGTGCTGTTGTGCCCGTCGCCGTAGTTGGTGAAGGCAACGTAGCCGCTGTAGGCCACCACAAAGACCTGGAACACCATCAGGAACAGCACGCCCGGCGCCAGGTACTTGGCGGGCAGCCCGCCCCGGCGCAGGTAGATCCAGTTGATCAGCAGGGTGACCGAGGCGGCGATGGCCAGGATCAGCCACTTCTCCGCCATGAACAGCGTGATCAGGACGAAGACGGCGAACGCGTCCACCAGTCCGAGCAGCAAAATCTTGGCCAGGGTTCCGGCCACGGAGTCGGGGCCGCGGCGCGGCGGGCGCGGCGGAGCAGGTTTTGAGGGGCGGACGGCAGTGTCCACTGATGCGACCATGATTTCTTCCTTCGGCGCAGGCGGGCGGGGCACCGGCCCCGCCCGCCCGATGTCCGCCTGAGCGGAATACCGCTACTTGGCGATCTTGGATTCGATGTTGGAGACCATGGCGGCCCAGGCCGACGCCGGCTCGCCCTCGCCCTTGATCAGGGCCAGCTCGGTGCCGCCCCAGTCGGCCCACACGGCTTCCATTTCCGGGATCGCGGGCATGGGGACACCGTTGGCGCCGATCGCGCCGAAGGCCTCAACCACCGGATCCGAGGCGGCCTTCTCGAAGGAGGCGGTCAGGGCCGGAGGACGGCCGCCGGCCTCGAACATGGCGTCCTGCACGGCCTCGGTGGTGAGGTAGTTCAGGGCGAACTCATTGGCGGCCAGGGCGTTCTCGCTCTTGGCGCTGATGAAGAAGCCGTTGACGCCGATGAACGGCTGGGCCGGCAGGTCACCGGCGGTGGGCAGCGGATCCACGACGACGTTGATGCCGGCGTCGACGGCGTCCGGCACGTTCCACGGACCGGTCAGGAAGTACGGGGACTCGCCGGCGCTGAACTTCTCCTTGGCGATGTCCGGGGAGATGTTGGAGTTCAGGATGCCCTCGCCGGCCTCGCCCCAGGCGAGCAGCTTGGCGGCGAACTCGGCGCCGCCGGGGTTGCCCAGCTCGAGCTTGGAGGCGTCATAGCCGCCGGTCTCGTCGGTGCCGAACACCGGAGCGCCCAGGGAGGTCTGGAACGGGTACAGGTGGTACGGGTCGCCCTGCTTGGGATCCAGGCCCACCAGGAACGGGAACTCCGCGGCGCCGTCGGCCACCGCGGCCTTGCCGTTGGCGATGACCTCATCCATGGTGGCGGCCGCCTCGGGAACGAGGTCGGCGTTGCGCAGCAGCCCGATGTTCTCGATGGAGTAGGGGACACCGTAGGTGTTGCCCTCATAGGTCATCGCCTGGATGGCCGAATCCTGGAACAGCTCCGCCTTGTCGCCCAGCTCGACCGGCGCGACCACGCCGTTCTGGACAAACTTGCCCAGCCAGTCGTGCGGGCCCACGATCAGGTCCGGGCCCTTGCCGGTCGGAACCTGGGTGATGAAATCGTCCGAGACCTGCTGGAAGTCCTTGGTGACCAGCTTGACCTCGATGCCCGTGTCCTCCTTGAAACGGGCGGCGACGTCGGTCAGGGCCGGGGAGCGCTCCGCGTCGACCCACATGGTGAGCGTCGTGGCGCCGGCCGTGGCGAGGTCCTCGCTCTCGGCGTTTTCGCCGGCGTCGGATCCGCCGCAGGCGCTGAGGACGAGGGCTGCGGTGACGGACACCGCACCGAGAGCCAGGGTGCGGCGGCCGCGGGCAGCCCCACCCATTTTGTGCACCTTCATTGGTGTACCTCTTCTGTGTTGGGCCCCGTGATGGAACGGGGAAGTGTGGTTAGCCTGTCCGGTGGCCGGACGGCGGCATGGGGAAAGTGTAAGCGCGTGCACATCACTCGTCCAGTTCCTCAATGACGCGCCTCACGGTGGCGAGAAGGACGGCACGCACTGACCCCGTCATCAGCCCGGATGGCGCGGTCGGAACGCGCTTTGGCCCCGCGTCAGGACACGCTCAAACCGTTATGTAAGCGTTTGCACTACTGGCGAGCAGATCCCCTAGGATGCAAGGCATGCCTAGCTCTCTTGCCACTCCCACCGCATCGCTGCCGGGAGCCTCCCTTGTGCCCGTGCATGATGCGTGGGCCGAACGGGACCGCCACTGGTGGCGCTCCTCGGTCATCTACCAGATCTACCCCCGCTCCTTCCGCGACCTGCGCGGCGACGGCATCGGCGACCTGCCCGGCATCACCGCCGGCATTCCCGCCCTCGCCGAGCTGGACGTTGACGCGATCTGGCTTTCGCCCTTCTTCAAGTCCCCGCAGAAGGACGCCGGGTACGACGTCGCCGACTACTGCTCCGTCGACCCGATCTTCGGCACCCTTGAGGACTTCGACGCGCTCGCGGCCGAGGCGGCCCGGCACGGCATCCGCGTCATCGTGGACCTGGTGCCCAACCACTGCTCCGACCAGCACGCGCTCTTCCAGGCCGCCCTCGCCGCCCCGGCCGGCTCCCCGGCCCGGGACATGTTCATCTTCCGCGACGGCGCCGGCGAGCACGGCGAGCTGCCGCCCAACAACTGGCAGTCGCACTTCGGCGGCTCCGCCTGGACCCGCATCACCGAGCCGGACGGCACGCCGGGCCAGTGGTACCTGCACCTGTTCGACTCCTCGCAGCCGGACTTCAACTGGGACAACCCCGCCGTGCACGACGAGTTCGAGCGGATCCTGCGCTTCTGGCTGGACCGCGGCGTCGGCGGCTTCCGGGTGGACGTCGCGCACGCGCTGATCAAGAAGTCCGGGCTGCCGGACTGGGGCGGGCGCGCCGACGGCTCCTCCAGCGAAGGTTTCCCCGGCCATGAGGCGCCGATGTTCGGCCAGGACGGCATCCACGACATCTTCCGCCGCTGGCGCAGCATCCTGAACGAGTACGACGGCGAGCGGGTGCTCTGCGCCGAAGCCACCATCGATCCGTTGGACCGCCTGGCGGACTGGGTGCGCCCGGACGAAATGCACCAGACGTTCAACTTCGCCTACCTGCACCACCCCTGGAACGCCTGGGACCTGCGCCGGATCATCGAGTCCTCCCTGCGCGCCTTCGACCGCGTGGGTGCACCGACCACCTGGGTGCTGTCCAACCACGACGTCGTCCGGCACGTCTCGCGCTTCGGCATGACCTCCGGCCACGCCCGGCCGGGCGACGGCCTGGGCCCGGCGGATCCGCAGCCCGATTACGGTCTCGGCCTGGCCCGTGCCCGCGCAGCGACCCTGCTCATGCTGGCGCTGCCCGGCGGCGTCTACCTGTACCAGGGCGAGGAACTGGGCCTGCCGGAGCACACCACGCTCGACCACGGCCACCGCCAGGACCCCACCTTCCACCGCACCGCGGGGGAGCGCCTGGGCCGCGACGGCTGCCGCGTGCCGCTGCCCTGGACCGCCGACGCGCCCGCCTACGGGTTCAGCAGCTCCGGCGCGAGCTGGCTGCCCCAGCCCGGGGACTGGGCCGGACTGGCCCGCGACCGGCAGGCGGCGGACCCGGGGTCCACGCTGAACCTCTACAAGTCCGCGCTGCGGCTGCGGCGGAAACTGGCGCTGGGCCACGGCACGCTGGCCTGGTGGCCGGAGCACGACGACGCCGGCGTCATCGCCCTGGTGAACGGCGACGTGCTCGCCGTCATGAACATGGGCGGCGCCCCCGTGCAGCTGCCCGCCGGTGAGCTGCTGCTCGGCAGCCACCCGGAGGCGGGGCGGGACGGGGTGCTCCACCCGGATACGAGCGTCTGGCTTCGGCTAGCCTGACATCCGTGGAAAAACGTGCCCGGGGAGCCGGTATCAAGGAGGTCGCCGCCCGCGCCGGCGTCTCGGCGGCGACCGTCTCACGGGCGCTGAGCGGCAACGGGCGGGTCTCGGAGGCCACGCGCAGGAAGGTGCAGCAGGCAGCGGACGAACTGGGGTTCGTCATCTCCTACAACGCCTCCTCGCTGGCCTCCGGGCGCAGCCGCAACATCGGCATTGTCATGCCCAGCGTGGGCCGCTGGTACTTCTCGCAGGTCCTGGAGGGCGCGGCGTCGGCGCTCATCGAGGCGGGATACGACCTGACCCTCTACAACACCAGCGACGGTCCGGGCCACCGGGAAAGCGTGCTGAAGGAGATGCTGCGGCGCAAGCGGCTCGACGCCGTCATCACCGTGGCGCTGCGGCTCACCGAGGAGGAACTCGGCCAGCTGCGTGCCGTGGACAAGCCGATCGTGGCCATCGGCGGCCCGCTGCCGGACACCCCCACCGTCCGGGTCGACGAGTTCAGCATCTCCGCCCTGGCCACCCGGCACCTGCTGTCCCTGGGACACCGGCGCATCGCCCACATCGGCGGAGGCGAGGAACTGGAACGTGACTTCCGCATGGGCAGCACCCGGCAGGACGGCTACCTGCACGCCATGGCCGCAGCCGGCATCCAGGTGCAGCCGCAGTGGCTGGCGAGCTCCGAATTCAGCGTGGCCGGCGGCCGCACCGCTGCGAAGCGGCTGCTCGCCAACCCGGACACCCGGGTCACCGGCATCTTCTGCGCGGCGGATGAAATCGCCGTCGGAGCGCTGCTGGCGGCCCGAGAACTGGGCCTGCGCGTGCCCGAGGACCTGTCCGTCATCGGCATCGACGACCATGAGCTGGCGGAGGTCTTCGGCCTGACCACCATCGGCCAGGACCCGGCCGGCCAGGGCGCCGCCGCGGTCGAGGCCGTCCTGTCGCTGCTGCAGAACCGTGCCCCCGCCCCCGACCTTCTGCACGGCTACTATCCGACCGAGTTCGTGGTCCGCTCCAGCACCGCCGTGCCGCCGACGCCGTCGGCCGATTCCGACGGCTGACGCCGCCCGGACTTCAGTCCGTGCGGCCGCCGGCCGGCTGCGGGGCGGGAACCCGGAACAGCGTCCGCGGATCCTGCAGCAGCGCCGGGCTGGCGAAGTCGCTGCGGGCGGCCTGCCCGGTGAGGAGCACCTCACGCTCCGCGGTGTCGTTGGTTAGCCGCACCGGTCCGGCCGTTCCCAGCAGCACGACGGAGGGGTCCCCGGCCAGCACCGCCACCGGATCGCCGTCGGCCATGTCCTCCAGCAGCCGCGCGAGCTGGCGGCCAGGCTTCCCGGTGACCGGGGTGCCCTTGACCGAAAGCATCGGCAGCCGGATCAGCGCCCGGCCCCGCTCCGGCGGCCCCGTCCGCGCCGCCCAGATCCCCCCGGGGGGATCCTGCGGCCGGATCAGCGTGCGCGGTTCCGGCCAGACGTAGGGCAGCCCGCCCTCGATGTCCGGAAACCGCGGGCCGTAGAAGGCCGGGTCCTTGGCGATCAGGTTGGAGCGGTGGCTGCGGTGCACCCGCTCATCACCGACCCAGTACGGCAGGCCCACGTCTCCGGCCTCAGCCTCCGGAGCAAACTCCAGGATCTGCTCCCGGGTGCTATCCGCATGTCCGCGGCCGATCCATTCATCCGCCATCGCCAGGCCGTAGGCGACCAGGGCAGGCACATGGCCCATCCACATCAGCGTCGCCGGGTGGTTCTGCCAGCCGTAGTCCGGCACCACCAGCGCCCGCAGAATCTGCAGGGTCTCCACCCGCTGCTTGCCCAGCCGCGGCTGGTCCAGCACGGCCGCACTGCGCCCGAAGTCGGCGTAGGGGAGGAAGGTCTGCATCCCCCCAGTGTGCCAGCAGCCCCCGCCGGGGCGGGCTCAGTATTCCGCGGCCAGCTCTCCGGCCGTCAGCCGGGCCTGCACCCGGTTTTCCGGCCCCGGCAGGGGACAGGCCCAGGCCGGGTCGTAGGCGCAGGAGGGGTTGTACAGGAAGTTGAAGTCCAGGATCAGCGAGCCCTCCCGGGCGCCGGCGCCCAGGAACGCCCCCTTGACCGTGTCCAGCAGGTACCGGCCGCCGCCGTAGCTGCCGCCCTCATCTGCGGGCCGGCCGGAGCTGCCGTCATGCAGGGGCAGGAACAGCCCGCCGCCGTACGCGGCCAGGCGCCACAGCGCCACCCGGCCGACGCCGTCGGCCGCCAGCGTGCCCAGCCGCTCAAACCGGACGGTGCCGTCGGTGCCGGTGCGGACCTCGCGCACCTGGCCCGCGCCGTCGTCGTCGGGCACCGCCTGCACGCGCAGTTCCGGATCATAGGGCGCGACGGCGAGGCCCCCGAAGTCCGCGCGGGCCGCGGGGGAGAGGGGCGACGCCGGATGGTCGGCGAAGAGCCGGTTCCGCCCCTCGCACCAGATCCGGTGGGCCGCCGGCGGGGAGTCCGCGGCGGCCTCGCGCACCCGGGCGTAGAGCCCGAAGACGCGCAGGCGCCAGTCGGCCGTGTGAAGTGCCAAAAGCGGGGAAACCATGGAACCAGCCTAGGATGTGCTGGTGAGTGTGGGACTGCTGATCATTGTGCTGGCGGCGATTTTCCTGGGCGCCATGGCGCAGCGGATCGCGGGCCTTGGCTTTGCGCTGTTGATTTCACCGTTCCTGGTCATCATCCTGGGCGCCCACGGCGGGGTGCTGATGGTGAACGTGTGCGGAATGGTTTCCTCGCTGCTGATTCTGTTCCGGGTGTACCGGGACGTGGACTGGAGCATGTTCCGGTGGCTGGTGATTCCCGCGGTGCTGGGCAGCATCCCGGCCTCCGTGGCGGCGGTCTACCTGCCCGCCGCGCCGATGGCGGTCATCGTCGGGTCGGTCGTGCTGGCGGCCCTGTCCATCTCGCTGCTGCTGACCCGCACCAGCGTGGTCGTCAGGGGCAACACCGCCAAGGTCGTCGCGGGTTTCACCTCGGGAGTGACCAACGCCGTCGCCGGCGTCGGCGGGCCCTCCGTCAGCGCCTATGCGCTGCTGTCGCGCTGGCCGCAGCGGCCGTTCGCCGCGACGCTGCAGCCCTTCTTCGTCTCGATCGCGGCGGTCACGCTCGCCACCAAGCTCTCGCTGGACCCCGGGCACATGCCCCCGTTCGCGCCCTGGGCCTGGGCGCTGATCATCCTGATGATCGTCGGCGGCATCTACGCCGGTGAACGGCTCCAGCGCCGGATCCGGGATGAGCAGGCCCGCGCCGCCGTGATCGTCTTCGCGTTCTTCGGCGCCGGCGCGGCCCTGATCAAGGGCATCCTGGACCTGGCGGGCTGACCGCCCGGGCGGCGGCCGGCGGCAGCCGGCGCCGGCTGCCGTGGTTCCGCCGGGGAAGGCGGATGTGGAACTCACGCCGGCCTCCTCAACCGCGGGCCGGGCCGCTGGTGGCACGATAGAGGGGATGAAACTCTTTACCCGCCCCAAGGGGCCGGGCGTTCTACCCATGCCGCTGTGGCTGCAGGGCGCCTTCGAGCTTGGCCAGGCCGCCGTGATCTCCGCCCTGGTGGTCGTGCTGCCGCTGACCGGCGTCTGGTTTGCCGACGGATTCACCGACCGGGACTTCGGCTCACTGGCCCGCCTGGCCGGGCAGGCCTGGCTGCTGATCCACGGTGTACCGCTGACCCTGACCTTCGCCCCGGGAGAAGTCGCGCCCGAGGCGGCCTCCGGCCTGCTCTCGCTGGTTCCGCTCGGCCTGACCCTGCTGCCGTTCTTCCTGGCCTGGCGGGCCGGGCGCCGCCTGGCCCGCGCCAGCTACACGGACCAGCTCTGGCAGGCGCTGCTTGGCGCGCTCGGCATCTATGCGGCGGCCGGCGGCGTCACCGCCTGGTTCTCCTCCAACGCTGAGGTCAGCATCTCGCCGGTGGCGGGGGCGCTGGTGCCCCTGCTGGCCTCCGGGCTGGGGCTGGTCATCGGCCTGCGGCGGGAAGCCGGGTCCTGGGAACGGCTCTTCGGTGTGGACGTGGCCGCCTGGGTCTCCCGCACCAGCCAGCATTCGCGCTGGGCGGGCTCCTATCTGTGGGCGGTCGTGCGTGCCGGAACCGTGGGCGCCGTTGCCGCGGTGGGGCTGGCGGCGGCGCTGCTGGCCGTCTGCCTGGGCCTGCACTGGGCCGAGGTGGCCACCGTCTACCAGCACCTGGACGCCGGGCTGATCGGCGGCGTCGTGCTGACGGTGGCCCAGCTGGGCCTGATGCCCAACTTCGTGGGCTGGGCGCTGGGCTGGTCCTCGGGCGCAGGATTCGCGCTTGGTGTCGGCAGCGGCGTCAGCCCCCTGGAGACCGCCGTCGGCCCGCTCCCGGCGGTGCCGGTGCTTGCCGCGCTGCCCGGCGGGACCCTCGAATACGGGTATGCCGTCCTGCTGCTGCCGGTGCTGGCCGGGGTGCTGGCCGGCTGGTGGTTCCTGCGCGAGGGCGAGAACCACTTCGATGAATGGCTCTCCATCCGCATCCATGCCCGCTGGTTCACCGCCCCGGCCTCCACCGTGGTGCTGGGCATCCTGGTGGGGCTGGTCAGCGGCCTGCTGGCGGCGGCGGCGGCCCTGGTCAGCCGCGGTTCACTGGGAATCGGGCGTTTCACCGAGCTCGGGCCGGACCCGCTGTGGACCGGGCTGCTGATCGCCGCGGAGGTCGCGGTGGGCGTGGTCATCGGGTACGCGGCCGGTCCCTGGCTGGAGCGGGAGAAGCGGTAGCCGCCTCACCGGGGCCGGCGCGGCGTCAGGCCTGTAAAGGCCTCAGGGCATGCTGACGCCGGCGGACTCGCTCAACTCGGCGTCGCACGCCTCCTGCGCCTGCAGCGTCAGCGCGCCGGTACGGCACTGCTCCCAGGACGCGGTCAGCGGCCACGCGGCGACCATGACGGCCATCAGCAGCGTCATCATGGCGCTCATGCCCAGCAGCAGCACCGTGGTGACCGTCAGCAGCGGCCGCGACTTCAGGCGGACCAGCTTGACCAGCGTCATGATCCCGATCACGAGCGCCGCAACGCCGAGCACCAGCGGCACCAGCTTCCACGGCAGCACGAGGTTGCTGGAAAGGGCCAGCCCCAGGACCAGCAGCGTGAACAAACCGAGGTAGTTGCGGGCCTCCCGCGCCTGGTCCTCGGGAGGACGGCGAGGGGCCGAAGGGCGGGCGGGCGGCGGAGTCTGGCCGGGTGCGGTCATGGTTTAAGGGTAGGCGACGGGCTCGCCTAAGGTTGACGCATGCGCATCGTGGTCCTCGTTTCCGGCACCGGGTCCAACCTCCAGGCGGTCCTCGACGCCGTGACGGAGGGCAGCCTGGACGTGGAAATCGCGGCGGTGGGCGCGGACCGGCACGGCACCGGCGGGGTGCAGCGGGCGGCCGACGCCGGCTGCGAAACCTTCGTGGTGAACTTCCGCGACTACGCCGACCGGGCCGAATGGAACCGGGCCCTGACCGCACAGGTCGCCTCGTACCGGCCGGACGTGGTGCTGTCCTCGGGGTTCATGCGGATAGTGGATGCGGACTTCATCGACACCTTCGCCGGCCACTACCTGAACACCCATCCGGCGCTGCTGCCCTCCTTCCCGGGCGCGCACGGCGTGCGGGACGCGCTGGCCTACGGGGTGAAGGTCACCGGCTGCACCGTGCACTGGGCCGACGCCGGGGTGGACACCGGCCCGATCATCGCGCAGGCCGCCGTCGAGGTCCGCGACGGGGACACCGAGGAAAGCCTGCACGAGCGGATCAAGGTCCAGGAGCGGCGGCTGCTGATCGAAACCCTGGCCCGGTTCGCGGCCGACGGGCTGCCGGCTTCCTGAACCGGCCGTCCGGCCGATCCGGCCGGGCAGCTAGGACAGCGCCGCCTCGCGGGTCTCCGGGGCGCTCCGGGCCATCCACAGCACGGCCAGCAGCACCAGGCCCGCGGCCAGCGCGAAGGACAGCGGCAGGCCCAGGTAGGGCCAGAGCACGGAAACGAACAGCAGCGGGCCGAACCCGGCGGCAACCCGGGAGGCCGTGGACGCCCAGCCGAACCCCGCGGCGCGCAGGTGGGTCGGATACAGCTCCGAGACATAGGTGTACAGCACCGGGATGGCCACCTGGATGACCACTCCGAAGACGACCACGCAGGCCACCACGGCAGCGGGCACGTCCGTGACCAGCCCCAGCACGATCAGCAGCCCCGCGGCGGCCGGTGCCGAAAGGCCCAGCACCGGTTTGCGGCCGAACCGGTCCACGAGCAGGGTCGCCACGACCACGCCGACCAGCCCGGCGGCCGCCATGACGGAGGTGGTGAGGAACGCGGCGGACACCGCAAAACCGGCATCCACCAGGATCTTCGGCATCCACTGGTTCGCGAGGTAGTACACCAGCAGGATGGTCATGAACAGCGCCCAGGCCACCCCGGTGACCTTCCAGTTCCAGCGCCACAGCTCGGAGAGCTGACGGCCCAGGGCCGCCGGCCCGACCCGTTCGGCGGGAGCGGCGTCGGGCATCCGCCAGGGCCGCTCTTCGGCGCCGGTGGCGCGGACCAGCCCGTCGATGACGGCGCGGGCCTCCTCCGTCCGGCCCCGCCGCACCAGGAAGAGCGGCGATTCGGGGACGGAACGGCGCACCCAGAACACCAGCAGGGCCGGCAGGACCATGATCAGCATGGTCCAGCGCCAGTCGGCGACCGTCGCCATGATCAGGGCGGAGACGGCGCCGCACAGCGCCGCACCCACCGGCCACCATCCGTCCATCGCCGCCAGCACCCGGCCACGCTGGCGGCGGGGCGTAAATTCGCCCACCAGGGCATAGTCAACGGGCACGCATCCGCCCAGCCCGAAGCCGGCCAGGAACCGGAAGACGCAGAACCAGGCGATGTCCGGGGCGAAGGCTCCGGCCACGGTGAAGACGGAAAACACGAGCAGCGTTGCCGAAAAGGCCGCCTTGCGGCCGATCAGGTCGGCGATCGAGCCCCAGACGAAGGCTCCGATGGCCATGCCCAGCAGATTGGCGGTCCCGATCCAGGCCGCCTGGGCGGGAACGAGGTCCCAGTGGTCGGAGAGCAGCGGAATGAGGACCCCGTTGAGCGTCACGTCCCATGCGTCGAACATGAAACCGAGGCCGCCGATGAGGAAGATGCGGCCCTGGACACGCCAGCGCCAGGGCAGGTCCTGCACCACCTGGTCGCCGGTGGGCAGGAGCTGGGATGTCGTCATGGGCAGTGGGCTTTCGGGCGGCGGGAGGACAGGTCGGCTGTCACTTTACTCTGCTGTGCGGCTGTTTCCGGCCCGGGCCGTCCCGGGTCAGTAATCCACGCGGCGGCCGAAGGCGGGCGGCGCCTGCGGCTTCGTGCGGCAGGCCAGCCGCCCGCGCAGCCTTGCGTAGACGTGGGGCTGCAGCGAGAGATCGGCAGCGAACTGCTCCACGGAGCGGAACGGCCCGCGCTCCCGGCGCAGCTCCACGGCCCGGCGCGCCAGATCGGGCGTGAGGCCCGGCAGCGCGGCAAGCTCCGCGACTCCTGCGGAGTTAATGTCGACGGCGGCCCCGTCGTCGCGGGGAGCACCGCCCGAAGCTGTCCGCGGCGCTGCGGCTGACTCCTCGGGGAGGGTCCGCTCGGTGCCGGCCGCAGCCGGGCGGCGGGTACCGGATCCGGGCCGGGACCCGGCACCGGAACGGTGGACGGAGGGCCGGTGGCTGCTGTGCCGGGCGCCGGCGCGCCTGGCCCCGCGGCGCTGCCACTTAATGCTCAAGTACTCCGGATTCACGTGCACGGCGAAGGCCGTGGTGCCGATCCAGCACAGGAAGATGAACCAGTAGAAACCGTCCCGGCTGACCAGGCCGCCGGTGTCCATCATCCAGAATGCGGTGACATAGGCTGCGCAGAACAGGACGGCGATCAGCACCCAGGGGAAGCGGCGGGCCCGGGTGGAGACCCACAACAGGATCCACGGGCCTGCGAAACCGAAGGATCCCGCGCACAGGAGCACCCACAGGCTTTCCCATGCCTTCCAGGCGGTGGGCGGTTCCTCCGGCCAGGGGGCGGCTTCCATCGCCGCCCGGCGACTTCGGCGGGTGCCGGCGTCGTTGGACATCAGTAATCCACCCTCCGGCCGAAGACGGGAGCGGTCCGCTCCGCACCGGCGGGGCCGACGTCGGGCGCGGGGCCGAAACTGACGGCGCCCCTCAGCCGGTCAAGCCTGCGCGGGCCCAGGCCCACGCGGTTGCCGAAGTCCTGCAGGGAGGAGAACGGTTCTTCGCTGCGGCGCTCAACGGCGCGGGCAGCGAGTGTGCGCCCAATGCCGGGCAGGTCCATCAGCTCCTTCTCCGACGCCGAGTTGACGTCGACGACGGAGCCGGACCGGCCGGACGCCGGCGCGGACTTCCTCCCGGCGGCGTCCGCCGGGCGGCGCCCGCCGGACGGGGCGGCGCCGGCGAAGTACGTGTCAGGCTGCAGCGCGGGGTCGGCAAGCAGCTCGGCTGCCGGTCCGCTGTGCCCCGCCGCCCGGGCGGCGGAGGCGCCGTCGTCGCGCGGGGAGCGGGACGTTCCACCCTGGGCCTGCCACCGGCTGCGCAGCCACTGCGGATTGAGGGCGAGGCAGTGCAGCGAGCCGATGACCCAGAGGACCGTCCGCATGATCGGTCCGGCCTCCACGCTCATCAGGAAGGCCGGCACCAGGGCGGCGGTGTAGAACCCGCCCAGCCAGAGGAACCGGGGCAGCCCGGCACGCCGGCCGAGGACCAGCAGCAGCGGCCCGGTGAGCAGCCCGGCGCTGAACACCGGCCCGGCCAGCCAGGCGCTGCGCACCAGCAGCCAGCCGGGTGTCGGGACGGGCGGGGCGGCGGTGTCCGGAGCAGGCATGCCGGCCGCGGTGTCAGCTGCGGACATTCAGGACCAGCGTCACCGTCTCGTCCTCCTCCACCTTTTCGGACTGCAGCTGCAGCCCGGCGCCGTCGACGCGCTCCTTCAGCCGCTGGACGAGTGCCTGCTGGACCTGCCGTGCGTACGCGCCGTCGAGCCGCTGCAGGAGCTCGACGGCGGCTTCGGCGCCGGCGTCGGGACCGTCAAGGTGGGCGCTCCAGATGCCCTCCTGGTCGCGGGTGAAGGCCGCCGTGATCCCGGGCCACTCGACCATGAGGCGGTGGTCCCCGGTTTCCCGGATGATGCCGCCGGTCTGGTCCGCGGCCGCGGTCAGCAGCCCGATGTCCTTCATGCGGGTCCGCACCCGGACCTCATGCGGCTCCGGGCCCCGCGCCGCGGCGTCAGATACGGCGCCGCGCAGGTTCGCGGCGGCTCCGATCACGGCGGGCAGCCCGGCCAGGACCGCCGGGACGAGCACGAGGGAGACGCTCATGATGCCTCTTTCGATAGGTGGGTGGATGATGCGTTCGCGGCGCCGCCGGGCGGGCCCGAAGGCGGGGGAGCCGGGCGGCGCAGGCCCTCCAGCAGGTATTCGAGCTGCGCGGATTCGGCCCACCCGTTGACCTCGACGGTGCCGGCGGGGCTGATCCGCACTTCCAGCCGGTCGCCGGCGGAGACCGGGCCGGCCCCCGGGGCTGCGTCCCGGAGGGCATCCGGGGCCGCGCCCGGGGCGCCCCACGCGGCCGGAATCCGCTCACGGTAGCGCGGGGTGAGCGCCGTCAGCCCCTGGTTGGTCGAGCCGATCCAGGGCCGCTGACGATCCGGGCGGTCGGCCAGGTACGGTCCGTCGGCGAGCAGATCGGTGGCGTCCAGCAGCGCGGCGATGTCGGGCCGTTCCCGGGCCCAGCGCACCAGATCCGCGTGCGTGTACCCGGTGAAGGTCATGACGCCCAGGCCGGCGGACCGGAATCCTGCCGCGATGACGGCGGCACCGGCGGCCTGTTCAAACGGTTCCCCGCCCAGCAGGGTCAACCCCTCGGCGCCGGCCCGGAGGGCCTGCTCCGCGAAGCTGCGGGCCAGATCCTCCGCCGCGGCCTCCATGCCGCCGCGGCTGGTCCACAGATGCGGATTGAAGCACCCGGGACAGCGGATGCCGCAGCCCTGGAGCCACAGCGCCGAACGCGTCCCCGGGCCTTCGGCATCAGTGGCCGGCAGGAAGCGGGCATAGCGCACGGTGTGTGCGCCGGCCGGGGCCGGCGGTGAGCTGTTCCAGGGCGCGGGGCCGGGCCGCGCGCCGCTTCCACGGCGGACCGGGTCAGGAAGATGTGTGGTCATTGCGGACGGCGGTGTGGGTTTCCGTGCGGCTGCGTACATGGTCCTCGGTGTAGCTGCTGGACTGCGTTTCGGCGTCCAGCAGGTCCTCGAGGACGGTGATGAAGTCGAGGCACTCGTCACCGTAGATGTTGCGGGTCTCGGCGCCCACGGTTCCGTCGGGGCGTACGCTCACGATCAGCTGCCTGCGGTCCATTCGGTTCCTCTCCTTGCCTGCCGGGGTGACGCTAGAAATCCACGGTGCGTCCGCCGCGTCCGGCGGGGCCGGCCGGCGCGGCGGCCGCGACGGCGGCGGGCGGGGCCGCCTCGGCGTCCAGGTCCTCCCGGGAGGTGGCGCCGACGGCGCGCAGCTGGGCCCAGGCCCGGATTCGCGCGATCTCCTCGGCCTGGGTCACGGAGAGGGGAACCGTGTTGAGGACGGCCCGTTCCAGGTCCTCCGGGGCGACCCGGCGGTGCTCGGCGAAGGCGTCGTAGAGCGCGGCGATCACGGCCTGCTCGATCTCCGCGCCGGAGTAGCCCTGGCTGGCGGCGACCAGGGTCCGCAGGAGTGCCGGGTCGGTCGCGGCGCCCTCCAGTCCGTTGGCCGGCGTGGCGCGGCTGCGGGCCTGCAGCTCCCAGATCACCTCCCGCTCGGTGTCCGTGGGCAGGTCGACGAAGAAGATCTCATCGAAGCGTCCCTTCCGCAGGAACTCCGCGGGCAGCCGGTCGATGTTGTTGGCGGTGGCCACCACGAAGACGGGATGGCGCTTCTCCTGCATCCAGGTCAGGAAGGAGGCGAAGACCCGGGCCGTGGTGCCGGAGTCGCCGTCGGAGGCGGTGCCGGAGAAACCCTTTTCAATTTCGTCGATCCACAGCACGCACGGCGAGATGGCCTCCGCCGTGGCCAGGGCGCTGCGCATGTTCTGTTCGCTCGAGCCGACCAGCCCGGCGAACACCTTGCCGATGTCCAGCCGCAGGAGCGGCAGCCCCCAGGAGGCCGCGGTGGCCTTGGCGGTGAGGGACTTGCCGCAGCCGGGCACGCCGGTGATCAGGACCCCCTTGGGCGAGGGCAGCCCGAACTCCTCGGCCTCGCCCAGCCAGGAGCGCTGCCGCCGCGCCAGCCACCGTTTGAGGTTGTTGAGCCCGCCCACCTGGTCGAGGTCGATTCCGGCGTCCACGTACTCCAGGGAGCCGGACTTGCGCACCGCCTGCCGCTTCTCCTGCAGGACGACGGCGACATCCTCCGCTTCCAGCCGGCCGTCGTTGACCATGGCGCGGGCGAAGGCGTTCTCGGCCTCGGCCATGGTGAGTCCCAGGGCCGCCTGGACCAGGTCTTCCTTGTCATCGGCCTCCAGCTGCACGCTGATCGCCGCGCCGTTCTGTTCGATCATGGTGTCCAGCAGGGCGGCGATCTCGGCGCGGCCCGGAAGCGGGAAGTCCAGGATGGCCACGGTCTTTTCCAGCTCCGGCGGAATCCGCAGGACGGGGCCGCTGATCACCAGCAGCCGCGGCTGCTCCCCGGTGCGAAAGGCGGCGGCGACGTCGCGGACCCGGCGGACGACCTCGGGATCCGCGGGACGCTGGTCGGTGCCGAAGAAGGCATGCAGGTCGAAGAACACGAAGATTCCGGCATCGTCGCTGCCCAGCACGGCTTCCAGCGCGCGGGCCGGGGCCGCGGTGTTCCCGCGCCCGCCGTCGTCCGGGGACACCAGGCCGTCGCCGGCGTTCCAGGTCCAGACCGGCCGCGGGCTGAGCTGCCGCTCCGCCACCGCGAGCACATCGGCGTGCAGCCGGGTCTCCTCGTGGGTCTGGATATAGACCACCGGCACCCGTGCCTTCAGCGCCTGCTCAAAGTCCTCAGCGAATCCCATTGCCCCCCCTCATGTCATTGCGTCACAACTGTAACGCCCGCCGGCCGTGAAACACGGCGCGTTCGCGGCTGCGAACCCCGCCTTACGGCATCCGGAGAAACTCCAGTCCCCAGGTGTCCGGGGTGTCGACGTGCACCCAGACAGGCCCGGGGTTCCGGCTGCACCCCAGATCCCGCTCGGAGTCGACCGTCACCAGAAGCCCGTCCTCGTCCTCGTGGTACAGGGCCATGTACGGAAGGTCCTGCTCCGGACCAAACTGCGACCAGTCCCAGACGGGGGTGAGGCTGCAGTCTTCGGAACGCACCACGCCCGGGCCTTCTCCCCGGGCAAAGTACTCAAAGTCCTCCCCGAGGAACCTCATCTCCTCATCGACCGGAACGGCGGTGACCGGGATCGGTTCGAGGGTCATCATGTCGATGCTCCAGTCCCCGCCGGCCTCCACGTAGAGGGTGTCCACGCCCCGGGGCAGCAGGGCCAGCCGCGGATCCGGCTCCCAGAACCCGTCATAGTTCTCGTCCAGCGTGTGGCGCACGGGGCCCTCGGGGGAGGGCTCGATCCAGCTGACGCGGGTGGCGGAGTCGGTCTCGATGACGACCCGGACGGGCAGCGGCGCGGACCCGGAGCCGGTCAGTTCCTTTGGCAGGGTCAGCACCGCCCGCCCGCCTGCTGCCCACCGATACCCGTCGTCGGTGCGTTCGGGCGCCGGTGTCCGGGCGTAGCCGGGTTCCACCCAGGGGGCGGGCAGCGTGCCGGGCGCGGCGACCCGCCAGCCCACCGCGCCCGCAGCGGAGGAGATTACGGACCGGGGGCCGGGCAGCAGGACCAGGGCGGCCAGTATCAGCACCCCGGCCAGCGAGGTGCCGATGGAAAAGCGGCGCATCCGCCTGTTCGCCGGGTCCATGCCTTCCTCCTTCATGCGATTGCGGACGCACAGGGAATCCGCTTCAGGAAGAGTACCCGGCCGACGCCGTCGTTCCCGCCGACCGCGTGCCCCGGGCGGTGCCGCATGACCGGCCCCCCGGCGGGGCGGCAATTGAGACCGCCGGCCGCGGTTCTGTTACCGGCGGCCTGCAGCCCGCCGCCGCCCCCGGCATAGACTGGCCCCAGGCCCGCCCGGCCCCGATCCGAGGCGCCGGAGGGTCCGTATCGCCGAACCCCATCATCTGGAGTGCCTTCGTGAACAACGCCCCCCTTGACCGTGTTCCCATCCGCCGGGCCCTGATTTCGGTCTATGACAAGACGGGGCTCACCGAGCTCGCCACGGGCCTGGCCGCTGCCGGCGTCAGCATCGTCTCCACCGGTTCCACCGCGAAGCAGATTGCGGCGGCAGGCGTCGCGGTCACCGAGGTCGCCGAAGTGACCGGCTTTGAGGAATGCCTGGACGGGCGGGTCAAGACGCTGCATCCCCGGGTGCACGCCGGCATCCTGGCAGACCGCCGCCGCGCCGACCATGTGGAGCAGCTCGAGGCGCTGGGCATCGAGGCCTTTGACCTGGTGGTGGTGAACCTCTACCCGTTCGTCGAGACCGTGGCCTCGGGCGCCGGCCAGGACGAGGTCGTGGAGCAGATCGACATCGGCGGCCCCTCGATGGTGCGCGCCGCCGCCAAGAACCACCCCTCCGTCGCGGTCGTGGTCGATCCGGCCCGCTACGGCGACGTCGTGGCCGCCGCGGCCGAAGGCGGCTTCACGCTGGGCCAGCGCCGCCGCCTCGCCGCCGACGCGTTCGCCCACACCGCCGCCTACGACACCGCCGTCGCGACCTGGACCGCCGAGCAGTTCGGCGGCGACGGCGCCTGGCCGCCCTACGCCGGCCTGGCGCTGGAACGCTCCGAGGTGCTGCGCTACGGCGAGAACCCGCACCAGGACGCCGCCCTCTACGTGGACAAGGCCGCGGCGCCGGGCATCGCGCAGGCCGACCAGCTGCACGGCAAGGCCATGTCCTACAACAACTACGTCGACGCCGATGCCGCCCTGCGCGCCGCCTTCGACTTTGACGAGCCGGCCGTGGCGATCATCAAGCACGCCAACCCGTGCGGGGTCGCCGTCGCGACTCCCGGCGCCGCGGACCCCATCGCCGACGCCCACCGGAAGGCCCACGCCTGCGATCCGGTCTCGGCCTTCGGCGGCGTGATCGCCGCGAACCGCACCGTCACCGCCGGCATGGCCGAGTCCGTCAAGGACATCTTCACCGAAGTGGTCATCGCGCCGGACTTCGAACCGGAAGCGGTGCAGATCCTCTCCGCCAAGAAGAACATCCGCCTGCTCGCCCTGCCGGAGGGGTACGGGAAGATCGACGCCGAGCTCCGGCAGGTCTCCGGCGGCATGCTCGTGCAGAAGCGTGACGCGCTGCAGGCCGAGGGCGATGACCCGGCGAACTGGACCCTGGCCAGCGGGCCGGCAGCCGACGACGCCGAACTGGCGGACCTCGCGTTCGCCTGGCGCGCGGTGCGCGCCGCCAAGTCCAACGCCATCCTGCTGGCCCGCGACGGGGCATCGGTGGGCGTGGGCATGGGCCAGGTCAACCGGGTGGATTCCTGCCGCCTCGCCGTGGAGCGGGCCAACACGCTGGGGCCCGACGGCGCCGACCGCGCCCGCGGCTCGGTGGCGGCGTCGGACGCCTTCTTCCCCTTTGCCGACGGACTGCAGATCCTGATCGACGCCGGCGTGCGCGCCGTCGTCCAGCCCGGTGGTTCGGTGCGGGACCAGGAGGTCATCGACGCCGCGCAGGCCGCCGGCATCACCATGTACTTCACCGGCGCCCGCCACTTCTTCCACTAAGCGGTTCGGCGGGGCGGGCCGCGGGCCCGCCCCGCCCGCCGCAATCCGGCGTTCGACGGCGACCCGGTTTAGGGGCGCAAACGTGCGCTGTGGCATAGTTGAGGCAGAAACCAGACCAAGAATGGACGGGCTCCGTCATGCCAAAAGTCATGTCCGGGGCCCACGAATCACACTAGGAGTATGTGTGGCTGAGAAGATCAAGGTCGTAGGCTCCGTCGTCGAGCTCGACGGCGACGAGATGACCCGCATCATCTGGCAGTTCATTAAGGACCGCCTGATCAACCCGTACCTGGACGTAGACCTGAAGTACTACGACCTCTCCATCCAGAACCGCGACGCGACCAACGACCAGGTCACCATCGACGCCGCGAACGCCATCAAGGAACACGGCGTCGGCGTCAAGTGCGCCACCATCACCCCGGATGAGGCCCGGGTCGAGGAATTCGGCCTGAAGAAGATGTGGGTCTCCCCGAACGGCACCATCCGCAACATCCTCGGCGGCGTGGTCTTCCGCGAGCCGATCATCATCTCCAACATCCCGCGCCTGGTTCCGGGCTGGAACAAGCCGATCATCATCGGCCGCCACGCCCACGGCGACCAGTACAAGGCCACCAACTTCAAGGTTCCCGGCGCCGGTACCCTGACGCTGACCTACACTCCCGCCGACGGCGGCGAGGAGATCAAGCAGCAGGTCGTCACCTACCCCGAAGAGGGCGGCGTGGCGATGGGCATGTACAACTTCAACGAGTCCATCAAGGACTTCGCCCGCGCTTCCTTCGCCTACGGCCTGCAGCGTAACTACCCGGTGTACCTCTCCACCAAGAACACGATCCTGAAGGCCTACGACGGCCAGTTCAAGGACCTGTTCCAGGAGGTCTTCGACAACGAGTTCAAGGACCAGTTCGAAGCCGCCGGCCTGACCTACGAGCACCGCCTGATCGACGACATGGTCGCCTCGGCCATGAAGTGGGAGGGCGGCTACGTCTGGGCCTGCAAGAACTACGACGGCGACGTCCAGTCCGACACCGTGGCCCAGGGCTTCGGCTCGCTCGGCCTGATGACCTCCGTGCTGATGACCCCGGACGGCAAGACCGTCGAGGCTGAAGCAGCCCACGGCACGGTCACCCGCCACTACCGCCAGCACCAGCAGGGCAAGCCCACCTCCACCAACCCGATCGCCTCGATCTTCGCGTGGACCCGCGGCCTGATGCACCGCGGCAAGCTGGACAACACCCCCGAGGTCATCAACTTCGCCGAGACCCTGGAAGACGTCGTCGTCAAGACCGTCGAGTCCGGCAAGATGACCAAGGACCTGGCCCTGCTCGTGGGCAAGGACCAGGAATGGCTCACCACCGAGGACTTCCTCGCCGCACTGGACGAGAACCTCAAGGCCCGCCTGGGCTAGATCCGTTCGGATCAGTGCAACCGCGTTCGGCGCGGCCCCGTGGAAGGGGCCGCGCCGAACGGCGTTAACGCGCCCGTAACAAAGTCGCAGGCCCCCGGGTGCGGTGCCAGCATATGGGGATGCCAACGAACCAGCCTGCGGAGACCGCCCGCCGCGCCGAGGAACGCAGCGCCCGGGTGGCCGTCACGCTCTTCCCCCTGCTCATCCTGGCCGGAGGAGCGGTGGCCCTGTTCTTTCCGGAGCCCTTCACCGGGCTGTCCCCGTTCATCAACCCGGGCCTGATGCTCATCATGTTCGGCATGGGCCTGACCCTGACCCTGCCGGACTTCGGGCTCGTGGTCCGCCAGCCCCTTCCCGTGCTCCTCGGAGTACTGGCGCAATACCTGATCATGCCCCTGCTCGGCTGGGCGATCTCCGCCGCCCTGGGACTGCCGCCGGCCCTGGCCGCCGGGGTCATTCTCGTCGGCTGCGCACCGGGCGGCACCGCCTCCAACGTCGTGACCTACCTGGCCCGCGGAAACGTCGCCCTGTCAGTGGCCATGACCAGCGTGTCCACGCTGCTGGCCCCGTTGTTCACCCCGCTGCTCACTCTCTGGCTGGCCGGACAGTACCTGCCCGTGGACCCGGCGTCCATGGCTTTGTCGATCGTGCAGATCGTGCTGGTTCCGGTGGTCCTGGGGCTGGCCGCCCGCGCGCTGGCGCCGCGTCTGGTGAACCGCGTCCTGCCCGTCCTGCCCTGGGTCTCGGTGGCAGCGATCACCTTCGTGGTGATCGCCGTCGTCGCCGGCAGCGCCGAGGCGATCTTCAGCGCCGGCCTGCTGATCCTGCTCGCCGTGGTGCTGCACAACGGGCTGGGCTATGCGCTGGGCTACGGCGCGGCCAAGGCCTTCCGGCTGCCGGTGCCGTCCCGCCGCACGATGGCGGTGGAGGTCGGCATGCAGAACTCGGGGCTGGCAGCCGGGCTGGCCAAGACCTACTTCGCCCCCGAGGCGGCGCTGCCGGGCGCGGTGTTCTCCGTGTGGCACAACGTCTCCGGCGCCCTGATGGCCGCCATCTGGCGACGCAGCGGCGCCGCGGCCCAGGTGGAGGAACCCGCTCCACGCTGAGTCCGGCGGCCGGACACGGCAGGAGCCGGGGGAAAGCATGTGCATTCGCCCCGGCCCCCTGCCGTAATCAGCGCATCAGTGTGTCACTGCGCCGGTTTCCGTCCTCAGCTGCCCGATCCCGGGGTTCCGGCTGAGCCGGAGCCGCCTTCGGAGCCCCCGCCCATGGACCCGGATCCGCCGGAGGACATGCCGCTGCCCGAGGAGGAGCTGCTGCTGACCGACGCCGGTTCGCTGGTGGCCGAGCCGGAAATGGTCTGGCCGTCCTTGTAGGACGCCGAGACCTCGATCTTCCGCGGCTTGGCCCGCTCCGACACCGGGATATGCACGCTCAGCACGCCGTTTTCGTAACGTGCGGAGATGTTGTCGATATCGATGCCCTGGCCGAGGTTCAGCTGCCGCAGGAAGGTGCCGGATTCCCGCTCGCGGGTCAGCCAGGTCGCGCCGTCGGGCACATTGATGGTCCGCTCGGCGCGGATCGTCAGCAGCTGCCCGTCCACGTCGACGTCCACGGAGCCGGGATCGATGCCGGGCAGATCGGCGTTGAGAATGTAGTGGTCGCCCTGCCGGTACAGGTCTATGGGCATCAGCCGCAACCGCTGGCGGGGATCCAGGAGGGCGCCCGCCATCCGGTCGAGTTCCCGGAACGGATCGAATTTCATGGCCATTGTCATCAACTCCTTGTTCACACCGCCCGCCGGTCGGGCCGGTGGTAGTTCTTAGCGCTGCAGAAGGGTCGATAACTTGAGTCCAAGGGGCTCAAGATGGCAATAACGTTAGCACTCGGGTGGGTAGAGTGCCAGACTCCGCACCAAAAACGCCCGGCGCCGGAACGGAAATCATGCCATGGGCCACAGGTGGACCGGGTCGTTGCTGTGCATAAGCTCCCGGTAGCGGCGGGTCATCTCCGCCAGGGCATCGGGGCGGTCCATTCCCTCCGCCTCCAGCGCCAGGACCGTCTCGGACTGCCACGCGGCGCCGTTGCGCTCGGTGCGGGTCCGTTCACGGAGCACGCCCAGGTACCGGTCCACCAAGGCATCGTCCACGCCCAGTTCGCGCAGCCCACGCTCCGCCTCGGGCAGCAGGTGACGGAGGATCAGCTCCGCCACCGGGATCTCTCCAATGCCCGGCCAGTACACCGACGCCGCCAGTCCGCGCCGGGCGCAGGCCAGGAAGTTCTCGGTGGCGGTCTTGAACGCCATGCGCGTCCACACCGGCCGCTCCGAGGTGCGCATCACCCGCATCAGCCCGTAGAAGAAGGCCGCATTCGCCACCACGTCCAGGACTGTCGGCCCGGCCGGCAGCACCCGGTTCTCCAGCCGGAGGTTCGGCACCTGGCCTCCCGGGTCGTAAATCGGCCGGTTCCAGCGGTACACGGTTCCGTTGTGCAGCCTCAGCTCGGGAAGCAGGGGAGCCCCGGCCTCCGTGTGGACGCCGGAGTTGTCCGAAAGCTCGGGCAGGAGGGCGGGAAAATAGCGGACGTTCTCCTCGAACAGGTCGAAGATTGAGGTGATCCACCGTTCGCCGAACCAGACCCGGGGGCGGACACCCTGATTGCGCATCTCCGGAGGGCGGGTGTCGATGGCCTGCTTGAACAGCTCGATCCGTGTCTCCTGCCAGAGCAGGCGCTCCAGGAAGACCGGAGAGTTGGCGGCCAGGGCCACCTGGGGAGCGGCGATCACCTGGGCCGCGTTCCAAGCCGGCGCGAACTCCTCCGGCCGGAGCTCCAGGTGCAGCTGGACCGAGGTGCAGGCGGCCTCCGGTGCAATGCTGGCGGCATAGAAGGACAGGGTTTCCGGTCCGGTCAGGTTCAGCAGCACGTCCTCGCCGCGGGCCTGGAGCACCGACGTGTTGAGGGCGGCGTAGCGGTGGCCGCTGCTGAGCCATTCGTCCGTGGTAAGGATTTCCGGCCGGAGGGTAGGCAGGATACCCACCATCAGGATCCCCGTCTCCAGGCCCGACGCCTGATCCTCGGCCCGGTTCAGCTGACTGCGCAGGCTGTCCTCGAGGCGCTGCAGTCCGTCACCGGCGATCGCGAGGGCGGGGTGGTTCATCTCAATGTTGAAGGCGCCGATCTCCGTCTGGAAGGCCGGATCGGCGATCCGGTCCAGGACGGCGTCGTTGCGCATGGCGGGGGAGCCGTCCTTGTTAATGAGGTTCAACTCCAGCTCAAGCCCGATGCAGGCCGAATCCGCGAAATCGGCCGTGCCCAGGAACCTGGCAAAACGGTCGAGGTTCTCCAGCAGCCGCTGCCGGTACCGGGTCCGCTGCTCACGGCTGAATTCCCTGCTGTTGACTTCCGCGCCCATGGATGAAGATAACCACGGCGGGCAAGGGAATGTATAGCGTTCCGGGGACCGGAAATGCGTCCGCCGGCCTCCGGTTCTCGGCCGCCCCGGGACGAGCCGCGCTGCCCGCAGGCCGGGCCGGGGATCGAGGCGTGCGAGTTGCCCGGATGATCATAAGTGTGCTTATGATCATCCCACCGGAACATCGGAATCCCAGATGCAGTCGTTTGACGAGAAAGGGCGAAGATGACAGAGAACGCCAATCCCGGCCAGGGAAGCCACGCAGCGGCACCGCTGCCGGCAGACACCACTGACGGCGCCGAAGGCCAGTCCCGCACCGAGGCTGTGAAGCAGCAGGCCGAGGCCGCGAAGGCGCAGGCCGGCGACGTCGCCCAGCACGCTGCGGACAGCGCCCAGCAGGTTACCTCCACCGCCAAGGAACAGGCGGCGGAAGTCGCCTCCGAGGTCAAGACCAACGCCAGGGACCTGTATGACCAGGCCCGCTCGGACCTGACCGAGCAGGCCGGCGCCCAGCAGCAGAAGGTGGCCGAGGGCCTGCGCTCGGTGGCCAATGAGCTGCAGAGCATGGCGCGCTCGTCCGAGCAGCCCGGCGTCGCCGCGGACCTGGTCCGCCAGGTCGCCGACCGTACCTCCTCAGCAGCTTCATGGCTGGACGGCAGGGATCCCGGCTCCCTTGTCAGCGAGGTCAAGGACTTTGCCCGACGCCGCCCGGGAGCCTTCCTCGCCCTCGCCGCCGGCGCCGGACTGCTCGCCGGCCGGCTGACGAAGAGCCTGAGTGCCGGGGCCCCCGACTCCGGCGCCGCGCAGCCCTCGGCTCCCACTGCCTCCATTCCGGCCGCGCCCGCCGTGCCGCCCGCCGCCGCACCGGCCACGCCTCCGACGCCGCCGGGCCCGGCGGTGCCGCCGGTACCTCCCGCTCCGGCAGCCGGCGCCGGTCCGGCCGGTGCTGCTCCCGTGCCGCCTGCTCCCGTTCCCCCTGCCGACGGAACTCACGGCTTCCCCGAGCCGCCGTCGCCGCAGCACCGGGTGCCCGAGGACCTGCTCCCGCCGACGCTGCCCGCTGACCGCGGCCCCGTTGACCCCTACGCAGGCGGTCGGCACTCATGAGTTCGGAAGTACCTCCCACCGCCGCCCAGCAGAAGGCGGAGACAACCTCCCTGGGTGACCTGCTGGGCCAGGTCAGCCAGGACATGTCCACGCTGATGCGCCAGGAGCTGGAACTGGCGAAAGCCGAGCTGAAGCAGACCACCGGCCGCGCCGGCAAGGGAGCGGGCCTGCTGACCGGCGCCGCGGTCGCCGGCTGGTTTGTGCTCCTGTTCCTCTCCGTCGCCCTGTGGTGGGCCCTTGGGCTCTGGCTGGGCCTGGGCTGGTCCGCCGTGATCGTGGCCGTCATCTGGGCCATCGTCGCCGCCGTTCTCGCCGCCCGCGGGCGGACGGAACTCAAAGCGGTCCGCGGCATGCCCCAGACCCAGCAGACACTCCAGGAGATTCCCCCGACCCTCAAGCCGAACGAGGAGACACCATGAGCGAAAACCCGGATGCCATCCGTGCCGAGATCGAAGAGACCCGACGCCGGCTCGGAACCAATGTGGACGCCGTCGCGGATAAGGTCACCCCGTCCAACGTGGTGAACCGCCAGAAGGACAAGGTGAGGGACGCCGTATTCGGCGCGAAGGACAAGGTCATGGGAAAGGCGTCAGACATGAGTGATTCGGTGCAGGGCCAGGCCGCCAACGCCCAGGACAGCCTGTCCCAGGCCTCCGACGCCGTCGCGGGGGTTCCGCGGCGGGCGGCGGACAAGGCCCAGGGCAACCCGCTGGCCGCCGGATTGATCGCCTTCGGCGCCGGACTGCTGGCCGCGTCCCTGATTCCGGCAAGCGAGAAGGAACGCGAGGCGGCCGACAACCTGAAGACGGCGGCGGAGCCCATGACCGGGCAGCTCGCCGACGCCGCGCGGGAAGTGGCCGAGGGCCTGAAGGAACCGGCCCAGGAAGCCATGGAGAACGTGAAGGAAACCGCAGCGGGTGCCGCGGACACGGTTCGCGGCGAAGGACAGTCCGCGGCGTCCGAGGTGCGTGACCACGCGGCCGGCGCCGCCGACGACGTCCGCGGCTCCTAGCGCGGCGCCCAACGGACCCACGACAGGAGGCAGCATGACGGAACGGACCGAACACACCGAAGAGCCTGCGTCCGGCGGCCCTGAGGCCGAGGCGGCTGAGACGGCAGCGGGAGCGTCAGGCAGCGCCGGCGCCGGCGCCCCGGCCAACGCGGGTGCGGGTGCCGACAGCGACGACGCGGAGCCCACCATCGATAATTTCGCCGAAATCTCCGGGCCGGACCGGCGGACCGAGGAGGATAAGCTCCCTCCGGTTCCCGGAGCCGACGGCGGTGCCACGGAGCCCCATCCGGGCGGCAGCCCCGTCTAGGAGACTCACGCGGGACGACGGCGGGGCCGCAGCTTTGGCTGCGGCCCCGCCGTTTCGTCTGCCGGCCCGTCAGGCGCTGCGCGCCGGCAGGGCCTCGTCGTTGGGATACCGGACTCCCAGGTCGGCGCGCACCGTGTCGAACAGCTGCAGGGTCCGCACGGATTCCGACCAGGGCATGGTGGGGCTCTCCAGCAGTCCATCCTGGACGCAGCGGGTCACTTCGCGGACCTCGTAGGTGTAACCGTTGCCGACCTGCGGGAAACGCTCCACCCGTTCACGTCCGCCGTGCGGGGCGACTGTGAGCTCGACCGGGTTGTGCAGCGGCGCGCCGGTCCTCAGCCACCCGGCGGTGCCGCTGATCGTGGCGGTCCGCGGACCCGACGCCGCCAGGGACGACATGAGCTGTGCGATGGCACCGGAAGCGTAGGTGAAGGTGAGGGCGTTCTGCACGTCCACCCCGTCCTGGTTCAGGACGCCGACGGCGCGGACTTCGTCGGGGAAGCCCAGGGCCCCGACGGCGAGGGTCAGCGGGTAGACGGTCAGGTCCAGCAGGGCGCCGCCGCCGGCCGCCGGATTCCACAGCCGGCTGGCCGGATCATAGGGTGCGGGGAAACCCAGATCCGCCTGCACCCAGCGGATCTCGCCCAGCTCGCCGGAGGCGATGATGTCCCAGATCCGGTTGATGCAGGGAAGGAACCGGGTCCAGACGGCCTCCATGAGGAAGACCTGCCGCGCTTCGGCCAGGGCGACCAGGTCCTCCGCTTCCCGGGCGTTGATGGTCAGCGACTTTTCGCAGAGCACGTGCTTGCCTGCCTCGATCGCTTCGCGCGCGATCTCGTAATGCTGGCCGTGCGGCGCCGCTATGTAGACGACGTCCACGTCCGGGTCCTCGAAGAGCCGTGAGTAGCCCTTCCCCTCGGGGCCGTCATAGTAGGCGCGGGCGAAACCGAAGCGTTCTGCGAACTCCTCGGCATTGGCACGGCTGCGTGAGCTCACCGCCTGCAGGACGGCGTCCTCCAGCCGCGCGATGTCCTCGGTGACCCGGCCGGCGATCCCGCCGGTGGCGACCACGCCCCATCGCAGGGTCCGTCCGGTGGCCTGGACGGGGCTGGGGGCTCCCGGCAGGACGCAGGGAGGGGTGGGGATGCGTGTTTGCGCGTACATCGTCGTTGACTTCGCTTTCTCCTGGACACCGGCTTCACTCATTGTGCGCCCTGTCGGCCGGGCCGCCTACCGTCCGGGGTGTTTCCCACCCCCGGGACGCCGCCGTCGGTCAGCGCTCAGCGGGGGAGCCGGGTCCGGCCACGGCCTCACGGTGAGCCGCCGCGGTCTCGACGTAGTGCTCCGCGCTCCGGGTCAGGGCGGCGGCTTCGGCCTCGGTCAGTTCCCGCCGCACCTTGGCGGGCACGCCCGCCACCAGCGACCCGGGCGGCACGACCGTGCCTTCCAGGACCAGGGCCCCGGCGGCAACCAGCGACCCGGCGCCGATGTGCGCGCCGTTCATGACCGTTGCGCTCATGCCGATCAGGCAGCCGTCCTCCACCGTGCAGCCGTGCACGACGGCGCTGTGGCCCACCGTGACCCGGTCGCCCAGGGTGGCCGGAAACTCGGGATCGGCGTGCACCACCACGTTGTCCTGCAGGTTGGTGTCGGCGCCGATGCGGATGGGCGCGCTGTCGCCGCGCACGCTGGCACCGTAGAACGCACTGGACCGCGGCCCCATGACCACGTCGCCGATCAGCGAGGCGGTGGGGGCCAGGAACACGGAGGGATCGACGTCGGGCGTGCGCCCGCGGAGGGAAATGATGTGAGCCATGCCATAGACCCTACCCGGCGTTCAGCCGCCGCGCGGAGCCGCAGGCGGCTGACCCGGGAGCGGGGTCAGTTGAAGACGATGGTGCGGCGTCCGTCCAGCAGGACGCGGTGCTCCGCGTGCCACTGCACCGCCTTGGACAGGGTGCGGCCCTCCACGCCGCTGCCGATGGCCACCAGCTGCGACGTGGTACGGGCGTGGTCCACCCGGACCACTTCCTGCTCGATGATCGGCCCCTCATCCAGGTCGCTGGTCACGTAGTGCGCGGTGGCGCCGATGAGCTTCACGCCGCGGGCATGGGCCTGGTGGTACGGGCGGGCGCCCTTGAAGGAAGGCAGGAAGGAATGGTGGATGTTGATGGCGCGCCCCGCGAGGTCCCGGCACAGGCCGTCGCTCAGGATCTGCATGTAGCGGGCCAGCACCACCAGCTCGATGTCGAGCTCTGCCATCAGCGCGCGAAGGCGGTCCTCGGCGTCGGCCTTGGAGTCGGCGGTCACCGGCACGTGGTGGAAGGGGACGCCGTAGAAGTCAGCCATGCCCTCCAGGTCCCGGTGGTTGGAGACGATGGCCGGGACCTCAATGGGCAGGTTCCCGGCGCGTTGCTGGAACAGCAGGTCGTTGAGGCAGTGCCCGGCCTTCGAGGCCATGATCAGCGTGCGCACCGGCACCCCGGCGCGGTGCAGCTGCCAATCCATGCCGAAGCGGCCGGCCACTTCGGACAGGGCAGAGTGCACGACGTCGCGCCCGGACCCGGAGGTGAAGGCCACCCGCATGAAGAACGAGCCGGTTTCGGGGGACCCGTACTGCTGCGATTCGGTGATGTTCCCGCCGGCCGAGGCCAGGGCGCCGGCGACGGCGGCGACGATGCCGGGCCGGTCCGCGCAGGACAGGGTCAGGGTGTAGGCGCCGGAGTCGGCGGGAACGGCGGAGGCAGGGGGAAGCACGGGATCACTCACCCGACAAGGTTACCGTCAGGCCCGGGAGCTGGCTTAGGCTGGCGCCATGGACGTAACTTTCGTGCAGCTCTCCGACAAGGACGAGGAAGAGCTGGTGAAGTTCCTGACCACCAACAGCTTTCCGTTCCACCGCAACGCCGCGCCGTCCGAGGCCCTGGTGCGGCAGCTGCTGCTGGAAGGCCGCTTCGAATCCGACGCCGTCCGCACCTTCTGGCTCATCGGAGACAACCACCGCATGGGCCTGGTGATCCTGGAGGACCTGGACGGGCCCCGCCCGGCGTTCGACCTGCGGCTGGTGGAGGAGTTCCGCGGGCACGGCTACGGCGTGCCGGTCGCCAAGGCGCTCGCCGGCCATGTCTTCACCACCTATCCGCAGACGCAGCGCCTGGCCGGGCGCACCCGGGCGGACAACATCGCGATGCGCCTGACCCTGCTGCGCGCCGGGTTCGTCAAGGAATCCCACCACCGCCAGGCCTGGGAGCTGGAGGACGGGCAGGCGCTCGACGCCGTGACCTACGTCCTGCTGCGCTCGGACTGGGAAGCGGGAACCGTCACCCGGTTCCCGTGGGAGGACCTTGAGGAGCCGTCCGCCCCCAGCTGAGCGACGGCGGCCAGCGCGGCGGCCCGCCCCGCCCGGGTCGCTCCCAGAGTCGAGGCGGACTCCCCGTAGCCGACCAGCAGCAGCCGCGGCTCACGGGCGGCCCGGACGCCGTCCATCCGGATCCCGCCGCCCGGTTCGCGCAGCTGCAGCGGGGCCAGGTGTTCCAGTGCGGCGCGGAAGCCCGTGGCCCACAGCACCGCGTCCACCGGCTCCACCGACCCGTCGGCGAACTCCGCGGCATCCTCGTGCAGGCGGCGCAGCGGTCCGCGGGAGACCAGGACGCCGGCGTCGATGCCGGCCCGGTACTGCTCCGTCAGCGGCAGGCCGGTCACGGACACCACGCTCTGCGGCGGCAGGCCGGCCCGGGTGCGCTCCCGGACCTTCGACTCGACCTCCCGGCCCCACTCGGCGTCGAAGGGGCTGCGGGTGAACTGCGGCGGACGGCGGGTGGACCACAGGGTGCGGGCGCCGGCGGCATCGAGCTGCAGCAGGAACTGCACCGCAGAGGTTCCCGCTCCGACCACCAGCACCCGCTGCCCGGCGAACTCCGCGGCAGAGCGGAAGTCGTGGGTGTGCAGCTGCCGGCCGGTGAAGATGTCCCGGCCCGGATACCAGGGCCAGTACGGCCGGTCCCATGTGCCGGTGGCGTTGATGACCGTGCCCGCCCGCCATTGCCGGCCGTCGGCGGCCGAGACCAGCAGCCCGGCGTCGCCGTCGCGGCGGACCGCATCGACCCGCACCGGCCGGACCACCGGCAGCTCGAACTGCTGCTCGTAGCGTCCGTAGTAGCGGGCGACGACGGCGGACGCCGGCTCGGCCGGGTCGGCAGGGCCCAAGGGCAGCCCGGGCAGGTCGTGCAGCCGGTGGGCGGCGCCGAGGGTGAGCGAATCCCAGCGGTGCCGCCAGGCCCCGCCCGGGCCCTCGTTGGCGTCCAGCACCGTGAAGCCGCGCCCCGGTTCCAGTCCGCGCCGCCGCAGATGCCATGCCGCGCTCAGTCCCGCCTGCCCCGCACCGATGACCACGACGTCCACAGCCGCGGCCGAACCCGTTCGCTCCATGACAGATGGAACAGGCTGCCCGTGACGGCTATTCCTGCGGCACCGCCGGAAGGCAGGCTAGGATGGGATGGCCGCGACTGGCGTCGGGTGGGTCACCACCGGGAAGCGGCAAAGCTCAAGACCAACCACGGATCGCACGCCTGGGCCGAGGGTCACGCAGTCATCTTCAGGTCATGCCCCGCAGGCGGCCGTGCCTGGCAGGTAGCCTGACCTTGTCAATACCACCCCCGGGAGAACAACTCGTGAGACTTTCAACCCAGCCGGTCACCAACGCTCCGCTGTCGGAGATTGACCCGGAGATCGCCGCCGTCCTCAACGACGAACTGGCCCGCCAGCGCAACACCCTCGAAATGATCGCGTCGGAGAACTTCGCCCCGCGCGCCGTCCTCGAGGCGCAGGGCTCGGTCCTGACCAACAAGTACGCCGAGGGTTACCCGGGGCGGCGCTACTACGGCGGGTGCGAGCATGTGGACGTGGCCGAGAACCTGGCCATCGACCGGGCGAAGTCCCTGTTCGGGGCCGAGTTCGCGAACGTCCAGCCGCACTCCGGCGCGCAGGCCAATGCCGCCGCGCTGGCCGCGATGATCAAGCCGGGCGACAAGATGATGGGCCTCTCCCTGGCCCACGGCGGCCACCTGACCCACGGCATGAAGCTGAACTTCTCCGGCAAGCTCTATGAAGTCGCCGCGTACGGCGTCGAAGAGGACACGCACCGGATCGACATGGACCGGGTCCGCGAGCAGGCCCTGGCCGAGAAGCCGCAGGTCATCGTCGCCGGCTGGTCCGCCTACCCGCGCCAGCTGGACTTCGAGGCGTTCCGCTCCATCGCCGACGAGGTCGGCGCCTTCTTCTGGACCGACATGGCCCACTTCGCCGGCCTGGTGGCGGCCGGCCTGCACCCGAACCCGGTGCCGCACGCCGACGTCGTGACCTCCACCGTCCACAAGACCCTGGCCGGACCGCGGTCGGGTCTGATCCTGGCGAAGCAGGACTACGCGAAGAAGCTGAACTCTGCCGTGTTCCCCGGCCAGCAGGGCGGTCCGCTGATGCACGTGATCGCCGCGAAGGCCGTGGCCTTCAAGGTCGCCGCGGGCGAGGAGTTCCGTGAGCGGCAGGAACGCGTGCTCGAGGGCGCCCGGATCATTGCCGAGCGCCTCAACGCCGCCGACGTCGCCGAGCACGGCGTTTCGGTCCTCACCGGCGGCACCGACGTGCACCTGGTCCTGGTCGACCTGCGCAACGCCGCCCTGGACGGCAAGCAGGCCGAAGACCTGCTGCACGAGGTCGGCATCACCGTGAACCGCAACGCGGTGCCGTTCGATCCGCGCCCGCCGATGGTCACCTCCGGCCTGCGCATCGGCACCCCCGCGCTGGCCACCCGCGGCTTCGGCGCCGCCGAATTCTCCGAGGTCGCGGAGATCCTGGCCGCCGCCCTGAAGCCGGGCGCTGACGTCGACGCGCTGCGCGCCCGGGTGGGCGTGCTGGCCGAGAACTTCCCGCTCTACCCCGGCCAGGAAGAGTGGTAGGCCGTGGAAAAGGGCTCCAACATGGAGGGCGCCGTCTCCGATACGGCTGAGGACACCTCCGCCAACCTGGGCTGGGAAAAGAAGGAACGCACGCCGCTGGGCACCCCGGTGGCGGCCCAGATCCTGGACGGGCGCAAGGCCGCCGCTGACATCAAGGAGGAGCTGAAGCAGCGCATCCAGGTGCTAAAGGACGAGCACGGCGTCACGCCGGGCCTGGGCACCGTGCTGGTCGGCGACGATCCGGCCAGCCACTCCTACGTGGGCGGCAAGCACAAGGACTGCGGGCAGGTGGGCATCCGTTCCATCCGCCGCGACCTGCCCGCCGACATCAGCCAGGAAGAGCTCGAAGCCGTGCTGGACGAGCTGAACGCGGATCCGGACACCACCGGGTACATCGTCCAGCTGCCGCTGCCGGCGCACATCGACACCAACGCCATCCTGGAGCGGATCGATCCGGCCAAGGACGCCGACGGGCTGCACCCGGTGAACCTGGGCAGGCTGGTGCTGAACGTCAGCGAACCCATGACCTCGCCGCTGCCGTGCACCCCGCACGGCATCGTGCAGCTGCTGGTGCGCAACGGCATCAGCCTCAACGGCAAGAAGGTGCTGGTCATCGGCCGCGGCGTCACGGTCGGCCGGCCGCTCGGGCTGCTGCTGACCCGCCGCCCGATCAACGCCACCGTCACCCTGGCCCACACCGGCACCGCCGACCTCTACCAGCACCTGGCCGAGGCCGACGTCGTGATCGCCGCGGCCGGCTTCCCGGAAATGGTGCGGGCGGAGGAGCTGAAGCCCGGGGCGATCGTGCTCGACGTCGGGGTCACCCGCGTCACGGACCCGGAGACCGGCAAGACCACCCTGACCGGCGACGTGGACAAGGCCGCGGCCGACGTCGCGTCCTGGATCTCGCCGAACCCGGGCGGGGTGGGCCCGATGACCCGCGCCATGCTGCTGGCCAACGTCGTCGAGGCCGCCGAGCGCCGCGTGGGCATCCTGCCTTCCTGACCACCGGCTGAGCTGCGCCGCAGGGCCCGTTCCCGTTCCGGGGGACGGGCCCTGCCGTTTGCACTATGCTGGCAGGCGTGTCCTGGACCACATCGCCGCAGCAGGCGGCCCGCACTGCACTGCAGTCCGTCATCTCGGCCCGTGCCCTGACCAAGGCGTACGGGGACTTCACCGCCGTCGACGGGATCAGCTTCGACGTCGCGCCGGGGGAGTCCTTCGGGCTGCTCGGACCCAACGGCGCCGGCAAATCGACCACCATGAAAATGATCGGCGGAGTCTCGCAGCGCACGGCCGGCGAGCTGAGCATCATGGGGCTGGACCCCAACGAGCATGGACCGGAGGTCCGGGCGCACCTCGGGGTGGTCCCGCAGCAGGACAACCTGGACGAAGAGCTCCGGGTACGGGAGAACCTGCTGGCCTACGGGCGCTACTTCGGGCTGCCCAAAACCTACCTGCAGCCCAAGGCCGACGAACTGCTCGAGTTCGCCCAGCTGACCGACAAGGCCGGCGCCCGCGTCGACGCCCTGTCCGGAGGCATGAAGCGCCGCCTGACCATCGCCCGCTCGCTGATCAACGATCCGAAGATCCTGCTGCTGGATGAACCGACCACCGGCCTTGACCCGCAGGCCCGGCACATCCTCTGGGATCGGCTCTTCCGGCTCAAGGAGGCAGGCGTCACCCTGATCCTCACCACCCACTACATGGACGAGGCCGAGCAGCTCTGCGACCGGCTGATCGTGGTGGACAAGGGCACCATCATGGCCGAGGGATCGCCCGCGGCCCTGATCCGCGAACACTCCACCCGGGAAGTGGTGGAGATGCGGTTCGGCTCCGAACGCAACACCACGGTCGCCGCGGAGCTGGAGGGCATCGGCGAACGCCTGGAGACCCTGCCGGACCGGGTGCTGATCTATGCCGACGACGGCGAGGCTGCCCTCGAGGCCGTGACCTCACGCGGGCTGCGGCCCATCACCTCGCTGGTGCGGCGCTCCTCGCTGGAGGACGTGTTCCTGCGCCTGACCGGACGGAGCCTCGTTGACTGAGCAGCGGCGGACCGGACCCGGCGCCGGCACGGCAGCGGCCGAACGGCACCCCGTCCTGGGGCTGCGTTCACCGCTGGCTCCACGGCAGACGGCCGCCAGGGCGCGGCGCTTCGGCGCCTTCTACTACGCCGAGCACTGGATCAGGCGGATGGGCGGCTACCGCTGGACCGTGCTCATGACCGCCGTCGGCACGCCCCTGGTGTACCTGCTGGGCATGGGAATGGGCCTGGGCATGCTGGTGGACGCGAACTCTCCGGCCGCCTTCGGGGGAGGGGGCGGGCCGGTGCCGTACCTGGTGTTCCTTGGTCCCGCCCTGGTGGCGACCGCCGCCATCATGATCTGCAGCGAGGAGAACACCTATACCGTCATGGACGGGTTCAAGTGGCACCGGACCTACTACGGGCCCAACGCCTCACCGCTCTCCAGCGGACAGATAGCATCCGGCCACGTGCTGGGCCTGACCGTGCGTATCCTGCTGACCACCGGCATCTACTACCTTTTCCTGCTGCTCTTCGGGGCGGTTCCGCTGCCCGGCACCGGCTGGCTGATGATCTTCACCGCCCTGCTCGGCGGCCTGGCCTTCGGCCTGCCGCTGCTGGCCTACAGCGCCACGCTGAAGGAGGACAAGGGGCAGTTCGCCATGGTGCAGCGGTTCATCGTGATGCCGCTGTTCCTCTTCTCCGGCACCTTCTTTCCGCTGGACTCGCTGCCGATCGGGGTCCGCTGGATCGGCTGGCTCTCTCCGCTCTGGCACTCCGCCGAACTGGGGCGGGTGCTCAGCTACGCCCAGCCCGAACCGGCCGGCCTGGGCCTGGTGCACCTGGCGTACCTGCTGATCCTGGCAGCGGCAGGGATGGTCCTGGCGCGGCGCAGCTTCACCCGGAGGCTGGCCGGATGAGCGCCGTCGACCGCACCGCGCCCGTCTCCCTGCAGCCGCGGGACCGGTTCCTCGGCTCCCTGTACGGACGCAACACCCGCGCGGTGATTGCCCGGGGGCTGAAGGCGACCTGGGGCACCAACTGGAGCATCATGATCAGCGGGTTCGTTGAACCGGTGCTTTACCTGGTGGCCATGGGCATCGGCCTCGGCGCCCTGGTGGGGACGGTCACCGGCCCCGGCGGCACCGAGATGGGCTACGCCAACTTCATTGCGCCGGCCCTGCTCGCGGTGTCGGCCATGAACGGCGCCGTCTACGACTCGACCCTCAACGTGTTCTTCAAGCTCAACTACGCCCGCCTCTACGAGGGCATGCTGGCCACCTCGCTGGGGCCGCTGGACGTGGCGCTGGGGGAGATCTTCCTGGCCCTGCTCCGGGGAGCCCTGTACGCCACCGGCTTCACCGCCGTGATGGGCGCGATGGGACTGATCACCACCCCGTGGGCGCTGCTCATGATCCCGGCCGCCGTGGTGGTGGCGTTTGGGTTCGCGTCCTTCGGCATGGCCGTCACCAGCTACATGAAGACCTTCCAGCAGCTGGACTGGGTCAACTTCATCATGTTGCCCATGTTCCTGCTCTCCGCCACCTTCTATCCGCTGAGCGTCTACCCGGCTCCGGTCCAGGCGGTCATCCAGGCGCTGCCGCTGTGGCATGGGGTGGAGATGCTGCGGCAGATCAGCGTGGGCATGTTCAGCTGGGCAACCGCCGGGCACCTGGCCTACTTCGCGGTCATGATCGCCGTCGGGCTGACGGTCACGACCGCACGGCTGCGCGCACTGTTCCTGAAATAGGGTTCCGGAAGCCGGACGGACCGCCGGGCAGGCCTACCCGCCGTCCGCCCCGCCCAGCGCCGTCCGGAAAACCTCGGCCATCGGCCTGCTGAAGAGCACGAACTCCACCCGCTGCGGCGGCCGCGGATGGGTCCGCACGGCCTGGAGCCCGATCCGGGCTACCTCGGCGGCGGGCCAGCCGTACACGCCGCCGCTGATGGCCGGAAACGCGACGCTCGCGGCTCCGAGCTCGGCCGCCACGTCGAGGCTGGACGTGAAGGCCGAGGCCAGCAGCGCGGGGTCCGTCTGCCCGGCCCGGGCGTCCGGCCCGACGGTGTGGATCACCCACCGTGCCGGCAGCCGGAAGCCGGGGGTCGCCACGGCCGCCCCGGTCGGCAGCCCGGCGGGCAGGGAGCTGCGGCGCAGCTGACGGCAGGCCTCGAGCAGCTCCGAACCCGCGGCGGCGTGGATCGCGCCGTCGACCCCGCCGCCGCCCAGGAGGGAGGAATTGGCGGCGTTCACGACGGCGTCGACATTTCTTTGGGTGATGTCCCCGGTGACCAGCTCGATCCGCATGGCCTCCAGTGTGCCACCGCCGGTAGGATTCCGGGCACCACACAGCCCGGGGGACACCCGGGGGACGGGAGACCAACACCCATGATGTATTCCTGGCACACCCTCGTCATCGACTGTCCCGACGCCGACGCGCTCGCCTCCTTCTACCAGGAGCTGCTGGATCTGCCCCGGCTGCTGACCGAACCGGACTGGGTAGCCATCGGCGGAGACATACAGCGCCCGTCGCTGTCCTTCCAGCAGGTGGAGGATTACCGGGCTCCCGAGTGGCCGGGCCAGGGAGTCCCGCAGCAGATGCACCTGGACGTGCACGTGCGGGACCTGGACCACGCCGAGCGGGAGGTCCTGGCCAGGGGAGCCCGCCGGCTGCCGGGCGGCGCGGAGGACTTCCGCGTCTATGCGGATCCGGCCGGCCATCCGTTCTGCCTGGTGCAGCAGGCCGAGGGGCCCGGGGACTGGGCCGGGCCCTGAGCGGGCGGGAAGAACGCCGGGCATGTTCAGCCTGAGCGAACCCGTGCGCGGGACACTCCGCGGCTCTGCGAGAATGGAAGCATGCAGTCCCTGAGCAAAGGCAAAACGCCGTCTACGTCCCTCCCCGGCCGCGGAATCAGCAGCCGCATGGCCACCATTGGAATGAGCCTGCTGCTGCTGGCCTTCCTGGTCGCCGTCATCTTCGCCGCCAACGAGAACGACGTCATCGGCTGGCTCGTGGTAATCATCGCCTTCGGGTGGCTGCTGCTGGCCGGTTTCGTGGTCTTCAGCGTCCGGGGCGCGGCCAAGCGGGCCGGAGCCAAGCTGGCCGAAGCGCAGGAGTCCCTCAACCGCGCCGGCGGGACAGGCCCCGGCGTCACCACCGTCGTCGACGAGGAGACGGTGATCAGGGACCGCAAGCTGGACCACAGCTTCAAGATCGTCCAGGTGCAGACGCGGGTCATCCGTGAACAGCTGGGCCAGGACCAGGACATGGTCGACCGCGCCATCGAGACCATCGAGATCACCGCGCACAATGCCCGCGGCATGATCCGCCGCGACGAGGGCGGGCCCGTCGAGGGCACCGTCGTCGACTAGGCAACGGACCGGGAGCAGTCTGCGAAGTTGGTAAGGTTGATCAGGTGAACGCGGCATTGACAGGGCAGCAGGAGACGGCGGCGGCAGCCAAACCCGAGGGGGCGCTGCGCATCGCCAGCGTCAACGTCAACGGAATCCGGGCCGCGTACAAGCGCGGCATGGCCGACTGGCTGGCGGCCCGCGACGTCGACATCCTCTGCCTGCAGGAGGTGCGGGCACCCGACGCGATCGTCCGCCAGCTGCTGGGCGAGGACTGGCACATCCTGCACGCGGAGTGCGAAAACAAGGGCCGCGCCGGGGTGCTCATCGCCTCCCGGCAGGCGCCGTCGGCTGAGCGCCACCACATCGGCGACGAGTACTTCGAGCTCTCCGGGCGCTGGGTCGAGGCGGACTTCAAGGTCTCTGTCCAGGGGGCGGAAAAGACCCTGACCGTGGTCAGCGCCTACGTCCACTCCGGCGAGGTTGATACGCCCAAGCAGGTCGACAAGTACCGCTTCCTCGACGTGATGAGCGAGCGGCTGCCCGCCCTGGCGCAGGCCAGCGACTTCGGCCTGGTGGTCGGGGACCTCAACGTGGGACACACCACGCTCGACATCAAGAACTGGAAGGGCAACGTCAAGAAGGCCGGCTTCCTCCCCGAGGAACGCGCCTACTTCGACCGCTTCTTCGGCGAGGACATCGGCTGGCGCGACGTCGCCCGGCAGCTCGCCGGCGACGTCGACGGCCCGTACACCTGGTGGTCCTGGCGGGGCCAGGCCTTCGACAACGACGCCGGCTGGCGCATCGACTACCACATGGCCACGCCCGGCCTCGCCGAGCGGGCGGTCAGCGCCGTCGTCGACCGCGCCCCCACCTACGCCGAACGTTTCTCCGACCACGCGCCGCTTGTCGTCGACTACCAGTTCTGAGGAAATCCGCATGAGCACCCCCGCCGCCGAACCACGCCAGCGCATCCTGTCCGGAATGCAGCCCTCCGCCGACTCGCTGCACCTGGGCAACTACCTCGGCGCGCTGGTGAACTGGGTGCGGCTGCAGGAACAGTACGACGCGTTCTTCTTCATCCCCGACCTGCACGCCATCACGGTGCCGCAGGACCCGGCCGACCTGCGCCAGCGCACCCGGGTCACCGCCGCCCAGTACATCGCCGGCGGCGTCGACGTGGACCGCGCCACCCTGTTCGTCCAGTCCCAGGTGCCTGAACACGCGCAGCTTGCGTGGGTGCTGAACTGCCTGACCGGCTTTGGTGAGGCCTCCCGGATGACCCAGTTCAAGGACAAACAGCAGCGCTTCGGCGCCGACGCCGCATCGGTGGGCCTGTTCACCTACCCCATCCTGCAGGTCGCCGACATCCTGCTCTACCAGCCGCACGGCGTGCCGGTCGGCGAGGACCAGCGCCAGCACGTCGAGCTGAGCCGGGACCTCGCCAAGCGCTTTAACAGCCGCTACGGCGAGACGTTCACCGTGCCCGAGGCCTTCATCCAGAAGGAAGGCGCGAAGATCTACGATCTGCAGAACCCGACGGCGAAGATGTCCAAGTCCGCCGCCTCGCCCGCCGGCCTGATCAACCTGCTCGACGACGACAAGACCGTTGCCAAGCGGATCAGGTCCGCGGTCACCGACGACGGAACGGAAATCCGCTTCGACCGGGACGCCAAGCCCGGGGTCTCCAACCTGCTCTCGATCTACTCGCTGATCTCCGGCAAGGACATCCCCACCCTGGAGCAGGACTACGCGGGACGGATGTACGGCCACCTGAAGGTGGACCTCGCCGAGGTGGTCACCGAACATCTCCGCCCGATCCGCACCCGGGCGCTGGAGCTGCTCGACGACCCCGCCGAGCTGGACCGGCTGCTCGCCGTGGGAGCCGCGAAGGCCAGAGAGACGGCGTCGGCTACACTGGCCGATGTGTACAACAAAGTAGGCTTCCTACCCGCGGGATCCACCAGCATCTGAACCATGCGCACCATGAACCCGTCCGTCGCGAACCCACCCGCAGCCGCCGCCGGCGGCCGCGTGGTGAAGACACGCTGCGTGGGCATCGTGATCGCAGTGCCCGAACCCATGGCCACCCACCTGCAGCACGCCCGGGCCTCCTTCGGCGACCCGATGGCATCGGTTGTCCCCGCGCACATCACGCTGGTCACCACCACCGAAGCCGAGGACTGGGACGCCGCGGTGCGCCATGTGCGCGAGGTGACCAGGCGCCAGCAGGCCTTCCGGATCACCCTCCGCGGGACCGATTCCTTCCGTCCGGTTTCCCCGGTGGTCTTCCTGCGCGTGGAGGACGGCTTTGAGGAGTGCACCTCGCTGCACAAGGAGCTGCAGACCGGACCGCTGGCCAGGGACCTGGCCTTTCCCTACCACCCGCACGTGACCGTGGCGCACGACGTCAGCGAAGCCGGCATGGACAGCGCCGTCGAACGGCTGCGGGACTACGAGACGAGCTTCACCGTGACCAGCGTGGGCCTCTACGAGCACGACCCGAGCGGCATCTGGCGGCTGCGTGAGGAGATGCCGCTCGGCGGCTGACGGCACCGCCCCGTGGGCGTGCACAGGCCGCTCAGGCGCCCGCGTAGGGGCTCAGGAACGTTCCGGACCGGGGGAGTGCCGCCCGTCCACGTAGGCGGCGGCCCAGGCGGCGATGATGCCCGCAGCGCGGTCCGTGTGGTCCCGGTCCGTCATCAGGTGGTCGCAGCCCTCCAGGCACACGAAGCTGCGCGGGTGGCGCGCCGCCGCGAAGATCTCCGAGGCATTGTCCATCGATACCGCCCGGTCGTCGGGGGAGTGCAGGACCAGCAGCGGACGGCCCAGCAATGCAATGCACCCGGCGAGGTCGTGGCCCTGCAGGTCATCAACCAGTTCCCGCCGGATCGGCAGCGGGCCTGCGCCCAGGTCCACCCGTGCCTGGCCGGACTCCCGAACGGCCTGCAGCTCCTCCTCGGCGAAGAGCTCCAGCACATGCGCGGGATCCGCGGGTGCACCGATGGTGACGACGGCGGCGGCGTCGGGCAGGTCGGCGGCAGCGGCCAGGACCGCCGCGCCGCCCAGGGAATGGCCGATCAGCAGGGCCGCCGGGGTTCCCCGGCCGTCGAGGAAGGCCGCCGCGCTGCCGACGTCCGCCACCTTGGTGCTGAAGGTACCGTCCTCCCAGCTGCCGGAGGACCCGCCCAGGCCGGCGGCGTCGTACCGCAGGACCCCGAAGCCGTGCTCCGCCAGGGCCTGGGAGATGCGTGAGGCGGCGGCGCTGTTCTTGCCCAGCGCAAAACCATGGCAGAACAGCGCCCAGCCCCGGACCCGGCCGTCGTCGGGCAGCTCGAGCCGCCCGGCCAGGGTGGTGCCGTTGACGCCGGGAAAGGTGACACGCTCGGAACGGGGCATGGGCTTCACTTTAGCGAAAACGCCGGAAGGCGCCGGTCCACAGGGGACCGGCGCCTTCCGGCGTTGTACAGCCGCGGCTAGACGGAGCGGCTGAGGATGGCCTGCTTCACCTCGGCGATGGCCTTGGTGACCTGGATGCCGCGGGGGCATGCCTCCGAGCAGTTGAAGGTGGTGCGGCAGCGCCACACGCCTTCCTTGTCGTTGAGGATCTCCAGGCGCATGTCGCCGGCATCGTCGCGGGAGTCGAAGATGAAGCGGTGGGCGTTCACGATCGCAGCCGGGCCGAAGTACTGGCCGTCGGTCCAGAACACCGGGCAGGACGAGGTGCACGCAGCGCAGAGGATGCACTTGGTGGTGTCGTCGAACCGCTCGCGGTCCTCGGGGGACTGCAGGCGCTCCTTGGTCGGCTCGTGGCCCTTGGTGACCAGGAAGGGCATGATCTCGCGGTAGGACTGGAAGAACGGCTCCATGTCCACGATCAGGTCCTTCTCCACCGGCAGGCCCTTGATGGGCTCGACCAGGATGGGCTTGGACGTGTCCAGGTCCTTGAGCAGCGTCTTGCAGGCCAGGCGGTTGCGGCCGTTGATGCGCATGGCATCGGAGCCGCAGACACCGTGGGCGCAGGAGCGGCGGAAGGAGACGGAACCGTCATGCTCCCACTTCACCTTGTGCAGGGCGTCCAGCACGCGGTCGGTGCCGTACATGGTGAGCTTCCACTCGTCCCAGTAGGCCTCGTCGGAAACCTCGGGGTTGTAGCGGCGCACCTTCAGAGTGATCTCGAAGGACTCGATCTGTCCGCCGACGGACTCCGGGAGTTCGACCTTGGAGGCCGGCTCGGCAATTTCCGTTGTCATCAGTACTTCCTCACCATCGGCTCGTAGCGCGTGTACACGACGGGCTTGGTGTCGAGGCGGATGCCGGCGGTGTGCTCGGCGTTGTCGGCCTCGTCAACCTTGTAGGCCATCGAGTGCTTCATGAATTTCTCGTCGTCCCGCTCGGGGAAGTCCTCGCGGTAGTGACCGCCGCGGGATTCCTCGCGGTGCAGCGCAGCGACGGTCATGACCTTCGCGAGGTCCAGCAGGAAGCCCAGCTCCACGGCCTCGAGGAGGTCGAGGTTGAAGCGCTTGCCCTTGTCCTGGACGTTGATCTTCTTGTACCGCTCCTCGAAGGAAGCGATGTCGGACAGCACCTGGTTCAGGGTCTCCGCGGAGCGGAACACCTGCATGTTGGCGTCCATCGTGTTCTGCAGGTCGCGGCGGATCTCCGAGACCCGCTCGGTGCCCTCGGAGTTGCGGGCAATGTCCAGTAGCTCGATGGTCTTGGACTCCGGGTCCTCCGGCAGCGGCACGAAATCGGCCTGCAGGGCGTACTCGGCGGCGTAGATGCCGGCACGCTTGCCGAAGACGTTGATGTCCAGCAGGGAGTTGGTGCCCAGGCGGTTGGAGCCGTGCACGGACACGCAGGCGACCTCGCCGGCGGCATACAGGCCCGGAATCACGGTCTCGTTGTCCGCGAGCACCTCGGTCTTGATGTTGGTCGGGATGCCGCCCATGGCGTAGTGCGCCGTCGGGAACACCGGCACCGGCTCCGTGTACGGCTCGACGCCGAGGTAGGTCCGGGCGAACTCGGTGATGTCCGGGAGCTTGGCATCAATGTGCGCCGGCTCCAGGTGGGTCAGGTCCAGCAGCACGTAGTCCTTGTTCGGACCGCAGCCGCGGCCCTCGCGCACCTCGTTGGCCATGGACCGGGCCACGATGTCACGCGGGGCGAGGTCCTTGATGGTCGGGGCGTAGCGCTCCATGAAGCGCTCACCCTCGGAGTTGCGCAGGATCGCGCCTTCGCCGCGGGCGGCTTCGGAGAGCAGGATGCCCAGGCCCGCCAGGCCCGTCGGATGGAACTGGAAGAACTCCATGTCCTCCAGCGGGATGCCGCGGCGGAACGCGATGGCCATGCCGTCACCGGTCAGGGTGTGGGCGTTGGAGGTGGTCTTGAAGACCTTGCCGGCACCGCCGGAGGCGAAGACCACGGACTTGGCCTGGAACACGTGCAGCTCACCGGTGGCCAGGTCATAGGAGACGACGCCGGCGGTCCGCTTGCGGCCGAAGGTGTCCTCGACCATCAGCAGGTCCAGCACGTAGTACTCGTTGTAGAACTCGACGTTGTGCTTGACGCAGTTTTGGTACAGGGTCTGCAGGATCATGTGGCCTGTGCGGTCGGCCGCGTAGCAGGCGCGGCGGACGGGTGCCTTGCCGTGGTCGCGGGTGTGACCGCCGAAGCGGCGCTGGTCAATCCGGCCCTCGGGGGTCCGGTTGAACGGCAGGCCCATCTTCTCCAGGTCCAGGACGGCGTCAATGGCCTCCTTGGCCATCACCTCCGCGGCGTCCTGGTCGACCAGGTAGTCGCCGCCCTTGACCGTGTCAAAGGTGTGCCACTCCCAGTTGTCCTCTTCCACATTTGCCAGCGCGGCACACATGCCGCCCTGGGCCGCACCCGTGTGGGACCGGGTCGGGTACAGCTTGGTCAGTACCGCCGTCCGTGCGCGCTGTCCGGATTCGATCGCGGCGCGCATACCGGCGCCGCCGGCGCCGACAATGACGACGTCGTACTTATGGACCTGCATACCAGATGCTCTTTCTGTTGAAACTGTTGTGAGGGCGGGGCTGCGTCCTGCTTCTCCGCCTTAGCGGGAGGAGCAGAACGAGGCCAGCTGATCCGCCGTAGCGTTGGCGGGGCACGGATCGAAGGTGAAGATCACCAGGGTGCCGAGCACGACGATGACCACCGTCGAGATGTACAGGACGGTCTTGAGCCACATGCGGGTGGAGTTCTTGTCCGCGTAGTCGTTGATGATCGTCCGCACACCGTTGGCGCCGTGGAGCATGGCCAGCCAGAGCATCACCAGGTCCCAGACCTGCCACAGCGGGCTGGCCCACTTGCCGGCGACGAACCCGAAATCGATGGCCTTGATGCCGTCGCCCACCATGAGGTTCATGAACAGGTGGGTGAAGATCAGCACGACCAGCAGGACACCGGAGAGGCGCATGAACAGCCATGCGATCATCTCGAAGTTGCCGCGGGAATTGCCGGTACGGGTGTACCGGGGAGCAATGCGCCCGGAACGGGGTGCTTCGATGGAAGGAGCGCTCATGGTTTAGTGACCCCCGAAAACGATGGGAAGGTGGCGGATGGAGAAGCCGATCATGGTCACGGCCCAGAGGCCGACGACTCCCCACAGCATCTGCCGCTGGTACTTGGGGCCCTTCTTCCAGAAATCGATCAGCACCACACGCAGGCCGTTGAAGGCGTGGAACACAATGGCTGCCACGAGGCCCAGCTCGCCAAGGCCCATGATCGGGTTCTTGTAGGCGTTGATCACCACGTTGTAGGCCTCGGGCGAAACGCGCACGAGCGAGGTGTCCAGAACGTGAACCAAAAGGAAGAAGAAGATCACCACGCCGGTAATGCGATGTGCAACCCACGACCACTGGCCTTCACGGCCGCGGTAGAGAGTGCCTGCTGGTAACTTCGACACTGAAATATTCCTCCCTGCTGCGCAGCGGCGCTAGCGCGTCTTCCACGCAGTGTTGACGCCGGTGCGAGCACTATAAGCTCCAGCATAATCTAGGCCGGTGTTCCGGGTCTTTCAATTTAGGACGGCCTATCATGTGGCGCTGATCACACCCGCTTGCACGGGGTGACCGACACCCCTTATGCGCCTCGCAGCCGACGCCGCGGACACTCGGCTAGCCTTGGGGTCTGATGACTACCGAGATGCACAGCACAAGCGACCGTGACGCGTTCAGCCGTTTCTACGGGGTGATTCCCGCGGGCGGAACCGGAACCCGTCTCTGGCCTCTTTCCCGCGCCGCGGCGCCGAAGTTCCTGCACGACCTGACCGGATCCGGCAGCACGCTGATCCGGGCGACCTACGACAGGCTCTGCCCGCTGGCGGGGGACCGGGTCATGGTCGTGACCGGCACCCTGCACCGCCGTGCCGTCAAGCAGCAGCTGCCGGAGATCTCCAACGACAACCTGGTCCTGGAGCTGGAGCCCAAGGACTCTGCTGCGGCGATCGGCCTGGCGGCCGCCATCCTGTACCGGCGCGACCCGGAGATCATCATGGGCTCCTTCGCGGCGGACCAGGTGATCACCCCGGTCGAGGTGTTCCAGGAGGCGGTCCGCGAGGCCATCCTGACCGCGGCACGCGGCTACATCGTGACCATCGGGATCCAGCCGACGCATCCCTCCACCGGTTTCGGCTACATCCGTGCCGGCGAAAGCCTGGCGATCGACGGCGCCCCGAACGCCCGCGCCGTCGCCGAGTTCGTCGAGAAGCCGAGCGAGGACGTGGCCCGCAGCTACCTGCGTGACGGCTCGTTCAGCTGGAACGCCGGCATGTTCGTGGCCCCGGTCAGCCTCATGCTCAAGCACCTTGAGGCGAACGAGCCGGAGCTCCATGCCGGACTGACCGAGATCGCCGAGGCCTGGGACACCGCCCGCCGGCGGGACGTGGTCCGGCGGATCTGGCCCACCCTGCCCAAGACGGCCATCGACTACGCGGTGGCCGAACCGGCCGCCGCGGCCGGCGACGTCGCGATGATCCCGGGCGCCTTTACCTGGGACGACGTCGGGGACTTCGCCGCGATCGGCCGGCTGAACCCGGCCGCGGAGAACACCGAGCTGAGGGTCATGGGCGAGGGGGCCCGGGTGTACTCGGAGAACGCCTCGGGCATCGTCGTCTCCGACACCAAGCGCGTCATCGCGCTGATCGGCATCGAGGACGTGGTCATCGTGGACACCCCCGACGCCCTGCTGGTGACCACCAAGGAGCATGCCCAGGAGGTCAAGAAGGCCGTGGAGCACCTCAAGGCCAGCGGCGACACGGACGTCCTGTAGCGGGAGTGTGACGAACGCCGTCGCGCCGGAGCGGAACCGGCAGCCCCATGTGAACGGCCCGTACCTTTATTAACGCGGCCGGTTCACGCCGCCGGGCCGGGGTTGGCTAATCTGGAGGATGTGCAGACCATCCCCTTGAGCAGCTCACCGGTACCGTCGATCCGCGGACGGGTGGTGCCCCTGCTGGAGGAGCTGATCGGGTTCCGGCGCGACATCCACGCCCACCCCGAGCTTTCCAACAAGGAGTTCCGCACCACCGACCAGATCATTGCGCATCTGGAGGCCGCCGGGCTCGCGCCCAAGCGGCTGGAGAACACCGGGGCGGTGGTCGACATCGGTGACGGTCCGCTGAGCCTGGCCCTGCGGGCGGATATCGACGCCCTGCCCGTCCTCGAGGAAACCGGCCTGCCCTACGCCTCGACGCATACCGGCATCGCGCATGCGTGCGGCCACGACATCCACACCACCGTGATGCTCGGGGTGGCCCGGGTGCTGGCCGCCCTCGACGCCGAAGGCAAGCTGGGCGGCCGGGTCCGGGTGATCTTCCAGCCCGCGGAGGAGGTCATGCCCGGCGGGGCGCTGACCGTCATCGAGCAGGGGGCCCTGGAAGGCGTGCCGCGGGTCCTGGCCCTGCACTGCGATCCGCGGATCGACGCCGGAAAGGTCGGCACCCGCATCGGGGCCATCACCTCGGCCTCCGACACCATCCGCCTGGAGCTCACCGGGCGGGGCGGCCACACCTCCCGTCCGCACCTGACCGAGGACATGGTGTTTGCCCTGGCGGAGATCGCCGTCGGGGTGCCTGCCGTCCTGTCCCGCCGGATCGACGTGCGCAGCGGCGTCTCCGTGGTCTGGGGCCAGATCCACGCCGGCTCCGCACCCAACGCCATCCCTGCCGCCGGCAGCCTCTCCGGCACCATGCGCTGCCTGGATACCGAGGCCTGGCACGCCGCCGGCGACCTGCTCGACGACGTCGTGCAGCAGATCGCCGCACCCTACGGCGTGGAGGTGGCCCTGCAGCACACCCGGGGCGTTCCGCCGGTGATCAACGCCGAAGCGGAAACCGGACTGCTGGAGGCGGCCGCGCGGGCGGAACTGGGCGAGGATTCCGTCGTCCTCGCCCCGCAGTCCATGGGCGGCGAGGACTTCGCGTGGATGACCCAGGCCGTGCCGGGCGCGATGATGCGCCTCGGCACGCGCACCCCCGGGGGAGAGACCTATGACCTGCACCGCGGCGACTACCGGCCCGACGAGCGGGCCATCAGCAGCGGCGTCCTGGTCATGGCATCGGCGGCGCTGAGAGCGGCCCGCGGGCTGCGGCGCTAAGGCCGATGATGATAACAACATGTAAACAATTGGGAACGCGCCCCCGAATTGGGACTGCTGTGATTGCGCTAACGTTAGGGTAAGTGCTGGCGTCCCAAACGGCTGAGCCCAAGGATGCACCACACGCGCCTTTCAGCCCCGGAACGGCCCCAGCGGCCGGCGGCGGATCCTGAAGAACAACACGGGTGGAACAACCACTTCTTTCCTGGAGGAATCTTGAAGAATTTCCCGCGCATCAAGCGCAACGCGGGCGTCTCCGCCGCCATGCTGGGCGTGTCGGCTCTCCTGCTCTCGGGCTGCGGTGCTGCTCCGGAAGAGGAAAACGGCGGCTCGGAGGCTGCGGCCACCGACTTCACCGGCTGCATCGTCTCGGACTCCGGCGGATGGGATGACCGTTCGTTCAACCAGTCCAGCTACGAGGGCCTGATGGCTGCCAAGGACGAACTGGGCATCGACACCAAGGAAGCCGAGTCCCAGGCTCCCACCGACTTCGCCAACAACGTCGACAGCATGGTCCAGGGCGGCTGCGACCTGACCGTGACCGTGGGCTTCCTGCTCTCCGACGCCACCAAGGCCGCCGCCGAGGCGAACCCCGACGTGAACTTCGCGATCGTTGACGACAACGCCATCGAGCTCGACAACGTCAAGCCGATCATCTACGACACGGCCCAGGCCGCGTTCCTGGCCGGCTACGTCGCCGCCGGTTCCAGCCAGACCGGCACCGTCGCCACCTACGGCGGCATGAACATCCCGACCGTGACCATCTTCATGGACGGCTTCGCGCAGGGCGTGGAGTACTACAACGAGGAGAACGGCGCGGACGTCAAGCTCCTCGGCGCCGACTCCTTCGTCGACAGCTTCGAGAACCGCGCCGCCGGCAAGACCCTGACCCAGAACTTCATCAACGAAGGCGCCGACGTCATCATGCCGGTCGCCGGACCGGTGGGCCTGGGCACCATGGAGGCCGTGGTCGAGGCCAACGAAGGCGGCAAGGACGTCAAGGCCGTCTGGGTTGACTCCGACGGTTACGAGACCGCAGGCATTGGCCAGGAGTACATCCTGACCTCGGTCATGAAGCTCATGGGCGAAGCAGTCCAGGAGGTCGTCACCGAGTCCGCCGAGGGCAACTTCAACGCCGAGCCCTACGTCGGTACGCTGGAAAACGGCGGCGTCGACCTCGCTCCGTTCCACGACCAGGAAGCCAACGTCCCCGAAGAGGTGAAGAGCGCCATCGAGGACCTGAAGGCGAAGATCATCTCCGGTGAGATCACCGTCGAGTCCGAGTCCAGCCCCAAGTAACGGACCGGACCGCCCGCAGGCGACCGCCATGTCCCGCAGCCGCGGCTGCCGGGACATGGCGGTTTGTCTGTGCCGGGCAGCAGTTCCTCCCACACAGCATTTCCGAACAGATTGGTTGGGGTTTTGAAACTCGAACTGAAGGGCATCACCAAGCGGTTTGGTTCCCTGGTGGCCAACGACCACATCGACCTCGTGGTCGAGCCCGGACAGGTCCACAGCCTGCTCGGCGAAAACGGCGCCGGCAAGTCCACGCTGATGAATGTCCTCTACGGCCTCTACGAGCCCACCGAGGGGCAGATCCTCCTCGACGGCCGGCCCGTCACCTTCAACGGCCCCTCCGACGCCATGGCCGCGGGCATCGGCATGGTGCACCAGCACTTCATGCTGGTGCCCGTGTTCACCGTGGCTGAAAACGTCGCGCTGGGCAACGAATCCACCCGCCTCGGCGGAGCGCTCAACCTCGACGTCACCCGCGCCCGCATCCGGGAAATCTCCGACCAGTACGGGTTCGACGTCGATCCCGACGCCGTCGTCGGGGACCTCCCGGTCGGCGTGCAGCAGCGGGTGGAGATCATCAAGGCGCTGATCCGCGACGCGGAGGTCCTGATCCTCGACGAGCCCACCGCCGTGCTCACCCCGCGCGAGACGGACGAGCTGCTCTCGATCATGCGCCAGCTCACCGCGGACGGCAAAGGCGTCGTCTTCATCTCCCACAAGCTGCGCGAGGTCAAGGCCGTCTCCGACGTCATCACCGTGATCCGCCGCGGCAAGGTCGTCGGGGAAGCGGAGCCTTCCGCCTCCACCACCGAACTGGCCGCCATGATGGTCGGCCGCTCGGTGAGCCTGAGCCTGGACAAGGCACCGGCGGAACCGGGGGAGGAGACCTTCCGCGTCACCGACCTCACCGTGCTGTCCCCCACCGGGCAGCCCGTGGTCAACAAGCTCAGCTTCAGCATCGCCAAGGGCGAGATCCTGGCCGTCGCCGGCGTCCAGGGCAACGGCCAGACCGAGCTCACCGAAGCCATCATGGGCCTGCAGGAGCACGTCACCGGCTCCATCACCCTGGACGGCCGCGAGCTGGTGGGGCTGAAGACCCGGCAGATCATCGACTCCGGCGTCGGCTTCGTCCCCGAGGACCGCAGCGTCGACGGCCTGGTCGGCACGTTCTCAGTGGCCGAGAACCTGGTGCTGAACCGCTATGACGAGGCGCCGTTCGCCGGCGGCCTGTCCATGAAGCCCGGCGTCGTGACCGCAAACGCGGACGAGAAGATCGCCGAATACGACATCCGCACGCAGTCGGCCTCGACCCCGGCGGGCACCCTGTCCGGCGGCAACCAGCAGAAGGTCGTCATGGCCCGCGAGCTGTCCCGGCCGCTGTCCCTGTTCATCGCCTCCCAGCCCACCCGCGGCGTCGACGTCGGGTCCATCGAGTTCCTGCACCGGCGGATCGTCGCCGAACGGGAAGTCGGCACCCCGGTGATGATCGTCTCCACCGAACTTGACGAGGTCCTCGAACTCGGGGACCGGATCGCCGTGCTGTACGGCGGCCGGCTGATGGGCATCGTGCCCGCCGGCACTTCCCGGAACGTGCTCGGCCTCATGATGGCCGGCATGACCGCAGATGAGGCGCTGGCCCGCGAGGCCGCGCCCGAGGACACCCAGACCGAGGGAGGGGCGCAGTGAGCCCGGACAAGTCCACCACAAGTGGGCAGACACCAGACCGCAGCACATCGGCTGCCGACGAGGTCCGCCTGGAGATGGCCGCCGAAACGGCCGGCGGGCAGCTGCCGCCGCCGGCGGCCGCCGTCGGCGCCACCCTCGCGCCGGAGACCGACGCCCCGCGCGGCGTGCTCGAGCGCATCGTCACCGGCAGCGCGCTGGTCTCGGTGCTCTCCGTGCTCATGGCGCTGGTGGTCGGCGGCATCCTGATCGCCCTGACCAACGAAGAGGCCACGGAGGCCGCCGGATACCTGTTCGCCCGCCCCGGCGACTTCTTCGGCGCCGCCTGGGACGCCGCCGCGGGAGCCTACTACTCCCTGTTCCAGGGGTCGATCATCAACCTGGAGGCTGACACCTTCACCCGGATGATCTATCCGCTGACCCAGACGCTGACCACAGCCACCCCGCTGATCTGCGCCGGCCTCGGCGTCGCCCTGGCCTTCCGCGCCGGCCTGTTCAACATCGGCGCCCAGGGGCAGATCGTCATGGGCGCCGCGCTGGCCGCCTGGGTCGGGTTCACCTGGCAGCTGCCCTTCGGGCTGCACCTGCTGCTGGTGATCATCGCCGGCCTGCTGGGCGGGGCCATCTGGGGCGGCATCGCCGGCCTGCTGAAGGCCCGCACCGGTGCCCACGAGGTGATCGTCACGATCATGCTCAACTACGTCGCAATCCAGCTGGTGGCCTTCCTGCTCACCACCCCCGGCTTCCAGCGCGAGGGGTCGAACAACCCGATCAGCCCCCAGCTGAACGACACCGCCATGTTCCCCAAGCTGCTGGGCGAGAGCTTCCGCCTGCACTGGGGCTTCGTGCTGGCGATCCTGGCCACCGTCTTCGTCTGGTGGCTGCTGAACCGCTCCACGGTCGGCTTCGAGCTGCGCGCCGTCGGCGCCAACCCCGACGCCGCCCGCAACGCGGGCATCAGCACCACCAAGGGCTACGTGGTGGTCATGCTCATCGCCGGCGCGCTCTCCGGCCTGGCCGGCGTCTCCCAGGTCTCCGGCACCGAACGCGTGCTGACCAGCGAGGTGGCGGCGAGCTTCGGCTTCGACGCGATCACCGTCGCCCTGCTCGGCCGCTCCACCCCGTGGGGCACCTTCGCGGCCGGGCTGCTGTTCGGCGCCTTCCGCGCCGGCGGCGTGGCCATGCAGACCAACACCGGCACCAGCATCGACATTGTCCTGGTGGTGCAGTCCCTGATCGTGCTGTTCATCGCGGCCCCGCCGCTGGTGCGCTCCCTGTTCAGGATCCCGCCGCCCGGTGCGTTCCGCACCACCCGCAAGCGCACCGATGCCGCTGAAGCAGCCGGAGGAGCAGCATGAGCACCGCCACCACCACATCCTCCGCGCCCGCACCGGCGCCTGAAGCCGCCGTCGTCCGCAGCTGGAAGACACCCATCCTGCTCGGCGTGTTGGCACTGCTGGGCCTGGCCGGGTTCGCGCTGGGCGCCCCGGACACCGATGTCACCTTCCGCCTGACCGACCCCAACGCCGCGCTGACCCTGCCCGACCTCGTGTTCTCCGCCGCAGCCTTCGGCTGGGCCGCGGCCGTGGTCCTGGTGCTGGCGGCGGCCTGGGCCTTCGTGCTGGTCCGCAGCGGCCGCCGGATCCCGATCTGGCTGCCGATCATCTTCGGCGTGGTGTTCGTCGCCGCGTTCCTGTCCTGGGCCGTCGGCAGCGCCAACACCCCCAACGTGGCGCTGTACGGGCTGCTCGCCGGGTCCATCTCGCTGGCCATTCCGCTGATCTTCGGCTCGCTTTCCGGCGTGCTGTGTGAGCGGGCCGGCGTGGTGAACATCGCCATCGAGGGGCAGCTGCTCTTCGGCGCCTTCGCCGCCGCCGTGGCCGGCACCGTCTCCGGCAACGCGTTCGTGGGCCTGCTGGCCGCCGCCGTCGCCGGCGTGCTGGTGTCCCTGGTGCTGGCCGTGTTCAGCATCAAGTACATCGTCAACCAGGTGATCGTGGGCGTGGTACTGAACGTCCTGGTCTCCGGCCTGACCGGGTTCCTGTTCTCCACGGTGCTCAGCGCCAACCAGTCCGGCCTGAACTCCGCGCCCCGGCTGCCCAACATCCGGATCCCGTTCCTGGCCGATATTCCCATCCTGGGCCCGATCCTGTTCGACCAGTCGCTGATCGGCTACCTGATGTACTTCGCGGTTGCGGCCATCTGGTTCGGGCTCTTCCACACCCGCTGGGGCCTGCGCACCCGTGCCGTCGGCGAGCATCCCAAGGCCGCCGACACCCTGGGCGTCAACGTGAACCGGACACGGTTCACGAACGTGCTCATGGCCGGCGCAGTGGCCGGCATCGGCGGGTCGTTCTTCACGCTGGTCTCGGTCTCCAGCTTCGGCCGGGACATGACCGGCGGGCAGGGCTACATCGCCCTCGCCGCCCTCATCCTGGGCCGATGGAACCCGCTCGGCGCCGTCGCCGCGGCGCTGCTGTTCGGCTTCGCCACGAACCTGCAGTACGTGCTCGGGCTGCTCGGCACCTCGGTGCCCAGCCAGTTCCTGGCCATGCTGCCCTACGTGGTGACGATCTTCGCCGTCGCCGGCGTCGTGGGGCGCTCCCGCGGGCCGGCGGCCAGCGGCGTGCCGTACATCAAGGGATAACCGCACGCGGGACCGGCGGCCGGGCAACCGGCAGCCGGTCCCGCTGCGCATCGCGGCCGTTCCGGCCGCGAGGGAAGGAAACCATGACCGAGAACATCCCCGCCGTGGACTGGGACGTGCTCCTGGAGCACGCCCGCGCCGCCCTGGCGCACGCCTACGTGCCCTACTCCAAGTACCCGGTCGGCGCCGCCGCCCTCACCGAGGACGGCCGGATCGTCTCCGGCTGCAACGTCGAGAACGCCTCCTACGGGCTGACGCTGTGCGCCGAATGCTCACTGATCAGCCAGCTCAACATGACCGGCGGCGGCCGTCTCGCCGCCTTCACCTGCGTTGACGGCGAAGGCGCCGTCCTGATGCCGTGCGGGCGCTGCCGCCAGCTGCTCTACGAATTCCGTGCCCCCGGAATGCAGCTGCTCACCGTCAGCGGCATCCGCAGCATGGACGAGGTCCTGCCCGACGCCTTCGGCCCCCAGCATCTGGAAGGAAACACCCCCGCATGAACCCCAAGGACTTTGACGCCGTCGACATCATCCGCACCAAGCGCGACGGCGGCACCCTGAGCCCCGAAGCCATCGACTGGACGATCGACGCGTACACCCGCGGCACCATCGCCGATGAGCAGATGGCGGCCCTGAACATGGCGATCCTGCTGCGCGGCATGGACCGCGCCGAAATCTCCCGCTGGACGGCCGCCATGATCGCCTCCGGGGAGCGGATGGACTTCTCCTCGCTGGGCAAGCCCACCGCCGACAAGCACTCCACCGGCGGCGTGGGGGACAAGATCACCCTGCCGCTGGCACCGCTGGTCGCCGTCTTCGGCGTCGCCGTTCCGCAGCTCTCCGGCCGCGGCCTCGGCCACACCGGCGGCACCCTGGACAAGCTCGAGGCCATCCCCGGCTGGCGGGCCGCCCTCTCCAACGATGAGCTGATGCGCCAGCTGGCCGACGTCGGCGCCGTGATCTGCGCGGCCGGAGCCGGACTCGCCCCCGCCGACAAGAAGCTCTACGCCCTGCGCGACGTGACCGGCACCGTCGAGGCCATCCCGCTGATCGCCTCGTCGATCATGAGCAAGAAGATCGCCGAAGGCACCGACTCGCTGGTGCTGGACGTCAAGGTCGGCTCCGGCGCCTTCATGAAGGACGAGGCGAAGGCCCGCGAGCTCGCTGAAACCATGGTGGCGCTGGGTACCGACGCCGGCGTGCGCACCGTGGCGCTGCTGACCGACATGTCCACTCCGCTGGGCCTGACCGCCGGCAACGCGATCGAGGTCGAGGAGTCCGTGGAGGTCCTGGCCGGCGGCGGGCCGGAGGACGTCGTCGAGCTCACCGTCCGCCTGGCCGAGGAAATGCTGGCCGCCGCCGGGCGGCCGGACGCCGACCCGGCAGCGGCGCTGAAGGACGGCCGGGCCATGGACGTCTGGCGGCGGATGATCGCTGCCCAGGGCGGGGACCCGGACGCGAAGCTGCCTGTGGCAAAGGAATCCGAGACCATCTACGCCCCCGCAGACGGCGTCCTGGTGGAACTCGATGCCCTCGCGGTGGGCGTCGCGGCCTGGCGCCTGGGCGCCGGGCGGGCCCGCAAGGAGGACGCGGTGCAGGCCGGTGCCGGCGTGCGGATGCACGCCAAGCCCGGCGCCGTCGTCCGGGCGGGGGAGCCGCTGATGACGCTCCTGACCGACACCCCCGAGAAGTTCGACCGCGCCAGGGAAGCGCTGGCCGAGGCCGTCACCATCGCTCCGGAGGGCGCGCGCAGCGGCCGCCGGCTGGTCATCGACCGCATCTCTTAGCCGGGACCGGCGGCATCCACGCGGTGTGGTTTCCGCGGATTTCCACACTCCGGAAATTCGCGGAAACCAAACGGATGCCGGCGTCGTTGGACGAGTCAGACCCCCAGCACTAGGAGCGCCGCCCCATTGGACGTCCTGAACGCCTTGATGGACAGCATCAACACCTTCGTCCTTACCCATGCCGGCCAGCCGTGGGTGTACGCGGTGCTCTTCGCCGGGTGCCTCATCGACGGGTTCTTCCCGCCGGTGCCCAGCGAGTCACTGGTGGTGGGCCTGGCCGCACTGGTCTACGCCGCGGACGGGCCGAACGCCTGGGCGATCTTCGGCGTCGCGGCCGCCGGGGCGTTCCTGGGCGACAACCTGGCCTACGCCATCGGCCGCGGCATCGGCACCGACCGCTGGCGCTGGATGCGCAGCCCGCGCATGCAGCGCGGCATCGTCTGGGCCCGGAGGGAGCTGGACCGCCGGGCCGTATCGCTGATCCTGGTGGCGCGCTTCATCCCCATCGGCCGGGTCGTCGTGAACCTGGGCGCGGGGGCCACCCGCTATCCGCGGACCTGGTTCATTCCCCTCACCGGCTTCTCCGCCCTTGCCTGGGCCGGGTACAGCACGGCCATCGGCGTCCTGGCCGGGGCGTGGTTCAAGGACAACCAGCTGCTTGGCGTGGTGGTGGCCGTCGCGGTGGCCCTGGTCCTGGGGGTGCTGATCGACAAGCTGATCAGCAGGCTGCGCGGCACCACGCCGATGCACCGGCCCGACCCCGGGGAGGACGGGGCCGGGCAGGCCGAGGAGGCCGCCGAGAGCTCCGGCGCGGACGGACGCGGGCGGTAGGGGCGCTCCCGTAGAGTGGAGCTGTGACTGAGCCTCTTACCTCCGAAAACACCGCCTCCGCCGCCGGCCTGGACATCCGCTCGCTGCCGAAGGTGTCCCTGCACGACCATCTCGACGGCGGGCTGCGGCCGGCCACGATCATCGAGCTGGCCGCCGAAATCGGCCACGACCTTCCCTCCACCGATCCGGTGGCGCTCGGCCAGTGGTTCCGCGACTCCGCGGACTCCGGCTCCCTGGTGCGCTACCTCGAAACCTTCGACCACACCATCGCCGTGATGCAGACCCGCGAGGGCCTGATCCGCGTGGCCCGCGAGTTCGTCGAGGACCTGGCCGAGGACGGCGTCGTCTACGGTGAAGTCCGCTGGGCGCCCGAACAGCACCTGCGCGCCGGCCTGAGCCTGGACGAAGCGGTCGAGGCCGTGCAGGAAGGCCTGGAGCAGGGCGTGGAGGCGGCTGAGCAGCAGGGCCGGCTGATCCAGGTCGGGCAGCTGATCACCGCCATGCGGCACGCCGACCGGGCCATGGAGATCGCCGAACTGGCCGTCCGGCACCGCGACCGCGGCGTCGTCGGCTTCGACATTGCCGGCGCGGAGGACGGCTTCCCGCCCTCGCGCTTCCAGGACGCCTTCACCTACCTGGCCGAGCAGCAGTTCCCCGCCACCGTGCACGCCGGCGAGGCCGCCGGCGTCGAATCCATCGTCGACGCGCTCGTCCACGGCCGGGCGCTGCGCCTGGGCCACGGCGTGCGCATCGCCGAGGACATCGAGGTGGACTTCGACGACGAGGAGCTCACCGCCCAGGAGCAGAACGCCGACGTCGGCATGGTCACCCTGGGCCGGGTCGCCGCCTGGGTACGGGACCGCGGCATCGCCCTGGAGATCTGCCCTTCCTCGAACCTGCAGACCGGCGCCGTGTCGGCCTTCGGCGAGAGCATCTACGAGCACCCGATCGACCTGCTGTTCCAGACCGGATTTCAGGTCACGGTGAACACCGACAACCGCCTGATGAGCGGGGTCAGCCTCACCGACGAGTTCGAACTGCTGGTCGAGACCTTCGACTACGACCTCGACGACATCCTCGAACTGACCATGAACGCCGTCAACGCCGCGTTCCTGCCGCTGGAGGAGCGCGAGGTGCTCGCCGCGTACATCACCGAAGGGTTCACCGCTGCCCGCGGCTGAGCCGGCCGGCGGCGGCCTGGGCGGGCGCTTCGAGCGCCTCGCCCAGGTCATCGCCGATCTGCGCACGCACTGCCCGTGGACCCGGCAGCTGGACCACCGGTCGCTGCTGGAGTACCTCGTCGAGGAAGCCTACGAGGTGGTCGAACAGGTCGAATCCGGCGCGACCGGCAGGGAAGACGCGGCGGGGTTCCGCAGCGAACTCGGTGACGTGCTGCTGCAGGTCCTGCTGCACGCCCGCATCCAGGAGGAGGCCGGGCACTTCGGCGTCGGGGACGTGGTGGACGCGCTCACGGAGAAGATGATCCGCCGCAACCCGCACGTCTTCACACCCGACGGCGCCGTCCGCGGCGGCATCCCGCAGGACCCGGCGGAAATCGAACGGGCCTGGGACGCGGCCAAACGCACCGAGGCACCCGGGCGGAACGTCTTCGACGGCGTCCCGGCCTCGCTGCCGGCCCTGCTGCTGGCGGCAAAGGTGCAGTCCCGGGCCCGCCGTGCCGGCGTGCCGGTGCCTACACGGGGCCGGCCGGGACCGGCGGAGGGCGAGGCGGCCTCCACCCCGGAGAAGCCCGCCGGCGCGGGCCGCTGGGCGGACGAGGACCAGCTGGGCGAGGACCTGTTCGAAATGGTCCGCCGGGCCGGGGAGCAGGGGCTGGACGCCGAGGCGGCCCTGCGGTCGGCGGTCCGCCGCTTCACCGCCGGCGCGGGCGGGAACAGCCGGCCGCTGCCTGGGGATGGAGCCTCGGGCCACGGGGACCCAATGGCGTAAAGGGAGCTTACGGGGTGGGCTGCGTCAACTAGGCTGGGAGCAGACAGCGTGGTCCCTGACATAGGACCGGCGCTGGTGCCATTCCAAGTTCCAACGACAGGAGCATTTCCATGGCCATCATCGATGCCATCCACGCCCGCGAGATCCTTGATTCCCGTGGCAACCCCACGGTCGAGGTCGAGGTGCTGCTCGACGACGACACCTTCGGCCGCGCCGCTGTTCCCTCCGGCGCCTCCACAGGCGCCTTCGAAGCCAACGAGCGCCGCGACGGCGAGAAGAACCGCTACCAGGGCAAGGGCGTGCTGCAGGCCGTGGAGGCCGTGATCGAGCAGATCCAGCCCGCCCTGCTGGGCTTCGATGCCGCCGATCAGCGCGCCATCGACCAGGCCATGCTGGACCTGGACGGCACCGACAACAAGTCCAGCCTCGGCGCCAACGCCATCCTCGGCGTGTCCCTGGCCGTGGCCCGCGCCGCCGCCGAGTCCGCTGCCCTGCCGCTGTACCGCTACCTGGGCGGCCCGAACGCCCACATCCTGCCGGTGCCGCTGATGAACATCCTCAACGGCGGCTCGCACGCCGACTCCGACGTCGACATCCAGGAGTTCATGATCGTTCCCCTGGGAGCGGCCACCTACTCCGAGGCGCTGCGCTGGGGCGTCGAGGTCTACCACAACCTCAAGAGCGTCCTGAAGGAACAGGGCCTGTCCACCGGCCTGGGCGACGAGGGCGGCTTCGCCCCGAACCTGCCCTCCAACCGGGCGGCCCTGGACCTGATCCTCGAGGCTATCCGCCGGGCCGGCTACGAGCCGGGCCGCGACATCGCGCTGGCCCTGGACGTGGCCAGCTCCGAGTTCTACAAGGACGGCTCCTACGTCTTCGAGGGCACCAACCGCTCCGCCGAGGAGATGAGCGCCTACTACGAGGAGCTCGTGCGCGACTACCCGCTGGTCTCCATCGAGGATCCGCTGGACGAAGAGGACTGGGACGGCTGGCAGGCCCTGACCGCCCGCCTGGGCGACAAGGTCCAGCTGGTGGGCGATGACCTGTTCGTCACCAACCCGGCCCGCCTGGCGACCGGCATCAAGAACAACGCCGCCAACTCGCTGCTCGTGAAGGTCAACCAGATCGGCACCCTGTCCGAGACCCTGGACGCGATCACGATGGCCCAGCGCGCCGGGTACACGACGATCACCTCGCACCGTTCCGGTGAAACCGAGGACACCACGATCGCCGACATCTGCGTCGCGACCAACGCCGGCCAGATCAAGACCGGTGCACCGGCCCGCTCCGAGCGCGTGGCCAAGTACAACCAGCTGCTGCGCATCGAGGAGGAGCTGGACGACTCGGCGCGCTACGCCGGGCGCAGCGCCTTCCCGCGTTTCTCGGCCTAGCGCACCGGGGCCGCCGGGTACCCTCGAAGGGAGGGCACCCGGCGGCCTTTTGCGTATTCGCCGCACCTCCCGCCGGCCGGCAGGCGGCCGACGGCCCAGCGCAGAGGAGTTCCATGTCCACCCGACGGCCCAAAGTGCCCCGGCAGCCGGCGGCAGCTGCGTCCCACCGGCCGGAAGCTGACGCGCCGTCCCGCCCGGAGGCTCCCGCAGCTTCCGGTGCCCGGTCCGCCGGCGCCGCGGCGCATGTACCTGCGGCAGGCGCCGCGAAGGCCCGGGGGCCGCAGCAGGAAGGGACGGCGCCGGGCACGGCAAAGCGCAGCGGCCGTTCCCGCGGCACGGAAACACCCGCGGCCGGACGTGCAGCACGGAGCGAGGAACGTTCCCGCCGCAGGGCCGAAGCCAGGGCGGAGCTCGAGGGCGCCATCCGTACGGGCGTGGACGGAGCCGGGCAGAAGGCCCCCGCGGGCGGGGCAGCCGTGCAGGACAGCGACTTCCGGCCCGTTCCCGCCAAGGCCTTTTCCGGGCGGCTGCTGGCGCTGGGTCTGGTGATGCTGGCCATTACGGTGCTCCTGGCGCCATCGGTGCACACCTGGGCCCAGCAGCGCAGCGAGATCGCTGCCCTGGAAGCTGAGATCGCCGCCGCCCGGGCCGAACAGGAGGGCCTCGAACACCAGCTGGAGCGCTGGGAGGATCCTGCCTTCGTCCGGCAGCAGGCCCGGGACCGCATCTTCCTGGTCCTGCCGGGGGACCGCACCTACCTGGTCAAGGGCGAGGACGGGGTCCGGGCGGTGGAGCAGGACGCCGCAGCCCAGGAGGGCGCGGACCTGCAGTGGGTGGATCAACTCTGGGAGTCAGTCCGCCAATCAGCCACTGCTCCCGGACAGTAGCCCCGCGGAGGCTGTACACCCTGCCGCGGGACGGGCGGTCCCGGGGGAAGGCGCCCCGAGGCTCCGGGCGAAGTAATCTGGTAGCTGCGCCTTTTCGGCGCGCCCTGTTCCCACCCGGGCCGCCACGGCCCCCAGGAAGGATGCCCCGGCATGACCCGCAACCAGCGCACGCCCAGCCAGGAAGACCTGGAGACCCTGAGCAGGCAGCTCGGGCGACCGGTCCGCGACGTCGTCGAAATCGGTGCCCGCTGCGTCTGCGGCAATCCGCTGGTGGCCACCACGGCACCGCGGCTGGGCAACGGGATTCCCTTCCCGACGACCTTCTACCTCACCCACCCGGTCATCACCGCGGCCGTGTCACGGCTGGAGGCGGCAGGGTTGATGACCCGGATGACCGAGCGCCTCGAACAGGATGCCGAGCTCGCCGAGCGCTACCGTGCCGCCCACGAGCACTACCTGCAGATGCGCGACGACATCGGTGAGCGCTCCGGCACCGGGCCGGTGCCGGAGATCGCCGGCGTATCCGCCGGCGGCATGCCCAACCGGGTCAAGTGCCTCCACGTGCTGGTCGGACACTCGCTGGCCGCCGGCCGGGGAGTCAACCCGCTCGGCGACGAGGCGCTGGACGCGATCGCGGAATGGTGGACGCCCGAGCGCTGTTACTGTGACGGAGCCTGGGACACCGCAGGCGAGGCGCCCTCCCGCGACCTGAGCCGGCATACCCGCACCCAGGGCCTGACCGCCGAGGAGATCGAGGCCAAGCGGGCCGCCCGCCGCTCCGCCAGGCCTGCCGGCACCGACCCGAACAACGAGGGGGAGAACATGGACGCGTCGAACAGCACCATCCGGGTGGCCGCAGTGGACTGCGGCACCAACTCGATCCGCCTGCTGATTGCCGACGTGGACCCCGCCGCCGGCACGCTCACCGACGTCGTGCGCCAAATGCGGGTGGTGCGCCTGGGGCAGGACGTCGATGCCACCGGACGCCTCGCCCCCGAAGCCCTCGAGCGCACCTTCGCGGCCACCGAGGACTACGCGGCGATGATCCGCGAGCACGGGGCGGAGCGGATCCGCTTCGTCGCCACCTCGGCCAGCCGCGACGCGGAGAACCGCAGTGAGTTCGTGGACGGCATCCGGGCCTGGCTCGGCGTCGAGCCCGAGGTGATCAGCGGCGACGAGGAAGCGTCGCTGTCCTTCGCCGGAGCGGCCAGCGTGTTCGGTGACACCGGGCCCGCCCGGACCCTGGTCGTCGACCTCGGCGGCGGCAGCACCGAGTTCGTCCTCGGCACCGCCGACGGCGTCACCGCCGCCCGCAGCACGGACATGGGCTGCGTGCGCTACACCGAGCGCTACCTGCGGTCCAACCCGCCCACGGAGGCGGAGATCGCCGCCGCCCGGGCCGACGTCCTGGACCAGATTGCCCAGACGCTGGAGACCGTGCCGCTGGCCGACGCCGACCGGCTGGTCGGCGTGGCGGGCACCATCACCACCGTCACCGCCCATGCCCTGCAGCTGCCGGGGTACGAGCCGGCCCGGATCAACGGCGCCGAGCTCGCCGTCGACCAGGTCACCGCCGCCGCGCAGGACCTGCTGGCGATGGACCGCGAAGGCCGCGCCGCCCTGCCGTACATGCATCCCGGACGCGTCGACGTGATCGGCGCCGGCGCGCTGATCTGGGCCACCATCGTGGACCGGGTGCACGAACTCACCGACGGGCGGGTGGCGACGGCGGTGGCCAGCGAGCATGACATCCTCGACGGCATTGCCCTGAGCGCCGCCCGGTGACGCCCGGCATGGCGAAGGATCCGCACCCGCCCGCCGGACGCAGGGGCGGAAGCGCCGTCCGCCCGGTCCGGGCCGCCGCGGTGCTGGCCGCCGTCCTGCTGCTGCCGCTGCTGCAGGCACCGGCGGCGCAGGCGGACGAGTGGCGGGACCGGCAGTACTGGCTGGCCGACTACGGCATCACGGAGGCGTGGAAGACATCCCGCGGGGAAGGGGTCAAGGTCGCCGTCATCGACACCGGCATCGACTCCAGCCACCCCGATCTCGCCGGCGCCGTGACGGCCGGCACCGACGTCTCCGGCGCCGGTGCACCCGACGGGACCTCCAGCCTCGGGCCGAACCGCGCACACGGCACCCTGGTGGCCACCCTCCTGGCGGGCCGGGGCCATGTGGGGGAGGACAGCGAGGAACCGAAGGACGGCAAACCCAACCCCGACGGCGTCATCGGCGTCGCCCCGGCGGCCGAGCTGCTCTCCGTCTCGGCCTGGATCGGCGGATCGAACCCCGGCGGCATACCCATCGAGGAGCAGATACCGCAGGCCGTGCGCTGGGCAGTGGACAGCGGCGCCAAGGTGATCAACATGTCCCTGGGCAGCACCAGCACCGCCTGGCCCGAAAGCTGGGACGACGCCTTCCTCTACGCCGAACAGAACGACGTCGTGATCGTGGCCGCCGCGGGCAACCGCGGCGGCGGCATCACCCAGGTGGGCGCTCCGGCGACCATTCCGGGCGTGCTGACCGTCGCCGGCCTGGACCGCGGGGGCGAAGCCAGCGTGGACTCCTCGGCTCAGGGCATCAGCATTGCCGTGGCCGCCCCGGCGGAGGAGCTCATCGGCGGGATGCCCGAGGGTGCCGCCCGCTACGCACGGTGGAGCGGATCCAGCGCCGCGGCGCCCATCGTCGCCGGCGTCGCGGCCCTCATCCGCTCGGCCTACCCCGAGCTGAGCGCCGCCGATGTCATCAACCGGATCATCACCACCGCCGAGGACCGCGGGGATCCGGGCCTGGATCCGATCTACGGCTACGGCGTCCTGGACGCCGCAGCCGCGGTGGGCCCGGGCCTGCCGGGCGCGGCCGTGAATCCGCTGGGTACCATCGAAGAGTGGATCCGCATCCACCGCCGCGGCAGCAGCCCGGACGACGCCGCGGTACCGCCTCCGGTGGGCGAGCCCGCGCCGGACATCCCCTCCGCCGCGGCACCCGAGCCGAAGACCTCCGGACTGGAATCCGAGGCGCTCCCCGCCGTGCTGGTACTGGGGTTCGGCGCCCTGACGGCAGGCATCGCGGCGGCCGGAGCGGTCCGCATCCGCCGGGTACGCCGGGGTGGAGGCGAAGCGCCGGAGACCCTGCCCGGAGCAGGCCCGGACGGCGGCGGCAGCTGACCGCCGGGCGGCACGAAAAGCAGCGCCGGGACGGCGCCGACACAGCTCGTGAAGCTTTTCACAAATAGCGTTAGGATTGGACTCATGGCATCGAACACCCAGTTCTCTGATCGCCCGCGGATCCTTGTGGTCGGCGGCGGATACGTTGGTCTCTACGTGGCCAAGAACCTCCAGAAGAAGGTCAAGGCCCAGGGCGGCATTGTCACGGTAGTGGATCCGCTGCCGTACATGACCTACCAGCCCTTCCTGCCCGAGGTGGCAGCCGGCACCATCGAGGCCCGCCACGCCGTGGTCTCGCACCGGATGCACCTGAAGGACACCGAGCTGATCGCAGGCAAGGTCACCGGCGTTGACCACGCCGCGCGTACCGCCACGGTCGAGCCGGCCGACGGCAGCCCGTCCTTCCAGCTGCCCTACACCGACGTCGTGATGGCAGCGGGCTCGATCACCCGCACCTTCCCGATTCCGGGCCTGGCGGAGAGCGGCATCGGCCTGAAGACCATCGAGGAAGCCCTCTCGCTGCGCAACAAGATCCTCGAGCGGATCGAAACCGCCTCCCTGATGGAGGACGAAGCCGCCCGGAAGCGCGCGCTGACCTTCGTCGTCGTCGGCGGCGGCTTTGCCGGCATCGAAACCCTCACCGAGATCGAGGACATGGCCCGCGCCGCCGTCCGCGAGAACGACCGCCTCAAGCGCGAGGACCTGCGCTTCGTCATGATCGAGGCCATGGGCCGAGTGATGCCCGAGGTGACCCAGGAACAGGCCGAGTGGGTTGTCTCCAACATGCGCTCCCGCGGCATCGAGGTGCTGCTGAACACCTCCCTCGCCTCCGCCGAGAACGGTGAGCTGAAGCTCATCAACATGGCCGACAAGTCCCCGGCCGGCGAGTTCGCCACCGACACCCTGATCTGGACCGCCGGCGTGCAGGCCAACCCCATGGTCCGCGCCACCGACTTCCCGATCGATGACCGCGGCCGCGTGCGTGCCAACGCCGAGCTGCGCATCACCAGCGACGACGGCCCCCTCGAGGGCGCCTGGGCCGCCGGCGACGTCGCGGCCGTGCCGGATCTCACCGGCGGCGGCGTGGGCGGCTTCTGCGTGCCCAACGCCCAGCACGCCGTCCGCCAGGCCAAGCTGCTGGCCAAGAACATCTACGCCGCACGCTTCGGCGAGGGCACCGTGAAGGAATACCGCCACGAGAACCTCGGTGCGGTGGCCGGCATGGGCCAGTACAAGGGCGTGGCCAACCTTAAGCCGTTCGGCAAGGCCATCGGCCTGAAGGGCTTCCCGGCCTGGCTGGCCCACCGCGGCTACCACGGCCTGGCCATGCCGATGTACGAGCGCAAGGCCCGGGTCATCTCCGGCTGGCTGCTGAACGTGGCCTTCGGCCGCGACCTCACCCAGCTGCTGCACCTGAAGACCCCGCGCGCGGCGTTCGAAGCGGCGGCGACTCCGGCGAAGAAGCCCGCCGAAAAGAAGTAACGGCCCCGGCCGGGTGGTGACGGCGGCGGTCCCTTCGGGGGCCGCCGCCGTTGCCGTTTCCAGCCCCGCTTTTCCCCGGTCCGCAGCCGTACATTAGGCTGGACTGATGTCCGGCAGATGCCCGGGCTGCACGCCCCAGTAGCCCAATTGGCAGAGGCATCGGACTTAAAATCCGCGTGTTGTGGGTTCGAGTCCCACCTGGGGTACCCCTGAGCCGTGGCTGCCTTCGGGCCGCCCTGGCCGCCCTTCCGGGCCCGTCCGCCGCGGCCCTGTCCGTGGCGCGCGCCCTGTGACCGCGCCCTTCGCGCCCCGTCCTCCGCCATTGCGCAAGTTGCTGATGTGACGAGCGTTACAAGGATGTAACCGGAAACTCTTATGTTGGACACGAGATTCCATTAGCTTTCTTCTCACTCAGGCATTACAGCTGGGCCTTCGCCTGCAGGCGGGCCTTTGATCGGGGAGAGAAACACCTATGACTGCACCAAACACTGGCGCACGCCTTGGCCGGGGCCAGGCCAGGGCCGCCAAGCTCGCAGCACTCGGGCTCGGTTTCGTGATGTTCGCCACCGCCTGCAGCGGCGGCGGTGATTCCGAGTCCGGCGCGACCAACAGCGCCGACGGCGGCAACACGGCGGAGGCCGCCTCGCTGACCTGCCCCACGGGGGAAGGCACCGAAGGCTCGGAGCCGGAAGGGTCCGGCGACGCGTCGGCGGTGCCCGCCTCCACCGGCACCACGGAAACGCCGCTGAAGATCGGCTCGCTGCTTCCCGTCACGGGATCGCTGGCCTACCTCGGCCCGCCGGAAATCGCGGGCGTCAAGCTCGCCGTCCAGCACATCAACGAGGCAGGCGGTGTCCTGGGCCAGGACGTCGAAGCGGTGTACCGGGATTCGGGCGACACCACCACCGACATCGCCACCCAGTCCGTCAATGACCTGCTCGGCCAGGGTGTCAGCGCCGTCGTCGGCGCGGCGTCGTCGGGCGTGTCCAAGCTGGTGATCGGCCAGATCACCGGAGCAGGCGTCATCCAGATTTCGCCGGCCAACACCTCGCCGGACTTCACCACGTGGGACGACGGCGGCCTGTACTGGCGCACCGCTCCCTCGGACGTGCTGCAGGGCACCACCCTGGGCAACTACATCATGGAGTGCGGCGCGCAGACCGTCGGCATGATCGTCCTGAACGACGCCTACGGTACGGGCCTGCAGGCCAACGTCACCGAGGCGGTGGAGGCAGCCGGCGGACAGGTGGTCATCTCCGAGATGTTCAACGAGGGCGACTCCCAGTTCAGCAGCCAGGTCGACGCCGTCGTCGGCGCCGATCCCGACGCGATCGTGGTGATCAGCTTCGACCAGGCGAAGAGCATCGTCCCGCTGCTGACCGCCAAGGGCGTGGACCCGTCCCAGCTGTTCTTCGTGGACGGCAACACCTCCGACTACAGCGAGGACCTCGAGGCCGGCACGCTGGAGGGAGCCCAGGGCACCATCCCGGGCCCGTTCGCCTCGCAGTCCTTCAAGGATGAGCTGCTTGCCATCGATCCGGCCCTGAAGGACTGGGCGTACTCCGGTGAGAGCTACGACGCCGTGACGCTGGTTGCCCTGGCCTCCGAGGCCGCCGGCAGCACCGACGGCAAGGCCATTGCCGCGGAGCTGCAGGGCGTGTCGGCCGACGGCGAGAAGTGCTCCGACTTCGCCAGCTGCGTGACGATCCTGCGTGAAGGCGGAGACATCGACTACGACGGCTACTCCGGCCCGGTCACCTTCGACGAGAACGGTGACCCGACCGAGGCGTACATCGGCATCTACCGCTTCGATGCGGACAACGTTCCGCAGCCGAGCCAGGCCGAAGTGGGCAGCCTGAACTAAGCAGCCTGCAGCCGGCTGCGGCTGCAGGAGGAGGACCGGCCCCGCCTGGGTCCGGTCCTCCCGCATGTCCGGTCCGGCCCGCCGGCCGGGCAGCACCGGCGGCCGCGTGGCGCGTCTCATGCCGGTTTTTGGCTGATCCGGGGACACAGCCGCGCTGCTGCTGGGTATGCTGTCGCCATGCTCAAGCGATTCGCCGTGCGTGCCGCGGCCGCCGCCGTCGCCCTGGCTGCACTGGTCGCCGGACTTGCCGCCTCGTTCTGCTACCTTGCGTTCTTCTTCCTGCAGTCGGCCCTCGCCGAAGTGGCCGACGTCGGCGGGGACGATCCGGAGCTTTCCCTGGGCGTGCTGCTCGGCCTGTTCATGGGCCCCTCGCTGCTGGTGGGCGGGCTGGTGGCTGCCTTCATCGGGGCGCGCCGCAGCCGCCGGGCCCTGCTGTCCCGCCGCGGACGGAAGCTCGATGCCGCGGCCCGAAGCCACGCCTGGCGGATGCTCCAGGCCCGCCGCGAGGACCTGATGGTGCGCTGGTCCCGGTATGAGACCGACGTCGCGCTGATGATCGACTACCCCGTGATGACCGACTACAGCGACCCCGTGATCCGGGAGGTGCTGAAATCGATGCAGGCAGTCCGGGCGGCGGAGGCCGAGGTCGACGAAAGCCGCGACCCGGCCCGCTCCTCCCTTCGTGCAGCCGTGGACCGGTTCGAGGTGGCGTTCCTGGCCGCCGAACGCCATGCCCGCAGGCTCGGCCAGTCGAAGCTCACTCCGCAGGAGCGCAGCCGGCTCTCGGCGGCACGCACGGCGCTGAACATCATCCTGGACCCCGGGGCCCCTCCATCGGAGGTCGAAGCCGCCCACCGGAGCCTGCGCAGCAGCCTCCGCGGCATCCTCGACCTCCCGCCGCAGGTGATCGCCGGGCTGGAAGCCCGGGCCCGGCCGGCGCGCCCGGCCGCTCACCCGCAGACGCCCGCTCACCCGCAGACGCCCGCGGAGCCACAGACGAGCGCGCAGCCGCAGGCGGCCCACCTGTCCTAGCGGGCCGGAGCCGACTTACGTGCAGGAGCAGCGAAGCGCCCCTCCCTTCCCCTGAAGGAAAGGAGGGGCGCTTCGCCCGCGGGGTGCCGGAGGTCAGACGGCGTCGGCCAGGGTGCCGAGGTAAAGCTGAATGACCTTGGGATCCTTCATCAGTTCACGGCCGGTGCCGGTGTAGGCGTCCCGGCCCTGGTCCAGCACGTAGGCGCGGTCGCAGATCTGCAGGCAGCGCCGTGCGTTCTGCTCGACCATGATGACGCTGACGCCGGCACGGTTGATTTCATGCACCCTGAGGAAGGTCTCGTCCTGCTTGACGGGGGAGAGGCCCGCACTGGGCTCATCGAGCAGCAGCACGGCCGGCTCCATCATCAGGGCCCGTCCCATGGCCACCATCTGGCGCTCGCCGCCGGAGAGGGACCCGGCCCGCTGGGCCCGGCGCTTGGCCAGCTCCGGAAACAGCTCGGTGACGAAGTCGAACCGCTCCCGGAACCGTTTGGGGCGCTGGTACATGCCCATCTGCAGGTTCTCCTCGATCGTGAGCGAGGGGAAGACGTTGTTGGTCTGCGGCACGAACCCCACCCCGCGGCTCACCAGCTTGTTGGCCTTCAGTCCGGTCAGGTCCTGGCCGCGCACGGTGACGGTGCCCGAATGGACCTTGACCAGCCCGAACATCGCTTTGAGCAGGGTCGACTTCCCGGCCCCGTTGGGTCCGATGATGCCGATCAGCTCGCCCCGCCGGGCCTCGATGCTGCAGCCGTTGAGGATGTTCACGCCCGGCAGGTAGCCGGCCACGAGGTCGGTGACGGTGACGACGGCGTCGCCCTCGAAGTCCTGGGCGGTCATGGCTTCTCCTTGCGTTCGTCGATGCGCCGGCCGACGATGCCGTCCGGCTCCTCACCGATCACGGACTCGGGGTCGTGCTCGAGTTCCTCCTCGAGCTTCTCGAAGCCCTTGGAATCGCCCAGGTCGACGTCGTGGTGGGCGCCGAGGTAGGCGTCGATGACCGCGGGATCCTTCATCACCTCGGCCGGCGGGCCCTCGGCCACCACCTTTCCCTCCGCCATGACGATCACCCAGTCCGCGATGTGCCGGACCATGTGCATGTCGTGCTCCACGAAGAGCACCGTCATGCCGTCGGCCTTCAGGTTTCGGATGTGGTCGAGCAGGGACTGCGTCAGGGCGGGGTTCACGCCTGCCATCGGCTCGTCGAGCATGACCAGCTTGGGGCGGACCATCAGGGCGCGGGCCATCTCCAGCAGCTTCCGCTGCCCGCCTGAAAGGGACGCGGCGTAATCGGTGCGCTTGGTGTCGAGTTTGAACCGGGCCAGCAGTTCATCCGCCTGCTCAGTGATTTCCTGCTCCCGCCGCTTCCACAGCGGCGGCAGCAGGGCCCGCCGCAGGGCCTCGCCCGGCTGCTGCGACGCGCCCAGGCGCATGTTCTCCAGCACGGTCAGCTTGCCCATCACCTTGGTCAGCTGGAACGTGCGCACCATGCCCAGCCGCGCCACTTTGTAGGCCGGCACACCGGCCAGGTCCTGCCCCTCGAACGTCCACGTCCCGGACTGCGGCGTGTCGAATCCGGTGAGCAGGTTGAACAGGGTGGTCTTGCCGGCCCCGTTGGGTCCGATCAGGGCGGTGATCTTGTTCCGCGGGATCTCCACATGCCCGACGTCGACCGCTTTGATGCCGCCGAACGCCCGGGTCACGTCGCTGGCGACCAGGATGGGATCGCGCTTGCGGCAGCCGGGGCCGGGCTGTTCGGCGATGGGCCGCGTGTCGGTCATGTGGTCGAGGGCGGACGGCGCGTCGGCTGCGTGGGCTCCGGCCGGCCCCTGGCCTGCCGGTTCTGCTGCATGGCTCATGCGAACGAGAGCTCCTTCTTGTTCCCGAGGATGCCCTGGGGCCGGTAGATCATCAGCAGCATCAGGGCCACGCCGACCAGGATGTAGCGCAGCTGGCCGGCCTGGACGGTGCTGATGAAGGTGACGGCGCCGGATTCGACGGCGCCGTAGATCAGGCTCTGGGTCAGCGAGAGCACGGCCCAGAACACCATGGCCCCCAGCACGGGTCCCAGGACCGTGGACATGCCGCCCAGCAGGAGCGCCGTGTAGAGGAAGAATGTCAGTTCCGTGCCGTAGTTTGCCGGCTGGACCGCACCCCGCTGCAGGGTGAAGATGATGCCGGCCAGTGAGCCCAGGAGGCCGCCGATGATCAGGGCCTGCATCTTGTAGGCGTAGACGTTCTTGCCCAGGGCGCGGACGGCGTTCTCATCCTCCCGGATGCCCTTGACCACCCGCCCCCAGGGGCTGCGGATCAGCATCCACACCACCAGGCAGGCCGCGGCGACGACGATCCAGGCGATGATGCGGATCCACAGGTCCCGCTCGTTCCAGGTGAACAGGACCAGGTCGTAGCTGCCGGCCGGGATGGGGTTGAGGGCGTAGAACCCGCCCTCGAAGGCGGCCAGGCCGTTGGCGGAGCCGGTGACTGCGGTGAGCCCGTTGGTGGTGACGACGTAGCGGACGATTTCCGCGGCGGCGATGGTGACGATGGCCAGGTAGTCGGCGCGCAGGCGCAGCGTCGGCAGGCCGAGCACGACGGCGAACGCGACCGAGGCGATGAGCGCCACCAGCAGCGCCACCGGCAGCGGCGCACCGAAGGTCAGGACGGAGATGGCGAAGCCGTAGGCGCCGACGGCCATGAAGCCCGCCTGGCCGAAGTTCAGCAGGCCGGTGTAGCCGAAGTGCACCGCCAGCCCGAGGGCCGCGAGTGCGTATGCGGCGGTGGTGGGGCTGATCATTTCCCCCAGCGCGTTGATCAGGATGTTGCCGATGTCCATGCCGAAGCCCCTAACCTATGCGCTCGCGGCGGCCCAGGATGCCCTGCGGCCGGACGAGGAGGACGAGAATCATGATGACCAGCGCGCCTACGTATTTTAGGTCCGCTTCCAGCCAAAGGGTGGAGATCTCCACGAAAAGCCCGACGATCACCGATCCGATGAGCGCCCCGAAGACCGTGCCCAGGCCGCCGAGGGTGACGCCGGCGAAGATCAGCAGGAGGATCTGCTGGCCCATGTTGAACGAAACCCCGGGACGGTAGTACGCCCACAGGATGCCGCCCAGCGCCGCGAGGGCGCCGCCGGTGGTCCAGACGATCCGGATCACCCTGTCGACGTCGATGCCCGACGCCGCCGCCAGCGGGGGATTGTCCGCCACCGCCCGGGTGGCCTTGCCGATCCTGGTGCGCAGCAGCAGCATCGCCACGACCAGGATCACCACCAGGCTGACCCCCAGCGAGACCAGGCTGTTGCGGGAGATCGACACCGGACCGAAGTTCAGGATGGGGCTCTGTGCCCCGGGCAGCTGCTGCGTGCCGCCGCCGAAAAAGAACAGGATGATGTACCGGGCCGCCAGTGCCAGGCCGATGCTGACGATCATCATCGGCACCAGGCCGCTGCCGCGGCGGCGCAGCGGTTTCCAGAGCCCGGCGTCCTGCCCCCAGCCCGCGGCGGCGCCTCCGACGACGGCGAGGGGGATGGCCACCCAGGTGGGCATTCCCGCGGAGTAGAAGGCAAAGGCCAGCACCGCCCCGAGGGTGACCATCTCGCCGTGTGCGAAGTTCGTCAGCCCGGTGGTGCCGAAGATCAGCGACAGGCCGACGGCGCTCAGCGCCAGCAGCAGCCCGAAGCTCAGGCCCGCCACGGCCCGTTCGGCCAGCACGGTGGCGAAGCTGTCCTGCTGCACCACGATGCCCTCGCCCAGCAGGAAGAGGGTGGTGATGTTCGAGGTGCCGGTGAAGGCGACGTCGCGCGGATTCTCCTGGCCCTCGGCCAGGGCGACGCCGTCCGGCAGCGTGGATTCGTCCACGGCCACCTCCCAGGTGCTCTGCTCCGGGACCCCGATGGACCAGGAGCCGTTCTCCGAGGTGAAGGTCTCCGCCTCGTATCCGTTGCCGACGGCGGTGATCCGCACGTCCGGCACCGGTGCGCCGGCGTTGCGGAGGACTCCGCTGATGCGGTTCTGGAAGTCCGCGCCGTCGGTCGCGCCCGGGCTGGCCGACGCCTCCGGTGCGGGCGTGCCGGGCGGAGTGGTGGTGGCCTGCGCGGGCAGGGAGCCGAACAGCAGTGCGGCCCAGATGCCGATCACCGCTGCCAGCACCCCGGTCATCCGGGCTGGCGCCGAAGTAGTTCCCAAGACTGAAACCTCCACGCGGGGGTTCGGGCGCCGGATAGGCGCAGTGGCGTGACGCATGTGATGCATGTCACGGAGTGAGGAACATGCTAACCGTGGTTTGTTTCCGTCGGGGCGCGATTATGTTGACGGCGGGTCGCGAAACGATAACGACTTGGTGCATGCCGTGCGGGAGCAAGGGTGGACGGGCCCGGCACGCGGGGGTGAAGCCGAATCGTTATACGCAGGCGCCCGGCTGCGGGAATCCCGGAGTCCGCCTGTCCGTTGGGATTGGTAGGCTTCTGAAAACAGCCCCCCGACGATGGAGGACAGACCCACATGGCACTTGGCGGCAACCCAGTATTCAACGGAAAGAACTTCCGTTCCCAGACCGGCGGTGCAGCCATGGCTGAACACCCGGCAGCCCCCGCGGCCGCCGGACAGTACATGAGCCCGCAGCAGCTGCAGGAAATGTATACGGCGCCGTCGGCCGGCCCGGCGCAGACCGGCCGGATGACCTACGACGACGTCATCATGAAGACGCTGGCCTGCCTGGCCGTCGTGGTGGCCGGCGCGGCCGTCGCGCTCGCCGTCGCACCGGGACTGGCGACGGGCCTGATGATCATCGGCGCCCTGGGCGGTTTCGTCCTGGGCCTGGTCAACTCCTTCAAGCGCGAGCCGGTGCCCGGCCTGATCCTCGCCTACGCCGGCCTCGAGGGCCTGTTCCTGGGCGGCATCACCCGCGTCATCGACAGCTACGCCCCGGGCGTGGGCCTGCAGGCCGTGCTCGGCACCCTGGCCGTCTTCGGCGTCAGCCTCGCCCTGTTCAAGAGCGGCAAGGTCCGCGCCACCCCGAAGGCCATGCGGTTCTTCCTGATCGCCATGGTCGGGTACGCGGTGTTCTCGCTGCTCAACCTGGGGCTCATGCTCTTCGGCGCCACCGACAGCGCCTGGGGCCTGCGCACCGACGTGACCATCATGGGCATTCCGCTGGGCGTGCTCGTGGGCCTGCTGGCCATCGGCCTGGCGGCGTTCTCCCTGATTGTGGACTTCACCTCCATCGAGGCGGGCGTGCGCAACGGCGCTCCGCAGCGCTACTCCTGGTCCGCGGCCTTCGGCCTGACCGTGACCCTGGTCTGGCTCTACGTTGAGATCCTGCGCCTGCTGGCCATCCTGCGCGGCGGCGACGAGTAAGGCAGCGCAGCTCAAAAACCCAAGGCGGGGGCCGCGGACCATGTCCGCGGCCCCCGCCTTTTGCGTTTCACTCTGGCCCCGTGCCGAGGCCTGCGCCTACAGTCGTGCATTCCCGCCGCTGCCGGACCTTCCGGGCCGCATGGCAGCAGCGGGCACGGCGACCGCGGTCGGGGGACCGGCGCCGGGAGAGGACGGTCATGGCGGGGAACGGCACGGCCAGGGTCCCGGAACGTCTCCAGCAGCTGCTGCTGGACGCCGGGGGACTGGAGGACTTCCTTGCCGCCTTCGCCGCCTTCTGCGCCGATGAGCACGCCGGGCTGGGCGTGCACGAATGCGCCGTCACGCTCGAGCGGAGCCGGCGTCCGCGGCTATGGACCGGCAGCAGCGGGCGGGCGGACCGGATGGACGAGGCCGGGGTGGGGGAGGAGGGCCCCTGCAGCACGGTGCTGGACACCGGAGCGGAGGTCCTGGTCCGGGATCTGGGCAGCCACCGCCGGTACCGGGCGTACGGCGCCGCCGTGGCCGAAACCGGGCTGAGGTCGGCTGCAGCCCTCGCCCTGGTCCTGGAGCCCGGCAGCCGCGGAGCGCTGGCCTGCTACGCGGAGGACCCCGAGTCCTTCGGCACCGACAGCATGGGACTGCTGAGGCGCTTTACCGCCGCCGCCGCCCCCTCCCTTCGGCTCGCACTGCGCCTGGACGCCCAGCTCCACCGTGCGCGGAACCTGCAGGCGGCCCTGGAGTCACGCACCGTCGTGGACATAGCCGTCGGCATCATCATGGGGCAGAACAGCTGCAGCCAGGAGGCAGCGGTCCAGATCCTGCGCAACGTCTCCAACTCCCGCAACATCAAGGTCCGGGAGGTCGCGGCCGGGGTGGTTGCAGGCGTGAGCGCGCGGGTTCGCACCCATTTCGATGAATAGCCGGGGGTGCTGCGGGTAGGCTGGATCCATGTCCCAGATACACCCGGAAGGACAGCCGGCCACCGGCGAGCAGTTCACCCTTTCCCGGGGGGACTCCCACGCCGTGATTGCGGCCCTCGCGGGCGGGCTCCGAAGTTTTACGGTGGAGGGCGTCCAGCTGGTGGAGACCTACCCGGACGATTCAATCGCTCCCTCTGCCGCCGGAATCCTGCTCGCCCCATGGCCCAACCGCGTGGCCGATGCCCGGTGGACGCTCGGCGGCGAGGTCCAGCAGCTGGACATCACCGAACCGTCCCGCGGCCACGCCAGCCACGGGCTCCTGCGCAACACCGCCTACGGGCTGGTCCGGCAGACCCCGGAGTGCGTCGTCCTGCAGGCCGCCATCCATCCGCAGCACGGGTGGCCCTTCCACCTGCTGCACCGGGTGAGCTACTGCCTCGACGGAGCCGGCCTGAGAGTGCGCCAGGAACTGGTGAATCTCTCCGGCCGCAGCGCGCCGGCCGCCTTCGGCGCCCATCCCTTCCTGAGGCTGGGCGACACGCCCACGGAGGACCTGGAACTGACCGTGCCGGCCTCCGCGCGCCTGGAAACGGATGATCGGCTCATCCCCACCGGAGAGGTCCCGGTCGACGGCGGCCACGACCTGCGCCGCGGCCGGAGGGTGGGCGACATGCTCACGGACACTGCCTACACGCGGCTGACCGCAGAACAGGGCGAGTACCGGCATGTGCTCCGGGCCCCGGACGGGCGCAGCCTCACGCTGTGGACCGACCAGGCCTTCCCCTATGTCCATGTCTTCGTCACCGACCGGTTCCCGGGCCGGGCCCGTGCCGTCGCGATCGAGCCCATGACCGCCCCCGCCAATGCGCTGAACTCCGGCGAAGGCCTGCTGTGGCTCGACCCGGGGGCCTCCGTGGGCGGCGAATGGGGCATCAGGCCCGGCCGCTCCACCCGGTTCCCGTAACGGACCGGCGGTGAGAAGGCTATATGGAAAGATGAGGCCATGAGACCCCACGCACGACGGACCGCCGCACCCCGGGCTGTCCAGGCGGCGGCCGTGCGCTCCGCCCGCGCCGGCGACGACGTTCCCTACGCCCTTCGGATCAGCGCCTCCTGGGCCTGGCGGCTCGGCATCGTGCTGATCGTCGGCTCCGGGCTGATCTGGATCCTCAGCCAATTCACGCTGATCATCATTCCGCTGATGATCGCCGCCCTGCTGGCCGGGCTGCTGTCCCCGATCTCCGCCTGGCTGCAGCGCAACCGGGTGCCCGGCGGGCTCGCCGTGACCGTCACCATCGTGACCTTCCTCGGCCTGATAGTCGCCGCCCTGACCCTGGTGGGACGCCAGCTGGCGCTGGGATTCCGGAATCTCTGGGGCGAGCTGCTCACCGGCTTCGAGCAGATCCAGGACTGGCTGGCCAGCGGACCGCTGCAGGTTACGAGCGCGCAGATCCAGGACCTGCTGGACGAAGCCGCCACCACCCTGCAGAACAACTCAGCGAACATCCTCTCCGGCGCCCTGACCGTGGGCAGCAGCGCCGGCCACTTCGCCGCCGGTATCCTCCTGACCCTGTTCGCACTGATCTTCTTCCTGCTCGACGGGCGGCGGATCTGGCTGTTCACCGTCCAGCTGATGCCGCGGCGCGCCCGCCCGGCGGCCTACGGCGCAGGCGTGCGCGGCTGGACGTCGATGGTCAACTATGTGCGGGTGCAGATGGTCGTCGCCCTGATCGACGCCGTCGGCATCGGCGGCGGTGCCGCCCTCATCGGCGTTCCGCTGGCCCTGCCGCTGGCCGTGCTGGTCTTCCTCGGCGCCTTCGTGCCGCTGGTGGGAGCGTTCGTCACCGGCTTCGTGGCCGTGCTGCTGGCCCTGGTCGCCAACGGCTGGGTGAACGCGCTCATCATGCTGGGCATTGTGCTGCTGGTCCAGCAGGTGGAGTCGCACATCCTGCAGCCGCTGATCATGGGCCGTGCGGTGTCCCTCCACCCGCTGGCGGTGGTTGTCGCCGTCACCGGCGGCACGCTGGTCGCCGGCGTCGCCGGTGCGCTGTTCTCGGTGCCCCTGCTGGCGATCCTGAACGCCATGGTGCGCTACATTTCCGGCCGGGAATGGGAACACGACCCCGCCCTGGAGAAGGATCCGCTGTTCAACTCCGAGGCGGCGGGGCCACCCCCCGGGGCCGCGGAACCGGAAGACGATGACGAAGACGAGCCGGCGCACGGCGCCGGCGATGGAAAAAGAGAACTGACGTGACCGACCTGCCCCTGCTGCCCGTAACCATCGACGACGTCGAAGCCGCCGCCAAGCTGCTGGACGGCGTCATTGAACGCACCCCCATCGAGGCCTCCCGCGCCCTCGGACGGATGACCGGCGGCGAGGTGTTCTTCAAGTGCGAGAACCTGCAGCGGGCCGGGTCCTTCAAGGTCCGCGGCGCCTACGTGCGGATGGCGCGGCTCAGCGACGAGGAGAAGGCCAGGGGAGTGGTGGCGGCCTCCGCCGGCAACCACGCCCAGGGCGTGGCCGTGGCGGCCGCCCGGCTGGGCATCCATGCACGGATCTACATGCCGCTGGGCGTCGCGCTGCCGAAGCTCGCCGCGACCCGCGGGCACGGCGCCGAAGTGGTGCTGCACGGGCACAACGTCGACGAGGCCCTGGCCGAGGCCCAGCGGTTCGCCGATGAGACCGGCGCGGTCTTCGTGCACCCGTTCGACAACGTGGACATCATCGCCGGCCAGGGCACCATCGGACTGGAACTGCTCGAGCAGGTACCCCACCTGGACACCGTCCTGATGGGTGTCGGCGGCGGCGGGCTGCTCGCCGGCGTCGCCGTCGCCCTGCGGAACCGGGCCCGCGAGCTGGGCCGCGAGATCCGCATCATCGGAGTGCAGGCGGAGAACGCCGCGGCCTACCCGCCGTCCCTGGCCGCCGATGCGCTGGTGCCCCTGACCAAGGTCTCCACGATTGCCGACGGCATCGCCGTGGGCCGGCCCGGACAGCTGCCTTTCTCGATCATCCGCGAGCTGGTGGACGACGTGGTGACCGTCAGTGAGGATTCACTCGCCCGGGCGCTGATCTTCCTTCTGGAGCGGTCCAAGATGGTGGTCGAGCCGGCCGGCGCGGTGGGCGTGGCGGCCCTGCTGGACGGCCGGATCGAGAATCCCGGGACCACCGCCGTCGTGCTTTCCGGCGGCAACATCGACCCGATGCTGATGCTCAAGGTGATCCAGCGCGGCCTGGCCGCCGCTGGACGGTACCTGACGGTGCGGATGCTGCTGGATGACCGGCCCGGTTCCCTCGCCGCGATCTCCCGCATCATTGCCGAATCCGACGCCAACGTCACCGGCGTCGACCATACCCGGGTGGGCGGCTCGATCAGCATGGGAGACGTCGCCATCACCATCAACATGGAAACCAAGGGCGCCGAACACTGCGAGCAGGTGCTGAACAACCTGCGGGCGCAGGGGTTCCAGCCGATGGTCCTGGAAGGCTGACCATGGGAGAACGCGCCCGCACCGCACTGGCCTGCTCACTGGGCTTCGCGGCGGTGCTCTGGGGCGTGTTCATCCTGACCGTGTTCTCCGGCGGCGGGCTCATCCGCGAACTGGGGATTGCCCCGCGCCGGGTGGACGGACTCGACGGCGTCCTTTTCGGGCCGCTGCTGCACGCCGGCGTCCCGCATCTGCTGGGCAACACCGTGCCGCTGATCATCTTCTCGTTCCTGGTGCTGCTGGAGGGCGTCCGCCGGTTCCTGCTGGTGGCGGGGATCTGCTGGCTGGCCTCCGGCCTCGGCGTGTGGATCTTCGGCAGCGGCCTGACGGTCGGCGTCTCGGGAGTGGTCTTCGGGCTCTTCGCCTATCTGCTGGTGCGCGGGTTCTACAACCGCAGCGCCGGGCAGATCCTGCTGGCCCTGCTGCTGTTCGCCGTCTTCGGCTCCATCCTCTGGGGCGTGCTGCCGGTCAGCTTCGGCGTGTCCTGGCAGGCGCACCTGTTCGGAGCCGCCGGCGGGGTGCTGGCCGCCGTCCTGCTGCGGCCGCGGCAGTCGGACCCGGCGCTGCCGCAGCGCTGAGCCCGGGCGGCATCCACCGGCCCGTCCGGTGCCGTCAGCGCCCTCCCGGTCGGGTGCCCCGCGTTCCGGCGGTGCAGACGCCGACGGCGGGCGCCTCCGAGGGAGGAGCCCGCCGTCGGCGTCTCGGTGCAGGTGCCTAGCCTGCGTACGGCTTGGCGGAGATGATCTCCACCTCGATGCTCTTGCCGTTCGGTGCGGTGTACGTGGTGCTCTCGCCGGCCTTGAGGCCGTTGATTGCGGCGCCGAGGGGCGACTTTTCGCTGTAGACGTCGATGCTGCTGTCGCCGGCGATTTCGCGGCTGCCCAGCAGGAAGGTTTCGGTGTCCCCGGCAATGCGGGCCTCGACCAGCATGCCCGGCTCGACGACGCCGTCGTCGGCCGGCGGCTCGCCCACATGGGCGTTGTTCAGCAGATCGGTCAGCTGGCGGATCCGGGCCTCAGCCTTGCCCTGTTCCTCCTTGGCGGCGTGGTAGCCGCCGTTTTCCTTGAGGTCGCCCTCGGACCGCGCCTGCTCGATGCGGGCCACGATTTCCGTGCGCCCGGGGCCGGACAGGTGATCCAGTTCCGCCTTCAGGCGGTCGTAAGACTCCTGTGTGAGCCAGGCGACAGGTGCGCTGTTGGTAGACACGGTCTCTCCTTAATGACATCCGGGCCGCTGGACGGCCCGGTTGGCTGACTGCCCGCCGGGCAACAGCCTGACAAGCAAATACCCCGCCGTGCGGTGACCGGAGACCAGATTCCCTGGCGTCCCGAGTCCCTGGCATCACCTGGGGCATCACCTGGCGGGGCTGAACGTAGGTCCATATTAGTTGGGCAACCGGAATAACCCAATACCTGCCTCCGGCGGGCCGGGGCGGGAACGGACGGGTGCTGCGGCACCTCCTGCCCGCGGCGGGCCGGGAACCCGAGGGCGGATCAGGAATCCGCGCCGACCACCCAGCAGGTGTGCACGCTGCCCGTGGTGGCCAGGGACACTGTCCGAAGCTCGGCCCGGTGGTGGGTTACCGACTCCTCGGCGGGGCCGATGGTGACATACTCCCAGCCGACCACGGCGTACCCCTCGTTCAAGGCCTGCACCGCGCAGGTCACCGTCGCCTCGGGGGACTTGGTGAGCTTGAAGTCGACCAGGGTGGAGGTCGCGTCCGGAACGGTGAAACCGACGGGATCGGTCGTCATTTCCGCCCCGGGCGAGGGCAGGGACGCGTACGCAACCGCGGCTACGGCCACGGCCACACCGCCGCCTGCCAGCAGGAGGCGGGACCGGCGGGACAGCCCCCGCTTGGGCGCCCCGTACCGATTGGCTAGGCTGGGAGCGGAGGCAGCTTCGTCCGAAGGCCTCCGATGGTCCGCGGGGTCCTGGGTGCTCACCCGATAAGTCTACCGAACCGCGGTCCGTCCCTTCCGCACAAACGTTCAGGAGCTCTGCCTTGTCGATGTCCTCTTCGGCACAATCCCCGTCGCTCCGGCCGCAGCACGGAGCGCTCAGGCTGCTGGCCGTGCACGCCCATCCCGATGACGAAGCGAGCAAAGGCGCCGCCACGATGGCCTCCTACGCCGCCGCCGGCGTCGAGGTCATGGTCGCCACCTGCACCGGCGGAGAGCGCGGCTCGATCCTGAACCCGGCCATGGAAACGAACCCCGCGGCCAAGCGCGACCTCGCCGGGCTGCGCCGCCGGGAAATGGCCGCAAGCCGGGACGTGCTCGGGGTCCGGCACCGCTGGCTGGGCTTCATGGACAGCGGCCTGCCCGAGGGCGATCCGCTGCCGGAGCTGCCCTTCGGCTGCTTCGCCCGCCAGCCGCTGGAGACGGCCGCCGCTCCGCTGGTGCGGCTGGTCCGCTCCTTCCGCCCGCATGTGATCCTCAGCTACGACGAGAACGGCGGCTACCCCCACCCGGACCACATCATGGCGCACCGGATCGCCGTCGAGGCGTTCCACGCGGCCGGCGACCCGGAGCGCTACCCGGGCACCGGAGCGGCCTGGGAGCCGCTGAAGCTCTACTACGACCGGGCCTTCAACCCGGAGCGCTTCCTGGCGCTGCACCGCGCCCTGGAGGAAGCCGGCCTGGAGTCCCCGTACGCGGCCCGGCTGGCGGCGGTGCTCGAGAGCGACAGCGAAGGCCACCAGCCGCCGCAGCCCACCCACCCCACCACCACCCAGATCGAATGCGGTGAGTGGTTCGACACACGTGACCGGGCACTCATCAGCCACGCCACCCAGGTCGACCCGCAGGGATTCTTCTTCGCCGTCAGCACCGATCTGCAGCGCCGGGTCTGGCCCTGGGAGGACTATTCCCTGATCGAATCCCGCGTACCGACCGAACTCCCTGAACGCGACCTTTTCGCTGGCATACGATAGAGGGCGGGTGAGCAAGCCGCCTGCCTGCCGCAGCAGAAGAAAGACAGACCCGTGAACCTCCTTTACAGCCTGCCCCTGACCGTCAACCCGGTGCCGGACGATGAGCTCAAGGAAGGGCTCACTCCCGACATGGTGACCCCCGGCGTGGCGGGCTTCCTGTTCACCCTGTTCGTGGCGGTCGCCATCTTCCTGCTGATCCGCGACATGGTGAAGCGCATCCGGCGGGTCCGGTACCGCAGCCAGGCGATGCTCGACGAGGAAAACGCCGCCGCCGGAACCGGCGCGGCGGATCAGCCCGACGCCGGTACCTCCGCCGGCCCCGGAGCCGAAGGCTCCGCCCCCCGCACCGGATCCAGGGGCTGACCCGTGGGCCGGCGGCTGCAGGACCAGGCCTCCGCCTATCTGCGCCAGCACGCCGGCAACCCGGTGGACTGGTGGCCCTTCGGCGCTGAGGCGTTCGAGGAAGCGCAGCGCCGGCAGGTGCCCGTCTTCGTCTCGGTGGGCTACGCCGCCTGCCACTGGTGCCACGTCATGGCCCACGAGTCGTTCGAGGACCCGGAGACGGCCGAGTACCTGAACCGGCACTTCGTGAACATCAAGGTCGACCGCGAGGAACGCCCCGACGTCGACGCCGCCTACATGGGTGCCGTCCAGGCCATGACCGGTCAGGGCGGCTGGCCGATGAGCGTCTTCACCCTGCCGGACGGACGCACCTTCTACGCGGGCACCTATTACCCGCCCCGGCCCGTCCAGGGCATGCCAGCCTTCCGGCAGGTGCTGGAGGCGGTGAATGAGGCCTTTACCGCCCGCCGCGCCGAAACGGAGGAGGCAGCCGCCCGGATCGCCGCGCATCTGGCCGGCGCCCAGCAGGGAAACCGGCGGCTGCTGGGGCCCCTGGACATGAGCGCCTTCTCGCCCGAAGGCAGCGCCGCCGACGTCTCCGCGGCAGCCCTCTCGCAGGCCGTGGAAACCCTCGCCGACCAGGAGGATCCCGCCTACGGCGGTTTCGGCCAGGCACCCAAGTTCCCGCCGTCGACCGTCCTGCGTTTCCTGCAGCTCCACGCCCGCTCCGATTCCTCCACCGCCGACGTCGCGGCGGGGCTGGCCGGGCGGACCCTGGCCGCGATGGCGCTTTCGGGAACCTATGACCAGCTTGAGGGCGGCTTCGCCCGATACGCCGTGGACCGGCGCTGGGCGGTGCCGCACTTCGAGAAGATGCTCTACGACAATGCCCAGCTGGTGCGCCTCTATGCCTGGTGGGCCCGGGACGCGGCTCCCGCCGACCGCCCGCTGGCCCTTCGCACCGCCCTGGACACCGCGGACTGGATGATCTCGCAGCTGCAGGTAGCGGGCGGCGGGTTCGCCTCCTCCCTGGACGCCGACACCGTCATCGACGGCCGGCGGGTCGAGGGCGGCACCTACGTGTGGACCCGCGCCGGGCTGGAGGAGGTCCTGGGCGCCGAGGACGCCGGGTTCGTGGCCGAGCTGATGGATTTCGAGTCCGGCGCGGTGGAGGACGGGGCGTTCACCCTGCATTTCGCCCGCCGGCCTGCCCCGGCGGATGAGGAACGCTGGCTGCGGCTGCGCCCGCGGCTGGCCAGGGCCCGGGACGCCCGTCCGCAGCCTGAACGGGACGCCAAGGTGGTGGCCGGCTGGAACGGCCTGGCCGTGGCCGGGCTGGCCGACGCCGCCGCGGTCGCCGCCGATCTTGGCGACGCGCTCACCGCGGAGCGGCTGCTGGATGCGGCCCGGGCGGCGGCCGCCTATGTCCTGGACGTGCATGTGCAGGACGGCAGGCTGCTGCGCACCTCGCACGACGGCGCGGCGCAGGGCATTGAAGGACTGCTGGAGGACTATGCGGGGCTGGCCGAAGGGCTCTACACGCTGTTTGCCGCCACCGGGGAGGTGCGCTGGTACCGCGAGGCGGAGTGGCTGCTCGCCACGGTCGAGGAGCGCTTCCTGGCGGAGGGCCTGCTGCGGGATACGGCGGAGCAGACCGAGCAGCTGGTCCGGGCGCAGGGCACCGCAGCGGCGGCGGACCCGCTGGACGGCCCCGCTCCCAGCGGCACGGCCCTGTTTGCCGGCGTGCTGCTGACCTCAGCCGCCTACACCGGTTCCGCCCGTCGCAGGGCCATGGCCGAAAGCCTGCTGACCCACGCGGCCCTGCTGTCGGTGCGCGCCCCGCGCGCCGTCGGCTGGGCCATGGGCGTGCTGCAGGCCGCCGTCGCCGGTCCGCAGGAACTGGCCGTGGTGGGCTCCGACGGCGCCGAGGTGGCCGCGATGCTCGCCGAGGCCCGCAGGGACGGCGGACCCGGCATCGTGATCGCCCCGCGGCTGCTGAACGGCGCGCAGCCCGACGCCGGCTCCGCAGCGGCGGCCGCAGCAGCCGTCTCCGCCGGGGCCCGCGCGGTTCCGGATGTGCCGCTGCTGGCCTCGCGCGGGGCCGGCGACGGCGCCCGGGCCTACCTGTGCCGGGGCATGGTCTGCGCCCGGCCCGTGGACACCGCCGAGGAGCTTGGCGAGCTGCTGCGCGGCGAGTAGGCCCCGCGGCTCGGCCCGCGCGTCGCGGTCAGGGCCGAACGGCGAGGACGGCCATCATGATGGCTGCGTAGTGCGCGCTGAATCCCGCCAGCGTGAAGGCGTGGAAGATCTCGTGGAAACCGAACCACTCGATGGACGGGTTGGGACGCTTCATCGCGTAGATGACCGCCCCGGCGATGTACATGACTCCGCCGACGATGACCAGGATGGCGGCGGGCAGGTTGACCGACCAGAAATCGGGAATGTAGAAGACGGCCGCGAGTCCGAGGGCGATGTACACCGGGGTGTACAGCCAGCGGGGCGCGTTCAGCCAGAGCAGGCGGAACGCGATGCCGGCCAGGGCACCGGCCCAGATGATGATCAGCAGCAGCCGTGCCTTGTCGTGCGGCAGCAGGGACCATGCCAGCGGCGTGTAGGAGCCGGCAATGACGAGCATGATGTTGGTGTGGTCCAGGCGTTTGAGGACCTTCTTGACCGGAGGGGACCAGTTGCCGCGGTGGTAGACGGCGGAGACGCCGAACAGCAGCACACCGGTGGTGGCATACACGGCGGAGGCGATCCGGGTGCCGGAGGTGGGGGCAAGGGCCACCAGGATGATGCCGGCGATAAGGGCCAGCGGAGCGGCACCCAGGTGCAGCCAGCCGCGCAGCCGCGGCTTGATGTCCAGGATGTCGGCCACGGTCTCCACCGCGGATTCGACCGGTCCCGGAGAGCGCCGCGACTCCGGATCGTGCTCGGGCAGGGCTGAGGACTGACGGGAATCCATGACTGCCATCCTAACCTACGGACCGGTAAGTTACCGGTTGGTAAGCAGGGGGAGGGGCGGGCAGGCGGTAACCTTGGAACTGCCCGATCCACCCACCGATTCCCGAAGGCAGGTGAGAGCCCCGTTGCGCTTTCCCGGCATCGCCTACGCCTGGTACGAGCGTCGCCTGCGGCAGAGCCTGCCCGCGGAGCGGCTCCCTGAGCACATCGGCGTCATGGTGGACGGCAACCGCCGCTGGGCGCGCCTGGCCGGCGCTCCGACCCGGGACGGGCACCAGGCGGGAGCCGACAAGATCCTCGAGTTCCTGGGCTGGTGCCAGGAGCTGGGCGTCCGGGTGGTGACGCTCTATATGCTCTCCACCGACAACCTCAACCGAGACCCCGAGGAGCTGGAACCCCTGCTGGGGATCATCGGCAACACGCTCGACCGGCTGGGAGAACAGCGGGACCTTCGCGTGCAGCCGGTCGGTGCCCTCGACATCCTGCCGGAGGACCTCGCAGCGCAGCTCTGCCGCCTGGGGGAAAGCACCGCCGGCGGCCAGGGGCTGCACGTGAACGTGGCGATCGGCTACGGCGGGCGCCGCGAAATCGTGGACGCCGTCAAGGAGCTGCTCCGGGACGCCGAGGCGAACGGGCGCAGCATCGCCGAGGTCACCGAGACGCTCACCGATTCCCAGATCTCCGAGTACCTCTACACCAGGGGCCAGCCGGATCCGGAGCTGGTGATCCGCACTTCCGGCGAGCAGCGGCTTTCGGGGTTCCTGATGTGGCAGAGCGCGTACAGCGAGTTCTACTTCTGCGAAGCGCTCTGGCCCGATTTCCGGCGGGTGGATTTCCTGCGCGCCCTTCGTGACTACGCCAGCCGGCAGCGGCGGTTCGGGTCCTGAACCATGCGGGCCCACAGCCGACGGGAAGTGGGCCTGGCGGCGCTGCTCGCCGCCAGCGCCGGCTTCGTTGACGCTGCCGGCTTCATCCATTTCGGCGGCTGGTTCGTGGCCTTCATGACCGGAAACTCGACCCGCGCCGCGGCGTCGCTGGCCGCCTTCTCCCTGGAGGGATTCCTGGCCGCCTTCGCCTTGATCGCGGCCTTCCTGGCCGGCGTCGTCACAGCCTCCCTGCTGCGCCGGGCCGTGCCGTCACGGCCTGCGGCCACTGTCTGCGCGCTCGTGGGCCTGCTGCTGGGCGCCTGGGCCAGCGTGGAGCCGGCCGGTGTGCTGACGGCACCGCTGCTGTCCCTGGCCATGGGCGCGCTGAACTCCGTCTTCGAACGGGACGGGGAAGTGAGCATCGGGCTGACCTATATGACCGGAACGCTGGTGAAGCTTGGCCAGCAGATCGCCGCCGCGCTGGCCGGCGGCAGGCGGACGGGTGCCGGGCGGTACTTCCTGCTCTGGGCGTCCCTGACTGCCGGGTCCCTGGCCGGCGGACTCGGGTACCTCGCCGTCGGCCTGGACTGCCTGCCGGCCGCCGCCGCCGTCATTCTGGCCGTCGGTCTCCGCCTGGCCACCCGCACTCCGCGGCCCGGGGAACGGCCCAAGGCCAACGCCGGGTGAATTCCCGTCCGCCTCCCCGTGTCACGGTGCACGGTAGGCGGCGGCGGGCGTACCTTGGTGCTATCAATCAGCCAGACGCTGATGAACCGGAGGCCGGATGCACACCAGACGGGTGGTCCAGGCCGCGGCCGGCCCCCGTTCCGGCCTGCGGCAGCTTACTTCGACCCGGGGCCGCCAGGCCCCTGACTGGAGACACCGTGGCCGCCAACATCACCATCCGTCCGGACGAGACCGCCGGCTCCGGAGCCCGGGGCGCCGTCGAAAGCAGCTTTGTCCTCGACACGTCGGTGCTGCTTTCCGACCCGGGCGCGCTCTTCCGCTTCGCTGAGCACGAGGTGATCCTGCCGCTGGCGGTGATTACGGAGCTGGAGCACAAACGCCACGATCCGGAGCTGGGCCTGTTTGCGCGCAGCGCGCTGCGCAACCTCGACGACCTGCGGGTCGAGCACGGCGGCCTCGCCGATCCGGTGCCCCTGCCGTCCGGCGGCACCCTGCGGGTCGAGCTGAACCACATCGCCCTGGACGTGCTGCCCGCCGGCATGCGGGGCCCGGACAATGACAGCCGGATCCTGGCGGTGGCCTGCAACCTTGCCGCCGGCGGCCGGAACGTCACGGTCGTTTCGAAGGACCTGCCGCTGCGGCTGCGCGCCTCGGCGCTGGGCCTGGCGGCGGACGAATACCGCAACGGGCTCGTGCGCGACGCCGGATGGACCGGAGTGGCGGAGCAGGAGGTCTCCGAGCAGGACATCGTCGAGCTCTACGCCCACCGCCCGGTGTTCCTGCCCGACGCCGCGGAACTGCCGTGCAACACCGGCCTGGTCCTGCTCTCCGGACGTGGTTCGGCGCTGGCCCGGGTGGGCGCGGACAAACACGTGCGCCTGGTCCGCGGCGAGAACGACGTCTTTGGGCTGCACGGACGCTCGGCCGAACAGCGGCTGGCCATCGACCTGCTCCGCAACCCTGAGGTGGGCATCGTCTCGCTCGGCGGACGGGCGGGCACCGGCAAGTCCGCGCTTGCGCTCTGTGCGGGCCTGGACGCCGTGCTGGAGCGGCGCGAACACCGCAAGGTGATGGTGTTCCGGCCCCTGTATGCCGTCGGCGGCCAGGAGCTGGGCTATCTGCCCGGTACCGAGTCGGACAAGATGGGCCCGTGGGGGCAGGCGGTCTTCGACACCCTGGAGGCCGTGGTGTCGCCGGCCGTGGTCGAGGAGGTCCTGGAGCGGGGCATGCTCGAGGTGCTGCCGCTCACGCATATCCGCGGCCGCTCCCTGCACGACGCCTTCGTGATTGTGGACGAGGCGCAGTCCCTGGAACGCAACGTGCTGCTGACCGTGCTGTCCCGGATCGGCCGGAACTCCAAGGTGGTGCTGACCCACGACATTGCCCAGCGGGACAACCTGCGCGTCGGCCGGCACGACGGCGTGGCCGCCGTCGTCGAGGCCCTGAAGGGCCATCCGCTGTTCGGGCACGTCACCTTGAACCGATCGGAGCGCTCGCCGATCGCCGCGCTGGTGACCGAGCTGCTGGAGGAGGGCCAGCATGGTTGAACCGGGCTGGGGCCGGACGGCTACATCCGGCCCCAGCGGGCCCGGGCGAGGGCGAAGATGCCGTAACAGATGAGCCCGACGGCGATCACCAGGATCACCGGCACGCCGACCGGATACTGCAGCAGCGTCCGGAGGCTGCCGTCCAGCCCGGTGGAGTCCTGCGGCCGATGGTTGAACGCGGCGGCCGCGAACAGCAGCCCGACCAGGACCAGGGCCACGCCCTTGGCTATGTGCCCGACAACGCCGAGCGCGTTGAGCAGGTGCCCGCGGCGGGTGTCCTCGAAGTACCGCAGCTCCGGTCGAAAGCGGCGCGCCGAGCCTTTGTAGATGAAGTAGGCGCCGATCCCCAGGATCAGGGCCCCGACGCCGGCCAGTGCCGGGATGCCCGCAGCGGAGTCCAGGACCGTGCGGCTGAAGGAGGAGATGCTCTCGCCCGAGTCGCGGCCCCGGCCCCGGGCGAAGGAGGCAAAGGTGAGGGCCACACTGCCGTAGATGAAGAACAGCGAGCCGGAGGAAACGGCCTTCGCCGCCCGCGCCCGCAGCTTCTCCCGCCGCATCCGGACCGTGGCCTCCGCCAGCTGCCAGACGGCCAGCGCCGCGCACGCAACGCAGCCGGCCCACATGATCGCCGGCCCGAAGGGCTCCGCCTGCGCCAGCGGGCCGATGGCCCCGCTGGTTTCCGCCTCGCCGTAACCGCCGAGGGCGACCTGCAGGGCGATGCTGCCGATCAGTATGTGCAGCAGCGCCATCACCGCGAATCCGATGCGGGCCGCCACGTCCAGCCAGGGACGGTTGGAGGCACGCTCCAGCGTGGCCGCGGCGCCCCCGGCCGCGCCGCCCCCGTCCGGCGTGCTGTCCAACGGTCGCTCCGAGGCCATTGCCATCCTTTCCTGCGTGCTGCCCGCCGGGCAACGCGGCCCGCCGCGCCACCGTCTTTGTCCACAATAGAACCGCACCGCGCCCTCTGCGGGTGTCCGCCGGGTACCCTGCCGGTCATGGGAGCACTCCTGGGGGACTACGCTGCGGTCGGCGGGCCGGCGGCGTGGTTCCTCGCGGCGGCGCTGGGCCTCTTCGCCGTGCTCGCCGTGCTGCTGGGTGTCGAGGACCTGCGCTCGCACCGGCTGCCCAACCGGCTGGTGCTGCCGGCCTACCCCGCAGCCGCCGTGCTGCTGGGCGGGGCGGCCGCCGCGGCGGGGGAGGCAGGCAGGACCGTGGCCATGCTCGCCGGGGCCGCCGCCCTGTGGCTGGGCTACTTCCTGCTGCGCCTGATCAGTCCTGCCGGGCTTGGCTACGGCGACGTGAAGCTGGCGGGGGTGCTGGGCCTGTACCTGGGGTTCCTGGGGTGGTCCCACGTCCTGGCGGGCACCATGGCCGCGTTCCTCATCGGCGGTCTCTGGGCGACGGCGCTGGTGGCCACCCGCCGGGCGACACTCAAGACCGCGATCGCCTTCGGGCCCTGCATGCTGCTGGGAACGGCGGCGGCCATGCTCCTGCCCGTCCCCGGGTAGGCCTGCCCTAGGCTGGGTTCATGGCTACACCCGAATTCGTCACCTCGCTGCGCGCCAAGATCGGTCACGACCCGCTGTGGCTGCCCGGAGTCACCGCGGTGACCTTCGACGACGCCGGGCGGGTGCTGCTGTGCCGGCGTGCGGATTCAGGGAAATGGGCGCTGATCACCGGCATTCTGGATCCGGGGGAGGAACCGGCGCCGGGCGCGCTTCGGGAGCTGGAGGAGGAAACCGGGGTGGTGGCCGAGGTCGAGCACATGATCCACGCCGGGTCGCACGGGCCCATCACGTTTCCCAACGGAGACGTCTGCCGGTTCCTCAACCTGGCCTTCCGCTGCCGGCGGGTGTCCGGGCAGGCGCGGGTGAACGACGACGAGTCGCTGGAGGTGGCGTGGTTCGCCGTCGACGCCCTGCCCGGACTCAGCGACCGGCACCGCATGCTGATCGATCTGGCGGTCCGGGCCGACGGCGTGCCTGCCTTCGCACGCTGACCGGGCCGGAACGGCCCGGCGCCCCCTCCCCTGCGGGAGGAGGCGCCGAAATACCGGGAGGCCGGCTAGGAGCGGCTGTCCCGGCCGGGGATGTCCGGCCCGGCTTCGCCTGCGTCCTGCGCTGCCGATGAGGCGGCGGGCCCGCCGTCGTGCAGCCCCTCGGATCCGGTGCCGGCGGCCAGCCGTTCGGCTTCGAGCCGCTCGGCCTCTTCGCCGCCGACCGCCTCGCCGCGCGCCACCATGCCGGCCACATCCGAGAGCGGAATCTGCTTCAGGAACAGTGCGAAGACCAGGGCGATGGCCAGGAACGGAATCAGGTACCAGAACACCGGCGCCAGGGCGTCCGCGTAGGCGGTGACAATGCCGTCGCGCAATGGCTCCGGCAGGTCCTGCAGCACCGACGGCTGCAGGGTGGCGGTGGCTTCGCCGGCCGCGGCCGGATCCAGGCCTGCCGAGCCGAAGACGCCCATCAGGTTCTCGGAGAGCCGGGTCGTGAACATCGCGCCGAAGATGGCCACGCCGAGCGCGGCCCCGACTTCACGGAAGTAGTTGTTCGAGGAGGTGGCGGTGCCGATCTGGTCCACGGGCACCGAGTTCTGCACCACCAGGACGACCACCTGCATGATCAGGCCCAGCCCGGCGCCGAACACGAACAGCTGGGTGCAGATCACCCAGACGGGGGTGTCGGCGGCCAGTGTGGTCAGCCAGAGCATGGCGGCGATGACCAGCACGGCGCCGGCGATCGGGTACTTCTTGTAGGTGCCCGTCTTGGTGATGGCCAGCCCGGACCAGATGGAGGTGCCCATCATGCCCACCATCATCGGCAGCAGCAGCAGCCCGGAGACGGCGGCGGAGGTGCCGGTGGACATCTGCAGGAACGTCGGCACGAAGGCGAGGGCGGCGAACATGCCCATGCCCAGGGCGAAGCCGATGGCCGTGGCGTTGATGAAGATCCGGTTGCGGAACAGGCTGAGCGGAATGATCGGATCCTCGGCCCGGCGCTCGACCAGCACGAAGGCTGCGGCGGACGCCAGCATCCCGGCGCCGAAGGCCAGGGTCAGCGGATCGGTCCAGCCGCGCTCGTCGCTGCCGCCGAAGTCGGTAAAGAAGATCAGGCAGGTGGTGGCGATGGACAGCAGCACGACGCCGGCGATGTCGATGCGCTGCCGGATCTTCTTTCCGGGCAGGGTGAGGGTGAAGAAGGCAATGGCGAACGCCGCAATGCCGATCGGGATGTTGATGTAGAAGGCCCACTGCCAGGTCATGTGGTCCACGAAGAAGCCGCCCAGCAGGGGGCCGCCGACCGCCGAGAGGCCGAAAATGCCGCCCAGCGGGCCCATGTATTTGCCTCGCTCATTGGCGGGCACGATGTCGGCGATGATGGCCTGGGAGAGGATCATCAGGCCGCCGCCGCCCAGGCCCTGCAGGGCGCGGAAGACCACGAAGCCCCAGAAGTCCGTGGCGAAGGCGCAGCCGACGGACGCGAGCGTGAACAGGGCAATGGCGAAGAGGAACAGGTTCCTTCGGCCGAGCACGTCGCCGAACTTGCCGTAGATCGGCATGACGATCGTGGTGGCCAGCAGGTAGGCGGTGGTGATCCAGGTCTGGTGCTCGACGCCGCCGAGCTCGCCGACGATGGTCGGCATGGCGGTGGAGACAATGGTCTGGTCCAGGCTGGCCAGCAGCATGCCGGCGATCAGCGCGGAGAAGATGATCCAGATCCTCTTCTTGGTCAGCAGGAGCGGCTCGGAGGAGCGCGCCTCGGTGGTGGTCATACGGATTCCTTGGGGGAGCGGGGCAGGGAAGGGGCAGCGGGAACCGGGTCCACCGCGGTGAAGACCGAGCGGACCGTGTTCAGCGCCTCGGTGATCAGCTCGCGGTAGGGGCGGGTGTTGCCGGGTGTGAAGAAGACGGGGCCGACGCGCTGCAGCACGGCGTTGAGCACACCGATCATGAGGCGGATCCTGGGGTCGTCGGGGGCAAGGCCCTCGCGCCGGGAGAGAACCCGGGCGAAGTGGTCCTCCGCGTCCTGAGTGCCGCGCAGGACCTTGTGGAGCAGGCGGGGCTCCGCGGCCACGGCGGACTGCAGCTGGGACATTTCGTCCCGGGTCATGGCCATCCGGTCCATCATGGCCTCGGCCAGGTCGACGAAATCGGCGAGGAGGGTTGGCGAGATGCCGTCGCCGGGAAAGCCTGAACCGCCGGCAACGAACCGCTCCACCAGGTCCTCGGGAATATCATCCGTGGGCGAACCGAGAATCGCGTCTTCCTTGGCCGGGAAGTAGTTGAAGAAGGTGCGGCGGGAAATCCCGACCTCCTCGCACAGCTCCTCGACCGTAAAGCCGCCGACGCCGCGCGCGGCGGTCAGCGCGCGGGCTGCTTCGGTAATCGCGATGCGGGTGGCGCGCCGCTTGCGCTCGCGCAGCCCTGATCCGCCGTCCTCCGATGCACTCTCCGTCACGCAGTGAAGTTTTGCACTCTAGAGCAGTAAGTGCAAATTCGGCTGCAGGTGGCCGATCCGGCGGAAGACCGCCGGTTAAGCGAAGGGCGGGGCGTCCGGGCACATGCCCGGACGCCCCGCCCCTGAAGCCGCGCGGTGTCAGGCCTGCGGCGGCCGGGTCATGGACAGCACGTCCAGGGCCGCGTCCAGCTGCTCTTCGGTCAGCTCGCCGCGCTCCAGGTAGCCGAGGTCCTCGACGGCCTGGCGGATGGTCTTGCCCTCCTTGACCGAGTACTTGGCGATCTTGGCCGCGTTCTCGTAGCCGATGAACTTGTTCAGCGGAGTGACGATGGACGGGGACGCCTCGGCCAGGTAGCGGGCGCGCTCGACGTTGGCTTCGATGCCGTCGATCATCTTGTCGGCCATCACGCGTGAGGAGTTCGCCAGCAGGCGGATGGACTCCAGCAGGTTCGCGGCGATCACCGGAATGCCGACGTTCAGTTCGAAGTAACCGAAGGTGCCGGCCCAGGCGACGGCGGCGTCGTTGCCGACAACCTGCGCGGCAACCTGCATGACGGCCTCGGAGATGACGGGGTTGACCTTGCCCGGCATGATCGAGGAGCCCGGCTGCAGATCGGGGATCGCGATTTCGCCGAGACCGGTGTTGGGGCCGGAGCCCATCCAGCGCAGGTCGTTGGCGATCTTGGAGAAGGACACCGCGATGGTGCGCAGCATGCCGGAGACCTCAACGAGCGCGTCGCGGTTGGCCTGGGCCTCGAAGTGGTCGCGCGCCTCGGTCAGCGGCAGGCCGGTGTCGGCGGCGAGCAGCTCGATGACGCGCTGCGGGAAGCCGGCCGGGGTGTTGATGCCGGTGCCGACTGCGGTGCCGCCCAGCGGAACCTCGGCCACGCGCGGCAGGGAGGCCTGCACGCGCTCGATGCCGTAGCGGACCTGTGCGGCGTAGCCGCCGAACTCCTGCCCCAGGGTGACCGGGGTGGCGTCCATCAGGTGCGTGCGGCCGGACTTGACGACCTCCTTGAACTCCTCGGCCTTGCGCTCCAGGGAGACGGCGAGGTGCTCCAGCGCCGGGATCAGGTTGTTGATCAGCGCGCTGGTGGCGGCCACGTGCACCGAGGTCGGGAAGACGTCGTTGGAGGACTGCGAGGCGTTGACGTGGTCGTTCGGGTGAACGGTGGTCTCGCTGCCGGCCTCCTTCAGCGCGCGGGTGGCCAGCTCGGCGAGGACCTCGTTGGTGTTCATGTTCGAGGAGGTGCCGGACCCGGTCTGGAACACGTCGATCGGGAAGTGCTCGTCGTAGCCGCCGCCGGCAACGGCGTCGGCGGCTTCGGCGATGGCACGGGCACGCTCGTCGTCGAGCACGCCGAGTTCGGCGTTGGCCGTTGCGGCGGCCTTCTTGATCCGGGCCAGGGCCTCAATGTGCGAGCTTTCCAGCGTCGTGCCGGAGATCGGGAAGTTCTCCACGGCGCGCTGGGTCTGGGCGCGGTAAAGGGCGTTTACCGGAACCCGGACCTCGCCCATGGTGTCATGTTCGATGCGGTACTCAGGGGAGTTGGTCATGGTTCCAAGCCTAGTCTGCGGCTGCCCCCGTGCTGAAACCTGCGTCACGCCCGCGGGTGGAGCGGACCACTGCCGGGTGGGAGACGGCGCCGAAGCCGGAGACCAGGTCCGCCCCGCCCTCGGCCAGGTGATAGAAGACGCCGACGACGGCGGTGCTGCCGGCCTCGACGGCGGAGGCGATCACCTGGGAGCTTTCCACCAGCCGGGCCGCGGTCTGGCGGGTGTGCTCCACGACCATGTCGTTGACCTCGTTGCTGCCCGAGCGCTGCGCTGCGAGCACCGAGGGCGTGATCCGCTCCACCAGGGAGCGGAGGTGGCCGCCGGGCATTTCGCCGGTCTCCACGGTCTTCTTGGCCTCGGTGACGGCGCCGCAGCTGTCATGGCCGAGCACGACCACGAGCGGGACGCCGAGCGCGGCGACGGAGTACTCGAGGGAACCGAGCACGGCGTCGTCGATCACCTGGCCGGCGGTGCGGACCACGAACGCGTCTCCGAGCCCAAGGTCGAAGATGATCTCGGCGGCCAGCCGGGAGTCGGAGCAGCCGAAGATGACGGCGAAGGGGTTCTGCCCGGCGGCCAGGGAGCTGCGCCTGGAGGCGTCCTGGTTGGGGTGGGAGGCAGTGCCGGCCACGAAGCGTTCGTTGCCCTCCTGCAGCCGCTGCCAGGCGGCGGCCGGAGTCAGGGCGGGGGAAGCGGATTCTGTTACGGAAGCGGGTTCACTCACATAGACAGCCTACTGCGCGTCCGGGCCGGGTGCGGTGCAGGTGGCGGCGGATTACGGGGCGGACCGGCCGGCGTCGCGCAGATCGGCGGCGATGGCCTCGGCCAGGACATCAAACTCCGCCAGGTCTGCGGCGCCGCTGAGGATCACCGTGCTGCCGGCGAATTCGCCGATCAGGTGGGCGTCGCCGTCGGTGCCGTCCCGCAGCTCCCAGGTGTGCCCGCCCGCAGTCCGCTCACCGGCGGGGGCGGCCTGCTCGGCCATCTGCGCGACCCAGGTCGGATTGGCCTGGCTGGTCTGGCTCATGCGGATGAATTCCTCTGTGGGGGAGAGCCAGCCCACTTCCCAGTGGGCCACTCCGTCGGTGGACCCGTTGTTCCAGCGGGCGTAGTTGGCGCTCCAGCCCTCCGGCAGTTCGGGGGAGAGCGGAGCGTAGCCGGCGATGTCTTCGGCCTCGGCGGCGATGGCCGCCACGTCGGCGCCGGGACGCTGCCCCTGCGGAGCGGGGTTGAGCATGACCGCGCCCAGCACCAGGGCCAGTGTGAGGCCGGTGGAGATCAGCATCCCGATGACCGTGGCGTTGGCACGCTTGGCCTGCTTGGCCGTCAGGACGGGGGTGACGGGGGCTTCCGCCGGCCCGGCGGTCTCGGGCCCCGCAGGGGCGGCGGGGGAGGGGGCCTGGCCGGCCCGGGGATCGGACTGCTGCTGTTCACTCACGCCTTCCATGATCGCGCATTCGGCGGACTGCGCCTATTCCGCTGCGCATGCCCGCTTCCCTGTCGGCTGCGGTACCTGCGGGGAGGCCGGGCCGGCTGCCCGGGCGGCCCGGCGTTCTCCGCCGGGCCGGGGTTTGCCGCCACGCTGGCCGTGCCGAACAGGGCGGGGACTATGATCGGAAGGAGAAGGAGCCGCCCGGCGGTTCCCCGCAGGCAGGTCCAGTGCGATTTCGAAGATGAGGTAAGACGTGACCCAAGGTGCCCAGTACTCCACACTTTCCCCCGCCCTGGCAGTCGGGGATGACGAGCCGGACCGGAACCTGGCCCTTGAACTGGTGCGCGTCACCGAGGCCGCGGCCATTGCCGGCGGCCACTGGGTCGGTTTCGGGGACAAGAACGCCGCCGACGGCGCCGCCGTCGACGCCATGCGCTCGCTGCTCTCCACCGTCCACTTCAACGGTGTTGTGGTCATCGGTGAGGGCGAGAAGGACGAAGCCCCCATGCTGTACAACGGCGAGAAGGTGGGCGACGGCAGCGGACCCGAGGTCGACGTCGCGGTCGACCCGATCGACGGCACCCGCCTGACCGCCCTGGGCTACGACAACGCGCTGGCCGTCCTGGCGGTGGCCGAGCGCGGTTCCATGTTCGATCCCTCCGCCGTGTTCTATATGGAGAAGCTCGTCACCGGCCCCGAAGCCGCCGACATGGTGGACCTGCGCCTGCCCGTGAAGCAGAACCTGCACCTGATCGCCAAGGCCAAGGGCAAGAAGATCAACCAGCTCTCGGTTGCCGTGCTGGACCGGGACCGGCACAAGCCGCTGATCCAGGAGATCCGCGACGCCGGTGCCCGCACCCGGATGATCATGGACGGCGATGTCGCCGGCGCCATCGCCGCAGCCCGCGAGGGTACCGGCGTCGACGCCCTGATGGGTGTCGGCGGAACGCCGGAGGGCATTGTCACCGCCTGCGCCATCAAGGCCACGGGCGGCGTCATCCAGGGCCGGCTCTGGCCGACCTCCGATGAGGAGAAGCAGAAGGCGATCGACGCCGGTCACGACCTGGACCGGGTGCTGTCCACCGACGACCTGGTCACCAGCGACAACTGCTACTTCGCCGCCACCGGCATCACCAACGGCGACCTGCTGCGCGGCGTGCGCTACCAGGGCCAGAAGGTGCTGACCCAGTCCATCGTGATGCGCTCGAAGTCGGGCACCATCCGCGTGGTCAGCGGCGAGCACCAGTCGCACAAGTGGGAGTCCTACGCCCGCCTGAAGTAGGCCGGAACGCAGAGGGGCCGTGCAGGACATCCTGCACGGCCCCTCTGCATGTCCGCGGCGGCGCAGAGTCCACCGCTTTCCCCGGCCGGGGCGGAGTGTTGCCCGCCGGCTCAGCCCATGGGCTCCGGCTGCCAGTAGGCGTTGATGCAGGCATAGGGGTCGCCGGGACCGTAGGACGAGTTGCCGTTGTAGCCCAGCAGGATTGCGGCTTTACGTTCCTGCGCGACCGGGTGGCTTCCGCCGGGCTGCTCCGCTCCGATGGCCTGCAGGGCGGCGATGGCTTCCTCGTAGTCGCCCGGTTTGAGAGTCGCGTCGTAGTAGGTGGATGCCATCCAGTTACCGGCGAAGCAATCTGCAATGGCTTCCAGATCGGAGCCCGCGAAGCTGTAGTCATAGTTGGGGTAGTACGCATGCCACTGGATCCAGAGTTCGTCCTGGATATGGTGGCCATACTCGTGGGCCACCAGCGTGGCTGCAGCGAAGTCGCCGGGGTACTGGCTCTGTTTCTGGAAGATCTGTCCGGTCCACATCTGCTGCATGGTTGTCGCTGGGAGAATCATGGTCCCATTGTTGATGGACCCGGTGTTCCCATAAGGATCATTCGGGCAGTAGTAGGCGTTCGGATGGCTGTCATCGACGATTAGCGCTCCTCCACCCTGCGACGGGCACAGCGAGCGGTATGGTTGTTCCCCGCTGAGGACAAGCTCGTAGTTCAGGTGCGGCTGCTGAAACCCCTGCGCAAGGAACCATGCGTCCCATTTTTTATCCAGGTCCGCGATGATTCGGTTCAGATACTGGTCCAGGCTTTCCGCCGTCGTCTGCTCCGACATGCCGCTTCGCGGCGGGGCCGCGCCCTGCGGTGCCTGCTCGAAGGCCGCGTCCCGGCAGGCGGCTTCAGCCCCCGTCAGGCAGTTCGGGGAGGGTTCCTCCGGGGCTGACTCCCGGTCCCGCGTAGACGGGTCTGTGGCCCACGCAGTCTCGGGAACGGTCTCAGGGGTTGGAAACGGATTCGGCTGCGGTTCCTGCTGCGGAGTTGCCGAGGGTTCAGCCTGCGGGCTGGCCTGCCCGGGGTCCTGGCCGCTGTTCTGGGCGGTGCCCTGGCCGCTGTCCTGGGCGGACGGAAACTGGATACAGCCCGTGAGGACCAGGGCGAAAATCAGGACAAGAGCTCCGCTGAGCGGGTATCTGCTGGGTTTCACATCGTTCACCTTTTTCAAGGAGAAGATGCTGCCGCGGTCGGCAGCTGAAAGGTCAGCGGCGACGGGCAGGGGCCCAATCCCTTCACTGCTCCGGTAGTTTCCGGAGCGCCCCCAGCGTGAGGTTCTCGTGCCTTGGAAGACCACGGGCCGCGCAGGTGCTGCGGTGCCCCGCAGCGCGCCTGACGGCCGGCGGAGTCCAACGTGCGACCGTCATCGCTTCCACTGTAGGGGAGGCACGGCCATGTCAACCCCTCCGGAACAAAACCTTTTCCGCCAGGCTTCGGACAGGTCCGGCCCGGACCCGAACCCGCTGCTTTCCCGGCTCGGACTCAGCCGGCGGTCTGCGGCCTGGAGGCCACGGCAGGCCGGCTGTCCGCGCTGCCGCGGCTGCGCAGCCGGAAGACAGCCGTAGCGAGGAGGACCAGGGCCGCGGCGACGGCGGCCGCCACGGCGGTGGGGGTGTTTTCGAGCCCGCCGTTGACCCGGGACACCGCGATCCACGACAGGCCCCAACCGATCGCGACGGCGGGGGCGAGCCGGCCGCGTCCATACGCTGCGAGGCCGACGGCGACCAGCACGATGGCAGCCAGGACGGCGATGGACCAGGCCTCGGCGGGGAGGCCGAAGCCGCGGAAGCCCTGCGAGGTCAGCAGGGAAGCGGTATTGGCGGCAGTGGCGACGCTGACCCACCCGAGGTACAGGCCCAGCGTGCCGTCCACGACAACGGCCTCCACCCAGCTGCCGGGGCGGCATGCGGTGTACCGCACGAACAGCCAGGCCAGCACCGCGAGCAGCAGGACGATGACCGCCACGCTCAGGGGAACCGAATCTGCCTGAACGCTGAGGATCCAGGCGGCGTTGAGCACCAGCGACGCAGCCACGAGCCAGCCCAGGGACCGCTGCCTCGGGGAGGTACGCTGCCGCGGCAGCCACTGGTACAGGGTGTAGAGGCCCAGGCCGGTGTAGATGACGCTCCAGATCGAGAAGGCCGGACTGGCGGGGGCGAGGTAGGTGGCGTCGGCGGACAGGGCGCCTCCGGCCGACTCGGCCACCGGCGTTCCGCCGAACACCCCGACGCCGACCATGGAGCCGACGATGCAGAAGATGAAGCAGGCGATCACCGCGATCCGGCGGGCGAGGTCGGAGCCCCGGGCCGGCTCACGGGTTCGGGCTGCGGAGGATGTCGATGAAGTAGCCATAGTCGACGATAACAAAGGCTGCTTAGTATTTTCAGTCCTGAGTATCTCGGGCGCCTAACGATTGTTCCGAAGGGTTAGCCGATCGCCGCGCCACCATTTCACCCGCTCTCGCGGTTCGGCGAGGTTCAGTCCGCGTCCGGGCTCCGCCGTGCCGCCTTCCGCACCCGGCCGGCCAGGTCCCGGAGCCGGCCCTTGGCCCGGACGGCGAAGCCCGCCCCGGCGCGGGCGAGACGGTAGGCGCGGTACGCGGCGCGGTTAACGGGCAGATCCCAGGTGCCCGGATATGCGGCGGCCCGTCCGCCGAAGGATTTCTTGAATTTCGTGAAGCCGGCCCACTCATGCTCCGGGTCGTCGTCGGGCGCGATGCCCCACAGGTCCACGGTCTGCAGGCCGGCCGCGGCCGCGTCCAGGATCAGGTTGACCAGCAGCGGAACTCCCGCGTTGAGCCTGCGGTGCTCGAAGCTCGCCGCGGCATGGGCGTAGGTGCGGGTGTCGGAGGAGTCATAGGCGAGGGCCGCGGCGATCGGCTGCCCGTCGAGCCAGGCCAGGTGCAGGCTCGCTGCACCAAGCGGCATCAGGGTCTGCGCGGCCTGGCGGAGGTAGCTGTCCGGCTGCGGCCGGAACCCGGTGCGGGCTGCGGTCTCGTGCAGGAACCCCAGCAGGATCCCGATGTCGGCGGGATCCCGGGACACCGAGAAGGATACACCCTTCTTGTGGATGTTGCGGTGGATGTTGCGGTTGCTGGAGCGCATGTCGGCCAGCACGGCATCGGGGTCCCGGGCGATGTCGATCAGCCAGGTCAGGTCCGGCTGCAGGTTCTTCGGTGCCCGGACCAGGCCGCGTCCGGCCAGCAGCTGCTCCGCCGCGTCGGCGCTGATACCGGCGCTGACCGGTTCAATCCGCACATAAGCGGCCCCGCGGGAGCGGGCCAGGGCGGTCAGCGCCGCCAGCGCGGCGTCGAACCCCTCCGGCCCGGAGGCCACCGGTCCGTACGGCACGTACAGGTACCGGCCCAGCGCGGTCTTCTCCTCCACGGCCACAAACCGGTACTCCGGCTGTGCGGCCCGATGCACCACCTTGCCCAGGGATTCCTGGAAACGTGCCCAGGGTTCCGTCTGCAGGAACTGCTCCACGACTACCTTTCGTCGACTTCTTGGTCCATGTTCGTCGTCACGGCGAAAGCCAGCGCCCCCTGCGCGTGCTGTGCCGAATCGGCGGAAAGCTTGGCGATCACCGGTGCCTCGGCCGCCGGAATGAACGCGCTGGAGCCCTGCTCCAGCAGCAGGTTGCCCTTAGGGGAATCCAGCAGGATCGTGCCGCGCACGGCCAGCACCACGGTGGGCCCGTTCTGCAGCACCGGCACGTCCGCACCGGACATGGTGTGCGCCGGATCATAGGCCGGCTCGGCCGCCTCCCGGCTGGACAGTTCCAGCCGCTGCAGCTGGAACTCGGCGAACGGCGGGCGGTACAGCTCCTGGGCCATTCCGGTGAACCGGGGCTGGACCAGCGGGGGATCGATCGGCCGGAAGTCGACGGTCTTCAGCAGCTCCGGCACGTCAACGTGCTTCTGGGTCAGGCCGCCGCGCAGCACGTTGTCGGAGGACGCCATCACCTCGATGCCGGTTCCGCACAGATACGCGTGCAGGTTTCCGGCGGGCAGATGGACCGCCTCGCCGGGCTGCAGGCACACCCGGTTGAGCAGCAGGGAGATCAGCACGCCGGCGTCGTCCGGATACAGCCCGCCCAGCTCGCCCACGGTCGCCAGCTCACGCAGGTGGCCGTCGCCGTCGCCCTTCCCGCCTTCACCGCCGGGGCGGCCCAGCGGGGAGACGGCGGACACCGCCAGCCGGACGGCCTCCACCACTTCCTCGTCGCCGCGGATGAGGCGGCGGAACACCGCCGAGCAGCGCTCCGCTTCGGGGCGCCCGGATTCCAGTTCCGCCGTGATCCACTCCAGCAGGTCCGGCAGGGGAGTTCCCGTGCCCTCGACCACGGCATTCAGGGCCCGGAAACGCTGCGCGGAGGCCTCCGGGCGGCTGAAGCCGCAGAGCGCATCGAACGGCGTCAGCGCCAGGATCATTTCAGGTTTGTGGAACTCGTCCCGGTAGTTGCGGTCGGGCGCGGCCCGGTCCAGGCCGGCCTGGTCCTCCGCCGCGAACCCGGCCCGGGCCTGCTCGGCGGTCGGGTGGACCTGCAGGCTGAGGGGGGAGCCGGCGGCAAGGACCTTGGCCAGGAAGGGCAGCCGGGGACCGAAGCGCTCCATGGCCTCGACGCCCAGCGTGCCCTCCGGGTCGGCATCGATCAGGGCGTCCAGGGTGGCCGCGTCGTCGACGGGTGGACGCAGGGCGGACGGAGCGCCGGGGTGCGCCCCGATCCACAGCTCCGCCTCGGGCTCCCCGGACGGCTCACGGCCAAACAGCTCGGCCATGGCCGTGCGCGATCCCCAGGCATAGGGGCGGACGGTGTTGTCCAGCAGGTACATTTCTTTCCCTCCCGGGGTCGGTGCTGCGGTGGGCGGTGCGGGACAGCCCGGGCACCATGCGTCGGGACGCCGACGGCGGTGCGGGCCGGGGCAGGGGCAGGGCTATCCGGGGGAGCACTGTCCGTTGTTGTCCAGCAGCATGCCCAGGGTGGCGTCGTCCTGCAGGACGGCCAGTTCCTGCAGATACTCCTCCGTGATCTCCGGTCCGGGGGCGGCGGGCTGCGGTTCGGCCGCGGGTGCCTCGGGCTGCGGGGCGCCGTCTTCGGCGGGAGCCTGTTCCTCCGCAGGCGCTTCAGCCTCCTGGGGGGCCGGTTCCGGGGCGGCGGCCAGCCGTTCCTGCACGCGGGCATGAATGAGGTCGAAATCCGGATAGGTGACGAAGTTGTCCGCTGCGGTGCCGAAGTCCGGCGGGCCGATCGTCATGCTTTCCACCGGCTGGCTGCGCGCCTTCAGGGCCAGGTCGAGGAAGCTGCCCAGCTGGTCGGCGGGAATGTTGGTGGTCACCATCTGTTCGCCGGCGGAGGCGATGGACTGGAAGCGGGTGAGCAGGGTGGCCGGATCCAGCTGGCTGATCATCGCCTGCTGGACACATTGCTGCCGGGAGATCCGGTGGTAGTCGGTCACGAATTCCCGGGAGCGGGCATACCAGAGGGCATGGTAGCCATCCAGTTTCTGCACTCCCGGAGGAATCCAGCCGTCCGGCGGATAGTGACGGTTGGTACCGGGAATCTCGCCCGCGGTGATCGGCACCCAGCCTCCCGCGTTGACGGTGATGCCGCCCATGGCGTCGATGAGCCGTTCAAACCCGGCCATGTCCACGGTGACGTAGCCCTGCACCTCCAGGCCCAGGATGCCGCTGGCGGCATCCATCATCGCCTCGGCTCCGGGATCCGTTCCCTCCGGGTAGAGGTAGGGGTAGTTGTCGGTGACCACCTGATACAGGCTGTTCAGGATGCACTCGTCGCCGCAGTTGTATCCCTCGGGCCAGACCTCCCACAGCGGGGAGTCCGCGCCGAAGGGGGCGTTCTGGAAGTTGCGCGGCAGGCTGAAGGTCGAGGTCCTGCCGGTTTTCGCGTCAACGCTGATCACCGACATGCTGTCGGGGCGCAGGCCGGTGCGGTCCGCCCCGGCGTCGCCGCCCATCAGCAGGAAGTTGTAGCGGCCGTCGACGGGATCGAAGGCGGGCCCGGCCTGGAAGACGCTGCCCACGGTCTGACGGCTCACGTTCAGCAGGTAGGCGCCGTAGCCGAGGCTGCCGCTGGTCACCGCCATCAGGGCGGCAAGGGACACGGCGACCACGGGGCGGACGCCGCGGCGGAGCAGGGGCGGACGGATGATCCGCAGCGTATCGAGGAACAGCAGCGCCCAGCCGACGGCGAGCAGCGCCAGCACCGCGATGATGATGATGGACACCCACCCGTGGGTGAGCAGGTCCACCAGCCGGGCGCGGCTGGTCAGCGCGAGCACCAGGGCGGCCAGGGCCAGGACCCAGACGCTGAAGGTGACCAGCAGTGCCCGCCTGCCCAGCCGCCGGTCTCCGGCGACCACCTGGGCGGAGCCCGGCAGGACCAGGGTCAGCAGCAGCAGGATAAAGGCCCGGCGCGTGCGCAGGCCCTCCGGTGCGGCCTGCGGATAACGGACCGGGTCGGTCAGCGGCGTGCCGGTTCGGGCTGAGGCGGGATGAGTCACGGCGGGCCTAGGCGGGCGGGGCGACGGACGCGCGAAGGTTGGCGCCCTTGGCCATGGCGGTGCGGCGCAGGCCGTCGGCGAAGTCCACCAGCTGCTGCTGCAGCTTGGCGGCCAGCGGGTCGGTTCCGGAGGCCAGCATCCGCACTGCGAGCAGGCCGGCGTTGCGGGCTCCGCCCACCGAGACGGTTGCCACCGGGACCCCCGCGGGCATCTGCACGATGGACAGCAGGGAATCCATGCCGTCGAGGTACTTCAGCGGAACGGGAACGCCGATCACCGGCAGCGGGGTGAGGGCGGCAAGCATGCCGGGCAGATGCGCGGCGCCGCCGGCACCGGCAATGATGACCCGCAGGCCGCGGCGGTGTGCGGTGCGGCCGTACTCCAGCATCTCCTCCGGCATCCGGTGGGCCGAAACCACATCGGCCTCGAAGGGGATGTCGAACTCCGCCAGGGCCGCCGCGGCGGCGTCCATGACGGCCCAGTCCGAGTCCGAGCCCATCACCACACCGACCAGGGGGGTCTGCGCCTTGTTCATTCCTGTCCTTCCGAATCCCGGCCGTCGCGGATGATCGCAGCCGCCCGGGCGGCGCTGCGGCGCAGTGCCGGCAGGTCCGCTGCGCTGCGGCCCACGGCGTTGACGTGCCCGATCTTACGTCCGGGGCGGACGGATTTGCCGTAACCGTGGACTTTGACCCCGGGTTCGGCGGCCAGCGCGGCCGGGTAGGCCGAGAAGAGGTCCTGGTTGGCGCCGCCCAGATAGTTCTTCATCACGGCCACCCCGCCCAGCAGGTCGGTCGCGCCCAGGGGCAGGTCCAGGACCGCGCGCAGGTGCTGCTCGAACTGCCCGGTGACCGACCCATCCATGGTCCAGTGCCCGGAGTTGTGCGGGCGCATGGCCAGCTCGTTGATCAGGAAGCCGGGGGAGCGGCCGGGGGTCTCGAACATCTCCACTGCCATCACTCCGGTGACGCCCAGCTCGGCGGCCAGGCGCAGCGCCGCGTCACGGGCGGCCTCGGCGGTTGACGGGGAGAGTTCCTGGGCGGGCGCGATGACCTCGTCGCAGACGCCGTCGACCTGGATCGAGTGGACCACGGGCCAGGCGGCGCAGGCACCGCCTGGGGTGCGCGCGACCAGGGCGGAAAGCTCACGGGAGAACGGCACCTTCTCCTCGGCCAGCAGCGGGCCCTGACCGAACCAGTCGGCGGCGGCCTCGGCGTCGGCGGCGTCGGCGATGATCCGCACCCCCTTGCCGTCGTAGCCGCCGCGGGGAGTCTTCAGGACCACCGGCCAGCCGGCCGCCTTGCCGAAGTCCACCAGTTCTCCGACGGAGGCCACGGCGCTCCAGCGCGGATTGGGCAGTCCGAGCCGCTCGACCGCGGCGCGCATCACCAGTTTGTCCTGGGCATGAACCAGCGCCTCGGGGCCGGGCTGGACGTTGACGCCGGCGGCCTGCAGGGCACGCAGGTGCTCCGTGGGCACGTGCTCGTGGTCGAAGGTCAGCACGTCCACGCCGCGGGCGAACTCCGCCAGCGTGTCGTAGTCGCGGTAGTCGCCGACGTCGGCGGAGCGCACCGCGGAGACGGCGGAGACGTCGGGAGCCTCGGCGAGGACCCGAAGGTCAAAGCCGAGGGCGGTGGCGGCCGGTGCCATCATTCGCGCCAGCTGGCCGCCGCCAACTACGCCGATTACTGGAAAAGTCACATCCCAAGGGTACCGAACGCGGCCGGACGAACCTGCTCGGTTAACGGCCGATCATCGGGTGCGCCGGGGAAACTGCCAAGGTTGGCAGGTATTATCGCTCTGGCCGCCGTGCTTGTGCCGCGGCCTCCCCACCCCGGTGCGCCCCGCCTCCGGGATTTACGCTTTAACGCCCACGGAGGGTCATGTTTGCAACGTTGTCGGCACGGATCAGGAGCCTGGCTTCCCTGTTTTGGCGGGAGGTGGCGAAGTTCGGAACGGTGGGGGCCGTGGCCTTCGTCATTGACAACGCGATGACCTGGATTCTCATGCACGGTGCCCTGGAAGGCAGCCCGGCCAAGGCCCGCTTCGTGGGGGCCTCGATCGCCACCCTGTTCTCCTGGGTGGCCAACCGCTGGTGGACCTTCCGGCACCGCCGGCAGTCGAACGTGGGCCGGGAACTGGCGCAGTTCCTGCTCATCAACGGCGTGGGCATTGTCATCTCCACCGGCTTCACCTGGGTGGCGCGGTATCCGATGGGCATCACCGACAACAACGTGCTGTTCATGGCCGGCGTCGTGGGGATCGTCGTCGCCACGGTCCTGCGGTTCTTCGCCTACCGTTTCTGGGTCTTTAACGCAGAGCTGGACGAGGAGCCCGGTTTCGAGGCCGACGCCGAGGCGATCCTCGGCAGCCCCCGGCAGGCCGCCAAGCCGGCCGAAGCGTCCGGCGCGCGGCCCGAAGCCGTCAGGCCCCGGACCGAGTCGTAACCCGCTCCGCAGCCAGCAGCGCCTCATCCGGCGTCCGCCCGTCTCCGGTGAGGACCACCGTTCCGCCGGCCTGCCAGGCTGCCAGGGCGGCCTCGACGGCAGGCAGCAGCCCGGCTTCCGCCTGCACGAGCACCACCGGCGTCCCGTCCCCGGCGGTGCCGTCCAACCCCGGGCCGGCCAACACAGCCGACCACGGGAGGGTCCCCTCCGGGGAGGCCAGGGCCGGCTGCTCCGGGGACGGTGTGCCGAAGTCGTCGAAGCTGTCGGCGAAGGAGCGGACCTCGGCGGCGTAGTCCACGGCCCCGGCCGGAAGGTCCTGGTCCCAGCGCATCTGCAGTGCTCCGAGGGCCACCGCCACGGGCACTCCTGCAGCCGCATCGAGCGCTTCCCGCTGCGCGGAGGCTGTCGCGAAGACCTCGACGCCGGCCCCGCCCGCCGTGCCCCGGTCCGCCGCGTCCGGGCCGCCGTCGGCCTGCCCTGCCTCCACCGCCGAGCCGGCCGCCCAGGCGCCGAGGACCAGGACCAGGGCCTTCCAATGCACGGGAAGGTGCAGCCGAAGCGCCGTCCCCGGCGCGGCATCCAGCTCTTCCACCAGCAGGTTGGCAGTCTTGGCCGCCCAGTTCTCCAGCACCCTTCCGGACAGCTCCACCCGCTCCGTATCCGCGCCGTACCAGACCAGGGCAGGCGAACTGGCCTGGGTGGTCCGCAGCTGGGAAAACAGGGCCTGCATCGGGTTGTCCATGGGAACCTCGGTTTCTGTCCGGAAACGCTGACGCTTCGATGCTACCGGCGGCCCGGCGGCCGGAAGCCCCGGCCGGCGGGCCGAGGGCGCCCGCGCGGCGGAAGGGCCCGGCCCCCGGTCCGGTGAGCCCGGAACGGCGCGGTGTGCCGTTCCTGCTAACCCCCGGGACCGGCGCGCCGATAAGTACCTGCGGGAATCCCGGGCGTGGCGAAGTCCGGGAATCACCGAGGAGTTGTATAGGATGCCGGGACAGCTTGACGCCGCCGTATTACACACGTGTAATTTGGGTACGGATTTGTTCCAGCAATCCACGTTCGCAGTCGACGTCCGCGGCTCCGCGCGGGCCATCCATCCGCTGCTGGGGCAATAACACCGGGAGGAATCCATGGGGCAAGCTGAACAAACGCACGACGTCTCTGCCGCTGCACCCTACGCGGGACGGTCCGTGCCCGGCGACTGGTATGTCGATCCGGCCGATCCCTCCGCAGCGGACCGCTACCGCCAGGACGAGGCCACGAGCCTTGAGGAACAGGCAACAGCCTTCCTCGCTGCGCACGAAGCCCTGGACGGGTCGGAGGACCTCGATCCTCCCGTGGCGCTGTTCGCCCCGGCGCCCGCTCCCACCTGGCTCGGCCTTCCCGGCGACGCCGGCGACTACGAGGGTGAGCTCGGCTGGCAGGCCGATGCGCTCTGCGCCCAGACCGACCCCGAAGCGTTCTTCCCTGAGAAGGGCGGCTCCACGCGGGACGCGAAGAAGGTCTGCGCCGGCTGCGCCGTGCGTGTGCAGTGCCTGGACTATGCGCTGGCCAATGACGAGCGTTTCGGCATCTGGGGCGGGCTGTCCGAGCGTGAACGCCGTCGGCTCAGGAAGCGGGCAGTCTAATTCGTTCGCGTGTCCGTGTATGTGCCGTCGTGGTCGCCCACAACGGCGCGCAGTACCTTCCCCACACCCTGGACGCCCTGGCCGGTCAGAGCAGGCCGGTGGATTTCTGCATCGGCGTGGACACCGGGTCCGACGACGCCTCCGCGTCCCTGCTGCAGCTGGGCCTTCCGGTAGGCAGCCCGGTGATTGCCGCCCCGGAGCGCAGCCGCTTCGGCCAGGCGGTCAGCGCCGGTCTGGCTGAACTTCCCGCCGCATTCTCCGACGGCGCCGAGCAGGAATGGATCTGGCTGCTGCACGACGACTCCGCTCCCGATCCCCGGGCGCTGGAGGAACTGCTCCTGGCCGTGGAGCGCGCCCCGTCCGTCGCGGTGGCCGGCGGCAAGCTGGTGGGTTGGAACAACCCGCGCCGCCTGGCCGAAGCCGGCCTCTCCGTCAGCCGCTGGGCGGAACGCCTGACCCTGATCGACGCCGATGAGCTGGATCAGGGGCAGTACGACGCGCGCAGCGACACCTTCGCGGTCAACTCGGCCGGGATGCTGGTCCGCCGTGACGTCTGGACCGCCCTCGGCGGGTTCGACCCCGCGCTTCCCGGTCCCGGCGACGACATCGACCTGTGCTGGCGGGCCCGCCTGGCCGGTCACCGGGTCATCGTGGTGCCGCAGGCGAGGATCCGCCACGCCGGCTCCAGGACCCCCGCTGCCCAGGCCGCCTGGGCCGCACGGCGCAGCGAAACCCAGCTGCGCCTCAAGCATGCCCCCGGCTGGCAGGTGCCGTTCCTGGCTGTCGGCGCGGTACTCGGCGGGCTGTGGCGCTTCCTGCTCGGCATGGTCGCCAAGCAGCCCGGCTATGCCGTCCGCTCCCTGGGTGCAAGCGTGGCCGGCGTGCTGCATCCGCTGGAGCTGGCCCGCTCCCGCCGTGTCGCCGCAGCCACCCGGACCAGGCCCCGCAGCGCCGTCAACGCCCTGGTGACCGGACCGCGCGAGGTGCGCGAACACCGCCGTTCCCTTTTCGAGTCGCGGGCGGCCTCCGGGGCAGATGAGGCCGGCGCCGTCGGCCCTTCGGCACACGAGCCGACGGGCGACCTGCACGATGACTTCACCGATCTGGCAGCGCCCTCCCGGACCTGGGTGGGGCTGGGGGCGCTGACCGCGGCGCTGGTGCTGCTGGGCGCCTCGCTGCTCGCGCTGCGCGGACTGCTCGGAGCGCCGGCCGCGGCCGGCGGCGCGCTGCTGCCCGTCTCCGAACGGCTGGGCGACATCTGGGCGCACGCTTCGGGCTGGTGGTCCGCCGTGGGGGCAGGGGTTCCGGGGCACGGCGACCCCTTCGATTATCTGCTGTGGCTGCTCGGCGCAGCCGGGGCCGGCAATGCCAACGCCGCCGTGCTGGTCCTGCTGCTGATCGCGCTGCCCGCCGCCGGGGTGGCCGCCTGGTTCGCGGCCGGTGCGTTCACGCGCCGCAGGGGCCTGCGGTTCTGGGCCGCCATGGCCTGGGGATCCGCCCCGGCGCTGCACCTGGCCCTGGGGGAGGGCCGGCTGGGGGCGGTCATCGCGCATCTGGCGATTCCCCTGGCCGTGCTGGCCACGGCACGGGCGGTGGGCGCCGGCGGCACGGAAACCGCAGCCGCGCCGGGTCCGAACGAAGCCCCCGTGCGCCCGCGTCCGGGCACCGGCGGCATGCCCAGCTGGACGGCCGCCGCCGGAGCCGGCCTGGCCTTCGCCGTGCTGGCCGCCTGCTCTCCGTCCACGGTGCCCGTCATGGTGCTCGCGGTCGTTGCGCTCATGCTGGGGCTGCGGCGGCGGGCACGCACCCTGTGGTGGGCCCTGCTGCCGCCCGCAGCCGTGCTGCTGCCCAACGTCCTTTCCGCCCTTTCCGGGAACCCGAGGGCACTCGCTGCAGACCCCGGGCTTCCCCTGGGCTTCGCCGCAGCGGATCCCTGGCAGCAGCTGCTGGGCTACCCGATCCGCTTTGATATCTTCGATCCGCTCTCGGAGACGCTGCCGGAGACAGTGCCCTGGGCGCTGGCCGCGGCACTGATCATCGGGGCGCCGACCGTGGTCCTGGCCGTGCTGGGCCTGTTCCTCGGCCCCAGGCCGGGCCTGGCCAGGCTGTGCTGGCTGCTGGCCCTGGCCTCGCTGGGCACCGCAGCGGCCGCCGGCCACCTCGCCACCGGCGCGGCGGCGACGGGCATCGTGGCCCCGTTCCCCGGACCGCTGGTCGGCATCGCGGGCTTCTGCCTGCTTGCGGCGGGCCTGCCCGCCGCGCAGGCCCTGCTGGGAAGCCGCCGGCAGGGCGCCCGACGCCGGACCTCCCCGCAGCGCGCACGCCGCACCTCCGCCGTCGTCCTCACGGTGCTGCTGGGTGCCGGGCCCGCCCTGTCCCTGGCCGCCTGGACCGTTCCGACGCTGGTGGACGGTCTGGACGCCGGCCCGGTGCTGCCGGGCAGCCGGATCAGCGTGCGGGAGTCGGCTCCGGCCACCCTGCCGATGACGGCCGCGGACCGTGGAACCGGCCCGGAGCACACGCACGCCCTGGTGATCGGCACCGACTCCGCCGGCACCGTCACCGCGGCGCTGATGCGCGGCAGCGGCACGACCCTGGACTCGCTGTCCGCCGCCGCCTCATCCCGCGCCGTCGTCGGCTCCGATCCCGCCGGGCAGCTTGCCCGGGACGACGCCGCTGCCGCGGACATCCGCCGCGCCGTCGCCATCATCACCGAAGGCAACGGCACCGACCCCGGCGCGGAACTGCACCGCCTCGGCGCGGCCTTCGTCGTGCTGCAGCATTCCTCCACGGCCTCGGAGCTGCTGGCCTCGCGGATCGACGCCGTACCGGGCCTGGCCGCGGTCGGCAGCACGAACGCCGGCTGGCTCTGGCGGGTCACCGGAGACCTCGATGAGCAGGGCACAGAAGCCGAATCCGGGCAGATTGGACGGGTGCGGGTCGAAGCGGAGGACGGCGCCACGGAAGCCGTCCTGGACTCCGGCCTGCAGGACGCCTCGGGCGAACTGCAGCCGGGCGGCGAGGGTCGCCGGCTGGTGCTGTCCGAACGCAGCGATCCGGGCTGGTATGCCCAGCTGGACGGCAGGCCCCTCGAGGATGCGACGGACGGGTGGGCGCAGGCCTTCGCCCTGCCGGCGGAGGGCGGCCACCTGGAAGTGGGGTACAGCAGCCCCTGGCAGCCGTGGACCGAAGTGGTCCAGGCCACCGTCCTGGCCCTGACGCTGCTGCTGGCCGTCCCGGTCCCCGCCCGCCGGACGGCTCCGCGGCTGCCCGGCGCAGCGGCCGGAGCCGGCCTGGCTCCGCCGCCCGCACCGCCGGCGGCTGCACCGGCTGCCTCGCCGGAAACAGCCGCCGCGCCGGCTCCGGCGACAGTCACGGGGGAACCTCCGGAGTCCCGGCCCAACGACATGACCGACGCGGAGAATCCGGCAGGCCGGCCCGCTGCCGAGAAGGCGCGCCACGAGGAAGAGGCACATTGATGGCAGTCAGGAAGGCGGCACCTGCCCGGCGTGCCGGAACCGGTGCCGGCCCGGGGCGGGCCGCCGCGGGAGCCGGAATCGTTGCGGTCACCGCCGCGCTGGTGGCGGCGGGAACGCTGGCCGGTGCCGGCGGCGCGGGGCGCACGGTAGCGGCTCCGCCGGTGGAGGTACCGGCCCCGGACCTGGCGGCCGTCTGCGCCGAGCCGCCCCGGCTGCTCTCGGGAAACGTCGCCGGAACGGACGCCCAGTTCAGCCCCGCGTCCGAATCCGCTCGTACCCGGGTGAAATCCCTGGTCCTGGCCGAGGCCGGGAGCGCGGCTCCGGACGCACGGCTGGATACCCTGGCCGGAGAGACGGTGCGCGCCCTCGGCGGCTCCGACGAGACCCCGCTGACGAACGTGCGCGGAGCCGCCACGCTGCCCGCGCAGGAGGTCGGCGCCGCCACCGTGCTCAGGGTGGACCCGGCAGGCGTGCGGCAGGCCCTCGCCAACGCCCAGCTCACCTTCACCGCGGACGACGGCGACCTGACCGGCCTCGCGGCCGCAAACTGCCAGGCGCCCGGCAACGACATTTGGCTGGCAGGGGCCAGGACGACCGTGGGCGTTTCCACGGTCCTCCAGCTGACGAACGCTTCGGCGACCGCGGCAAGCGTGGACCTGGACATCTACACCGGGGAGGGCCCGGTGCAGTCCGCCGGTACCCGCGGCCTCGCGGTGGCCCCCGGGGAGACCCGCTCCGTGGTCCTCGCTGGCCTGGCCGCCGGGCAGGAGGCGGTGGCGGTGCACGTGCGCAGCTCCGGCGGTCCGGTCGCCGCGGTCATCCAGCAGAACATCCTGCGCGGGCTCACCCCCGGCGGTGTCGAACTGATCCAGCCTGCCGCGTCGCCGGCACAGCGCCAGGTCATTCCGGGCCTGAGGCTGCAGCCCGCCCAGGACTCGGCCCGGCTCAGCCGCGACCGCTACGCCTCCGCGGCCAGCGCGGTGCAGGTCACCGTCCCGGGAACCACGCCGGCCGCTGTGACGGTCCGTGCCATCGGGACCGACGGCCGCAAGCAGGTGGTCGCGGAACGGTCCGATGTGCCCGCCGGCCGGTCCGCGCTGCTGCCCCTGGACCTGCCGCCGGGCAGCTGGACCCTGGAAGTGACATCCGACGTTGCGGTCCTCGGAGCGGCCGTGTTCAGCCGCGGCACGGACCCGGAAGCGCCGGCCGACTTCGCCGTCGCGCCCTCCGCGGCGCGGCTCAGCGGCGAGCAGCTCGCCCTCATGCCCGCTGCGGGCAGCGCTTCACTGGTCCTGACCGCCCCGGCCGGCCCGGCCGAGGTGCAGCTGCTGGCCGTGGGCCCGGACGGGGCCGTGGTGGGTGAGCGGCTGCTTGACCTCGCTGCGGCCGGCACCGTGACGATCGCACCGTCCGACGTCGGCGGTGACGCGACGTCGGCCCTGCTGATCAGTTCCGCAGGTGACGAGGTGTATGCCGCGCAGGTGGTTTCCACCGGAGAGACCGGCATCTCGACCGTGCCGGTGCCTCGGGGCGGCATCGGCGGCCGCAGCGTGGAGGTCGGGCTCGGCTACTGAAGCGGCCGGTAGCGCCCGTAACCAGGGTCGACCGCTTCGGGTTCGAGGTTCATATGGGTGGCCAGCTGCTCCACCACCACGTCATGGACCAGCTCCTCCACGGCGACCAGGCCCCGGGCGGCTGACTCGACCGGGCGCCGGTACACGGTAATCACCGGGGGCCGACCGCGGCCGCCGGGCTCTGCAGCGCCGAGGGGCACGGGTTCCCCGGACCGGGCCAGGTCCTCCAGCCCGGGCGGAATCTCCGCCACCATGAACTGGTAGGACTGGAGCTGTTCGCCCCACATCCGTTCCAGCCGGGCGGCGGACTCCATGACCCAGTCCTCGAAGCGTTCCCCCCGGGTGCGGGAGCCCGCCAGGTGCCGGGGGATCAGTTCCCCGCGCAGCCCCCGGCCATGCCGGTTCCGCCGCCGAAGCCGGTACGGCCGGCCGGTGCCGGAAGCCTCGGAATCGATCCGGAGCGGCGATGCAGGAGACATACGCCCACTGTAACCCTTGGCCCGGGCCGCCGTCCCGGCAGCCGGGCCGGGGGAGACGGCAGGCCACGGCGTGCCTTCGGCCCTGCCGCGGCCGGGCGCTGTAGAGTGGTCCTCCGTGGAATCAATACGCCAGTGCTCACGATCCGCCTGCCGCAACCCCGCGGTGGCAACCCTGACCTACGTGTACGCCGATTCCACCGCGGTGCTCGGGCCCTTGGCGGTTTACGCCGAACCGCACTGCTACGACCTGTGTTCCCAGCACGCCGACCGGCTCACCGTGCCGCGCGGCTGGGAAGTGCTCCGGCTTGACCTGGCCGGACAGCCGCGCACTGCCCGACGGGATGAGCTCTCCGCCATCGTCGACGCCGTCCGCGAACCGGAGGCGGACACCGAACCGGAAACCGATCCCGACGGCCCGCGCCGCCCCGGGCGCCACGTCATCGAGCCGCCCGCCGACGCCCCGCTCACCCGGCGCGCCCACCTGCGCGTGCTGCGCGAGCAGGGCTGAACCGGCCTCAGCGCGCCGCTTAACCCCGCCCTGAGGTCGGACCGAGGCGCTAGGCTGGGAGGGAAGGGCCGCAGTATCGGCGGCCGCCGTCCGTCCTGAAGGAAGAGCCCGGCCCATGGCAAAACTGACCGCAGAACTGCTGGCGGTGCTGCGCTGCCCCGTGACACGCACCCCGCTGGTCCAGGAAGGTGACGAGCTGGTGTCGACCGGCCCCGGCGCCACCTTCCGCTACCGCCTCGACGAAGGCATCCCCGTCCTCCTGCCGCAGCAGGAGTCCAGCCCGGCCCCCGCCGACGGCACCGACACCACCAACTGAGGATTGACACGCGTGAGCTTTGACTACAAGGTAGCCGACCTGTCCCTGGCCGAAGCCGGCCGCCACCAGATCCGCCTGGCCGAGCATGAGATGCCGGGGCTGATGGCGCTGCGCCGCGAATACGGCCCCAGCCAGCCGCTGAAGGGCGCCCGCATCGCCGGCTCCCTGCACATGACGGTGCAGACCGCCGTCCTCATCGAGACACTCACCGCCCTCGGCGCCGAGGTCCGCTGGGCCTCCTGCAACATGTTCTCGACCCAGGACGAAGCAGCCGCCGCCATGGTGGTGGGTACCGGCACGCCCGAGGATCCCCGCGGCGTTCCCGTCTTCGCCTGGAAGAACGAGTCGCTGGAGGAATACTGGTGGACGGCCGAGCAGATCCTCACCTGGCCTGAAGGCTCCGGCGGCCCCAACATGATCCTCGACGACGGCGGCGACGCCACCCTGCTGCTGCACAAGGGCGTCGAGTTCGAGGCCGCGGGCGCGGTTCCCCCGAATCCGGCCGAGGACGATCCCGACTACTCCCACGAGTACACGATCATCCTGGACCGGCTGCGCGCCTCCCTCGCCTCGGACCCGCAGAAGTTCACCCGTATTGCCGCCGGCATCCGCGGCGTCACCGAGGAAACCACCACCGGCGTGCTGCGCCTCTACCAGCTGGCCTCCGAAGGCAAGCTGCTGTTCCCGGCGATCAACGTGAACGACTCGGTCACCAAGTCCAAGTTCGACAACAAGTACGGGATCCGCCACTCCCTGCCCGACGGGCTGAACCGCGCCACCGACACGCTGATCGGCGGCAAGGTCGCCGTCGTCTGCGGCTACGGCGACGTCGGCAAGGGAGCCGCCGAGGCCCTGCGCGGGCAGGGCGCCCGGGTGATCGTCACTGAGATCGATCCGATCTGCGCCCTGCAGGCTGCCATGGACGGCTACCAGGTCGCGCGGCTGGAATCCGTGCTGGACCAGGGCGACATCTTCATCACCACCACCGGCAACAAGGACATCATCATGGCCCGCCATATGGCGGCGATGAAGCACCAGGCGATCGTGGGCAACGTCGGGCACTTCGACAACGAGATCGACATGGCCGGCCTCGCGAAGGTGCCCGGCATCCGCAAGGTGGAGATCAAGCCCCAGGTCCACGAGTGGATCTTCGATGAGGGCACCGACACCCAGCGCAGCATCATCGTGCTCTCCGAGGGCCGGCTGCTCAACCTCGGCAACGCCACCGGCCATCCGTCCTTCGTGATGAGCAACTCCTTCGCCAACCAGACCATCGGGCAGATCGAGCTGTTCACCAAGCACGGCCTCGCTCCCGAGGACGGCGGGTACGCGAACCAGGTCTACGTGCTGCCCAAGCTGCTGGACGAGAAGGTGGCGCGCCTGCACCTGGATGCCCTGGGCGTGGAGCTGACCGAGCTCACCAAGCCGCAGGCCGAGTACCTGGGCGTGGACCCGGCAGGACCGTACAAGCCCGAGCACTACCGCTACTAGGCGGAACAGGCGGAACAGGCGGAACGGAAAGGGCGGATGCGCAGCACGCATCCGCCCTTTCCGTTCCACCCACGCCGGCTCGAATGTTCCGTCCAGGGACCGGCTGCTATTCGAAGGGCAGCCGGTGCAGGCGCTGCGCCAGCATCTCGCTGCGCTGCCGGCGCCCGGCAAGACGGTGCAGGTCCCGGTTCCGGCGCTCGGACAGCAGCGCCAGCAGGAACGCCTCGGGGTGCGTGTGCGGCGGGGGCGGGGGCGCGGTGTAGCCCGCAGCCTCCGCGGCAAGGGACGCGCCAAGAGCGGCCCGGGACGCCGGCGCCATCCGGGGAGCCTGCATCAGGAAGCGGTGGATCCGGCGGGCGAGGCCGTCGGGCAGCCGGCCCAGATCCGCCAGCGCCGCCCACGGCTGCAGCTCCACCGGGGTATGCAGAGGCGCGGGCCGCTGCGCCGCCACCCGGTCCCGCAGCGAGTACGTACCGGCCAGCATGTCGCCCACCCGTTTGGACCGCTCGTTGAACACAGCGGCCAGGAAAGCCACCGACCCCAGGGTCAGGTAGATCTCCAGGATGCCCACCAGGGCCCGGATGAAGGCGTGCCGGAAACGGACGGCGCCGCCGTCGTCACGGACAATCCGCAGGCCCATGGCCAGCCGGCCGAGCGAGCGGCCGCGGGTGAGGGTCTCCACCGCCACCGGCAGCAGCAGGAAAACCCCGACCACGGTGAGCAGCAGGGCCGCCTGGGCGGCGGCCGGATCAAGCCGGTCCAGCAGCGGCGACATGAGCGCAAGCAGCAGGACGAGCAGGATCACCTGCGCGGCGACGTCGATCGCTGCCCCCAGCATGCGCGCGCCGAAGGACGCCGGACGCAGCTCCAGGACCACGGCTTCGCCGGTGACCACACTTCCCATGCCGTTTCCTCCCCGTCCGTTCCGAAGCCACTCTACCCAGCGCCGCAGTCCCGCCGTGCGGGGACCGGCGCAGCGGCGGTCCGGGCGCTAGGGTAGAGCCCGTGGACATTGACGCCTTCAGCACCGTGAACCGGGCCGACTGGGACCGGCTGGACCAGCTGGCTGCGCGGCGGCGGCTGAGCGGCGTCGAGGCTGATGAGCTGCTGCGCCTCTACCAGCGCACTTCCACCCACCTCTCGATGGTCCGCTCGGTGGAGCCGGAGGGCGCGTTGTCGGCGGCCCTGTCCATGCGGCTGTCCCGGGCCCGGACCCGCCTGACGGGCGCCCGTTCCAACTTCGCCGAGGACCTGGGCACGTTCTTCGCGTTCTCGCTGCCGGCGGCCTTCTACCGGATCCGCTGGCTGACCGTGGCCTGCATGGCGGCGTTCATCCTGGTCGGCTGGCTCAGCGCGGCCTGGGTGGCCGGCACCCCGGGGGCCCTGGCCGCCATCGGGACGGACAGCGAGATCCGGCGGTACCTGGAAGATGACTTCATCAACTACTACTCGGAAAACCCGGCCGCCTCGTTCGCCGGGCAGGTGTGGACCAACAACGCCTGGATCGCCCTGCAGTGCGTGGCCTTCGGTATCACCGGGATTTTCGTGCCCTACGTCCTGCTGGTCAACGCCGTGGGCGTGGGCCAGTCCGCCGGACTGTTCGCCGCCTACGACCGGCTCGACGTCTTCTTCAGCTACATCCTCCCGCACGGGCTGATGGAGCTGACTGCGGTGTTCATCGCGGCCGCCGCGGGACTGCGGATCTTCTGGGCCTGGGTGGCGCCCGGGCGGCGGCGCCGGCTGGACGCGCTGGCGGCGGAGGGCCGGTCCCTGATGACCGTGGGCCTTGGCCTGGTCCTGGTGCTGTTCATCTCCGGGCTGGTGGAGGGGTTCGTTACGCCCAGCAGCCTCCCGGTGGGCGTGAAGATCGGGATCGGCGCGGCTGTCCTGGCCGCGTACTGGGCCTACACGCTGATCCTGGGCCGCCGGGCATGGCGGGCCGGCCACCGGGGCGACCTGTACGTGCGCGACGCCGGGGACCAGGTCCGCACGGCCTGACCAGGCGGCGGCTTGGTTACGGTCCGGGGTGGCGGCCATCCCGCAGTCCGCTCTGCCGGTAGTGTCTTTGGGAGGACAGAAGGACGCCGTCGTCCCCCATGACGGCGGAACGACGCAGAGGGAACCGAAAGGAAGCCGTGGCAAGCCAGGATGAAACCCCCACACCGGGCCCACGCAGGGAAGGGCCGGCAGAGGGCGCCACCGAGGCACCCGACCCCGGAGCTGGTGCCCAGTCGGAGGATCAAGGCCGCCCCGCCGGGCCCGACGGCGAAGCGCCGGACCACGACCACGACGCCTGGGACGCGGCATTCGCCGCCGCCCTGCCCGACACCGGCCCGCAGGAGGCCCGCCCCGGCGGGCCCGCAGCCGCCGACGCAGCCGCGCTCCGGGCCGCTCCCGAAGCCGGAGCTGTTCCCGAGGCAACGGGCGCCGTTCCCCAATCCGGAGCTGTTCCGGAGGCCGCCGCCGTTCCGGACACCGGAGCCGAGAACGTCTCCCGCAACGGTACCGTTCCCGGTGGGCACCCCTCGCTGGCCCAGCGCAGCTCGCTGCCGATGCGGCGGGCGAGCACGCTGCCGGACATCAGCCGCCTGGAGCGCGCCGGGGGCGGGGACGCCTCCGACACCGGCAACAGCCCGGAGGCTGACCCGAAGCCCCAGTCACCCACCACGGATGCGAAGGCTGCGGCGTCCCCGGCGGACGGCCCTGCCGCTGCCACCACCGCTGCCGTACCGTCAGCCGCGGCGCCCCGGGCAGCGGGATCGCATGCAGCCTCCCCGCAGGGACAGGACGACCGGACGGACGACGACGCCGCCGACGCCGGTGACACCGATGGGCTGAGCCCCGAGGAGGCGGCGGAGGCACGGCGCCGCGCGGCGGAACGTGAAGCCGCAGCCGACCCCCGCCCGGTCCTGGCCCGCGTGCTGCAGGTCATGATCGCCGTCTTCTTCCCCGTGATGCTGCTGGCCGCCGCGATCCGCGCGGTCGCCACCCCGCTGTTCCTGTGGATTGAATACCACCGCCCGGGCTTCCCCGCAGACGCCTACGGTTTCAGCACCGAGGACCGCATGACCTACGGGTCCTATGCGGTGGACTACCTGCTGAACTGGTCCGGGCCGCGCTACTTGGGAGACCTCGTTGCCGCCGACGGCCAGCCGCTGTACCTGGACACCGAGGTCAGCCACATGGCCGACGTCAAGACTGTGCTGACGGTGGCCTTCCTGACCGCCCTGGGCATGCTGCTGCTGAGCATCCTCGCCGCCGTCTACCTGGCCCGCCGCAGCCCCGGCGGCATCCGGAGGGCGCTGTTCAGCGGTGCGCTGCTGACCCTGGTGCTGATCGGCGCCCTCGTGGTGACGGCCGTGCTGAGCTGGGAGCAGTTCTTCACGCAGATGCACAATGTCTTTTTTGCCCAGGGCAACTGGACCTTCCGCCTCGATGACACCCTGATCCGGCTCTTCCCGGCCCAGTTCTGGATGGATGCGGGCATCGCCATTGCCGGGATCGTTCTCCTGGTCTGCGTGGCGGTGCTGGCGGCGGCGTGGCCGACCCGGCGCCGTCGGGAGAAGGATCGGAAGGCCCGCGAAGCGGCGCGGCTCCGGCGCCGCGCGGCCCTTGAAGACGTGCACTGACAGGACGTCCAGACCGGCACGCCCGCCGCATACGCCGAGGCCCCGGCCGCTCCTGAAGGAGCGGCCGGGGCCTCGGCGTATGCCCTGCCGTGGATCGGCTACCGGGCGTAAAGCAGTTCCACCTCGGCGGCGTGGTCTGCGATGACTGCGTTCCGGCGCAGCTTCAGCGTGGCGGTCAGGTGCCCTGACTCCAGGGAGAAGTCCCGGCCCAGGGTCCGGAACCTGCGGATCTGTTCCGCCCGGGAGACGGTGGCGTTGGCGGCGTCGATGGCCTGCTGGATCTGTTCCAGCACCCGCGGATCATCCGCGGCGGGCACGGCGGAAAGTCCCTTTTCCCGGGCCCAGGCGGTCATCTCCTCCTCGTCCAGGGTGATCAGCGCGGCAACGTAGGGCCGCCCTTCGCCGACGACGACCACCTGGGAGACCAGCCGGTGCTCCCGGATCTTCTCCTCCAGCGGGCCGGGGGCGACGTTCTTGCCCCCGGCGGTGACGAGCAGGTCCTTCTTGCGGCCGGTGATCGTGAGGAACCCGTCGTCGTCCAGGGTGCCGACGTCGCCCGTGTGGAACCAGCCGCCGGCAAACGCCTCCGCCGTGGCCTCGGGGTTGTTGTGGTAGCCGCGGAACACTCCAGCCCCGGACGCCAGCACCTCACCGTCGTCGGCGATGCGGACGCTCGTGCCGGGCATCGGCAGGCCGACGCTGCCGACCCGGGTCAGCGGCACCGTGTTGACCGAGAGAGGCGCGGTCGTTTCGGTCAGGCCGTACCCCTCCAGAACCGTGATGCCCGCGCCGCGGAAGAAGTGGGCGAGGGTGGGGGAGAGTGCGCTCGCCCCGGAGATGGCGATCTTCAGCTGCCCGCCGAAGGCGGCCCGCACCCGGGGGAAAAGGAGGCGGTCGAACACCGCGTGCCGGGCCTTGAGCACCGGCGAGGGACCGCGGCCGCCGCGGCGGGCACGGTCCTGTGCTTCGGAATAGGCGATCGCCGTGGCGGACGCCGCCCGGAACAGCTTTCCCTTGCCGGCGGCCTCGGCCTTCGCCGCCGCGCCGGCGTGGATCTTCTCGAAGATCCGGGGCACGGCGAGGATGAAGGTGGGCTGGAACGAGGCCATGTCCTCCATGAGGTCGTTCGGGCTGCTGTGCCCCAGCCGGATGCCGCTGGCGATGCAGCCCACCTGCACCGCGCGGGCCAGGACATGGGCCAGGGGAAGGAACATGAGCGTGCTGGAGCCTTCGGGCTTGAGCATTTCGGGCAGGAACTCGGGGACGTTGACCGCGAAGAGCGCGAAGTTGCCGTGCGTGATCTCGCAGCCCTTGGGGCGCCCGGTGGTGCCGGACGTGTACACCATCGAGGCGACGTCGGCCAGGCCCGGCTTGGACCGCGCGGCCTCCAGCTCGTCGTCCGTGATCGGGACGCCGGCGGCACGCACACCGTCCAGCGAGTCCGGCCCCTCACCGTCCATCAGCCACAGCCCCACCTTGGCGCCCGACGCCGCCGCCGCGGCATGGACGACGGCCGCCTTGCGGGCATCCTCCACGAAGACATGGGAGGCACCGGAGTCCTGGAGGATCCACTCCACCTGGCTGGCGGAGGAGGTCTCATAGATCGGCACCGTCACCGCTCCCGCGAACCAGATCGCCACGTCCACCAGGGTCCATTCATAGCGGGTGCGGGACATGACCGCCACGCTGTCGCCGGGCTGCACGCCGAGCCCGATCAGCCCCTTGGCGAGTTCGGAGACCTGGGCCAGGAACCGGGCGGCGCTGATGTCCTGCCAGCGGCCCTGATCGTCCTTGACAGCGTAGAGCGGCCGCCCCGGCGCCTCGGCGTGGACCTTCAGGAGCAGGTCGGTGGTGTTGGATCCCTCAGGCAGATGGACGAGCAGATCCGTGGCGGACTCGCGCAACCGCGGCCTCACTTTCCGTGCTTGTGGCACTTTTTGTTGCTAGATCCAGCTGGGCATCCACATGCGGAGCCGCCAGTCAGGATACGGGATAACCTCGGCCGTCCAGACCGGAACAAAGAACGCGGAGGCCAGCAGTACCGCCACCAGGTACGCCCCGATGGCGAGCAGTCCGATCCGCCGGCGTCGGGCCGGAGCTTCGGGGGGGCCGGCGGCCAGACCCAGGACGTAGGTCAGCCCCAGCACCAGGAAGGGCAGGAAAGAGACGGCGTAGAAGTAAAACATGGTTCGGTCGGGAAACGCGAACCAGGGCAGATATCCGGCCGCGACGCCGGCCAGCACGGCACCGGCGCGCCAGTCCCGCCGCCCCAGCCAGCACAGGAGCAGCAGCGGCAGGCAGAGGGCGGCCGCCCACCAGATCAGCGGATTGCCCACGGAGGTGACGGCGGCCGAGCAGCTGGCCGCAGCGCAGCCGGCCTCGCCGGCTGCGTAGGTTTCGTAGTGGAAGGAGGTCGGCCGGCCCAGCAGCAGCCAGCTCCAGGCGCTCGACTCGTAGGGATGCTCCGAGCCCAGCCCGTTGTGGAAGACATAGGCGCTGCGGTGGTAGTCGGCGAGGGACCGCAGCGGTGCCGGCAGCCATTGCCAGCCCTCGCCGGGGTTCTGCTCGGCCCAGGACCGGTTGTACGCGCCGTCGGACCGGAACCAGCCGGTCCATGCCGCGAGGTAGGAGGCCAGTGCGGCGGGCAGCAGGGTGAAGAAGGCGGGCAGCCCGTCCTTAAACACTCCGGCGGGCAGCCAGAGCCGGACCCCGGCCACCCGGCGTGCCGAAACATCCCAGAGCACGCTCATCAGCCCGAACACGGCAACGAAGGCCAGCGCCGACCACTTGGTGCCCACGGCGAGGCCCAGGCACAGCCCGGCCGCCAGCCGCCACGGACGCCACAGCACCCACGGACCCCAGACCGGAGCCATGCGTTGCGCCGCGCCGCGCGCGTCCTCCGCCAGGCGGGCCGCCAGCCGCCGTCGCCCGTCATAGCGGTCCAGCAGCAGGGCACCGAAGCCGACGGTGATCCAGAAGGTGAGGAAGACATCGAGCAGCGACGTGCGCGAATGCACCAGATGGTGTCCGTCCACGGCTAGCAGCAGCCCGGCGGTGAAGCCGAGGGCGGGCGAGCGGAACAACCGCCAGGCGATCAGGGCAACCAGCAGGACCGTGAGTGAACCGGCCAGAGCCGCACCGAAGCGCCAGCCGAACGCGTTGTCCGTGCCGAACAGCTGCATGCCCAACGCGATCATCCACTTCCCGACCGGCGGATGGACCACATATTCGGGCTCATCGAGCGGCCCGACCGGAGAACCGGCGTTGAACGAGTCGTTGGCGTCCTCCGGCCAGGCCCGCTCATACCCGGACTGGAGGTAGGAAAAGGCGTCCTTCACGTAGTACGTCTCGTCGAACACCAGGCTGCCCGGCTCGCCCAGCCGGACGAAGCGCAGGACCCCGGCGACGACGGCGGCGGCCAGGGCGGCGATCCAGCCGGCTGCCCGCCGGTCCAGGCGCAGCGCTCCGAGGCGCTCGACCAGGACGGGGTACCGGAACGCGGCGGCCGGGTCCTGGAGCAGCGGCGCGGCCGGTCGCGTGCCGACGGTCGTAGCAGGGCTCACGCGCTCCACCTTAGCCGCTCGCGTAGGGTAGGAGAGTGGATACAGGCACCCCCGAAGGCACCGGCAACACTCCCCGCAACGACCCCCGCAGCACCGGCGGCGCTGCCGTGACGGGCGGCCAGGGGGCAGGACCGGGAGGGATCGTCCTGGCCGCGACTCCGATCGGAAACATGGGCGACGCCACGCCGCGGCTGGTGGAGCTGCTGCAGACAGCGGACATTGTCGCCGCGGAGGACACCCGGCGCCTGCACCGGCTCGTCTCCGCCCTCGGCATCACGGTGACCGGCCGGACGATCAGCTACCACGAGCACAACGAAGCAACCCGAACGGCGGAGCTGCTCGCCGCCGTCCGCGGCGGCGCCACCCTGCTTGTGGTGACCGACGCCGGCATGCCGGCGGTCTCCGACCCGGGCTTCCGGCTCGTGGCCGCCGCGGTTGAGCAGGACCTTCCGGTGACCGCGGCACCCGGCGCGTCCGCCGTCCTGACGGCCCTGGCCCTGTCGGGGCTGCCCACCGATCGGTTCTGCTTCGAGGGGTTCCTGCCGCGCAAGGCCGGGGACCGCGCCGCACGGCTCGCGGAACTGGCGGGGGAGCGGCGGACCATGGTCTTCTTTGAGGCGCCGCACCGGCTCGAGGTGATGCTGCGTGCCCTGGACGAGGCCTTCGGCCCGGAGCGCCGGGCGGCGGTGGCCCGCGAGCTGACCAAGCTGCACGAGCAGGTGCTGCGCGGCCCGCTGCGCCGGCTGCTGGAATGGGCCGAGGAGTCGGAGATCCGCGGTGAAATCGCCGTGGTCGTCGAAGGGGCGCCGGAACCGGAACCCGCCCGGCCCGAGGACCACGTGGCGGCCGTGAACGCCCTCATCGCCGACGGCTCCCGGCTCAAGGACGCCGTCGCCGCGGTCGCGGCCGACGCCCGGGTGAGCCGCCGCGAACTCTACGAGGCCGTCCTGCACTCCCGCAGCGCACCGCCCGCCTCCTGACCGGGCAGGGCCCCTCCGCCGCTGGCTGTGCGGCTGCACAACCGCGGCCGCCCGTCACAGTGCAGCACTGTATTTACAGTATTTGTCCGCGCCACTTACGGTGAAGACAATCACCCGGGCACCCGCCCGCACCCATCCGCCGAATCTGGAGGCTACATCCATGGCTATTACCGCTGAGCGCGAGGCGCAACTGCTGGCGACCGTCCCCACCGGACTGCTGATCAACGGCGAGTGGCGCGAGGCAGCGGGCGGAAAGACCTTCGACGTCGAGGACCCGGCCACCGGCAAGGTGCTGCTGAGCATCGCGGATGCCTCCACCGAGGACGGCGCGGCCGCGATGGACGCCGCTGCAGCCGCCCAGGACGCATGGGCCCGCACCGCCCCCCGTGAGCGCGGGGAGATCCTGCGCCGCGCCTTTGAACTGGTCACCGAGCGGGCCGAGGACTTCGCTCTGCTGATGACCCTGGAAATGGGCAAGCCGCTGGCCGAGGCGCGCGGCGAGGTCGCCTACGGCGCCGAGTTCCTGCGGTGGTTCTCGGAGGAGGCCGTGCGCATCTCCGGCCGCTACGGCACCAGCCCGGACGGCAAGTCCCGGCTCATGGTCACCAAGAAGCCTGTCGGTCCCTGCCTGCTGATCACGCCCTGGAACTTCCCGCTGGCCATGGCCACCCGCAAGATCGCCCCGGCCGTGGCCGCCGGCTGCACCATGGTGCTCAAGCCCGCCAAGCTCACTCCGCTGACCAGCCAGCTGTTCGCCGCCGTCATGATCGAGGCCGGGCTGCCCGCCGGCGTGCTGAACGTCGTCTCCACCACCAAGGCCGGCGAGGTCACCGGACCGATCATGAAGGATGACCGGCTGCGCAAGGTCTCCTTCACCGGCTCCACCCCGGTGGGCCAGGGCCTGATCCGCGACGCCGCCGACAAGGTGCTGCGCACCTCCATGGAGCTGGGCGGCAACGCCCCGTTCGTGGTCTTCGAGGACGCCGACCTGGACAAGGCCGTGACCGGTGCCATGGCCGCCAAGCTGCGCAACATGGGCGAGGCCTGCACCGCCGCCAACCGCTTCATCGTGCACGAGTCGGTGGCTGAGGAGTTCGCCGCGAAGTTCGCCGAGAAGGTCGCCGCCATGACCCCGGCCCGCGGCACCGAGGACGAGTCCAAGGTCGGCCCGCTGATCGATGCCAAGTCCCGCGACAAGGTGCACTCCCTGGTCACCGACGCCGTCGAGCGCGGCGCCAAGGCCGTCGTCGGCGGTGCTCCGGTGGAAGGCCCGGGCTACTTCTACCAGCCCACGGTGCTCGCGGACGTGCCCGCGGACGCCCAGATCCTCAAGGAGGAGATCTTCGGACCGGTGGCCCCCGTGGTCACCTTCTCCACCGAGGACGAGGCGGTGGCGCTGGCCAACAACACCGAATACGGCCTGGTGGCCTACGTGTTCACCGAGGACCTGAACCGCGGCCTGCGGATCGGTGAAAAGCTGGAGACCGGCATGCTCGGCCTGAACGCCGGCGTGGTGTCCAACGCGGCCGCCCCGTTCGGCGGCGTGAAGCAGTCCGGCCTGGGCCGCGAAGGCGGCGACGAAGGCATCGAGGAGTACCTCTACACGCAGTACATCGGCATCGCCGACCCGTACGCGTCCTAGCCGTCTCAGGACCGGAAGGAGCGGGAGCCGCGGTGCGGCCCCGCTCCTTCCGTCGTTGGGAGCTCGGTCCCGGCCCTACGGGCGGGTCCGGCCCAGGGACGCGGGGAGCACCCGTGCCTTGATCCGGGCCACCGGACCGGACGCGGCATCGAGGGCGGCCTGGAGCCGGCGGACGTCGCTCCAGTCCGCTTCCGGCGGCCTGCCGGCCCGGAGACCGCTCCGGGCATAGCTCTCCTGCTCGAACGCTGCCCGCAGCCGGTCCACCGCCTCCGCGCCTTCCGGGTTCAGGCCGGCCGCCAGCCGCGCCGCATAGCCGGCTGCCGTATCGGCAGTGTGCATGCCGGTCCCGTAGTCGTGGCCCAGGTCGACCGCCTCCTGCCATGCGGCTGCCGCGGGCGGGTCCCCGCGGCCGGGGTGCTCCGCCGCAGCCCGCCGCCTGGACCTGCGATGACGCCGCAGCTGCCAGGGGGCCAGCAGGGCGCCCACAGCGGCGAGCAGGCCGACCAGGACGCCCGCCCAGGGTGCCATTCCGGTCTCCGCCGGTGCCTCCGAAGCAGCCTCCGGGCTGTCGGCGGGCGCCGGAGTCCTCGGCGGAGCAGCAGGCGGGGGAACCTGCCCGCCGCGCGGATCGATGTCATCCTCCCGTACCGCGTCGGGCCCGGCCTGCGGTTCCCGCGCATACGCGGGAACCGAACCGCGCGAGGGCGTCGGTTCAAAACGCACCCAGCCCGCCCCCTCGAAGTACAGCTCCGGCCAGGCGTGGGCGTCGCGGGCATCGACGGCGTACTCGCGCAGCTGGATTCCGCCGCTGCCCTCCGTCACCTCGCCGGTGGAGCGCCCGGGGGCGTAGCCCAGTGCCATCCGGCTGGGAATGCCCAGCTCCCGGGCCATGACCGCCATCGCGGCCGCGAAGTGGATGCAGTAGCCGGAACGCTCCCGCATGAAGCCCTCCAGCACGCTCATCCCGTTGCCGTCGTAGCCGCCGTCGACCGGCGCCTCCAGGGAATAGCTGAACTCCGGCCCGCGCAGGTAGGCCTGCAGGGCCATGGCCTGCTCATACGGCCTCCCGGCATCGGCCGCCGCCTCCCGGGCAGCGTCGGCCAGCGATTGCGGAACGTCGTCCGGCAGGTCCGTGAAGACGGGGTCGAGGCCATCGCCCGGGGCGGCCGGCAACGCGGCAAGCTGCTCCCGGGTGATCCTGAGGTCCAGGCTTTGGACCTCATAGTCGGCTCCGGAGGAGGAGCCGCCGTCGACGGTGCGGATGCTCATGGTCCGCGGATCCCACGTCCAGGCGCCCTCCACCCCGTTGACCGATGTTGCGGCGTAGGGGGCCAGCAGCCACGGACTTGAGTAGGTGCGGGAGCTGACGCGCGTGGTCGTCCGGGCCGCCGGAACCGCCAGGGCGGCCTCCGCCGGCACCATCGTGGAGACGCCGCGGCGTCGGCTTTCATCACGGGCGGTGGGCCCCCACCTGGCGCCGGAGAAGTCCTCCACCGTAGTGGAGCGCAGATAGACGGGGTCGGCGGCGTCGGTGGCGTAGGTGATGCGCCCGGTGGCGGTCGGCCGGCGCAGGTCGCTGCCCAGGGTGACCACCGGGTTCAGTCCGCTGCCGCCGGAGCCGAGCTGGAACCTGGCGCCCTGGGGAAAGGAACCGGAGGTGAACCCGGGAACCGCCAGCGGTACCACCAGAGCCAGGACGAGCGCGGCGCCGCCGACGCCGACGGCGGCCAGGGGGGACCGACGGCTGTCCTCGGCACCGCCGTCCTCCCGGCGCGCGCAGATGACCAGCACCGCCACGTATCCGCCGGCGGCAAGGATGAACGGCAGGGCACCGACGCTGTTCGGTTTGATGACAGCGGGAACGACCAGGATGGCGAGCAGCCCGGCTCCGGCGCTCCCCGGCATGCGCAGCGTGACGGCGAGCGTGTCGGTGAGCACGGCCATCAGGCCGACGCCCAGGCAGGCCAGGAACACCACCCCGGGTTCGGCGAGGACCGGAATGACCTGCGTGGACACCGCTGCCTGGGCCTGGTCCAGGAGCACGCCGAGATGCCGCACCGACTCTGCGGTGGGCACCACCCCGAGCAGGTTGTGCTCCGCCGTGAAGGCCACGCAGAGGGCCAACCCGAGGGCGGCCAGCTCCGCGGCGGGCACCAGCGGCAGCGGGGCGCGGAGCCTCCGGGCCGCCGCTCCCGCACCCAGGGCGGCCAGGATGCAGAAAGCCAGCGGCAGCAGCCAGGATGCACCGTCCAGGACACCGCTGAGACTCAGCGAAGCGGCGAGCACGGCCGCCGTCACTGACGCCGTGGCGCGGAGTCCGGCGTCGGGCGGGGTCGGGCGCGCGGGGGAAGAAACGGACCGTGGCGGGGCGGTGAGGGTCATCGCCTGCCCCCGACTCCGGCGCCTGCCCGGCCGCCCGCCGGAGCCGGGCGTCCCGGTACCTGCGCGGCGGGCGCTCCGCGGGCGGGCAGTGCGTCCAGCATGCTCCACGCCACGGGAACGGGCGTGTCCGGGGTGACCGCTGCCACCTGCCACCCTGCGCTTCGAAGCACGCGGATTCCCTCCCGGGCGGTGCCGGGCGAGTCGAGGGCCAGCACAGCGAATGCCTGCCCGCCGGGACCGGACAGGGCGGCCAGGGCACGGGCCTCTGCGGCGGTCAGGGCGCCGAGAACGGCGATCAGCGGCCCCCGGTAGCGGGCCTCAGCCAGCTTCCCGGCCAGCGGCTGCCCAAACGCGGTCCCCTGGCCGGCGTCGCTGCCGTTCGGCTGCAGGCCAAGGGCCGCCAGGCCTTCAGCGAAATCCTGCAGTCCGGCCCCGCCCACGAACTCGTCCCTGTCCGGATCAGCGCAGGATGACGAGCCGGCGAGCATGGGCCGGCCCGCCTGATCCACGGCGCTGAGGGCCCACCCGGCGCCGGCCAGGTGCGCCGCCGCGGACACGGTCATCGTCACGCACCACTCGAAGGAGTCGCTGGTGTGCAGATCAGGGGCCTCCTCCCACAGCGACGCGGCGGCGCTCCGACCGTGCACAGCCTCGCGCCGGTCCAGCAGCAGCGTCGCCCACGGAGTCGAAATGGGTTGTTCCTGCCGCACCATCAGCTGCGCATGCCGCGCCGTGGCGGCCCAGTGGACCCGGCGCATCGGATCCCCTGGCCGGTAACCGCGCGTGGTCGCCTCATCGTCGCTGGGACCGCCCGGCCGGGGATGGAGCACGGTACCGTCCGGACCGCCGGCCGCGTCGGGGAACGGGGCCGGAAGCGGCAGCGGTGCGGGCGCGACGACCAGCCGGTCGCTGCCGCCCAGCTCCTGGTCCGAACGGGCCAGTCCGAGCGGGTCGATGAACACGGCGCCCGCCGGGCCGATCCGGAAGACCCCGCGCCGGCCCGAACGAAGCCGGTACTCATAGTCCGCCCTCAGCGCACCCCGCGCGGACAGGGGAGGGAAATGGAAGGCGGGGCTTTGTCCGAACCGGGCCGGCAGGCCCTCATGCATGGTCACCGACGACACCGGAAGACGCGGCGCGGACACCGCCAGCCGGACCGTAGCCGGGGTGCCTGCCTCCACCACCGGAGGCGTGAAGGAGCGCCGGATGTCCAGCCGCGGCCGGGCCAGCCGGAGCAGGACGGCGGAGGCGGCCGGCAGGGCGGCCAGGAAGACCGCCAGCGTGAGCAGGTCCCGCCGCCCCAGGACCCACGCGGCCAGGAGGGCAGCAGCGGCGGAGACCAGGAAACCGGCTCCGCGGCGGGTCAGCGAGGTGGACGGCAGCAGGCGGGCGAGCATCGCGGCGGCCCGGGTCAGTGCCGGGAGCGCTCGGACGGGGCCGGGCGGGGAACCGCGACCCGGGAGCGGACCTCCGCCAGGATCCCGGCCGCCGTGTCGCCGGCCGCTGCGGAACGGCGGTCCAGGATCAGCCGGTGGGCCAGCACCGGCTCCATGAGGCCGGCCAGGTCATCGGGGAGGACGAAGTCCCGTCCGGCCAGCGCGGCACGCGCCTTGGCCGCGCGCACCAGCTGCAGCAGCGCCCGCGGGCTGGCGCCCAGGCGCACGGCGGGATGCTCACGGGTGGCCCGGCCCAGTGCCACGGCGTATTCCTTGACCGGGTCGGAGACGTAGACCTCGCGAACGCGTGCGGCCATGGCCGCAACCTGTGCGAGGCCGACGACGGGAACCACGTCGTCGAGCGGGTCCGCCGCCTGGTGGTGCTCCAGCATGTCCACCTCGGCGCGGGCGTCCGGATAGCCGAGCGAAAGCCGCACCATGAAGCGGTCCCGCTGCGCCTCGGGCAGGGCGTAGGTGCCTTCCATCTCCACCGGGTTCTGGGTGGCGACCACCATGAACGGATCGGCCAGCGGCCACGTGGCACCGTCCACGCTCACCTGGCGCTCCTCCATGCATTCGAGCAGCGCGGACTGGGTCTTGGCCGATGCACGGTTGATTTCGTCGCCGATCACGATGTTCGCGAAGACGGGGCCGCGGCGGAACTCGAAGCGGTGCGTGTCCTGGTTGTAGATGGACACTCCGGTGACATCGGACGGCAGCAGGTCGGGGGTGAACTGCAGCCGGGTGACCGAGCAGTCGACCGTACGGGCCAGCGACTTGGCCAGCATCGTCTTGCCCACTCCGGGCACGTCTTCCAGCAGCACATGCCCCTGGGCGAGCAGCGCAGTAAGCATCAGGGCCGCGGCTTCCGCCTTCCCGTCGATGACGGTGCCCATGGAGGCCAGGATCCGGCCTGCGGCATCGGCGAACTCCTGCGCGTCCATGGGCGCCGGCCCTCGGCGGACCGGCGCGGCGGACGGGCCGGCGTCGGGATGGAGAATGGGCGGGGCGGTGGCCGTTGAGGTTTCTCGGGCGTCCATGGATACCTTCCGGACAACGGCGCTCAGGCGCCGGCGGCAGCGGTGTGGAGCACGTGCGGGCAACCGGCTGCCGGCCCTGAGGGGACGGCCCGGCCACGGTGTCTGTTCAGGGTACTAGCTCCCTTAGGGTTAAGAACATGTGCAATTCCAGCGGTGGCCCTTCCGGTTCCGTCCCCGGCGCGTACGCCGCGCTCGACCGCCCCGACGCCGGGGGCCGCAGCTGGCCTCCCGCCCCGGAACCGCTGCCGGTGCCGGTGATGGACAACCACACCCACCTCGACTTTCCCGCCGACGCGGGTGTCGTTCCCGCCGCCCGGGCCCTCGATGCAGCAGCCGCGGTGGGGGTGCGCGGAGCCGTCCAGGTCGGCACCGACCTCGAGTCGAGCCGGCGCACGGTGGAGCTGGTGGAGCAGGAGCCCCGGCTGCTGGGCGCCGTGGCCATCCATCCCAACGACGCCCCCGACCTGGCGGCGGCCGGCACCCTGGAGGCGGCCCTCACCGAGATCGAGCAGCTGGCCCGCCATCCGAGGGTACGCGCCGTGGGGGAGACCGGACTGGACTACTTCCGCACCGGCCCGGAAGGCCTGGAACGCCAGCAGTATTCGTTCCGGCGGCACATCGACATCGCCAAGCGGACCGGTACCGCCCTGCAGATCCACGACCGGGAGGCGCACGCGGACGTGGTCCGCATCCTGAGGGAAGAGGGCGCACCGGAGAAGGTGGTCTTCCACTGCTTCTCCGGCGATGCGGAGCTGGCCCGCACCTGCAACGAGTTCGGCTGGTACATGTCGTTTGCCGGCACGGTCACCTTCCGCAACGCCGCCTATCTGCGTGAAGCGCTCGCAGTCGCCGATCCTTCGCTGATGCTCGTCGAAACCGACGCCCCGTTCCTCACCCCGCATCCCTGGCGCGGCCGGCCCAACGCCAGCTACCTCGTACCGGCCACCGTCCGTGCCATGGCAGCCGAACTGGACCGCGACCTGGCCGCCCTGTGCACGGATCTGGCCGCCAACACCGAGCGGGTCTACGGCAGCTGGTGAGCCGCGGGACCGGTGTGACCGGCGGGGAGCGCGGGGCCACCGTGAAATCTGTGGTTGCCGAGCAGATCACGTTTCGGTTACGGTAGGGACCAGTTAGCCGGGGTCGGGGAAGGCTGCCGGAAAACGAAGCTGATGCACGCATCGGCCCGGACCGCTGTGCCCTGCCCTGCGCAAACGCGCCTCACGGGGTGCCGCCAGGCCGGACCGGGCGCGCCCATACGCCTGTGCAGGGCTGTTCCGCCGTGGGATTCGGCGGAAGCCGCCCCTGCACTTCATCCCCGTGCCCGGACACCGCAAGCGTTTGGAATTAAGTGGCACAGGCAGTCGTAAGGCGTGGAACCAGGCTCATCGGACAGGGCACCGTGATGGCGGCCCTCGTGCTGGGGCTCGTGGCCTTCGTGGGCAACAACAAGACCGTTGAAATCAGTGTGGACGGGCAGGCCAGCGACGTCCAGACGTTCGGCGGAACCGTGGAGGACGTGCTGGAGCGCGCCGGGGTGAGCGTCGACGCCGCAGACCAGGTCACGCCGGCCCTCGGGTCCCGGGTCGGGGACGGGGCCCGCATCGAGGTGCTGACCGCGAAGACCGTGGATATCACCCTCGACGGCGCCGGGCACACCGTCCAGACCACCGGCAGCACGGTCGAGGATCTTGTCTCGGAACTGCGGGTCTCCGCCGCGTCAGCCGTCTCGGCCTCGTTCGACACCTCGCTCGCCGGACTCGACCGCGACCTGTCCATCACCACGCCCAAGACCGTCACCCTCCTGGTTGACGGCGGTTCCCGGGAACACAGCACCACAGCCGGCAACGTGGGCGAGCTGCTGGATGAGGCAGGCGTCCGCCTGGGTGCGAGGGACCGGGTCTCCGCCCCGGCACAGGCCGCAGTGGTGGACGGCATGATCCTGAAGGTCACCAGGCTCAGCGCCGACGGGGAGGAGACCGTCACCGAGACGGTTCCGTTCGACACCGTCGAGACTCCCAACGCCGAGCTGCCCGAAGGGGAGCGGAAGGTCACCCGCGAAGGCGTGGCCGGAGAGAAGGTCAGCGTCTTCCGCGTCGTCACCGTGGACGGCCGTGAGGCCAGCCGCACCCTGGTCACTTCGTCGGTCACCCGCGAACCGGTGGCCGAGGAAGTAGCGGTCGGCACCAAGAAGCGCCCGGCCGCAGCGTCGGGCACCGCGCCCGCGGGCGGCGCCTGGGCAGCTCTGGCCCAGTGCGAATCAGGCGGCAACTGGCACATCAACACGGGCAACGGGTACTACGGCGGGCTGCAGTTCAGCGCCTCCAGCTGGCTTGGAGCCGGGGGCGGGAAGTATGCACCCGTGGCCAGCGACGCCACCCCCGCCCAGCAGATCGAGATCGCCGAGAACCTGCGCGCCAGCGGCGGCTGGGGCCACTGGCCGTCCTGCGCCGCCAAGCTGGGTCTGCTCTAGCCTCCGGCGGGGCTTCACCCGTCCAGCCCGCTCACCAGCCGTGCCGCATGGGCGGAGCGGTCATCGGCACCGGCACGGCGAAACCAGCGGCTGCTCTCCGTCAGGCGGTCCCGTGCGGCCCGCGTCCGTCCCAGATCCGCCAGGCTCAGCCCCAGCTGCAGGGCCAGCTCCGCCGCCGCCTGGGGGGAAAGCGCGCCGCGGTCCTCATAGGCTCGGGAGAGCAGTTCCGCTCCCGCCTGGGGATTCCCGGCCAGATGCAGGTACCGGCCGCGGCAGCGCAGCAGGTCCAGCCGTTCCGCCGCCGGTGCGTCCAGGACCGCCATCGCCGTTTCAGCGCGGTCGATGCACTGCAGGGTCGCGGCGTCATGCAGCCCTGCGGCGACGCGCTTGGAGGCGGAACCGCGGTTGAAGGCCGCCCACAGCTGCAGGTCGTCGTCGGGCGAGAGCAGCCGCGCGGCCCGCTCGTGGAAGTGCGCACCGGCGCCGGGGTCTCCGCACAGGAACGCGGCGTTGCCGGTCGCCCACCAGCCCCGGCCGGCGTCGGCCGGATCCTGAAGCGTCTGCAGCAGCGGCATCAGCAGGGCGGTGCAGTGGGTCCAGGCCTGCTGGGGCCGGCCGCTTTCACCGAGGGCCGCGACCAGGGCAAGGAGGACCTCGAGGAGCACCGCTGCCCCGACGGTGCCCGAAAGTGCGGTCCGCAGCGCTCGGGCGGCGTCGTGCACCGCAGCATCCAGCTGTCCCGCTCCCTGCCGGGCGGTGGCCAGCAGGGCCAGGCCCTGGGCCCGGCGTGCGGGGTCGGTCCGCGCCAGCGGATCGTCCGCGAGGTCGGCGGAGAACCGCACGGCCTCGTCGAAGTGGTGCAGGTTCCCAAACGCCCGCACGGCCAGCACCGTGTCCTCCCAGGCCGTCGTCGGCTCGTCCCTGTCCCGCCGCAGCTGCGCGGACTGCAGGGCCAGGGACACGGCTGCGGGGTAACGTCGCTCGTCCCACGCCTGACGGGCGGCCAAACCCGTCATCACCGCCGGACCGGCGCTCCGTTCCGGGCCGCCCTCCCGCCCGGCCAGCCTGGCCGCCAGGGCCTGCAGCTCCGCACCGGACGGTTCGACTGCTCCGGCCTCAAGGGAACCGACCCGGCCGGCTGTGAGGCCCTCGCCGAGGGCCGCCCTGCTGAGTCCGCGCATCTTCCGCTCTGCCTGGAGCCTGTACCCAAACGTTCTGCCCATGGATGTTCCCGCCTGTCACCGCGTGCTGAACACTGGAAAGGTGCCGCGTTCGGAAGGAATGCTAGCCACCGGTACCCGGGCGCGGCAGAGCAGGCGGCAGGACCGGGAGGATAAGACATGAAACCGCTGGCATCCGTTTCCCGCCGGGACGAATCCGCACGCCGGAGGTTCGTGGGGATTGGCCGGACCGACCGGCCGCGCGTCCGTCCGGCCGCCGGGGGTTGGCTAGAATTGGCCGGTGACTGATTCCGCTCCCGATGCCCGCCCGCCCGCACCGCTGCTTGGCGCGGCCGACATCCGCGCCCTGGCCGCCGAGCTGGACGTCCGCCCCACCAAGACCCTCGGCCAGAACTTTGTGATCGACGGCAACACGATCCGCCGGATCGTCGACGCCGCCAAGGTGGACCCGGCGGAGACGGTGCTGGAGGTCGGCCCCGGCCTCGGCTCGCTGACCCTCGGCCTGCTCGACGCCGCCGCCCGGGTGGTCGCGGTGGAGATCGACCCGGTGCTGGCCGGCCGGCTTCCGGAAACGGTGCGCACCTGGCGCCCGGACCGGGCCGCGGACCTGCACGTGGTGCAGGCCGACGCGATGCGCGTCACCGACCTGCCGGCGGAACCGACCGCGCTGGTGGCGAACCTGCCCTACAACGTTGCCGTGCCCGTGGTGCTGCATCTGCTCGCGCACTTCCCGTCCCTGCGGCACGGCCTGGTGATGGTGCAGGACGAGGTGGCGGACCGGATGGCCGCCCGCCCTGGGTCGCGCACCTACGGTGTGCCCTCGGTGAAGGCAGCCTGGTACGGCACCATGCGCAAGGCCGGAGTCATCGGCATGAACGTGTTCTGGCCCGCCCCGCGCATCTCTTCCGGCCTGGTGGCCTTTGAACGCACCGCGCCGCCGCAGACCGGCGCCACCCGTGAAGAGGTCTTCGCGGTCATCGATGCCGCCTTCGCCCAGCGGAGGAAGACCCTGCGGGCCGCCCTCGCCGGGTGGGCGGGCAGCCCCGCCGCGGCAGAGGCCGCGCTGCGCGCCGCCGGCGTCGATCCCTCCGCCCGGGGCGAGGTGCTCGACATCCACGCCTTCGCCCGGATCGCCGAGGCCGGGACCCCGTCCTGAGTACCGGCGTGCAGGGAGCGGCGGCTGATTTCGGCGGCCCCGGACCGGTCGCCTAAGTTGGATGACATGACCGCTGTTTCTCCGTCCTGGACCGTCCGCGTCCTGGCACCGGGCAAGATCAACGCCTCGCTGCTGGTCGGCCCGCCCCGGACGGACGGCTACCACACCGTCGCCAGCGTGTATCTGGCCGTGTCCCTCTATGAGGAGGTTCTCGCCGGGCCGTCCGAGGCACCGGGGATCACGCTGACCATGTCCTCCGGCGGCGACGGCCTGGGGGTCTCCGTGGACGGGCTTCCGCTGGGCCCTGACAACCTGGCGGTCCGTGCCGCCAAGCTGGTCGCCGCGCAGCTGGACCGCCCGGTGCCCGGCGTCCGCCTGCACATCGTGAAGCGCGTACCCGTCGCCGGCGGGATGGGCGGCGGCTCGGCCGACGCCGCCGCCGCGCTGCTGGCCTGCAACCTGTTCTGGAACGCCGGCCTCGACGACGCGGACCTCGCCGCCCTCGCCGCCCGGCTGGGTGCCGACGTGCCGTTCGCCCTGGCCGGCGCGGCCGCCGTCGGCCTCGGCGTGGGGGACCGGCTCACCGAGGTGCCGGTGGCAGGCACCTTCCACTGGGTCCTCGCCGCGGCTGACGACGGCCTGTCCACTCCGGAGGTGTACCGGACCCTGGACCGCCTGCGGGAAGCGGACGCCGCGTCCGTCCCCGAGCCGACGGCGGCGGATCCGGCCGTCCTCGCAGCGCTGGCAGGCGGGGATGCCCGCGCGCTGGCCGCGGCACTGCGCAACGACATGCAGCCCGCCGCGCTCGCCCTGGCCCCCGGGCTGGCCGCCACGCTCGACGCCGGGGTCCAGGCCGGCGCCCTGGCCGCCATGGTCTCCGGCTCCGGGCCCACCGTGGCCTTCCTTGCGGCCGACGCCGCGGCCGCGTCCGCACTGGAACGCGGCCTGCGGGACCAGGGGCACCAGGCGCTCGCGGTGACCGGCCCAGCCCGGGGCGCACACGCCGTCGGGCACCAGGGCGTCCCGGCCGGGACCATCCCGCAACAGACCGTTCCGCACCAGGGCGCTGATGCGCCCGCCGACCCCTCTTCCGGAAAGTAGCGTCCATTGGCACACCTGCTTGGAGCCGAAAACCTCAGCATCTCCTTCGGCACCCGCACCATCCTCGACGAGGTTTCCCTCGGCATCGACGAGGGCGACCGGATCGGCATGGTCGGCCGCAACGGCGACGGCAAGTCCACGCTCATGCGGCTGCTCGCCGAACGGCAGAGCCCCGACGCCGGCCGGGTCACCCGACGCCGTGACGTCACCGTCGGCTACCTGGACCAGTCCGACGTCCTGGACGGCTCGCTCACCGTGGGCGAGGCCGTCGTCGGCGACCGCCCCGAACACGAGTGGGCCTCCGACCCGCGGATCCGCGACGTCATGGGCGGACTGATCAGTGAGGTGGACTGGCACGCCACCGTTTCCTCGCTCTCCGGCGGCCAGAAGCGCCGGGTGGCGCTGGCGAAGCTGCTGGTCCGCGAGGACGACGTGGTGATGCTCGACGAGCCGACCAACCACCTCGACGTGGAAGGGGTGGCCTGGCTGGCCGGGCACCTGAAGCAGCGCTGGCGCGCCACCGAAGGCGGGCTGCTGGTGGTCACCCACGACCGCTGGTTCCTCGACGAGGTCTGCACCCGGACCTGGGAAGTGCACGACGCCGTCGTCGACGGGTTCGACGGCGGCTACGCGGCCTACGTCCTGGCCCGCGCCGAACGGGACCGGATGGCCGCCGTGGTCGAGAACAAGCGCCAGCAGCTGGTGAAGAAGGAGCTGGCCTGGCTGCGCCGCGGCGCCCCGGCGCGCACCTCCAAGCCCAAGTTCCGCATCGAGGCCGCCAACGCCCTGATCGCCGACGTGCCGGATCCCCGCGACACGCTGTCCCTGAACAAGATGGCCACCGCCCGGCTGGGCAAGGACGTGCTGGACCTGGAGGACGTGTCGCTGGAACTTGGCGGCAACGTGCTGTTCAAGGACATCACCCTGCGCCTGGCGCCGGGGGAGCGGCTGGGCCTGGTGGGCGTCAACGGCGCCGGCAAGACCACGCTGCTGCGGCTGCTGAACGGCGACATCGCCCCCACCTCCGGCAGGTTCAAACGCGGCAAGACGGTGCAGACCGCCGTCCTCACCCAGGACGTCCGCGAGCTCGCGGACGTGGAGGACCTGCGGGTCATCGAGGTCATTGAGAAGGAGAAGCGGGTCTTCAGCGTCGGCGGCCGGGAGCTGTCGGCGGGGCAGCTGGTCGAGCAGCTGGGCTTCAGCAACCAGCGCCAGTGGACGCCCGTGAAGGAACTCTCCGGCGGAGAGCGGCGGCGCCTGCAGCTGCTGCGGCTGCTGGTCGGGGAGCCGAACGTGCTGATGCTCGATGAGCCCACCAACGACCTGGACACCGACACCCTGGCCGCCGTCGAGGACGTCCTGGACGGCTGGCCGGGCACCCTGGTGGTCGTCTCGCACGACCGCTACCTGCTTGAACGGGTGACCGACCACCAGATGGCGCTGCTCGGCGACGGGCACCTGCGCGGGCTGCCCGGCGGCGTGGACCAATACCTGCAGCTGCGGAAGGCGGCGGAAGGAAGCGGGCAGGCGGCCGCCTCGGTGCTGGGAGCGGCCGGCCCGGCGTCGGGCACTTCCGCAGCCGACGACGGCGGCTCAGGCGCAAGCGAGGCGGAGAAGCGTGCCGCCCGCAAGGAGCTCACCCGGATCGAGCGCCAGCTGACCCGGCTGGCGCAGCAGTCCGACAAGCTGAAGGCGCAGATGGCCGAGGTCACCGAGGCCTCCGGCGGTGCGGACTTTGAGAAGCTCGGTGAGCTGAACACCAAGCTGCAGGCCGTCGCAGCCGAGCAGGAGGAGCTGGAAATGCAGTGGCTTGAGGCGTCCGAGGTGCTGGAGTAACGGGGGGTCAGAATCTCCGGGAACCGGCCAGCCAGGAGTTCCGCAGGTCCGTGGCGTAGGTGATGATCCCGGAGAACCCCTTGTCGCCGGCACTGATGTACTGGAGGTTCCCGTTTCGTTTGACGGAAAGCAGGCCCCGGCGGTCCCTGTAATGCCCTGACACCGAGGCCAACGCAGTCGTGTCACTCCAACCCCCGGCGGCGACCAGCTCAAGTAGCCCTTGGAAAGCGCCTTTGCCGTTGGAAGACTGAAAATAGAGCTTGGCTCCTGAGCGGACGACCAGTCCCTGCCTGCCGGTGCCCCTCATGTCGAGCATGGCGATCTCCCGGCCTTTCCACCCGCTGGCCAGGACATGCCCCGCTCCGATGGTTCCGTTGGCGCCCACCGGATGACGCCGCACCTGTCCCTCGGCGTTGATCCCGATGACCGTCGGGTAGATGCCCTCGGTCCACTTCCCGACTGCAATCTTCCTGCCCGCCCACCCCGAAGCCACCTTGACCGGCGCATCGAATCCACCGTTGGCCCTGCCCCGGCTGAGCTCGAGGGTTCCGTTGCTCCGCTGGATGAGGATGTCGGTCAGGCCGTCGCCGTTCCAATCGGTCAGGTGGAAACTCTGGATGGTCTTCGGATTCCACCCGGCTCCGCGCGGGACGGCGTTCCCGTATCCGCCCGCTCCGTTGGACGGCGCCACCATCAGTTCCCCGGCGGCGTTTATGGTGACGAGGTCGGACATCGAGGTTATGGTCTGGTTTGCCCCGGCATGCAGTTCCGCAATGTGGTTGCCCTCGTAGGAAGCAAAGATCCTGCCGTCAGGCATGACGGCGATCTGCGTGCCGAACCCGGCGCTCCCAAGGACGGAGTGCGTGCGTTGCCTGACGTCGATGAGCGTGACAATGCTCCCGGAACTATGGACGATTTTGGAGCTTCCCGGCAGCGGAAGGGCGCGGGCGCTCTGATAGGCAGGCCTGGCGGTCCGGCTCCGCATGAACAGCGTCCGGCGGAGCCGGCCATTGCCGGGGTCCAGGGCCAGCAGCCCGTTGATCGTGGCGACATACAGGACTCCGTCCATCAGGATCGGCGAGTACAGATCCCGGTGTCCGGACTGATAGGAGACCCAGAGCACCTTGTCCGTCCGGGCGTTGTAGGCGAAAACGCAGGCATCGCCCGGATGGTCTTCCGCACCGTAGCCGGCTCGGCAGGATGTGGTGCCATAGGCGATGTCGCCGTAACCGGCCAGCCCTACGATTGACTGTTGGGGAATGAAACCGTTCATCACTTTCCCCAGCTGGTTCGTGACCGGGTCGATGAGGGCCAGCGCACCGCCCCGCAAACCGTATTCGGGGACGGTGCCGGTCAGGACCTTTCCGCCGGCGGCTGCCCAAGCGAAGGGCCTGGACTGCATGTGCTGCCTGCGCAGAGTGGCGATAAGGGTGAAGGCGGCGTTTCCCGCGCCGGTTCTGCTCCGGTCGAATGAAAACAGCTTTGCCGACCCGTATGAGCCGATGTAGAGGCGGTTCCTGTCGTACTGCATCAGGTGTTCGATCTGGGAAACACCGGCGGTCGGCGAGGATTGCCAGCGGGCATCCGTCCCGGGATCGAGGGATGCCAGTCCGTCACCCTGATAGCCGCCGAAGTAGAGCAGCCCGTGATCCGAGCCGATCAGGGACTGGACCGCCAGCGAACCCTTGAGCACGTCGGGCCGGACCCGGCGGGTTTCCTTGCGGGCCTTGACCGAGTATTCGGCGGCTACAGGCTCTCCCGCCTGGGTTCCGGCGAGGAAAATGCTGTCGCCGGCTACCAGGAGAGTCCGGACGTCGGCCAGGTTCGTCGGGCACAGGACGGTTTCGGCCATTGTGGCAGTGTCGGTCCTGATCAGCTGGGAGCGTGCCACGTTCCAGACGGAGGTGCCCCCGGCCGACGCAAACGCCCGCGCTGCAGACTTCAGCTCACCCGCCCACTTCGAGCTGACCGGGTTGTAGATGTAGCAGCGCACCACATTCGTGCTGTCCTCGGCGAAGACGAAAAGCTTGTCCCCGCCCACAATGATGCGGTGGACAAAGCCGGTCGGTACCGGATCCGGGAGTTTGATGACGGTTCGCTGTTCAGGTCTCCCGACGGGAAACGAGACCATGTCGGGATCCTGTGAACCGGTTCCCGCGAAAACCCTGTCCTTCCAGACTGCAAGTGCCCTCACGTAGTCGCTTCGGGAATTCAGGGCCGAATAGGAAGTGAACTTCCCGGTCCGGGGATCGTAGTTCCACGTGATTCCGTCAGGATAGGAGCCTCCCCATACCCGTCCCGCAGAGTCGAGGTGAAGCCCGTAGAGCGCTGTGGCCGATGGAGCGGCCTGCCCCAGGGATGCCAGCCTTCGGGCGGCGAATGACCAGGCCAGAAGCTTTCCGCCGCTCCCGGCATAAACGGTCCGGGTCGAGGGATCCCAGGCCAGCGTGGGCCCCAGCTTCTCCCCGGTGGGGGTCGTCGATCCAAACTCCCGCTTGCCGGTCCTGGCGTCCAGGACTTGGAACTGGTTGGTGCTTCCGGTGGTGGCGGTCACGAGTTTCGGCCCGTTGTCCGGTCCGGGTACAAGCAGCATGTCCAGGAATGACGAGGACCTGAAGACATCTCGGTAGATGCGCTTGATGCCGGCCCCGGGCGCCACTTTCCGAAGCCCGTCGGTGCCTGCCTGGGCCTCGACTGCTGTCGGCGGCGAGGCCGCCGCCGATGCCGAAAGCGGCGGCGCCCCGGCGGCGAGGACACCGCCGGTGGCTCCGATTGAAAGCGCTGTACGTCGGGAGAGGCTGTTTGGGTGATCCATGTTTCCCCCTGCATGCGGAGTGCCCGGGACGCGCGAAGATCTAGCACGGGGGGTTCCGGGGAAGAACAGGAAAGTGGAGCCGCATGCTCTCTGGAGAATTCCCGATCCCGGTGGATGCCGGTGGGTACCTGCGCCGTCAGGCTCAGCGGGAGGGCGGCTGCCGGGGTGCAGGGGACGCCGGCACAGGTGTACTACCAAACAGCCAGGTGTACGGTGCGGGTTGCCCGCCCGTAGTGAAGCAGTGGCCTGGCAGGGTCGACGCAGCCGGCCTGCGGCGACGATGCCTGCCCGCCGCCGGATCAGGGCAGGCGGACCTTGGCAACGGGGCGGGTTGCCCGGTCAGGAAGCGAGCAGCTGCGGCAGGATGTGGTCACGCAGCAGGGGAGACAGGTCCCCGCGCTTCGCCGCGGCTGCAGGCTGTACCCAGAGCAGCTCCTCGATCTCCGCGGCGGGCTCCGGCAGCGGTGACCCCGCCGGCAGCTCCATGGAGAACAGGCCTGCGTCAATGAAGGTGTCGGCCTCGTTGGCCGCCGGGCCGTACCACCGGCCCAGGTTCCCAAGGTCCGAAGGTGTGACCTCAAGTCCCAGTTCCTCGCCGACCTCGCGGGCGGCGGCCTCGGCAAACGACTCTCCCGGTTCCAGCTTGCCGCCGGGCTGCATGAAGCGGGAGGTGCCGCGCTTGCGGACCAGCAGGATCCGCCCGTCCTCGTCGCGGAGCAGGACAGCGGACAGGGTGAGGACAGCGGGCGACGACGCCGCGCCGGCCTGCCCGCCCGCATCGGCGGAGTCGGGGACTGAGGCGGAAACATCGGCGGCGGACTCTCCGGCGGCGGGCACGGACAGGGCCAGGCCCGGCTCCTTCTGCAGCCCGGTCATCCCGTACCACGCCAGGTTCACCACATGCGCCGCCACCGTCGCCTTGTCGGGCGATTTGGCGTCGAGCCACCACTGGCCGGTCATGGCGACCATGCCCACCAGCATCTGCGCGTACATGCCGCCCATGGACGGGCTGTAGCCGCGCCGGTCAAACTCATGGGCAAGAATGTGCTCCACCTGCACGGCAATCCGGGAGAGAAGACTGGAAAAGATGCCTTCCGGCTGCGACGGCGGGGCGTCCCGCATCAGAATCCGGAAACCGTCCGAATCCGTGTCGATGTAGTCCAGCAGCGCATAGGCCGCCCGTTCGAGCAGGATCCGCGGTCCTGCGGAGGCCGAAAGCGCCTCGGTGATGAGCTCCAGCACGCGCTGGAACTCGGTCTCCACCACCTCCGTGTACAGGCCTTCCTTGGAGCCGAAGTGTTCGTAGACCACCGGCTTCGAGACCCCTGCGGCGGCGGCGATTTCCTCGATCGTCGCGCCGTCCGGTCCGCGCAGGGCGAACTGGGCGCGAGCCACCCGCATCAGCTGCACGCGACGCTGCGCTCCGGTCATGCGCAGGCGGGCGCTGCCTGCGGAAGTTCTTGCCACCCCCACAGTCTAAGGGCACCTGCCGGGCAGGGCCCCAAGTCGCGGGCGGTCGCGCGGACGTGGCAGACTTAGGAGCGGTGCGGGCCGCGCGCGGGCCGCATGATCCGCCCTGGTGTAACGGCAGCACCCCGGCCTTTGGAGCCGTGGAGTATAGGTTCGAATCCTATGGGCGGAACGGCAGGTTCTGTCCCCGAACGACATAACAGCGCGGGGCATAGGCGGCAGAAAACCCCGGCAGCAGCAGACAAAGGAGCGACCCCTTCGTGACGAGCCCGGAAGTGCATACCCCCGGAGTCCACCCCGCACCACCATCCGCAGCCCCCGCAGCTGTCATCGTGCTGGCCGCGGGCGCCGGGACGCGGATGAAGTCCCGCACCCCCAAGATCCTGCACCCGGTCGGCGGTACGCCCATGATCGGGCACGCCGTCGCGGCCGCCGAGGCGCTTTCACCCCGGGAACTCGCCGTGGTCGTCCGCCACGAGCGGGACCTCGTCGCCCCCGCGGTCAGCGCCCTGTCGCCCGCCGTGCGGATCGTCGACCAGGACGAGGTGCCCGGCACCGGGCGGGCCGTCCAGGTGGCCCTGGAGGCGCTCGACGCCGCGGCTCCGCTGGAAGGCACCGTGGTCGTCACCTACGGCGACGTGCCGCTGCTCGAGGCCGGAACCCTGCGCCGCCTCGTCGAGGAGCACCAGGCCGGCGGCAACGCCGTTACCGTCCTGACAGCCGTCGTTCCTGACCCGGCCGGATACGGCCGCATCATCCGCGGTGCCGACGGATCCGTGGAGCGCATTGTCGAGCACAAGGACGCCGACGACGCCCAGCGCGCCGTCACCGAGGTCAACTCCGGCATCTACGCCTTCGACGCGGACGTGCTGCGCCGTGCGCTGGCCCGCGTCACCACCGACAACGCCCAGGGCGAGATGTACCTGACCGACGTCCTGGGCCTGGCCCGGGCCGACGGCGGCCGCGTCGCCGCCTGCACCGTGACCGACTACTGGCAGGTCGAGGGCGCCAACGACCGCGCCCAGCTCGCGGCCCTCGGCGCCGAGCACAACCGCCGCAACCTGCGCCGCTGGATGCTGGCCGGCGTCACGATCGTTGACCCGGCCACCACCTGGATCGACGCCGCCGTCGAGCTGGCGGAGGATGTCACCGTCCTGCCGGGCACCCAGCTGCATGGACGCACCGTCATTGCCCGCGACGCCGTCATCGGCCCGGATACCACGCTCACCGACGTGGTCGTCGGCGAAGGCGCCAAAGTGGTGCGCACCCACGGCTCCTCGGCGCACATCGGCGCACGGGCCGACGTCGGCCCCTTCGCCTTCCTCCGCCCCGGCACCGTACTGGGGGAGAAGGGCAAAATCGGTACGTTCGTCGAAACCAAGAACGCCAACATCGGGGCCGGCTCGAAGGTCCCGCATCTGTCCTACGTCGGCGACGCCACCATCGGTGAGCGCTCCAACATCGGTGCCGCGTCTGTTTTCGTCAACTACGACGGTGTGAACAAGCACCACACGGTGATCGGCTCCGATGTCCGGATGGGCTCCGACAATATGTACGTGGCCCCGGTGACCGTGGGCGACGGCGCCTACTCCGGAGCGGGCACCGTGATCCGCAAGGATGTCCCCGCCGGCGCACTGGCCATCAACGTGGCCCCGCAGCGCAACCTGGACGGCTGGGTTGGGGCCAACCGTCCCGGAACCGCCGCCGCCGAGGCCGCGGCCCGGGCGCAAGCTTCCTCTCCCGCAACCGAACCCTCCACGCAAGAAAGCGAATCCAAATGAGCAGCGAAATCACCTCCCAGGGTGAAAAGAAGCTTGTCCTGGCCACCGGCCGGGCCCACCCGGAGCTGGCGGAGGAAATCGCCCGCTGCCTGGATACGGACCTGCTGCCGCTCGCGGCCTACGACTTCGCCAACGGTGAGATCTACGTCCGCCCGGGAGAGAGCGTCCGCGGGACCGACGCGTTCGTGATCCAGTCCCACCCGGCGCCGCTGAACAACTGGCTGATGGAGCAGCTCATCACCATTGATGCGCTGAAGCGGGCCTCCGCCCAGCGCATCACGGTGGTCTCCCCGTTCTACCCGTATGCCCGGCAGGACAAGAAGGGCCGCGGCCGTGAGCCCATCAGCGCCCGCCTGGTCGCCGACCTGTACAAGACCGCCGGCGCCGACCGGCTGATGAGCGTGGACCTGCACACCGCGCAGATCCAGGGCTTCTTCGACGGCCCCGTCGACCATCTGATGGCCATCCCGCTGCTGGCCGACTACATCCGCACCCGGGTGGATGTCGCCAACGTCACCGTGGTTTCCCCGGATACCGGACGCGTCCGGGTCGCCGAGCAGTGGGCCGAGCGCCTGGGCGGAGCACCCCTGGCGTTCGTGCACAAGAGCCGGGACCTCACCGTGCCGAACCAGGCTGTCTCCAAGCAGGTCGTGGGCCAGGTCGAGGGCCGGACCTGTGTGCTGATCGACGACATGATCGACACCGGCGGCACCATCGCGGGTGCCGTGCGGGTGCTGAAGGAAGCCGGCGCGAAGGACGTCATCATCGCGGCCACGCACGCCGTGTTCTCCGACCCCGCCGCCCGCACGCTGGCCGAGTCCGGCGCCCGGGAAGTGGTGGTCACCAACACGCTGCCCATCCCGGCGGCCAAGCGCTTCGATCAGCTCACCGTGCTGTCCATCGCGCCGCTGATCGCCCGGGCCATCCGCGAGGTCTTTGAAGACGGGTCCGTGACCAGCCTCTTCGACGGCAAGGCGTAGCCCGTCCGCTCCGGAGGGCGCCGTGAGGTCCTCCGGAGCCGGCGGCGAAGGGCGGTGTCCTGATGATCATCGGGACACCGCCCTCTGCTGTAGTATGGATGGCGATGCCTAGGCGAGGGAGCCGTCCGCACTGCGGACGGACTCCGTTATCGACGGTGGCCGGATCTCCACAGCTGTACCTGCGCTGCAGGTCGTGGCGCTCCGCGGTCCCCGCCCGGGCGACCCGGAACACCCACCATCAGGAGAACCCCATGTCCGAGCAGAAGCTCGCCGCCACCGCCCGCACCGAATTCGGCAAGGGCGCAGCCCGCAAGGCCCGCGTCGCCGGCAAGATCCCCGCCGTCATCTACGGTCACGGCGCCGACGTCATGCACATCCTGCTGCCGGCCCGCGAGACCACCCTCGCCGTCCGCACCCCCAACGCCCTGCTGTCCATCGACGTCGACGGCGAGGCCCACCTGGCCCTGGCCAAGGACATCCAGCGCGACCCGATCAAGCAGATCATCGAGCACATCGACCTGCTGACCGTCCGCAAGGGCGAAAAGGTCGAGGTCGAGGTCGCCGTGCACCTCGACGGTGAGCCCGCCCCCGGCGTGGTCGTGACCCAGGAGGCCGTCACCATGCTGCTCTCCGCCGACGCCACCAACCTCCCCGAGGTCGTCACCGTATCCATCGAAGGCCGCGGCGCGGGCGAGCACGTCTACGCCTCCGACGTCCAGCTGCCGGCCGGCGTCGAGCTGATCCTCGACCCCGAGACCATGGTCGCCAACCTCTCCCTCCCGGCCGCAGCCGCCGCCAACGAGACCCCCGAGGGTGACGTTGTCGCCGAGAACGCCGAGTAACCTCACCGCGTGAACAGCAATACCTGGCTCGTAGCCGGGCTCGGAAACCCCGGGCCCGGCTACGCGCGCAACCGCCACAATGTCGGCCAGATGGTCCTGGACGAGCTGGCCGGGCGAATGGGCGGCAGCTTCAAGACCCACAAGGCCCGCGCCTCGGTGCTCGAAGGACGGCTCTTCCCGGGCGGGCCCAGGCTGGTCCTGGCCAAACCGTCCACCTACATGAACCTCTCCGGCGGCCCGGTCTCGGCACTCGCCCGGTTCTACGACATTCCGGTGGAACAGGTCATCGCCGTCCACGACGAAATCGACATCCCGTTTGCCGCCCTGCGGCTCAAGCGCGGCGGCGGCGAAGGCGGTCACAACGGCCTGCGCGACATCAGCAAGGCCCTGGGCACCAAGGACTATCTGCGCGTCCGCGTGGGCGTGGGACGCCCGCCGGGGCGAATGGACACCGCGGACTACGTGCTCAAGGATTTCGGCACCGTCGAGTCCCGCGAACTGCCCTTCCTGATCTCGGATGCGGCCGACGCCGTTGACCTGCTGATCCGCGAAGGCCTCACCGCCGCCCAGCAGAAGGTCCACGCCCAGTCGCCCGGAGGCTGATCCCCGGGGCCGGTCCCGTCCCGTCCCTTCCCGGCGGCCGGCGGACCTCGCACCGCGCGCCGGGCGGCTGCCGACAGGGACCCGCGTGAACGGGTATGCCGCCAACAATTTCGGGTAGTTCTCCCGTGCACCTGTTCCCCCCGGGACCCGTTGTTGTGCCCCGGGCACCGTCCTACCATTTAAGAAGCCCCACAAGGTTCAGCACCACGGGCTCCGAAGACGGGGCCGGCGCCGGGAGGCCTCCGAGACTGGGCCACCCCCATCCCGGCGTCGGTCCCTTTTCGTTGCCCTGGCCCGGTCCGGTTTTTCCGGCACCGGCGCGGAGCAGCCGCGGTGCCCTGCAGGGCCCGAACGGCGGATTCCGGCTCGTCCCCCCGGCCACATTTTTTGGTGGACGGCTTGCGGGCCAGCGCGTACTCTCAACCCAGCGGCGCTTCCGCAGCCAGCTGGAAGCCCCGCTGCGGCGAGCCGCACAGGGGGATAGATATGGAAATCGGATCCGAGCCGGGCGCTGCCCAGCTCATCGGGCGGGCTGAGGAGTATCGGGAGCTCATTGACGCCGTGGCCGGCGGCAGGCTGGGCGCCGTCGTGGTCGGTGCTTCCGGGGTGGGCAAGACAGTCCTGGTCCGGGCGGCGTGCAATGAGCTGGCCGACCGCTACTGCTATTTCCACCTCCGTGGCAGCATCGTTTCGGCCAAGACACCCTTCGGCGCCCTGGGCTGGCTGCTCAGCGAGCTGCCCGAAGGGCAGGGCCTGAGTCCCGTGCTCCTGTTGCCGCGGCTGCATGCCCATCTGACGCGCCGTGCCGGAGGACGGACTCCGCTGCTCGTGGTCGACAATGCCGATCTGCTTGACCGATCCTCGGTGTCGGTCATCAGCCAGCTGGTGCGTGCCTTCGGCATTCCGATGCTGGCCACCGCGGAGGGCATGACGGGGCAACTGGCCGAGTTCACTTCCTTATGGTCTGACGGGCTGCTGGCCCGGATCGACCTGGAACCGCTGACCCGGGGGCAGACCGCGCAGCTGATGGAGCAGCTGCTGGAGGGGCGGGTATCGGCCCGGGCATCGGCCAGCATGTGGAGCGAGTCAGGCGGGAACCCGCACTACGTCACCCTGCTGACCCGTGAGCAGCGGGACGCCGGCACTTTGGTGCGCCGTGACGGAACATGGGTGCTCGCCGCCCCGTACGTACACACAGGCGAGATCGCGGAGCTTATGGCCGCACGCCTGCGCCGCATGACCCCGGGGGAACGCAAGCTGGTGGAAGTCCTCGCGCTTATGGTCGTCCTGCCCCTGGACACCGTGCTGCGGTTGGTGCCGGGCGAGGCCGTTGAGGCAATGGAGGAACGGCGGACCATAGAGATCACCGCGACCCAGGCACCTGTGGTGCGCATCAGCATTGCCGCCTCCGGCGCCCTGGTGGCTGCCGCGGTTCCCGCAGGGCGCAGCCGCGAACTATGGGAGGAAGTGTCCGCACTTGTCAGCCCGGAAGAGCTTGAACCCGCTGCCGTAGCCGCCTACGCCGCCTGGACCCTGCGCTGCGGCAGCCCCCTGGAGCCGGCCCTGGCCCTGGCGGCGGCGCGGCTGGAGAACGCTTCGGGCAATCCCGCGGCCGCGCTGCGGTATGTCCGCTGCGTCCAGCCTGCCGCGCGGACCAGGGACACGGTGGTGGAGGAGGTCGAGGCGCTCACCCAGATGGGCAGGATCGTCGAAGCCTCCAACGCCCTGGCCGGGTATCTTTCCCGTCCCGAACCACAGGACCCGGCGGACCGGGACTGCCCCAGCAGCCGGCTTGACCTGGTGCTTCTGCAGGTCCGCCTGGAGCTGGCCACCGGCGACCCCGCACGTGCAGCCGCCATCCTGGAATCAGCTGCCACGGATCTGGACAGCGATGACGCCGTCAGGCCCGCCGGAGACCCTTCCTGGCACTCTGCCGCGGCGGACCGGACCCGGATCGAACTGGCCCGTGCGTCCCTTGCGTTGGATACCGGGGCCGGCCGCGACGCCGACCCGGCGCAGCTGGAGGTCCTCGCGAAGGACAACAGCAACGCCCTGCCGGCCCGTGCAACGGCATTCGCCCTCCGCGGAGCAATCCTCGCCTCCCAGGGTGACGCCACCGGGGCCATGGCGGCCGTGGCCGCCGGCCAGGCGCTGCTGAGCGACCGGATGCCGGCCGCCGGTCAGGACGAGGTTTACCGGCGTCTGTTCGAGGCGTGCGTGCTCAGCGGAGATCTCCGTGCCGCCGCCGAGCTGTCGTGGGACCGGCTCGCGCTGCCCCCGCAACCGGCCACGTTCCGCGGCAGTGCCGGGGAGATGGCCCGCGGCCTGGCGGCGGTGCTCGGCGGGCGGGCCGACGACGCCGTGGATCTGCTGGCCGCCGCCGTCAGCCAGCTGCGCCACCGGGATCCGGACAACCAGCTGCCGCTGGCACAGGCGGGCCTGGCCTGTGCCCACGCCCAACAGGGCAACGTTCCGCGTGCCCGGGCCCTCGCCGGCGAGGTCGCGGCCTCCAAATACCACCGGGGCTGGCTGATGGAGCAGCTGCATCTTCTGCTTCTGCTGCAGGTGGAGCTCGCCGGCACGGAAGAACCGGTAACCGACCAGCTGCTGGCTGCTGCCCGTCACGCCCGTGAGCGCGGGCAGCCCGCCATGGCCCTCCTGCAGCTGGCCGCGGCCGCCGGGTCCGGGCGCGGCGACGTGCTGCAGGAAATCGTCGTCGTCGCCGCGGAGGCGACCGGCCCGTGGGCAGCGGCGCTGGCGGGCTACGCCTCAGGCCGGCTCAGCGGCAACGCGGCGGACCTCATGGCCTCCGCCCGGTCCGCGCTGGAGCTGCATCAGTACCTGCTGGCCCTTCACGCCGCCCGGGCGGCCGGGCACGCGGCGGCCGGCCCCCGCAGCCTCACCGCGCAGGAGGCGCGGAGCCTCGAAAGCGCGGCTCACCGGGCCCTGCGGCACAGCAACCGGATGGAGCACCGTCTGGCCCGTCTTACCGACTTTGAACGGAACCTGGCCCGCCGGGCGGCAGGCGCCCTGAGCCGGCAGGAGATCAGCGCTGACCTGAACCTGTCACCCCGCACCGTGGACTGGCACCTCGGCAAGCTCTTCGCGAAGCTGGGTGTTTCAGGCCGGGCTGAGCTGCGCGAACAAATGGATCCGGGGGCTGGAGGACAGGATGGTTGAGGGTGCGGCCGCGGGACGGCTGGTTGGGCGGGAGCGGGAACTCGCCGCGTTGGCCGGGGAACTGACGCGGCCGGGCAGCAGGGGAGCCCTCATCGTGGGTGAAGGGGGCGTGGGCAAGACTGCGCTCTCCAATGCCCTGCTGGCACAGCTGGAGGGCAGACTCTCGATCTTCCGTGTCCACGCCTCATCGGCGCTGACCAACATCCCCTACGGGGCCCTGGCACCGCTGCTCCCGACGCTGGCGGATTCCGATGCGGACTCGCCGCTTGGCGTGATGCGCGCCCTGCTGGAGCAGCTGGACCTCGACCGCGAGGCACTGGACGCCCTGCCCCGCACCCTGGTGGTGGTGGACGACGCCCACCTCCTTGACGAGCCCGGCGCAGACCTCCTGTCCCAGCTCGCCTCCTCCGGACGGATCCGCCTGCTCCTGCTGGCACGGTCCATCCAGCAGCTGCCGGCCGGACTGCCTGCCCAGGTCTGGGACGGACTGCTGGCGCGTTTCAGGCTGCAGCCGCTGACACCACACCAGGTCCACGAGGTCTGCGAACGCGTTCTGGGCGGCCCCCTCCTGTACACGAGCGGGATCGAGCTCGCCGCCCTCAGCGGCGGCAACCCGATGTTTGTACTGGCCCTGGTCGAGGAAGGGCAACGGGCAGGGGGACTGCGGAACCACAACGGGGTGTGGCTGATGGAGCAGCGGACGCTGCCGTCCGAGGGGCGGCTCGGAGACCTGCTGCGGGCCCAGCTGGCAGGATTGACGCCGCTGGAACGGGAAGCCTTCGAGCTGGTCGTCCTGGCGGAGCCGCTTCCGCTGACCGCAGCGTTCCGGATGGGCCTGCACCGGGCGGTCGACGTGCTGGTGGAAGCCGAGCTGGTCACCTTGACGGAGGACAATCCCCGGCTCCTGTGCCCGCGCTATCCGCTGCACGCCGAGGTGGTCAGGCGAATGGTGCCGGCGGCACGCAGCACGCGGCTGCGCAGGGGGCTGCTGGCGGCGGCTCCTGAAACGGCCACAGGGAGGCAGCAGACACTGCGGCAGGTCTCGTGGGCTCTTGACTGCGGCGAAGAGGTCGCGCCGGCCCAGCTGCTGCGGGCTGCGCGTCTCGCCAACAACGGATTCCAACCCGATCTGGCTGCGCGGGCGGCTGCCGGGATCGACGACCCGGCCCTGCTGATTCCGGCGCGCGTTGAGAAGGCTCGGGCGAGCCTGCAGGAGGGAGAGACAACCCGGGCGTTGGAGCTGCTCCGGGACGCCGTCGAACAGGCGCCTGACCACCTGACCCTGCGCAACGCGGTCATCGCCGAGGGGACCATACGGCTGCCCGGACAGGAATCCTCCAGCCAACTGGCGGAGCTGTCCGGCCGCTGGGCGGCGGCGATCGACCGGCTGGAACCGGACAGCAGGCGGTCCGATACAGCCTCCGCCCGGCGCGGCGCCAAGCTGCTCGACTGCCTGGCCCGGCTGGACGCCCCCGCTGCGTCGGCCCTCGAGCCCGAGCTCGAGGTGCTGCTGGCAGAGGCGCGGACAGCCGGCGATTCCGAATCGGTGCTGGTCGCCCAGGCCATCCTGGCCGACCTGCATGTCCTGTCCGGGCGGTCGGAAACGGCGCTGCAGCCCGCCCGGGAGGCATTTCTCGCAGTGCAGGGAAACGACGGGCGCTTCCAGAGCTATTACCTGTTCATCCTTCACCGGTACCTTGCCGTACTGCTGTGGCTGGATCGATGGGAGGAACTGGAGGAGGTGCTGGAGCAGGACGGGACTCTCGCCCTGCGGGGCCAGCTGCAGCTTGGTGGGACCGCGGACTTTTGCCTGGCGGTGAGGTGCGCCCGGCAGGGAGACTCCGCCGGTGCCCTGAAACGGCTGCGCGTCGCTTTAGCCGGACTTCGGCGACGTGATCCGGAAGGGCTGCTGACGCTGGCGCTGGGATTCACGGCCATCCAGGCTGCCCAGCAGGAGGAGGCGGAGTGCGCGGCGGAGGTCGCCGCGCTGCTGGCTGCGGGGCCGCCGCGGGGGCCGCTGCAGTACAGGCTGATCTGCCGGGGGTATGTTGCGGCCGCACGGGCCTTATCAGCCGGCGACAGGGATCTTGCGGGCCTCCATGCCGCGGCGGATGAGGCCTCCGCGGCCGAACAGACCGCGGCCGAATTCGATTTGCGCAGCATGGCCGTCCGGTTGGGGGACCTGTCGAACATCGGGACCCTGCTGAAACTCGCGGAGGAATGCGAGGGCCCCCAGTCGGTGCAGATGCGCCGCTTCGCGCGTGCCGTGGTGGACCAGGACATCGACGAACTCCTCCGAATGGTCCCCGAGGATCACCCTCCGAGGCCGTTCACGGGAGTGGAACGGCAGTGTCTTGAGGAGGCGCTGCGGCTGGCCAGGCGCAGTGGAGACCGGACGCTCAGCCATCGGATCCAGCGAAGGATCGCCCGCGGAACACCGTCCCCACGGACAGGTGTTTCCTCCACCCTGACCCGGCGGGAACGTGACGTCGCTTCCCTGGCGGCCCAGGGATTCCGGAATGCGGAGATCGCAGCCCGCCTTCTCCTGTCCGTTCGGACGGTGGAGGGGCATATCTACCGCACCTTCGAGAAGCTGGGGATCAGCCGGCGGGAGGACCTGCGGGAGGCCCTCGACCGGCTGGAGAGCGGAACCGGGGCGCGGCGGAGCTGACCGCAGGTCGGCACGCCATACATCCATTCATTGGCCGGGCCGTTTGCGGTGGAGGCAGGCGGGTATTCGCTCCTATCGATCACAGTAATTCCGGCACCTGACTAGGGGTGCTACTTGCCGCGCCCCCGCCCAAGAGCAGTAGGGCTACTGGAGCCGCCGCACCGGTCGCCGCTGTACATTTCCATCGGTGCCTGGGGGCGCCTGAGCGGTGATGGTCTCTTGAATCAAGGAACGCAATGTCCTATACGCGCCGGGTCACCGGGCAGCCCGCCAAGACCAGCTGATGAATACGCAATCCCTCCTGTCGCGCGCGCCGGGCCCGGCAGGCGGCTGGCAGCAGCGCCCCGGGGCGACGGGGCTGATCGACCGTGTGGAAGCCACCGCGCACACTGCACGTGCCCTCGACGTCGGTGGAGCGGTCCTGCTGGGACCGCCCGGCATCGGAAAGACCGCCGTGATGCGTGCGGTGGCGGAACAGGCGGCCGGCTCCTGCTTCGTCTGGGTGCGGGGCAGCGAAACCTCGGCCCGCACTCCATACGGCGCCCTGGCCTGGCTGCTGTCGGATCTGCCACGCGATACCGTCGACAGCCCCGTCCTCGTACTGCGTGGTCTGAAAGAGCTCCTGACGGCACGGGCGGCCGGCCGCCGGCCGGTCCTCGTGCTTGATAACGCCGACCGGCTTGACGACCTGGCGGTCATGGTTGCCACCCAGCTGTGCCGGCAGGGAGTGGTCGCACTCCTGGTGGCCGCGCCGGATCTTTCCGCCTGCGCACCCGAACTCGCCCGGCTTTGGTCCGACGGGCTGCTGCAGCGCATTGACCTCGGCCCGCTGAGCCGCACCGCGCTGGGAACCCTCATGCACCGGGTTGCCGGTGCGCCGCCCACCGCCGAGGCGCTGGAGAACGTCTGGCGGCACACGGGCGGGAATCCGCTGGCCGCGGAACTCACCACGCGCGACCAGCTGGAGGCCGGCAGGTTCCGGCTCCGGGCCGGCTACTGCGCCGTGGCCGGTCGGCTCTCCCTCGCCGGCGAGCTGGCTGAACGCGTGGAAGTCGGGCTGCGTCGGCTCACTGCCGCCCAGCGCGATGCACTGGATCTGCTGGCATTGTGCTCAGAGCTTCCGGTCCCGCTGTTTGCGGCACTCGCCGGGCCTGACACCGTCGACGGCTTGGAGGAGCTTGGACTGCTGGCCGTCAGGACCGGCGGAACGGTGACCGCCAGGCTGCGGTCGGCGACGGCCGCAAAGGTCCTGCCGGCCGTGGTACCGCTGGGCCGCCGGCTGGACCTGCTTCAGACCTACGGGCGCCGCCTCAATCTGTCCCAGGCATCTGACGCTGCTTGTTTGGCGGCGGGCCAGTGGCTGGCCTCCTGCGGGCAGACCCTGACGGGAAAGGAGCTCGTGCGTGCCCTGCGCGGCGGCCGCCGTCAAGGCGATTACGCGGCGGTGGAACTGATGGCCGACGCGGCCGGCACAATGCTCCATCCGCGGGCCGCGATCGAGCTGGCTGCGGCGCGGCTGCAGTACCGCCCGGAGCGCGCGCTGGAAGTGCTCGTCCCCGACAACAGCTCACCTGAGCGGACCTGCCTCGAGCTCATCCATGTCCTGGCGGCCGCGGTGCAGGCGAACTCGGATACCGGTCCCCTTTCAGCCCGGGAGACTGAGGACGCCCGCGACTGCTCTGAGCAAGCCAGGAGGCAGGTGGAGACGGAGCTCGTTGCACGCCTTGAGGCCCTGGACAGCCGTGACGGCTCAGCGCGCCGTTCAGCCCTGGACGGCGTCCTGCAGCCGGCCAGGCTTGAGGTACTGCACCGCCTGGGACGCTGGGAACCCGCCCCCTCCGGGCTGGCGGGATCGACCGCGGACACCGCCGCGTTCCGGGACCGGCTTGCCGCGGGTGCAGCGGCGGCCCGCAGCCTGGCGGTTCAGGGCGCGGCCGACGAGGCGGCAGCCCTGGCCGAGCATCTTCTGGGTGAAATCGGCAGCGCGGTGGCGGAGGATGCAGACCTGATGGACTTGGAAGCGGCCTTCCTTGAGCTTCAGCTCGTCCTGCTGCTGGCAGGCCGGCCCGCCGTCGTCCTGCGGATCTGCCGGCAGGCAGCCTGCCGCGGCCCGGGCGAGCCCTTTCACCCCGGCAGCGCCCTCTGGGAGGTCCCGGCCGGGCTGGCGCATCTGCTCGCCGGCCGGGCGGACGCCGCGGGAAGGGTGCTGGAGCCCGCGCTTGCCCAGCTCGCGACCATGGACCGTCATGGACTGTACCCATTGGCCGCGGCGGGTGCAGGAGCGGCGCGCGTCGAAGACGCGTCCGGCAACGGACTGCCGGCATGGCCCCGTCCGGGGGCTGAACGCCGCCGTGCCCGCTCACCCGTCCTGGCCGCAGTCCTGACCGAGCACTTCGGTACGGCGGCCGGTCGGGGGCCGGCCGCCGCGCCCCGCCTGCACCGGCTGGGGCTGCGCAACCTTGCGGCCGGCAACGTAGGAGCGGCCCTGTTGAACCTCTCCGCCGCCGTCGTTGATGGCCGAACAGCAGCCGTGGATGACCTGGCGAGGGCTGCGCGATCGGCAAAGGGCCAGGCCGGGAACCTCTACGATGCACTCAGCGACGGGCTCTCGCGCAACGACGCGCAGGCCCTGGCCCAGGTCGCCCGCACGGCGCTGGCCGCCGGGCAGGCACGACTGGCCTACTTTGCCGCCTCCGCAGCGCAGCAGGCGGCGTCGGCCAGCGGCGAGAAGCGGCTCTCCCGGACCCTCCGGCAGCTGGAGAACCAGGCTTACCGCCTGCTCGCGGACGCCAACCGGGTTGAAGAGGGAATTAAACGGCTGCCCGACTTTGACCGGACGCTGTTGCTCCGGGCGGCGGAAGGCGAATCAAGTTCGGTTCTGGGCCGCGATTTGCACCTGTCGCCCCGGACCGTGGACTGGCATCTGGGCCGGATGTTCCGGACCCTTCGCGTCTCGGGCCGGGGGGAGCTGCGGGAGATTCTCTCGCAGGCGGGTTCCAGCGAGTGGGTGGTGCCTTCCACCGTCCCCTGACCCAGGTAGCCAACCACGCGTTCGTACCGGCGGAACCGGGGCTGCGAGTAGCGATCCGAGTAGCACATTGCGTCCTTCGGAGGACGGGGCTAAGTAATCGAAGGCCCAGGGCTGGTGTCTCCTACTCACGACGACACTTCTTGTTCTTTTTTACTCTCCAGTCACTTGCTGCTCCGGCTCAGTGGGGACGGCAGGCAGCTCAGCCGACATCGAAGAGAATAGACGGGTCTCGACGTGCAGCTTTCCCACCACAACTCTCCGTATCCTCCGGGACCGGCGGCAGGAGCAGCCGGCTCCTCCCGCGGCACCGGCTACCTCCCTTCGGGCGGCACCTCGGCTGCCGCCCCGCCGCCCCGGAGAGACGAACCTCCGGCGGAGGCCCTCGTCCTCGACGGTCGTTCCTGGATTCTTGACCGCATCGATCTCGCACTGCAGTCAGGGCCGGGCCGCGGCTGCCTGTTGGTGGGGGGCCCCGGCATCGGGAAAACCTCGCTGATGCAGCAGGTGCTCCGACGCCGCGAAGACCACTATGTCGTCCAGGTGCGGGGTTCGGAGTTCGCCGGCCGCTCGGCGTTCGGCGCCCTGACCTTCCTGCTCTCGGACCTTGACCCCCAGGCCTCCGCGCACCCCGTGCTGATCCTGCGGGGACTGAGCAACCTTATCCGTGAGCGGGCCGACGGCCGCCCAGTCCTGCTGGCAGTGGACAACGCCGAAGACCTGGACGAATTCTCCGCCATGGTCCTTAACCAGCTGGTGCTGGGCAAAGCGGCAGCCATGGTGGCGGCCTTCCGCGACCTGAACCGCGCCCCTGGGGAATTCATGGGGCTGTGGCGCGAAGGACTGATGGACCGGATCGACGTGCCGGCCCTCGACGCAGCTGACGCCGCTGCCCTGGTCCGGGCGCACCTGGGCGGGCCGGTCACGCAGACCGCCGTGCAGCGCCTGCGCACCGTCAGCGGAAGCAACCCGCTGCTGCTTGGTCTTGCCTGCGCCGATTACCGCGAAGGCGGTTGGCTCCGCCGGGATCAGGGCACCTGGGTCTTCCATCCCACCGGGCCGGAACCGCTGTCCCGTATGGCGGAAGCGGTCTTTGACACCGTCGGAGAGATGGCGGACGACGAGCGCGACCTGCTGCACGCCGTCGCGCTCGCCGGGCTCCTGCGGCTTGGCGACGCTGAACGTTTCACCCGATCCGAGGCAGTCGACCGGCTGCAGGAACGCGGCCTGCTTGTCCTGGACCCGGCACCCGTCGCGGGGCTGCGGATCGCTGCCCCGGTACTCGCCGGCGCAGCGCTGGCCACCGTCAACAAGACGGAGCGACGCCGCCTGCGCCGCGAGCTGGGAGACGCCCGGGGAGAGCCGCTCTCCGAGGCGCGCTGGCGCCTGAGCATCGACGAGCCGCTGGATGCCGCAGACGCGGCACCTGCGGCGGCCGCTGCCCTGGAGTCCGGCGACCCCGCCGCGGCGGCGGCCCTGATTCCTGTTGCGGTTGAGTGGAAAGACCATCCTGAATCGCTGCTCATGGTTGCCGGCGCGAGGATCGACCTCGGCGACTTTGCGGGCGCGGCACAGGTCCTGCAGCTTGCCGACGGCGTCAACGCCTCGGACGGCACGGCCGTCAGGCTGATCCTGGCGCGCTGTCGGCTGCTGTGCATGGCCTCCACCGGCGCGGCCGACAGCGGACGCCTGGCCGGATGGGGTGAGGACCATGTCCGGGGGCACAAGCTTCTCCTGGACCAGGCGGCAGGCATGGCCGGAGCAGCAGGCGTATCGGAAACGGCTCCGGGCCTGGCCCGGGAGGTGCTGCTGGCCCGTGCAACCTGCAACTCGGCCCACGGGCGCTTCGCTGAGAACATCAACCTGCTGTCGGACCTCACTGAAGCCTACGACCCGGGGTTCCGCCTTGCCTCGGGATCACTGCTGGTGGAGGCGCTGGGGCTGACCGACCGCCAGGCCGATGCGTTTGAGCGTGCCCGCGAGGTGGAACAGATGCTTCCGCACCGCAGCTGCGCAGTCGGTGCCCGCATCGCCGCTGCGGAGCGGCTGCTCACCACCTATGTGGCCGCCGGTGCCCTGGACGCGGCACAGCGGCTGTTGGAGCTGGCAGCAGCTCACGGATTGTCCTCGCCGCTGCTCACCGACCTGGGGGAGGGCCTGCGGCTGGCGTGCGCCGGCTCGCCGGAAGATGCCCTGGCCGCGCTGGAACCGGGGCTGGCCCAGGTCCTGTCCACCGGCCCGGTCTGGCTGATACCGCCGGCGGCGGCTGCAGCGGCTTACAGCTTCGCTCTCCTCGGCGACGCCGACCAGGCCAGGCGGTGCCTGCAGCTTCGGGACCGCGGGCGCGACGGCGGGCCCTGGGTGATCCGCCGGACGGCCCGGCACTTCGCTGCTCTTGCCGATGCGGCACTGGGAGCTGAACGGGCGGTGGACCGGCTGCGGAACCTCGCCGATCAGGACGGGCGGCGCGGGGCAGCGGCGTTCGAGATGCTCTCGCGTTTCACCGGGCTGCGGCTGGGGGACCACGAAGCTGTGGAGCAGGTCCTGGGAACCTCCGCCCGGCTGCAGGGAGACTTCGCCCGGTCCTGTGAAACCTATGCCAAGGCGCTGGCGGCGTTCGATGTGCAGCTGCTGCTGGAAGCGGGCCAGATGGGAGCAGCCTGCGGCCACGCCCTGTTGGCCCGCGAAGCCTCCGAACGTGCCCTGGCCATGGCGACGGGGTCCGGAGACCGGGCCACCGTGAGGCTGATCCATCAGGCCAGGCGCACCGGGAACGGCCAGGCGGATCCCGCGGAATTCGCGAGCGAGCTGCTGGACGCGCTGACCCAGCGGGAACGGACGATTGCCGTGCGGGCCGCGGGCGGTGCAAGCAACAAGGCAATCGCTGAGGAACTGGGCATTTCGGTACGGACCGTGGAGGGGCACCTTTACCAGGTGTACTCGAAACTGCACGTCGCCAGCAGGCGGGAACTCGCCCGGCTGCTCTCGGAACGCAGCGGAGCGGTGAAGTGACTGCGGCGGTGCAGGGCTCGTCCCGGGCGGCGGAAGCACGGTCACGCGAGGTCGAGGAAGCCTGTTCCGGCATCCTGAATCCCTCCCAGCGTGGTGCGGTCGTGCTGGGAAAGGAGGGGATGGGCAAATCCTGCCTGGCCGAACTGACCGTGGTACGGCTGGGCGGGGTTGTGGACCCCGTTTGGGTGTACGGCAGCCCGCTGCTCGCCAAGGTTCCCTACGGCGTCCTTGCCCCTTTCCTTGAAGCAGCAGACGCCGGGGACATGGATTCGCCGCTCGCGGTGCTGCGGGCGGTGCGGCGCTGGTTCAGCCGCCGGACGGAAACGGGAAAGCCGCCGGCACTGCTGATCGTCGACGACGCGCACCACCTCGACGAAGGCAGCACCCACGTGCTGAGCCAGCTGGCGCTCTCCGGGGAAATCCGCCTGCTGGTGCTCGCCAGGACAGCGGCCCCGGAGGTGCAGGAGCTCATCGCCCTTTCCCGCGACGGAATCCTGGCACGGGTGGACCTGACACCGCTGGACGGGGCCGCCGTACACGCGCTCTGCGAGGAGCTGCTGGGGGGCCCGGTGCTGCGGGCATCCGGCACGGTGATCGCAACACTGACGGCCGGAAATCCGCTCTACGCAAAGGTGCTGGTGGAGCACCTGCGCACCTCCGGCCACCTGGCCGAGGGCAATGGGGCCTGGTTTTTGCAGGGGCTGCCGGACACCTACGGGAGCCCCCTTGAAGACCTGGTCAAGGGGATGCTGGCCGACCGCCCGCAGGCGCAGCGCGCCGTCCTCGAAGCTGCAGCGCTGGCCGGGCCGCTTCCCAGGACGCTGTTGGCTTCGGCAACGGACGCGGCGGCTCTGCAGTCGCTGCTTCAGGAGGGGCTTCTCGTCTGCGCCCAGGACGGGTCCGAAACCACTGCGCTGGGCGTTCCCCTGCAGGGCGAAGTGCTCCGGCAGCTGGTGCCTCCGGCGAGGAGCGCCCGGACCCATGCGCTGTTCGCCGGGCGACCGGGATATCCCCGTGGCGCCGAGCAGCAGGTCAGGTCCGCGCTTTGGTCGCTGGAGTGCGGCAGCTGTCCCGACGACGCGACCCTGCTGGCGGCCGCAGCGACCGCGAACCGCCTGGGCCGGCCGCAGGCAGCGATCCGCCTCGCGGCGTCCGTGTCGGCGTCCGAACACCAGCCGGCGGCCCGGGTGGAGATCGCGGCCGCTTATGTGGAGACCGGGGTCTTCGCCCAGGCGCGGGTCCTCCTTGACGGAGTGCTCGAATCAGGGCCCGCCGCGGTACGGCCGGCCTCCGGACCCGGGCATCTTGAACGCGCCGTCGTGGTGATGGCCCGCCTGCTGCACCGTACCGGAGCATCGGGTGAGGACGTCCGTCGCCTGGCGGGCATCCTGCGGCGGGAAGAAAACCGCATCGGACACCGGTCGGCGGTCGAGGACACGGGGGAGGGGCATGAGGCAGCGCCGCCGGGCCGCGTCCCGGCGGCCGGGGCTGCCCTGATCGAGGCCAGGGCGCTGCTGGCTGAGGGCCGGTACGACGAAGCAGCGGCACGGCTGCGCGAACAGGTGAATGGCCCCGGGCAGCGTCCTGTCGACGTCCTGATCGGGAATGGCCTGCTGGGGGAAGCACTGACAGCCCTCGGCCGGCCCGAGGAAGCCGTCCGCCATTCGTCCGCCGCGCTGCGGGCGCTGGAAGGCGCGTCGTCGGAGCTGGGTGAGTTCTGTACGTTCGCAGTGGTCCGGCATGCCTTCGCCCTGCTCCACCTGGGACGCTATGAGGACCTCGACGAGCTGCTGGCCGAGTGCCGCCTCAGGGGAGGAGCGCACCTGCTGGGCTCGGGAGGCACGCTCGGCGTATTCCAAGGCCTGGCCGAGCTGCACCAGGGACGGCTGCGGGAGGGGCTCGCGCGGCTCCACCCGGCCGTTGAGGCCCTCCGCCGCAACGACCCTGAGCTGCTTCTGCCCTTTGCGCTGGGCGCAGCCGGATACGCCTCCGCCGTCGTCGGAGAATCGATGGCGACCGCCCGGTACGCCAAGGAGGTGGCCGGAACGCTCAAGACGGCGCCGATTCACCTGCAGCTCGTCGCCCGGGCCTACGCCGCCGCCGCCGTCGCAGCCAGCGAGGGAGCCGACGCCGAGATTCCCAGTGACCTTCGCGAGGCGGCGGAGCAGGCGAGGACGGCGGGGCTCCGCACAGCCGAAAAGGACATCCTGGAACTCTGCCTGGCCGTGGGAGATCTCAGCCAGGCGCGGCGGCTGGCTGATCTCACCTCCGACTACCCGGGGGGAGAGGCACGCGCCCTGCTCGCCTACGCGGAGGCGGTGGCGTCCGGAAACCCGGAACGCATGGTGGCCGCCGCAGATGAAGCTGTCCGGCACCGCAAGTACCTGGTGGCCGTGGAGAGCATCGGCCATGCCATCCGGTTCTACGGCAACCATGGCAACCTCAGGCGACAGCGGGCCCTGATCCAGCAGCTCCGACGCCGCCGTGAGGAGCTGGCGGGAGTGACCGTCTCATACCTCAGCCCTTCACTGCATCTGGTCCGGCTCACCCGCAGGGAACACGAGATCGTGCACCTGCTGCTCGAGGGCGCGGGATCACGGGACATCGCCGGCCATTTCACTCTCTCGCAGCGCACCGTGGAGGGCCATATCTACCGGATCTACGTGAAGCTCGGAATCAGCCGCAGGGCGGACCTCGAGTCTGCGTACCGCGCGTTGGAGCCCGGTCCCCGTGCTCCGGCCACCCCCGGCGGAACGCCACCCTCGGGTAGCTGAGCGCCCGGCACAGAGTGGGAGCCCCCGGCCTGGGCAGGTAAGGCGGCTACGGGCCGCGAAGCCGAAGCCGGAACATGCGTATCGGTTACTGGTGCTGTATCTGTCCGGCCCCGCCTAGCCTTCTGATCGTTGATTGGAAGCTAGCCAAAGGTCTCAAGATGCGTGCTGATCATTCTGCGGAAACGCTGTTGGGCACCACCCGATCAATACCACCAGCGCTCGCGCTGGTCCCCCGAGCGGGGTCGACGGCGTCGAAGCCTCCTGAGACCAAGGCTTCCCCCCAGCCGCCGTCGACCCCTTCGGTGACTTCCCGGCCTGCAGCCGGAGTGCTTGTTCCTTCGGCCGGGTCCGGCCCGGACAGCCGAACCCGGTCCCCCCTGCTGCAGGAGACGGCCTCGGATCTCAGGTTTCCCGGCCTGCACCGCAGCGGCGAGCCCGTCGGGCTCCACTGGGGCCGGCGGTACCGCAGGATCCTGCTCGCCTTTGACGCGCTGGTGATCCTTGCCGTGGTCGCTGCCGCGCACCTGGCCCGCTTCGGGACGGAAGCAGCCAGCGTCACGGCCGCCAGCATCGAGCTGCCCTACGTGCTGGTGGCCGCGTGCATAGCAGCAGGCTGGCTTGCGGCCCTCACGATCTACCGCACCCGCAACGACCGAGTGGTGGGCATCGGTGCCGACGAATACAAGCAGGTCATCTCGGCAACGGTCACGCTGCTGGGCGTGGTTGCCCTGGCCTGCGTAGTACTGGGCGTGGACATCGCCCGCGGGTTCTTCGCCATCGCCCTCGCCGGCGGTATCACGGGACTGACTGCCACGCGGTGGCTGCTCCGACGCTGGCTGACACACCAGCGCAGCCAAGGGCGCTACCAGTCCCGCGTCCTGGTGCTCGGCCGTTCCCGGGACGCCCGCTATGTCGTCAAGCAGATCGAAAACAAGGCCGGCGGTGCCTACCAGGTCCTCGGCGTCGCACTGGTCTCATCCACACCGCGCACGGCCCTCCGGGTCGACGGCCGGGACTACCCTGTCCTCGCCGACGGTGAGAGCGTCGTGGCCGCCGCCCGGCTGCTCCGCGCGGACGCCGTCGTGGTTGCCGGTCCGGTGCGGGGCGGGAGCGCGTACGTGCAGGAACTCGGATGGCGGCTGGAGGAGACCTCCACCGAACTGATCCTCACCACCGGCCTGACAAACGTAGCGGGGCCGCGGATCCAGGCCCGCCCGGTGGAGGGCCTGCCGCTGATGCACGTCGAGCTGCCCCAGTACACCGGGGCGCGCCACGTGCTCAAGCGGGGCCTGGACATCGTGGGCTCCGCCCTGGCGCTGATCCTGCTGCTGCCCGTCTTCGCCGTGCTTGCCATCCTGATCAAGCGGGACAGCCCGGGGCCCGTGTTCTTCCGGCAGGAACGCGTGGGCCGTGCCGGGCGCACCTTCCGGATGGTCAAGTTCCGCTCCATGGCGGCGAGCGCCGAAGACGACCTGGAGGGGCTGCTGGACCGCAACGAGGCCTCCGGGCTCCTGTTCAAGATGCAGCACGATCCGCGGGTCACGCGCGTGGGCCGCTGGATGCGCCGCTACTCGCTGGATGAACTGCCCCAGTTCTGGAACGTCCTTGTCGGCCAGATGTCCCTGGTGGGTCCGCGGCCTCCGCTACAGCGTGAGGTCGACCGGTATGAGGATCGGGTGTACCGGCGGCTGTACATCAAACCTGGCATCACCGGGATGTGGCAGACCAACGGGCGCAGCGAACTGAACTGGAAGGACGGGGTGCGGCTGGACCTGTATTACGTGGAGAACTGGTCCCTGGCCGGCGACCTGCAGATCCTGTGGCGCACGGTCAGGGTCATGTTCCGCCCCGTGGGGGCGTGGTGATGCGAGTCGGATATGCCGCAGGCGCATTCGACCTGTTCCATATCGGCCACCTGAACCTGCTGCGCCGGGCACGCGCCGGATGTGACTTTCTGGTCGCCGGCGTGGTCACCGACGAGCTCCTGGTCGAACGCAAGGGCCGGGAACCGTTCATTCCCCTGGCCGAGCGGCTGGAAATCGTCGGAGCGCTCGACTGCGTGGACAAGGCCGTTGCGGAAACCACCGACAAGGTCACGATGTGCCGGGAGCTGGGGGTCTCCGTGCTGTTCAAGGGCGACGACTGGCGCGGCACCCTCCGGGGCCGTCAGCTCGAGCAGGACCTGTACCCCCTGGGCGTGGAGGTGGAGTACTTCCCCTATACCGCCCATACCTCAAGCTCCCGCCTGCGCCGCACTCTCGAACTCTTCAACTTGGGTCCGGCAGCTGCGCGACGCACGGCGGAAGGATAGGAGAACGACGTATGGCCGCGACGCCGCGCCCCCTGCACATTGCCCTGATGGGAACCCGAGGCGTGCCCGCACGCTACGGGGGGTTCGAAACCTGCGTCGAAGAAGTAGGCCGCCGGCTCGCGGCCCGGGGACACCGGGTGACGGTGTACTGTCGCTCCGCTGCCGGCACGCCTGTCCTGTCCACCCACCTCGGCATGCAGCTCGTGCACCTGCCGGCGGCCCGGCGACGCTCCCTGGAGACGTTGACCCACACCGGGCTCTCCGTCGGCCACCTGCTGAGCAGGGCGCTGCGGGAGCGCTCCCGGCCCGACGCTGCCATCGTTTTCAACTCCGCCAACGCCCCCTGGCTTCCGGTCCTCCGCGCCGCAAAGGTTCCTGTGGCCACGCACGTAGACGGCCTGGAGTGGAAACGCGCCAAGTGGGGACCCAACGGCCGGCGCTACTACCGGATGGCGGAGGCCCTGGCGGTGCGGTGGTCCGACGCCCTCATCGCCGACGCCCGTGGCATCCAGGACTACTACCGGCGCGAGTTTGACGCCGACACCACCTATCTCGCGTACGGCGCCCCGGTGCAGCGCGCTCCGGGGCACGACCGGCTGGCCGGATTGAACCTGCAGCCCGGCCGCTTCCATCTGGCGGTGGCGCGGTTCGAACCGGAGAACCACCTGCACCTGATCATCGAGGGGTACGCCCACAGCAGGGCATGCCTGCCGTTGGTGGTGGTGGGCAGCGCTCCCTATTCGCGCGAGTACACGCGCCGTCTCCACGACCTGGCGGATTCCCGTGTGCGGTTTACCGGCGGACTCTGGGACCAGGACCTGCTCGACCAGCTCTACGCCAACGCCCTGGTCTACTGGCACGGACATTCCGTGGGCGGCACCAACCCCTCCCTGCTGCGCGCCATGGGGGCCGGCGCCCCCACGAACGCGTTCGACGTCGATTTCAACCGCGAGGTGCTGGGTGGTGAGGGCCGGTATTTCCGGAACCCGGACGACGTCGGGCGGCTGGCGGAGGACGCCGAAGCGGCGCCCTCCGAGACCGCCCTGCGGGGCAAGCTCGCCCAGCGGAATGCCGAAGCCTACGACTGGGACGAGGTGTCCCTCGGCTACGAGGATCTCTGCCTGCGCCTGGCCGGGCGCAGCACGCCGGCCCGGCGGCCGCGCGGACGCCGCCGATCAACGAATGAGGAAGCACGATGAGCAGGCTATGGCGATCAGCAAGGGCACGATGGCTTGCGGCCGCCGCTTTGGCGGCTGTCCTGGCCGCCGTTGCCGCCGTGCTGGTGCTGGACCGCGGCGACGGCAAACAGGAAGCGACGGCCGTGCAGCAGGACGAAGGGACAGCGAGCGCCGCCCCTCGGCAGACAGCGACGACGGCCCCACCCTCCGTGCCCCCTGCCGAGGCGGAACCCCAACCGGCACCGGAGGAGGAGACAAGCCAGGCGCCGGAGGAGGATACAGGCCCGGTGACCGAGCCGGCACCCCAGCCCCCGCCCCCCGCCCCTCCGATGGACCCCAACGCGCCCGTGCCGGCGCCGGATGCGGACCTGGCCGCGATAGCGCAGCCCGTTGCCCCGCCCGCACCGATCGACCAGCCGAGCCGGCACGGCGGCGTCGAAGCAGCGGTCACCGGGCTCGAAGCGGTGGTGGGGGAGGCCGAGGGCATCGGACAGATCGGCGGCCCCGCCCTCCGCTTCCGCCTCAGCGTCGTAAACAACACCACCTCGCCGCTCGATCTGTCCGACGCCCTTTTGACCGTTGAAGCGGGTCCGGATCGGGAGCCCTGCATGGAGCTCATGGGGCCCGGGGTCACCGTCCTGCCGTCCAGCGTGCAGCCGGGACAACGGGTCGAAGCGACCTATGTGTTCCTGGTACCACCGGAGCAACGGTCAAAGGTGCTGATCCGGTTCAACTATTCCGCAGCGGCTCCGATCCTCGCCTTCGAGGGGCCGACGCCCGGGTAGGGGGGTGGCGGGAGCGGCCACACACAGCGTAGGGGGACCAGGACGGGGGACAGGGAAAGGAGCAGCCGTTTGTCACCGGAATGTCCCGCGGACACTGACCGCGGGACGGCAAACACCCACAGTTAGGCAGACGTATGAAGAAGTACGAGCCCGGTTCCTCCGGGCACATCGTTGGCCGCGCCGCCCGGCGCATCGCGGTACTGGCCATGACACTCGCACTGACCGCAGGCGGACTTGGAGCGATGGCGGGCGCCGCGTCGGCCGACACCGCACCCGCCAATCCGAACGATCCGCGGACGCCCGTCACGGTGTCCGCGGACGCGTTGCCCACCGCGCAGCACAACGGGGTCGCCTGGCAGAGCACCATCATCGGCAACACCGTGTATGTGGTCGGGAAGTTCAGCCAGGCCCGCCCGGCAGGAGCGGCTCCCGGCACACAGAACGTACCGCGCAGCAACATCCTCGCCTTCAACCTGACCACCGGCGCACTGGTTTCATCCTTTGCGCCAAAGCTGAACGGGCAGGCGCTGGCCGTGACGGCGTCCCCTGACGGGCGGCGGCTCTATATCGGCGGCGACTTCACAACGGTCAACGGGCAGCCCCGCTCCCGGCTCGCGGCCCTGGATCCCGCAACCGGCGCGCTCATTGATTCGTTCGCGCCCAAGGTCGGCGGGTCCGTGCGCAGCATCGTCGCCACCGGCAGCTTCGTCTACCTGGGCGGGAACTTCACCACCGTCGGATCGACGGCACGGTCCAGGCTGGCTGCGGTCGCGGCCAACGGCGGCGCCCTGCTCTCCTGGGCACCGAGGGCAAATGGGGTTGTCAACGCGATGGCCCTGTCCCCTGATGGAAAGCAGATGGTCATCGGCGGCGCGTTCACCACAATGAACGGCTCCGGCAACCCGGGGTTTGGGCTTGCCCGCGTCAACGCGCTCTCGGGCATCAACATGTCACTGGGTGTAAACAGCGTCATCCGCAACGGCGGAAACACGGCGGCCATCCTGTCGCTGCATTCCGACGGGACGAATTTTTACGGCACCGGCTACCACTACAAGGGAGGCGGAAACCTCGAGGGCGCCTTTGCCGGCAACTGGTCAGACGGGAACCTGAAATGGGTCCAGGATTGTCGGGGTGACAGCTACGGAGTGTGGGCTTCGGCCAGTGCGGTCTACGTTGCCAGTCACTCCCACGGATGCGGCAACCTGCCCGGCGGCGGGTTCACAGCCGCTGATCCCACCGAGCCGACTGCGTGGTACCGGGCCACGGCCTTTACTAAAGCGACCACCGGCGTGCTCGGCAACGGTGCCTTCACTTCTCTGCGGGGCAAGCCGGCTCCAAGCCTGCTTGCCTGGTATCCGGCATTGAACACGGGCACCGCGACCGGCCAGTACCAGGGGCCGTGGGCCGTCACCGGCAACAGCAACTACGTGGTCATGGTGGGCGAGTTCACCACGGCAAACGGCACCCCGCAGCAGGGGATGGTCCGCTACGCCGGAAAGGGACTGGCGCCCAACAAGCAGGGACCCCAGGTCAGCGGTGCCGCCGCGAACCCGACGGCGAAGTATGTTTCGGCCGGAAAGGTCACCGTCGGTTGGCAGGCCAACCACGACCGGGACAACGAGGTGCTGACCTATCAGGTCATCAGGGACGGCAGAGTCGTTCACACCGTCCAGGCGGTTTCGCGGTTCTATTCACGGCCCGCATTGAGCTTCACTGACAGCGGGCTCACCAAAGGGCAGCACACATATCAGATCGTCGCCAAGGATCCCTTCGGTAACACGGTCAGGAGTGGAACGGTGGCGGTCAATGTGACAGCCGGCGGCTGATTGACAGTTAGGGCATGGCCGGGTCTTGCATGCTTGGTCTTCCCCCAACGGCCACGGTGGGGCCCTTGCCGGCGCTGCCGTGGCCGTTGGCCGCGGACGGGTGCCGCACGCCCGGGTAGGTATCGACGTAGGTACGCGGCAGGTAGCCGCCTGATGCGGGCATCGCGGAACGAGTACCTGCTACCCGTGCCCCGGGTACGGGTAGGTTCCTAGTCTGGGCGCGAAAGCCGGCCTGGCGGCACTTGAGGGACTGCACGCATGGCTGGGGATACCTGCACGGAAATCGGTCTCAGAATGGTACTCACGCAGCATGGCGCTGGAGCAGCAAAATGACCCCGGCGATGGGGGGCGGCCAGCGAAGGATCCGTGCGGGGCATGGCAGGAGGGCCGCCCGCACCCGGGGTGGCCGCGCGCCCGCCGTCTGGGCCGTGGCTGCCCAGGCCAGCCAGGGCCTTACGGCCTTCCTGATCCTGGCTGTCGCAGCACGCACCCTGTCGCTGCCGGAGCTCGGCAGCCTGAGTATCCTGTACGGGCTGCTGGTGGTGTGCGGCGCGTTAACCACCGGGTTTGTTGGGGATTCGCTGACTGTCCTGGACCGGTTCGACCCCGGCACCCGCGGCGGCCTGCTGGGCTGGCTCGTCGTTCTTGGGGTGGGCTGCTCCTTGATCGTGCCGCCGGCGGCCTGGGCCGCGGGCCTGATCGGCCCGCCGGAGCTTGGGGCGCTGGCGGCCGCGGTGGCCACCTACCTGGTCAAGGATGTGCTGCGCCGGACGCTGATGGCGCGCCTGCGCTTCACCGGGATCGTGTTCGCTGACCTCATGGTGCTGCCTGTGGCCGGGGGTGTGCTGGCGGGCGGCCACGCGGTGGACGGCGACGGCGGCCTCGGCCTGTTCCTCGCGGCGCTCGCCGTTGGCCAGCTGGCAGGGATTGTTGTCGCCTGGCTGATGCTGCCGGTCCAGGAACGCTCCCGGGTCACTCTGCGCGGGGCCCGGTGGCGCCGGATTGCCGGTTTCGGTGCTTGGCGGGCGGCGCAGCAGGCACTGCGACCGATGCTCCTGACCGGACTTCGCACGGCGGTGGTGCTCGTGCTGTCACTGGAAGCGGCCGGACTGCTGGAGGTAGCCCGGGTTTACGCGGCTCCGGCAATGCAGATCGTTGCGGGCATTTCGTCCTATCTGTTCGCCTCCTTCGCGGGGAACCGCGACGCACCCATGGCAACCCTGCTCCGGCAGGCAGACCGAGGGGTAGCCGCGCTGACGCTGATAACCCTCACGGGCAGCGTGGCTGCACTGCTCCTGCTTCCCGTGGCCGGACCGATCGTCACCGGCCGAAGTCCGGATGCGTGGGCCGTCGCCGCCTGGCTGGCCTACGCTGGAGCAACCGCCGCGGCCACCCCTTACGGCACCCTGGCTGCCGTCCGTGCCGGATCGCTGCGGGTCTTCCTCATCCGCCTGGCCGACACCGTGGCTGCTTTGCTTGCCGGTGCCGCCGTTCTCGCCGTCGCTGGTTCCGCTTCCCCGCTACCGTTCGCCGCCGCCGCCGCAGCGCTGGCCGGCGGGCTGGCACTGCGGCGCTTCCTGCTCGTTCCGCTGCTGGCAACCGATGGTGAAGCCGACAGGGCCGGGGCGGCGGCTGCCGCGAAGTGGGTGCATCAATGACGGGGCAGGAATCGCTGCGAACCCAGCGGACGGCCGATCGGCTCTCCACTCGTCAGGCGCTGGCCGCCCTGGCCAACGCCCAGAAGACCAGCAAGGGCGCCCCCGCCTACTCGCGTTTCATCAACCGGCGCTTGGGACGCCTCCTTGCAGCATGGGCGTACACCGCCGGGTTCAGTCCAAACCATGTCACGGCTGCCAGCGCCGCCTGCACCTTTGCAGGAATCGGGCTGCTCGCCGCTGGACCGTTGGCCACCCTGACTGCCATCCTCGTTGCCTCGCTCCTGGTCGTGGGATACGCACTGGACTCAGCGGACGGACAGCTTGCCCGGCTCCAAGGGACCGGCAGCGCCGCCGGTGAGTGGTTGGACCACACGGTCGATGCCTTCAAAGTCGGGACCATCCATCTGGCGGTGCTTGTTTGCTGGTGGCGCTCCTATGACCTCGAACCGCTCTGGTACCTGGTGCCGCTGGCATTCCAGGCCGGCGCGACCGTGCACTTCTTCGCGACCCTGCTGATGGACCAGCTGCGGCGTGCACGCAGGGGCGACGGCGGGACCCGCCTGGCCGGTGACGGCCGCTCCTCAGTGGTGTACTCGCTGGCGGTGCTGCCCACGGACTTCGGGCTTCTGTGTGTCCTGTTCCTGCTGCTGGCTGCTCCGCCGGCCTTCACCGCCGCGTACACCCTCCTTGCGGTGCTGACGTGGGCGTTCCTCATTCTGGCGCTGGGGAAGTGGTACCGGGAGGTCAAATCGTGGAACTGAGCCAGTACATGGAGGTTTTCCGCCGCCGCGCAGCGCTGATCCTGCTGGTGACCTTCCTGGCCGTCGACGCGGCGGCCCTCGCCACTTGGTTCGGCCCCCGCACCTATGAGGCGTACGCGCTCCTTCAGGTGCGCGCCTCTTCCATCGACGGAACCTCTTATCAGGATGCCGAGTACGCGGAGGACCGGATGCCCAACTACCCTCCGCTGGTCGGCTCGCCTGCCGTCGTGGAATCCGCCGCGCAGGCGTCAGGTGTCCTGCCGGAGGAGGTGACCGGCGCGGTGAGCGCCGCCAACCTGCCCGGAACCACGCAACTGCAGATCACAGGCCGGTCCGCCGATGCCGATGCAGCTGCCAGGCTCGCAGATGCAACAGCTGAGGCGGTAGCGGATGCCATAGCTGACCAGGAGCCGGGCCCGGTAAGGGTACGGGCCGAGCTGCTTGTTCCGGCTGCGGTTCCGGTGCGCCCCGCTTCGCCCAACCTGACGCTGAACCTGGCCGGAGGAGCGCTGGCCGGGGTGGCGCTGGGCATGCTTGCCGCCCTGGCCGGCGGCGGCGGCCCGCGTGTCCTGCGTGGAGCCCGTGACGTTGAGCGGGTGGCGGGACTGGAGCTGCTCGCTCAGGTTCCTCCGGCCGGTGGCCGTCATCGGGGCGGCACGGCGGCGGAGGACTGCTTCCGCGAGCTGACGGCGTCAGTGCTGCAGGCCGCCGGTGGGGGGCTGCCCGGGATTCTGCTGCTGTCCTCGTGCTGCCCGGGGTCCTCGAATGCCCAGCGCGATCTGGTGGAGGGGTGGGCCGGGCATCTGGCCGCCGGCGGCCGGAGGGTGGGTGTCCTCGAGACCGCCCCCGGGCCGGTCGCCGGAGGTGCGAAGGGGGGCCTTGGCTGGACTGACCTGCTGGCAGCAGGAACGTCCCCGGAGCGGATCATGGTACCGGTGCACGGGGGGCAGTTCATCCTCGTGCCGGTCGGCGGATCAGCGGACCTGCTGCCTGCCGCGGACCTCGCCGCCCGCTCCGGTCCGATGCTGAACGATCTCGCGGCGCGCTTCGACCTGTTGCTGGTCCCGACCCGGCCGGGAACGGGCCCGCTGAACAACACCCTGCTCGCTCCCGCAGTCTCCGCCGCCGTCGTGCTGGCCTGCTATTGCGAGACCACCGACGAGCAGCTGGATCTCGGAGTCCTGGAGCTGCAGACCCTCCGGGTCCGGGTGCTGGGTGCAGTGTTGCAGGAGGTCCCTCCGCGGCGGCGCAGCCGCGTGCTGCACCTGTCCCGCGGCCGGACCGGAAGCCATGGCCCGCGGACGGTAGACGGCCGGTCCCGCGGACCCGCCGCAGCTGCGCGTCCTGCAGGGCAGACCGGACCTTCGAATACCGGGCAGGCGGGCAGCCGTCACGTCACAGACACGGGGCCGGTGCCCGCCCGGGCACCGGCCCGTCCGCCGGTAAGCGGTGCCGCGGCGAGTGTTGTTCCCACCGCCCCCACCGTGACGGAGGGCTGATGGTGACGGCGTGGATCCACCGCGGGGCAGGCTTTGCTGTCTGGTGCCTGCTGCTGGTGAGCGTGGTGCCCTGGCGGCAGGGCGTGTACTACGACGGGGGGCTGGACACCGTGGTACTGGCCAAGGCCGCTTTGCAGGGCATCGCCCTGTCCGCCGCGGCAGCCTGGAATCTCGCCGGGGAGCGACGGCCCGTGGCGGCGGGGCCCGTGCTTCTCCTGCTGTTATTCGCAGCGGTGTCGCTGCTCGGCGCCGCCCAGGGCGGAGAACTGCTTCCCTCCGCGGTGCTGGCCGTCCGCCTGATCCTGGCGGGTCTGACTGCCGTCCTGGTGCTGCGGGTGCTCCCGGGTTCCGACGCCCTTGGGCTGCTGCTGGCCGCGATGGGCGCGGTCGGGGCCGTCGCGGCCGCCGGCGGAGTGGGTGAACTGCTGGACGGCGGGCGGCTGGAGGGCGGCATCCTGCCCCTGAGCCCAAACCTCATTGCTCTGCTGGCAGCGGCGCCGGGACTGGGCTGCGTGCACCTGGTGCTGCGGGGACGCCGGCTTGCCTGGGCGGTGCCGGGTGCGGTCGTCCTGGGGGCGGCGGTCCTGGCCACCGGCTCCCGGACCGGCATCGCGGTGATGGCAGCCGCCGTTCTGGTCAACGTGCTCTACCTCGGCCGGATCCGCCGGGTCCTGGTGGTGCTGTTCCTTGCCGCGGTGCCGCTCGCCGTCGGCGTCGCCTTCTTCACGCCGCTGGTGTCTTCACTGCTGATGCGCCCCGACAGCGCCTCCCTGCTGACCCTGAATTCCCGCACCATCGCCTGGGAAGCGGTGCTCTCGACTCCGCCCGGCACCTGGACCTGGTGGGTGGGGGAGGGGCTTTCCATCAAGACCGTCCCGGTACAGGGGCAGTACTGGGACGAACAGGTGCTGGACTCCAGCTGGGTATCCGCGCTCGCCCAGGCCGGCGTGGTGGGGGTGTTGGTGCTGGCCGTCTGGGTCCTGACGGCCGTGTTCCAAGCGTTTGCCAACAGGGGCATCCCGGGTGGCCTGCCGCCCACCCTGTTGACCTTCGTTGTCGGCCGAAGCACGTTGGAGAACGGGCTGACGGAGGCCAGCGCCGCCTTTGTCCTGTTCTTCGTCATCGCGCTGATCGTCGCCGGCAGGACTCGGGACGCCCGCGTCGAAAGCGCCGTCTATCCGCCCGAGCCCGCGTCCGCACCGGCTTCCGCCCAGCCCGCGTCGGAGACGCTGACGAAGGCGCCCAAATGACGGGTGTCCGGGGGACGGCCGGCCAGCGCCGCAAGATCGGCCGGCAGCGGCAAAGCGGTGGCAGCGGCCTTCCCGGCAACGTGGGGCAGCGCAGTCAAGGAACCTTCCTCGACGGGCGGACCGTGCAGCTCGACGAGTGCCTGCTCCTGGCCGGTGCCTGCGGCGAATTCCACTGCGGTGGCGAAGGCCCGGTTGCTTCCTCCCGGGCCTGCCCACAGGACCACCGGAGCCACCCCACCCGCCTCCGGCCGCTGATAGGCATTGCCGTCCGCCATGATGCCGAGGTCCTCGGCGGAGGACTGGCGCGAGTAGTCCTCCACGCACAGCAGGCAGTCGTTGCCCGCCCCGTAGAAGATATTGTTGTGAACTGCCGTCGGGCCGCTGGTCCAGGGCACCTGCGGGTCGAACCCGTACCGTGGATCCCGCCCGGGGGTGCCCGGCTGGTCTGCCCTTCGGGGGTCCTGGACGATGTTCAGCTCCCGTCCGTTGCCCACGAACGTGTTGTTCCAGATCCGCACCCGGGTGCAGTTGTTGACCTTGGCGCCGGCCCCGCTGTTGCCGCTGATCACATTGTCGACCACATCTACGTCGGCGGAGATTTCGGCGGAAAAGCCATGCGCCGCGTTCCCGCTGAGGACGTTCCCGCTAACCGCGGCACCGCGTACCGATTCGTCCAGCCACAGTCCGGTGCCCTGGTTGTTCTCCAGCAGACTTTCACGGATCTCCACCCCGCGGCTGCGGGCGATCTTGATGCCTCCCGCCACGGGGGAGTGGCGGAAATGCTCCCGGTTGTTGCCGATGACCGCTGCGTTCTGCAGCTTCAGCCCATCCGCATGGGTTGCGGTCACGCCCAGCATGCCGTTGCCCGCCACGGTCAGGTGGGAGACGCGGATGTCCGGCGCGCCCAGGAACAAGCCCGTGGTGGCGTTGTCACTGATGGTCAGCGCCTCGAGAACCGTGTCCGGGCGTTCAACGGTCACTGCTCCCATGTGCGGGACGGACGGGGCGTACCGGCGGATGCCCAGACCCCTGACCACAGTGCCTTCGGACCGTATGCTCAGGGCTTTGGCCAGTGCGCTGGCGCGGACACTTCGCCCGGCAGGGTCAGCGCCGAGGGTGAGGCGACCGGCTGCATAGTCGACGTGGAAGCTCTCGACGTCGAGCTCCCCTACGCTCCCGACCTGCCGCAGCGGCTGCCCGTCGAGCCAGACCTGGTCCGGGTGCGCTGCCAGCGGATACTGCGCATCCAGGAAATGCCAGCCGTGCTCGTGTCCGTCCCGCGCGCCCCAGGTGTAGGTCGGGCTGTGGTCGAAGCGCACGTCCCAATCAGCGGAGAAAGCGGCGCCGACCGGGACGAACCCGGCCACCGGCCGGCTGCCGTCCAACCAGACAGCTTCATCGGGGTAGGGCTGGAGGGTGATTCGGGTGCCCTCGGGAATGGTGATGCTCTCGTGGTAGCTGCCCGCCCGCAGTACCACCGTCTGCCCGTCGCGGGCGGCTTTCACCGCTGCGGTGACCGTCCGGAGCGGCCGCCGTTGAGTGCCGGGGCCTCGGTCGGAGCCGTCCGGGGCTACGAACAGCGCGTTCACAGGCACGGCATAGGCGCTGCCGCCGGGGACCGGGGCCCCCATGGCAGCCTGCGGCGCCGCGGGGCTGCCGGCCTGGTCGCCGTCGGGATCGGGACTGACGCCCTCCGCCGCCTTCGGGGACTCGAAGGCCGACGGCGCGGGCGCCGGTGCGGACGATCCGGAGGTCTCCGGACTGGGGCCCGCGCTGCAGCCGCTGCCCAGCACCGCGAGCAGCAGCAGGATCATCGGGTGCAGCCCGCGGCGCTGAGAGGGACGGGAGCGGCACCGTGAAACAGACATCGATTCTCCTGACCGCGGCCCGTGCAGGTTCCGGTCGAAGCCAATCACACCGGCCGGCGCCGTGCCACGGTGGCGCCGAATCCATTCCAGCGACCTCAGCCGTCCCGTTATCAAGGAGCCTGCCATGAGCGCCATGCACGCACGCGTCCACCCGCCGGGGCTGCCGTCGCTCCACGCTGTCGGCCCGGGCTTCCCGGGTCCGTCCGCCTGCCGGCAGGCCCTGCCCCTGGTGCTGGTGGCCCATCCGGTGGCGGATCTTTACGGGTCGGACCGGATGCTGCTGGAGAGCATCCGGGGCCTGTCCGAGGCCGGCGCCCGGGTGGTGCTGACCGTGCCGGCACCCGGGCCGCTGGTGACCGAGGCCCGGAGGTACGGTGCACAGGTGCGGTATTGCCCGACGCCGGTGCTGCGCAAAGCGCTGCTGTCTCCCCGCGCCGCCATGTCTGCCGCCCTGCGGCTGCCCGGCGAGGCAGCGGCCATGCTGCGCCTGCTGCGGGAGCTGCGCCCGCAGACGGTCTATGTCAGCACCCTCACAGTGCCGCTGTGGACGGTGCTGGCCCGGCTCGCCGGGTGCCGGGTGGTGGCCCATGTGCATGAAGCCGAGGAATCGGCACCCCTGCCGCTGCGTGTGGCTTTGGCCGTGCCGCTGACTGCCGCCCACGAAGTGCTGGTGAACAGCCGGTACAGCCGTGATGTGCTGCGCCGTTCGCTTCCGCTGAGCCCGGGCGGAACAACCCGGGCACAGGTGCTGCCGAATGCCGTGTCCGGCCCGCCGGATCTGCCGGCCCCGCGTGCGGTGCTCGACGGCGTCCTGCGGCTCGTGTACGTGGGCCGGCTGTCGCACCGCAAGGGCGTGGACGTGGCCGTCTGTGCGCTGGCCCTGCTGCAGGAACGGGGAGTGCCGGCGGAACTGGACATTGTCGGAGCGGTCTTCAGCGGCAACGAGGCCTTTGAGCGGGGGCTGCGCGGGCTGATCACGGAACTCGGTGTGAGCGGCTCGGTCCGCCTGCACGGCTTTCAGCCCGAGCCCTGGCCCTACCTCGCCGGTGCCGATGTCTGCCTGGTCCCGTCCAGGCAGGACGAGCCGTTCGGCAACACGGCCGTGGAGAGCGTGCTCGCCGCCCGCCCGGCGGTGGTCAGTGACACCTCCGGGTTGCGGGAAGCCGGCGGGGTCTACAACAGCGTTCACTTGGTGCCACCCGCTGATGCTGCCGCGCTCGCGGACGCCCTGGCATGCATCGCCGGTGACTGGGCACGGTGGCGGGAGAGGGCGGTGGCCAATGCGGCAGACGCCGCCCGCCGACACTCGCCCGTCCGCTATCGCAGACGTATCGCGTCGACGGTGCTGGGGGTGCAGCCCGGCGCACCGGCGCCCGCTTCCCCGCCCTCCATGGCCCTTGCATCTGCTCCGTTTGCTGCGGCACCACCGCCGGCCGACACCGGGTCGGCCGTCCCCGGTCCGGCGGCTTCCGACGCCATCCTGTCCAAGTTCTCCATGTCTGACCCGAGGAGCCGCCATGATGTCCAGGCCTGAAACCACGCCCCGGGCCTCGCCGCGACCTGCCGGCCGAACCCTGCGCCGGGACATCCAGGGCCTGCGCGCGCTGGCCGTGACGGTGGTGGTGCTCAACCACCTGGTCCAGACCCCCTCCGGAGGGTTCTTCGGGGTGGACGTGTTCCTGGTGATCTCAGGGTTCCTGATCACCGGGCTCCTGATCCGTGAACTCGGCACCACCGGGCGGATCAGCATCGCGGAGTTCTACCGCCGCCGGGCCCGACGGATTCTGCCCGCAGCGCTGCTGGTGGTCCTGGTCACCGTGGCGGCCACCTACCTGCTGGTGAATGCTTCCCGGGGTGATGCGGTCCGCACGGACGGAATCTGGGCGCTGCTGTTCACGGCGAACTGGCACTTCGCCGCCGTGGGCACCGACTACTGGCAGATGGACGGCACTGTCTCGCCGCTGCAGCATTACTGGTCGCTGGCGGTGGAGGAACAGTTCTACCTGCTGTGGCCCTGGCTGGTGGTCCTCGCAGGCGCCCTGGCGCTCGGCGGCTCCGGAGGGCGGGCCAGGAAGCCGGCGCCCCTCCTGGCTCTGTTTGCCGGCGCGGTAGCCGCAGGCTCCCTCGCTTTTGCGTTGTGGCAGTCCGCGGCCCAACCGACCTGGGCCTACTTCTCGTCCCTGACCCGCGGATGGGAGCTTGCCGCCGGCGCCCTGCTCGCCGTCGCCGCGCCCGCCCTTGCCCGTCTGAATCGGCGGGCCAGGGGCGTCCTTGGCCTGGCCGGGCTGATCCTCCTCGGCTTTGCGGTGCTGGCCCTGGACAAGACCAGCGGCGTCCCCGCGCCTGCGGCGCTGCTGCCGGTGACCGGCACGGTCCTGCTCATCGCCGCCGGCACAGGCGGGGATGCTCCGGGGACCGGGTGGCTGACCAACCGTGTCAGTCAGTATCTGGGGCGGATCTCCTATTCGGTCTACCTCTGGCACTTCCCGGTGATCATCCTGCTGCCGGCCCTGCTGCCTGCCGACGGGCTGCTCTTCACCCCGGCCGCACTGTTGCTGATCCTGGCGCTCTCCGCGGCATCCTTCCACCTGGTGGAGTATCCGCTGCAGCACAGCTCGCTGTTCGGCCGCCGGCCCGGGGCTCCGCCCGTTCCGCGTCGGATCCGCCGGGCCCGGGCGCTGACCGCGATGGCCACGCTCACCGCCGTCGTGGTTGGCGCGGCGGTGCTGAGCCTGCGGCTGCCGGGCCCCGCAGACTCCGGCGGGGCTGTTGCCGCCGAAGAGCCTGCCCCGGCTGCAGCGGGGGAGACGTTTCGGAAGGAACTTGAACAGCGCATTGACGACGCCGTGCAGGCAGAGCAGTTCCCCGAGTTCAGCCCGGACCTGGCTTCCCTGGGCACCACAACGTGGGTGAAGTCGGTGAACCAGGACGGATGCGCGGAAATCAGCGCCGGAAACACCGAGCGGTGCCGCGGAGGGGCCGAAACCGGCAGCAGGACCGTGGCCGTGCTCGGCGACTCCTACGCCATCGCATGGATGCCGGGCGTCGACGCCGCGGCTGCGGAACTGGGGTGGGAAACCGTGCCGCTGACCCGCGGCCAGTGCCCCGCCGCCGGGGTCCAGGTGACCCGTAACGGCGGCGAGCCCTATCCGGAGTGCGCGGCGCACCGGGATTGGGCGATGGCGCAGATCCTGCGGCTCCGCCCCGATGTTCTGATCATCGCCGATTCGGACGACACCCTGTCCAGGCTGGACTCGGGCAGCACCGGCGCCGAGGCGGTGCAGGAAGCCTCCACCGGACTGGCGGCCACCCTTGCCCGCCTCGCCCCGGCCGTGGAGGAAGAGATCCTGGTCCTTTCGCCCCCGCCCGGCGGGCGCAGCCTCCAGGACTGCGTCACCGCGCTTGGCTCCCCGGGGGACTGCCTGACACGGGTCAACTCCACCTGGGAGGGGATGCAGCGGGCTCAGCTGAACGCCGTGGCCGAGGCCTCGGGGGAGGACGCCGGCGGCGCCGTGCACGCCTCCATCCGCTACGTGGACACCCAGCGGTGGTTCTGTGACCGCGAAGGACGCTGCCCCGGTTTTGTGGGTACCACTCCGGTGCGGGTGGACAACAGCCACCTCACCCCGGAGTACTCCCGTTCCCTGGCGCCGCTGCTGGCCGACGTCCTCGGCGGGGCCGGAACTTAGGCAGCACTTAAGTGCGCGCCGGGGCGGTGCGTGGCATGATCATCCGTGGGATCATTTAGGGCAGACTTGTGTTGCGTAATAGGTCCGCCAGCGTATCCCGGCCGATCGTCCAGCGGAGGAGTTCCCTTGCCCGTTGTTTCCACGCCCTCCAGCCTCCGCCCCGCGGACGGCGCCCTCGACAATGAGGAGGCGCTGCGGATCCGCAACGACTTCCCGATCCTGCAGCAGGAGGTGAACGGCCGCCCTCTGGTCTATCTGGACTCCGGGGCGACGTCGCAGAACCCCACCTGCGTCATGGAAGCGGAGCAGGAGTTCTACGAACAGCGCAACTCCGCGGTGCACCGCGGAGCGCACTCCCTGGCGGTCGCGGCGACCGATGTCTTCGAGGATGCACGGGAGACGGTCGCCGGGTTCATCAATGCCGGCACCGACGAACTGGTCTGGACCTCCAACGCGACGGAGGGCATCAACCTTGTCGCGTACGCCTTCTCCAACGCCAGCCTCGGCCGCGGCGGTGAGGCGGCTGAGCGGTTCCGGCTCGGCACTGCCGACGAAATCGTGGTCACCGAGATGGAGCACCACGCCAATCTGATTCCCTGGCAGGAGCTGGCCTTCCGCACCGGTGCGACGCTGCGGTTCATTCCGGTGGACGACGACGGCGGCCTGCGGCTGGAGGAGGCCGAGCGGATCATCGGCCCGCACACCAGGATTCTTGCTTTTACCCACGCCTCGAACGTCCTCGGCACCATCAACCCGGTGGACCAGCTGACCGCCCTGGCACACCGCCACGGTGCTTTCGTGCTGCTGGACGCCTGCCAGTCGGTGCCGCACATGCCGGTGGACGTCAAGGCGCTGGACGTGGACTTCGCTGTCTTCTCCGGACACAAGATGCTGGGTCCCACCGGCATCGGCGCCCTCTACGGCCGGCGGGAGCTGCTCAATGCCCTGCCCCCGTTCCTCACCGGCGGGTCCATGATCACCACGGTGACGATGGAGAAGGCCGAGTACCTGCCGGCGCCGCAGCGCTTCGAGGCCGGCACCCAGCGGATTTCCCAGGCGATGGCGCTGGCCACGGCCGCGAACTACCTGCGCGAGACCGGAATGGAACGCATCCACGCCTGGGAAGCGCAGCTGGGGGAGCGGCTGGTCGCCGGCCTGGAACGGATCCCGGGCGTGCGGGTGCTCGGCCCCAAGGCGGGCGTGGAGCGCATCGGCCTGGCCGCGTTCGACGTCGAGGGCGTGCACTCGCACGACGTCGGCCAGTTCCTGGACGATCAGGGCATCGCCGTGCGGGTGGGCCACCACTGTGCGCAGCCGCTGCACCGGCGGCTGGGGCTGGTCTCCACGACCCGTGCCAGCACCTATCTGTACAACACCACCGACGACGTCGATGCCTTCCTCGAAGCGGTAGCCGGCGTCCGCCCCTTCTTTGGAGTCTCCTCATGAGTTCGGACCTGCAGCAGCTGTACCAGCAGATCATCCTCGACCACGCGCGGCAGCGCCACGGCGCCGGCCTGCAGGAGACCGCCGACGGCCTGCACACGGGCGAATCCCACCAGCTCAACCCCACGTGCGGAGACGAGATTACCCTCCGTGCCGCGGTCGACGGCGGCGCGGGCCGGGTGGCCGGGATCAGCTGGGAAGGGCAGGGCTGCTCCATCTCCATGGCGTCTGCGTCGGTGCTGACCGACCTGATGCAGGGCGTCGACCGGGATGAGGCCGGACGCCTGGTGGAGAGCTTCCGCGAGGTGATGCGGTCCCGCGGATCCGTGGCGGCCGATGAGGAGGTGCTCGGTGATGCCGCGGCCTTCTCCGGCGTGGCCCGCTACCCGGCCCGGGTCAAGTGCGCGATGCTGGCGTGGGTTGCCCTGGAGGAAGCGCTGGCCGCCGCCGGATCTTCGACATCCTGACGCATGGCCCCGGGCTCAGGCCCGGGCCGTGCCGCCTGGCTCAGGCGGGCAGCGGCTGCCGGTCGCCGGTCTCGAGCAGTCCGAGCAGGTAGGCGCCGTAGCCGCTCTTGCGCAGCGGCTCAGCCAGCGCGCGCAGCTCCTCGTCGGAGATGAAGCCCTGGCGCCAGGCGACTTCCTCGGGGGCGCCGATTTTCAGGCCCTGCCGGTTCTCGATGGTGCGGATGAAATTGGAGGCGTCGTTGAGGGAGGAAAACGTGCCGGTGTCCAGCCAGGCGCTGCCCCGCGGCAGGATTTCGACCTGCAGCCGTCCCTGCTCCAGGTACATCCGGTTCAGGTCGGTGATTTCCAGCTCGCCGCGGGCCGACGGGTGCAGCCCCGCCGCCAGCTCCACGACGTCGTTGTCGTAGAAGTACAGCCCAGGCACCGCGTAGGAGCTGCGGGGTGCCGCCGGCTTTTCCTCCAGGGACAGGACACGATGGGCGGCATCGAACTCCACGACGCCGTAAGCACTCGGGTCTGAGACCTGGTAGCCGAAGATCACGGCGCCCTCCGGCGCCGTATGCCGGCGCAGCCGGCCGCCCATGCCGTGCCCGTAGAAGATGTTGTCGCCGAGCACCAGGGCTACGGGGTCGGCGCCGACGTGGTCGGCTCCCAGCACGAAGGCCTGCGCCAGACCCTCCGGCGCGGGCTGCACCCGGTAGGAGAGCGAGACCCCGAAGCGGGAGCCGTCTCCGAGCAGCCGCCGGAACTGTTCCTCGTCCTGTGGGGTGGTGATCACGAGGATGTCCCGGATCCCTGCCAGGATCAGGGTGGACAGCGGGTAATAGATCATGGGCTTGTCGTAGACAGGCATCAGCTGCTTGCTGATGCCCAAAGTGATCGGATGAAGCCTGGAGCCGGTGCCGCCGGCAAGGATGATCCCCCGCATGCCGCACATGATTACGGTTAAGTACCGCACCGGCAATGCGTAATGTGCCTGCATGCAGAACTACTTGGTCACCGGGGGCGCCGGGTTCATCGGATCCAACTTCGTCCGGCACGTACTCGCGCGCAGGGATTACGCGGTCACCGTCCTGGACAAACTGACCTACGCGGGCAACCGGGACTCGCTGGCGGGGCTGCCGCAGGACCGGCTGACCTTCGTTCAGGGGGACATCTGCGACGCCGGGGTGGTGGAACCGCTGGTGGCCGCAGCCGACGTCGTGGTGCACTTCGCCGCGGAGTCCCACAACGACAATTCGCTGCACGATCCCCGGCCGTTCCTGGACACGAACATCATCGGCACCTACACGCTGATCGAGGCCGCCCGGCGGCATGAGGTCCGGTTCCACCACATCTCCACCGACGAGGTGTACGGGGACCTGGAACTGGACGACCCGGAACGGTTCACCGAGTCCACCCCGTACAACCCGTCCAGCCCGTATTCCTCGACCAAGGCCGGCTCGGACCTTTTGGTGCGGGCGTGGGTGCGCTCCTTCGGGCTGCGGGCCACGAGCAGCAACTGCTCCAACAACTACGGGCCCTACCAGCACGTGGAGAAGTTCATCCCGCGCCAGATCACCAATGTGCTCGACGGCGTCCGGCCCAAGCTCTACGGCGCCGGAGCGAACGTGCGCGACTGGATCCATGCCGATGACCATTCCTCCGCGGTGCTGCGGATCATCGAGGCCGGGCGGATCGGGCAGACGTACCTCATCGGCGCCGATGGGGAGCGGAACAACAAGGACGTCGTCGAACTCATCCTGAAGCTGACGGGCCAGCCCGCCGACGCCTACGACCAGGTCATCGACCGGCCCGGCCACGACCTGCGCTACGCCATCGACTCCACCCGGCTGCGCACCGAACTGGGTTGGGGGCCGCGCTTTTCGGATTTCGAGCAGGGCCTGGAGGCGACCATCGCCTGGTACCGGGAGAACGAATCCTGGTGGCGGCCGCGCAAGGCCGCCACCGAAGCCAAGTACCGCGAGCAGGGGCAGTAACCATGGAGTTCGCCAAGCCGCTGTCCGTGCGTACAACCCCGATCCCCGGCCTGCTGCTGTTCGACCTTCCCGTGCATGGCGACAACCGGGGCTGGTTCAAGGAGAACTGGCAGCGCGAAAAGATGACCGCCGCAGGGCTGCCGGATTTCGGGCCGGTGCAGAACAACATCTCCTTCAACGAGACCGCCGGCACCACCCGCGGCATCCACGCCGAGCCGTGGGACAAGTACGTGTCGGTGGCCGCCGGCCGGATCTTCGGCGCCTGGGTGGACCTGCGCGACGGCCCGTCCTTCGGAACCGTCTTCACTGCGGAACTGGATCCGGCCACCGCGGTGTTCGTGCCGCGCGGAGTGGGCAACGCCTTCCAGACCCTCGAGGACGGCACCGCTTACGTCTACCTGGTCAATGACCACTGGTCAGCGGCAGCGCAGGAGCAGTACACGTTCCTCAACCTCGCCGATCCCCGGGCCGGCATCGAGTGGCCCATTCCGCTCGAGCAGGCCGAACTCTCGGCCAAGGACCGCGCGCATCCGATGCTCGCCGACGTCGCACCGATGCCGCCGCGGCGGATCCTGGTCACCGGCGCCGACGGGCAGCTCGGCCGCGCCCTGCGGGCGGAGTACGCCGACGCCGGGCACGTGGACTACGTGACCCGCGCCGATCTGAACCTCACCGACCCGGCGGCGCTGGAGCGCTTCCACTGGCAGGACTACTCGACGATCATCAACGCCGCCGCTTACACCAATGTGGACGGCGCCGAAACCGTGGAGGGCCGCCGCAGCGCCTGGGCAGTCAACGCCATGGCCGTGGCCCGGCTCGCCGAGGCTGCAGCCCGACACAGGCTCACCCTGGTCCAGATCTCTAGCGACTACGTCTTCGACGGCACAGTGCCCGACGGCGGCACTGATCCCTTCGCCGGCCACCGCGAGGACCAGCCGTTCTCCCCGCTGGGCGTCTACGGCCAGACGAAGGCCGCCGGCGACCTGGCCGCCGCAGCCGCCCCGCGGCATTTCATTGTGCGCACCAGCTGGGTCGTCGGCGACGGTCCGAACTTCGTCCGCACCATGCTGTCCCTGGCACGGCGCGGTGCCCGGCCCGCCGTCGTCGCCGACCAGACCGGCAGGCTGACGTTTGCCGAGGACCTTGCCGCCGGCATCCGTCACCTGCTGGACTCCGGCGCTCCGTACGGCACGTACAACCTGACCAACACCGGCGGCCCCGGTTCCTGGGCCGACGTCGCGGCGGAGGTGTACCGGCTGGCGGGCGCCGACCCGGCCGCCGTTACCCCGGTAAGCACCGCGGACTACTACGCGGGAAAGACCGGCATCGCGCCGCGCCCGGGGCTCAGCACCCTGAACCTGGACAAAATCCAGGCTTCCGGGTTCGCGCCGCCTGACGCCGGGTCCCGCCTGCAGGGTTACGTTTCCGCCGCCCTCGCCATGGTTTAGGAAGCCGGGGTGTCGGCACCGGCAGGCATCTCAGCGGGCGCCTCCTCCGGGACGGCGGGCAGCCAGACCCGGAAGGTCGTGCCCACGTCAGCCTCGGAGCTGAAGGAGATCCGCCCGCCGTGGGCTTCCACAATCGACTTGGAGATCACCAGGCCCAGCCCGACACCGGGGATGGCCTTCCGGCGCACTCCGGCGGTGCGGAAAAACCGGGTGAACACCTCCGATTGTTCCGTGGCGCTCATGCCCATGCCGGTGTCCTCGACTTCCACCAGAACGCCGTCACGGCTGCTCCGGGCCCGCACCCACACGGTGCCGCCCCGCGGCGTGTACTTGATGGCGTTGGACAGCAGGTTGTCCAGCACCTGCCCCAAGCGGCCGGGATCGGCGCGCAGGGGAAGGTGATCGGCGGATTCATCGACGAGCCGGACCTGCGCTGCCTCCGCCCGGGGACGGGCCGCCTCCAGACTGTCGGAGACCACCTGCGCCAGGTCCATCGGGGCAGGGTCGATCGCCACCGCCCCGGAGGCGGTGGACAGCAGGTCCGAAACCAGTGCCAGCAGCCGCTCTGCATTGCGCAGCGACACCTGCAGCGCTGCGGGGATCGGCCCCTGCAGGCTCATGTCTTCAGCTTCCTCCAGTGCAAGGTCCATGTACCCGATGATCGAGGTCAGCGGAGTCCGCAGCTCGTGCGAGACACTGGCCACGAACTCGTCCTTCACCCGCAGCGCGGACACCAGTTCAGTCACGTCTGAGAAGGCCAGCACCGAGCCGGTCAACACGCCGTCGTCATCGCGCATCGGACGGGCGGAGACGGACAGGGTGCGCTGTCGTTCGCCGACGCCGGCCCAGATCAGGCAGCCGGAGAAGGCCTCACCCCGCAGGGCGCGGAGGCCGGGGCGTTCCTCCGCAATCAGCGGGGTCCTTCCGTCCGGCGCGAACAGCAGATAATCGCCTTCGCCGCGGCACGGATCTCCGGCCGGAGGCAGGACCAGCTGACGGTAGCCCTCCTGCCGGGCGTTGCGGACCAGCTCCCGGCCGTCCGCTCCCAAGGCCAGGACGCCGACGTCGACCGCGTCCAGCACGGCGTCCAGCAGGACGGTTCGGAGCCGGGACTCCGCCAGGGAAGCTGAGACCCGTGACTCCGCGCTGCGCAGCTGCTGCTGCTGCCGGCTGGAGCCCAGGCTGACCACGGAGGTGGTGGCGGAAACGGCCACCATGATGAAGGGAATGAGCATTGTCGCGGCGAGCGAGGCCGCCGTGAGGTTGGGGGAGCCAAGGATCGGAGCCCACAGAATCAGCGCGGTTCCGACAAAACTCAGCAGCGCGGCGGTTTTCGGGGCAATTTCCGACCAGGCGAGCCAAAAGACGGGAAAAACGGCGAGGAGGCTCAGCCCGAGGACCGCGGAGCGGCCGCTGTCGTAGAGATAGCCGATGGCCACAAAATCCAACAGCGGAATGGTCCAATAAAGCAGAGGCGGCAGGCGGTGCCACGGAACGGCGGCGGCAGCGGCGGTCAGGGCCGCGAGCAGTATCAGGCCGGTGCGGAAATGCGGATCGGCAAGGAGCCACGGGCTGACGAACCAGACCATGGGCAGGGCCAGCAGGACGGTAAGGGCCAGCGGGAGCTGACTGACAAAAACGCGCCAGCGCAGGTTCATTTCATGGAACTGCCGACGTATGCCCAGGAAATTCCGGGTGCCGTGTGGAGAACTGGACATACGGGTGAAAACCCCTCCGAACTACGTGCTGATCCGCCCACATTACCCGGATTACCTGTAGAATGACGCGCAGCGGGGGCGGGGAACCCCGCAGGGCCACGCAGGACAGGAAAAACCTACATTCATGGAATCACAGCGCGTCGCGGTCATCATTGAGGACGACACCGACATTCGCGACCTGCTGCATGCCGTCCTGCAGCAGTCCGGATTCGAAGTCCACGCCAGCCCCAACGGCAGCGAGGGAGTGGAGGCGGTACGCCGCCACAACCCCGCCGTCGTGACCCTGGACCTGGGCCTGCCGGACATCGACGGGTTTGAGGTGATCCGGCAGCTGCGGCAGTTCAGCGACGCCTACATCGTCATGCTCACCGCCCGGGCGGAGGAGCTGGACACCCTGATGGGCCTCGAAGCCGGCGCCGACGACTACGTGACCAAGCCCTTCCGGCCGCGCGAGCTGCGGGCCAGGATCTCCGCCATGCTCCGCCGTCCCCGCACCGCAGCCGAGCCGGGGGGCGGGCAGGGGATTCCCGGCGCCGCTGCTCCCGCGCAGGTCCCGGTCATGGTTCCTGCCGCCAACGAGGGCGTGTACCGCCACAACGGCCTGGTGCTCGACTCGGGTACGCGCAGCACCGAGATCGGCGGGCGGCAGATCTCCCTGACCCGCACCGAATTCGACCTGCTGGAAGCGCTGCTCTCCGGCGGCCGGCGTGTCCGTACGAAGCCGGACCTCGTGCGCCGGCTCCGGGGCGAGGAATACGACACCGGCTCCTACATCAGCGACGCAGATGAACGCACCATCGAGGTCCACGTGGGCAACCTGCGGCGCAAACTCGGTGATGATTCCCGGGCGCCCCGCTGGCTGGAGACTGTCCGGGGCGTGGGATACCGCCTGGCTCCGGAACAGGGCTGACCCCTCCGCAGCGGCGCCGGTGCGGTGGAAAGCCCCGCTGCGCACCGCCGGGTCAGGCGCAGCCGGTGCGTGCAGCCAGCGAGAGCATCGTTTCGGCACCGCAGGAGCGGAAGCAGCCCAGCATCGCGGCCACAGCAGCCACGTCGTAGCTTCCCAGATGGTATTGGGCCGTGGAAGCCAATGCGGAGAGGCGTGCCGCTCCGGCCATATGGCTGGCGGTCTTGATGGACAGCACCACATCCATGGCGGCCGCGGTGTCACCTTCACGGCAGGCGGTTTCCAGCCGTGCGTAGCGGCTGTCCCACATGCTGATGTAGTTCCGTACGAAAGCAGCCGTGGCCTCGGTGCCCATCTGCTCGTGCAGTTCCTGCAGCAGAGCCCGGGCAAGCAGGGGAGGCTGCTCCTCGCGGGTCATCACAGCCGGCCCTGGGGCGGGTCGGCCGGCCCGGAACAGCAGCAGGCGGAGCTGGATGGGTGGTGGATGGTGGGGGCCCCTTCACCTTGGTCGATGGGAATTGCCCTGTCAGCCTGCCATTGCACCCTCAACGCTGATCCACGTAACGCTCAAGATCGCTGCAACTTTGGCTCTCCCGCGCAGCGCCCCTTGGCGGGCGACGGCGGCGCCGGCTCCCGCAGGGGGAGCGACGGCGCCGCCGTCGGTGCGTGCCTTAGTCGGCGACGTAGAGCAGCCGCTTGTTGACGAACTCGTCCATGCCGAGCGGGCCCAGTTCCCGGCCGTAGCCGGAGCGCTTGACGCCGCCGAACGGCATGTCGGCGCCTTCGCCCTCGGCCGCGTTGACGGCTGCCATGCCGGACTGGAGGCGGTTGGCTACGGCCCGGGCCCGGTCCTCGTCGGAGCTGAACACGGCGGCGCCGAGCCCGTAGTCGCTGTCGTTGGCCAGCTGCACGGCTTCGTCGTCGTCGGCCACCTGGTAGACCACGACGGCCGGCCCGAACAGCTCTTCGCGGTAGGCGCGCATTTCGGGGGTGATGCCCGTCAGCACGGCCGGTTCGACGTAGGCCCCGGGCCCGTCGATCCGGCGGCCGCCCGCGTGCAGGACGGCGCCCTTCTCGACGGCGTCGTTGATCTGGGCGACCAGGGCGTCCGCAGCGGCGGCGGAGGACAGCGGGGCGAAGGTGCCGGGTTCCTCGGCCATGGGATCGCCCGGGACCAGGCCCTTGGCGAGGGAAGCCAGCTCAGCGACAAACCCCTCGAAGAGGTCCTCGGTCACGATGATGCGCTTGTTCGAGTTGCACGCCTGGCCGGTGTTGCCCATACGGGTGGCGAAGGCGGCCTCAGCGGCGGCCTTGACGTCCGGCGTGTCCAGGATGATGTAGGGGTCCGAGCCGCCAAGCTCCAGCACCACCTTTTTCAGGTTGCGGCCGGCGATCTCCGCCACTGCCGCACCCGCCCGCTCCGAACCGGTCAGCGACACGCCCTGGACGCGGGGATCGGCGATGATGTCGGCGATCTGTCCGTGAGTGGCAAAGACGTTCGTGTAGCCGCCGCTCGGGACGCCGGCGTCGTCCATCAGCTGCTGCAGCGCCAGCGCGGAGCGCGGGCAGTTCTCGGCGTGCTTGAGGATGATCGTGTTGCCCAGCATGAGGTTGGGAGCCGCGAAGCGGGCCACCTGGTAGTACGGGTAGTTCCACGGCATGATGCCCAGCAGCACCCCCACGGGCAGCTTCTGGATCACCGCGCGGCCGCCGTTGATCGGCTTGATCGGCTGGTCGGCGGCCAGCTCGGGGCCGTTCTCGGCGAAGTAGGTGAAGATATCCGCGCAGAACTCGACTTCGCCCTTGGACTCGGACAACGGCTTGCCCATTTCCTCGGTGATGATGGCGGCCAGCTCGTCGGCGCGTTCGGTGAAGAGCTCGGCGATGCGCGTGACGACCTTGGCACGCTCCTCGATCGGCACGTCTTTCCAGGTCTCGAACGCGGCCTGCGCGCCGGTGAGGGCCTGCGACACCTGCTCATCGGTGGCTGTGGGGAATTCCTCCAGCACCTCACCGGTGGCGGGGTTGACCACCCGGTAGGCGGTGCTGCGGTTGGAGGGGGTGGTGGAAGTGGCGGTCACGTCCTGCTCCTATCGTTCCTGTGAGTTCCCTCATCTTCGCGTGTTTCGCCTCCGTTGGGAAACACGCGTACACCAACGGAGCGAATACGTCGCCCGCAGCCGGTTCGGCGTCGAAAACACCGGCAGGGCGAAGGAACCGTATCTGGTGTTGAGGCGTCCTTGCGGGGCGCTTGAGCGTTGCCGGAATGTTTCATGAACCCTGCGGACAGCAGCGCCCGATTCTTGAGCCGGTTGCCGGAATCTGGTTTCAGCAGCGGGGAGGGACCCCGCCGCCTGACAGGGAACGGGGAACGACATGAACAAGATGACCAAGGGTGCACTGGCCACCGGCCTCGGCGTGGCGCTGCTGATCGGCGGCGGCGGAACCCTCGCCGTCTGGAACGACACCGCCCAGGCGAACGCCGGCACCATCGCCGCCGGTAACCTCAACCTGACGGCCAATGACGGCGTGTGGTCGGTCAAGGGCCAGCCGGGCACCATCGACATCAGCACCTACCGGATCGTTCCCGGCCAGACCCTGATCTTCACCCAGGACGTCACCGTCGACCTCGTGGGTGACGCCATGGAGGCCAAGTTCGAGTACACCGGCATCCCCTCCAGCGCCGGCGGCTTCGGCAGCACGCTCAAGCCCGGCGCCGTCACCGTCACGCAGAACGGGAAGGCCCTCCCGGAGAAGCTGACCGCGGCCAACAACGGCACGGTCACCGTGACCGGCTCGGTCACCTTCGACGCCAACGAGCAGGATGCCACCAACGCGTCGCTGAACCTCGCCAGCCTCGGCTACAAGCTGACCCAGCTGCCCGTCACCAAGTAGTTCCTTCCCACCAGGCGTTCCCCGGCTGCGCGCGGCACAGGACCCGCCGCGCGCAGCCCGCTTCCAGGAGAGATCAGATGCGCATCATCAGGACGTTGAAGGCCGCGGCACTTGTCGCCGCCGCCGTCGTGCTGGGGCTCCTGACCGCTTCGGGAAGCTACGCCATGTGGAACGTCTTCGAGCCGGCAGGCCACGGCACGGTCCAGGCCGCCGACTTCAAGGTGACCGTCAACGGACAGCCGGCGAATACCGCCGCCGTGCCGCTGGCCCTGGACCTGGGACAGCTGACCCCGGGCACCGCCTCGTACCTGGAGGTGCCGCTGGGCAACTACAACAATGCGGGGTCGCCGATGGCCGTGACCGCGACGCTCTCCTCCGGAGCCGGCCCGCGCCTCGCAGCGGCCACTCCCGGCTACCAGCAGTGGGTCGAGGTACGCGCCGCGTCCGTCCTGCGGCCCGGTGCCTGCGCCGCACAGGCCTACGGCGCCGTCGGCGCGGTACCGCCTCCCCTCCGGATCGAGCAGGGAACCACGGGCCGCGTCTGCGTCCAGGTGCTCCTGAAGAAGGATGCTCCGGCCAGCCTGCTGGCCTCCGCTCCCCGGCTCTCGATTCCGGTCATCGTCACTTTCGACCAGGTCCCCGCGGCCTAGAACACCCTTGGAAGAGGATCCCATGTCGAACGGTAAAGCAGCCAAGCGCTCGGCCCTGGCACTGGTCGGCTCACTGCTGAGCTACGTCGCCCTCTGCATCACCGTCCTCGCGGCGCTGGTGCTGATCGTGGTGCCGCTCCTCACCGGATCCCAGACCTACAGCGTGCTGACCAGCTCGATGGCGCCGCACTACGCGCCCGGCACCTTCCTGGTCGTCAAGCCCACCCCGTACAACGAGCTGCAGGTCGGGGACGTGGTCACCTACCAGATGGAGTCCGGCAAGCCGGCCGTCATCACCCACCGCATCATCTCCTTCGGCACCGACCAGGCCGGCAACCGTACCCTGATCACCAAGGGTGACAACAACGACATCGAAGACGAGCAGCCGGTGACCGAACTCCAGGTCCGCGGCAAGCTCTTCTACGCCGTCCCGTTCGTCGGTTTCGCCGCGAACGCCCTGGGCAATACGGACCGCGGGGCGGCCGTGCAGTGGGCCGCCGTCGGCCTGCTGGGCTACGGGGTCGTAACCCTGGTCCGCGGAGCGCTCAGCCGCAGGCGGAAGGGCAGCAGCCCGGAGGCGGAAGGCGAAGCGGCCGAGGAGACCCGCACCTCGGAGATCCATCACCTGCACGCCGGCCGGCAGCACGGTGCCCACGTGGACACGGAGCACGCGGACCCGGTCCTGGGCGACTGCGACTGCGGTGCTGACCACCACGACGACTCACGTTCCCTGCACCGGCGGAGGGTAGCCGTCTGATGCAGCCGAGCACACCCCGCCGCCGCGGTACCAGGAGGCTGCTCGCCGCCGGGGCGGCGGCGGCACTCGCCGGAACGTTGTCCCTGGTCTCCGGAGCAGCTGCGCAGGCCGAAGGGCAGTACCTTGAAGTCAGCGGGAACGGGACCGACTATCGTTCGGTCCTGACCGATCCCGTCTTTGCCGCCGAGTTGAGGCTCGTGCCGGGCGCAGCCGCCGGCTCCGCCCTTTGGTTGCGCAGCAGCGCCGATGAACCGGCTGTGCTCTCGATGGCCGCAGTGACCACCCGCTCCGACGGCGGGCTGGCGGGGATCCTGGAGATCGGCGCCCGCGCCTCCGGTGAGGACTACGATCGGGTGCCCATGGGTGAGGCGGGACAATGCGCAGAGCTGGCCCGGAACTGGGAGCTCGCGCCCGGAGAAGTCCTCCGACTCGACGTGGAAGCGCTGCTGCCGCTGTCGGCCCCCAACTCGACGAAGAGTTCGACCGCCGACTTCGACCTGCTGTTCCTCCTTGAACCCTCCGCGGCCGCCGGCGAAGGCGGTGCGTGCAGGAGCTACACCGCACCGGAGCCCGAGCCCGAGCCCGGGGGCGGGGGCGGCGGTGACCGGGATACGGGGGGCACAGGGACCGGGGACGCCACCGTCACCGGCACCGGTGCGGACGGCGGCGCAGGCCCGGACGGGGTGAATCCAGCCGGGGGACCGGGCCAGGCAGCTCCGGGCGAAGCCGTGGCGGCCGTCGCCGCCGGAACCGCACCCCTGCAGCCGGGCGGTGCCGTGTTGGATAAGTACGGCCGTTCGCTGCCGTCCCTGGCGCCGGCGTCGTTCGAAAGCACCGTGGAGCCGATTGCCCGCACCCTGCAGGGTGCGCTCATGCTGGTCCTGGGCGCCGCGTTCTGCGCGGCCGCGGTGCTGCGGATCAGGAATAATGCGGGATGATGGCATGCACAACCGGAAGGGGGCCGGGCAGATGAAGGCGCAGTGGCTGACACGGCTTCGCGCACAGCCGGGTTTCAAGGCGGCAGCCGTCGCGTTCTGCCTGACCCTGGTGCTGGGACTGGGCGGCGGTGCGGCCTACGCCTACTGGCAGGCCTCGGCGCGGGCAGACATCACAGCATCGACCCAGCCGGTGCTGGTCCCGGTGCAGCAGCCGCTGCAGTGCAGTTCTCCCTGGCACAAGCGGACGGAGCTGTCCTGGCCGGCTGCGGCGGGGAATCCGCAGGGGACCAACTACCTGCTGACGTTCTCCGCAGGAAACCGTTCCGTGAGCTATATCCTGCCGCAGGAAACGCTGCGCATCGAGCTGTCCGACTATCGGCACGGCCTTCGGGACGTCTTCGGTGAAGGTTGGTGGCGCCAGCTGAACGTCACCGTATCGACGGCGGTCTTCCCCACCTACGTCGCCGCGCCTGAGCGGGCGGGCAGGCAGTCGGCACTGCTGACCTCGCAGACCAACGCGTCCAGGGCATTCTGGTACATGCAGGGCGCGGCCCTGGCCGACTTCAGCTGCGACAAGCCCTGGAACGCCTAGCTCAGCCCTGCCCCTCGTCGTCGTCGTCGAAGGCGTCCGGTATTCCGTCCCGGTCGGTGTCACGGCGTTCGCGCTCCTCAAGCACCCGGTAATGGCGGTTCCTGGCGAGCAGGATGGCCGACGCGGCCGCAGCCGCCAGCAGCGATGCCGTGAGGATGCCCAGCTTCGCGTCGGTATTGGCGTCCGTGCCGGAGGCGAAGCTGAGGTCGTTGACCAGCAGCGAGACGGTAAACCCGATGCCGGACAGCACGCCCAGGCCGGCGAGGTCCACCCAGCGCAGATCCGTGTCCAGGCGGGCCCGGGTGACAGTGGTGAGCAGCCAGGTGGTCAGCAGGATCCCCAGCGGCTTGCCCAGCACCAGCCCGAGCACGACCCCCAGGGCCACGGGATCGCTGATGGCCCGGACCACGCCTCCGCTGAGCACGACGCCGGCGGAGAACAACGCGAACACCGGCACCGCGAAACCGCTGGAGAAGGGCCGGATGCGGTGCTCGAAAATCTCCGCGAGCCCGGGTCGGCCGGCAGCGGGCGGCTCCGGCCCGTCGCGCCCCCGGCGCAGCACCGGCACCGTGAAGCCGAGCAGCACGCCCGCGACCGTCGCATGCACTCCCGAAGCATGCACCAGCGCCCAGGTGGCCAGGGCCAGCGGCAGCAGCACGATCAGCGCGACCCACGGATGCCGCGCCAGGAACGGGCGGACGGTCTGCACGAGTACCGCGAAGGCAGCGAGCGGCAGCAGCGCCCAGCCCAGCAGCCCCAGGGACACGTCGGCGGAGTAGAAGAACGCGATGATGACGATCGCGATCAGGTCATCCACGACGGCCAGGGTGAGCAGGAAGATCCGCAGCGCGCCGGGCAGGTGGGAGCCGATCACCGCCAGCACCGCCAGTGCGAAGGCGATGTCGGTGGCGGTGGGAATCGCCCAGCCGCGCAGCCCGTCCGAACCGGCCGCAAGGTTCACCCCGACGTAGATCAGCGCCGGCACCGCCACGCCCCCCGCCGCCGCGGCGATCGGCACCACCGCCTTGGCCGGCTGCCGCAGGTCCCCGGCCACGAACTCCCGTTTGAGCTCCAGCCCGACCATGAAGAAAAACACCGCCAGCAGTCCGTCGGCCGCCCACTCGCCCACAGTGAGGCGCAGGTGCCACGGCGCGTAGCCCAGCTCGGTGTCCCGCAGCCCGAAGTACCAGCCGGCGGCGCCGGTGTTGGCCAGCACCAGGGCCACGACGGTGGCCGCCAGCAGCAGGAACCCGCCCACGGTCTCCTGGCGCAGGATCTCCCCGATGCGCAGATGCTCACGGTAGCTGCCCGGCCCCAGCACCACCCGGTGCGCTCCGCGGGCAGGCTCCGGTGGGCCCATGAGGGCTCCTCTCGGTGGGATGCGGCCAACCCCCAACACGTGCGGACAGTCTAGGCTCGGGGCGGCGGGGCAGGCACCCCGGGCTGTCGAAAACGACGACGGCGGGGAGCGCGGAAAGCAAACCGCGGTCCCCGCCGTCGTACTCCGGCCGGAGGGAGAAGCTAGCCCATCAGGGCCCGGACGCCGATGATCACCGTCGCCAGGCCGAAGACCATCGAGGTGCTGATCAGCATCAGGGTCACCATCAGGGACCGGGTCATGGCGCCGTTTTCCTCACGGGAGGCCGGGTCCGTGATCGCCTTGCGCAGGAACGGAGGCCAGACAACGATGTTCCAGAGGCCGGCGACCACCAGCACGCCGGCCAGTACGGGGGGCAGTTCCACCTAGTTGGCCCCGATCCACTTGCCGGCCTGCGTGGCCTGGATGGTCAGCGCCTTGCCGATCATCGGCTCCGCCGCCTTGGCGATCTTGTCGCCCAGGAAGGGAATGGAGGAGCTGACGGTGCCCTCCACCTCAACCGTGGTGCCGGCGTCGCCGGCCACCAGCCGCTGCTCGGCGTTGACCTTCAGGGGCACGCCGGCCACGGACAGCTCGATGACCGCGGCCCGGGAACCGTCGGCCGCCGGCGCCGACCACTGCTCGCGCTGGGTCACCTTGAGCGTGTCGCCGACGAATTTGCGGGCGATGTCCGGCATCCGGGTGGTGGGCAGGGTGCGCACGGCCGTCAGGACAAACGCGCCGGCCACCGCGCCGTCGATCTCCAGGGACTGCAGGGCGCCGCCCACATGTTCGCTGACGCTGCGCAGGAAACCTTCATCGGTGAAGGTTGCGGTGACGGTTTCGACGTCGTGGGGCAGGCTGGTCGATGCGCTCAGGGCCATGGGTCCTCCATAGGTTGTCTCGGGTGCGGCGGGCAGAGCCCGTCGGGCCAGAGACCATCCTATGGGGCCGCGGCCCCATAGCCGATCCGGCTACTCCTCCAGGGTGATGCAGCCGACGACGGTGCCGGCCGCAGCCGTGGGCGTCCCGCCCTGCTCCGAGGACTGGTAGCTGACGAGCAGCGACTTGCCCTCTCCGTCGTCGGGGACCAACCAGGGGACGGTGGTGCCCGCATCGGCGTTGCCCGAAGTGTCGGTGGTGAAGTCCACGGACAACCGGCCCTGCTGCCCCGAGGTATTGCGGTCCTGATACACCTCTCCCGCATCCGAGGGGTCGTCACCGCAGCCATCGGCATGCATCAGCGCCGTGTACGTCGTATTGGGTACGAAACCCTGCGGCACCAGCTCGACGGTGGTGTCCGCCTCGGTCTCCCGCACCGTCACACTGACCGACGCGCCGTCGGGAATCAGCGCCGTGTCGTAACTGGTGGCGACGGCGTTCTCGCACCAGGGCCCGAAGGTTCCCTGCACCAGGCCGGACGCGATCGCGCTGGGCTCAGTCGTGCTGCAGCGGCCCGGGTCCACGGTCTCCCCGTCGCCGGGGGCGGCCTGGCAGTCGTCGTCATCGCCTGAACACGATGCGGAACCGGAGGGCTGTGACGTGCCGGCCGCCGGGGAGGAAGCCGGGGTGTTGTCCGTAGCCCCGCCGTCGCCGTCGTCCGCGCAGCCTGCGAGCAGAAGGGCTGCTGCTGCCGCGAGGGTGGCCAGGGACTGAGCTGCGCGTGCCATGGAACCGTCCTTGGGTCGCTGCGGTGGGGACTGTCGTGCTGCGTCCTTGGTTTTCCAGCGTGGCAGCCTGTCCGGCCGATGCCAAGGTCTGCCGTGCGGCAGGGGTGGGTCAACAGCGACGGCGTTGGGGCCCGCCGGCGAGCACGAACCCTAGGGGCAGAAGACGGGGGTGGGAAGGCACCGTCCCGGGATTCGCACGTGTCGGGCCGAAACTGCCTCCACGATCGGAAAAACGCTTCCATGCAGGACGGCGGCACTTTAGTCTCAGGCCCACGGCCCGGCCTGGGGGGGAGCGGGGCTGTCCGCCACCCGCAGTTCATCACTCGCACTCTGAGGGGAACCATGAAGAGCAGATCAACCCTGCGCGGCGCCGCCCTGGCCGCCGCGCTCATCCTGACCGCGGCCTCCGCCGCTCCCGCTGTTGCCGCCGATGTCAACGGGCAGGGAGGCGGACAGCACGGCCCCGGCAAGCCGGGCCCCGGGCACGGGGACCACAAGCCGGGGAAACCGGGGAAACCGGGAAAGCCGGAGGACCCGGGAAAGCCCGGCAAGCCGGGCAAGCCGGACAAGCCGGGACGGGACCAGAGCGCACAGCTGCGCAAGGCGGTGACGGAGCAGAACGTCTTCGGGCACCTGGCAGCCCTGCAGCGCACGGCTGAAGCCAACGGCGGCAACCGCGCCGCCGGGACGCCCGGCTATGAGGCCGGCGCCGCCTACATCGAGGGCCAGCTGCGCCGGGCCGGCTACAACCCCGTTCGCCAGTACTTCTCCTACGACCAGTACGTACTCGCCGGCCAGGAGCTGGCACAGGTCGAGCCGAACCAGGAAACCTACACCGCAGGCACCGACTACACCGCCATGTCCTACTCGGCCGCAGGGGAGGTGACCGCCGCCGTCGTTCCGGTGGATCTCAACCTGGCCGGGAACCGCGCCAGCACCAGCGGCTGTGAGGCGACAGACTTCGCCGGCTTCGAGGCCGGCAGCATCGCCCTGCTGCAACGCGGCACCTGCGACTTCACCACCAAGGTGGCCAACGCCGCAGCTGCCGGAGCCGCAGCCGCGGTGGTCTTCAACCAGGGCAACGACGCGCCCGGCGATGACCGGTCCGGCCTGGTCAACGGCACCCTGGGCAGCGAACTGTCCGCGATTCCCGCCGTCGGCGCCACCTTCGCCCTGGGCGAGGAACTGGCCGGCACCCCGGGAGCCGTCCTGCGCCTGAGCGTTGACGCCTCGATCCGCACCGTGGACACCTTCAACATCCTGTCCGACACCCGGCAGGGAGACCCCGGGCGGCAGGTCGTCGTCGGCGCCCACCTCGACTCGGTGCTCGAGGGGCCCGGCATCAACGACAACGGCAGCGGCAGCGCGGCGATCCTGGAGACCGCCATCCAGCTGCAGCGCTCCGGCAACAAGTTCAAACTGGAGAACCAGGTCCGCTTCGCGTTCTGGGGCGGTGAGGAAGACGGGCTGGTCGGCTCCGACTACTACGTCTCCCAGCTGGACCAGGCCGGGCTGGACAACACGCTCCTGAACCTGAACTTCGATATGGTCGGTTCCCCGAACTTCGTCCGGTTTGTGTACGACGGCGACGGCGACGCCTTCGGGACCGCCGGGCCCACCGGCTCGGACGTGATCGAGGGCGTGTTCACCGAGTACTTCGCCGAACAGGGGCTGGCCACGGCCCCCACGGAGTTCGACGGCCGGTCCGATTACTTCGGGTTCATCAGCAACGGCATTCCGGCCGGCGGGCTGTTCACCGGTGCGGAGGGCGTGAAGACGGCGGAGGAAGCCGCGCTGTTCGGGGGCACAGCAGGGGAGTCCTATGACCCCTGCTACCACTCGGCCTGTGATGACCTGAGCAACATCAACCGGCAGGTGCTCGACGAAATGTCCGACGCCGTTGCCCACGCCACGCTGACTTTCGCCCAGACTGACGCAGATCTGCGCGCCGGGGAGCCGGCGGGGCCCTCGGCCCGGTCGCTCACGGCCGAGCAGCCGGCCCGCCAGGGTCACCTGTGGCGGCGCTGAGTCAGGCGGACGGCGGCCCGGAGCGGCCGGGCCGCTGCTGAAGACCGTTCGTTGCGCCGGGCTCGGCCGGAGGCAATGAACCGGGGCGGGGAGGCTGCTGATGCGGCCTCCCCGCTGTTTTGTCCGTGCGGCGGGGCTGTGGGGCGCGCTCGTACCGAGCGCTGAGGCGCCTTGTGCGGGCGTGGGTCCACTCTCGACGGGTTGAGGCTGGTTGGGGGCGCTGCGAAGGGCACCAACCCGCCGGTAGATGAGCGGGGCGGGGAATCCGGGCGGGCCACGGCGGTCCGGCCCGCAGTGCGACGGCGAAAAATCAGCTCTCAGCGGTACCGCCCGCACCCGCTCCGGACGCGGGGGTAGGGTGGAAAACAAAAAGCCCCGGGGCCCGCCTGTGCGGACTTCGGGTATTTGCCGTGCAGCTGAAGGAGACCCCTGCCCCATGAGCCTGAACGGACTTCGCGCCGCGCTCGCCGAGGACCCCTCGTACGCCCGCGTCCGCGCCGGCGCGGCCCGTGCGCCGGAACAGCGCAGTGAGGACCTGCAGATCAGCGCGCCGCAGGGGATGCGGGCGGCCCTGGTCGCGGAAATGGTCGACGGGCTGGCCGACGCCGAGACCCCCGATGCTGCCCGCCCCCCGGTCGTGCTCGCGGTCACCGCCACCGGCCGCGAAGCTGAGGACCTGGCCGCTGCGCTGCGCAGCTACCTGCCGCTCGAGTCCATCGAGGAGTTCCCCAGCTGGGAAACCCTGCCGCACGAGCGGCTCTCCCCGCGCTCGGACACCGTCGGCCGGCGGCTGTCGGTGCTGCGGCGTCTCGCCCATCCCGGCCCGACGCCGGTGAAGGTCGTGGTCGCGCCGGTGCGCGCCGTCGTCCAGCCGCTCGTCGCCGGCCTGGGCGACCTGGAGCCGGTGTCCCTCAAGACACGGGAGGAGCGGAGCTTCGACGACGTGGTCAAGGCCCTCTCCGCCGCTGCCTACGCCCGGGTGGACATGGTCACGCACCGCGGGGAGTTCGCCGTGCGCGGCGGCATCCTGGATGTCTTCCCGCCGATCGACGACCATCCCATCCGCATCGATTTCTTCGGTGACGAGGTGGAGTCCATGCGCTGGTTCGCCGTCGCCGACCAGCGCACCCTGACCGGCGAGAACGTCACCCACCCCACCGAGCTGTACGCCCCGCCCTGCCGTGAACTGCTGATCACGCCCGCGGTGATGAGCCGCGCCGCCAGGCTCAAGCCGCAGATGCCGGCCGCAGCCGACATGCTGGAAAAGATCGCCGGCGGCATCGCCGTCGAGGGCATGGAATCCCTGGCTCCGGTGCTGGTGGACGGCATGGTCCCGCTGATGGGCGAGCTGCCCCCGGGATCGATTGCCGTCGTCGTCGAGCCGGAGAAGGTGCGCTCACGCGCCCACGACCTCGAGGAGACCAACGCCGAATTCCTCGCGGCCGCGTGGGCCACCGCGTCCGACGGCGGGGCGGCGCCGGTGGATCTCTCCGGCGAGGTGAGCGCGGAGCTGGAATCGGCCGGCTTCCGGTCCCTGACCGACACCCGCTCCGCGGCGCTGGCGAACGACGTCGCGTGGTGGTCGGTCACCTCGCTGAACCAGGACGAGGAGACCGTCCTGGACATCGACACCCTGACCATCAACGCCCGGGAGCCGCGCGGCTACCAGGGCGACGTGCAGGAAATGATGGACTTCATCGGCACCCGGGTCCGGGACGGCTGGAAGGTCGTGGTGGTGACCGAGGGCCCCGGCCCGGCCGCCCGACTGGCCGAACTGTTCCACGAGCACGAGCTGCCCGCCGCCCGGGTGGACTCCCTGGAGACCGCCCCGCAGGCAGGGATCATTGAGATCACCACGGCCAGCGCCGGCCGGGGGTTCGTCTTCGACTCGCTGAAGACAGGGCTGCTCACCGAGGCGGACCTGCTCGGCCGGGCCACCGCCTACTCCACCCGGGACATGCGCAAGATGCCCTCCCGGCGGCGCAACGCCGTCGACCCGCTGCAGCTGCGCGAAGGTGACTTCGTGGTGCACGAGCAGCACGGCATCGGCAGGTTCAAGGAGCTGATCCAGCGGGCCACCGGCGCCGGCGCGAACAAGACGGTGCGCGAATACCTGGTGCTGGAGTACGCCCCGGCCAAGCGCGGCGCGCCGGGGGACCGGCTGTTCGTGCCCACGGACCAGCTGGACCAGATCACCCGCTACGTGGGCGGGGATGTGCCGGTGCTGTCCAAGATGGGCGGCTCGGACTGGGCCAAGACCAAGTCCCGGGCGCGCAAGGCGGTCAAGGAGATCGCGGGGGAGCTGATCCGGCTGTACTCGGCCCGGATGGCCTCGCGCGGGCACGCCTTCGGTCCGGACACCCCCTGGCAGCGGGAACTGGAGGAGGCCTTCCCCTATGTGGAGACCCCGGACCAGCTGACCACGATCAACGAGGTCAAGGCCGACATGGAGCGCGAGGTGCCGATGGACCGGCTGGTCTCCGGCGACGTCGGTTACGGCAAGACGGAGATCGCCGTGCGCGCCGCGTTCAAGGCGGTGCAGGACGGCAAGCAGGTGGCGGTGCTGGTGCCGACCACGCTGCTCGCCCAGCAGCACATGGAGACCTTCACCGAGCGCTTCTCCGGCTTCCCGGTACGGGTGCAGTCCCTCTCCCGGTTCCAGACCGCCAAGGAGGCCAAGGAAGTCACCGAGGGGATCCGCAACGGTTCCGTGGACGTGGTGATCGGCACCCACCGGCTCCTCAGCCAGGAGATCCAGTTCAAGGACCTCGGCCTGGTGATCGTGGACGAGGAGCAGCGCTTCGGCGTCGAACACAAGGAGGCGCTGAAGAAGATGCGCACCAACGTGGACGTGCTGGCCATGAGCGCCACCCCGATTCCGCGGACCCTGGAGATGTCGCTGACCGGCATCCGGGAGACCTCCACGCTCGCCACTCCGCCGGAGGAGCGGCACCCGGTGCTCACCTATGTGGGCCCGTACACGGACAAGCAGGCTTCGGCGGCCATCCGCCGTGAACTGATGCGTGAAGGCCAGGTGTTCTTCGTTCACAACCGGGTGTCGTCGATCGAACGGATCGCCTCCCACCTGCAGCAGCTGGTGCCGGAGGCACGGGTCGCCGTCGCGCACGGCCAGATGAGCGAGGCGCGCCTGGAGCAGATCATCGTGGACTTCTGGGAGAAGAAGTTTGACGTCCTGGTCTGCACCACGATCATTGAGACCGGTTTGGATATCTCCAACGCCAACACCCTGATCGTGGACCGGGCGGACAACTTCGGCCTCTCCCAGCTGCACCAGCTGCGCGGGCGGGTGGGCCGCGGCCGGGAGCGGGCGTACGCGTACTTCCTGTACCCGGCGGAGAAACCGCTGGGCGAGGTGGCGCTGGAGCGGCTGAAGGCCGTGGCCGCGCACAACGAGCTCGGCGCGGGCATGCAGCTGGCGATGAAGGACCTGGAGATCCGCGGCGCCGGCAACCTGCTCGGCGGGGAACAGTCCGGCCACATTGCCGGCGTGGGCTTCGACCTGTACATCCGGCTGGTCGGGGAGGCCGTGGCGGACTTCCGCGGCGAGGCCGAGCAGAAGGCGGCGGAGATGAAGATCGAGCTGCCGGTCAACGCGCACCTGCCCCATGAGTATGTTCCCGGGGAACGGCTGCGGCTGGAGGCCTACCGCAAGCTGGCCGCCGCGCTGACCAACGAGGCCATCGACGAGGTGCTCGCGGAGCTCACCGACCGCTACGGCACCCCGCCGCAGGCCGTGCTGAACCTGATCGAGGTCGCCCGGTTCCGCGTTCTGGCCCGCAGCGCCGGGCTGACCGATGTGGCCACCCAGGGCAACTTCATCAAGTTCGCCCCGGCCTCCAGCCTGCCCGAGTCGCGGGTGATGCGCCTGCAGCGCATGTACCCGGGCGCACAGGTGAAGCCCGCGCTCGACGCCGTGCTGGTGCCCAAGCCAAAGACCGCCCGGATCGGCGGACGGGACCTGGTGGACGCAGAAATCCTGGCGTGGGCGCGCCAGGTGGTGGAGGCAATCTTCCAGGAACAGCCGGTCAAGGCCGGCGCATAGGCGTCAGCCCGCGGCCAGGGTGACGGCGAAGGCCACCGCGACGGCGGCGAGGACGGCCACCACCACGCCGTACCCGATCTGGTTCACACGGCGGCGGCGGCGGCGCTCGAGGCGCAGGTCCCTGCGGGTCATGGTTGTGCTCATGTGCGTGACTGTAGGAACCGGTCCACGGGAGGTTTAAGAGTAGTTGTCACCTGCCCGCTGCGGGACCACTACTCGTTTGACTTGCCTCGGGGCTACCTGCCCGCGCCGACGTCGCCCTGAAGACACACAGGAGGGGCACCCGATGCGGGTGCCCCTCCTGGTTTGAAGCTGCGTAAGGGTATTACCGGCCTTCGTCGCCCGGACGTCCCTCGGCCAGTTCACGGGCGCTGTCGGAGCGGCCCATGAGCATCGGCACGAAGTAGGCCAGGGTGAAGGCGGCCAGGCAGGTGCCCAGAGGCCAGATGTTGTCAAAGTCCAGCCAGGTCAGGGTGTAGATGCCGACCAGGAAGAGGGCGAACATCAGGATGAAGGTGATCAGGTTGCTGGCCAGGTGGCCTTCGCCCGAGTGGGTGGGTTCCTTGGCGCGGGTGCCTGCCATGGTGTTCTCCGTTTCGAAAGTTCTTCAGCAGCCGTATGGCTCAGTAGCCAGAGGCGGCATTACCACCGTTAACAATAGCGATTCCCGAGCTGGCGCCAATTCGGGTGGCGCCCGCGTCGATCATCGCACGGGCATCTTCGGCGTTGCGGACGCCGCCGGAGGCCTTCACGCCCATAGCCGGACCGACGGCGGCGCGCATCAGGGCCACGTCCTCCGCGGTGGCTCCGCCGCCGTTGAAGCCGGTGGAGGTCTTGACGAAGTCGGCCCCGGCTTCCACCGCGGCCTCGCAGGCCAGCACCTTCTGCTCGTCGCTGAGCAGGGAGGTTTCGATGATCACCTTGAGGATCGCTCCGCCGTCGTGCACGACGGCGGCTACGCCGGCGATGTCGCGGACCAGCGCCTCACGGTCACCGCGGCGGGCGGCGGCGATGTCGATGACCATGTCGATTTCGTCCGCGCCGTCGGCCACTGCGCCCTGGGCTTCGAAGGCCTTGACCTCGGTGGTGGTGGCGCCGAGCGGAAAGCCGATGACCGAGCAGGTGAGCACGCTGCTGCCCTTGAGCTCGTTGTGGACCGTGCTGACCCAGATCGGGTTCACGCAGACGGACTTGAAGTTGTACTCCATGGCTTCGGAGCAGACCTTGAGGATGTCTTCCCGGCTGGCCTCGGGCTTGAGGAGGGTGTGGTCAATGTAGGAGGCGAGCTCAGTCATGGCTCCCATTTTGCCACAGGGGCGTTGGAGGAACGCGGTGGGGCGGCAGGCCATGGTGTGCCGCCGGACACCTGGCGGACACCAAAAAACCGGCTACACAGCAAACGGCCGCAGCCAGAGGTCTGCGGCCGTTTGCTGTGTAATAACTAGCTGGGCCAGTTGCCAATGAGCGGCTTGACGATGCTGACGCCGGAAATGTCGTTCGCTGCTGCGCTGGCGGGAGCCGCGCCGAACGTGGCGATTGCGGCAGCCAGCAGGAGGGATGCGCCCAGTTTTTTCTTCATGTGTCTCCCCATTTGCCTAAGGTCAGGCGATCTCCTGACCGCATGAACTATACGGCAAGATCGCACGGGAATGATGGGGAAGAGTGTGCGTGGGAACCGTCGTCCCTCCGTAATGTCGACCTGCTGCTGTCTGCGAGTGGCAGAATGACAGGAAAGTACGACCGATCACGAAAGCGCCGGTGGCCAATGGGGGACGAGGATGAGTTTATTGGCTATGAATTCGAGGCCACGGAAGCTTGGAAGCGCAGGGATTACGACCTAACCGTCGCTGTCGCTGCGAAGGGCGCAGAGGCGGCCCGGAACGCCGGATTCATCGAGGGCGCTGGGCGTCTGCTCCTCCTGCAGGTGAGAGGTCTTTTCGATGCTGGTCGTTACGGCGAGATCCTCGGGATAGTCGAGACACTGCTGGGCATGCCCCTGGCGGGCACGGCTACGGCCTTCCAGGCCAAGAAATTCAAGGCTCTCGTACTGCAGACCTCCGGGCGAATGGAGGAAGCTGTGGCGGTGGCGAGACAAACGATCGCGGAGATTCCGAACAGACCCGAAAACGGGCAGCAGTCGATGGATCTGCACTGGGTTCTGATTGCTGTTCTGGCGGAAAGCGGCCGACTGGCCGAAGCATGGGACGCATCCTTGGACCTTGCCGGAATTGCGTCAGGATCCGGAGACAGCGAAGCCGCTGGGAAGTCATTCTGGACAATCGGCAATGTGGCCTTCATGACCGGCCGATTGCAGGAGGCCGAACGTTTTCACGGGCTCGCCGCCGAAAAGCTCTCAAGGCACCGTGACGTCAACGGGTGGGCGCTGTTTAATAAGGCCAGCGCCAACATGCGCCTCCATGCCGGTCTGGTGAATGACGAGACCCTGGACTGTATCGAACGGGCCGAGCTGGCGATTTCCGTGACCGGTGGCAGCCCTCGAGACGCTTTGGAAGTTTCGCTCCTGCGGGCGCACTGGGAGCTGCTGACCGGTGAAGTCGAGGTGGGGTTGGAGCGGCTCGGCACGCTGCCCCTTGACGGGAACAGCAGCAGGTTGATCCTGGCCGAGGTTAACTATCTGCGGGCCTTAGGTTTCGGAAAGCTTGGAGACGGGACCAAGATGGCCGAACTGGCCGCTTTGGCAGCGGATCTGTTTCGTCAGGCCGGTGCGGAAACGCAGCTTGCCAAGGCGCAGGAATTGCTTGACAGGGCTACGGAAGTAAATTCATAATCATCTTTCTGAAGCAGCGGCAGTGCCCCAGCTCGGGGCCTGCGCTCCATCCCGGAACCGCCGTCGAGCCCGGCGGGGCTCTCACCGGAGCTGCTGAAGAACACGTTGCTGGGGGGTCAGCGGAAATGAAAGTGACGCATTACCCGGACGGTGGGGCCCATCGACAGTGCGTTTGGGTGGCGCTGGGATGAGCGCCCCGCAAGACAGCGGAGCAGGAGCAGTCCCACAGAGCCTGCACAGGGCAAGGGCGGACGTCCATGTCTCCTTGCAGGAAAACGGCTTGATTCGCCTCGAGCTTCCTCCAGGGCGGCCGATCACAGGCGGGTTGGCGACCATGGCTGCTGCAGAAGTTCTCCGGCTCGCCGACGGTCGGAGAGTGCGAGTGTTGTTGGGGCTGGCCGGTGTCGATTCCATCACCCGCGAGGCACGCAATGTCTTCGGTTCTGTGCCAAATCTTGCAGCCGTGGCCGTTCTGGGTGCCGGCCCGGTCGATAAGGTCATTGCGACTTTCCTGCTGGGTGGCAGCGCGCGCCCCCAGTTTCCCACCAGGTATTTTTCGTCAGAAGACAAGGCCCGTAACTGGCTGGAGGAACATTCGGCGTGATAGATGGCCAGCCCACAGCCGACCCAGGCTTCTCCGGCGACGGTCCTGGCTGCCGGAAGCAGGAGGAGGACGCACGCTTGACCCAAGTGGTCGAGGGAATTGTCCGCATCGCTTCCGGCGACCTTGCCAACCCTATCCCGCGCTCTTATGCCCGTGACCAGGTAGACGCGGTGATCACAGGCATAAACCTCCTCGCAGAGGAGCTGCATTCTGTCTACAGGGATTTTGAGGAGAGGGTCGAATCCCGGACAGCTGAGTTGCGGAATGCGCACCTGGAAATGGAGCGTATGGCGCTCACCGATGCCTTGACCGGCGCAGCGAATCGGACAGCGCTGACCAGGCTGCTGTCCAGGGAGTTGGAGCATGCCCACGCCCGCCCCGGGATCCTCATGCTCGACATGGATGCGTTCAAGGACATCAACGACAGTTTTGGGCACCTGATGGGAGACAAGGTCCTCATCCAGGTCGCCGCAAGAATCCAGTCGGCTGTGCCTCCCAGTGCCGTCGTTGCCCGACTCGGCGGAGATGAGTTCGCCGTCTTGCTGCCTGGGACGGACGCCCGCTCAGCTCTGTCCGTGGCTGAGGGCATTCAGCGCTCGTTCGATTCGGTCATTCGCCTCGACGAGCTGGACGTCTGGCCCCGGGCCAGCATCGGCGTCCATGTGGCGCGGGAAGGCCAGCAGGCCGAGGACATCATGCTCCGCGCCGACGTGGCCATGTACTCCGCCAAGGAACAGGGCAGGGGCCGAATCGCCGTGTTCGAACCCGTGATGCTCTACGCGCGGCAGCTGCGCCGCCAGACCTCCGCCGAACTGCGCCACGCCGTGACGCGCGGCGAGCTTTTCCTTGAGTATCAGCCGGTGGTGTCCCTGACCTCCGGGCAGGTGCAGGGCGTCGAGGCGCTGGTGCGCTGGAACCATCCGACCCGCGGGCTGCTTCCGCCGGGGGAGTTCATTCCGGTGGCCGAGGAGAGCGGCGTGATCGCCGACGTCGGTGCCTGGGTGCTCCAAGCGGCGCTGGAGCAGCTGGGCCATTGGCTGGCGGACGGTGCGGTGGGCTCCGAGTTCAGCCTGCGGGTAAACCTGTCGGCCATGGAACTGCAGCGCATCGACCTGGTGGACACGGTCCGCCTGGCGCTGCGCCGCTGCGGGGCAACGCCGGAAAACCTGATCCTGGAAATCACCGAGAGTGCATTCGTGTCCGGCGGCGACGTCGAGACCTACAGCCTGAAGGCCCTGAACGCCCTGGGCGTACGGATCGAAATCGACGACTTCGGCACCGGCTACTCCTCGATCAGTTACCTGCGCCGGCTCCCGGCCTCGACCGTCAAGGTGGACCGTGCACTGATCAAGGACATCGCGGAGGATGAGCAGCAGCTGGAGTTCGTATCCGCCGTGCACGGGCTCATCCGGGCCGCCGGCATGGATGCGGTATTCGAAGGCGTGGAGACCACGGAACAGGCCCGGCAGCTTCAGCGCATGGAGTGCTGCAGCGGGCAGGGGTATTACTTCAGCCGGCCCCTCAGCGCCGAAGCGGCCACAGAGCTGCTGCGCAGCGGCGCCCGGCTGCCCATGGAGCCGGCAGTCCGCCCCTGAACGTTTGCCGCAACAGGCCGGCCCCGCGGGCCAGGGAGCTCAGCCCCTCAACCGCCGGTCCGACGGCGGTGCCTCCAAGCGGGACTGCCACGCCCAGACAAGCACGGCACCCAGGCAGGCGCCCAGCGAGTTGGCCAACACATCCTGGACGGTGCCGTGCCGGGCGGGGAGCAGCATTTCCTGCGCCAGCTCGATGCCGGCTGAGCCGCAGGCGCCCCAGAGCGCAGCGCTCCACGCCCATCGCCTGCCGAGCCAAACGGCGCCCAGCAGGCCCAGGGGGACGAACAGGGCGATGTTCGCCGCCGCCTCCACCAAGCCGTAGTCAATCCACGCCGGCGCTCCGCGCTCCTGCAGGGCGGCCAGGAGCCGGGCCAGCGGGCCGGCAAACGCGCCGTCCACGGGACCCGGCCACAGGGCGACCACGGTGAGGGCCAGGATGTACGGAACCAACAGCACTGAAGCCCAGCCGCGGCCGCGGCGGGCGGCGCCGCGCAGCTGCGTTTCGCCGTCGCCTGTCATATCCACCGGGTCCTGTTCCTTGGGCCTGCCGGCACGTCCTTGGATCTGCTGCGGACGTGCCGGCAGCTGCAGGTGGCAGAGCCCGGCCGTGCGCCGTCATTATGCTGAGCGGAGCGTACCCTGCGGAGGGGCCGGGGGAGGAGCGTGGACGGTCAGAGGCCGAGTGCCGCCCGCACATCGGCCAGCACGGCGTCCAGCTGCTCGCGGGCGGCGGCGCGGGCAGCCGGCAGCGCCTCGGGGCCGTTGACCGGCCTGATGACCTCGAGATAGCACTTGAGCTTCGGCTCGGTGCCGCTGGGCCGGATGATCACCCGCGTGTCGTCGTCGGTCAGGTACAGCAGACCGTCCGTCGGCGGCAGCGCGGCGCTGCCCTCGGCCAGGTCGACGGCGGAGCGCACCGGGGAGCCGGCGAACGCCGCCGGCGGTTCCTGCCGCAGCGTGGCCATCATCTCGCCCAGCAGCGCGAGGTTGTCCACCCGCACCGACAGCTGGTCGCTGGCATGCAAGCCGTGGGCCAGGGCCAGCGCGTCCAGTTCGTCAAACAGCGTGCGGCCCTCCGCCTTCAGCGTGGCGGCGAGCTCGGCGATCAGCAGCCCGGCGGAGATGCCGTCCTTGTCGCGGACCAGCTGCGGGGCGACGCAGTAGCCCAGCGCCTCCTCGTAGCCGAAGGTCAGCCCGGGTACCCGGGAGATCCACTTGAAGCCGGTGAGGGTCTCTTCATGGCGGAATCCGGCGTCGTCGGCGATCCGGGCGAGCAGCCGGGAGGAGACGATGGAGTTGGCGAACACCACCGGCTCGCCGGCCTGCCTGCCCCGGAACTTCGCGTGCCCGGCCTTGATGCGCCGGGCGAGGTGGGCTCCCAGCAGGGCACCGACCTCGTCGCCGCGGAGCATCCGCCATTCCCCGGTGGCCGGGTCCTTGGCGGCGACGGCGGCCCGGTCGGCGTCGGGATCGTTGGCGAGCACGATGTCCGCGCCGCGTTCCCGCGCCAGGGCGAGGGCGAGGTCCAGCGCGCCGGCCTCCTCCGGATTGGGGAAGGCGACGGTGGGGAAGTCCGGATCCGGGCGGGCCTGCTCGGCCACCGGGACCACCGGGCCGAACCCGGCGTCGCGCAGCACCGAGACCATGGTCTCGCCGCCGACGCCGTGCATTGCCGTGTGCACGATCGCCAGCTCCCGGCTCGGGTGGCCCTTGAGGCTGGCAAGGCGGGTGACGGCGTTGATGTAGTCGGCCACCAGGGACTCCGAGACCTCCGCCCACCCCTCGGGGGCGACGTCGATGCTGGACAGGGGCTTCCCGTAGTCAATCCGTGCGGCGATCTCCGCGTCGTAGGGAGCTACGATCTGCGCGCCCTGGCCGGGGCCCTTGACGGTGTGTCCGCCCAGATACACCTTGTAGCCGTTGTCCGCGGCCGGGTTGTGGCTGGCGGTGACCATGACGCCGGCGTCGGCGCCGAGGGCGCGGACCGCGTAGGCGAGCACGGGGGTGGGCAGCATGCACGGCAGCACCAGGGTCTCGACCCCGGCGGCCGTGAACACCGCAGCGGTCTCCTCGGCGAAGTCGAGGGACTTGCGGCGCCCGTCGTAGCCGATCACCGCGCTGGGCTGCCAGCGGCCTGCGGAGGCATCGAGCAGGAAGCGGGCGAGCCCGTCCGCGGTGCGGCGGACGACGGCGCGGTTCATCCGCATCGGTCCTGCGCCCAGGGCGGCCCGCAGCCCGGCGGTGCCGAACTCCAGGGTGCCGGAGAAGCGGTCAGCCAGCTCACGGGCCGCGTCGGCGGCTTCCGCCTCACCGCCGTCGAGCCCGGCGAGGAGGTCGCGCAGCTCGCGGGCCGTCTCCGGGTCCGGGTCCTCCCGGGCCCAGGTCCGGGCGGCGGAGGCCAGGTCGTGCAGTGCGGTGGGGGTGAGGCTCATGTTCCTTGGCTTCTGGGTGGGTTGCGGCGGCAAAAGGGAAGGCGCGGAGCCGAAGCTCCGCGCCGACGCAGTCTAGATGCGTCCGATGATCTCGGCCAGCAGCTTGGAGATCCGGGGGCCGGCGGCCTGGCCGGCCTCGATGACCTCCTGGTGGCTCAGCGGCACCGGACTGATGCCGGCCGCCAGGTTGGTCACCAGGGAGATGCCGAACACTTCCATTCCGGCGTGCCGGGCAGCGATGGCCTCCAGCGCGGTGGACATGCCCACCAGGTCGGCGCCGATGGTCTTGGCGTAGCGGACCTCCGCGGGAGTCTCATAGTGGGGGCCGGTGAACTGGGCGTAGACGCCCTCGTCCAGGCTCGGATCCACCTCGCGGGCGATGCCGCGCAGCCGGGAGGAGTACAGATCGGTGAGGTCCACGAACGTGGCGCCCTCGAGCGGGGAGGCTGCGGTCAGGTTGATGTGGTCGCTGATCAGCACCGGAGTGCCCGGCGCCCAGGCCGGGTTCAGCCCGCCGCAGCCGTTGGTCAGGACCATGGTCCTGGCGCCCGCGGCCGCCGCGGTGCGGACACCGTGCACGACCGCGCGCACACCGCGGCCCTCGTAGTAGTGGGTGCGTGCACCCAGCACCAGGGCGTTCTTGCCGTCCGGGGTGCGGATGGAGCGGATGGTGCCCACATGGCCGACCACCGCGGGGGCGGTAAAGCCGGGAATGGTGTCGGCCGGGAGGGTGGCGGTCGTCTCGCCGATCAGCTCCGCCGCCTCACCCCATCCGCTGCCGAGCACCAGGGCAAGATCATGCTGTTCCACGCCGGTCTCTGCCGCAATGTGTGCTGCGGCCTGCCGGGCCAGTTCAAAGGGATCGTTGGTCACGGCACCAACTTACCGCCACCCGGCGCTGCTGGCTAAAGCCGGGCGCGGGGCCGGCGGGCAAGGTTCCATCGGGCACTGTTTGAGCGCTGTCGACGGATGGGACAGAATGGGATGCTGTGACCAGCCATCTTGACTTTACTGCCCGCAAACTCGCGATCCTCGGCGGAGGGCCCGGCGGCTACGAAGCCGCCATGGTCGCCGCCTCACTCGGTGCCGAGGTGACGGTCGTCGAGCGCAACGGGCTCGGTGGCTCCGCGGTGCTGACCGACGTCGTGCCTTCGAAGACCCTCATCGCCAGCGCCGACATCATGACCCGCCTGGTCGCCGCCCACAACCTCGGCGTGGAGCTGGCCGACGGTTCGCCCGTCGTCGCCGACCTGAAGGTGGTCAACGCCCGCCTGCTGGCCCTGGCCAAGGAGCAGTCCAACGACATCCGCCGCACCCTGGAGCGGATGGGCGTGAAGGTGATCATCGGTGAGGGCCGGCTGCTGGACCACCGCACCATCGAGGCGGTCACCGAAAACGGCACCGAAACCGTCGAAGCCGATGCGCTGCTGATCTCCACCGGCGCCAACCCGCGCGAGCTGGACAGCTCCAAGCCGGACGGTGAACGCATTTTCAACTGGAAGCAGATCTACAACCTCACCGAGGTGCCCGAGCACCTGATCGTCATCGGCTCCGGCGTGACCGGCGCCGAGTTCGCCTCCGCCTACAACGGCCTCGGCACCAAGGTCACCCTGATCTCCAGCCGCGACCGCGTGCTGCCCGGCGAGGACGCCGACGCCGCCGTCGTGCTGGAGGACGTCTTCCAGGCCCGCGGCATGACCGTCCTGAACCGTTCCCGCGCCGACTCCGTGGTGAACACCGGCGACGGCGTGCTGGTCACCCTCTCCGACGGGCGCACCGTGGAGGGCAGCCACTGCCTCGTCGCCGTCGGCGCCATCCCGAACACGGCCGGCATCGGCCTCGAGGAGGCCGGCGTTCAGCTGGACGAGCGCGGACAGATCAAGGTCGACGGCGTCTCGCGCACCACCGCGCCGAACGTCTACGCCGCCGGCGACTGCACCGGCGTGTTCAACCTGGCCTCGGTGGCCGCCATGCAGGGAAGGATCGCCGTCGCGCACCTGATGGGCGACGGCGTGAAGCCGCTGCGCCTGAAGCAGGTGGCCTCCAACATCTTCACCTCTCCGGAAATCGCCTCCGTGGGCGTCTCCGAGCAGGACATCGCCGCCGGCCGCTACCAGGGCGACGTCATCAAGCTCTCCCTGCACACCAACCCGCGCGCCAAGATGATGGACGTGACCGAGGGCTTCGTGAAGATCATCTCCCGCAAGGGCTCCGGCACCGTGATCGGCGGCGTCGTTGTCGGCCCGCGCGCGTCCGAACTGATCTTCCCGATCGCCATGGCCGTCACGCACAAGCTGCACGTGGACGACGTAGCGAACACGTTCACCGTCTACCCGTCCCTCACCGGATCGATTTCCGAGGCGGCACGGCGACTTCACGTGCACATGTAGCCCTTTTCTCTTGTGATGCCCGACGGCGTCCGTTTCCCTGTGAGGGGGAGCGGGCGCCGTCGGCGGTTAAGGGCTTGGCGGGCCGCACGTTTTCCCGGCGCGGGCCCACGAGCGGGTGGCCGGGCCGTCCCCGTTGGGGCGGGAAAACTCAAATGTTTCAGCGTCTTATCTCATTATTTGGACACATGTCCGTATGTTGGACTGCCGGTTTTACGATGATGTCCTGTTCGAACCCGCACTCTCACTGGGAAGACCGCCATGACAACAACATCGTCCGGCTCCACAGCCGCACCAGCACCAGCCAACCCGCGCGGCAGGGTCCTCATCGCCAGCCTCGTCGGCACCTCGATTGAGTTCTACGACTTCTACATCTACGCCACCGCGGCCGTGCTCGTCTTCCCCGCGCTGTTCTTCCCGAGCCAGGAGGGCATCGTCGCCCAGCTGGCCTCGTTCGCCGTCTTCGGCGTCGCGTTCATCGCCCGTCCGCTCGGCTCGATCGTCTTCGGCCACTTCGGCGACAAGAACGGCCGCAAGGGCACCCTGGTTGCCTCGCTGCTGACCATGGGCATCGCCACCTTCCTCATCGGTTGCCTGCCCACCGCCCTGGTGCCGGGCTGGGCCATCTGGGCGCCCGCGCTGCTGGTGGTCATGCGCTTCGCCCAGGGTCTGGCCCTCGGCGGCGAATGGTCCGGCGCGGCCCTGCTGGCCACCGAGAACGCCCCGGCCAACAAGCGCGCCATCTACGGCACCTTCCCGCAGCTGGGCGCTCCGATCGGCTTCATCCTGGCCAACGGCCTGTTCCTGATCCTCAGCTTCAACCTGACCAATGAGCAGTTCATGTCCTGGGGCTGGCGCATTCCGTTCCTGGCAAGCGCCGTGATGGTCATCATCGGCCTGTACGTGCGCATGAAGCTGGTGGAGACCCCCGCCTTCCAGAAGGCCGTGGACACCGGCAAGGTCGCCAAGCTGCCGCTGGGCACCGTGTTCCGCACCAGCTGGCGCGCCATGATCGCCGGCACGTTCATCATGCTGGCCACCTATGTGCTGTTCTACCTGATGACCACCTTCTCCCTGACCTACGGCACGGCCGCGAAGTCCGAGGCGGACGCCCGGGCCGCAGCCGAAGCCGCCGGGAAGACCTTCGATCCGTCCACCTTCGCTGAAGGGCTCGGCTACACGCGGAACGACTTCCTGATCATGCTGATCGTCGGCGTCGTGTTCTTCGGTATCTTCACCATGGTCGCCGGCCCGCTGGCGGAGAAGTTCGGCCGCCGCAAGACCCTGCTGGTGGTCACCGCGGGCATCTTCGTGTTCGGCTTCCTGATGGATCCGCTGTTCGGCGGCGGCTTCGTGGGCACCATGGCCGTACTGATCCTCGGCTTCACCCTGATGGGCCTGACCTTCGGCCCCATGGGCGCCATCCTCCCTGAGCTGTTCCCGACCAACGTGCGTTACACCGGCTCGGCCATCGCCTACAACGTCTCCTCGATCCTCGGTGCCGCCGTGGCGCCGTTCATCGCGGTCGCGCTGTGGCAGGCCGCCAACGGCAGCACCTGGCTGGTCGGCGTGTACCTGAGCTCGATGGCGGTGCTCACCCTGATCGCCCTGTTCCTCACCAAGGAAACCAAGGACGTCGACTACGAAAACCACTCAGGCTAAAGCTCAGCCTCCAGCCGCCTGACAAAGCAGAAGGACCAGGATCCCGCACGGGGCCTGGTCCTTCTGCTTTGTCAGGTGAGGGCCCGACGCCGGCTCGCACCGCCGTCGGGCCCTCACCGGCCGGGCTACGGCTGGTCGAGGATGCTCGCGATGACTGCGCCCGCCGGGACGGTGGCGCCGGCAACGGCGGAGAGGCCGGTGATGGTGCCGGCCTTGTGGGCGGTGAGCGGCTGCTCCATCTTCATGGCCTCCAGCACGACCACCAGGTCACCCTCGGCCACCACGGCGCCCTCCTGGACGGCGACCTTCACAATGGTGCCCTGCATCGGGGAGGTGAGCTCATCACCCGAGGCGGCAGCCGCAGCCGTGCGGGACCGTCCGGCCTTCCGGGACCGGCCGTTGCCGTTCCCGTTGGCCGGCCTGACGCCGCCCAGCGCCTCGGGCAGCACGACTTCAAGGCGCTTGCCGCCCACCTCCACCGTGACGCGTCGGCGGGCCTCGTCGTCGGCGTCGGCCGCCGCGCGGTCCCCGATCCAGGCCGGCAGGTCGTTGCGGAACTCGGTCTCGATCCAGCGGGTGTGCACCCGGAAGGGGCCCTCGGCCGGCACAAAATCCGGTTCCTGCAGTACCGCGGCGTGGAAGGGCAGCACGGTGGGCATGCCGCTGATTTCCATCTCCGCCACGGCCCGGCGGGCCCGCTCGATGGCCTGGGTGCGGGTGGCGCCGGTGACGATCAGCTTGGCGAGCATCGAGTCGAACGCGCCGCTGACCGTTTCGCCGGCCTCGATGCCGGTGTCCACGCGCACACCGGGGCCGGCGGGCAGGCGCAGGGTGCGCACGGTGCCGGGAGCGGGCAGGAAGTTCCGGCCCGGATCCTCGCCGTTGATCCGGAACTCGATGCTGTGCCCGCGGATCTCCGGGTCCCCGTAGCCGAGCTTCTCGCCTCGGGCCAGCCGGAACTGCTCGCGGACCAGGTCCAGTCCGGTGACCTCCTCGGAGACCGGGTGCTCGACCTGCAGGCGGGTGTTCACCTCCAGGAACGAGATGGTGCCGTCGCGGCCGACCAGGAACTCGCAGGTGCCCGCGCCCTGGTAGCCGGCCTCGCGCAGGATGGCCTTGGATGCTTCGTAGAGCCGGGCGTTCTGCTCGTCGGTGAGGAACGGGGCCGGGGCCTCCTCCACGAGCTTCTGGTTGCGCCGCTGCAGGGAGCAGTCGCGGGTGGAGACCACGACGACGCTGCCGTGCGCGTCGGCCAGGCACTGGGTCTCCACGTGCCGCGGGGCGTCGAGGAAACGTTCGATGAAGCACTCGCCGCGGCCGAACGCGGCGGTGGCCTCGCGGACCGCGGAGTCATAGAGGTCCGGGATCTCCTCGAGCGTGCGGGCGACCTTGATGCCGCGGCCGCCGCCGCCGAACGCGGCCTTGATGGCCACCGGCAGGCCATGCTCGGAGGCGAAGTCGATGACCTCCTGGGCGGAGGAGACCGGATCGGCGGTGCCGGGCACCAGAGGGGCACCCACCTTGGCTGCGATGTGCCGGGCCTGCACCTTGTCGCCCAGGGCCGCGATGGCCTCGGGGGAGGGGCCGATCCAGGTCAGGCCGGCGTCGAGCACCCGGCGGGCGAAGTCCGCGTTTTCGGACAGGAAGCCGTAGCCGGGATGGATCGCGTCCGCGCCGGAGCGGGCTGCGGCGTCCAGCAGCTTGTCCATGTCCAGGTATGAGTCCGCGGCGGTCTCCCCGCCCAGAGCATACGCCTCGTCGGCGAGGCGGACGTGCAGGGCGTCGCGGTCCGGTTCGGCGTAGACGGCGACCGCGGCAATGCCTTCGTCACGGGCGGCCCGGATGACCCGGACGGCGATCTCGCCGCGGTTGGCGACCAGGACCTTCGTCAGCGGCTTGAGGCTGTCCGGGGTTTCGACGCCGTCGGCGGCGGCATGGGGATTGTTCATTGATGCACTGGCTCCTTCGAATCTGTTCGGAGCCTAACGCGGTTTTGTGGCAACCGGCCATAATGCGTCACATCCCGGCGTAGTGCGCCCGGATTGTTTGTGGGGACCCTACAAGGCGGGGCTCCGGCGGAGGGGCGAGGTGGCCGGCGGCGCCAGGGCGGCGGCAGGTGATGCCCTGCCGGTTGTGGCTGTGGACAACGGCCCTTCGGCCCTGGCGGCCCGATAGAAAGAGGCATGCGCGTGCCCGAGCCGCTTCCGCCCCCGCTGTCGGAGCCTTTCACCGTCGACGAGGCTCGACAGCTGGGAGTGACTCCTGGACGGCTTCGGGCCGGTGACCTTCGCCTTCCGAGTCGGGGCATTCGGGTGCCGGTTCAGCGTGGCGGCAGCGCTGGCTCAGCGGGGTCGGCGGCAGCCCGTGCGGAACGGCGGGCCCTGGCCGCCAGTTGTAGGCCCTATCTGCAGCTGCTGCCCGACGCGGTGCTTAGCCACACCACAGCCGCGCGTCTGCACGGGATGCCGCTGCCGACGTCGTACCGCCACGAGCCCGTGCTGCACCTGACGCGGCAGCCGGGCCGCGGCGCGCCGCGACGTCGGCATGTTCAGGGCCACCGGCAGGCCCTGAATGACGATGAAGTCGTGGTCCTGGGGGATGGGCTACGTGTCACCAGTCCGGCGCGGACCTGGGTGGACCTGGCGACACTGCTGTGCGCCGATGACCTGGTTGCCGCGGGCGACTATCTGGTCTCCGAACATCGGCGCAGCTTCGGCGCGGCCCGGCGCCCCGTCGTCCCGCTGGCAGAGCTGCGCGCCTACGTCATCGGACTCGCACCTGTGCCGGGCATCCGGGCTGCGCGGCGGGCTGCGGAGCTGCTGCGGGTTGGCGTGGACTCCGCACCGGAGAGCCGTCTCCGGCTGATGCTGCACCGTGCCGGACTGCCTGAATTCACCCCCAATGAACCGCTGCTGGATGAGACGGGCCACCCGGCTGTGTGGGCGGATCTGGGCTGCCGCGAGTTCCGGACCTGTGTGGAGTACGACGGCGCACATCACCTGACGCGCGACCAGCAGGCACGCGACAACCACCGTGACCTTCTGGTCGCCGAACTCGGATGGCATCAGGTGAAGATCAGCGCTGCCGATATGCGCCTGGGTGACGCGTGGGTTGCGGCCAAGGTCGTCCGTGGGCTGGTCATGGGCGGATGGACCCGGCCAGAGCAATAAGGGGCCCGAGACGGCTGGAACGGCCCGCCCCGGCCCGGGCGAGGACTATCCGTTGTACAGCTGATGTCGCTTTAGGGTGTGCGTGGGGCGCCGCCGGCAATCTGTTGTACAGCTGATGTCGCTAAGACAGCGCCTGAGCAGCGTTATCTGTACAAACGATGCGCATGCAGGTGGCGGGACCAGCCTTATCCAGCGTTATCTGTACAAAGGATGGCCGGGAGCCGTCGCGGAGACCCACACCCGGCCTTCGACCGGGCCGACCCGGCCTTCGCCCGGGCCGGACAGGCGCTACCGGTGAACCGGCCCTACCGGTCCCACAGATCGGTGATGGAGACGCCGGCGCCGGACAGCAGCTTCCGCAGCGTCACCACGGAGAGGCCGACGACGGCGTGCGGGTCGCCGACGACCTTCTCAATGAACGCCCCGCCGAGCGAGTCGATGGTGAACGAGCCGGCCACCTGCAGCGGCTCGCCGGTGGCCACATAGGCCTCAATTTCGGCGTCGGCCAGCTCGGCGAAGTGCACCTCTGCGGAACTGAGCAGGCCCGCGGAAGTGCCGGAGCCGCCGTCGGACTCCGCCCGGCGGTCCACCAGCCAGTGCCCGGTGTGCAGCACCCCGTAGGTGCCGCTCATCCGCCGGATCCGGGCACGGGCGACGTCGGGCTCCCACGGTTTGCCGTGCGCCTCGCCCTGGAACTCGAACACCGAGTCGCAGCCGACCACCAGCGATCCCTCGGCAGCAGGCAGGGCGGCCACGGACTCGGCCTTCGCCCGGGCCAGGAGCAGCGCCGTCTCCGCAGGCGAAGGGGTGCCGGCTGCAGCCGTGACCGCGTCCTCGTCCACATCCGAGACCAGGACGCGGTGGGCGATGCCCGCGTCGGTCAGCAGCTTGGTGCGGGCGGGGGAGGCGGAGGCGAGGATCAGGCTCAGGTCAGTCACGCCCTCCAGCCTATCCAACCTCGGTCCCGGGCGGTGCGGGTCGTCGTGGTGGCCGGGCCCCAGGACCGGGAGGGTCCGGGAGGAGGCACGACGACGGCGGGTCCGGTGCGGGGCGGGCAGCCGGCTTGGGAAGCGCACTAGCAGCCCGGGGGACAGGCCCGCGCGCCGAGCACCCGCGCGGGGCGGGCCGCCCGCCGCAGTGCGGCCGCACCGAAAAGCCGCCGGGATACAGCGAAGGCCGCCCCGACAGCGGGACGGCCTTCGCCAAAAGGAAGTGCGAGATGAGGAAATCCTAGCGTGTCCTGTCAACGGTGCCGAATTCGGCAGCACCGCTGCGGGTCACATATCTGCGCCTTCCCGGCCCTGCAACGGCTCAGCCGCGGCGGACGCCGGCACCGGCGTCGGGCCCGGAACCGGTCCCGGGCGCTCCGGCGGGTACGGACACGCCGCGCCCGTCGTTCTCCTCCACCGGCACCGGAGCGGTGCGCTCGGCGTCGGTCGCCGCCTCGCCGCGGGCCTGCTCGGCCAGCAGCTCATCGGAGTCGTCGGCGAAGGGCTCGCCGCGCCTGCGGGTGTTGTACAGGTCCATGTCGATGATGCCCTGGCGCTTGGCCACGATGGCCGGCACCAGCGTCTGCCCGGCGACGTTGACCGCCGTGCGGCCCATGTCCAGGATCGGATCGATGGCCAGCAGCAGGCCGACACCGGCCAGCGGAAGCCCCAGCGTGGACAGGGTCAGGGTGAGCATCACGACGGCGCCGGTGGTTCCCGCGGTGGCCGCGGAGCCGAGCACGGAGACCAGCACGATCAGCAGGTACTGGCCCAGGTCCAGATTGATGCCGAAGAACTGGGCCACGAAGATCGCGGCGACGGCGGGGTAGATGGCGGCGCAGCCGTCCATCTTGGTGGTCGCACCCAGCGGCACGGCGAAGGAGGCGTAGCCGCGGGGCACCCCGAGGTTCCGCTCGGTGACCCGCTGGGTCAGCGGCAGGGTGCCCACGGAGGAGCGCGAGACGAAGGCCAGCTGGATGGCCGGCCACGCGCCGGAGAACCACTGCCGCACGGACAGGCCGTTGGCCTTGATCAGCACCGGGTAGACCACGAACAGCACCAGGGCCAGGCCCACGTAGACGGCGATGGCGAACATGCCGAGCGAGCCGATGGTGGTCCAGCCGTAGGTGGCCACGGCGCGCCCGATCAGGCCGATGGTGCCCAGCGGGGCGAGGCGGATGATCCACCACAGCACCTTCTGGATCACGGCCAGGGCGGAGGCGTTGAATGCCAGGAACGGTTCGGCCGCCTTGCCGACCTTCAGCGCGGCGATGCCGACGGCGATGGCGATGACCAGCACCTGCAGGACGTTGAAGTTCAGGGCGGTGGTGACGGTCTCCGGGTCGACGGCGGTCGAGGAGGCGGTCAGGCCCATGAAGTTCGAGGGGATCAGGCCGGTGAGGAAGCCCAGCCAGCTGCCGGTGCCGCCCTCGTAGCCGGCCTCGGGCAGGCCGGACGTGTTGGCGCCGGGCTGCAGGATCACGCCGAGGGCAATGCCGATCAGCACGGCAATCAGTGCGGTGATGGCGAACCACAGCAGGGTCTGCCAGGCCAGCCGGGCGGCGTTGGACACGGCGCGCAGATTCGCGATCGAGCTGACGACGGCGGTGAAGATCAGCGGCACGACGGCGGCCTTCAGCAGCGAGACGTAGCTGGTGCCGATGGTGTTCAGCGTGGTGGTGAGCCAGTTCGGCTCGCCTTCCGCGCTCTCGCCCATCTCGCGGGCCAGCAGGCCCAGGGCCAGGCCGATGATCAGGGCGGCGATGATCTGGGGCCCGAACGCGGTTACCCAGGCGGGCAGCCGCCGTCGGGCGCTGACGGGGGAGGAGGTTTCTGAGGTCACCAGAAGATGCTAGGGAAGTTTCAATAGCAGAGCATCCTCAAAGTTGCGAAATGTTACGCGCACCTTCCGCTGCCCTGCGGCCGCCGGTGAGGGCGGATCCGCTCCGGGCAAGGGATCCGACGCCGACGGGCGGCGCATTCCCGCGCCGCCCGTGACAAATATCGCATTTCCAGGGGATCAATATGACGCCCCGGGGGAGCCGTGCTAGCCGTCCAGCAGTGCCCGGCGCAGCGTGTCCAGGCCCACCGAACCCAGCCGAAGCGCCCGGGTGTGGAAGGCCTTGGCGTCGAATGCGTCGCCTTCACGGGCACGGACCTCGTCGCGGATCTGCTCCCAGAGCCGCTGGCCCAGCTTGTAGGACGGGGCCTGGCCCGGCCAGCCCAGGTAGCGGGTGAACTCAAAGTTCAGCTGCCCCTCGGAGATGGCGATGTTCTGCTTGAGGAACTCATACCCCTTCTCGGCGGTCCAGGTGCCGGAGCCCCACCGCTCGGGGATCTCCAGCTCCAGGTGCACGCCGATGTCGAAGACCACGCGGGCGGCGCGCATCCGCTGGGCGTCGAGCATGCCCATCCGGTCGCCCGGGTCGCTGAGGTAGCCCAGCTCGTCCATCAGCCGCTCCGCGTAGAGCGCCCAGCCTTCGCCGTGCCCGGAGACCCAGCAGACGTTGCGGCGCCAGGAGTTCAGCAGCCCCCGTGCGGCGGTCGCGGTGCCGATCTGCAGGTGATGTCCCGGCACCCCCTCGTGGTAGACGGTGGTGGTTTCGTTCCAGGTGCTGAAGGTGTCCTCGCCGGCGGGCACGGACCACCACATGCGGCCCGGGCGGGAGAAGTCCTCGCTGGGCCCGGTGTAATAGATGCCGCCCTCATCGGTCGGCGCGATCATGCACTCGATCGTGCGCATCTGCTCGGGAATCTCGAAGTGGGTGTCGGCGAGGTCCGCCACGGCGCGGTCGGAGAGGTCCTGCATCCACGCGCGCAGCGCGTCGGTGCCGTGCAGCTGGCGCGCGGGATCCTCGTTGAGGATCCGCATGGCCTCTTCCACCGAGGCACCCTCGCGGATCTGGTTGGCCACCTGCTCCTGCTCGGCGATGATCCGGTCCAGCTCCTCGACGCCCCACCGGTAGGTCTCTTCGAGATCGATCTCCGCGCCCAGGAAGCGGCGGGACATCAGCGCGTAGCGTTCCCGGCCGACAGCGTCCTTCTCGGGCGCCAGCGGCAGCAGCTCATCTGCCAGGAAGGTCACGAAGCCGCGGTAGCCGGCGCGGGCTTCGTCGGCGTGCACGCGCAGCTCGGCGGCGAGGTCCTGCGGCAGTTCGGTGCCGTCCCCGGCCGCCGCCTCGCTGACGAAACGGTCGAAGAATCCGCCGTCTTCGGCGTAGCGGGTGCACTGCTCGATGACGGTCCGGACCTGGCGGGCTGCGGGCAGCAGGCCCTGCTCGGCACCGCTGCGCAGCGACGTCACGTAGGAGGAAAGGGCATCGGTGACGTTGCCGAGCCGGCCGCAGATGTTGCGCCAGTCCTCGACCGTGGCGGTGGGCATCAGGTCGAAGACGGACCGGATGCCCTGGGCGGGGCTGGCGATGTTGTTCAGGTCTGCAAGATCCCAGCCGGTGGCGTGGATTTCCAGCTCCAGTTCAAGCCGCTCGTGCAGGGCGTCGAGGGTTACGCGGTCGACGTCGTCGGCCGGCTCCAGGCCCTCGAGCCGCGCCAGCGTCTCCCGGGCGGCTTCGGCGAAGTTCTCCAGCCCGGCGGGGGAGCAGTCGGGATACTCCGTCTCGTGTCCCGGGACGCCGAGGGACGTGGCGAAAGTCGGATCCAGCTCCAGCAGGCGCTCGGTCAGCGCATCGGCAACGGCGTCGATGGCGGTCGGACGGCGCGCGGCGTCGTCGGCGGGCAGGGCGGAAGGCGTTGTCTGTTCGGTCACAAGGGGAAGCCTAACCGCAAGGTAAGCGGAATCAGCAACACGGCCGAAATCAGCCGGCAGCGGCCTTGACACCCGGCTGTAACGGCGCTAGTCAGAAGCTTCCGCAGCGGGTTGAGGCGCCGGGCTGCCCGGTGAAATGTCCGGGCAGGATGAAGTCAGCGGTAGCTGCGCCGCCAGGCACCGGGTCCGGGAGCCGGCAGCAGCCGCAGCTGGCGACGGCGGGTCCAGGCCCGGGCAGCGCCCCGGCGGTCCGGTGCGGGCTCGGGTGCCGGGCCGGTGAGGCCGACGACGACGGCGGTCAGGGCCGCGAGCTCCTCAGCGGTGGGGTTTCCGCCCACCACGCGGAACAGGGGTTCGGGGGTCTGTTCGGGCTCGGGCAGCCCGATCGGCTGGGCGCTCACAGCGGAATGTTCCCGTGCTTCTTGTGCGGAAGGGCGGCGCGCTTGTCGCGCAGCGCCCGCAGCCCGCGGATGATCTGCAGCCGGGTCTCGGACGGGGCGATGACCGCGTCCACGTAGCCCAGCTCGGCGGCCTGGTAGGGATTCAGCAGTTCCTCCTCGTAGGCGTTGATGTAGCCCTCGCGGGCGGCATCGACGTCCTCCCCGGCGGCCGCGGCGGCCTTCAGCTGCGCGCGGTACAGGATGTTCACCGCGCCCTGGGCGCCCATCACGCCGATCTGCGCGGTGGGCCAGGCCAGGTTCAGGTCCGCGCCGAGCTTCTTGGAGCCCATCACGATGTACGCCCCGCCGTAGGCCTTGCGGGTGATCACTGTCAGCTTCGGCACCGTGGCTTCGGCGTACGCGTAGAGCAGCTTGGCGCCGCGGCGGATGATGCCGTTGAACTCCTGGTCGGTGCCCGGCAGGAAACCGGGCACGTCCACGAAAGTCAGGATGGGAATGTTGAACGCGTCGCAGTGGCGCACGAAGCGTGCCGCCTTCTCCGACGCCGCAATGTCCAGGGTGCCGGCGAACTGCATCGGCTGGTTCGCGACGACGCCCACGGTGTGCCCTTCCACCCGGCCGTAGCCGATGATCACGTTGGGGGCGTACAGCGCGGAGACTTCAAGGAAGTGGCCGTCGTCGATCACCTGCTCGATGACGGTGCGCATGTCGTAGGGCTGGTTGGCCGAGTCTGGAATGAGCGTATCCAGGGCGAGGTCGCCGTCGTTGGCTTCCTCGTCCTGGGCGAAAGCGGCCACCGGCGCCTCGGCGAGGTTGTTGGAGGGCAGAAAGTCGAGGAGCTCTCGCACGAACTCGACGGCGTCCTCCTCGTCCGCGGCGAGATAGGCGGACGTGCCGGTGGTGGTGTTGTGCTGGCGGGCGCCGCCGAGGGTCTCCATGTCCACGTCTTCGCCGGTGACGGTCTTGATGACGTCGGGCCCGGTGATGAACATGTGGCTGGTCTTGTCCACCATGACCACGTAATCGGTGAGGGCGGGGGAGTAGGCCGCGCCGCCGGCGGAGGGGCCCATGATCAGCGAGATCTGCGGGATGACGCCGGAGGCGTGCACGTTGTTGCGGAAGATGTCCGCGAACATGGCCAGCGAGGCGACGCCTTCCTGGATGCGGGCGCCGCCGCCGTCGAGGACGCCGATCACCGGGCAGCCCGTGCGGAGGGCAAATTCCTGGACCTTGGCGATCTTGCCGCCGTTGACCTGGCTGAGCGAGCCGCCGTAGACGGAGAAGTCCTGGCTGTACAGGGCCACCTGGCGGCCGTCAACGGTGGCGTAGCCGGAGACCAGGCCGTCGCCGAGGGGCTTCTTCTTTTCCATTCCGAAGGCAGTGGAGCGGTGCACGGCCAGGGCGTCGAACTCCACAAAGGAGCCGGCATCGACCAGCATCTCGATGCGCTCACGGGCGGTGTGCTTGCCGCGCGCGTGCTGCTTCTCGACTGCCTCGGGGCCGGCGGGAGCCAGCGCTTCGGCCTGCCGCCGCCGCAGTTCGGCGAGTTTGCCGGCGGTCGTGTGCAGGTCGGTTTGCTGGTCCAGGCTCATGGGCGTCCTTGGGTAAGTCGGGCTGCAGCCATCCGCTGCCTTAGTAGGGTCCGCATAAGCGAATCCGCGATTCCACCAGTCTAGTGAGCGTCACCACGCGCATTGGGTGTAGGAACCCTACAATTTCGCCGAACGCCCCTTGGGGCGCCGGCGCGCTGTTCTCCCGGCCGCACGAAGCGTACGTGCAGGTTACTCACAGAATTCTGGGCCGCTACGCGGTTTATTTGAGGCTCCACCCTGCTTTTGCTGTTCGGAGCACAAGTACTCTCGGCTGGTCAGGTTCTCCGCTCCTGGAATTTCAGGGCCGTCAACAGCGAGGAGCGCCACGTCATGAGCCAGCCTCAGCGTCTCAGAATCCGGGCCCTCGGCCTGGGCGTGGTCCTCATCCTGTTCTTTCTGACTATGGCGGGCCAAGCCCGGGCGGCTGCTCCGTCCGCACAGGTGAGGGCCCCGCTGGACGTGACCATCGCGCCCTGCGACGCGTCGTCGTCGGCCGGCAGTTCCTATGTGTCTGTCACTCCGACCCCGGCGCCGACCCCCACTCCGTCCCCGTCTCCGACCGAGTCCACCACCACCCCGACCCCGGGTCCGACGACGGAGACCCCGACGCCGGGTCCGACGACGGAAACCCCGACGCCGGGCAGCACGGCGACGCCCGCGTACTGCATCTGCCCGCCGTCGGCCGTAACGCCCGGGGCAGCGGCCGTGACGCCCGGGGTGGCGTCGGCTGCCCCGGGGCAGGCCGAAGCCAGCCCCGCCCCTCTGAGCTGCGTGCCCCAGACAGCCCTGGCGGACACCGGCATTGACGCCGGATCCGGCTCCCTGAACCTGGGCGTGCTGGGCCTGGGCCTGCTGGTCGCGGCGGCGGGAACGCTGCTGCTGGGCCGGTCCCGCGGGCAGCACAGCTAGGGCCCCCGGCGGACTGCCGCACGGCTCGGGCGGCGGGGAAGGTGGTGCACCCGCGGATGTTACTGACCAGTAACATAATGGCCGCGGGTGCATTACCCTGTCCGTATGACCGAGAACACAGACTCTCCCCGTTCACTGGCCGGCCGCACCATCCTGATGTCCGGCGGCAGCCGCGGCATCGGCCTCGCCATTGCCCTCCGCGCCGCAGCTGACGGCGCGAACATCGTCATGCTGGCCAAGACGGCCGAGCCGCATCCGAAGCTGCCGGGCACTGTGTATACCGCCGCGGAGGACATCGAAGCGGCCGGCGGCAAGGCCCTGCCGATCATCGGGGACGTGCGGCGCGACGAAGACGTCGCCGGCGCCGTCGAGCAGGCCGTCGAGCGCTTCGGCGGCATCGACGTCGTGCTGAACAACGCGTCGGCGATCGACCTGCGTGGAACCGACGACGTCACCATGAAGAGCTATGACCTGATGCAGGACATCAACGCCCGCGGCGCCTTCATGCTCTCCAAGTTCTCCCTGCCGGCCCTCCGCAAGTCCTCCAACGGACACATCCTGACCCTCTCCCCGCCGCTGAACCTGGATCCGAAGTGGGCCGGCGGGCAGCTGGCCTACACCATGGCCAAGTACGGCATGAGCCTGACGACCCTGGGGCTCGCGGAGGAGCTGAAGGAGGACGGCGTGGCCGTCAACTCGCTCTGGCCGTGCACCGCGATCGACACGGCCGCCATCCGCAACCTTCCGGTGCTGGGCGAGCAGGTGGCCAAGGCCTCCCGCAGCCCGCAGATCATGGCCGACGCCGCCCACGCCATCCTCACCCGCCCGTCCCGGCAGTCCACCGGACAGTTCTTCACCGACGAGCAGGTACTGCGCGAGGAAGGCATCACCGACTTCACCAAATACAGCATGGGAGCCCCCGAGGACCGGCTGGCACCGGACTTCTTCCTCTAGGGAGTCGCCGACGGCCGGTCCCGGCCCGGGCGTTGTCGGCCCGGTTGCGTAAGATCGGACCCATGCAACAGCACTACTCGGCCATGGAACGCCCGGGCCTGGACGAAGCCGGCCTGAGGACACAGCTGGTGGCTCCGGCCGGTCCGGTCTCCCGCCTCGATGTGGTGCAGCGGACCGGCTCCACCAACGCGGATCTGGCCGACGCCGCCCGCCTTGACGTTTCCGGACCGGGGCAGGCCTGGCCGGACTTCAGCGTGCTCACGGCCGAGCTGCAGACCGAAGGCCGGGGTCGGATGGGCCGCAGCTGGGAGGCTCCGGAACGCAGTTCGCTGTTCGTCAGCGTGCTGCTGCGTCCCCACGGCCCCCAGCGCCGCCCGCTGCCGACCCAGTCCTACGGCTGGCTTTCCCTGCTTGCAGCGCTTTCGCTGGCCGAAGCGGTGTCCCGGTGCACCGGCGTCGCGGCCCGGCTGAAGTGGCCCAACGATGTCATGGTGGACGGCCGCAAGCTGGCCGGGGTGCTGGCCCAGCTGGTGCCCGGCACCGGAGGCAATCCTCCGGCCGTGGTGGTTGGTGCCGGGATGAACGTTTCCCTCACCGACGAGGACCTGCCGGTGCCCACCGCCACCAGCCTGTTGATGGAGTACGCCTCCACCACCGACCGGAACGTGCTGCTGGCCGCCTACCTAAACGACTTTGCCGCCGCCTACGCCGGGTTCTGCGCCGTCGACGGCGACCCGCAGGCGCCCTGGGCCGACGGGCCGGGCCTGCTGGAGCGCCTGCGTGCGCGGATGGATACCCTGGGCAGGCAGGTGCGTGCCGAGCTGCCCGACGGCGGTTTCCTCACCGGCCGGGCGGTCGGGCTGGACGTGCACGGCGCGCTGCTGGTGGTGGACGGCCAGGGGGAGCGGCACACGGTCAACGCCGCCGACGTCGTGCATCTGCGCCCGGTGGAGCCGTGACGGAGGCGCCCGTGACGGATACGGCCCCGCTCGCGGTCCCATGCGCCTGAACCTGGCGCCGGGGGAGCGCGTCATCGTCTCCAGCCGGCCGTCGGCCCGCCGGCTGTGGCGGCCGGTTGCGGTCACTGTGCTCGCCGGCGCAGCCGCGGGATTCCTGGTGGGCTTCCTCAACCGCGATTCGGTTGCCCCGGCCCTGTCCGGGTGGGGCCCGTATCTGCAGCTCGCCGTGGTGGCCGCCGCCCTGCTGGTGGTGCTGCGCTGGTGCCTGCCCGTGGCGCTGCAGTGGTCCGCGGCCCGGTTCATCCTCACCAGCCGGAGACTGCTCCACCGCAGCGGCGTGCTGCGCCGCAGCGAGCACGAAATCTCGCTCGCGTCGGTGTACCAGCTGGAGATCCGGCAGGGAGTCAGCGACCGCATGCAGCGCTCCGGAACTCTGGTGGTGGATCTGGGGCACGGCCGGGTGGTGCCCTACCGCGGCGTGCCGGAGGTGCACCGCTTCCGGTCCCTTGTGGTCGCCGCCATAGGCCAGCTGCCAATGACCGCCATGTTCGATGGTGTAGATATGGAAGGGCATGGGGACTACGAGGACGGAGGCGGATTCGATGAGTGAGGACGGCCGGGTGCCGGGCCCGGACAGGGCCGACGAGGCCGTCCCCGCCGAAGCTGCGGAGCCCGTTCCCGAGGACGCGCGGCGGGATGCGGATGCCGTTGCCGGGGCCGAAGCGGACCCCGATGAGCGGGGCGCCGGCCCCGATGCCTCCGGAGACTTTTACACCTACGCGGAGCGGTCGCAGGGAGGCGAAGGCCCCGGCTCCGCCGAGCGGACGAACCCCGGCTCCGACCCGGAGCCGCTGACCCTGTCCATGCCGGCGTTGTCCGCGCGGCCGCGGCCCGAGCAGGCGCGGCGGAGTACCGAAATCGACCGTGAGGATGTCCGCCGGCTCGAGGCACGGCTCATCGGCGGGCCACGCACGCTCAAGCGCCGTGAGGCGGCGGCCGAGGCCGGCGTGTCCCTGCTCTCCGCCCGCAAGCTCTGGCGGGCCATGGGCTTCCCCAACCTTGACGACGATGACGTCTTCTTCACGCAGCAGGACCGCGAGGCGCTGTCCACGGTGATTGACCTGGTCCGCCAGGAACAGCTCACCGAGGAGGCCGCCATCTCGATCATGCGCTCGATCGGGCAGATGACGGACCGCATGGTCGTGTGGCAGATCGAGGCGCTGGTCGAGGAAATGGTTGTCCAGCGCGGCATCAGCGACGCCGAGGCCCGCAAGGCCCTGGTCGCCGAGATTCCGGACCTTATCGAGCCGCTGGAAAAGACCCTGGTCTACGCCTGGCGGCGGCAGCTCAACGCCGCGGTGCAGCGCCTGGCCCTGCGGGCGGAGGCCGGCCTGGCGAGCCACGGCGGCGGATCGGACGACGCGCCGCTGCCGCTGGCCCGCGCCGTCGGCTTCGCCGACCTCGTCTCCTACACCAGCCTCTCCCGCCAGATGAACGAAAAGACCCTGGCCCAGATGGTCCAGCGGTTCGAGCACAAGTGCGCCGAGATCATCTCGGTCGGCGGCGGCCGGCTGGTGAAGACCATCGGTGACGAAGTCCTGTTCAACGCCGAGACCCCCGAGGCCGGGGCCGAAATCTCGCTTGCCCTGGCGAAGGCCTTCACCGAGGACGAGCTGCTGCCCTCCGCCCGGGTCTCGCTGGTCTGGGGCAGGGTGCTCTCCCGGCTCGGCGACATTTACGGGCCCACCGTGAACCTGGCCTCCCGGCTCACATCCCTCGCGGAGCCGGGCACCGTCCTGACCGACGCGTCCACCGCAGCGGCGCTGCGCAGCAACGATCGGTTCGTGCTCATCCCGCACCCGCCGCGGACGGTGCGCGGCTTCGGCGAGATCCACCCGGTGACCCTGGCCCGCGGCACCGGGCAGGGCCTGGTCCTGGACTGAAACCGGCGGACCGTCCCGCCGCTTCAAGCGGTCGCGGGGGTGACCCGGCCTGAGCCAAAGCTGACCCGCCGCCGGATTCACGGTCCTCGCGGGGCCGGGTCGGTTAGGGTATGGAAGAGGTCTCGTAACGTGGGTCTCAATGGACTGCTGCCGGATAGGGCGTGAATGAACTCGGACGAAACGACATCCCCGGACACGGATCTGCATGCCGTTTACGGTTACGCCTCCGACCGGGGGCTGCGCCGCGAACTCAACGAGGACTCGTTGATCGCCGCTGATCCGATCTTCGCGGTCGCAGACGGCATGGGCGGCCATGAGGCGGGGGAGGTTGCCAGCAGCCTCTGCGTGCAGACCCTTGCCGAATCCGCCATCGTGGGAGAGCACCTGCCCGAACTCTCGGCAGCTGAGCTCGAAGCGCTGCTGGCGGAGGCGGACCGGCGTATCCGCGCCGCTTCCGGAGGACGTGCCGGCACCACCCTGACCGGCGCCGTCATGGTGCGGGAGGCCGGGGTGCCGCACTGGCTGGTCTTCAATGTGGGGGACTCGCGCACCTACCGGCTCAGCCGCGGCGTCTTCGAACAGATCACCGTTGACCACAGCGAGGTGCAGGAACTGGTCGCCATGGGCCAGATCACGCCGGAGGAGGCGCTCGTGCATCCCCGTCGGCACGTCGTGACGCGTGCCCTGGGCACCGGCAGCGACACCGAGGCGGATTTCTGGCTGATTCCGCTTGAACCCGGTGACCGGCTCATGGTCTGCTCCGACGGACTGACCGGTGAGGTCTCCGACTCGCAGATCGCCCAGATCCTCACCTCCGTCGCGGAGCCCCAGGAGGCCTGCGCCGACCTGGTCCAGGCGGCGCTGCGGTCCGGGGGGCGTGACAACGTGACCGTGCTGGTCATCGACGTCGAAGGCGGGCCGGCGGCCCTCAATGACGAGGCCGACGGTTCCCCGGGCACCGCCCATCGGGAGCAGTTCGACGGGGCAGGGCGCCCCGCCGCGGAATAACGGCACCCGCCGGCGGTCGTTGTTCCGCTGCCGCCGGGAGTGCTAAAGCTAGCAACCAGCAGGACCGTCACCGCACCGCAAAGGAGCCACTATGAGCACGGAACCGGATATGGAAGACATCAACCTGTCGGACTGGAGCCGCCGGCTGACACAGGCGCTGCAGATCCTGGACCTGGAAGTGGATCTCCAACTGCTGCGGACGTTGAATGAGAAGGCCGGGGACTCGGTGGGCCCCGACGCCGGACTCGTCAGCAGCTTCCTGGTCGGCTATGCCGCCGCTCTGACGGTCAGCAGCGGACACAAGGCGCCGGGCGAGGCCGTGGACAAGGCCGCGGACACTGTGCTGCAGCTGTCCGAGACCGGTCTGGACGGCCCTGACGTTCCCGGCTGGAAGGGCTCTGCCCAGTAGGAACGCACCAGCCTTAACGCCTGCAGGCCGGGACCCGTACGTACGGGTCCCGGCCTGCAGGCCTTTACGCCGGTGCCGGCCTCGTCCGGTCAGACCGGTGCAGGTGCGCGGCGCATCTTGTCCTCGGGTGCCGGGCTCTCACCGGCAGCGGCCGGAACCACCCGGACGATCACCGTCTTGGACACCGGGGTGTTGCTGCCTTCGGCCACGTGCTCCAGGGGCACCAGCACGTTCGCCTCGGGGTAGTACGCGGCCACGCAGCCCCGGGAGGTGGGGTAGGAGACCAGTCGGAAGCTGTGCAGGACACGGTCCACGCCGTCCTTGTAGACGCCGTGGATGTCCACGAACTGGCCGTCGTGCAGGCCCAGTTCCTGGAGGTCCTCGGGGTTGATGAACAGCACGTGCCGGCCGCCCTTGATACCGCGGTAGCGGTCATTGTGGCCGTAAATGGTGGTGTTCCACTGATCGTGCGAGCGCATGCTTTGCAGGATCAGCGTGCCTTCGGGCCGCTCCACCGGCTCCAGGTCATTGACCGTGATGATGGCCTTGCCGGTGGGCGTGTTGAAGGTGCGGGAATCCCGGGGACCGTTGGGCAGCACGAACCCGCCTTCGCGGCGGATCCGCTCGTTGTAGTTCTCGCAGCCCTGCACCACCCGGGAGATGTGGTCCCGGATGAGGTCATAGTCCCGCTCGTAGCCGGCCCAGTCCGCCTTGATCCGGTCCCCGATCACCAGGGCTCCCAGCCGGGCGATCAGCGCCGGCTCCGAAAGCAGATTGGCGGACACCGGCTCGACGCCGCCGTGCGAGGCATGCACGGCACAGACCGTGTCCTCCACGGAGACGAACTGGCGGCCGCTTTCCTGGATATCGATCTCGGTGCGGCCCAGCACCGGCAGGATCAGCGCCTCCTTGCCGGTGATGAGGTGGGACCGGTTGAGCTTGATCGAAATCTGCACCGACATTTCCGCCTTCTGCATGGCGGGCTCAACGAACTGGGTATCGGAGATCGCCGAGATCAGGTTGCCGCCCAGCGCCATGAAGAACTTGATCCGCCCGTCCTGCAGCCGCCGGAAGGTTTCCACGGCGTCGGCGCCGTGCTCGCGGGGCGGCTCGAAGCCGAACTCCTTGCCCAGCGCGTCCATGAAGTGCCGCGGCATCTGCTCCCAGATGCCCATGGTCCGGTCGCCCTGGACGTTGCTGTGCCCGCGGATGGGGGCGGCGCCGGCTCCGGGCTTGCCGATGTTGCCGCGCAGCAGCAGCAGGTTGATCATTTCCTTGATCGTGGCGACACCCTTTTTCTGCTGGGTGATGCCCATGGCCCAGGTGATGATGACCCGTTCGGCCTTGAGGTAGCGCTCGGCCAGTTCGTCGATTTCCTCGATGCGCAGGCCGGTGGCCTCCAGCACGGTCTCGTCATCGAGCGTGGCCAGATGCTCGCGCAGGTCCGCCAGGCCCTCGGTGTGCTGTTCCAGGAACTCGTGGTCCAGGACGGTGCCGGGGTTGCGGTCCTCGGCCTCGAGGACCCGCTTGGAGATGGCCTGCAGCAGCGCCATGTCGCCTCCGAGACGGATCTGCAGGAACTGGTCCGCCAGTTCGGTGCCCTTGCCGGCGACGCCGCGCGGCTTCTGCGGATTCTTGTAGCGGCGCAGGCCCGCCTCCGGCAGCGGATTCACGGCGACGAGGTTTCCGCCGTTGCGCTTGCACTCCTCGAGGGCGGTGAGCATGCGGGGATGGTTTGTGCCCGGGTTCTGGCCCATCAGGATGATCAGGTCGGCCTTGCCGAAGTCGTCGTACGTGACGGTGGCCTTGCCGATGCCGATGGTCTGGCCCATGGCCCACCCGGAGGACTCATGGCACATGTTGGAGCAGTCGGGCAGGTTGTTGGTGCCGTAGGCGCGCACAAAGAGCTGGTAGAGGAAAGCCGCCTCATTGGAGGTGCGGCCGCTGGTGTAGAAGGCCGCTTCTTCGGGGGAGTCCAGCGACTTCAGCTTGTCGGCCACGATGCCGAGCGCGCGGTCCCAGCTCACCGGCCGGTAGTGGTCCTCGTCGGCCGCCTTGTACAGCGGCTCGGTGAGTCGGCCCTGCATGCCCAGCCAGTATTCGGTGCGCTCGCGCAGATCGGTGAGGCTGTGCTCCGCCCAGAACTCCGAGGGAATGATCACGGGCGCGGCCTCCCAGGTGACCGCCTTGACTCCGTTTTCACAGTATTCAAACGGGCTGCGGTGCTTCGGATCCGGCCATGCGCAGCTGGGGCAGTCGAAGCCCTTCTTCTGGTTCATGCGGAAGGTTGTGCCAAGAGCCCGGGAGAGCCCCATCTTCTCAATGGCGGGCTTCATGGAGTGGTACACGGCAGGAACCCCTGCAGCCCATTCCTTGGGTTTGCCCGTGACCTTTATGTCCTTCTCGTCAACGTCCTCCACCTTGGGTTTCTGCTTCGCCACTGCGATCTTCCCTTCATCGGTCAACTGGTCGGCCCCGCCGCAGCAGGTCCTGTCGGCCGTCGTATATGTACCCATAGGCCTAGCAGGGACCACGCCGTACTGCAAGCATCGCCCCCGTCGGACCGGGGGTTCGGTAGTTCTACATGCCCTGCCGGCGACTGCCTCCACGGGCGCGGATACGGCAAGATGGTTTAGGTGAGCACAGCCAAGACCTCCGCGGAGCAGGCGGGCACCCAGGCCGCCGTCGAATCCGTCAGCACCGACGCCCCGCCCGCCGCCGATCTGCGCCGGGAATACGAGGAACTGGCGGACCTGGTCCGCAAGTACCGGTTCGCCTACTACAACGAAGACGCACCGCTGGTGTCGGATGCCGAATTTGATTCGCTCTACCGCAGGCTCGAGGAGATCGAGGCCCTGCACCCCGAGCTGGTCACCAACGATTCGCCCACCCAGGAAGTCGGCGGCGAAGTCTCCGCCGCGTTCTCACCGGTGCAGCACCTGCAGCGCATGTACAGCCTCGAGGATGTCTTCTCCCTCGAGGAGCTCGACGCCTGGGTGCACCGGGCCGAGGCGAACGTCGAGCAGATCTCTCCCGGATCCCGCATTCAATGGCTCACCGAGCTGAAGATCGACGGGCTGGCCATCAACCTGCTCTACCGCAACGGTGAACTGGTCCGCGCCGCCACCCGCGGCGACGGCACCACCGGCGAGGACATCACCCACAACGCCCTGACCATCGCGGCCATCCCGCGCCGCCTCCAGGGGGACAACATTCCGGCCGAGGTGGAAATCCGCGGCGAGGTCTTCATCCCCTCCAAGGACTTCGCCGCCCTCAACGAGGCCATGGTCGAGGCCGGCAAGGCGCCGTTCGCCAATCCGCGCAACGCGGCTGCCGGCTCGCTGCGGCAAAAGGACCCGCATGTCACCGCGCAGCGGCCGCTGACCATGTACGTGCACGGCATCGGCGCCCGCGAGGGCCTGACCGCCGGCAGCCAGTCCGAAACCTATGACCTGCTCAAGGCCTGGGGCCTGCCCACCTCGCCCTATTACAAGGTGTTCGACAGCTACCAGGACGTGCTGGCCTTCATTGCCCACCACGGCGAGCACCGGCACGACCTCAGCCACGAGATCGACGGCATCGTTATCAAGGTGGACGACTTCGGCCTGCAGCGGGCCCTGGGCCACACCTCCCGTGTCCCGCGCTGGTCCGTGGCCTACAAGTACCCGCCGGAGGAAGTGAACACCAAGCTCCTCGACATCCGGGTCAACGTCGGGCGCACCGGCCGGGTCACCCCTTACGGCGTCATGGAGCCGGTCAAGGTGGCCGGCTCCACCGTGGAGATGGCCACCCTGCACAACCAGGACGTCGTCAAGGCCAAGGGCGTGCTGATCGGCGACACCGTGGTGCTGCGCAAGGCCGGAGACGTCATTCCGGAAATCGTGGGCCCCGTCGTCGCGCTCCGCGATGGCACCGAACGCGAGTTCGTGATGCCTACCCGCTGCCCCTCCTGCGGCACCGAGCTCGCCCCCGCCAAGGAGGGCGACGTCGACATCCGCTGCCCCAACGCGCGCTCCTGCCCGGCGCAGCTGCGCGAGCGGGTCTTCCACCTGGCCGGCCGCGGCGCGTTCGATATCGAAGCCCTCGGCTGGGAGGCCGCCATTGCGTTGACCTCCCCGGCCGAGCCGGAGCAGCCGCCGCTGACCAGTGAGGCGTATCTGTTCGACCTGAGCATCGACGACCTGGCGGACGTGCGAATCGAGCGGCCGAAGCGGGTCAAGGGCGTGGTGCAGGGCACCGAGCTGGTGCCGTATTTCTACACCAAGGGCACCGCCAAGAAGCCCTCCGAGCCCAGCGCCAACACCCGCAAGCTGTTCGACGAACTGGAAAAAGCCAAGAGCCAGCCGCTGTGGCGGGTGCTCGTCGCGCTGTCCATCCGGCACGTCGGCCCCACCGCCGCCCGCGCCCTGGCCACCGGCTTCGGCTCCATGGACGCCATCCGCGCCGCCACGGAGGAGCAGCTCGCCCACGTCGACGGCGTCGGCCCCACCATCGCGGCGGCGCTGAAGGAATGGTTCGCCGAGGACTGGCACGTGGAGATCGTGGACCGCTGGGCCGCCGCCGGCGTCCGGATGGCGGATGAGCGCGACGAATCGATGCCCCGCACGCTCGAAGGCAAGACCATCGTCGTCACCGGGACCCTGCCGAACTTCAGCCGCGACGAGGCCAAGGAAGCCATCATCAGCCGCGGCGGCAAGGCCTCCGGCTCAGTGTCGAAGAAGACCGACTACCTGGTCGCCGGGGAGAACGCCGGCAGCAAGCTGGACAAGGCCGAGCAGCTGGGAGTCCCCGTGCTGGACGAGGACGGGTTCCGGGTCCTGCTCGAGACCGGTTCCGCTGCACCGGCCGACGCCGATGCGGTCGAGGACAAGGCCGCGGACACGGATCGTGCGGAGGGCGCCGAAGCGGGGGAGGCATGAACACCGGCTCGGACCGCGATCCGCTGGTGCTGCTCGCGGTGGCCCGCGAGGCGGCCGCAGCCGGCGCCGCAGTGCTGGCCGGTCGCGACGCCGGGCAGCTGAACGCCGTCAACAAGAGCGCGGCGGGGGACTGGGTGACCGACTTCGACACCGCGGCCGAGACGGCGGTCCGCGAGGTGCTGCTGCGCCTGCGTCCCCGCGATGTCATCGGGGGAGAGGAACTGTCCGTCCACATCCCGGAGGAGCCCTCGGGCATCCGCTGGTCCATCGACCCGCTGGACGGCACCACCAACTTCATCCGCAACATTCCCTTCTATGCCACCTCGGTGGCGGCGGTGGACGACGACGGCGTCTGGCTCGCCGGCGTCGTGCACGCCCCGGCGCTGGGTCGGATCTACTACGCCGCCGCCGGACAGGGAGCCTGGGTTGAGTCCGGGGGAGCCCGGACCCGGCTCAGCGGCCCGGATCCGGAGCGGAAAGGCCGGCTGCTGGGCACCGGATTCTCGTACGACGCCACACGACGCCGGGAACAGTACGCCGCCCTCCCTGCCCTGGCCGAAGGATTCGCCGACATCCGCCGGCTGGGCTCCGCCGCCCTGGACCTGTGCCTGGTCGCAGACGGAACGCTGGACGCCTACCTCGAGCAGGGCCTGAACGAATACGACTACGCAGCCGGGGCATTGATCGCGGAGGAGGCCGGCGTCGCGGTTGAACGTCCGCCCGCGCCCGGCGGCGTCATGAGCGCCGGCTAGTCCTCCTCCTTCAAGCCCTACTACGGCTGCGGCGGCGGCTCCCTCCGGAGTGCGGCGGATCCCTCCGGTCCGCGATGGTTCCCTCCGGTTCGCGCGCGTCCTCCGGTTCCAGGCGGAGGAAATGCGCAAAGTGGAGGGCCTGGACTCAAAGTGGAGGGCACCTCTTGGAAAACGGGGACGGGGTGCCGTAACAATCGTCGGCCGTCCGGCAATCCGCAGTTGTAACAAACCGCCGTCGCCGGTCATTGTGCACCCGATATCTCCCGCCGCCGATACGTTTTGACATCCGCCCGGCCGATATGTCTCCGACACGTATTATTGCCGGTCACATGCAGGTGCATTTACCTTCTTCGGGTGTACAACTTAGGTACCTGCAGCTGACGAATCGTCTGCCGAAAGGGACCTGGAAGGGCCCCGATCGGCGATGGATCTGGCCGTCCGTTCAAAAATGGGCGATCCGTCTCTGTTTGTACCAGCGCCTGCCCCGTTGATCCGATACCCGTGGTATCGGGAACTTCGACGGCAGGAAACACAATTACCGCCGGCTCACCGCCGCGGACTATCGAAATGGGGGTAGGAGATGGGGGATCTCCGATTGGTGCCGGGAATGGTCGTCCAGCAGGAGGGCGTCGGCGGCACGGTAAAGCTGAAGGTCCTCGGGGCGAGCAACTGCGACGGCTGCGGCAAGCTGGGCGTCATTGCCCAGGTGCTGGACAACGCCGTGGTGGACAGCTTCCACTACTGGAAGGGGCACGTCATTGTGGTGGACCGGACCAAGCTCACCCGCGACCCTGCGGCGCCCATGTGGTCTGCGGTTGCCGGGCACTGATCCCGCAGCCGGAAGCCGGACCCGCCTGAGAGCGGGTCCGGCTTTTTCGTAGGCCCGGCAGCCCGCTTAGCTACTGGCGCGGATCAGGGTTGCGGGGCTCCGTGGTGCCCATATCGGCAGCTCCCAGGAGCTTGTCCGCCGGGCCGGACGCCGCGCCCTGCGGCCGTGGGCGCAGCTCGGGATGGTGCAGGTCCAGCGCCGGGCGCTCCGACCGGATCTGCGGTATGGAGACGAAGTTGTGCCGCGGCGGAGGGCACGACGTCGCCCACTCAAGCGAGCAGCCGAACCCCCAGGGATCGTCCACCTCCACCTTCCGGCCATGGCGCCACGTGACGTAGACGTTCCAGAAGAAGGGGATCAGGGAGATTCCCAGCAGGTAGGAGCCCACCGTGGAGACCTGGTTCATGGCGGTGAAGTTGTCCTCCACCAGGTAGTCGGCATACCGGCGGGGCATGCCCATGACGCCCAGCCAGTGCTGGACCAGGAAGGTGAGGTGGAAGCCGATGAGCAGCAGCCAGAAGTGGATTTTCCCGAGCCGCTCGTTCAGCATCTTGCCCGTCCACTTCGGCCACCAGAAGTAGAAGCCGGCGAACATGGCGAACACCACGGTGCCGAACACCACGTAGTGGAAGTGGCCCACCACGAAGTAGGTGTCAGACACGTGGAAGTCCATGGGCGGAGAGGCCAGGATGACACCGGTCAGGCCGCCGAACAGGAAGGTGATCAGGAACCCGATCGCCCACAGCATGGGGGTGTCAAAGGTGATCGAGCCCCGCCACATGGTGCCGATCCAGTTGAAGAACTTCACGCCGGTGGGCACTGCGATCAGCATGGTCATGAACGCGAAGAAGGACAGCATCACCGAACCGGTCACGTACATGTGGTGCGCCCACACCGTCATGGACAGCGCCGCGATCGCGATGGTGGCGAAGACCAGCCCCTTGTAGCCGAAGATCGGCTTGCGGCTGAACACCGGAATCACCTCGGAGATGATGCCGAAGAACGGCAGCGCGATGATGTACACCTCGGGATGGCCGAAGAACCAGAACAGGTGCTGCCAGAGAATCGCTCCGCCCTGTTCCGGATCGAAGATGTGCGAGCCGAAACGGCGGTCCATGCCGAGGGCAAACAGCGCCGCAGCGAGCGGCGGGAACGCCATCAGCACCAGCATGGAGGTCACCAGGGTGTTCCAGGTGAAGATCGGCATCCGCCACATGGTCATCCCCGGAGCGCGCATGCACACGATCGTGGTCACGAAGTTCACCGCGCCGAGGATCGTGCCGAAGCCGGACAGGGCCAGGCCGAAGACCCACAGATCACCGCCCAGCCCGGGGGAGAACGTCGTATTGGACAACGGGGTGTAGGCCGTCCAGCCGAAGGACGCGGCGCCCTGGGGCGTGATGAATCCGGACAGGGCAATCAGGCTGCCGAACAGGAAGAACCAGAAGGCCAGGGCGTTCAGGCGCGGGAACGCGACGTCGGGGGCGCCGATCTGCAGCGGCATCATCACGTTCGCAAATCCCGCGAACAGGGGAGTGGCGAACATCAGCAGCATCATGGTGCCGTGCATGGTGAACAGCTGGTTGTACTGCTCCTTGGACTGCAGGATCTGCATGCCCGGTTCGAACAGCTCGGCCCGGATGATCAGCGCCATCACTCCGCCGATGCAGAAGAAAACGAAGGAGGCGATCAGATACATGTTGCCGATGATCTTGTGGTCGGTGGACGTCAGCCAGCCGACGACGATGCGTCCCCGGGAGACGGGAACCACCCGCGGCGGGACGGTGGTGCCGGACTCACCGGTGTACTCGACAGTTGACACGGCAGCCATCCTTAGCAGCAGGAAGGGCACGGCCGCACCGGAACCATAAGCTGCCGGAGGCTCCGGGCCGGGCCCGTTTGGCAAGCAGTCTAGGAGTCGGGCCCTGCCGGGTCCAGAGCGGGCGGCAACCGGGGTCCGGAGCGGGGCAAAGGCACATTAAGCCCTGAGGGAAGACCCTGCCGGCAGACCGGTTTTTTGCGGGTCGGAAGCGGATAATGGATCGAACGCCCGCTTCGGCTTAGGGAGGTTGCACCATGCCCAGGAAGACAGCCACCACCACCCGGCGGACCGCGCGCGGCACCGCCCGCCCGGCCGCCCGTCCGGTTCCCACCCCGGAGGGCCTCGACACCGCACGGTTCGCGGCCCTGATCGATGAACGGACAGCGCACGCCCGGGAGCAGATCGACGCCGCGCTGGCCGAGATCCGCGAGGTCACCATCGCCGCCCAGGACACCCCGGCCGACGACGAACATGACCCCGAAGGCTCCACGGTCACCATTGAGCGGGCCAACGAGATGTCGATGCTGGCGGCGGCGGAAGCCTCGCTCACGGAGCTGACGGAGGCACGGCGTCGGCTGGACCACGGTTCCTACGGAATCTGTGAACGCTGCGGCTCCGAGATACCGACGGCGCGGCTCGAAATCCGGCCCGAGGCGCGGACCTGCGTGGCCTGCGCAGGCGCCCGCAGGCGCTGATTCCGCCGGCGGCAGGCCCCTGAGACGGGGCCCACGTCCGGTCAGGGGCGGACCCCGGTCAGGCGTAGGATTGCAGGGCCGACTTTTACCTGCGTGTTAGGACACCGCACCCGCCATGAGCATTACCGTCCGCCAAGCCGTGCCCGCCGACTTCGACGAAATCCGCCGCATCACCCGTGACGCCTACATCAAAGACGGCCACATCGACGCCGACCACGGCTACCTGCCCAAGCTCGAGGACGTAGAGGACCGGGCGGCCAACGCCGCCGGCCTCTGGGTGGCCGAGCTCGACGGGCGGGTGGTGGGCTCCACCGCCCTGACCTTCACCGGCCAGCCGTACACGGACATCGCCGTCGAAGGCGAACTGGAGTTCCGGATGCTTGCCGTGGATCCGGCGGTCCGGCGTCGGGGCGTGGGCCGCGCCATCGTGGAGGCGGTCATCGCCTATGCCCGCACCCTGGACGGGATCGAAGCGGTGAGCCTGACCAGCATGCCCTCGATGACCGGCGCCCACGCCCTTTACCTGGCCATGGGCTTCGAACGCCAACCCGAGCGGGACTGGACCGTGCCGGGCATGGACCTGCCGCTGATGGTCTTCCGCTTCAGGCTCTGAGGCTGCCGCTCCGACCCCTTGCCGCCGGCCGGTTCCGACGGCGTCGGAAGGCGCAGGCCGGCGGGGGACCGCCCGGCCCGTTGCGCCGCCGTCGGGCGCGTCCGACGCCGTAGACTGGAACGGAACCGGCGCGAGCCGAAGACCAAACTGCAATTGACGCATGGGAGACGCATGTCTGAGATCAATCGTGAGGCCGTGGCGCATCTTGCGCGGCTGGCCCACATTGAGATGACCGACGACGAGCTGGACAAAATGGCCGGCGAACTCGACGTCATCGTGGATTCGATCAAATCCGTAAGCGAAGTGGCCGGCGCGGACATCCCCGCCACCTCGCACCCCATCCCGCTGGCCAATGTGTTCCGCGAGGACGTCGTCGGGCAGACCCTGAGCAACGAGGAGGCGCTCTCCGGCGCCCCCGACGCCGCCGACGGCCGCTTCAAGGTCCCGGCCATCCTGGACGAGGAGTAGGACGGAACCATGAGTGAACTGATCACCGCCAGCGCCGCGCAGCTGGCCGACAAGCTTGCCGCCCGTGAGGTCTCCGCCGTCGAGGTCGTCCAGGCGCACCTGGACCGCATCGCCGAGGTGGACCGCGACGTCAACGCGTTCCTGCACGTCAACACCGACGAGGCGCTCGCCGTGGCCGCTGAGGTCGACGCCGCCCGCGCCGCCGGCGAGCAGCTGCACGAGCTGGCCGGCGTGCCGATTGCCATCAAGGACCTGATCGTCACCAAGGGCCAGCCCACCACGGCCGGCTCGAAGATGCTCGAGGGCTGGATGAGCCCCTACGACGCCACGGTCATCTCCCGCATCCGCGCCGCCCGCCTGCCGATGCTCGGCAAGACCAACCTGGACGAGTTCGCCATGGGCTCCTCCACCGAGCACTCCGCGTTCGGCCCCACACGCAACCCGTGGGACCTGGACCGGATTCCCGGCGGATCCGGCGGCGGTTCCGCCGCAGCCGTGGCCGCGTTCGAGGCCCCGCTGGCGCTGGGCACCGACACCGGCGGCTCCATCCGCCAGCCGGCCGCCGTCACCGGTTCGGTGGGTGTGAAGCCCACCTACGGCGGCGTCTCCCGCTACGGCGCCATCGCCATGGCCTCCTCGCTGGACCAGATCGGCCCGGTCTCCCGCACCGTGCTCGACGCCGCGCTGCTGCAGGAGCTGATCGGCGGCCATGATCCGCGCGACTCCACCTCGCTGACCGACCCGGTCGGCAACCTGGCCGAGGCGGCCCGCAACGGCAACGTTGCCGGGATGCGCATCGGAGTCGTCCGCGAACTGCAGGGCGAAGGCTACGAAGCCGGCGTGCAGGCCCGCTTCGACGAGTCGCTGGAGCTGCTGAAGGACGCCGGCGCCGAGATCGTCGAGGTCTCCTGCCCCAACTTCAAGTACGCCCTGGGCGCCTACTACCTGATCATGCCGTCGGAGGCCTCCTCCAACCTGGCCAAGTACGACGGCGTCCGGTACGGCCTGCGCCGCCTGCCCGCCGACCCGCCGCTGACCATTGAGCGGGTCATGGGCGCCACCCGCGCCGCCGGCTTCGGCGACGAGGTCAAGCGCCGCATCATCCTGGGCACCTACGCCCTCTCCGCCGGCTACTACGACGCCTACTACGGCTCGGCCCAGAAGGTGCGCACCCTGATCCAGCGCGACTTCGACGCCGCGTTCGCGCAGGCCGACGTGCTGATCTCCCCGACCTCCCCGAACACCGCGTTCAAGCTGGGGGAGAAGCTGGACGATCCACTGGCCATGTACCTGAACGACATCGCCACCATTCCGGCGAACATGGCCGGCGTGCCCGGCATCTCGGTGCCCGGCGGCCTGGCCGACGGGCTGCCGGTGGGCATCCAGTTCCTGGCCCCCGCCCGCGAGGACGCCCGCCTGTACCGGGCCGGCGCCGCGCTCGAAGGGCTGCTTGAGCAGAAGTGGGGCGGCCCGCTGCTGGCCAAGGCCCCGGTACTCGGAGGAGTGAAGTAATGTCCGTGCACACCCAGGACGAGGTCCTGTCCTTCGAAGCGGCCATGGAGAAGTACGACCCGGTGCTCGGGTTCGAGGTCCACGTGGAGCTGAACACGAAGACCAAGATGTTCTCCGACGCCCCGAACGTGTTCGGCGACGAGCCCAACACCAATGTCACCCCGGTGGACCTGGGCATGCCCGGCGTGCTGCCGGTGGTGAACAAGACCGCGGTGGAGTACTCGATCCTCATCGGGCTGGCGCTGAACTGCAAGATCGCCGAATCCTGCACCTTCGCCCGGAAGCAGTACTTCTACCCGGACACCCCGAAGAACTTCCAGACCTCGCAGTACGAGGACCCGATCGCCTATGACGGGTACCTGGACATCGAGCTGGAGGACGGCGAGGTCTTCCGCGTGGAGATCGAGCGCGCGCACATGGAGGAGGACGCCGGCAAGCTGACCCACATGGGCGGCGCCGCCGGACGCATCCAGGGCGCCGACTTCTCCCTGGTGGACTACAACCGCGCCGGCGTGCCGCTGGTGGAGATCGTCACCAAGCCGATCGAGGGCGCCGGTTCCCGGGCGCCCGAACTGGCGAAGGCGTACGTCGCCGCGATCCGGGAAATCGTGAAGAACCTGGGGGTCTCAGATGCCCGCATGGAGCGCGGCAACGTGCGCTGCGACGCCAACGTCTCCCTGCGCCCGCACGGCCAGGAGAAGTTCGGCACCCGCTCCGAGACGAAGAACGTGAACTCGCTGCGCGCCGTCGAACGCGCCGTGCGCTACGAGATCCAGCGGCACGCCGCGGTGCTCGAATCCGGCAACGCGATCGTCCAGGAGACCAGGCATTGGCACGAGGACACCCGTTCCACCACCTCGGGCCGGCCGAAGTCCGACGCCGACGACTACCGGTACTTCCCGGAGCCGGACCTGCTGCCGGTGGTGACCACCCCGGAGTGGATCGAGGAGCTGCGCTCCCGCCTGCCCGAGCCGCCGGCCGAGCGCCGCAAGCGGCTGAAGGCGGACTGGGGCTACTCCGACGCTGAGTTCCGTGACGTCGTCAACGCCGGCGTGATGGATGCGATCGAGGAGACCGTCGCCGCCGGCGCCTCCGCCGCCGTCGCCCGCAAGTGGTGGATGGGCGAAGTGGCCCGGCGCGCCAAGGAAGCCGAAGTCGATCCGGTGGACGTGGGCGTCACGCCCGAGCTCATCGTGGAACTGGACCGCCTGGTCCGGGCCGGGAAGATCAACGACAAGCTGGCCCGCCAGGTGCTCGACGGCGTGCTCGCCGGCGAGGGCACCCCGGAGGAAGTCATCGAGAAGCGCGGCCTGGCCGTGGTCTCCGACGACGGCGCGCTGCTCGAGGCGATCGACGCCGCCCTCGCGGCCCAGCCCGACGTCGCGGACAAGATCCGCGGCGGCAAGGTCCAGGCCGTCGGCGCCATCGTGGGCGGGGTCATGAAGGCCACCCGCGGGCAGGCCGACGCCGGCCGCGTGCGCGAGCTGATCCTCGAACGCCTCGGCGTGCAGGGCTGATCCAGGCGCTGCCGCCATAGGTGCATGCGGGAGCAGGCTCCGGGAAATCCCGGGGCCCGCTCCTGTCTGTGTGCGAGAACTACGGGTTCTCGAAATACATGACGACTCCGGCGCATATTATGAACAACATGCCCATGGCAGCAATGCCAAGTTCCTTGATCCTTGGGGTGGGCTTGTTTTCTGCGGGCTTTACAGCCCTGATGAAGGCCAGGAGGCCGAAGGACAAGCCTGCCAGGCTCAGAATGATCGCGCCGATAGGCATGGTTACTCGCTACCGGCCGCCGGTGGGGAACAATGAGAAGAACGTGATCCCCAGGCTCAAAGCCATTCCTCCCAGGAGCGGGATCACCATGGCAGTCTTCTGAAACTCATCCCCTCCGGGGAGCCTGTCCATGGTTTTCTTCCCGACCACCATCTCGGTGGCCCGCCCGGCGAACTTCCCGACGGAACCGATCTTTCGAAATCCGATCAGGCACGCGATAAACAGGATGGGTCCAATTACCAGGCCGGGCCACGATAACTCCATTGTTCCTCCTCCGGTTTGGCGTCCGTTTGGTAAGGATGTGTGGCAGGGTACCTTCGGCAACACCCAGGGAACCACCTGGTCTCTACGCATGTTGGGAAGCACGCAGTTAACCCGGCCGAGCAGACCCATTGCCCGTTTCCAACCTCGAAGGCGCCCACAGGTCCTCCGCCCCGGGGCCGGGCCGCGTAGCCTGTCGCCATGGCACACTCCCCGCCCGAACACGCGGTGGACGCAGGGCTGGTCCGGCGTCTGGTCGACGAGCAGCATCCGCCGCTGTCCGGGCAGCCGGTGGTGTACGCCGCCGTCGGCTCCGACAACCATGTCTTCCGGCTGGGGGACCGCCACGCGGTCCGGCTGCCCCGCCATGCAGGGTCCGCGGCGCGGATGCGTCATGAGCAGCGGTGGCTCGCGGCCCTGGCCCCGGATCTTCCCGTGGCGGTGCCGGTCCCGGTGCACAGCGGCGCCCCCACCCCGGACTTCCCCTGGCCGTGGTGCATCACCGCCTGGTTCGCAGGAACGCAGGCGGCCGGCCGGGCCCGCGGGCACAACGCCGTCGTCGCCGCTCCGCTGGCCGGTTTCCTCAATGCCCTGCACCGGCCGGCGCCGGACGGTCACCCGCCGAACGCGGTACGTGGGCGGACCCTGGCCGCGGGCGACGCGGTGGTGCAGGCCCGGCTGCACAGCGGCATGGTGCCGCATGCCGTCCGGGTGGAGGAACTCTGGGCCGCGGCACTGGACGCGTCCGCCTGGCCCGGGCCGGCCTTGTGGCTGCACGGGGACCTGCATCCGGGGAACCTGCTGGTGCGCGGCGCGGCGCTGGAGGCCGTGGTGGACTTCGGCGAACTGACCGCCGGGGACCCGGCCACCGATCTGGCCGCGGCATGGCTGGTGTTCGACGCCGCCGGGCGCCGCGCCTTCCATGCCGGTCTGGGCGGCCAGTACGACGCCGATCCCGATGTCTGGCTCCGCGCCCGCGGCTGGGCGCTGCTGCTGGCCACCGACCTGCTGGCCGGCGGGGCTGAGCTTCCGGGGCTGCACCTGATCGGCTCCGAGGCGCTGATGGAGCTGCTTACCGAAGACGTGTGGGCGGAATGAGGGGTTCCGGCTGTTCCGGCGGGCTCACTCCGCGAGGCGGTCGGCGGCTGCCGCGAGCCGGCGCAGCTCGGCTACGTGGGCTTTGAAGGCGGATTGTCCCGCCTTGCTCATGGTCGCCCAAGTGCGCGTCCTGCCGGCCACTGCACCCTTGCGAAGCGTGACGAATCCTGCCTGCTCAAGGACCTTGAGGTGCTTGCTGAGCACCGAGTCGCTGAGCGAGAGGGCCTCGCGAAGCACGGAGAACTCCGCCTCGCCGACTTCCGCCAAAATGGAGCAGATCCGCAGGCGGGTCGGCACATGGATGACCTCGCTGAAGCCCTCATCCATGGCGGAGGGCGTTCTCCAGACGCGAATCCATCAGCGGACCCATGACCAGGGTCAGGAGCAGCGCCAGCATTCCGCCCGTGACGGGCAGCCACAGCGAGGGGTGGAGGGCATACGCGATCAGACAGGCGGCGGTCAGGAGCCCGAACAGCGACGCATATCCCCAGGCGAGTCCTCGACTGCCCGGATGCGTGTAAACGTCCAGCACCACCCGTCCGCGGGACTGGAGCAGCGGCAGGGCGCAGAAGATGACCGCTGAAACGGCCAGCAGCGCCGTCGCCCAGCTGTGGTGCTTGGAAAGCGTCAGGCCAATGATGAAAAGGGCCATGCCCACGCCCTGGGCGGGGTACAGCCAGGCAGGGGAGCGCACATGGGAAGCCAGGGCCCGGCGTGACTGCGCGACGGAGTCCAGGGCCAGCCTGGCATCTTCGGGAGAAGGGCGGGAGGCCCGGTTGTCATCCATCGCCCGAGCGTAGGCTTTCCATTACGGAAAGTGAAGACTTTCTATTGAGGAAAAACAGCGGTTTCCGCGCCCGCAGGGGCCGGCCCGTGGCCACCGCATGCCAGAATGAGCGATCAGGGCGCACCCGCAGCCGCACCGCCGTCGCTGAAGGGAAGCACATCGGATGGACACCAGCTGCGACATCCTGGTCATCGGCGGCGGCATCGCGGGTCTGTCCCTGGCGTCCGAACTGGCCGAGCGGGCCGACGTCGTGGTCATTGAAGCGGAACCGAGCCTGGCCTACCACACCTCCTCCCGGTCCGCCCGGCAGCTGATCCCCAGCTACGGGCCCGCCATCGTGCAGGCGCTGACCATCCGTACGCTTGCCCTGATCCGCGCCCTCGAGGCGGACCTGCCGCAGCCCCTGCTGACGCCGCGCAGCTTCATGCTCATCGGCGACGAGGAAGACGTCCGGGACCGGGCCAGCGGGCACATGCACCCCATCACTGCCGCCGAGGCCTACGCCCTGGCACCGGAGCTGCGTGAGGGGGCGGTCAGCGCGGCCGGCCTGGACACCACCTCGGTGGCCTGCGATACCCGGGGCCTGCTGGATATGCATATCGCCAGGATCCGGGACCACGGCGGACGCATCCGCACCGGAGCCAGGGCGGGCTTTGCCTCCCGGAACGCTGCGGCGGGCCCGGGATCGGGAGCCAGCGTCGACGGCACGAGGTGGGTGGTGCAGACGCCCTCGGGCACCGTCACCGCGGGGAAAGTGGTCAACGCGGCGGGTGCCTGGGCGGACGACGTCGGCCGGCTCTTCGGTGCCCGACGGCTGGGACTCCAGGCGTACCGCCGCACCGCCGCGCTTGTCGACGTCCGTAATCCGCCGGCACCGGACGGGCCCATGGTGGCCGACGCCGGCGACAAGTTCTACTACCGGCCCCTCGACGGGCGGGTCCTGATCTCACCGGCCGAGAGTGTACCGAGCATCCCGATGGATGCCCTGCCGAGGGCCGGGGACGTGGACGCCCTGGTCACGCTGATCGACTCGGTGACCACTTTGGACATTGCGGGGGTGGAGCACGCCTGGACGGGGCTGCGGACCGAAGCGCCCGACGGCGTGCCGGTGGCGGGCTACGACGCCGACGTGCCGGGCTTCTTCTGGCTGGCCGGGCAGGGCGGCTACGGATTCCAGACCTCGTCCGCGCTGGCGGAATTCTCCGCCCACCTGCTGATGGGCGATGAGATTGACCCCGTGACCGCCGCGGCCCTCACACCCACCCGGGCCGGCCTGGGCGGCTGAACCCAGCCGTCTGCACCTTGGCCGCCGGTCAGGTGTGGAGCGCGGACAGCCGCGAGCGGAAGCCCTCCAGCATGGCCGAGAGCGCCAGATCGAAGGCCCGGACGGCGGCCTCGCCCGGATCCCGGGGCCGGTCGCGGGCAGCGGCGGTGAACCTGGGCGCAAGGTCGGCGAGCTCGCCCGGATCGAAGATGTCGGCCGGAGCCGTGGCATCGTATGCCGCGCCGAAGACCAGCGACTCCACCGCCACGATGACATCGACGGCCTCTGCCCCCGGCCACCCGGCATCCATCAGCCCGCGGGCCACAGCCTCATACATCTCAAGGGTGTGCGGGGAATCGCCCACCGGCAGCACGGCCATCACCGGAATCATCGCGGTGTGCTGCGCATAGCAGTCCCGGTAGGACCGGGCCCACCGCTCCAGGGCGGCATCCCAGGCCAGCACGCCGAAGCCGGAGCGGTCGATGCCCCGGTTGATCCTGTCCTGGACCCGGACCAGCACATCCCTTTTGGAGGGGGTGTGGTTGTACAGCGCCGACGTGGAGACCTTCAGTTCCCGGGCGAGCTCCGTCATGGTCAGGTTCCGGTAGCCCCGGTCGCTCACGATTCGGATCGCCGCGTCGGTGATCCCTTCGGTGGAGAGCAGGGGCTCGGTGGGACGGCCGCGTCGTCGGGCGGTGCGGGCGATGGCCATGGAGCTCCTCGGAACGGACGGGCGGCGCAGGACGGCAGGGAGGCTGGAACCAGTGTAGGCCGGTGCGTTACGGAGCCGATGTTAATTCCATGTTTCGGCCCTTGACGCGGGTCCTTCCCAACCCACTTAATGAATCTAATTCATTTCTTGTCGTGAGGGAGAACACACCGTGTCGGATCAGAGGACACTGGGCAGCATCAAGGCCATTGAGCGGGACGTCGTCGTCGTCGGGGCGGGCCCGGCGGGCCTGATGGCCGCGCGCACGCTCGCCGCGGCCGGCAAATCCGTGGCGGTGCTGGAGGCCCGCGACCGGGTCGGCGGGCGCACCTGGTCCCGCACCATTGACGGCGCGTTCCTGGAGATCGGCGGGCAGTGGGTTTCCCCGGACCAGACCGAGCTGCTGGGCCTGCTGGAGGAACTCGGCAAGCAGACCTTCCCGCGTTACCGCGACGGCGCCGCCGTCTACCTGGGCGTGGACGGCACCCGCCACACCTACACCGGCACCACCTTCCCCGCCGGCGAGCAGACCATCGCCGAAATGGACCGGCTCACCGCCGAGCTGGACGCCCTGGCCGCCGAGATCGGGCCGCACGAGCCCTGGGCCCATCCGCGGGCCCGGGAACTGGACACCATCTCCTTCCACCACTGGCTGCGCACGCAGTCCTCGGACGAAGCGGCGTGCAACAACATCGGCCTGTTCGTGGCCGGCGGCATGCTGACCAAGCCCGCGCACTCCTTCTCCGCGCTGCAGGCCGTGCTCATGGCTGCCTCCGCCGGATCCTTCTCCAACCTGGTGGACGACGGGTTCATCCTGGACCGCCGCGTCGTGGGCGGCATGCAGTCCGTGTCCGAGGCCATGGCCGCCGAACTGGGCGAGGACGTGGTGTTCCTTCAGACTCCGGTGCGCGCCATCCGGTGGGGCGGCCCGGAGGACACCTACGCCGAGCATGTGCCCGGCACGCCGGTCACCGTGTGGAGCGACCGGCTCACCGTCACGGCGCGCGACGTCGTCGTCGCCGTCCCGCCGAACCTGTACTCCCGGATCTCCTTTGAGCCGCCGCTGCCGCGCCTGCAGCACCAGATGCACCAGCACCTGTCGCTGGGCCTCGTGATCAAGGTCCACGCGGTCTACGAGACCCCGTTCTGGCGGGACGCCGGCCTCTCCGGCACCGGCTTCGGAGCGGGCGAACTGGTCCAGGAGGTCTACGACAACACCAACCACGGGGATCCCCGCGGCACCCTGGTCGGATTCGTCTCCGATGAAAAGGCCGACGCCGTGTTCGCCCTCCCGGCGCAGGAGCGCCGCCGGGCGATCCTTGAGTCCCTGGCCCGGTACCTCGGTGACGAGGCGCTGGAACCGGTGGTCTACTTCGAATCCGACTTCGGCTCCGAGGAATGGACCCGCGGCGCCTACGCCGCCAGCTACGACCTGGGCGCACTGCACCGGTACGGCGCCCACCAGCGCACCCCCGTCGGACCGATCCGCTGGGCCTGCTCCGATCTGGCCGCCGAAGGCTACCAGCACGTCGACGGCGCGCTGCGCCAGGGCCGGCTGGCCGCCCTGGAAATCCTCGGCACCGACGCCCCGGAAGCCGTTCCCGTCACGAGCAAGGAGACCGTCGCATGAAAACCCGCCTTCCCGCCGCCCGCAACGGCGACCCTGCCCTGGGCGGACATGCCAAGGGCCTCAGCGCCGGTTCGGTGGGCCTGCTCGGCTCCCTGGTCATCGGCGTCTCCACCATCGCCCCCGCCTACACGCTCTCCGGGGCGCTGGGCCCGACGGCGGCGGAAGTCGGTGTGTACCTGCCGGCCATCCTGCTGGTCGGCTTCGTTCCCATGCTGCTGGTCGCCATCGGCTACCGGCAGCTGAACCGGGCCATGCCCGACTCCGGCACCACGTTCACCTGGGTGTCCAAGGCCTTCGGCCCCTGGCTGGGCTGGATGGGCAGCTGGGGCCTGCTGGCCGCGACCATCCTGGTGCTCTCCAACCTGGCCGGCATCGCCGTGGACTTCTTCTACCTGGCCCTGGCCCAGATCACCGGCAATGACGGCATCGCCGAACTGACCCGCAACGTACCGATCAACATCGCCACCTGCCTGGCCTTCGTGGCCGCCGCCACCTGGGTTTCCTACCGGGGCATGGAAGCGACCAAGGCAGTGCAGTACGTGCTGGTGGCGTTCCAGCTGATCGTGCTGATCTGGTTCTCCGTTGCCGCCTTCGGACACGTCGCCGGAGGCACCGCGTTCGACGGGCTGAGCATCCGGCCCGAGTGGTTCAACCCGTTCGGCGTCGAATCCTTCTCCGCCTTCGCCGCGGGAATCTCGCTGTCCGTCTTCATCTACTGGGGCTGGGACGTCGTGCTGACCATGAACGAGGAAAGCCGCGGCGCGGCGACCACTCCCGGCAAGTCGGCGATTGTCACCATCCTGGTGATCGTCGCCCTCTACATGACCGTGTCCCTGGGCGTCCTGTCCTTCTCCGGCGTCTCCGACGAAGGACTCGGCATGGGCAACCCGGACATCCAAGAGAACATCTTCGCCGCACTGGCCGGCCCCATCATGGGCCCGTTCGCCATCCTGATGTCCCTGGCCGTGCTCTCATCCTCCGCCGCCTCGCTGCAGTCCACGATGATCTCGCCGGCCCGCACCATGCTGGCCATGGGGCACTACGGCGCACTGCCGGGCAAGTACGCCAAGGTCACCGAGCGCTTCCGCTCGCCGGGCTACGCCACCGTGGCCTCCGCCGTCATCGCCTCGGTCTTCTACGCCGTGATGCGCGTGGTCTCGGAGAACGTCCTCTGGGACACGATCACCACGCTGGGCATGATGGTCTGCTTCTACTACGGAGTCACCGCCCTGGCCTGCGTCTGGTACTTCCGCGCCGATGCCTTCCGCAGCGTGAAGGGCTTCCTGGCCAAGATCCTCGCCCCGCTGATCGGCGGAATCCTGCTGCTGGTGTTCTTCGTGCAGACCTCCTACGACTCGATGGATCCCGAGTACGGGTCCGGGTCCGAGATCGGCGGCGTCGGGCTGGTCTTTATCCTTGGCATCGGGATCCTGGTGCTGGGCGTCGCGGCGATGCTGATCCAGTACCGGCGCAGCCCCGGCTTCTTCCGGAACCGCTTCGAGACCACCGAACTGCCGGTCGACTAAGCCTGCAGGCCGTGTCACTGCGCTCCACCACGCGTCAACACCACACTGAAGGAACCACTCCCGATGCACTCCACTGGTCCCCGCACTCCCGGCCTGCCGGCAGCTCCGGAAGCCGCCAACACGGCCGGAACCGCCGCTGATCCGGGCCTTACGACGCTGCGCATGCCGGGGGAGTGGCACCGCCACGAACGCACCTGGATGGCTTTCCCGCCGCCGAACGACACCTTCGGGCCAAACGGCTCGGACACGCTGGCCCGGGCCCGGCGGGCCTGGTCGGCCGTGGCCCGGACCATCGCCCGGTACGAGCCCGTGACCGTCGTCGCCGCTCCCGACGACGCCGCGGCCGCCCGTGCCGCGCTTGGCGTCGGAGGCGACGGCGGGAGCGGAGACAAGGGCGGGAGCGGCGGCCCCAAGGGCGCGGACCGTGGCCGTGACGTCCATGACGCGGGGCAGCCCGACATCACCGTGGTCACCGCACCGCTCGACGACGCCTGGCTGCGCGACTCCGGGCCCAGCTTCGTGCATGCCGCGGACGGATCCCTGGCGGCCGTGGACTGGGTGTTCAACGGGTGGGGCGCCCAGGCGTGGGCGGCGTGGGACAACGACCGGCACCTGGGGCGCATTGTCGCCGGACAGGCGGGTGCGCCGGTACACGCCAGCGGCCTGGTCAATGAGGGCGGCGGCTTCCACGTGGACGGGGCAGGCACCGTGCTGCTCACCGAAACCGTCCAGCTGGATCCCGGCCGGAACCCCGGCGCCACGCGGGAGCAGGTGGAAGCGGAGATCCATGCCCGGCTGGGTACCGACACGGCGATCTGGCTGCCCCGCGGCCTGACCCGGGACTACGACGAGTTCGGCACCCGGGGGCACGTGGACATCGTGGCCGCGTTCGCCGGGCCGGGCACGGTGCTGGTGCACCGCCAGGACAATCCGGCCCACCCGGACTTCGAGGTGACCCGGCAGATCCGCGCCGCCCTGGCCGAGGCCGTCGACGCCCGCGGCCGGAAGCTGGACATCATCGACGTTCCGGCGCCCACCGTGCTCGAGGCCGGCGACGGGTTCGTCGACTACTCATACATCAACCACTACGTCGCCAACGGGGCGGTGATCCTGTGCGCCTTCGACGACCCGAACGACGCCGTCGCCGCCGACATCCTGGCCCGTGCCTACCCGGGCCGCACCGTCGAGCTGGTCGACGCCAGGGACATCTTCGCCTTCGGCGGCGGGATCCACTGCATCACCCAGCAGCAGCCGGCGGCGCAGCCTTTCCCCGGCCCCGCGGCAGGCGCGACGGGAACCGCGTCTGCGTCCACCGGGCGGACCACCGGGGTGGCTCCGTGAACGGCACGGGATTCGACGTCGTCGAGGCGTCCATTGCCGAGCTGCGTGCCGCGATGGAACAGGGGAGGACCACCAGCGAGGAACTGACGGCCGCCTACCTGGCCCGCATCGCGGCATATGACACCGCGGGTCCGGTGCTGAACGCGATGGTGGTGATGAACCCCCACGCGCTCGCCGAGGCCCGCGCCGCCGACGAGCGGCGGCGGCAGGGCACCGTGTTGGGCCCCCTGGACGGCATCCCCTACACCGCGAAGGACAGCTTCCGGGTACGCGGACTCACCGTGGCGGCGGGCTCGCCCGCCTTCGAGCACCTGGTTGCGCAGGATGACGCGTTCACCATCGAGCGGCTGCGGGCCGCCGGCGCGGTGCTGATCGGGCTGACCAACATGCCGCCGATGGCCAACGGCGGCATGCAGCGCGGGCTGTACGGCCGCGCCGAGAGTCCCTACAACCCCGCGTACCTCACCTCGGCGTTTGCGTCCGGGTCCTCCAACGGCTCCGGCACCGCGACCGCCGCGAGCTTCGCGGCATTCGGCCTGGGCGAGGAGACCTGGTCCTCCGGGCGGGCACCGGCGTCGAACAATGCCCTCTGCGCCTACACGCCCTCCCGCGGGGTGATCTCGGTGCGCGGCAACTGGCCCCTGGTCCCCACCATGGATGTGGTGGTTCCGCACGCCCGCACCATGGCGGACCTGCTGGAGGTGCTGGAGGTGGTGGTCGCCGACGACCACGAGTCCCGCGGAGACTTCTGGCGCGTCCAGCCGTGGATTCCCATCCCCGCTGCCTCGGCCGTCCGTCCCGCCTCCTACCGCGCACTGGCGCCGGCCTCACCCGCGGACACCCGGCAGGTCCTCGCCGGTGTCCGCCTCGGCGTGCCGCGCATGTACATCAACGCCGACCCCGACGCCGGCACCGCCGCCCACCCCGGGATCGGCGGGCCGACCGGGCAGCGCATTCACACCCGGGACAGCGTCATGGATCTCTGGCACGCGGCCCGGGCGGACCTGGAAGCGGCCGGCGCCCAGGTCATCGAGGTCGACTTCCCGGCGGTCAGCAACTATGAGGGCGACCGCCCCGGAGCCCCCACCATCGCCACCCGGGGCCTGGTCAGCCCCGAGTACCTGCACCGCGAGCTGCTGGACCTGGCGGCCTGGTCCTGGGACGACTTCCTCCAGGCCAACGGGGACCCGGCCCTGAACCGGCTGGCCGACGTCGACGGCGGAAGGATCTTTCCGCATCCGGAGGGAGCGCTGCCGGACCGCTATGACGGATTCGAGGACGACATCGCCGCCTATCCGCAGCACGTGCGGAAGCACGGCGTCGACTCGGTGGAGCAGATCCCGCACCTGGCCGAGGGCCTGCGCGGGCTGGAGGAAACGCGGCGGCTGGACCTGGAGCAGTGGATGCACGGGCTGGGGCTGGACGCCGTCATCTTCCCCGCAGCGGCCGACGTCGGGCCGGCCGATGCTGACGTCGACCCCGCCGCCGCGGAGCTGGCCTGGCGCAACGGCGTGTGGGTGGCCAACGGCAACCTGGTTCCCCGCCACCTGGGCATCCCCACGGTGACCGTGCCGATGGGAACCATGGCGGACACCGGCATGCCGGTGGGCCTCACCTTCGCAGGCAAAGCCTGGGATGACACAGCCCTGCTGCGGCTGGCGGCGGCTTTCGAGGCGACCGGACGACGCCGAACGGCGCCGCCGCGAACGCCCCCGCTGGAGGGGTGAACGGCCGCGGAAGAGGTGGGGCGAGGCCCCGGAAGAGCGGCGTCGCGAAAGTGTGAGCAAAGTCTCATCTGTTGGGCGTAACGAATCGGGCAACACCTGCGGGTTTGGTCAACTCGCGGGGCGGCTGTGCATAGAGTTGTCGTGTCAGGCCGGTTCCGGCAAACCCCTCGATTCCTCTCTTCCGCCTTTGCGTTTCCGAAAGGTCCCCGCAGTGCCAGATCTTTTGCCGCCACAGTTCGTAGGCGTGCAGCAGCGTCCGTTCTACCACCGGGCGCGCACCGTCCTGACATGGATTTCCGTGATCTGGCTGGCCGCGGCCGTGCTGGGCATCGGGTTCTTCTCCGGCGGCACCACCAACCTGGCTCTCTCCCTGGCCCTGCTCTACGGCACCGGCATGGCGCTGGTGGTGGTTCTCTTCGCGCTGTACCGCTGGCTGAGCGGCTCCGCCCGCCGCCGCAACGCAGCGGCTCCCGACGACGCCGCTGCCGCGGTCTTCGTCGATGCAACCCGTTCGGCGCAGGAGGAACTGTGGGCGGCCCTGCTGCCGCCCAGGCCCGTCGGACTGCCCGGCGTCCGCACGGCGGTCACCACCGAGGAGGCCCGCCGTGCCCTGGCCACGGCACGGAAGTCGGCAGCGGCAGCACCGCGCAGCACGGTGGAGCCCGAGGCCCCCGTCGCTCCGGCTGCCGAGTCCGCCGCCGTCCCGGCCCAGGCCGCCCCGGCGGGCCGGCCTGCCGCGGCGACCTCGAATGGCGAGGTCGAGGGGACGCGTCCGATGAAATCGGCCGTCAGCAAGAAGGCCGTCAAGAAGTCGGGAAAGAAAACAGCCCGCAAGCGCCCGGCGCCGGCCACTGGAGCCGGGGATGGCAGGCGCCCGGCGTCGGCCGCCGGAAGCGGTGCCAAGCGCCCCGCAGCAGCCAAGCAGGCGTCGGGGAAGGCGTCCGACCGACCCGTGCAGGCGAAGCCCGGGTCCGGGAACAGGGCCGGTGCGAAGCCCGGTTCCGCCGCGTCAGGCCCGGGCAAGGCCTCCGCCTCCAGGGACGCCGGCCACGGACGTCCGGATGCCACCCTTCGGACCCGCGAACTGCTCACCGGCAACGGCCGTGGACACCTGTCGTTGACTCCGCCGGTGGGCGGCGGACCGACGTCACCGAGCCCGCGCGCACCCCGTCGGGACGACACTGCCCGGCGTGACTCGGAGCGCAAGGCCTCCTAGCGTCCACGGCAGGACGGGGCAGGTCACCGCCTTGCTCCTGCCGCTGCTCCGGGATGGAGGAAAAGCTCTCAGGAAATCTCCAGCCTGCTGACAGTACCCCTTCAGCAACGGCCATTAACGTAGTTAGTACCTCATAAGGGTGCGAGTGATGAATGGATGGAGTAGTGACCCATCCAGGCGCCGGCAGATTAGGGTTGATCCCCCCAACCAACCCCGAATCTGCCGGCGCTTTCTCTTTTAACCCGCAGCTTTGGCGCCTGAGCGGGGGAGGGCTCGGCCGAACCGGGCATGCCGGCGACACATAATCGCCTGCCTCGCGGGGAGTCCCTAGCCTGCCCGGAATTCCCGGAAGGTGCCGTCCGCCGGCCCGAACTCGTACGCCACGTCCCGGACCAGGCCGGGGGTGCCCGGGGCCTGCAGCAGCTCCAGCAGTCCGTCGAGGGCCGGCCGGGGGCCCTCCGCCACCACCGTCACCGAACCGTCCGGCTGGTTGCGGACTTCCCCCACCAGCCCCAGCGTCTGTGCCCTGCGCAGCGTCCAGTAACGGAAGCCCACCCCCTGGACCTCGCCGCGCACGCGGGCGGAGAGTCGGGCGAAGGACGAAGGCTCGGTTTCCATGCCGGACACCCTAGCCCCGGCCCAGGCGCTGGGCCAGCCCCGGCTCACGCGCTGCGGCCTGTCCCGGCCCGGGCGCCGCGGCGGTTGCCGGCACTCGGCCGCAGCCCCGGCCGCTGTGTGAGCCGGCTCCGCTCCTCCGGCAGAATGGGGGCATGTCTTCCACGCCCTCCCCGCCGGTCAGCGGGCTTCCCCCGTCCATGGCCGTCCGGCGTCGGCTGCGGATCGAAGTGCTGATCGTCCTCGGCCTCTCGCTGGGCCAGTCCGGGGTTTACGCTCTCGTGAACCTGCTGGAGAAGCTGTCCCGGGGGCCGCTGGACGGGCAGGTGACCACTCTCAACCCGCCGCTGGACGAGAGCCCCTACTTCGACCTGACCTATCAGCTGCTGAACATCTTCTTCGCGCTGATGCCGGTTGCTTTGGTGCTCTACCTTCTCGCCGAACCCGGCCGCAGCCCCTTCCGCCGGATCGGATTCACGTTCGCCCGCCCGGGACGTGACCTGCTGCTCGGGCTCGGCCTTGCCGCGGTCATCGGCGTCGGCACCCTAGGCGTGTACGCCGCCGGCCGTGCCCTGGGGGTGACCACCGCCGTCGTTCCCGCCGCCCTGTCCAGCTACTGGTGGACGATTCCGGTGCTCATCCTTTCGGCCATCCGCCACGGCGTCGTGGAGGAAGTGATCATCGTGGGTTACCTCTTCACCCGGCTGCGGCAGCTGGGCTGGGGCGCCCCGGCGATCATCGTCACCAGTGCGCTCATCCGGGGCAGCTACCACCTGTACCAAGGCATCGGCCCGGGGATCGGCAACTTCCTGATGGGTCTGCTCTTCGGTGCGGTGTACTGGAAAACCCGGCGGGTCATGCCGCTGGTTGCCGCCCACGCCATCCTGGACACGGCCGGCTTTGTCGGCTTCGCCCTGTTCGGCCCCGCAATCGGAATCGGAGACTGATGGACCACGCACAGCCGAAACCGGCCCACCCGCAGCTGTCCACGCCGTGGGGTGAAGCCCTGGACCCGGATGCGGTGCTGCCGGAACATCCCCGCCCGCAGCTGGTGCGGGAGGGCTGGCTGAACCTCAACGGGCCGTGGCAGTACGCGGTGACCGCGGCCGACGACGAACAGCCGCACGGCTGGGACGGACAGATCCTGGTGCCCTTTTCGCCGGAGGCTCCGCTGTCCGGCGTCGGCCGCCAGCTGCAGCCGGACGAGGCTCTCTGGTACCGGCGGTTTGTGTCCCTGCCGGAGGGTTTCCGGCGGGAGAGGGTCCTGCTGCACTTCGGCGCCGTGGACCAAAGCTGCACGGTCTGGGTGAACGGGGTGGTGGTCGGCGGGCACGACGGCGGCTACCTGCCGTTCACGCTGGACATCACCGCTGCGCTGGACGCCGGGGTGGACGCCGTGCCGGGCGGCGGCGCCGACGGGGAGCCGGCGGGCGGACCCGGTCATGAGCTGGTGGTCCGGGTCCGCGACATCAGCGATACGGGCAGCGCCTCCCGGGGCAAGCAGAAGCTGGAGCGCGGCGGAATCTGGTACACCGCCCAGTCCGGCATCTGGCAGACCGTATGGCTGGAGACGGTTCCGGAGACATGGATCCATGAACTGGTGCTCACTCCCGAGCAGTCCCTGGACGCGGTCACCGTGACGGTGCACGCGGACGGCGGCACGGCACCGGGAGAGGAGGCCGCCGTCGTCGTACGCGCTGACGGCGCCGAGGTGGCGTGCGGCACCGTCCGGCCGGAGGAACCGCTGCGGCTTCAGCTGCCCGATGCCCGGCTCTGGAGCCCGGAGGACCCGTTCCTTTACGACGTCGAGGTCAGCCTGGGCGGGGACACGGTGCACAGCTACTTCGGTCTGCGCACGTTCGGCACGGGCAAGGACGGCGCGGGGCGGCGGCGGCTGCTGCTGAACGGGCAGCCCTACCTGCACATCGGACTGCTGGACCAGGGCTACTGGCCGGACGGGCTGTACACGGCGCCGTCGGACGAGGCACTGGCGTCCGATATCCGCACCGCCCGGGAACTGGGCTTCACCATGCTGCGCAAGCACATCAAGATCGAGCCGCTGCGCTGGTACCACCATTGCGACCGGCTGGGCATGCTGGTCTGGCAGGACATGGTCAACGGCGGCGTCGGGGACGGCCGTGCACCGGAACGGCTTCCCCTGCCGGGCAGGGGAAGCCGCTCCGACCGCCGCTACCGGAAGTTCGGGCGCGAGGATGCCGCCGGGCGTGAGGCGTACTGCGCGGAGCTGCAGGCCGCGGTCCGGCTGCTGCGAAGCGTGCCGAGCGTGGCGGTATGGGTCCCGTTCAATGAGGGATGGGGGCAGTTCGACGCCGCCGACGCGGCCGCACAGCTGCGACGCCTGGACCCCACCCGCAGCGTCGACCATGCCAGCGGCTGGCACGACCAGGGCGCCGGGGACATGAAGAGCCTGCACGTCTACGACCGCCCGTTCCGGGTGCGGCGGCGCTGGCGGTGGGGCCGGCGCGCCGTCGTGCTCAGCGAGTACGGCGGCATCAGCCTCCCGCTGCCCGGACATGTCTTCAACGCTGAAACCTTCGGCTACGGCAGGATCCTGCGCACGCCCGATGAGCTCAAGGAGGCCTTCGTCCGGCTGCATGAGGAGCAGATCGTGCCCGCGGTGCGGCAGGGGCTGGCGGCCACGGTGTACACCCAGCTGACCGACGTCGAGGACGAGGTGAACGGCCTGCTCACCTACGACCGGAAGGTGCTGAAGATCGACGCGGAGGCGGTTCGGGGCGTCACGGCGGCGCTTCGCCGGGCTGCGGAGGAGCCCTGAACCCGGACGGCCCGGCGGCCCTGCTGTTGCTGCCGGTTCGGGAACCCGCTGCCGTTGCGTAGCGGAGGGATTTCCCGCAGTGGCAGCATCAGCGCGGGCGGATGGGCCTGCCCGTCCGAGGCAGCCCGGCTCGGATGAGTCGCTGGACCAGGCTGCGGGGATCGGTGGGGGAACGGTCGACGTCGCTCCAGGACCAGCGCACGAACCGCACCCCCGAGGCGCGGATTGCCTCTTCCCGACGCTTCTCCTCAAGCACGACGCGCCAGGCATCATCAGCCGACTCCGGACCGGAGCCGGCCCGGTTTGCCGCTGATACCCCCGAAGGGGTCGCCGAACCGGCCGCACGGCCGGAGTACTTCAGCGCGCCGTCGAACTCGCCCACCACGTTTTCCTCATCCCAGAAGAAGTCGGTGCGGAACTGCCCCTCAGATGTGTTGAAGACCCGCTGCAGTTCGGGCGGAGGAAACCCCATTCGGTGCATGACCGCGCGGGAGAGGGATTCGCCCGGGGACTCGGCACGGGGATCGGCAAAGTCGAGCACCGCCAGCGCCCGGGTCCGACGCACGCGCGCCGGCAGGCCCTGTGCGAGGCGTTCCAGATCAGCTTTGTGCAGCGCCGGAAGCCGGCGGTCGTGGTCCGGGCGAAGGACATGGTCCATCGCGGGAACCGCACTCTCGAAGGGGAGATAGGCGGCCATATCCAGGACTGTTTGGGCACGGCTGGTCACACGAAGGGCATCGAGCATGGCAGGCGGTTCGAGCAGGGCCCGCTGGACCCAGTGCAGATCACCGCGCCGTCGACCGTGGGACGGCGGGGCCACCAGCAGCATCACCTCCGGCGGGCAGCGGAGGACGGGGATGCCCCAGAGCACGGCGGCTGATTGCTGAACCACGACCCGGTCGGTGGACAACTGCGACGCAGCGGCGCGGACCCGGGCAGCCTGCCTTTCCCACGGCGGAAGTCCCTGCCATGCGCGTGAATCCATATAAACGCCGGGCCGCAGGCGCACCAGTTCGCCGGCCCGGCACCGAAGGGCGAGCGAACGGCGGTTGGAGCCCAGCAGCTCCGCCTCCGCCGAGTAGATGAATCCGTAGTCCATCGGCCAAGGCTGCCGGACGGGAACCGATCCGTCAGGCGGGCCAAGGGGCAGTGTGGACAACTGATGCCCTGCCAGGCAGCTCCGAGCCGCTGCCGGTTTGGGTGCCGGCTGCCGCAGCGCAGTGGCAGCGGAAACCCAAACCGGCAGCGATCCGGCACCGGGCAGTGCGGAGCGGAGGCGCTAGATGGTGACGGAACCGTTGGCGGTTTCGAAGGTCACGGACATGATGCCCGGGGTGCCGGCAGGCGCGATCCAGGTGACATCGACGTTCTCCAGTGGTTCGCCCACCGGGCTGCCCAGCCACTCGGTGACCCGGGCAGCGGAACCGGCGATGGTCAGGGAGCTCAGCTGCACCTTGCCCGGCATGCCTGGAATGGCGTTGGAGGGGTGCAGCTCCTCGGTGCCGTCATCCCAGCGCAGCATGTACGGAACCTGCGGATCCGCGATCAGGCCGTTGATGCCGATCTGCCGCCAGGTCAGCTCCCGCCCGTCGGGGAACTTGCGGTTGCCGGGAACGGACGCCCGGCCCAGCCGCTCCTCGAAGGGGGCGAGATCTTCGACCGCCACGCACCAGCCCATCCACCCGCCGCCGTTCTCGGAGCGGGCCCGCACGGCCTGGCCGAAGGGCGCCTTGTCCGAAGCGGGGTGGTTGAGGACCTCAACAACCTCCACGTACTGGTGGTTGGCGAGGGGGAGGATCATGTTCCGGGTGCCGAAGCGGGGATGGATTCCGCCCTTCACAAAGTCGGCGCCCAGCGCCTGGGCGATCCTCTCCGTGGTGGCCAGCAGGCCGTCGGATTCACAGGCATAAGAGACATGATCCAAACGCATGGCGTCATTGTGGCACGTTGTGTTCCATACCACGAATAAGGCTCGCCTTACCCAAATTCTGGGCCAGGATGACGCGAAAATAGTACGCAGGCTTCCTAATTTCGACCGGCTGTGCAAGCGGCGTCCGCCGTGGGCGGGAGCGGCCGGATGACGACGGCGGAGCCTGCTTCCGGAGCCGGGGGCCGGCGTGCCCTGCCGGTCACTGAAGGACACATGGTTGCACCGGCCCGGCAGCCCTGTTTTCATAGTGGGCAGGTCATGAGTGCCAGCACGAAGCCCCGGCTTGCTGGCCGGCAACCCTCCAACCGCGGTGGGGTGCCCCGGGTGAAGACCAGGCCCGGCGCCACAAGGCGTCCGGCAAGCGCGGGTTCCGTTCCCGTCGCCTCCTTCGGCGTACGCCGGCACGGGGCGTCAGCGGGCGGGCCCCTGGAACCTAGGGAGCGACAGTGTCCAGCGACTGGTCCTTCGAAACACGTCAGATCCATGCCGGGCAGACGGCCGACGCCGTCACGGGGGCGCGTGCCCTGCCCATCTACCAGACCACCTCCTTCGTCTTCCCCAGTGCGGAGTCGGCGGCGAACCGCTTCGCGCTCGCGGAACTGGAACCGATCTACACGCGGATCGGCAATCCCACCCAGGAAGCGGTGGAGAACCGGATCGCGTCGCTGGAGGGCGGCGTCGGCGCGCTGCTGCTGGCCTCCGGCCAGGCGGCCGAAACCTTCGCGATCCTCAACCTGGCGCAGGCCGGCGACCACATCGTGGCCAGCCCCAGCCTGTACGGGGGCACCTACAACCTCTTCAAGCACACGCTGAAGAAGTTCGGCATCGACACCACGTTCGTCGCCGACCCCGACGACCTCGAGCAGTGGCGGGCGGCCGTCCGCCCGAACACCAAGGCGTTCTTCGGCGAGGTGGTCTCCAACCCGCGCCAGGACGTGCTGGACCTGGAGGGCATCAGCGCCGTGGCGCACGAGGCCGGGGTCCCCCTGATCGTGGACAACACGCTCTCCACCCCGTACCTGATCCGCCCGATCGAGTGGGGCGCCGACATCGTGGTGCACTCGGCCACCAAGTACCTCGGCGGCCACGGCACCGCGATCGCCGGCGCCATCGTGGACTCGGGCAACTTCGACTTCGCCGCCGATCCGGAGAAGTTCCCCGGCTTCAACACCCCGGACGAGAGCTACAACGGGCTGGTCTACGCCCGCGACCTGGGCGTGGGCAGCCCGCTCGGGGCGAACCTCGCCTTCATCCTCAAGGCCCGCGTCCAGCTGCTGCGCGACCTCGGCTCCGCCGTCTCGCCGTTCAACGCCTTCCTCATCTCCCAGGGCCTGGAGACCCTCAGCCTGCGGATGGAGCGGCACGTGCAGAACGCCGTCGCCGTCTCCCGCTGGCTGGAAGGGCACGACGACGTCGAGTCGGTGGCCTATGCGGGACTGGAATCGAGCCCCTGGTATGAGCGCGGACTGAAGTACGGCCCCCGGGGCACCGGCGCCATCGTCTCCTTCGAGATCGCCGGGGGAGTGGAGGCCGGAAAGCGGTTCGTTGACGCCCTGGAGCTGCACTCGCATGTGGCCAACGTCGGGGACGTGCGCTCGCTGGTGATCCATCCCGCGTCGACCACGCACAGCCAGCTCGGTGCGGAGGCACAGATCGCAGCCGGAGTGAGCCCCGGACTGGTGCGGCTCGCCGTCGGGCTGGAACACATCGATGACATCCTCGCCGACCTCGACGCCGGCTTCCGCGCCGCGAAGGCGGCCCGGTGACCGCCACGACCTCCTGGCCGCAGGCACCGTCGCGGGACCTGCCCCCGGGCGACGGCGTGCTGCGGCAGGTTTCGATCGGCTCCCTGGAACTGGAAACCGGCGGATACCTGCCCGACGTCGTGCTCGGCTACGAAACCTGGGGCACCCTCAACGCGGACGCCTCCAACGCCGTCCTGGTGCCGCACGCGCTCACCGGCAGCACGCACGTCGCCCAGGGCGACAGCGACGAACCGGGCTGGTGGGACCCGCTGGTGGGTCCCGGCCGCACCGTGGACACCGACCGGTTCTTCGTGGTCTCGGTGAACATGGTGGGCGGCTGCTACGGCTCCACCGGCCCGGCCAGCCCGGCGCCGGACGGCCGTCCCTGGGGCTCACGGTTCCCGTTCGTCACGATCCGCGACGCCGTCCGGGCCGAGGCGCGGCTGGCGGACCTGCTCGGCATCGGACGCTGGCACGCGGTGCTCGGCGGGTCCCTGGGCGGTGCCCGCGCCCTGGAGTGGGCGGTGACCGAACCTGAGCGGGTGGCCCGCTGCGCCGTCATCGCCGCCACCGCCGCCAGCACCGCGGAGCAGATCGCCTTCGCGCAGGCGCAGGTGCAGGCCATCCGCCTGGACCCGCTGTTCAACGACGGCGACTATTACGACGGCGCGCCGCCGACGGCGGGCCTGGGCCTGGCCCGGCGGATCGCGCACATCACCTACCGGTCCGAGGCCGAGCTGGAGTACCGGTTCGGGAGGACACCGCAGCCGGGGGAGGAGCCGCTGGGCGGGCCCCGGCCCGCCGACCGCGGGCGCTACCAGGTCGAGAGCTACCTCGACCACCAGGCCCGCAAGCTGGTGGACCGCTTCGACGCCAACAGCTACCTGGTGCTGACCGAGGCGCTGATGAGCCACGACGTCACCCGCGGGCGGGGCAGCCTGGCCGAGGCGGTAGCCGGCTGCACAGCGGAGTTCTTCATTGCCGCCGTCGACTCGGACCGGCTGTACTTCCCCGAGCAGTCGCAGCGGCTGGCCGGGGCCCTGCCGGGATCGCCTCCGGTGCACCTGATCAGCGCGCCGATCGGCCACGACGGGTTCCTCACCGATGTGCACCAGGTCGCCGGGACCCTCGGCGGGACCTTCTTCGCCTGAGCGATCCGCGCCCGGATGCTGACGGAACGGCGGCCCCGGCGCTAGCCTGCCCTCATGGGCAGGCCCGGAGCGGCGCAGCCCGGCCGTGTCTTCCTGTGGGCCGCGACCGGGCTGGGCCTGGTGCACGCTGCGTTCAGCCTCTACTGGGCGCTGGGCGGAACCTGGCTGCTGGACACGGTGGGGCAGTGGGCCGTGCAGCAGATGGACCAATCGCCGGCGACCGCTCGTCCGGCGCTCGCCGGCATCGCGGCGGCCAAGGGTGCGGCCGCAGTCATTCCCACGCTCGCCGCCTACCGACGGTTTCCGTACCCCCGGATCGTTCGGGCGGTCAGCTGGGCCGGCGCCGTCGGCCTGGTCCTGTACGGCGGGGCGAACACCTTGGCCGCCAACGCCGTCCTGGCCGGGGTGATCCCAGCTGGCGCGGGAGCCGACCTGCCCGCCCTGAAGGGCCACGCCTGGCTTTGGGATCCGCTGTTCCTGCTCTGGGGCGCCGCGCTGCTGGCATACCTGGTCCGCTCCGCCCGCACCGGGCCGTCGGGAGCCCGCCGCCCCTGGCGCCGCCGCAGCCGTTGAAACGCCGCGTGAGGTGCACCGGCCGGTGGGCGCGCCCGCTAGGTTTGGGGGCATGAATGAGCACAACGACGACGGCCCGCCCGGCGCCGACGGCCCCGTGCCAAACCGGGGCAGGGGCAAAGCGGTCAGGCTGTTCGCCGCGGCCGCAATGCCGGTGGCGGCCGCAGCCCTGATGATCGGAGGGCTCCTGCTGGCGTACCGGGTGGGAGAGCCGGAGCAGACGTTCGGGTTCGTGACCTACGCTCCGCTGGCCGCCGGCGACTCGTTGCTGATCCTCACTGCCGGAATGCAGCTGGGCTGGCTGTTGACGGCCCTGGGCCTCGTCCTGGGTGCGGCGTGGGGTGGATACCGCTTCGGGCTGCGCCGTCGGGCGATGCGGGGCCGCTGACAGACTCGCCCGCCGACAGACCCGCCGTGCCCGGGCCGCGCCCCGACAGAGGCCGGACGGCCGGCTCAGCCGCCCAGGGGCCCCGCCGCCTCGCCGGATCCGGGCGGCGTTCCTCCGCCGAAGATAGGTCCGGCGTCGGGTCGTTTCGCGGCAATGCCGTCGCCGGAGGAGCGTCCCCGAACCCTCCGGACCACCCACGGCATCAGATGCTCGCGCGCCCAGACCAGGTCTTCGGTGCGCGCCGTGCGCCAGTTCTTCGGCGGCAGCGGCTTGGTCTCCAGAGGCTCCAGATGGTGCGGAACGCCCAGGGACTCCAGTGCCATGGCGGCAATGGTGTGGTGGCCCAGCGGTGAGAAGTGCAGCCGGTCCGGGGCCCACATGCGAGGATCGGCGAGGGCCTGCAGCGCCCACATGTCAGCGATCACCGCGTCGTGGCGGGCTGCGACCGTGCGCAGGTTCTCGTTGTAGATGGCCACCCGGCCGCGAACGCTGCCCAGTACCGGAGTGTTGCCGATGTCCGGCCCGGTGAAGAGCAGCACCGTCGCGCCGGTTCCGCGCAGCGTGGCCACGGTCTCGTCCATGCGCTCGGCGAGCCGATCAGGATCGCCGCCGGGGCGGATGACGTCGTTGCCTCCGGCGCAGATGCTCACCAGGTCCGGTTTCAGGTCGAGCGCAGGCTGCAGCTGCTCGGCGACGATCTGGGCCAGCAGCCGGCCGCGGATGGCCAGGTTGGCATAGGCGAAGTCCGGATGGTCAGCCGCCAGTTCCTCCGCGACGCGGTCCGCCCAGCCCCGGTGGCCGCCGGGGCTCTCCGGACTGGGGTCGCCGATGCCTTCGGTGAAGGAGTCACCCAGGGCGACATACCGGTGCCACGGATGGGCGACGGCGCCGCCGGCGGACGGCTCGGAGGCGGCGGGGGTCTCTTCTGCGGGCAGATCGGGATGTTCACTCACGGGGCCCATCCTGCCAAGCCGGCACCGGTTCCGCTAATGCCGGTTTATTCTCCGCGCCCGTCTCCTGCCAGAATGCGATCATGACTGAACGTGCTCCCTGGAATCCCGTCGTGCTCTGGTCGAAGCTTGAAAGCGAGCGTCCCGGCACCCCGCTGCTGGTGCTGTTCCACGGCTACCTCGCCAACGAGGAGGACCTGATGGGCCTGGCGGACTACCTGCCCGGCGACTTCACGATCGCCTCCGTCCGCGCTCCGCAGGCACTGGGACCGGGCTACACCTGGTTCCCGCTGATGCATGAGCCGGACTTTTCCCTGCAGCGGGTGGTCGACGCCGTGGCCGACGTTGACGGCTGGCTCCAGCAGGTGCGCGGACAGCACTCGAGCGTGAGCCTGCTCGGCTTTTCCATGGGCATGGCGGTGGCCAGCACGCTGCTGCGCCAGCGGCCCGCGGACTACGCCGCCGTCGTCGGGCTCTCCGGCTTCGTGCTGCCGGCCGGGGAAGATCCGTTCTTCCGCGACGCCGAGCTCGCCTCCCGCCGGGTGCCGTTCTTCTGGGGGCGGGACCAGGCGGACCCGGTGATCGACCAGCCGCGCATCGAATTCACGAACGAGTGGCTGAACGGCCACACCGCGCTGACCAAGGTCCTCTACGCGAACATGGGCCACTCGATCAACATGCAGGAACTCGGGCACGTTCGGGAGTTCCTCACCCACACGGTGCTGCGCGGCGCCGGTACCCGGGAAGGGGCGGACTCCTAGGACACGCCGTCGGCGACGATCCGCACCGACTCGCCGTTGGCGCTGACGACGTCGCCCGGGTGCAGCTGCCGCCCGCGGCGCTCCTCGATGACGCCGTTGACCTGAACCAGCCCGTTGTCGATGAACTCCTTCGCCTGGGTGCCGTCCTCGGCGAGGTTGGCGAGCTTGAGCAGCTGGCCCAGGCGGATCATGTCATCACGGATGGGCAGGTCGATCGGTTCAGGGGTAGGCATGGAACCATTCTGCCGCACCTGCCCGCCTGCCGGCGCGGACCGACGCCGCCCTGCCTGCACGGACCGGTGCCGGTCACCTAGGCTGGGGCGGTGAAGACGAGGGTACCCACGGGAATCTGGCTGGCGCTGGCGGTGCTCGCCGGCATGGCCATGCCGGCCCAGGCGCGCGCCAACGGAGCGCTCGCCGGCCGGATGGGGGACAGCGTGGGTGCGGCCCTGGCCAGCATCCTGGTGGGCCTGGCCTGCATTGTGTTGGTGTGCCTGGTGCTGCCGGCGGGCCGGGCCGGCGCGGCACGGATCCTGCCCGCCCTGCGCGAGGGCCGGTTTCCGCGCTGGTACGTGCTCGCCGGCGCCGTCGGCGGCCTGTTCGTGCTCTCCCAGTCCCTGACCGTCGCCACCCTCGGCGTGGCGGTGTTCACCGTCGCCGCCGTGGCCGGGCAGACCCTCACCGGCCTGCTGGTGGACCGGCTCGGCATGGGGCCGGGCGGGCGGCGCCGGATCACCGTCCTGCGCACCGCCGCTGCGCTGCTCACCCTCGCCGCCGTCGCCTGGGCGGTCAGCCCCGGTTTCGACGCCGACGCCGGCTGGTCCCTGCTGCTTCCGGTGCTGCTGCCGCTCACTGCGGGGATGCTCATCAGCTTCCAGCAGGCCATGAACGGCACCTCCACCCTGCACTACGGCACCCCGCTCGCGGCCACCCTGGTCAACCTGGTGGCCGGCACCACCGTCCTGCTGCTGGCCTGGCTGGTCAAGGCGGCTGTGGTCGGCACGGGCGGGCCGCTGCCGGGGGAGTGGTACCTGTACATCGGCGGCCCGCTGGGCGTCATCTACGTGGGCATGGCCGCCGTGCTGGTGCGCCCGCTCGGTGTCCTGCTGACCGGCCTGGCGATGATCGCCGGGCAGCTGATCGGCTCCCTGCTGCTGGACCTCCTCCTGCCCGCACCCGGGTCCACCGTCGTTGCGGCGACCGTGCTCGGGACCGCTTTGACCCTCGTGGCGATCGTCGTGGCCACGCTGCCCTGGAACACGCCCGGCCTGAAGCGGGCGGGCGCCGGCGCCGACACCGGCACCGGACAGCGCCGGTAACCGGCTTTCGCGGCGCGGACCGTAAGCTGGTACCAATAGAGCTTTGCCCGCTGAACGCCAAGCGCTGCACCCGATCCGGTGCGGGGCGACGGCACGGCGGGCCCACGCGCGGACCGCACCCAGCGGCCTGCACAGACACGAAAGAACGGGTACCACTTCATGGCTTCGACCAAGTCCAAACTCGATTCCATCATTTCCCTGGCCAAGCGCCGCGGGTTTGTTTTCCAGTCGGGTGAGATTTACGGCGGGTCGCGGTCCGCGTGGGACTACGGGCCCCTCGGCGTGGAGCTGAAGGAAAACATCAAGAAGCAGTGGTGGCAGCACATGGTCCGCGGCCGTGAGGACGTCGTCGGCCTGGACTCCTCGGTGATCCTGCCCCGCCAGGTCTGGGAAGCCTCCGGGCACGTCGAGGTCTTCTCCGACCCGCTGGTGGAGTGCCTGAGCTGCCACAAGCGCTACCGCGCCGACCACCTCGAAGAGGCCTACGAGGAAAAGAAGGGCCACGCGCCCGAGAACGGCCTGGCCGACATCGCCTGCGCCAACTGCGGCACCAAGGGCCAGTGGACCGAGCCGCAGGAGTTCTCCGGCCTGCTCAAGACCTTCCTCGGCCCGGTGGCCAACGAGGAGGGCCTGCACTACCTGCGCCCGGAAACCGCGCAGGGCATCTTCGTGAACTTCAACAACGTGCTCACCACGTCGCGCAAGAAGCCGCCGTTCGGCATCGGCCAGATCGGCAAGAGCTTCCGCAACGAGATCACGCCGGGCAATTTCATCTTCCGCACCCGCGAGTTCGAGCAGATGGAAATGGAGTTCTTCGTCGAGCCGGGCACCGACGAGGAATGGCACAAGTACTGGATCGAAAACCGCTTCAACTGGTACGTGGACCTGGGCATCAACCCGGATAACCTGCGCCTGTTCGAGCACCCGCTGGAAAAGCTGAGCCACTACTCCAAGGGCACCACCGACGTCGAGTACCGCTTCGGCTTCCAGGGCTCCGAGTGGGGCGAGCTGGAAGGCATCGCCAACCGCACCGACTTCGACCTGGGCACGCACTCCAAGCACTCCGGCACCGACCTGAGCTACTTCAACCAGGCCACCAACGAGCGGTTCACCCCGTACGTCATCGAGCCCGCCGCCGGCCTGACCCGCTCCTTCATGGCGTTCCTGGTGGACGCGTACACCGAGGACGAGGCCCCCAACGCCAAGGGCGGCGTCGACAAGCGCACCGTGCTGCGCCTGGACCCCCGCCTGGCGCCGGTGAAGGCCGCCGTGCTGCCGCTGTCCCGCAACGAGGACCTCTCGCCCAAGGCCAAGGAGCTGGCCGCCCGCCTGCGCCGCACCTGGAACATCGACTTCGACGACGCCGGGGCCATCGGCCGCCGCTACCGCCGCCAGGACGAGATCGGCACCCCGTTCTGCATCACCGTGGACTTCGACACGCTCGAGGACCAGGCCGTCACCGTCCGCGAACGCGACACCATGTCGCAGGAGCGGGTCAGCCTGGACAAGGTCGAGGGCTACCTGGCCGCACGGCTGATCGGCGCCTGATGTCCCTGCAGTACCGCGAATGGCGCGAAGACGACGACCTGGCGCTGCTGCAGCTCTGGGGCGACCCGGAGACACCGCAGGCCGCCCAGTTCCGGGCCATGCTGCGGCCGTCCTCGAACGAGCCCTGGAGCCGCTGCATCGTGGCGGAGGACGACGGCGTGCCGGTGGCCGCCGGCGTCGTCTACGAAACCAGCCTGCATCCGGACCGGCTCTGGGCCTATGTCGAGGTCGCCCGCGACAACCGGCGCGCCGGCCTCGGCTCCACCCTGCTGGCGATGCTGCGCCGTGAAGCCGAGGGCGCGCCGTCCGGCGCCCGGAAGCTGCGGGCCAAGGTGGAGCCCGGTTCCGCCGCCGAAGCCTTCGCCCGCACCGCCGGCCTGGCCGAGATCCAGCGTTCCCGCGTGGTGGTGCTGGACGCGGGGCGGATCAAGCTCCCGGTGTTCCAGGACGACGCCGGCCCGCAGCTGGAGGAGGCTGCCACCGGATCGGTGGAGCTGACCCGCGCCGTGGCCGACTTCTACAACGCCGTCCACGGCTGGGACCGGGCGGAGATGAGCGTGGGCCGGGCGCAGCAGATGCTGCTCGGCGACGCCGCGGGCGCCTCCGGCGCGGTGGTCCTGCGGGATCGGCCGGGCCGGGAGGGCGGGAAGATCGCCGCGTTCGCCATCAGCTACACGCACGAGCGCACCGACGATCCGGCGGACGTGCTGGTCGGCTACGACACCACGCTGCCGCCGTCCGAGGCCGAGGCCGCACTGGAATCGCTGCTGGCCATGCTGGCGCACCAGTATCCGGTGCAGCTCGAGGTCGACGGGTCGATGACCGCCCTGGCCGGGCTGGTGGAGCGCCTTGAACAGTTCGGGGCCGCCCGCCAGGCCGGAGAAGCGACGCTGATTCTCAGCGATTAGGCAGTGACCCGGCCGACCGGCCGGCAGCAACGGAAACGGGTCCGTGCGCAGACATGCGCACGGACCCCCTCCCTGAAGGGACCTGATGGGACACTCGCACGGCAACCACGCCCCGCCCACCGCCCAGGCCGCCGCGGCCCGACGCCGCGCCAACCTGCTGCTGGCCTGGATCCTGGTGCCGCTGGGCGTGCTGGCCGCCGTCGGGATGCTGCTGCTCTGGCCCTCCGGGGACCGCAGCAACGTGAACATCAGCGATCCCTACGCCACCGCGGCCGGAGTCACGTTCGACACCGGCACCGTCCAGCGGGCCGTGCGAGAAGCCTGCCCGTCCTCCCAGGCGCTGGTCGACGCCGGCGGCACGGCGCAGGAGTGCCAGGTCGCCTACGTGCAGCCGGACCTGGGCGGGGAGCAGGTGGCCGTGGAGATGCCGCCGGAGGTCGCCAAGACCGGCGCCCTGGATGCGGGCGACAAGATCCGCTACCTGAACCTCGCCGGCCTGACCGAAACCGGCGGCGCGCCGCCCTACATCTTCGTGGACTTCGTCCGCACCATGCCGATCGCCCTGCTGGCCGCCGTCTACGCGCTGGTGGTGATCGCCGTCGCACGCTGGCGCGGGTTCCGCGCCCTGCTGGGCCTGGGCGGCGCCTACGCGGTCATGGCCTGGTTCATCCTGCCCGGGCTGGTGGAGGGCAAGCCGCCGCTGCTGCTGGGCCTGGTGGGCTCCTCGGTGATCATGATCGGCGTGCTGTACTTCGCCCACGGGTTCTCCGCGCGGACCTCCACGGCCCTGCTCGGCACGCTGTTCGGGCTGGGCACCACCGCGCTGCTCGCCGCCTGGGCCACCGACGCGTCCAACCTCGTGGGCGTGGACAACGAGAACGCGTACACGCTGATCAACGCCTCGGAGAGCCTGTCCATCTCCGGCATCATCCTCTGCGGGCTGATCATCTCCGGCTTGGGCGTGCTCAACGACGTCACCATCACCCAATCCTCCGCCGTGTGGGAGATGTACGAACTGGCGCCGCGGGCCAGCGCGCGCCGGCTCTTCAGCGGCGCCATGCGGCTGGGCCGGGACCACATCGCCTCCACCGTCTACACCATCGCCTTTGCCTACGCCGGAGCCGCGCTGCCGGTGCTGATCCTCGTCTCGCTGTACGACCGGCCGTTCCTGCAGACCCTCACCGGCGGAGAGCTGGCCGAAGAGGTCATCCGTACCCTGGTCGGCTCCATCGGGCTGGTCCTGGCCATACCCGTCACCACGGCCATTGCCGTCCTGGTGGTCAAGGCCGTCGGCCTGCGCGGCGGCCCCGTGGTCGCCACGTCCGCGGGCGAGCCGGGGGAGCATGGGCCGCAGCCGGGCCACGACGGCGACGACGGCGGCGCTGGCGTTGACGCCGCTCAGGCCGATGCCGCGCACGCCGATAGAGACCGGAGCGGCACTCCCGCTGTCTCCGGCACCGCCGAGGTACCCGTGCCGGAGACGTCGCGGGTGCAAACTTCCGACGCCGCGCCGGCCCCTGACACAGCCCCGGGCCGCGGGCGCCGCGCATTCGGCCGCCGGGCCGCGGGACGACCGCCCGTCCCGCCCGAATAGCCCTCCTTTGCGGGTGCCGTCATGCCGGAGGGACGGGCCGGCGTCGTGTCCCCGCCCTCCGAGGTCGCTGCCACCCTGCGCGCCGGCTGCCATTTTGTGCACCGGCTGCCACTGCGTTCCGGCAGCACGCGCCCAAACCGGCAGCGGGATCCGGGGCCCGACCGCATCGGCCGACCAAGCCGCCGCGTCCACAGGCGTGGCGCGGATTTGCACCGGCTTGCGAGAATGGACTGGTGAGCGTTTCAACCCCTGATCTCAAGCTTGAGCTGCCCCCGCTGACGCTGGGCCCGCTCATCGTGGACACGCCGGTGATCCTGGCGCCCATGGCCGGCATCACCAACAAGGCCTTCCGGCGGCTGTGCCGCGAATACGGCGGCGGGCTGTACGTCACCGAGATGGTGACCTCCCGCGCCCTGGTGGAACGTTCCCCGGAATCGATGCGGATCATCGAGCACGACGACGACGAGTCCATCCGCTCGGTGCAGCTCTACGGCGTGGACCCCGTGACCGTGGGCGCCGCCGTGCGGCTGCTGGTCGAAGAGGATCGGGCCGACCACATCGACCTGAACTTCGGCTGCCCGGTGCCCAAGGTCACCCGCAAGGGCGGCGGCTCGGCGCTGCCGTGGAAGCTGGACCTGTTCACCGCCATCGTGCAGACCGCGGTCCGCGAGGCGTCCAAGGGCAACGTGCCGCTGACCATCAAGATGCGCAAGGGCATCGACGACGAGCACCTGACCTTCCGCGAGGCCGGAAAGATCGCCCGAGACGCCGGCGTGGCCGCCGTCGCCCTCCACGGCCGCACCGCCTCGCAGTTCTACTCCGGCAAGGCCGACTGGAACGCCATCGCCGAGCTGCGTGAGGCCCTGCCCGACATCCCCGTGCTGGGCAACGGCGACATCTGGTCCGCCGAGGACGCCGTACGCATGGTGGAGCAGACCGGCGTCGACGGCGTCGTCATCGGCCGCGGCTGCCAGGGCCGGCCGTGGCTGTTCGGGGACCTGCAGGCCGCCTTCGAGGGCCGCTCCGACCGGCACCGGCCCGGACTGGGCGAGGTCGCCGAAAGCGTCTACCGGCACGCCGAGCTGCTGGTGGAGACCTTCGGGGACGAGGTCGTGGCCCTGCGCGACATCCGCAAGCACATGGCCTGGTACTTCAAGGGCTACGTGGTGGGCGGGGACCTGCGGGCTAAGCTGGCAACCGTGCCCACCCTGGCGGTCCTGCGCGAGCTGCTCGACCAGCTCGACGCGCAGGCGCCCTACCCCGGGGCGGACGCCGAAGGCCCCCGCGGCCGGGCCGGAACCCCCAAGAAGACAGCGCTGCCCGAGGGCTGGCTGGACGGACGCGAGCTGAACGGCGCCCAGAAGGCCATGATCTCGGCGGCCGAACTCGACGTATCAGGCGGCTAAAGACCAGATGACACTTCCGCAGGCTGTGCAGACCGACGGCTACCAGGACGTGGACCTCGAACGCTGGGTCCAGGAACCGGCCAAGAACACCAACCGGACGCAGTTCGGGCGCGACCGCGCCCGGGTGCTGCATTCCTCCGCCCTGCGCCGGCTCGGAGCCAAGACGCAGGTCGTCGCCCCGGACACGGACGACTTCGTCCGCACCCGGCTCACGCACAGCCTGGAGGTGGCGCAGGTGGGCCGCGAGCTGGGCAACGCGCTCGGCTGCGACCCCGACGTCGTCGACGCCGCCTGCCTCTCGCACGACCTCGGGCACCCGCCCTTCGGGCACAACGGCGAGACGGCGCTGAACGACATTGCCCACGCCATCGGCGGGTTCGAGGGCAACGCCCAGACGCTGCGCCTGCTCACCCGGCTCGAGCCGAAGATCGTGGCCCCGGACGGCACCCCCGCCGGGCTGAACCTCACCCGCGCCAGCCTCGACGCAGCGTGCAAGTACCCGTGGTCGATGGCCGACGCGCCCCTGGTCAACGGCCGCCGGACCACCAAGTTCGGTGCCTACGAGGACGACCTGCCGGTCTTCCGCTGGCTGCGTGACGGCGCCCCCGACGGCCGCTCATGCATCGAGGCCCAGGTGATGGACCTCTCGGACGACATTTCCTATTCGGTGCACGACGTCGAAGACGCGATCGTCGCCGGACATGTGCAGCTGAAGTGGCTGGACAATCCCGACCAGCGCGCCCGCGTCGTCGGCTACACCCAGCAGTGGTACCTGCCCGGCACCGACGCCGCGGCCATCGACGCCGCCTTGGCCCGGCTGGAGGCAACGCCCGTCTGGGTGCGGGAATCCGACGGCAGCCGCCGGGCAATGGCCGCGCTGAAGGACATGACCAGCCAGCTGATCGGCCGGTTCTGCAACAGTGCGCTCACCGCCACCCGCGCCGTGTACGGCCCGCAGCGGCTCACCCGCTACGCCGCCGAAATCGTGGTTCCGGAGGAGACGGCGCTGGAGATCGCCGTCATGAAGGGCCTGGCCACGACCTTCGTGATCACCACCGGCCAGCGCCAGCCGCTGTACGAGCGCCAGCGGGAGGTCCTCGCGGCCCTGGTGGCGCAGCTGGCAGCGACCGGCGACCGGCACCTGGACCCGATGTTCGCCGCGGACTGGCGGGCGGCGGGCGACGACGACGAGCGGCTGCGCGTGGTCATCGACCAGGTGGCTTCGCTGACCGACGCCTCGGCGCTGGCCCTGCACGAGCGTCTTGTGGGCCCGGTGCCCTCGCTGTGGTGACCGGCGTCGCGTCGGCCGCGGGACTGCGCGCCGCGGACATAAGGTAGTAGGCATGGCCGGACTGATCAAACGCGAAGACATCGACGAGGTCCGGGCCCGCACCGACATCAAGGCCGTGGTGGACGGCTACGTGACCCTGAAGTCGGCCGGCATCGGTTCCTTCAAGGGGCTCTGCCCCTTCCACGACGAACGCTCACCCTCGTTCCACGTGCGCCCCCAGGTGGGGACCTACCACTGCTTCGGCTGCGGGGAGAGCGGCGACGTCATCTCCTTTGTCCAGAAGATGGACCACACCACCTTCGCCGAGACCGTGGAGAAACTGGCCTCCCGGATCGGCTTCGAGCTGCATTACGAGGACGGCGGCACCGGCCCGCGCCGCGAGGAGACCGGCCGCCGGCAGCGGCTGCTGGACGCGCACAAGGTGGCGGCCGAGTTCTTCGCCGCGCAGCTGCGCACCCCGGCCGCCGCCACGGCCCAGAACTTCCTCCAGGAACGCGGCTTCAGCCCCGCCGCCGCAGCGCACTTCGGGGTCGGTTACGCCCCGCAGGGCTGGGACTCGCTGCTCAAGCACCTCTCCGGCAAGGGCTTCACCCGGGATGAGCTGAAGCTCACCGGCATGTTCTCCACCGGCTCCGACGAATCGCGGTTCTATGACCGGTTCCGCGGCCGGCTGATCTGGCCCATCAGGGACATCACCGGCTCGGTGATCGGCTTCGGCGCCCGCAAGCTGTTCGAGGACGACCAGGGCCCGAAGTACCTGAACACCCCGGAGACCCCCCTCTACAAGAAATCCCAGGTGCTCTACGGCATCGACCTCGCCAAGCGGGAGATCGCCCGCGGACGGCAGGTGGTGGTCGTCGAGGGCTACACCGACGTGATGGCCTGCCACCTGGCCGGGATCAAGACGGCGGTGGCCACCTGCGGCACCGCGTTCGGCGGGGACCACATCAAGATCGTGCGCCGGCTGCTCTCCGACGACGGCACCGGGGGAGAGGTGGTCTTCACCTTCGACGGCGACGCCGCGGGCCAGAAGGCCGCGCTCAAGGCCTTTGACGAGGACCAGAAGTTCGTGGCGCAGACCTACGTGGCGGTCGACCCCGAGGGCATGGACCCGTGCGACATCCGGATCAAGCGCGGCGACGCGGCCGTCGCTGAACTGATCTCCTCCCGCCGCCCGCTGTTCGAGTTCGCCATCCGCTCCACCCTCAAGCGCTTCGACCTGAACACCGTGGAGGGCCGGGTGCAGGCCCTGCGCGCCTCCGCACCGCTGGTGGCCGACATCCGCGACCCCGCCATGCGTCCGGCCTACGCGCGGGAGCTGGCCGGCTGGCTGGGCAGCGACGTCGACGACGTGATGCGGGCCGTCAACGCCGCCGTCCGCCGCGCCCGCGAAGGCGGCCAGGGAGCGGAGGCCGGCGGGCCGGCGTCGGGCCGCGGCCGGCACCGCCAGCCCGAGCCGGCGCCTGAGCCGATGCCGGAGCCGGCGTTCTCCCGCCCTGACCCGAGGGACCCGGTGGCGCGGATGGAGCGGCAGGCGCTGGAAGTGGTGCTGCAGCACCCGGGTCTGCTCGACGCCGGGCAGTGGGAGCGGTTCAAGGCCGCCAAGTTCACGGTGCCGGCCTACCTGGCCGTGCACAACGCCGTGCGCGCGGCCGGGGACACCGGGGTGCCGCCGGCGCAGTGGGTGGAGCAGGTGCGCCAGGAACTGCCCGACGCCCTGCGCGCGCTGGTCAGCGAGCTGGCGGTGACGCCCATTCCCGCCCGCGACGATGAGGCGCTGTGGCAGTACTGCCGGGACATCCTCAACCGGCTCTTCGAACTGCAGGTGACGCACCTGAAGGCCGAGAAACTGGGCCAGCTGCAGCGGCTGGATCCGGCCGCTGACCCGGCCCTGTTCCAACAGCTGAACCGCGAACTGATGGAACTGGAGATGCAGCGGCGCGCCCTGCGCGGAGACATGTGACCGACGCGACACCGCGGGAGCCCCTGCGCGGCGGGTTCCGATTTCGTTCCGGCCCGAAACCTGCTGTAGAGTAGAGCCCGTTGCTTTCCCCCGTAGCTCAATTGGCAGAGCATTCGACTGTTAATCGAAGGGTTACTGGTTCGAGTCCAGTCGGGGGAGCGGACGGAGGCCCTGATCAGGCGTTATGCCTGGTCTGGGCCTCTTTTTATCCGTCCGCGGCGCTCTCGTGGCGCTCCCTCCGGCGCTCCACGGGAGGACCGCACGGGCACCGCGGAGGCTGCCCTGGAACGGGAGCGCTGCCGATTCGCGGACGTGCCCGATCTAGGGTAGAGTAGAGCGCGCTGCTTTCCCCCGTAGCTCAATTGGCAGAGCATTCGACTGTTAATCGAAGGGTTACTGGTTCGAGTCCAGTCGGGGGAGCGAACAGGACCTCCGTGGGTACGCCCACGGAGGTCTTTTGTTGTGCCCCGGCGGCACGCTGTCCGTGACGGTGTCCGATCCGGGCGGTTGTCCGCGGGCCCCGGATTCCCTAGACTGGCGGCGGCGGAACTCCGGTGCCGGCCGCGACCAAACCCCGCGGCCCGACCGGCACCTCCGCCGGGCACACCTATCCTGTTGCCTTCCCGGTCCGGTTCTTTCCCGGACGTCCGCTGCTGCGCCCCGCGAATCCCGCGGCCCGCCTGCGGTTCCCTGGACCATCCAGCAGGAGCATTCAATGACCTCCATTTCCTCTGCCTCCATCTCCGCCGCTGCCATCAGCGAGCAGGAAATCTTCGCCGCGCACGAGGGCGGCAAGCTGAGCGTCGAGCCGAAGATGCCGCTCGACTCGGCCCGCGCCCTGTCCATCGCCTACACCCCGGGCGTCGCCCAGGTCTCCCGCGCCATTGCCGCTGAGCCGGAAAAGGCTGCCACCCACACCTGGGCCTCCCGGCTGGTCGTGGTGGTCTCCGACGGCACCGCCGTCCTGGGCCTGGGGGACACCGGCCCCGCCGCGTCCCTACCGGTCATGGAGGGCAAGGCCGCCCTGTTCAAGACCTTCGGCGGCCTGGATTCGATTCCCCTGGTGCTCGACACCACCGACGTGGACGAGATCATCGAAACACTCGTCCGGCTGCGCCCCAGCTACGGCGCCGTCAACCTCGAGGACATCTCCGCCCCGCGCTGCTTCGAGCTCGAAACGCGGCTGATCGAGGCCCTCGACTGCCCGGTGATGCACGATGACCAGCACGGCACCGCAATCGTGGTGCTGGCGGCGCTGCAGAACGCCTTCCGGCTGACCGGGCGCGACGCCGGCACGCAGCGCGTGGTCATCTCCGGGGCAGGAGCCGCCGGGGTCGCGTGCGCCAACATCCTGCTCGATGCGGGCATTACCGATGTCACCGTCCTGGATTCGAAGGGGATTGTCTCCGCCGGCCGCGACGGCGTCACCGGAGTCAAGGCGGACCTGGCTGCCCGCACCAATCCCCGCGGGCTCAACGGCGGCCCGGCGGAGGCCCTCGCCGGAGCGGATGTCTTCATCGGCGTCTCCTCCGGCGCCGTCCCCGAGGAGCTGCTGGCCACGATGGCCGACGACGCCGTCATCTTTGCCCTCTCCAACCCCGATCCCGAGGTCCACCCCGATGTTGCCGCGCGGCATGCCGCCGTCGTCGCCACCGGGCGCAGCGATTTTCCCAACCAGATCAACAATGTCCTGGCCTTTCCCGGGGTCTTCCGGGGCGCCCTGGACAGCGGTGCCCGCCGGATCACCGCCGCCATGAAGGTCGCGGCGGCCGGAGCGATCGCCGAGCTGGTGGGGGAGGAGCTGCGGGCCGATTACATTGTGCCCAGCCCCCTGGATCCGCGCGTCGCTCCCGCGGTCGCCGCTGCGGTGGCGGCAGCCGCGGACGGCTGACGGACGGACGGATGCGCGCCGACGGGCGGCGTGCAGAGCAGCGGGGCAGGGCGGCGGCGTCCTGCCCCGCTGCCGTTCAGGCCTGATCGCCCCGAAGGCGGCGGAGCCATCGCGAAGGGCGGAACCCGGTGCCGCCGGCTGCCGGCCGGGCACCGCCGACGGGCGAATCCGGGCAGCGTTCTTCCGCCCGCTGCTAAGGCTGCTTAGGGTAACCCGTAGGCTTAAGGGTCACTATCAGCACAAACTGAAAACGAGGAACCGCCGATGGGCGCTCACACTCCAGAGCCGGCACGCGGGGAACCCCAAAAGGTCGCCCACCCCGCCAAGGTCATTGCGGTCACTGTCGCAGCAGCCGTAGGCGGCCTGCTGTTCGGCTTCGACACCGCCGTCATCAACGGCGCCGTGGACGCCATCGGGGAGGAATTCAGCCTCAGCCCCGGCGTCCTCGGCTTTACCGTCGCCATCACCCTCCTCGGATGCGCCGTGGGTGCCTGGTTCGCCGGTCAGCTCGCGGATCGGATCGGCCGCAAAAAGGTCATGGTCGGCGCGGCCGTCCTCTTCGCGGTCAACTCGATCGGCTCCGCCTACGCCTTCTCCGAGTGGGATTTGATGCTGTGGCGCCTGGTCGGCGGCCTGGCCATCGGCACCGCCTCCGTCATCGCGCCCGGGTACATCGCCGAAATCGCGCCGTCCAAGTGGCGCGGAGCGCTGGGATCGGTGCAGCAGCTGGCCATCACGCTCGGCATCTTCGCCGCCCTGCTCTCGGATGCCTGGCTGGCGAATGCGGCCGGCGGAGCCCTCGGGGATCTGTGGTGGGGGCTGCCGGCCTGGCGCTGGATGCTGCTGGTCGGCATCGTCCCCGCCGTGATCTACGGCGTCCTGGGGCTGACCATTCCCGAATCTCCCCAGTACCTGGTCCGGCGGGATGAAGACACGGCGGCGGCCAAGGTGCTCCGCGACGTCTCCGGCGTGCAGGACACCGACCGCAAAATCGCCGACATCAAGAAGTCCTTCACTACCAAGAAGGCCACGTTCGCGGACCTGCGCGGTCCAAGCCTGGGCCTGCAGCCCATCCTCTGGGTGGGCATGGCCATCGCCGCCTTCCAGCAGCTGGTCGGCATCAACGCGATCTTCTACTACTCCACCACGCTGTGGCAGTCGGTGGGCTTCAGCGAGGAGGATTCCTTCACGACGTCGGTGATCACCTCCGTCGTCAACGTCCTGATGACCCTGGTCGCCATCGCCTTCGTGGACAGGGTCGGGCGGCGGCTGCTGCTGATGATCGGTTCGGCCGGCATGTTCGCAGGCCTGCTGGCCGCCACCGTCTCGTTTGCGCAGGCGGAGACCTTCAACAGCGAGATCACCCTTCCGGGCATCTGGGGCCCCGTCGCCCTGATCGGCGCCAACCTGTTCGTGGTGTTCTTCGCCGCCACCTGGGGACCGATCATGTGGGTCACCCTCGGCGAGGTGTTCCCGAACAACATTCGATCCCTGGCCCTCGGCCTCGGCGCGATGGTCAACTGGATCTTCAACTTCATCGTCACCCTGTCCTTCCCCTGGGTGTCCGAGAACTTCGGGGTGTGGATCATGTACGCGCTCTTCAGCCTGTTCGCCCTGCTGTCCTTCTGGTTCGTCAAGACCAGGCTCCCGGAGCTGTCGGGCCGCGAGCTGGAGGACCGGCGCGGTCTTGAAACCGCCTAGGAGCCCCGGAGGCCGCCGGGAAGGCTGCGGCCGGGTGGTAATGGTGAGGACAATGGTAATTTTGGGTAATGGCTACGGTGAACACTAATCAGGGGACGGAGGCAGGGCGCATGGATCGCTCCGCTAGCACTCGGGCCAACAGGGCCACCGGCAAGTCGTCGATCGTCGGGCTGGCCAAGGTCATGGCGCGCTTGACGCCGAGGCAGCTGAACGACGAAATCGGCCTTGCCACCGCCGAAATGAAGCAGAAGGGCAAGGCCGCCGGCATCGCCGCCGCGTTCCTGGTCATCGCCCTGCTGTTCCTGGCCGCACTGGCGGTCGCCCTGATCGCCGCGGCCATCCTCGGCCTCGGCACGGTCATGCCTCCGTGGCTGGCGGCGCTGCTGGTGGCTGCGCTGTTCCTGGTGATCGCGGCCATCGGCGGGCTCGTCGGCGTGTCACGGTTCAAGAAGACCCTGCCGCTGATGCCGGAGGAGGCCATCCGCGGCCTGCGGTACGACCTCGGGGTGCTCAAGGAGGGCCGCCGCTTCGATCCGGCCACCCTGGACAAGCCCAAGGAACCGAAGCAGGAGAAGCCGAAGAAGGACAAGTCCGCAAAGCCCGACGACGCTCCCACGCCGAGCGAGGAGGAGCTGCGGACACGGACCCGCCAGCGCCGGGAACACCTGGCCGACGTCCGCGACACCCTCGGCGAGAAGGCCGACGTCCGGCGCCAGGTGCGGGAGTTCGAAGCCCGCAGGGCCGCGGCCCAGGAGCGGCGAGCCGGGCAGGGACAGGGCACGAAGTCGCCGACGGACGACATCACGCTCATGATCCGCGAGCACTGGCAGCCGCTGACCGTCCTGGCCGCCTCGCTGCTGGCGATGGCCATCATGATCAGCCGGCTGGCCCGGCGCTAGGAGCACCAGCCACAAAGCACCAACGGAAAGCGGACAGTGATCAGGATTATCGGGGCGGGAGCCCGGCCGGGGCAGACCCTGACAGAGGTCAACACGTTCTGGACCGTTCCGAACCTGATCACTGTCCTGCGCTTTCTGGGGATCCCGCTGTTTGTCTGGTTCGTGGCAACGGACAGTTACGGTTCGGCGTTCCTCACCCTCGTCCTCGTCGGCGGCACCGACTGGGTGGACGGGTACCTGGCCCGCCGCCTGAACCAGGTCTCGACGGTCGGCAAGTGGCTTGATCCCGCCGCCGACCGCCTGGCCATGATCATCGTGGCCGTTACCTTCGTGGCGGACGGCCTGGCGCCCGTCTGGCTCGTGTACGCGATCGTCATCCCCGACCTGATCCTGCTGGTGAACTCGCTGATCCTGTTCCACGGCAGCCCCAATCTCCAGGTCAGCAACCTCGGCAAGATCCGGACCGCGCTGCTGCTGGTCGGCGCTCCGCTGCTGCTCCTCACCAGGGTGCAGGGCTTTGACCAGCAATGGCTGATTATCGTTGCGGACGTGATCCTGGTGCTGGGCTGCATCGGTCACGTCGCGGCCTTCGCCGCCTACATGGCCGCTTCCTGGCGGAAGTACCGCACGGAGCGGGCCCGTGGCACCGGCTGAGCCCACGGTGTCCGCAGCGGCAGGAGACTCCGGGGGGCGCCGGTGACCGGAATCGCCATTCTCTGCGCCCTGGCGAGTGCCGTGTTCCTTGCCTTCGGTGCGCAGCGGCAGGGCAGCGCCGTCAGCGCCGACACCGGCGGACTGGCCCTGAACGGCAGCCAGCTGACCCGGCTGCTGCGCAACCCCCGCTGGCTTTTCGGGCTGCTGCTGCTGGGCGTCGGCATGGGGCTGAACGTCACCGCGCTCGGGCTGGCGCCGCTGACCGTGGTGCAGCCCATCGGCTCCCTCGCCCTGGTCATCACCACCGTCGTCAACGCCCGCGACCAGGGGCTGCGCCTCAACCGCATCACGGTGGCGGCAATCGTCTCCTGCGTCCTTGGCAGCGCCCTGTTCGTTTCCCTGGCCGTTTTCGTCACCCGCACCCAGCACGTCGTGGAGCAGCGCCAGGAGGTGGTGATCGTCCTGATCCTGGCGGTCGTCGTGGCCTTCTTCGGAACCCTGAACCTGCTGTTCGGCAAGCGGCTCAACGCCATCGTCCACATCTTCGGCGCGGGTGTCCTTTTCGGCTTCGTGGCCGTGCTGACCAAGATCATCATCGGCGACCTCTTCAACCCCAACGGCCGCTTCCTCCTCAACGTCCCCTGGTACACGGTCGTCGGCATAGCCGTGGCCGGCGCCCTCGGGGCCTGGTTCGTGCAGAGCGCCTATTCCTCCGGCCCGCCCGACCTGGTCATCGCCGGCCTGACGGTCATCGACCCCATGGTCGGCATCGCCATCGGCATCGGAGTCCTCGGTGAACTGCGGCCCGACGTGCCTCCGGTGGCCGCCGTGGCCATGGGCCTGGCAGCTTTCGTTGCTATTGTTGGGGTCGTTGCCCTCTCCCGGTACCACCCGGACGTCATCCAGCGGAGGGCTGAAGAACGGCACCGACGGGCAGCCGACGCGGCCCGTCCGCAGACAGACCACTAGAGGAGACCGTGAGCGACGCACCGGTGGAACAACCACTGACAATCCTGATTGCCTGTGACACCTACCCGCCGCACCTGAACGGAGCCGCGCAGTTTGGCTACCGTCTCGCCAAGGGCCTGCACGCACGCGGACACGATGTGCACGTCCTGGCCCCGGCCGCGGGACCCGGGCCCTCCCACAGCGACCTGGACGGTCCCTGGCCCGTGCACCGCCTCCGCTCCCACGGCGTGCCCACCCATGAGTACTGGCGGATCTGCCTGCCGTGGGAAATCAAGCGGGAGATCAGCCTGCTCATGGACCGGGTGCAGCCCGACGTCGTGCATATCCAGTGCCACTACATGGTGGGTGAGCACACGCTGTACGAGGCGGTCCGGCGCGGCGTCCGCACCGTGGCCACCAACCACTTCATGCCCGAAAACCTGGACCCCTTCCTGCCGTTCCCCCGGTGGTTCAAGCGGATTGTTGCCCGCAACTCCTGGCGGGACATGGGCAAGGTGATGGGCCGGGCCGCCGTGGTCACCACCCCGACGCCGCTGGCGGCCAAGGCCATGAAGGACTACGCCAAGCTGGACGATGTCCTGCCGCTGTCCAACGGGATCGACGCCGCCGCGTACGAGCCGCGGCCGGGTGAGGTGATCGAACCGCATGAGCAGCCCACCGTGCTCTTCGTCGGCCGGCTGGCGGAGGAAAAGCACGTGGACGTGCTGATCGATGCCATCGCCAAGCTGCCGCCGGATGTGCCGGCCCGGGCGGAAATCGTGGGCGGCGGCGAGGTGCGCCCGGCCCTGGAGGAGCAGGTCCGCCGGCTCGGCCTGCAGGACAGGGTGGTGTTCCGGGGCCTGGTGTCCGACGAGGAGCTGCGGCTCGCCTACCTGCGCGCGGACCTGTTCTGCCAGCCGGGCACCGCCGAGCTGCAGTCGCTGGTGACCCTGGAGGCCATGTCCGCCTCCACGCCGGTGCTGCTCGCCAATGCCATGGCCCTGCCCCACCTGGTCGACAGCGGCCGCAACGGTTACCTCTTCGAGCCCGGGGACTCCGACGAGCTGGCCCGCCGGATCACCGACATTCTCCGCCTGCCCGCCGAGCAGCGCCTGGCCATGGGGCGCCGGAGCCGCGAGCTGGTCGACCGCCACGGGATCGAGCAGACACTGGCGACCTTCGAAGCGCTCTATGCGGGACGTGAGGTGCCCCAGCCGGCTTTCTAGCCCCTCGCCCGGCAGCCGGACAATTGGCTGGCGCCGGCTGCGGGCCGCTAGGATGTGGAGTTGTTCCGCCTGCAGCTGCAGGGGAGCGGGGGGCTGTAGCTCAGCCGGTTAGAGCAGCGGACTCATAATCCGTCGGTCGTGGGTTCAAGCCCCACCAGCCCTACCCCCGACACCGTTGCTTCGGCGGCGGCGGACGTTGTCCTGTGAAACCCCGGTCCCCGGACCGGGGTTTCGTCGTCTTCGGAGTTCGGCTGGGGCCGCGTCGGCCGTTGCCCTCGATGTTACTCACGGGTAACATAATCCGTGCGGGCCCACCACGCCCGCCCGATCACCGGCGATCCCGCAGCGAAGGGCACATTCCATGGCAACTCCCGACGTCGACAACCTCCCATACGCGGACGGCGACTTCTACGCATTCGAGGACCTGCTTACCGACAAGGAGCGGGACCGGCTGCACGAAATCCGCGCCTGGCTGGGGACCCACGTCAAGCCGCACGCAGCCCAGTGGTGGAACGACGCGGAGTTCCCCGCCCATATGGTCCCCGAGCTGGCCGAACTGGACGTGGTCAGCCCCGTGTACCGGCAGGGCTACTCGAACCTTTTCGCGGGCCTGTGCCATGCGGAGTTCACCCGCGCAGACACTTCCTTCGCCACCTTCATGGGTGTCCATGACGGGCTGTTCACCGGTTCCATCGAGGCCCTGGCCTCCGAGGAGCAGAAGGCTGCCTGGCTGCCGGACATCTACGCCATGAAGAAGATCGGCGCCTTCGGCCTGACCGAACCGCTCGGCGGCTCCGACGTCGCCGGCGGCCTGCGCACCACCGCCCGCCGGGACGGGGACTCGTGGATCCTCAACGGCGAGAAGCGCTGGATCGGCAACGCGACCTGGTCCGACTGGGTGGTCATTTACGCCCGCGACGTGGACACCAACCAGGTCAAGGGCTTCCTTGTGGACACCGGCACCGAGGGCTACACCGCGACCAAGATCGAAAACAAGATCGCGCTGCGGACCGTCCAGAACGCCGACATCAAGCTGGAGAACGTCCGGATCAGCGACGACTTCCACCTCAAGGGGGCCAACACCTTCAAGGACGTCAACAAGGTCCTGAAGGTGACCCGGCTTGCGGTGGCCTGGCAGGCGGTGGGCCAGCAGATGGCGGCCTTCGACATCGCCCGCCGCTACGCAGTGGAGCGGACCCAGTTCGGCAAGCCGCTGGCCTCGTTCCAGCTCATCCAGGAACAGCTGGTCAAGATTCTCGGCAACACCGTCAGCTCGATGGGCATGATGGTCCGCCTGGCCCAGCTGGAGGACCTCGGCCGGGCGAAGGACGAACAGTCCGCCCTGGCGAAGGCGTTCACCACCGCCCGCATGCGCGAATCCGTGGCTTTGGGCCGCAGCATCCTCGGCGGCAACGGCATCGTCACCGACTACGGGATGGCCAAGGTATTCGCCGACGCGGAGGCGATCTACTCCTACGAAGGAACCTACGAAGTGAACACCCTGGTCACCGGCCGGGCAATCACCGGGGTGGCAGCCTTCGTCTAGGCAGGCGCCTCCGGCAGTGACGGTCGGTCGGATCAGTTACCGATCCGGCCGGCCGTGGCCGTCCCGGGCCGCCCCCGGTCTCCGTTTCTCCTGGGCCGCCGCCGCCGCCGCAGCCGCCCTGCCCGCGGCGGCTGCCCGGCCGGCGGGCAGGGGGAGCAGCACGGAAGGCCGGCGATCGGTGACGAACGCCAGCGGGTCCACATAGTCGCCGTTCTCCCGCACGCCCCAGTGCAGGCACGGCTGCGGGCAATGCTGGGCGGCCGTGGCAGCCACCGTGCCCACCTGTTCGCCGGCTGCCACCGCCGAGCCGGCCGCCAGCTCGGTCTCCACGGGCTCGAAGCTGCTCAGCAGCACCGTCCCGGCCTCCTCGATCCGGATTGTCAGCACCGGCCGATCCACCACCCACCCGGCAAAGTGCACCGTCCCGGCGGCGGGACTCACCACGGCGGTGCCGGCTCCGGCCGACAGGTCCACGCCCCTATGGCCTGCCAGCCAGCGCTGCGCCGGCCGGTCGAAGCCCCTGAGGACCGGGGGCGGCGGCTGCAGCGGCCACTGCCAGCGGGGCTGCCACAACGACGCCGGGGCGGCCTGTCCAGCTGTCGGAACGAGCCAAAGGCGGTCGCCGGGCGGAACGGACGCTCCCGGCATGAAGATCAGCAGCAGGGCGGCGAGCAGCGCCGGGGCATGCCGGCTGAAGGGCCTCCGTAGGTCGGGCGGAGGGCCGGAACCCGTGGGCAGTAAAGGGATCACCGGACCAGCCTGCACCGGAGGGCACCCCGGGGCTGCCGTCCGGGCCGGGCGGGGGACAGGTGCGGGCGGACAGGGCGCTGTGGAGGACCGCGTTCCCGGTGCCGTCCGCGCGCTCGAAGGGACGGCGGGCACGTGCGCTGCGGCTCCGGTGCTGTAGTACACTTATCCAAGCAGTCTGCCGTGCGCTGTCCCGTGCCCCCTCGGGGTGTGGCGGCGAGCAGGGCGGATTGACTACGCGCATCCCAATTATCCGGAACCGTCCTTTGGGGCGATCACCGGGTGTGCCTCCAGCGGTCCGGCTTGCCGGCAGGGGGCCCACGCTGGACTCCAGCTGATGGATGCCAGGAGCTCCGCCCGCCGGGCGTGCAGCTGTATAACCGTCAATTGGCAGCGGATTCGCGCGTGCGCGCCGAACGCTGCCGGAAGGAGTGACGACATGCCCGTCGTTACCATGCGCCAGCTGCTCGACAGCGGCGTCCACTTTGGACACCAGACCCGTCGCTGGAACCCGAAGATGAAGCGCTTCATCTTCACCGAGCGCAACGGCATCTACATCATTGACCTGCAGCAGTCGCTGTCCTACATCGACCGCGCCTACGACTTCGTCAAGGCCACCGTCGCCCACGGCGGCACCGTGCTGTTCGTCGGCACCAAGAAGCAGGCACAGGAAGCCATCGCCGAGCAGGCCACCCGCGTCGGCCAGCCCTACGTCAACCAGCGCTGGCTGGGCGGCATGCTGACCAACTTCTCCACCGTTGCCAAGCGCATCCAGCGCATGAAGGAACTCGAGGAGATCAACTTCGAGGACGTCGCCGCTTCGGGCCACACCAAGAAGGAGCTGCTGCTCCTCAAGCGTGAGCTCACCAAGCTCCAGGGCAACCTGGGCGGCATCCGCAACCTGTCCAAGACCCCGTCGGTCCTCTGGGTTGTCGATACCCAGAAGGAGCACCTGGCGGTTGACGAGGCCAAGAAGCTGGGCATCCCGGTCGTCGCGATCCTCGACAGCAACTGCGATCCGGACGACGTCAACTACCCGATCCCGGGCAACGACGACGCCATCCGCTCCGTCAACCTGCTGACCCGCGTCATCGCCGACGCCGTTGCCGAAGGCCTCATCGCCCGCAACAACAAGGCAGCCGGCAACACCGAGGCCGCCGCAGAGCCGATGGCCGAGTGGGAGCGCGAGCTGCTCGAGGGCCAGGCCGCTGAAGCACCGGCCGCCGAGGCGCCCGCCGCTGAAGCTCCGGCCGCCGAAGCCCCCGCCGCTGAAGGCGCCGAGGCAGCGGACAAGTAAAACCTCATCCCGAAAGCGGTGGATTACCGCGGACGGGGGATCTGCAGAGTGCGGCTGGCCGGCTACCGGCCAGCCGCACTCGCGGAAACGCACCACAACTTATAACGGGAGGACTGGAGTCCAAATGGCGAACTACACCGCTGCTGATATCAAGGCCCTGCGTGAGCGCACCGGCGCCGGCATGATGGACGTGAAGAAGGCTCTGGACGAGGCCAACGGCGATGCCGACAAGGCCATGGAGCTCATCCGCATCAAGGGCCTGAAGGGCGCCACTAAGCGCGAAGGCCGGTCCACCGCGGAGGGCCTCGTGGCCGCCAAGGTCCTGGACGGCACCGTCGGCGTCATGATCGAGCTGAACTGCGAGACCGACTTCGTGGCCAAGTCCGCCAAGTTCATCGAACTGGCTGACCGCGTGCTCGCCGCCGCCATCGAGTCCGGCGCAGCCGACGCCGAGGCGCTGCTCGCCTACGAGGTCGACGGCAAGCCGCTGTCCGAGATCGTCGTCGAAGAGGGCGCCGTGCTGGGCGAGAAGGTCGTCGTCCGCCGCGTTGCACGCGTCGAGGGCAAGACCGTTGACGCCTACCTGCACAAGACCTCCAAGGACCTTCCGGCCCAGGTCGGCGTGCTGTTCGCCGTCGACGGCGAAGGCGACGCCGCCTTCGAGGCCGCCCACGACGTCGCGGTCCACACCGCGGCGTACGCACCCACCTACCTCACCCGGGACGAGGTGCCGGCCGACACCGTCGAGAACGAGCGCCGCATCGCCGACGAGACCGCCCGCGCCGAAGGCAAGCCCGAAGCTGCCCTGCCGAAGATCGTTGAAGGCCGCCTGACCGGCTTCTTCAAGGAGATCGTGCTGCTGGACCAGCCGTTCGCCAAGGATGCGAAGAAGACCGTCGGGAAGGTCTTCGAAGAGGCCGGGGTCAGCCCCGTCGCCTTCGCCCGCTTCCGCGTCGGCGCCTAAGGCACCACGCACGCGCGCAGATGAATGAAAGGGGGTGGCCACCACACGGTGGCCACCCCCTTTGTCTGCCCGCACCTTGCCTGGCACTGCCGGCAAATTAGTCTTAACAGCAGATCCCCAACCTTCCGGGAGGCATCAATGGCCCATCTCCAGAACGATTCCGCAGCGCCGCGACGCCGTGTCCTGCTCAAGCTCTCCGGCGAGGTGTTCGGCGGCGGCAAGCTGGGCGTGGACCCCGAAACCGTCCGCGCCGTCGCCAAGCAGATCGCCTCGACGGTCGGCGAGGTGGAAGTGGCCATCGTCGTCGGCGGCGGCAACTTCTTCCGCGGCGCGGAACTGTCCACCAGCGGCATGGACCGCTCCCGCGCGGACTACATGGGGATGCTCGGCACGGTCATGAACTGCCTGGCGCTGCAGGACTTCCTGGAGCAGGCCGGCGTGGAGACCCGCGTCCAGAGCGCCATCACCATGGGACAGGTCGCCGAGGCCTACATTCCGCGGCGGGCCATCCGGCACCTCGAGAAGGGGCGCGTGGTCATCTTCGGCGCCGGGGCAGGCCTGCCCTACTTCTCCACGGACACGGTCGCTGCGCAGCGGGCCCTGGAGGTCCACGCGGACGAAGTCCTCATGGCCAAGAGCGGCGTCGACGGTGTGTACACCGCCGACCCCAACAAGGATCCGAACGCGCGCAAGCTCGAGAACCTGACCTACGACGACGCCCTCCGCCAGGACATCCGGGTCATGGACCAGACCGCCATGACCATGTGCAAGGACAACAACCTGCAGATGGTGGTCTTCGGGATGGAAGGCGAAGGCAACGTCGCCCGCGCCATCCGCGGCGAGAAGATCGGCACCCTGGTCACCAACTGACCACACGGCGGGAGCCCCCGGGAGATCCCGGGGGCTCCCGCCGTTAACCCTGCCCCCGCACCTCGCTGCGCTCCGTGCAGGGAACCTAAGGGCAGTGCGCCACCTTCCTCCCCTCGCACCTCGCTGCGCTCCGTGCAGGGAACCCGGGGCGGTGCGCCCCTGCCCTGCCCTCGCACCTCGCTGCGCTCCGTGCAGGGAACCCGGAGCAGTGGCTTAGGATTAGTAGCAGAGCCAGCCACGGGTGCGTGGTCGAATTTCCCTGAAGGAGAAACCGTGATCGAAGAGACGCTGCAAGAGGCCACCGAGAAGATGGACAAGGCGGTGGAGGTCGCCAAGGAGGATTTCTCCGCGATCCGCACCGGCCGGGCGACTCCCGCTCTCTTCGCCAAGGTCCTCGTCGACTACTACGGTTCCCCGACCCAGCTCCAGCAGCTGGCCTCGTTCGCCACCCCCGACGCACGCACCCTGCTGATCACTCCCTACGACGTGTCCGCCCTGCGCGCCATTGAGCGGGCCCTCAGCGACTCCGAGGTCGGAGCCAACCCCTCCAACGACGGCAAGGTCATCCGCGTGGTCATGCCCGAGCTGACCGAGGAGCGCCGCCGCGAGTACGTCAAGATCGTCCGGGGCAAGGGCGAAGACGCCAAGGTGTCCGTCCGCAACATCCGCCGCAAGGCCAAGGACGCCCTGGACCGGCTGGTCAAGGACGGCGAAATCGGCGAGGACGACGGCGCCCGTGCGGAAAAGGAACTGGACGCGCTGACGAAGGCCCACACCGAGAACATCGACGAGCTGCTCAAGCGCAAGGAAGCGGAGCTGCTCGAAGTCTGATGAGTTCCCACCAGCCTCCCACACAGGCTGGCGCCTCCTCCGCTCCGCAGGAAGCCCCGGCAGCAAAGGCCACCACCATGAGCGCAGCCGGTTCCCGGCGCGGTTCCGCCCGTACCCCGGATCGACCATCACGCGCCGGGCGCAACCTGCCGGCCGCGATCGGCGTCGGCGTCGTCCTGCTCGGATCGCTGCTGGTCGGGCTGCTGTACTACCCGGTCGCCATCGTCATCATCGCCGCCGGATTCGCCGTCGTCGGCGTCTGGGAAGTCAGCCGGGCCCTGGAGGTGCGCGGCATCAAGGTACCCATGGTGCCGGTCCTGGTCGGAACCCTGGCCCTGCCGCTGGCCGCCTACTTCGGCGGCACCGAGGCCCTCGCGTTCGCCCTGACGGCCACCTCGGTGGCGATTCTGCTCTGGCGCACCCTGGACACGGCCGAAGGGGCGCTGACCAGCATCCTGGCGGGCATCTTCGTGCTGCTCTGGGTTCCGTTCCTGCTCAGCTTCGCGATGGTCCTGCTCGCCGAGCCCGACGGACGCATACGGGTGGCGGTGCTGCTGCTGCTGGTGGTCGCCAACGACACCTTCGGCTACCTGGTCGGCGCCCTGTTCGGCAAGCACCCGATGGCCCCGAAGATCAGCCCGAAAAAGTCGTGGGAAGGCTTTGCCGGATCAGCGGCCGGCGCAGCACTGATCGGCGTGCTGGCTGCAGTGTTCGCCCTGGACGCTCCTTGGTGGTTCGGCATCGTTCTCGCGGTGGCCACGGTCGCTGCGGCAACGGCCGGTGACTTCTCCGAGTCGATGATCAAGCGGGAACTGGGCGTGAAGGACATGTCCAACCTGCTTCCGGGCCACGGCGGTGTCATGGACCGGCTCGATTCGATCGTCTTCGCCGCACCGGTGGTCTTCCTGGTCTCCCTGCTGCTCACCCTATGAGCAGGCACACACCGGGCCGCCTGGCAGCCACGTGCGGAAGGGCCAAGTAAGATGCAAGGTGGATCAGCTGCCCCGGTCCGGCCCAGCGCCGGAGCGGGCACCAAGACACGGAGGACTACCCCAAGCATGGACGATGTGCGCCAGGCCAGTGCCCCCTTCCAGCGGGTGGGCCGCCGGGAGTACGGCTACAACATCCGACAGGTGGACGAGTTCCTCACCAAGGCCCGGGACTTCTACAACTCGCAGGGCAAAGGCACCAAGCCGATCACCAGCCGGCAGGTCCGCGCCATGGCCTTCGACCCCGCCAAGGGCGGCTACGAGGCACAGGCCGTCGACGCGGCGCTGGACCGGCTCGAGGATGTCTTCGCCCAGCGTGAGCGGGACGAACTGATCCGCGAGAAGGGCGAAGACGCCTGGCTGATGCTGATCGGCCGCACGTCCGCCGTGCTGCGCGGACGCCTCCACCGGGAACCGGGGGAGCGGTTCCGCCGTCCCAGCAAGCGCCGGGCACCCAGCTACAACGTCGAGGACGTCGACGCGCTGTGCAACGAACTGCTCGGCTACTTCGAGCATGACAAGCCGCTGAGCGTGGACGTGGTGCGCCGAGCCGTGTTCCGCGAGGCCCGCGGCGACGAAGGCTACGAGGAAACGCAGGTCGACGCGTTCCTGGACCGCGTCGTCGAGCTGATGGCCGCCATCGACTAACCCTGCCGGTCCGGGCGCCCGCTGCGCACAGGGCCGCCCCGGCCCCCGCCGCCGGTGCCTTCCGGGGCATGCAGCCGGGCCATGAAGCGCCCGACGCCGGCCGGCACCAGTCCGGGCCGGGCCCGCGAGACCAGGATGGTCACCAGGAACGACGCCGGCACGGTCCACGCCGCCGGCTGCGCCACCCAGCCCGGGATGCCTGCTCCGGCGGCGCCGGCCACTCCGCCCGCGGCCATGGCGCCTCCGCACAGCGCGGCACCGGTCAGCATGCCGGCCACGGCGCCGGGGGCCGTCAGCCCGCGCCACCAGATCCCCAGCACCAGCAGGGGACACAGGGTCGACGCGGTGAACGCGAAGACCATGCCGATGCTTCCGGCCAGCGCCTGGGAACTGGTCAGCAGAGCAATCACCAGCGGGACGACGGCGGCCGCCACCGCCGAGATCCGGAAGCCGCGCACGCTGCCCCCGAAGAACTCCTGGCTCATCACTCCGGAGAGGGACACCACGAGGCCGCTGCTGGTGGACAGGAACGCAGCGAAGGCGCCGGCCGTCACCATGGCCGCCAGCAGGTCACCGAGGCCGCCGTCGAACACCGTGCCCGGCAGCAGGAGCACCGCGGCGTCAGCGCTGCCCTGGTCTGCGAGGTCGGGCAGGTAGATCCGGGCCAGGACCCCGTAGGCAATGGGAAAAACGTAGAAGAGGGACAGCAGCCCCAGCACGATCAAGGTGGTCCGCCGCGCCGAGGGCCCGTCGGGGTTGGTGTAGAAGCGCACCAGCACATGCGGCAGGCCGAGCGTGCCGCAGAGCAGCGCGAGGCTGAGCGAGATGTTGCGGTACAGCGAGGCGTGCGCTTCCGGATCCAGGGCCTCGGCCAGGGCCGCGCCGCCGCCCTGCCATCCGGCCCCGCCGCTGTGGAAGAGGATGAACAGCACCGGCACGGCCAGCGCCGTCAGCTTCAGCCAGTACTGGAAGGCCTGCACGAAGGTGATGGAGCGCATGCCGCCGGTCGCGACGCTGGCACAGACCACCGCAGCAACCGCCACCGATCCCGTCCACCCGGGCAGCCCGGTGGTGATGGCTATGGCCAGCGCCGCCCCGTGCAGCTGCGGCACGATGTACAGCCAGCCCACCGCGACCACGAGCAGGCTCGTGACCCGCCGCGCCGTCCGGGACTCCAGCCGGGCCTCGGCGAAGTCGGAGATGGTGTACGCGCCGGAGCGCCGCAGCGGGGCGGCGACGAAGAGCAGCAGCATCAGGTAACCGGCGGTGTAGCCGATGGGAAACCACAGCGCGTCCACACCGGAGACCAGGATCAGTCCGGCGACGCCCAGGAAGCTGGCGGCGGACAGGTACTCGCCGCCGATCGCCGAGGCGTTCCACCAGGGCCGGACCGTCCGGGAGGCGACGTAGAAGTCCCCGGTGGTGCGGGAGATCCGCAGCCCGAACGCTCCGATCAGCAGGGTCGCGGCCACGACGGCGGCCACGGCCGCGTAGCCCACGGCGGGATCCATGCCGGGCAGGGCGGTCACCGCCTGGGCTCCTGCGGGCCGTGGACCAGGTCAAGGAACCGCCGTTCATTGCGGGCCGCGCTGCGCACGTACAGCGCCCCGCAGATGATCACCAGCGGATAGACGCTGACGCCGAGCAGGATCCACGGCGCGGGGATCCCGAACACCGCGGTGGAGGCGATGACCGGCACGAAGGCAAGCAGCACGGGCACGCCCAGCAGGATCAGCAGGAATCCGCCGCCCACCACCAGGGCAAGGCGCAGCTGGGACCGGATCAGGGCGCGGAGGAAGACATCGCCCACTTCGGACTGCTCGTCCAGTTCGCGGGAGACCGTGAACGGCGCGCCGGCCGCGGGGGACTGCCGCGGTGCGGTGACCCGAACCCGCGGCGGGGTCTCCGGGGAGCCGCTCATGGCACCTGGCGGGACCGGCCGGTGCCGAGCGCGGCGCGTACCCCGGGCAGGTGCCGCCGGCTGACCGGAAGTTCGACGCCGTCCAGCTGCACGGAGGCCCGGCCGGCGGTGATCCGGATCTGGCGGATCCGGGGACGGGCCACCAGATAGGAGCGGTGGATCCGCACGAACCCGGCGTCGGACCACTGGGTTTCCAGGTCCGCGAGGGGAACCCGCACCAGGTACGAGCCCTCGGAGGTGTGCAGCCGGGCGTAGTCGCCCTGGGCCTGCACGTAGGAGATGGTGTCGCGGCGGATCAGCTTGGTGGTGGCCCCCTGGACCACGGTGACGGTTTCGGCGTCGACCTCGGGGGCCGCGGCGTCGCAGATCCGCCGTACCGATTCGGCCAGCCGTTCCGGGCGGACCGGTTTGAGCAGGTAATCCAGCGCAGCCAGCTCGAAGGCGGCCAGCGCGTGTTCCTCGTCGGCGGTGACGAAGACGACCGCCGGCGGCTGCCGGTGCCGGGACAAGGCCCGGGCGATGTCCAGCCCGGAGAGGGCGGGCATGTGAATGTCGAGGAACACGGCGTCGACCTGCTTTTCCTCGAGCAGCCGGACCGCCGCACCGCCGCTGCCGGCCCGGTGGATCTCGCCCACCCGGGCGTCGCGGCCCAGCAGGAACGCCAGTTCCTCGACGGCCGGCTGCTCGTCGTCCGCGACGAGCACGCTGATCGGCTTCGATGGTCCAGGCATGTGATCCACACTACAACGCTCAGCCGCGCCGGCCCGGCTGCGACTTGGGGATCCGCATGGTGATCAGGGTGCCCGCCCCGGGCGCGGTGTCGATGACAAGCCCGTGCCCCGGGCCGTAGACCTGCCGCAGGCGCAGGTCCACGTTGCGCAGCCCCACGTGCTCACCGTCGTCCGTGTGCCCGGCGAGCAGGGCCGCCAGACGGTCCGGGTCCATGCCGACGCCGTTGTCCTCCACCGTGATCTCCGCCAGCGTCCCGGCATCGGTGGCGGAGATGGTGATGTGCCCGGGCCCCTCCATGGCCTCCAGGCCGTGCCGCACCGAGTTCTCCACCAGCGGTTGCAGGGACAGGAACGGAATCACCGTTCCCAGCACCTCGGGCGCCACCTGCAGGCTCACCTTGAGCCGGTCCCCGAACCGGGCCCGCTCCAGCAGCAGGTAGCGGTCGATCGAGCGCAGCTCTTCGGCCAGGGTGGTGAAATCACCGTGCCGGCGGAACGAGTAACGGGTGAAATCGGCAAACTCCACCACCAGCTCCCGGGCCCGCTGCGGGTCGGTGTTGATGTAGGAGGCGATGGCGTTCAGCGAGTTGTAGATGAAGTGCGGGCTGATCTGGGCGCGCAGGGCCCGCATCTGCGCCTCCACAAGCTGTGTCCTCGAGGAGTCGAGCTCAGCCAGTTCGAGCTGCACCGCGATCCAGCCGGCCACCTCGTCGGCGGCCCGGATCAGGCCGGCGCTGATCGCCGGGGCAAACACTCCGACGGTGCCCACCGTCCGGTCGTTCGCGGTCACCGGGCAGACCAGCAGCTCCCCGCCGTCGCCGGCCAGCCCCAGGGCGCGCAGCTCCGGTGCGCGCAGTACCCGGGCCCGCCCGCCCGCGAGGACTCCCGCCGAGACGGCGGCGAAGCCGGCCCGCTGCCGATCCGTGCCGGCCGGGGTGCCGCCCTCCCAGGCCAGGACGCCGGTGGCATCCGCCAGGACCAGGACCGGTGAGCCCAACAGCCCGCGCAGGTGGCGCGCGGCGCGCGCGGCGCCGTGTTCCGTCAGCCCTGAGCGGAGGTGCCGGGCGGCCAGCGCGGCGGTGTGCAGCGTGGCGTAGGTTGCCCGCTCGGCGTCGGAGCCGAGCTCGCGCTGCGCCCTCGTCAGCCGGTAGCCCAGGGCCGCCACCAGGGCGACCGTCAGCACGGCCAGCGAGCAGATGACGGCGATGTCGACGGCGGGGCTGAGCATGCCCACCACCATAACCGCAGGCGGGGCCGGTGGGCGGCGGCCGCTGCCGTTCACCGCAGCACAGCCGCCGTTTGCCGACGCAGCCGCGGCTCGGCTGGATGGACGGGCGCCTGCCCTGTGACAGTGAGGTTGATCACATTCGTGCGCGGGTGGCATCGCAGGCATCCGACGCGCAACGTGCCCAACAGAGGAGGAAGCAATGGCTGAAGAACAGCCGCCAACCCGGCAGGGCCCCACCGGCCATGTCGACTTCCAGGAGGTCCAGGGCTCGCCGCAGCTGCAGGAGCTGCGCAAGCGCCAGCGCAGCTTCATCTTTCCGATGGCTGCCGCGTTCCTCATCTGGTACTTCGCCTACGTGCTGCTGGCCGACTACGCACACGGCTTCATGTCCACGCCGGTCTTCGGCAACATCAACGTCGGCCTGATCCTGGGGCTGCTGCAGTTCGTCAGCACCTTCGGCATCACCATGTGGTACGTCAGCTACGCCAACCGCCGCCTGGACCCCATCGCCAGTGAAATCCGCACTGAGCTTGAGGCCCAGGGCGTCAGCCGCCCGGAGGAGACCCGATGAACACCGCATCCATCCGCGCCGCCGAAGCGGTGTCGGCCGAGGCCATCCAGGACACCGCCTGGCTCAACATTGCGATCTTCGGGCTGTTCGTCGGTGTCACCCTGGTGGTGGTCCTGCGCGCCAGCCGGAACAACAAGACCGCGGCGGACTACTACGCCGCCGGGCGGTCCTTCACCGGCCCGCAGAACGGCACCGCCATCGCCGGCGACTACCTGTCCGCGGCGTCGTTCCTCGGCATCGTGGGCGCCATCGCCATCAACGGCTATGACGGCTTCCTCTACTCCATCGGCTTCCTGGTCGCCTGGCTGGTGGCTCTGCTGCTGGTGGCGGAAATGCTGCGCAACACGGGCAAGTTCACCATGGCGGACGTGCTCTCCTTCCGGCTGAAGCAGCGCCCGGTGCGGATCGCCGCGGCCATCACCACGCTGGCCGTCTGCTTCTTCTACCTGCTGGCCCAGATGGCCGGCGCCGGCGGGCTGGTCTCGCTGCTGCTGGGCATCGATTCCCGGATCGGCCAGTCGCTGGTGATCACCGTCGTCGGCGGCCTGATGATCCTCTACGTACTGGTCGGCGGCATGAAGGGCACCACCTGGGTGCAGATCATCAAGGCCGTCCTGCTGATCGCCGGAGCCTTCGTCATGACGATCTGGGTCCTGGCGCTGCACGGATTCAACCTTTCCTCGCTGCTCGGTGCGGCCGTGGAGACCAGCGGCACCGCCGCGGTCCTCGATCCGGGGCTGCAGTACGGCAAGACCGACGCGAGCAAGCTCGACTTCGTCTCCCTCGGCATGGCCCTGGTCCTCGGCACCGCGGCCCTGCCGCACGTGCTGATGCGCTTCTACACGGTGCCCACGGCCAAGGAGGCCCGCCGTTCCGTGGTCTGGGCGATCTGGCTCATCGGCTTCTTCTACCTGTTCACCCTGGTCCTCGGCTACGGCGCCGGCGCCCTGATCGAACGCGAAGCCATCATCTCCGCCCCGGGCGGCGTCAACTCCGCGGCCCCGCTGCTGGCCTTCGCGCTGGGCGGCCCGATCCTGCTGGGCGTCATCGCGGCGGTGGCCTTCGCCACCATCCTTGCGGTGGTCGCCGGCCTCACCATCACCGCCGCCGCGTCGTTCGCCCACGACATCTACGCCAACGTGGTCCGCAAGGGCGAACTGGACTCGGCCGGCGAAGTGAAGGTGGCCCGCCGCACCGTGGTCGTCATCGGCATCATCTCCATCCTGGGCGGCATCGGCGCCCAGGGGCAGAACGTGGCGTTCCTGGTGGCGCTGGCCTTCGCGGTCGCCGCCAGCGCCAACCTGCCGACCATCCTCTACTCGCTGTACTGGAAGCGGTTCACCACCAGGGGCGCCGTGTGGAGCATGTACGGCGGCCTGGGCTCCGCGATCCTGCTGATCATCCTCTCCCCGGTGGTCTCCGGGGCGGAGACGTCCATGATCTCCGGCGCGGACTTCGCGGTCTTCCCGCTCTCCAACCCCGGCATCGTGTCCATTCCGCTGGCGTTCATCCTCGGCTGGCTGGGCACCGTCACCGACAAGGGAGTGGAGTCGCCGGAAAAGCAGGCGGAAATGGAGGTCCGGTCACTGACCGGCGTCGGTGCCGAGAAGGCGGTGGACCACTGATGACGGAGGCGCCGCGGGGGCGCAGCGGCCGGATTCCCGCCGAAAGGTGCAGGGAATAACCGGTTCCGGCTGACCCCGGAGCTGCAGCTGCCGATAGATCAGGGCAGAGGCGCCCGCGGCGCCGCAGACGTCCCGGCCGAGGGGGGATACCGGCCGGGACCCCAAGGAGGCAGGGTCCGCACCTGGTGCGGACCCTGCCTCCGCTTTCATTCCTGCGCCGGCACCTGTTCGCCGGCAAGCCCGCGTTCGATGAGCGGCTGCACCCGGAAGGGAATCAGCTCGCCCATGGCCAGGTTCGTGTCGCACCGCTCCACCCCGGGGATGGCCAGCAGCCTCCGGTTGACGGCAAAGAGCTCCTCGGCGTCGGCAGCCACCACCCGCAGCAGGAGGTCGGCGTCGCCCGTCAGCCCATGGGCCTCCACCACCTCCGGAAGATCCTCGATCGCGGTGACGATCTCCTCGAGCTGCTGCTGCCGCACATGCACCTGCACGAAGGCCAGCAGCGCGTAACCCAATGCGCCGGTATCGATCCGGCGCTCGAATGGCAGGAACACCCGCCGGCGCTCCAGCTGGCTCATGCGGGCCTGCACGGTGTTGCGCGAAATGCCCAGGTGGGCGGCGAGGGCGACGACGGTGCGTCCGGGCTCCCGCGCGAGTGCCAGGAGCAGGCGGAGGTCGGTTCGATCCAGGAGAGGCATAGTGCGCAACGCTAACAGGTGATCCGGACCACGGGCAGGGCAGGATGCGCAGTCTGGCGCCCGATGGTTGTGCCCCGTGGTCAGTGTGAGTATGGTCACACGTAACCGGGCAACGGAGCCCGGAGTCCGGTATGGCCCCGCCACCCCAGGGGCCCGACCCTGGAAGGATACGCATCAAAGTGTCCCTGCATACCCCGGTACGGCACCCCGAGAACTCCGGAACTGCCCCCGACGAACCGCTGCTCCAACTCATCAGGCCCGACGGCGAGCGGGTGGCCGACGCGCTTTACGACCCCCTGGTCCAGGACATCGACCACGCCGCCCTGCAGGACCTCTACGAGGACATGGCCGTGATCCGGCGCATCGACGCCGAGGCCACCGCCCTCCAGCGCCAGGGCCAGCTGGGCCTGTGGCCGCCGCTGCTCGGCCAGGAAGCGTCGCAGATCGGCTCGGTCCGCGCCCTGCGCCCCTCGGACTTCGTCTTCCCCAGCTACCGCGAGAACGGCGTCGCCTACTGCCGCGGCGTCGCCCCTGAAGACCTGCTGAAGGTCTGGCGCGGCAACGCCGGCTGCGCATGGGATCCGTTCGAGGTGAACCTGGCCCCCACCCAGATCATCATCGGCGCGCAGTCGCTGCACGCCGCCGGCTACGGCATGGGCATCGCGGCCGAGGGCAGCGACGACGCCGTCATCACCTACTTCGGTGACGGCGCGACCAGCCAGGGCGACGTCAACGAGGCCATGGTCTTCGCCGCCAGCTTCCAGGCCCCGGTGATCTTCTTCTGCCAGAACAACCACTGGGCCATCTCCGAACCCGTCGGCGTGCAGGCCCGCGTCCCCATCGCCCACCGGGCGCCCGGATTCGGGATTCCCTCCATCCGGGTGGACGGCAACGATGTCCTGGCGGTGCTCGCCGCCACCCGGGCGGCCCTGGAACGGGCCCGCACCGGGGGAGGGCCCACCTTCATCGAGGCCGTCACCTACCGCATGGGCCCGCACACCACGGCCGACGACCCCACCCGCTACCGCGACGCCAACGAGCTGGAGGACTGGCGCGCGCGGGATCCGCTGTCGCGGATCGAGGCCCACCTGACGGCCGCCGGAGCGTTCTCCGAGGACTTCCGGGCGCGCGTGGGGGAGGCCGCCGACGACGTCGCGGCCCGCCTGCGCGCCGGATGCATCGGCATGCCGGATCCGCAGCCGCTGGAGGTCTTCGCCCACGTCTACGCCGAACCGCACAGCTGGCTGGAAGGCCAGCAGGGCGACTACGAACGGTACCTGGCCATGTTCGCCGAACCGCAGGCAGGAACCCCGGCCGGAGGTGGGGCATGAGCGCCATGACCCTCGGCAAGGCGATCAATGCCGGCCTGCGCCGGGCCATGGAGGAGGACCCCAAGGTGGTGCTGATCGGTGAGGATATCGGCACCCTCGGCGGGGTCTTCCGGATTACCGACGGGCTGCAGAAGGACTTCGGCGCGCACCGGGTGATCGACTCTCCGCTGGCCGAGTCCGGCATCGTCGGAACCGCGGTCGGGCTTGCGTTCCGCGGCTACCGCCCGGTGGTGGAGATCCAGTTCGACGGGTTCATTTATCCGGCGTTCGACCAGATCGTCTCCCAGGTGGCGAAGATGCACTACCGTACCCGCGGCGCCGTCCGGCTGCCCCTGACCATCAGGGTGCCGTTCGGCGGGGGCATCGGGTCCCCGGAGCACCACTCGGAGTCTCCGGAGGCGTACTTCATGCACACCTCCGGGCTGCGGGTGGTCTCCGCCTCGAACCCCCAGGACGCCTACACCCTGATCCGCCAGGCGATTGCCTCGGATGACCCGGTGCTCTACTTCGAGCCCAAACGGCGCTACCACGCCAAGGGCGAGGTGGACGAGCACGCTGCGGCGGATCTGCCGATGGGAGCGGCCCGGGTGGTGCGGCCGGGAACCGATGCCACCCTGGTGAGCTACGGGCCGCTGGTGCCGGCCGCCCTCGAAGCCGCATCGGCGGCTGAAGCCGAGGGCATCTCGGTGGAGGTGATTGATCTGCGCTCGCTGGCGCCGCTGGACCTGCCGACCGTCGAGGCCTCCGTCCGCCGCACCGGACGGCTGGTGATCGCCCACGAGGCGGCCCAGGTCGCCGGGCCCGGAGCTGAAATCGCGGCGGTCATCACCGAACGCTGTTTCGACTGGCTGGAACACGCCCCCGTCCGGGTGACGGGCTTTGATGTGCCGTACCCTCCGGCCCGGCTGGAACAGCACCACCTGCCGGACCTGGACCGCATCCTCGACGGCATTGACCGGGTGATGCGCCGTCCGAACTCGCTGAATCCGCTCGGCGGGCATGCCCCGGTCCCTCCGCTTGAGGTGCCGGCCGTGCAGGGGGTGGGCGCATGATCCGCGAGTTCTGCCTGCCCGACCTCGGGGAGGGGCTCACCGAGTCCGAGATCCTCAGCTGGCGGGTCAGCGAGGGAGACACCGTGACGCTGAACCAGGTGATCGCCGAGGTGGAGACCGCCAAGGCGATCGTGGAACTGCCCTCGCCCTACGCCGGCGTCGTCGCACGCCTGCACGAGCAGCCCGGCACCGTGGTCGAGGTGGGCGCACCGATCGTTTCCTTCGACATTCCGGCCGCCGACGGCGCCGATGCCGGTCCCGGGACTCCGGCGGAGCCTCCGGCCAGCCGGCCGGACGCCGGCGGAGAGGCGGAGCCGGCCCCGACGCGGGAGCCCACCCTCGTCGGCTACGGCGCGCCGCCGGACTCCACCGGCAGGCCGGCCCGCCGCGCGCGGACGGGACTGCAGGTCCAGGCCTTCAGCGGCGGGCATGCGCCCGCCGCGGGTGCCCTTGCTGCACCCCCGGCGACCGCCCCGGCGGAGCCCGCTGCCGCCGTGCCTGATGTTGCCGCGGCGCGCACTGTTCCCGCAGTGCCGGCCGGCGGTACCAGGCGCCGCTCGACGCCGCCGGTCCGGAAGCTGGCCCGGGACCTGGGGGTGGACCTCGAACAGGTGACCGGCAGCGGCCCGGACGGCCTGGTGCAGCGCCCCGACGTGCTGGCCGCCGCCGGAAACGGTGCCGCGGCGGACGCCCCTGCCGCAGCGCCCGCCGCCCCTGTGGCCGTATCCGGCGGGGCGGCTCCGGCCGTCCTGCCGGTTTCCGGAATGGACGCCGATCCGAGGCAGGAGCGCATTCCCATTGCGGGCGTGCGGCGGATGACCGCCGCCGCCATGGTGGCCAGCGCCTTCACGGCGCCGCACGCCACCGTGTTCCTGACCGTCGACGTGACCGCGACCATGGACCTGCTCCGGCGCCTGCGGACCCGGCCCGCCTACGAGGGAATCCGCCTGTCCCCGCTGACAATGGCGGCCAAGGCCGCCTGCGTGCTGCTGGGCCGTCATCCGGACCTGAACTCCCGGTGGGACGAGCAGGGCCGGGAGATCATCCGCTACCGCTACGTCAACCTGGGGATTGCGGCGGCGACGGAGCGCGGGCTGCTGGTGCCGAACATCAAGGATGCGCAGGCGCTGGACCTGCACGGCCTGGCGGCGGCGATCAATGAGCTCACCGCCACCGCACGCGCCGGCCGCAGCCAGCCCTCGGCGCTGACCGGAGGCACGTTTTCGATCTCCAACGTCGGCAGCTTCGGCGTCGACGCCGGAACGCCGATCCTGAACCCGGGGGAGGCCGCCATCCTGGCGCTCGGCGCCGTCCGGCGGATCCCGTGGGAGCACGAGGGAGCGATCGCGCTGCGTGAGGTGATGACGCTCAGCCTGTCCTTCGACCATCGGCTGGTGGACGGAGAACAGGGCTCCCGATTCCTCGCCGACCTGGGCGACGTGCTGCGGGAGCCGGCCCTCGCCCTGGCCTTCTAAGCGGCGGAGCGGGGAGCCTTAAGGACTGAAGCCCGGGACGCCTGCAGTGCAGGCGTCCCGGGCTTGACCCGCCGTGCCGGCCGTCCGCTTCGCTGCGGACGGCCGGCGGACGGACTAGGACAGTTCGAGTTCGAGCTCCCGGACGACGGCGCCGCGGGCGTTGGCGAAGCCCTGGGCCTCGCCGATGACCTTGAAGCCGTACTTCTCGAGGATGCGGATCGAGCTGACGTTGTCGGCCACCGCCCGGGCGCGCAGGGGGCGTGCGGTGTACTCCTGGAGGAACAGGCCGACGGCTGCGGTCGTAATGCCCTGGCCCCAGCGTGCCCGGTCAATCCAGTAGCTGATCTCCGGGGCGGCGTCGGGGCTGCTGTAGGCCAGGATGCTGCCCACCACCTCGCCGTCGGCCTCAATGGTGCGCACGGTGACGCCGCCGTCGTTGAGGATGGAGTGCCAGTGGTGGTCGAAGACGCCTCGGTCGGCGGGATTCTTGGCGGCGAAGGCGGCCATGTGGTTGGCGCTCGGGTCCAGCTGATGCGTGAAGAACTTCTCCAGGTCGGAGGGCTCCACGGCGCGGAGCCGGATGTCAGCGGGTGTGCTCACGGCAGGTCTTTCTGCTCAGGGGTATCGGTCTCCAGCGTACTAGGCATTCAGCGCGGCCCAGGCCATGCGTTCGAGCAGCGAGCGCAGCCGCGCGGTCTCACGGGCGGACATCCGCCGTCCCACGGTGTGCGAGGTGGAGTTGATCAGGCCGAAGACGGCCTGGATCCGGCGGCGCAGCAGCGGCAGGTCGGAATCGGGGTGCAGTGCCGCCGCGGCGTCCACCCAGACCTCCACGTACTGGCGCTGCAGCGAGCGCACCCTGCGCTCATCCTCCTCCGCCAGGCTGGCCAGGTCCCTGTCCTGGACGCGGATGACGTCCGCCTGGCCCAGGGCGAAGTCCACATGGAACTCGATCAGCCCGCTTGCCGCCTCCTCGGCGGTGGAGGATTCGCCGACGACGGCACGCCCGCCCTCCAGCAGGTCCTCGCTGACGCCGATGAGCAGGGCGGAGAGCACCGCCGACTTGCTGGGGAAGTGGCGGTAAACGGCCGGACCGCTGACGCCGGCCGCCGCACCGAGCTCCTCGATGGACACCCCGTTGTAGCCGCGCTCGGCAAACAGCGCGGCCGCGGCGGCGAGCACGGCGGTGCGCCGGGAGGCTTTCGCCTGGCTGCGTCCGGTGGAACGGACGGGGATGTCGTTGGCGGTGCCCATGCATGCCTTTCGCTAGCGGCCGGGCACGAAACCCGGGGGAGCAGGAACGGTTCCATTGTGGTGGACAGTTCGGTTAATAGCCACTAACGTGTGGCCCAGTTAATGACCGCTAACCGGGCTGTCCGGGAGGCAGCCGCACCGAAGCTAGGACGAGGACGTCGATGAAGACCCTGGATTCCCCGCACGGCCCCGGAACGGATGCCGCCGCGCCCGGCGTTGGACAGCGCAGGCTCGCCGCGGAGCTGCACGAACGGCTGCGGCGCGCTGCGCTGGGCGGCCCGGACCGGGCCCGGCAGCGGCACCTCGGGCGGGGCAAGCTGCTGCCCCGCGACCGGGTCGGGCAGCTGCTGGACGCAGGCAGCCCCTTCCTGGAGGTCGCACCGCTGGCGGCCGAGGACATGTACGAGGGCGAGTGCCCCGGCGCGGGGCTGATCACCGGCATCGGACTCGTCCACGGGCGGCAGGTGATGGTTGTCTGCAACGACGCGACCGTCAAGGGCGGCACCTACTATCCGATGACCGTGAAGAAGCACCTGCGCGCGCAGGAGATTGCGCTGGAGAACCGGCTGCCCTGCATCTACCTGGTCGACTCCGGCGGCGCCTTCCTGCCGCGTCAGGACGAGGTGTTTCCGGACCGTGAGCACTTCGGCCGCATCTTCTACAACCAGGCGCGGATGTCCGCTGCCGGCATCCCGCAGATCGCCGCTGTGCTCGGATCCTGCACCGCCGGTGGAGCCTACGTCCCGGCGATGAGCGATGAGACGGTGATCGTCCGGAACCAGGGCACCATCTTTTTGGGCGGCCCGCCGCTGGTCAAGGCGGCCACCGGCGAGGTGGTGACCGCGGAGGAACTCGGGGGCGGCGAACTGCACGCCCGGACCAGCGGGGTGGCGGACCACCTCGCCGAAGACGACGGGCACGCGCTGGAGATCGTGCGCGACATCGTCGCGACCCTGGCCCCGCCCGAGCGCAGCTGGACCGCGGTCCGGCCGGTGGAACCGGAGCGGGACCCGGCGGAGCTCTACGACGTGGTGCCCACCGATCCGCAGACCCCCTACGACGTGCATGAGGTCATCCGCCGGCTCGTGGACGCCGGAACGTTCCACGAGTTCAAGAAGGAGTACGGGCCCACCCTGGTCACCGGCTTCGCCCGCCTGGACGGGCACCGGGTGGGCATCATCGCCAACAACGGCGTCCTCTTCGGCGAATCGGCGCTCAAGGGTGCCCACTTCATTGAACTGGCCGACCAGCGCGGCATTCCGCTGATCTTCCTGCAGAACATCTCCGGCTTCATGGTCGGCCGGGACTACGAGGCCGCCGGCATCGCCAGGCACGGCGCGAAGATGGTCACCGCCGTCGCCACGGCCCGCGTACCCAAGCTCACCGTCGTCATCGGCGGCTCCTTCGGCGCCGGCAACTACTCCATGTGCGGGCGCGCCTACTCGCCGCGCTTCCTGTGGATGTGGCCGGCCGCGCGGATCAGCGTGATGGGCGGCAGCCAGGCGGCCGCCGTGCTCGCAACGGTCAAGCGCGACGGGCTGGAGGCAGCCGGCGGCAGCTGGTCCGCGGAGGACGAGGAGGCGTTCAAGGCCCCCATCCGTGAGGCCTACGAGGAGCAGGGCAACCCCTGGTACTCCACCGCCCGGCTCTGGGACGACGGCGTGATCGATCCGCCGGACACCCGCCGGGTGCTGGCGCTGGCGCTCGCCGCCTGTGCCCAGGCGCCCCTGCCCGACAGCAACTTCGGCCTGTTCCGGATGTGAGGCACTGATGACCAGCACCCCCGACCCGCGCCTGCGCACCGTCCTGGTCGCCAACCGCGGCGAAATCGCCGTCCGCATCATCCGGACGCTGCGCCGGATGGGCCTGCGCTCCGCCGCGGTCTACAGCGACGCCGACGCCGGTGCCCGCCACGTCCGCGAGGCCGACGTCGCCGTCCGGCTGGGACCGGCCGCGCCGGCCGAAAGCTACCTCAACGTTCCCGCACTGGTCCGCGCCGCCCACCGCGCAGGCGCGGACGCCGTGCACCCCGGCTACGGTTTCCTCAGCGAAAGCCCGGCCCTGGCCGAGGCGCTTGCCGACGCCGGAATCGTGTTCATCGGACCCGGCACGCACGCGCTGCGGCTGATGGGGGACAAGATCAACGCCCGCAACCACGTGCACGGCCACGGGGTGCCGGTGGTTCCCGGCGTCTCCGAACCCGGCCTGGACGACGCGGCGCTGACCGCGGCCGCGGCCGACGTCGGCTTTCCGCTGCTGATCAAGCCGTCGGCCGGCGGCGGCGGCAAGGGCATGCAGGCGGTCCACACCGCAGCCGAGCTGCCGGCGGCGCTGGCTGCAGCACGCCGGGTGGCCGCAGCCGCCTTCGGCGATGACACGCTCCTGCTCGAGCGGCTGGTGCCCACGGCCCGGCACATCGAGGTTCAGGTGCTGGCTGACCGGCACGGGCACACCATCCACCTGGGTGAACGCGAATGCTCCCTGCAGCGCCGGCACCAGAAGGTGATCGAGGAGGCGCCCTCCCCGCTGCTGGATGATTCCGCCCGGGCCCGGATGGGGGAGGCGGCCTGCGCCGCCGCCCGCTCCGTGGGTTACGTGGGCGCCGGCACGGTCGAGTTCCTGGTGCCCGCCGACGCCCCCGGGGAGTTCTTCTTCATGGAGATGAACACCCGGCTGCAGGTCGAGCACCCCGTGACGGAGCTGGTCACCGGCGTCGACCTGGTCGAATGGCAGGTCCGCATCGCCGCGGGCGAAGCCCTGGCGCTGCGGCAGGAGGACATCCGGCTGGACGGGCACGCGGTCGAGGCGCGCGTCTACGCGGAAAACCCCGCCGACGGTTTCCTGCCCGCCGGAGGCACCGTGCTGCACCTGCGTGAACCCGCCGGGCCGGGCCTGAGGGTCGACTCCGCGCTGGTGCCGGGCCTGCGGATCGGCACCGACTACGACCCGCTGCTAGCCAAGGTCATCGCCTGGGCGCCGGACCGGGGCACCGCGCTGGACCGGCTGGACGACGCCCTGGCCCGCACCGAGGTGCTCGGCGTGGGCACCAACATCGAGTACCTCCGCCTGCTCGCCGCGGACGACGACGTGCGCGCCGGCGTCCTGGACACGGGCCTGATCGAGCGGCGGCTCCCGGACCTCGAGTTCCGCGCGGCGCAGGAACCCGAAATCGCCGCAGCCGCACTGCTGCATGCATCCGGGGCCGCGGCACCGCCTGGGGAGGCGCCGGGGCAGGGGACGGGCAGCGCCTGGGCACGGGCCGACGGGTTTCGGCTGGGCGCCCCGGCCCCGCAGCGGATCACCGTGCTGCCGGCCGGCGGCGGCGCGGGAACCGACGTCGAGCTGCGCGGCGGGCCCGACGGCTGGGTGATCAGCATCGGCGGCGGCCCGTCCGTCCCCGCGGCGCTCACCCTGGCACCGGGCGAGGCCGGCCTGGAACTGGACGGGGTCCGGCACCGCTGGGCCGCCGCCGTCGAACCGGCCGCGGACCCGGACACCGGTCCCACCTGGTGGCTTGGGGCCGGAGGCTGGAGCACCGCCCTGCAGGTGCCGTCCCGCCGGGAGCTGCTGGCCGCCCGGCTGGCCGCGGCCGGCCGTCCCGCCGGCGCCGCCGACCCCGCCGTCCGTTCCCCGATGCCCGGCACCGTCACCGCGGTGGCCGTGCCCGACGGCGCCCGGGTGCAGGCCGGGGACCTGCTGCTCAGCGTGGAGGCCATGAAGATGGAGCACCGCCTCACCGCACCCGTGGCCGGGGTCGTCGACCTCACCCTGCGCCCCGGAGACCTCGTCAAGGCGGGGCAGCAGCTGGCCCTCATCCATCCGGACCCGGACCCCGCGCCGGAGCCGGCGGCAGCCGCCGCCGAAACCGCCGCCGAAACCGCAGCCATCAACGAAGGAGCAGCCCATGCCGGACTTTGAGCTCAGCGACGAACACCGCGACCTGGTCGCCGCGGTCCGGGAGTTCGCCGACGAGGTGATCGCCCCCGTCTCCGCCCGCCACGACGAGGAGCACAGTTTCCCGTACAAGGTCGTCGCGCAGATGGGAGAAATGGGCCTGTTCGGGCTGCCGTTCCCCGAGGAATACGGCGGCATGGGCGGCGACGCGTTAGCCCTCGGGCTGGCGCTGGAGGAAATCGGGCGGGTGGACCAGTCGGTGGCGATCACCCTGGAAGCCGCCGTCTCCCTCGGCGCGATGCCCATCTACCGTTTCGGCACGGAGGAACAGAAGCAGCAGTGGCTGCCGATGCTCGCTTCCGGCGAAGCGCTCGCCGGCTTCGGCCTGACCGAATCCGAGGCAGGTTCCGACGCCGGCGGCACCCGCACCACGGCCCGCCGCGAGGACGGGCAGTGGGTAATCAACGGCTCCAAGGAGTTCATCACCAACTCCGGCACCGACATCACCCGGCTGGTCACGGTCACCGCCGTCACCGGCACGCGGGAAACCGCGGACGGCAGCGTGCGCAAGGAGATCTCCACCATCCTGGTGCCCACCGATACCCCGGGCTTCCGGGCGGAACCGGCGTACAACAAGGTCGGCTGGAACGCCTCCGACACCCACCCGCTCAGCCTGGCCGATGTCCGCGTTCCGGAGGAGAACCTGCTCGGCACCGAGGGCCGCGGATACGCGAACTTCCTGAACATCCTCGATGAGGGGCGGATCGCCATCGCCGCCCTTGCCACCGGAGCCGCGCAGGGCTGCGTGGACGAGGCCGTCCGCTATGCGAAGGAACGGCAGGCGTTCGGCGCCTCCATCGGCACCTACCAGGGCATCCAGTTCAAGATTGCCCGGATGGCCGCCCGCGCACACACCGCCCGCCTGGCCTGGTACGACGCCGCCGCGCGGCTGCTGGCGGGTCGTCCCTTCAAAGCCCAGGCGGCCATGGCTAAGCTGATCGCGGGCGAGGCGGCCATGGACAATGCGCGCGACGCGACGCAGGTCTTCGGCGGCTACGGGTTCATCAACGAATTCCGGGTGGCCCGGCACTACCGCGACTCGAAGATCCTGGAGGTCGGCGAAGGCACCACGGAGGTGCAGCTGATGCTGATCGCCCGGGACCTCGGACTCTGATCAACGGCGATTCAGGAGGACCGGCAGATGATGGACAAGGTTGTGGCCAGCGCGGAGGCGGCCGTCGTGGACATTCCCGACGGCGCGTCCCTGGCCGTGGGCGGTTTCGGGCTGTGCGGAGTTCCGGCGGCACTCATTGAAGCGCTGCACGCGCGCGGCACCACCGGCCTGGAAACCGTAAGCAACAACTGCGGGGTCGACGACTGGGGGCTCGGGCGGCTCCTGGCCGACGGGAGGATCCGCCGCACCGTCAGCTCCTACGTGGGGGAGAACAAGGAGTTTGCCCGCCAGTACCTGGCCGGCGAACTGGAGGTCGAACTCACCCCGCAGGGCACCCTGGCCGAGAAGCTGCGCGCCGGCGGGGCCGGCATTCCTGCCTTCTACACGCCCGCCGGCGTCGGCACGCAGGTCAGCGAGGGCGGCCTGCCCCGCCGCTACGACGCCGAGGGCAACGTGGCCGTCGCCTCGCCCGCCAAGGAGGTGCGCAGCTTCGGCGGCCGGTCCTACGTCCTGGAGGAGTCCCTCACCCCCGATTTCGGGCTTGTGCACGCCTGGAAGGGGGACCGGCACGGCAATCTCGTGTTCCGGGCCACCGCCATGAACTTCAATCCGCTCTGCGCCATGGCCGGAAGGATCACCATCGCCGAAGTGGAGGAACTCGTGGAGCCCGGCGAGCTCGATCCGGCGCAGGTGCACGTCCCGGGCATCTTCGTCCAGCGCGTGGTGCACACCGGGCCGGGGGAGAAACGGATTGAAAAACGCACCGTCGCCCAGTCGAAGGAGTCCTGAGATGGCGCTGACCCGCAACGAGCTCGCCGCCCGGGTGGCCCGCGAGCTGCGCAACGGACAGTACGTGAACCTGGGCATCGGCATGCCCACCCTCATCCCCAACTTCATTCCCGACGGGGTGGAAGTGGTCCTGCACTCGGAGAACGGCGTGCTCGGCGTCGGGCCCTACCCCTCGGAGGCCGACGTCGACGCTGACCTGATCAACGCCGGAAAGGAGACGGTCACCGTCAACGCGGGCGCCGCGTTCTTCGACTCGGCAGCGTCCTTCGGCATGATCCGCGGCGGGCACGTCGACGTCGCCGTGCTGGGCGCGATGGAGGTTGCCGCCAACGGCGACCTGGCCAATTGGATGATCCCCGGCAAGATGGTCAAGGGCATGGGCGGGGCCATGGACCTGGTCTTCGGGGCCAAGCGGGTGATCGTCATGATGGAACACGTGGACCGGTCCGGGCGCCCGAAGATCGTGTCCGAGTGCTCGCTGCCGCTGACCGGGCGGGGGTGCGTGGATCTGATCGTCACCGACCTCGCCGTCATCGAGGTGACGCCGGCCGGGCTGGTGCTGCGGGAGACCGCTCCCGGCGTCAGCGTCGAGGACGTCACCGCCGCCACCGGCGCCCCGCTGGAGGTGGCTCTTGACCGGGCAGCCTGACACCGGCCCGGCCGCCGGAGCAGCCGCCGGCCGGGTCGTGCTCCAGCGGGGACTGTACTTCGACGAGCTGGACACCGGCACGGTCTACGCCCACCGCCCGGGGCGCACGCTGACCGAAGCGGACAACGTCCTGTTCAGCACGCTGACCATGAATTCACAGCCGCTGCACCTGGATGCCGCCTACAGCGCCGGGCAGCCCTTCGGGCAGCGGCTGGTCAACTCCATGCTCACGCTGGCCGTCATGGTCGGCCAGTCCGTGGCGCAGCTGACCCAGGGCACCCTGGTGGCGCAGCTGGGCCTGACGGATGTGTCGTTTCCGCATCCGCTCTTCCACGGCGACACCCTCTACTCCGAGACCCTCGTGACCGACAAGCGGCTCTCCGGATCCCGGCCGGGGCAGGGCATCGTCACCCTGTCCCACACCGGCCGCAACCAGGACGGCACCGTGGTGGCCACCTTTACCCGTACCGCGCTGATGTGGACCGAGGCCGGGCACGCAGCGGAGCAGGGCACCGCTGCCCCGACTCCTGACGCCGTCCCGGCACGCCCCGCTCAGCCGGGTCCGGCCGGTCCCGGGTAAGTTGGGTTGCCTGGGATGACGATAGGAGCACGCCAAAGATGACCACCTTCCCCATGGGCCCCGCCCTGCTGTTCTGCCCGGGTGACCGCGCCGACCGGTTCGCCAAGGCCGCCGACCGCGCCGATGCGGTCATCCTGGACCTGGAGGACGCCGTCGCGCCCGCGGACAAGGACGCCGCGCGGGCCAACCTGCGCACGGCGGCCCTGGATCCCGGCCGCACGATTGTGCGGGTGAATCCGGTGGGCAGCCCGGACTTCCAGGCGGACCTCCAGGCGCTCGCCGCCACCCCGTTCCGCACGGTCATGGCGGCCAAGGCCGAGGACCCGGACGCGCTCGCCGATGCGCTGGCCGGGTACGACGTCGTCGCCCTGCTGGAGACCGCGGCGGGCGTGGTGCGGGCCGCGGAGATCGCGCGGCTGGAGAACGTCACCGCGTTGATGTGGGGCGCGGAGGACCTGATCGCCAGCCTGGGCGGCGAATCGAGCCGCGACGCCTCGGGGCGCTACCGGCACGTTGCCGCCACCGCCCGCTCCACCGTCCTGCTCGCCGCCGGGGCCGCGGGCAAGGGAGCGATCGATGCGATCTACGGCAACATTCCGGACCTGGCCGGCCTGGAGGCCGAGGCAGCCGACGCCGCCGCCTCCGGTTTCGCCGCGAAGGCCTGCATCCACCCCTCCCAGGCAGCAGCCGTCCGCGCCGCCTACGCCCCATCGGAGGAGGCCGTCGCCTATGCCCGCGAGCTCGCGGAGGCATCCGGACAGGGCGGGGTGTTCCGCTTCCGCGGGGAGATGATCGACGGCCCCCTGCTCCGCCAGGCCGAGCAGACCCTGCGCCGCGCCGGTGTCAGCGCGTAGTACAAAGGCGGAAACAATAAGCAGGGGAATGATTTTCCGGTGACGTCCGTTACCCCGGGTATGCGAATCGTGATTGCTGGAGCCCATGGACAGATTGCCCGCATCGCCGCCCGCCTGCTGGTGGCCGACGGAAACGACGTGGCCGGACTGATCCGCAACCCCGACCACATTCCGGACCTGGAGCACGACGGTGTGGCACCGGTCGTCATCGATCTGGAAAACAGCACGACCGAGGACGTCGTGCAGGTGTTGACCGGGGCCGACGTCGCGGTGTTCGCCGCCGGCGCCGGGCCGGGCAGCGGCATTGACCGCAAGGACTCGGTGGACCGCGGCGCGGCTGTGCTGCTCGCCGCCGCCGCAGAGGAGGCAGGCGTGCCCCGGCTGGTGCAGATCTCCTCCAGCGGCGTGGAATCCGTGCGCGACGGAGCCCGGCCCGAGGGCCTCGACGAAGTGATGCACGCCTACCTGGCGGCCAAGCTCGCCGCCGAGGAGGACCTGCGGTCGAGGGCCGCCCTGGACTGGACCATCCTGCGCCCGGGTCGGCTCACCGACGACCCGGCCGGCGGGCTGGTGGAACTGGCCCCGGGTGCGGAGAACGGCGAGATCCCGCGCGCCGACGTCGCCGCGGTGCTGGCCGAACTGGTCCGCACCGGCAACGGCGCCGGCCAGGTGCTGGGCCTGATCAGCGGAAGCACTCCGATCACGGAGGCCGTGGCCGGACTCGGCTAGCCCGGCGGAGGCCCGCCGCACTGCACCCGGGAGGCCGCCGCGGGCCCGTGTGCGGGATACTGGGACCATGCAGCTTCCCGACCCGTCCGCCGCCGTGTTTTCCGCCTCCTATCCGTCCGAAGACATCCCGCGCCGCGTGGTCCTGCTCGGCTCGACCGGCTCGATCGGCACCCAGGCCATCGACGTCGCCGACGGAGCGCCGGAGCGCTTCCGGATCGTCGCCCTGGCCGCCGGCGGCGGAAACCTCGCGCAGCTGGCCCGGCAGGCCGTCCATACCCGTGCGGAGGCGGTCGGGTGCGCGGCCGCGGACCTGCCGACCCTTCGGGAAGCGATCCGGGCAGCCGCCGCGGACGCCGGCGTCTCCGGCTATGAGCCCGAGCTGTTCACCGGCCCGCAGGCCGCTTCGGCCGTCGCGGCCTGGCCCGCCGCCGACGTCGTGCTGAACGGGATCACCGGCTCCATCGGCCTTGAACCCACCCTTGCCGCCCTGTCCGCCGGCCACCTGCTCGCCCTCGCGAACAAGGAGTCGCTCATCGTCGGCGGGGAACTGGTCCGCCGCGCCGCGGGCCCCGGGCAGATCGTGCCGGTCGATTCGGAGCACTCGGCCCTGGCCCAGGCGCTGCGCGCGGGAACGTTCACCGAGGTGGACCGGCTCATCGTCACCGCATCCGGAGGCCCCTTCCGCGGCCGGAAACGGGCGGAGCTCGACGACGTCACCCCCGAGCAGGCGCTGGCGCACCCCACCTGGAACATGGGCCGGATGGTGACCACCAACTCCGCCACCATGGTCAACAAGGCCCTCGAGGTGATCGAGGCGCACCTGCTGTTCGACATTCCGCTCGAGCGGATCGACGTGGTGGTCCACCCGCAGTCGATTGTGCACTCCATGGTGCAGTTCGTGGACGGCTCCACCATCGCCCAGGCCTCCCCGCCGGACATGCGCCTGCCGATCGCCCTGGGCATGGGCTGGCCGCTGCGCGTGCCGGGCGCCGCAAAGCCCTGCGACTGGACCAGGGCAGCCCAGTGGACCTTCGAGCCGCTCGATGAGGAGGCCTTCCCCGCCGTCGCGCTGGCGAAGTCCGCCGCGGCCCGCGGCGGCACGTTCATGGCCGCCTACAACGCCGCCAACGAGGAGGCCGTGGACGCCTTCCACGACGGTCTCATCCGGTTCACAGACATCGTTGATACGATCACCGCCGTACTCGACGCGCATGTGGAGGACGGGCCCCTCAGCCTGCAGTCGGTGCTGGCCGCGGAGCAGCGGGCACGCCGGCTGGCCCGCGAACGTTGTGGACGCTGAAGGGGCACCTGCCCTGACTGATCCGAAGGACCTCCGTTGACCGTTCTGCTCTTTATCCTTGGCGTGCTCTTCGTGGCGGCCGGCATCGCCGTCTCCATCGCCCTGCACGAGGTGGGGCACCTGGTGCCCGCCAAACTGTTCAAGGTCCGGGTCACCCAGTACATGATCGGATTCGGGCCCACCGTCTTCTCGCGGCGCCGCGGCGAAACCGAATACGGGGTCAAGGCCCTCCCGCTCGGCGGCTACGTGTCCATGATCGGCATGTTCCCGCCGAACCGGGAGGACCACGGCGCGGTCCGCGCCTCCAGCACCGGCATGTTCCAGCAGCTGGCGGCGGACGCCCGGCAGGCCTCAGCCGAGCAGCTGCAGCCCGGCGACGAAAACCGGGTCTTCTACCGGCTGCCCGTCATCAAGCGCATCATCATCATGCTCGGCGGACCGTTCATGAACCTGGTGATCGGCACGGTGCTTTTCGGCGTGCTGCTCAGCGGTTTCGGCACCGCGCAGGCCACCACCACCCTCGCCTCGGTCAACGAGTGCGTGGTCACCACCCAGCGCCAGGCCGAGACCGGCCAGACCGCCTGCACGGCCGAGGACCCTGCGGCGCCGGCCCACGAGGCCGGGCTGCTGCCGGGGGACACCATCACGGCCTTCGACGGCCGGGAGGTCACCAGCTGGGCGGAGCTTTCCGGCTGGATCCGCGAGGCCGCCGGGCGGGAGGTCCCGCTGACCTACGAGCGCGACGGCGTCCGGCATGACACGGTGATCACTCCGCTGCTGACCGAGCGCCCGGTGGCGGCGGAGGACGGCACCGCCGCCACGGACGACGCCGGCAACGCCCTGACCGAGGAGGTCGGCTTCATCGGTGTTGGCGCCTCGCAGGAGCTGGTCCGCCAGCCGGTCTCCACAGTCCTGCCCACGGTGGGGGAGAACCTCCAGGGCATCGCGGGGGTGGTGATCAACCTGCCCCAGCGGCTGGTGGATGTGGCGCAGGCCGCGTTCTCGAGCGAGGAACGGGATCCCAACGGGCCGATGAGCGTGGTGGGAGTCGGGCGGATCGCCGGGGAGATCTCCGCCATGGAAAGCATCGACGTCGAGTCCCGCGTCGCTACGCTGATCGGGCTGGTAGCCAGCGTGAACCTGGCGCTGTTCGTGTTCAACCTGATTCCGCTGCTGCCGCTGGACGGCGGCCACGTGGCGGGGGCCTTGTGGGAGTCGCTGCGGCGCGGCGTGGCGAAGCTGTTCCGCCGCCCGGATCCCGGGCCCTTCGACATGGCCAAGCTGCTCCCGCTCACCTATGCGATGGCCGTGCTCCTGATGGTCATGGGAGCCCTGCTGATCTATGCGGACATCGTGAAGCCGGTCAGCCTGTTCTAGAAGCTCAAATCGATTTGAGCCCCCAAACGGTTGTAAATCGGTTTGAGCACGTATACGGTCTCAAATATGTTCGTCATGACTCTGGACCAGAAGAACAGCCGCAGCAGCCCGGACGCAGTCCCCGCACTGCTCGGCCTGCTGGCCGACCTTCCTGCCGTCCTGCCCTTTGAACGCACGGTGGGGGACGAGGTCCAGGGCGTGCTGGAGGACCCCGCCGCCGTGATCGACGTCGCGCTGCGCGCCGTCCGTGACGGGCGCTGGCATATCGGCATCGGGGTGGGGCCGGTGCGCCTGCCCCTGCCGGCTGCCTCCCGCGAAGGTGCCGGGGAGGCCTTCGTGGCGGCCCGCCGTGCCGTGGACCGGTCGAAGAAGTCCGGGGCCCGGCCCGGCGTCGCCGTAGAGGGCAGCCCCGCAGCCGCCGCAGCCGAAGCGGTGCTCGTCCTGCTGGCACGCCTCGTACAGGAACGCTCCGAGGCCGAGTGGCGGATCCTTGACGAGCTGGAGCCGGGTCGCTGGGGGGCACAGTCGGAGGCGGCACGTAGGCTCGGCATCACCTCGCAGTCCGTCAGCAAGGCGTCACTGCGGGCGGGATGGGAAGAGGAATGGGCCGCCCGCCCCGTCGCTGCGGACCTGCTGGCCGAAGCTGACCGGCAGGCCGCGGAGCCCCAGGGGTCGGCGGCCGGCCGCACGACGCGGAGCAGGCAGCCAGCAGAGGATGGACGGGACGGATGATGGTCGAGACGCTCTGGGTGGTCCTGGCACTGACTGCCGCAGCGGTGCTCGGGTGGCCGCTGACCCTGCTGGTGCTGCGCCTGGCCCGGGTGGTGGACCCGCCCCGTGCCGCGCCCCCGCCTGCCGATCCTGCCGCGGACCAGGTGCTGGATCTGCGGATTTCCGCACCGGGCGGCCCCGGGCTCCAGGTGCACGCCGAGGCTCCGCCGGGCGGGCCCGAACCGCAGGCGACGGCGCCCGCCGCCGGCCCGGCGGCGTCCGTCCCGCCCGCGGAGGCGGTGCTCCGCGGCGGTCTGCTCATCGGTTTCCTGGAGCGCCTCGCGGTCGCCACCGCCATCCTGGCCTCCGAGCCCGTGGCCATCGCCTACGTGGTCGCGATCAAGGGCCTGGGCCGATACGCGGAGCTGAAGGAGACCCCTGCCGCAGCCGAGCGGTTCATCATCGGCACGCTCACCTCCATGCTGTGGGCCGTGGGCGTGGCAGTAGCCGTACGCATCTTTGTCCTGGACCCCATCACTTAGGCTGGTGAGTATGTTGATCTTCGCTGTTGAATACGTATACGACGCAGAATCCGCCCACGTCAGGGACGAGTACCGGCCCGCCCACCGGCAGTGGCTCGCGGAGCTCGTCGAGGCGGGGACGGTGCTGGCCACCGGTCCGTTCGCCGACGGCGCCGGTGCCCTGCTGATCTTCCGGGCCGACAGCGAGGCGGAGCTCAACGAGCTGCTCCGCCAGGACCCGTTCGCGGTCCACGGCCTGGTGTCCGGCCTGAAGACCACCGAATGGCAGCCTGTGCTGGGCGCCTTCGCCCACCTGCTCTAAGCCCGCAGTGAAGTCGGGCGGGCTCCGCCGCGGCAGGGCCCGCCCGGGTGGATAATGGTTAGGCGCCCACAGGCGCACACCGACACGGATAACTTGCCCCCCGGGGCACTTGGAGGACGTTTTGACCTCGGTCAACCTTGGAATGCCAGCCGCCCCGCCGCCCGTTCTGGCGCCGCGCCGCAAGACCCGCCAGATCAAAGTGGGCTCCGTGGGTGTGGGCTCCGATTTCCCGGTCAGCGTCCAGTCCATGACAACGACGCCGACCACCGACATCAACGCCACCCTGCAGCAGATCGCCGAACTGACGGCCTCCGGGTGTGACATTGTCCGGGTGGCCTGCCCCAGCGCCGACGACGCCGCGGCCCTGCCGATCATCGCGAAGAAGTCGCAGATCCCGGTCATCGCCGACATCCACTTCCAGCCGAAGTACGTGTACGCCGCGATTGACGCCGGCTGCGCCGCGGTCCGCGTGAACCCGGGCAACATCCGCAAGTTCGACGACCAGGTCAAGCAGATCTCGCAGGCGGCGAAGGACGCCGGAGTGTCGATCCGCATCGGCGTCAACGCCGGTTCGCTGGACCCGCGCCTGCTCGCCAAGTACGGCAAGGCCACGCCGGAGGCGCTCGTCGAGTCAGCGGTGTGGGAGGCCTCGCTGTTCGAGGAGCACGACTTCCACGACTTCAAGATCTCCGTCAAGCACAACGACCCGGTGGTCATGGTCCGCGCCTACGAGCTGCTCGCCGAGCGCGGCGACTGGCCCCTCCACCTTGGGGTGACCGAGGCGGGCCCGGCCTTCCAGGGCACCATCAAGTCCGCCACCGCCTTCGGGGCGCTGCTGTCCAAGGGCATCGGCGACACCATCCGCGTCTCCCTCTCCGCCCCGCCGGTGGAGGAGGTCAAGGTGGGCAACCAGATCCTGCAGTCGCTGAACCTGCGCCCCCGCAAGCTCGAGATCGTCTCCTGCCCCTCCTGCGGCCGCGCCCAGGTGGACGTCTACACGCTGGCCGACGAGGTCACCGCAGGGCTCGAAGGCCTCACCGTCCCGCTCCGCGTGGCCGTCATGGGCTGCGTGGTGAACGGTCCGGGGGAGGCGCGCGAGGCCGATCTTGGCGTAGCATCGGGCAACGGCAAGGGACAGATCTTCGTCAAGGGCGAGGTCATCAAGACCGTCCCCGAAGACCAGATCGTGGAAACGCTGATCGAGGAAGCGATGAGGATCGCCGAGGATATGGGGGAGGCCGATGGCGAAGGTGCTGGCACGGGTGGCCCCATGGTTACCGTCGGCTAGGAACGGCAGCAGGATCCGCAGCGGACAGCACACCGGCTCGCTGCGCATCCTTGCGCGCGACGACACGGCCGCGCTGCGTGCGCTGGCCGCTGAGGATCCGGTAGCGAACATCTTCATTGCATCGCACCTGGAGGCTGCCGGATCCGCCGCGCCCACGGCCGCAGGCGGACAGGTGGTGGGGGCATTCGACGGCGGGCAGCTGCTCAGCGCCTGCTGGGCCGGAGTGAACCTCGTCCCCGTCGGCGTCACCGCAGACACCGGACCGGAGCTGGGAGCGTGGCTGGCGCGCAGCGGACGCCGCTTCTCCTCCGTTTTCGGCCCGGCCGAAGGTGTCCTGAGTATCTGGACGGAGCTGCAGCATGCCTCGCCCCGGCCCTTCGCGATCCGCGAAAGCCAGCCGCTGCTTCAGATCGACGCGCCTTCCCCGGTGCCGCCCGCCGCCGGCCTGCGCCACACCAGGCCGGCCGAGCTGGACGTGCTGCTGCCGGCCTGCACGGCGATGTTCGAAGAGGAGGTCGGCTACTCTCCCGTCGCGGGCGGGGACCGGCATTACCGCAACCGGGTCCGCGGGCTCATCCAGCGCGGGCATTCGCTTGCCCACATCACCGATGACGGGGAAGTGGTGTTCAAGGCCGAGCTGGGAACCGTGTCCCGCGACGCCGTGCAGATCCAGGGCGTGTGGATGAACCCCCGCTACCGCGGGCAGGGGCGCAGTGCTGGGTATATGTCCGCCGTCGTCGCCGCCGCCCTGGAGGTCGCTCCGCAGGTCAGCCTCTACGTCAACCACTACAACGAGCGCGCCCGCAGCGTCTATGCAGCCGTCGGCTTCCGGCAGGTCGGGACGTTCGCCACGGTCCTCTTCTAGCCGACGGGGCCCCGGTCCGCCGCGCCCCGGCCTTCGGCGGCCGCTGCCCCGTGCGGATTTCACGTGGGGTCAGTCACAACGCTAGGATCACAAGCACGCTTTCTATTTGAAGGTCTCGGCGCCTGCGCCGGCGGCTCCGGCCGTCGTCGGACAGGCCAACGGACAATGAATCTGGGGGGACAAAGTGAACAAAACGATGAAGGCCGGAGCGCTGCTCGTTGCCGGTGTCTTTGCGCTGACCGGCTGCGCCGGCGGCTCCGGGGGCGGCGCGGAGGCCGCGTCCGAGGAGTCGTCGACCCCTACGCCCACGCTGGCCGTAGGGGCTGAGCAGTACACCCCCGACGAGCTCGAGGCGGCGCTGGAGGCGGTCAAGGCGGACAAGGGGCTTTCAGGGGACGTCGAGAACGACGCCATGTTGCGTCCGCAGCTCTCCGGGGCGCTGCCCGACGTGACGACGACGCCGGACCAGTGCCAGACGCTCATTGCCTCCGCCCTCGACGAGGGCATCGGCGACGGAAACCTGGCGGCCATGACTGTCGGGGACGGTCTGCTGACCGTGGTCAGCTACGAGGATTCGTCGAAGACCGAGGAACAGGCCGATACCACCAAGCAGATGCTGACCGACTGCGCCGAATTCACCATGGAGACCGCAGGCATGGTCGTCACCGGTGAGGCGGAGAGCCTGGAGGCGTCGACGGACGCGCCGACGACCCAGGGCGTCCGGACAGTCATCACCCGGGACGGCGGAACAGCCGAAGCGGTCCAGATCAGCGCCCTGTCCGGAACGCTGCATGTGAGCGTCGCCCAGTTCGATCCCGCTGATCCCGAAGCCGTGGTGGCGGACGCCGAGGAGCTCATCAACGCCATCCTCGCCGAGCTCGAGGAGTAGCGCAGGCCCGGCCGGGAAGTCCCGGCGGGCGGTTCACCGGCAGGGGCCGGGCCTTAGGGGCCCGGCCCCTGCGCCGTCGGGGCCCGCCTACCCCCGTCGTGGCCGCATGCCTGGCCGTCCCCGGCCCGGAGAACCTGACCCCTCGCCGGCGGGGTGGGGTTTAATGGCGGCAGGCACCGGGGCGGCTCCCGGGCCGCACCGGAGGGGGAGCAGTGAGAACGATCAGGACGCTCGGCGCAGCCGCGGTGGTGATGGTGGCGGCGGCCTGCAGCAGCCCGGCGTCGCCGCCCGTCGGGCCGACCGCCTCTGTCCCTGCGGCGTCACCGGCCGCCGGACCGACACCGGCCCCGACGCGGGGCGCGACGTCGGGCGCGGCCGGAACGTCATCCGCACCGCCTGCCGACACCCGCTGGCTCAGCTCAGCCGAACTCGAACAGGTGCTGCTGGCGGTCCGCGGCAGCCGGGGATTGGATGCCCGGCTCGTCGGCGCCGCCGAGCTGGAGGCGCAGGCCGAGGCCGCCCGCACGGCCCTCGGGGCGGCCGGAATCCAGCCGGAGGCGTGCGCTGCCCTGGCTGCCGATGAAGTCTCGGCCATGACCGCCGGCGACAGCGTCGCCCTGCTGGTCACGGGAGGGACGGGATCCGCAGCCGGCGAAACGGTCGCGGTGGTCTCTTCCCCCGACCCCCTGGCCCTGGCCGGCCGGGAGGAGGCCGCGCGGCGGCTGCTTGCCGGGTGCTCCGAATTCACCATGACCGTCGCAGGCCGCACCGTGACCACCAGGGCCGAGGCCGTCGAGGTGCCGGGCTCCCTGCCCGGCGTCACCGCGGTGCGCACCGTCGCCGAGGGCGCCGGGCAGCAGCTCCAGACCCTGAGCGTCAGCAGCGTTCAGGGCCACCACCGGGTGCAGGTGTCCGTGACGTCCCCCGCAGACCCGGGCGCCGCCGTCGGGCAGGCGGCGGAGCTGATCAAGGCCGTGCACGCCGAACTGGCGCGCCTTCCCTGACGCGCCTCACGGCCGGGGCGGGTGCGGCGCTGGACGGCGGCACGCCGCCGAGGCGCTAGATTAGATTCAGTTCCAACTCTCGGATGCAGCCTGTGCGCTGCAGAAATGGATTTCCCAGCGTGGTCCTTCGACTTTCCACCCTTTTCCTCCGCACGCTCCGCGAGGATCCCGCCGACGCCGACGTCGCCAGCCACCGCCTGCTGGTCCGCGCCGGATACATCCGCCGGGCTGCCCCGGGCATCTACTCGTGGCTGCCGCTGGGCCTGCGCGTGCTCGGCAAGGTGGAAGGCATCATCCGTGAAGAGATGGCCGCCATCGGTGCCCAGGAGGTGCATTTCCCGGCCCTGCTGCCGCGCGAACCCTACGAGGCAAGCAACCGGTGGACCGAGTACGGCGAGAACCTGTTCCGGCTGCAGGACCGCAAGGGCGCCGACTACCTGCTGGCCCCCACCCACGAGGAAATGTTCACCTTGCTGGTGAAGGACCTCTACAGCTCCTACAAGGACCTGCCGGTGTCCCTGTTCCAGATCCAGAACAAGTACCGGGACGAAGCACGCCCCCGCGCCGGCCTGCTGCGCGGCCGCGAGTTCATCATGAAGGACTCCTACTCCTTCGACATCGACGACGAGGGCCTGGAGGCCAGCTACCAGGCGCACCGCGGCGCGTATCTGCGCATCTTTGAGCGCCTGGGCCTGGACATCGTGGTCGTTTCCGCGGTGTCCGGCGCCATGGGCGGCTCGAAGAGCGAGGAGTTCCTGCACCCGACGCCGGTCGGCGAGGACACCTACGTCCGTTCCGCCGGCGGCTACGCGGCCAACGTCGAGGCGGTCACCACGGTGGCCCCCGAGCCGGTCGACTACGCCGACGCCCCGGCAGCCGAGGTCGTCGACACCCCGGACACCCCGACGATCGAGACCCTGGTCGCCGACGTCAACGCCCGTTTCCCCCGTGCGGAAGGGGAGTGGACGGCCGCCGATACGCTGAAGAACGTGGTCCTGGCCGTGACCCTGCCGACCGGAGAGCGGCAGGTTGTCGTCGTCGGCGTTCCCGGAGACCGCACGGTGGACCTCAAGCGCATCGAAGCGAACATCGGCGCGCACCTTGAGATGGGCGGCGAGGTGGAGGTCGACGCCGCCGGCGACGAGGACCTGGCCAAGCACCCCGGCCTGGTCAAGGGCTACATCGGCCCGGGCCTGTCACTTTCCGAGGCCGTGCTCGGCTCTGAATCCGCCACCGGCCTGCTCTACCTGGTGGACCCCCGGGTGGTGGAAGGCACCCGGTGGATCACCGGCGCCAACGTCAACGGCAAGCACGTCATCGGGCTGGTCGCCGGCCGCGACTTCACCTGGGACGGCGTCATCGAGTCCGTCGAGGTCCGCGAAGGGGACCCGGCTCCGGACGGCTCCGGACCGCTCGAGGCGGCCCGCGGCATCGAGATGGGCCACATCTTCCAGCTCGGCCGCAAGTACGCCGAAGCGCTGGGCCTGAAGGTCCTGGACCGCAACGGCAAGCTGGCCACCGTCACCATGGGCTCCTACGGCGTCGGCGTCACCCGCGCCGTGGCGGCCCTGGCCGAGTCCAACCACGACGACAAGGGCATCATCTGGCCCCGCTCCGTCGCGCCGGCCGACGTGCACGTGGTCGCCACCGGCAAGGGCGCCGAGGTCTTCGAAGCCGCGGAAAAGCTCAGCGCCGATCTGGAGGCCGCCGGCCTCGAAGTCATCTACGACGACCGGCCCAAGGTCTCTCCCGGCGTGAAGTTCGGCGACGCCGAACTGATCGGCGTGCCGACGATCCTGGTGGTCGGCCGCGGCCTGGCCGACGGCGTCGTGGAGGTCAAGGACCGCGCCACCGGCGCCGCCGAGAACGTGCCGGTGGACGAAGCCGTCGACTACGTGCTCCGCGCCGCCCGGCAGTAGCCGGCGGTGGTCTCGGGTCTCGAGGACGTCCAGGCCGCCACCCTCCTGCTGGTGGTGGTGGCCGGCCTGGCCGCCGGCTGGGTCGACGCCGTGGTCGGCGGGGGCGGGCTGATCCAGCTCCCCGCGCTGCTGCTGGTGCCCGGCATCACCCCGGTGCAGGCCCTCGCGACCAACAAGATGGGCTCGGTGTTCGGGACCACCACCAGTGCGGTGACCTATTACCGCCGGGCCCATCCGGACCTCCGCACCGCCCTGCCGATGGCCGGGGTGGCACTGGCCGGCAGCTTCGGCGGGGCCGTGCTGGCGGCGTCCCTGCCGTCCTCGGTGTTCAAGCCCATCATCGTCGTCGCACTGATTGTCGTTGCCGTCTTCACGGCCGCGCGGCCCACGGTGGGGGAGCTCACCCAGCTGCGCCACACCGGCCGCCGGCACTACGGCACAGCAGCAGCCATCGGCGCGGTGATCGGTTTCTACGACGGGCTGATCGGCCCCGGTACCGGGTCCTTCCTGGTGATCGCGATGGTGGTGCTGCTCGGCTACAACTTCCTGGCGGCCAGCGCAAAGGCCAAGATCGTGAACATGGCCACGAACCTCGGTGCCCTGGCCTTCTTCCTTCCGCACGGCTCCGTGCTCTGGGGGCTCGGCCTCGTCCTGGGCCTGTCCAACATGGTCGGCGGGTATCTCGGCGCCCGGATGGCCGTGAAGCAGGGCAGCCGGTTCGTGCGGATCGTGTTCCTGGTGGTGGTCGGCGCCCTCATCGTGAAGCTGGGCTGGGACGTCTACGCGGAAAACATCCGCGGCGCCTGAGCCTCAGGGCGCCGGAAGCAGCCGGACCGGCGGCAGCCCCGGGTGGAGCCGGCCCGTCAGCGCCGAGGCCACCCAGATGGAGCGCTGCGCCTCGGCCGGGACGCCGTCGAGGAAATAGTCCAGCGCGTTGCGGACTTCCCGCAGGATGGCCCACTCCACGGCCGCCCGCTCATCCAGCCCGCCGGCCCGGCACAGCGCGGCAAGGCGGCGCCGCAGGTCCGCGGCCGGACGCACCCCGTCCAGCTCATCCAGGCGGTTCCACAGCATCGGGGCGACGGCGAACTCCGCCTCTCCGACCATGGCCTGCGGATCGATCGCCACGAAACCGCCCGGATCCGGGCGGCCCTCGGGACGGAGAAGGATGTTGCCGTAGTGCAGGTCCGCGTGCAGCAGGACATCGTTGCTGCTGCGCCGGCCGACGGCGCCCCGCGTCTGGGCGGTTTCAAGCGCGGCTTCCATGAGCCAGCGCTCGAACGGGCGGCCGAGCGCCTCCCAGTCGGCCGGGATCTCGTCGCTGAGCTGCTCGGCCCGGGCTGCCGCCGACGGCAGTTCGGCCCAGGCGGCGCCGTCGCCGGCGGGCAGCGAGAGCACCCGGATCAGCCGCCCCCACTCGGCGATGGCCGTGTCCATGTCCTCGGTGAGCAGGCTTCTTCCCTCCGCCAGGCGTTCCAGGACCAGGCAGCCGCCGGGGGCGTCACGGCTGAGCAGCCGGACGGCACCCGCGCCGTCCCACAGCTGGAGGGCGGTTGCCTCGGCCGCCGCTTCGGGATGCGGATAGGCGAACTTCAGCACGGCCCGGCCGGCGGCGCCGCGGACCGGAACGACCAGGGCGCCCCGGCCGTGCCAGGCCCGGCCCGCATCCGCCGGGTCCGGTTCGAGTCCCAGCCCGTCGAGGGCGGACGCCAGGCGGCCGGGCAGGGACTCCAGCCAGTCACGGCCCTGCCGGCTGCCGCGGTAACGACGGATCAGTTCCTCGGGAACGGCCGGAGTCACGGCACTGCCCGGGCAGGCGCCGCCGCGATCTCCGCCGCCGTCGGGGACGTCCGAGGTCAGGTCCACGGCAGGTCCCCGGCTCCGGACGGCAGCCCGGGCAGGGGCTCCGTCCCGTGATCAGCTGCAGCGCGCTCCGCAGTCTGGACCAGACGGTCGATCGCCCAGGAGCGCACCTGGCCTTCACTGAGGCTGATCAGCTCCGCGTAGACCTCGGGCAGAGACTGCTCCAGCTCCTCCAGCGCCGCCTCCGGGTCGGAGGCGAAGCTCCCGTCGAGGGCATAGGCCGGCGCCGGGGCGAGCGCGGGGCGGCACACCAGCGGCAGCAGGTCCACCCCGGCGGCGCCGTGGCCGGCATGGGCACGGGACGCTGCGGCCAGCACCGCGTCGGGCCGCCACGGACCCAGGCGCGCCTGGACCACCTCATAGGCGTAGGCGGCGCCGAATTCCGCATCCACTGCGGCCTGCAGGGCGTCGGCGGCATCTTCTCCGCCGAAACCGTTTCCCTGCGCCGGGTCGGTGCAGGCCGGCGTGTCCGCGGCGACGGGCGCCCAGGAGTCCGGTGCGGCGGGGCGCGTCAGGCCGGCGTCGTCGGCGGCCTCCGCGGCGAGCAGCCACTGTCCGGTTCCCACCGAGGCCAGCAGCCGCGCCGTGCCGCCGTCGGCCCGCACGGCGTTGCCGAGGTTGGTCCGGGCGGCGTCGGCAAGGGCCAGGACGTAGTCCCCCGGGGCGGCGGCCGCGTTGGCTGCGGGATCGGCGGCGGCCCCGTCGACAGGCCCTGAGGGCAGGGGGAGGGGGCGGAGCTCGGGATCAGCCAGTGCGGCGGCCTGGGCGTTCAGCGCCTCCGCCTGGTCCCCGTGGCCCAGTGCGGCGGCCTGGCCGGCCAGCCTGCGGGCTTCCTCGCGGGCGAAGTGCCGGGCGTCCTCGGAGAACGAGCGGGACATGGCACCGCCGCCTGCCGGCGTCTGGAGCCCCAGGCCCAGCACGGCAACGCCCAGCAGCACCAGCAGCAGGCCGCGGCGCAGGGCGCGGGCAGCACGGCGCCCGGCGGCCGGGGCCGGAGCGGGAGCGGGCACAGGGGAGTTCACAACAGTCGATCGTCTCACGTCAGGGGGGTACGGACGCAGGCGGCGTGCGCGGAGCGCCCGGGAAAGTCGGTAGGCTAGGAGGTACAACATCATCAAGTGGGAGGCAGCTATGGCGGTTCGGCCCGGCCACGGGAAAGACACGACGTCGAACTACCGCAGGAACGCAGTGAATGCGGAGGTAAGCGCCGAACGGCAGCGGCTCAGGGACTACCTGGCGCCGGTTGCACAGGAACAGGGACTGTTCCTGGAGGATGTTGAGATCCGCATCGCCGGCGCCCACCGCACCGTGCACGTGATCATCGACCTGCCCGAAGACGTACCGGGCAACATCAGCCTTGACCGCGTTTCCGAGGCGGCGAAGGTGCTCTCGGACGCGATGGACAACGACCCCGCCGACGACGGGCGGCCCTACAACCTGGAGGTTTCCTCCCCGGGCCTTTCCCGTCCCCTCACGGAGCGGCGGCACTGGAAGCGGAACCTGGGCCGGAAGGTCCGCGTCGACCTGCTGAAGGGCGAGGACCTCACGGGCCGGCTCACCGAGGTAGGGGAGGACGGGATCACCCTGGTCCCGGAACTGCCCGCGAAGAAGGGCATGGTTCCGAAGCAGGGTGAGCCGACCCGGCTGCCCTTCGGGGACATCCGCCGGGGCAAGGTGGAGGTTGAATTCACCCACCTGGACGACGAGCCGCTGGACGAAGACGCCGGCGATGACAAAGACACCACAGCTGAGGAGGCCTAGATGGATATTGATATGAGCGCGCTGAGGCTGCTGGAACGCGAGCGGGAAATCCCGCTGGACCTGCTGATCCCCACGATTGAGCAGGCGCTGCTGGTCGCCTACCACAAGACCGCCGGCGCGCAGGAACGGGCGCGCGCCGAACTGGACCGCAAGAGCGGCCACGTCACCATCTGGGCCACCGAGCTCGACGACGACGGTGAGCCGGTCGGCGAATTCGACGACACCCCCGCCGGGTTCGGCAGGATCGCCGCCAGCACCGCCCGGCAGATCATCCTGCAGCGGCTGCGCGACGTCGAGGACGACCATATCCTCGGCGAATTCCGCGGCAAGGAAGGCGAGCTGGTCTCCGGGCAGATCCAGCAGGGCAACAATCCGCACATGATCCAGGTGAACCTGGGCACCATCGAAGCGCTGCTGCCGCCGCCCGAGCAGGTCCCCGGAGAGAAGTACACGCACGGGACCCGGCTCCGCGCGTTCGTCGTCGACGTCCGCCGCGGTTTCAAGGGCCCGTCGATCACCCTGTCCCGGTCCCACCCCGGCCTGGTCCGCAAGCTCTTTGAGCTGGAGGTTCCCGAGATCGCCGACGGCAGCGTCGAGATCGTGGCCCTGGCCCGGGAGGCGGGGCACCGCACCAAGATCGCCGTGCAGGCGAACGTCCCAGGCATCAACGCCAAGGGTGCCTGCATCGGCGAAATGGGTGCCCGCGTCCGCGCGGTCATGAACGAGCTGCACGACGAGAAGATCGACATCGTCGACTACAGCTCCGATCCGGCCACCTTCATCGCGAACTCCCTCTCGCCCTCCAAGGTCGTGTCGGTCCAGATCACCGACCCCGACGCCCGGTCCGCCCGCGTGGTGGTCCCCGACTACCAGCTCTCGCTGGCGATCGGCAAGGAAGGGCAGAACGCCCGGCTCGCAGCCAAGCTCACCGGCTGGCGGATCGACATCGTTTCCGACGCGAAGCAGGGCTAGGCGGGCCGGTCCCATGGCAGGGAATGCAGTTCACCGGAAAAGGGTTAGACTGTATGAGGCCGGGTCGCCGCTTCGCTTCAGCACCTCCCGCGCCGCCGGACATGTTCCGCGGCGCACCTGTGTGGGGTGCCGGAGCGTCGATGACCAGGCCGCACTGCTGCGGCTGGTGGGCATTTCCGCCGCGGACGGCGTCGTCGTCCGCGTTGATGAACACCGCCGCATGTCCGGGCGGGGAGCATGGCTGCATCCCGACCCGGCCTGCCTGGCCTCGGCTGCCAAGCGACGTGCGTTCAACCGGGCCTTCCGGGGCCCGGCGGACACGCACGAAGTAGCCGAATGGTTCCAGGCCCAAGGAAACGCTCCGACCGGGAGCGGTTCCGAAACCGTCCAACCTGAAAGCGGGTCAGCAATCTGATGGAAACCCGATGAGTACCCAGCGATGAGTACTTTCATGTGCTCTGTGAAGGGTCGTGCTGCATACGCAGCCGCGGCTCCCGCAAAATAGACGGTTCGTACCTGCCTCGGTGCGGACCGAGACAGGAGAAATGTGGCCAAGGTCCGCGTACACGAGCTCGCCAAAGAGCTCGGCATTACCTCTAAGGATGCAGTAGCCAAACTGCAGGAACTGGGCGAATTCGTCCGTTCCGCCTCTTCAACGATTGAGGCACCCGTAGTCAAGAAGCTTCGCGGGGCCTTCCCCGACGCAGCGTCGAAGGCGTCGTCCAAGCCGGCCGCCGCCCCGCGCCCGGCAGGCAACGGCTCCGCTCCCAAGCCCGGTGCCGCCAAGCCCGGTCCCGCGGCTCCCGCCGCGGAGGCCAAGCCCGCGCCGAAGGCACCGGAAGCTCCGGCTCCGGCGGCCCCGGCAGCGCCGGCCCCGGCGGCTCCCGTCTTTGAAGCCCCTGCTGCTCCGGCTCCGGCTCCGGCCGCTCCCGCAGCCGAAACCCCCGCCCCGTCCGCTCCGGCGGCGCCCAAGCCTGAGTCCGGCTCCGGCGAGGCCGGGCCCCGTCCGGGTGCCCCGCGCCCCGGCGCTCCCCGTCCCGGCCAGGGCGCCCCGCGCCCCGGCAACAACCCGTTCGCCACGTCGCAGGGCATGCCCCGGCCCCGTGGCCGCGGTGAAGGTGCACCGCGCCCGGGCAACAACCCGTTTGCCCCGTCACAGGGCATGCCCCGACCGGGCGGACGCCGTGAAGACGGCGGCGCTGCGGCTCCGCGTCCCGGTACCCCCGGCGCCGCAGGTCCCCGTCCGGGCGCGCCCCGTCCGGGTGCCCCGCGTCCCGGCGGCGCTCCGCGTCCGGGCGGCGCACCCCGTCCCGGCGGCGCCGCACGTCCGAACCCGGGCATGATGCCCAACCGCACTGAGCGTCCGGCCCCGGCCGCACGTCCCGGCGGCGGACCCGGCGGTGCACGCCGTGGTCCCGGCGGCGGTCCCGGCGGAGGCGGCGGCGGTCCGGTCGGCGGCGGCTTCGGCAAGGGCGGCCGCGGACGCGGCGGCACCGCCGGCGCGTTCGGCAAGGGCGGCGCAGGCCGCGGCAAGCAGCGCAAGTCGAAGCGGGCGAAGCGGCAGGAACTGGAGCAGATGTCGGCTCCGTCGCTGGGCGGCGTCAGCGTCCCCCGCGGCAACGGCAACACCGTGGTGCGCCTGCGCCGCGGCTCCTCCATCACCGACTTCGCCGACAAGATCGAGGCGAACCCGGCAGCACTGGTGACCGTGCTGTTCCACCTCGGTGAAATGGCGACCGCCACCCAGTCCCTGGACGAAGAGACCTTCTCGGTCCTCGGCGAGGAACTGGGCTACAAGATCCAGGTCGTCTCCCCGGAGGACGAGGAGCGCGAGCTGCTGAGCAGCTTCGACATCGACTTCGAGGCCGAGCTGGAAGCCGAGTCCGACGACCAGCTGGAGGCACGTCCTCCGGTAGTGACCGTCATGGGCCACGTCGACCACGGCAAGACCCGCCTGCTGGACGCCATCCGCAACACCAAGGTGGTCGAAGGCGAGCACGGCGGCATCACCCAGCACATCGGTGCCTACCAGATCCACGTGGAGCACGAGGATCAGGACCGCGCGATCACCTTCATCGATACCCCGGGCCACGAGGCGTTTACCGCCATGCGTGCCCGTGGTGCGAAGGTGACCGACATCGCCGTCCTGGTGGTGGCTGCCGACGACGGCGTCATGCCGCAGACCGTTGAGGCGCTGAACCACGCCCAGGCGGCAAACGTGCCGATCGTCGTCGCGGTGAACAAGATCGACAAGGAGGGCGCCAACCCGGAGAAGGTCCGCGGCCAGCTCACCGAGTACGGCCTGGTTCCCGAGGAATACGGCGGCGACACGATGTTCGTCGAGGTCTCGGCCCGCCAGGGCATCAACATCGACGGCCTGCTCGAAGCTGTCCTGCTGACGGCCGACGCCGCCCTGGACATGCGTGCCAACCCGGACAAGGACGCACGCGGCATCGCCATCGAAGCGAACCTTGACAAGGGCCGCGGCGCCGTCGCGACCGTCCTGGTCCAGTCCGGCACCCTGCAGGTCGGCGACACCATCGTGGCGGGCACCGCCCACGGCCGTGTCCGTGCCATGTTCGACGAAAACGGCGACAACGTGACCGAAGCCGGGCCGTCCCGCCCGGTCCAGGTCCTCGGCCTGTCCACCGTTCCGCGGGCCGGCGACACGTTCTTCGTCACCGACGACGAGCGCACCGCCCGGCAGATCGCCGAGAAGCGTGAAGCCGCCGACCGCAACGCCGCACTGGCCAAGCGCCGCAAGCGCATCAGCCTGGAAGACTTCGACCAGGCCGTGGCCGAGGGCAAGGTTGACACCCTCAACCTCATCCTCAAGGGCGACGTGTCCGGTGCCGTCGAAGCGCTGGAGGACTCGCTGCTCAAGATCGACGTGGGCGAAGGCGTGCAGCTGCGCGTCATCCACCGCGGCGTGGGTGCGATCACCCAGAACGACGTCAACCTGGCAACGGTCGACAACGCCATCATCATCGGCTTCAACGTCCGTCCCGCCGAGCGTGTGGCGGACCTGGCCGACCGCGAAGGCGTCGACATGCGCTTCTACTCGGTCATCTACGCGGCGATCGAGGACATCGAACTGGCGCTCAAGGGCATGCTCAAGCCCGAGTACGAAGAGGTCCAGCTGGGCACCGCGGAAATCCGCGAGGTCTTCCGGTCCTCCAAGTTCGGCAACATCGCCGGCTCGATCGTGCGCAGCGGCGTCATCCGCCGCAACGCCAAGGCCCGCGTGGTCCGCGACGGGAAGGTCCTCGCCGAGAACCTCCAGGTCGAGTCCCTGCGCCGCTTCAAGGACGACGCCACCGAGGTCCGTACCGACTTCGAATGTGGCATCGGCCTGGGCTCGTTCAACGACCTCCGCGAGGGCGACATGATCGAGACCTTCGAAATGCGCGAGAAGCCCCGGGTCTAGCAGAACCCCAGGGGCCGCCCCCAAGGCGGCCCCGCCGGTATCGGGCCGGGAACCGCACGCCGCGGTTCCCGGCCCGATGCCTGCAGGCGCCGATTCAGGGCCAGGCCCGCCGGCGTCGTACGATTTCTTCAGGACACACATAAGGAGGGGCTATGGCAGATCCGGCACGCGCCGCCAAACTGGCCGACCGCATCAAGGTCGTCGTCGCGCAGGCACTGGAACGGCGGATCAAGGACCCCCGCCTCGGGTTCGTGACCATCACCGACGCCCGCGTCACCAACGACCTGCAGCACGCAACCATCTACTACACCGTCTTCGGCGACGAAGAGGAGGCCGCGGGCACCCGCGCCGCCCTCGAGTCAGCCAAGGGCATCCTGCGCGCGGAAGTGGGCCGGAACATCACGGTCCGCCTCACTCCCACGCTCGAGTTCGTTCCGGACGAGATCCCGGTCAACGCCAGCCACCTGGAGGAGCTGCTGCGCACCGCGCGGCAGCGTGACGAGGAGCTGGCCGCCCTCAAGCAGGGCGCCCGCTACGCCGGCGATCCCGATCCGTACCGGCGTGACGACGAAGGCGACGCCGGGGACGACGACGCCGAGGCGCCGGAGCGCTGACCGGCGCAGGCTGCAGGCCGGCTCGGTCGACGATGCCGGCCTGAACGGGAAAGGGAGCGGATCCGCCGGGTCCGCTCCCTTTCCCGTCATAGCCCGGGGTCAGTCCGGCATGCCGCCGAGGTCAGCTCCCGGAGCCATCGGCCCGGTCAAGCACCTCCACCTGGATGACGCGCCCGGTGGGAGGTTCAGGGGCCGGAGGGGCCGGAGGTTCCTCCGTGCCCGGTTCCTGCACGCCGCCCGGCGGCAGCGCGTCCGTGGAGGCGTACAGGAAGCCCCGACGCAGCTCGACGGCCGCAGGCTGATTCACTTCGAGGAACGTCTCCGGCGTCTCAGCTCCGGCCGCCAGCACCGAAATCCGGTTGCCGAACAGCTCCGCCACAAAGATGTCCCCGTCCGCGCTGACCGCGACTCCCGTGGCGCCCGCAAAGCCGCTGGCCACCAGTTCGGCTGTGCCGCTGCGCTCATCGATGCGGTAGACGGAACCGGGCACGGCACCGCCCGGACCACCCGGCAGGGTGGTCACGTACAGCGCGCCGTCCGGTCCCCGCTCCACGTCCGTGGGGACGGGCTCGACGGCGTAGCTGAGCCCCACCGTGCACTCCGGCAGCCCGGCCGCCGAGGCGAGCTCCGTGGTCACGGTGAAGGGCAGCGGCGGCAGGACGGCGACAGTACTCACCGTGCCGTCCAGCCGTGCATAGACCAGGGCGTTCATTCCTGCGTCCGCGACAATCAGGCCGTCATAGGTCGGCAGGCTTGCGTACGGATTCGAGTCGGTCTGGCCGCTGTAGGCGACCGGTACGTCGGCCGGCACCTGCGCGGCGCACGCGGGATCGATGGCCTCGAAGCCGTACCGGTTGACCTGGTCGGGGTTGGCGCTGAACTCGTACGCGGCAATATCGGCAAGGACCCGCACGTTGCCGTTGGAGTCGATGGACTGCAGCAGCGACCGGTTGAGGGCCGGATCGAAGGTGGCTGCTCCGGTGGCGACGGTGAAGTAGGTGTTCCCGCCGTACCGGGAGACGGCAGCCGTCTGGTAGCCCCCGGGCGCCGTGTAGAGAAGCTCGGCCTCGCCGTCGTCCCCGACCCTGGTCAGCTGCCCGGCAAAGGTCTGGGCCACGTCCACGGTTGGCCCCCGTCCGGCGGCGAGGCTGAGGGGACCGTTGAGGCCCTCAGCCAGGGTACGGACCGCACCGGCCGTTGGTGGAGTGCCGTCCGGGCCTGGGTCGTGGCCGCCGCCGTGACCGCCGCCGTAAGCTGTGGCCGCCGACGTTGTTCCGGCGAGGGCCAGCGCGGTTGCTGCCGCTGCCAGCGGCAGCCTAGTGGAAAGTCGTTGTTTCACTGCATGCTCCTTGCACTGTGGATGGGGGTGGCCGCGGCCGGGTACGGCCAGGCGTGCCTTGGACGGGTGGGCTTCCGGGCCGGACCACGGCGAATCTCGGGGATGCCGGGGCAATGCCGGACGCCGGGAGCGTGAGGGGCGGTCCCGGGCGGCGACCGGCCTGAGGCCTCGCCGGGGCAGGCGCGGCGGGGAGGAAGCGCCGGGAGCGGCGCCGCGGCGCTCCGGACCGGCAGGGGGTGCGGGGGCGGAACGGAAGGCATGGCCACGGGCGTCTCCTTGGCGAAGGATCGTGCTCAAGGTGAGACTGATGGCCCGGACCCCTGCCCGTTCCCCCGTGCCGATGCAGGGGTGAGACTAGGAGCCGGGCGGTGGGCTGTAAACGCGAAAGAGCACTCCGGGCATGCTGCAGCGGTGAAATGCCGGGACAGCCCGGGGGCTGCCTCGGGGGCGCCGATCCCGCAGCTGCAGGCGGAGTGCCTGCGGGGTCGGGCGGACGGGTCAGCGTCGGGGGAGCCGGGCGAGTCCCTCCACGAGCTGGTCCCGGTCCCCGCAGAGCGCGATCCGGATCCATCCCTCGCCGATGGAACCGAAGGCGGTGCCCGGGGCGACGGCGACGTTGTGCTCGGCCAGGAAACCCCGGGCCCAGGAACGCACGTCGCCGCCGGCGGCGTGCGAGAGGTCCGCCCACAGGTAGAACGCCCCCTCCGCCGGCAGATAGGGGATCCCGAGGTCCTCCAGCACGTGCACGGCCGCGTCCCGGTTCTGCCGATAGTGCTCGGCCGCGCGGTGGACGTAATCCTGCGGCCCGGTCAGCGCGGCCAGCGCCGCATACTGCGACGGCGAGGCGACGCAGGAGACGATTGCCTCGTTGATGATGCTCATCCGCTCCTGCAGCCCGGCGGGGACGATCAGCGCGCCCACCCTCAACCCGGTCAGCCCGTAGGTCTTGGACAGGGTCTGGGAGACGATTACCCGCCCCCGGCCCGGCCCGGCGTCGTCGAACGCCAGGGGGCTGACGTGCGGGACATCGTAGGTGAACGCCTCGTAGCACTCATCGGAGATGATCCAGAGGTCATGGCGGGCCGCCAGCTCCACCAGGGCCCGGGTCAGGTCGGCGTGGAACACGGCGCCCAGCGGATTGGACGGCGAGTTCAGCAGCAGCACCCGGGTGCGCGGGGTGATCAGCGCCTCCAGGTCCTCGATCCGCGGCTGGAATCCGTGGGCCGGCCACAGGGGATAGGGGACCGGCTCGGCGTGCAGCAGACGCGCGGTCATTTCGAAGGTGGGATACCCGGGATTCGGCACCAGAATCTCATCACCCGCGTCAAGCAGCATGCTCATTGCCAGGTGCAGGCCCTGCTGCGCGCCGGCGGTGACGAAGACCCGGCCGGCGTCGACGGGCACCCCGGTACGGGCCGATGCGTAGTCCGCGAAGGCGCTGCGCAGGGCCGGGATGCCGGCGTTGGGCGTGTAGCCGGTCTCATCGCGTGCGAGCACCGACTGTCCGGCCTCCAGCACATGGGCGGGCGTGGGGAACCCCGGCTCACCGATGCTGAGCACGATGGCTCCGGGGCTCGCCCAGGCGGCCTGGGTGATCTCCCGGATCTGGTTGGGCTCGACGGCGCGGACGTGGGGTGAGAGCTGCGGCATGGTCCGAATGCTACCGCCGCCGGGGCCCGTGCCCGCAGCCCGGCCCGTTCCGGCCGCACCGCCGATGCGCCATATACTGAAAGGCGTGAATTCCGGGCAGGTCCGATCAGGACTGATTATTGTGGACAAACCGCAGGGATGGACCAGCCACGATGTGGTGGCCCGCCTGCGCAGGCTCGCCGGCACCCGGAAGGTCGGCCACGCGGGCACGCTGGACCCGATGGCCACCGGCGTGCTGGTGGTGGGCATCAACCGTGCCACCCGGCTGCTGACCTACATCGTGGGCACCGGCAAGACCTACACCGCGACCATCCGGCTGGGCCAGTCCACCCTCACCGACGACGCCGAAGGCGAGGTCACGGGCGAGCACATCGCCGCAGCCGTCACCGACGAGCAGATCCATGACGCCGTTGCCGCGCTCACCGGCGACATCCTGCAGGTGCCCAGCAGCGTCAGCGCGATCAAGGTGAACGGCGAGCGTTCCTACGCCCGGGTCCGCGCCGGTGCCGAGGTGGCTCTCGAAGCGCGCCCGGTGACCGTTTCCCGCTTCGAGGTGCACGCGATCCGCCGCGAGCAGGGCGGCCGCCTGCGCGACGTCGACGTCACCGTCGAATGCTCCTCCGGAACCTATATCCGCGCCCTGGCCCGTGACCTCGGCGAAGCCCTGGGCGTGGGCGGACACCTGACCGCGCTGCGCCGCACCCGGGTGGGCCCGTATGACATCGGCCAGGCCGCCACCCTGGAGCAGCTGGCCGAAGAGCTGCGCCTGCTGGACCTGGACGAGGCCGCACGGGCCCTGTTCCCCAATCGGGAACTGGACGCGGAAGAGGCCGACGCCGTCTCCCACGGCAGGCGCGTGCCCGCCGGCGGCACCGCCGGTCCCGTCGCGGCCTTCGCCCCCGACGGCAGCCTTACCGCCCTGCTGGAGGACCGCGGGGAGCAGGCCAAACCCATCCTCGTCTTCGCACCCGGAGGACAGTCCTGAGATGGTCGTCGACCCCATGTTCGTCATCGGTGCCCTGGTCTGCCTTGTCTCGTCCATCCTGTGCATCGGCGCGGCCGTACTGCGGCAGGGCCCCAACGACATCACGATCCTGGCGGACGCCGCCGTCCTGCTCTACCTGATCGTCTACGGCATCGGTGCCGGCATCCGGATAGCGGGCGGAGAAGCCCTCGCCGGGCCGGCCTGGGAGTTCTGGGGCTACTACGCCACCGCCATGCTGATTCCGGTGGGTGCCTTCTGGTGGGCCATCATGGACCGCAGCCGGTGGAGCAACCTCGTCCTCGGCGCCGTCGGCGTCACCGTTTTCGTCATGATCTTCCGCATGGAGCAGATCTGGGATGGAGTCCAAGCAGCATGAACCGCCTCCTGCCTGAGCGGCACCAGCGTCCCACCCCCGCCCGCCTGACCGGTCCCGGCAGGCTGCTGGTTGCGGTCTACGGGATCTTTGCCCTGGCCGCCTCCGCCCGCGCCGCGTTCCAGATCGCCACCAAGTTCGACCACGCGCCGGTCGCCTACCTGCTTTCCGCCTTCGCCGCCGTCGTCTACATCATTGCCACCGTTGCGCTGGCCCGGCCGGGCCGCAACGCCTACGCGACCGGCCTGGCCGCAGTCAGCATCGAGCTGGCCGGCGTGCTCGGCGTGGGCCTGTTCGGCCTGCTGGACCCGGCCGCCCTGCCGGACGACACGGTGTGGTCCGGCTTCGGCAGCGGCTACGGCTTCGTGCCCCTGGTTCTGCCGATTGTGGGCCTGTGGTGGCTGCTGACCCACCGCGATACGACTGCTCCCGGCGGCCGGAAGGCCCGGGCCTAGCAGGACCGGTTCCCGGCCGCCTCCCGCTGGCCGGCGCCCATCAGACGTATGCTGAAACCAACAGCATGCTGATTGGTGTCGGCATGGGAGCCGCGGAGTCCGCTCCGCCCACCAGAGGGGGACAGGCAGATGAGCACCTCACCCGGAACCGGAGACCTGCCCGGCCGCAGCCGCCGGCCCGCCGTGCCGCGGACCGGCACCGAAGACCCCGCCGCGCCGGCCGGAGCGGGGAACCCGTCCCGTACCGGCGCACCCGACGCCGGACAGCCGGCACGCACTGACGGCGGCTCCGCCCCGGACGGCCGCGGCGGCGCCGGACGTGTTGCCGCGCAGCGGGGAACCGCACGGGGCGGATCCGAAAAGAACCGGACCAAAACCCCGCAGCACGACAATTCCGCCTGGGGCGTGTTCCGCGCCGTGGTGGTGGCCGTGGGACTGCTCATCGCGGCCATGGGCATTTACTACCTCATCGCCGGCACCGGCGGCGTCGCCGGAGCTGACGGCGGAGAGGTCAATCCGTCCCTGGAGAGCCAGTTCCGGTTCTTCTCCATGATGATGGTCGGCGTCGGCGCCGCCTTCGTGGCGATCGCCGTGAAGTTCCAGTGGGCCAACATGCTGTGGCTTGTCTGCCTTATGGTCTTCCTCGGCGGACTGGGACGGGTGATCTCCTGGGCCTTCTCCGGCACACCGCACTTCACCATGATCGTGCTCATGATCCTGGAGCTGGCGTTTCCGCCGGCGCTGCTGGTCTGGCACCGCTTCATCGCCAAGACCGTGGCGCTGCGGGCCGAGTACGCCCAGGGCCGCCTTGACGGCGGATCCGGCGGCGGTGCGCGGAGCTGACCGGTTTTCCGCCATAATGGATAGGTCCCTCAGCGGCCGGCCGTGGCTGCCGGGACTACCGCGATGAGACGACAGCCGGCTAAGGAGCCTGAGTGGACTGCTGGAACGACCTGGACCAGGTGCCCCCGGACTTTGGCCCCACAGCAGTAACCATCGGCAATTTCGACGGCGTCCACCTGGGCCACCAGCACGTGCTCGCGCGGCTGGTGAAGGTGGCCCGCGATGAAGGAGTGCGCGCCGTCGCGGTGTCCTTCGACCCGCACCCGGCGCAGGTGCACCGCCCCGAGAGCGCCCCGGACCTGATCATGGGAACCCGGGACCGCATTGAAGCCCTTGCGGCCACCGGCCTCGACGGCCTGCTGATGATGCCCTACACCCTGGACCTGGCGGCTATGAGCCCGCGCGAATTCGTCGAATCGGTGTTTGTCCGGGGGCTGCGTGCCAAGGCGGTGGTGATCGGCCACGACGTCCGGTTCGGGCGCGGCAACAGCGGGGACCTGGAGACCATGCGCGCCCTGGGCTGTGAGCTCGGCTTCAGCGTGGTGGCCGTGGATGACTACGGCGTGCTGGGGGAGACCGCCGACGGCCGGCGCTGTTCCTCCACCTGGATCCGGGAGGCGCTGGGCCGCGGCGACGTACGCACGGCCGCCCGCCTGCTTGGACGCAGCCACCGGATGCGCGGCGAGGTGGTGCACGGCGCCGCCCGCGGCCGCGAACTGGGCTTTCCCACCGCCAACCTCGCCACTGAATCCGCGGGCCTGGTGCCCGCCGACGGCATCTATGCCGGCTGGCTGCTGGACGAGTCCGGCGCCCGCTGGCCCGCCGCGGTCTCCGTCGGATCCAACCCCACCTTCGAAGGCGTCTCCCGCCAGGTCGAGGCACACGTGATCGACCGGCCGCGGGAGCATGTGGAGGATTTCGACCTCTACGGCCAGCACGTCGTGGTCGAGTTCGTGGACCGGCTGCGGGGGATGGTCGCCTACACCGGGCCCGAGGCGCTGGTGGAGCAGATGGGGCTGGACGTGCGGCGCACCCGGGAGGTGCTTTCGACAGAACGTGCGGCGGACGGGTAAACTGGGGAAAAATTCGGCTGCGGTCCGTGGCGGCTGAATTTTCCTGCCCGTGCCGGGACACCGGAGCGGCCGCAGGACACCCGGCAGCGACGGGCTGACCGGGCCTCACGGCACAAGCAACAGGAGTAGTTTTTTGGCACTCGATCCCGCTGTCAAGCAGGCCATCATTCAGGAATACGCGCTGAAGGAAGGCGACACCGGTTCGCCCGAGGTTCAGATCGCCGTTCTTTCGCGCCGCATCTCGGACCTCACCGAGCACCTGAAGATGCATAAGCACGACCACCACACCCGCCGCGGCCTGATGGCCCTGGTCGGTCGCCGTCGTCGCATGCTGACCTACCTGCGCGAGACCGACATCGCACGTTACCGCGCGCTCATCGAGCGTCTCGGCCTGCGTCGATAGTCTTCGTGGAAGGCGGCCCCCGCGCCACGCGGGGAGCCGCCTTTTGCGCAGGCAGACATGGACACCGGCACACCGGAAGCGCACCTGCCTGAGCGGCACGGCCGTCAGACCGACGGCACGGCCGCAGGACACCGTGCCGCCTGGCGGCGGCACGCACAACTGAATAATCCATGAACATGGAGACAACCGGCATCGCAGGCATTCGCGGTCCTCGGTAGTGGTCTCCGGGACGTGCGGGACTTCCCGCCCGGCCCGTGGGCCTCGATCGAAGACCGGGTGCGGAAGTACGTGCCACAGGCACGCACTTCACGGACGATGCCAGTTGCCTCCGCGAAACAGAAACGGAGGTGACTCTTTTGGAGGGTCCCGAAATCCAGTTCTCCGAAGCCGTCATTGACAACGGCAAGTTCGGAAAGCGCGTCGTCCGGTTTGAAACCGGCCGCATCGCCAAGCAGGCCGCAGGTTCCGCGATGGTCTACATCGACGAGGACACCACCCTGCTCTCCGCCACCACCGCGGGCAAGTCCCCGCGTGAAGGCTTTGACTTCTTCCCGCTGACCGTCGATGTGGAAGAGCGCATGTACGCCGCCGGCCGCATCCCCGGCTCCTTCTTCCGCCGTGAAGGCCGTCCCTCCACCGAGGCGATCCTGGCCTGCCGCCTGATGGACCGCCCGCTGCGCCCGGCCTTCGTCAAGGGGCTGCGCAACGAGGTCCAGGTCGTCGTGACCGTGCTGTCGATCAACCCCGACGTGCTCTACGACGTCGTCGCGATCAACGCGTCCTCCATGTCCACCCAGCTGAGCGGCCTGCCGTTCTCCGGCCCGATCGGCGGCGTCCGCGTCGCCCTGGTCGACGGCCAGTGGGTTGCCTTCCCCAAGCACTCCGAGCTGGAGCGCGCCGTGTTCTCGATGGTGGTTGCCGGCCGCATCGCCGGTGACGACGTCGCCATCATGATGGTCGAGGCCGAAGCCACCGACAACGCCTGGAACCTGATCAACGAAGAGGGCGCCACCGCCCCGACCGAAGAGGTCGTCGCCGAGGGCCTCGAGGCCGCGAAGCCGTTCATCAAGGTCCTGTGCGAGGCCCAGGCCGACCTGGCCGCCCGTGCCGCGAAGCCGACCGTCGAGTTCCCGATCTTCCTGGACTTCCAGGACGACGTGTACGACGCCGTGAACGCCGCTGCCGCCGAGAAGCTGGCCTCCGTGTTCTCCATCGCCGACAAGCAGGAGCGCGACGCCGCTGCCGACGCCCTGAAGGACGAGGTCAAGGCCTCCCTGGCCGAGCAGTTCGAAGGCCGCGAGGGCGAAATCTCCGCAGCCTTCCGCGCGGTCACCAAGCAGGTCGTGCGCCAGCGCATCCTCAAGGAGCAGGTCCGCATCGACGGCCGCGGCCTGACGGATATCCGCCAGCTCACCGCCGAGGTCGAGGTCCTGCCCCGCGTGCACGGCTCCGCGATCTTCGAGCGCGGTGAAACCCAGATCATGGGCGTCACCACGCTGAACATGCTGAAGATGGAACAGCAGATCGACTCGCTGTCCCCGGTGACGCGCAAGCGCTACATGCACAACTACAACTTCCCGCCGTACTCCACCGGTGAGACCGGCCGCGTGGGCTCGCCCAAGCGCCGCGAAATCGGCCACGGCGCCCTGGCCGAGCGGGCCCTGGTGCCGGTGCTGCCCTCGCGTGAGGAGTTCCCGTACGCCATCCGCCAGGTCTCCGAGGCCCTCGGCTCCAACGGCTCCACCTCGATGGGTTCGGTCTGCGCCTCGACGCTGTCCATGCTCAACGCCGGTGTGCCGCTGAAGGCACCGGTTGCCGGCATCGCCATGGGCCTGGTTTCCGACCAGGTCGACGGTGAGACCCGCTACGCCGCCCTGACCGATATCCTCGGCGCCGAAGATGCCTTCGGCGACATGGACTTCAAGGTTGCCGGTACCCGCGAGTTCGTCACCGCGATCCAGCTCGACACCAAGCTCGACGGCATCCCCGCCTCGGTCCTGGCTGCCGCGCTGAAGCAGGCCCGCGAAGCCCGCCTGCACATCCTCGACGTGATGGAAGCCGCCATCGATGCTCCGGACGAGCTCTCCGAGTTCGCTCCGCGGATCATCTCGGTGAAGATCCCCGTGGACAAGATCGGCGAGGTCATCGGCCCGAAGGGCAAGATGATCAACCAGATCCAGGAGGACACCGGCGCGGACATCTCCATCGAAGATGACGGAACGGTCCTCATCGGCGCAACCGACGGCGGCTCCGCCGAGGCTGCCCGCTCGGCGATCAACGCGATCGCCAACCCGCAGGTCCCCGAAATCGGCGAGCGGTACCTCGGTACCGTGGTCAAGACGACCACCTTCGGTGCGTTCGTCTCCCTGACCCCGGGCAAGGACGGCCTGCTGCACATCTCCGAGCTGCGCAAGCTCGCCGGCGGCAAGCGCGTTGACGACGTCGAGGACGTCGTCGGCGTCGGCCAGAAGATCCAGGTGGAGATCACCAAGATCGATGACCGCGGCAAGCTGTCCCTGGCGCCGGTCGTGGCTGAAGAGGCCGCGGCGGAAGCCGAGCCGGCGGAGTAAATGCCTGCTGCAGCTGCATCGAACAACCGTCCCGGGCACCAGCCCGGGACGGTTGTCCGTCTTCCACTGACTAATTCCACCGAGCCGGACATCACCGTCGGCAATGCCGGGGGAGCGCTTGTCCGCCGCACCGTGCTGCCTGGAGGCGTCCGGGTGCTCACCGAGGCCATGCCCGGCCAGCGCAGCGCCAGCATCGGCTTCTGGGTGGGCGTCGGCTCCCGGGACGAGGCGGAGGGCCGGCACGGCTCCACGCACTTCCTGGAGCACCTGCTGTTCAAGGGCACGGCACGCCGGGACGCCATGGACATCGCCTCCGCGTTCGACGAGGTCGGCGGGGAATCCAACGCCGCCACCGCCAAGGAAAGCACCTGCTACTACGCCCGGGTGCTGGACTCCGACCTGCCGATGGCGATCGACGTCATCGCGGACATGGTCACCTCCGCGCTGATCGACCCGGAGGAACTGGAGCAGGAGCGCGGCGTCATCCTTGAAGAGATCGCCATGGACATGGACGATCCCGCGGACCTGTGCCACGAGAAGTTCACTGAAGCGGTGCTTGCCGGGCATCCGCTGGGCCGGCCCATCGGCGGCACCCCGGAGGCCATCCGCGAGGTGTCCCGTGAGGCCGTGCTGGACCACTACCGGCGGTACTACCGGCCCGGGGAGCTGGTGGTGACGGCCGCCGGCGGCCTGGACCACGACCACGTCTGCGCGTTGGTCCGGGACGCCCTGTCCAAGGCCGGCTGGGAGCTGGGGGAGACGGCCCTGCCTGCCCCGCGGCGCAGCGCCGAGCCCGCGCGCATCGTTTCCACGGGCGGGGTGGAGGTCATCAACCGCCCGGTGGAGCAGGCGAACGTCGTCATCGGCTGCCCCGCGCTGACCGCCACGGACGACCGGCGGTTCGCGATGAGCGTCCTCAACACCATCCTGGGCGGGGGAATGTCCTCCCGCCTGTTCCAGGAGATCCGCGAAAAGCGCGGCCTGGCCTACTCCACGTACTCCTTCTCCGCCGCCTACTCGGATGCCGGATACTTCGGGATGTACGCCGGCTGCTCGCCGTCGCGCACCCGCGAGGTCCTGGACCTGCTGACCGCGGAACTCGAGCGGCTGGCCGCCGACGGGGTGGACGAGGGCGAGCTGGCCAAGGCGCTGGGACAGATCTCCGGCGGCATGGTCCTGGGCCTGGAGGATTCCGGGTCGCGGATGTCGCGCCTGGGACGGGCCGAACTGGTCACCGGCGAGTTCATCGACATCGAGGAATCGCTGGCCCGCATCCGTTCCGTCACCGCGGAGCAGGTGCAGGAACTGGCCGCCGAGCTGGCCGCGGCCCCGCGCACCATCACGGTGGTGGGCCCGTTCGAGTCGCCGGCGGAACTCGGCTTCTAGGCCTCAGCCGCCGGCAAACGGGGGCAGGATGTCGACGACGTCGTCCGCGGCCAGGACACGTGTCCGGTCGCGGACGGCGGTTTCGTTGACGAGGAAGGTGCTGCGCCCGATCACGGTCTTCAGGGACGGACCCCCCTCCGGAGAATCGGGATGCCGGGCGGCGAGCTTGTCGAGCAGTTCATCCAGGGCCAGGGACCCGTGGTCCAGGGTTTCCTCATTGAGGCCGACGGCCGCCTTCGCGGCGCCGAAATAACGAATCAGCACTTAGCCACCTATCGCGCTCATGGTTCGGTCCGGCTGCACATAGTCTTCCGCATCGAGCCCGACGTGGTCCATTCCGTGGGCCTTCGGCTTGCCCCACATGGCCTCCTGCCAGCGCAGGGCCACCTGCTCGTCCGTCGCCTCGGAACGCAGCAGCGCCCGCAGATCCGTCTCCTCATGGGAGAACAGGCAGCTGCGCACCTGACCTTCTGCCGTGATCCGGGTCCGCCGGCAGTCCGCGCAGAACGGCTCGGTGACCGACGCGATGATGCCCACCGTGCCGGCCGGTTCCGCGGAGCCCGGCCGGAAGACCTGCCAGCGCTCCGCCGGAGCACCGTCGCGGCTGCGCGGATCGGGGGTCAATACGAACCGCTCCTGGAGCCGGGCCCGCACGTCTCCGGCGGTCACCATCCCCTCGCGGGTCCAGCCGTGGTCGGCGTCCAGCGGCATCTGTTCAATGAACCGCAGCTCGAAGCCGCGCTGCAGGGCCCAGTCCAGCAGGTCCGGCGCCTCGGCGTCGTTGATCCCGCGCATGAGCACGGCGTTGATCTTCACCAGGCCCAGCCCCACCCGGGCCGCCTCCTCGATGCCGGCCAGGACCCGCTCCAGGAACGGCCGGCGGGTCAGCTGCGCGAACGTGCCAGGGTGCAGGGAGTCCAGGGAGACGTTGATGCGGGTCAGGCCCGCCTCCTTGAGGGCCGCGGCCTTGCGGTCCAGGCCGAGGGCGTTGGTGGTCAGCGAGATCGGCAGGTCGGGGTGGGCGGCACGCAGATCCGCAATGATGTCTACGAGGTCGGCGCGCACCAGCGGCTCGCCGCCGGTCAGCCGCAGTTCCCGGATCCCCAGCTGCTCCACGCCCACGCGGACCAGCCGCACGATTTCCCCGCGGGAGAGCAGGTTGTCCTTGGCCAGCCACTGCAGGCCCTCGGCGGGCATGCAGTAGGTGCAGCGGAGGTTGCACTTGTCCGTCAGGGACAGGCGCATGTCCGTCGCGCGCCGGCCGAACCGGTCCACGAGCCCGTCCGTGACGGCCAGCCCCGGAACGCCGGCGGGGGCGGGAACGGAGGCGTCCGCGGCTCCGGTGCGGGACCGGACGGCAGGCATTCCCAGCGAGATTCCCATTCCACGAGGTTACGCTCTTTCACCGATAGGCTCTAGGAATGCGCATCCATCACCCTGCCGCCGCGGCCCTGGCCGCCGGCCTGGTGCTCGCAGCGGCGGCCTGCGCACCGGCGCCCGACGGCGGGTCCGCCGCCTCCGGCGACGGGGTCACCGTCTTCGCCGCGGCCTCGCTCAGCGAGGCCTCAGAGGAGATGCGGCAGGCCTGGACGGAGGCTCCGCTGCGCCTGAACATCGGTTCCAGCAGCCAGCTCGCCGCACAGATCCTTGCGGGCGCCCGGGCCGACGTCGTCGTCGCCGCCGATCAGCAGTCGCTTCAGCCGCTGCGCGACGCGGGCCTGCTGGCCGAGGAAACGGTCATCGCCGAGAACCGCATGGTGCTGGCCCTGGCCCCGGGCAATCCCGGCGCCGTGGGCCGACTGGCGGACCTCGCCGGATCCGGCGTGCAGGCCGCCGCCTGCGCCGAGTCGGTGCCCTGCGGCCGGGCCGCCGAGCGGGTCCTGGCCGCGGCCGGGGTGCGGCTGGCCGGCGAGACCCGCGAGGACGACGTGCGTTCGGTCCTGACCAAGGTCGCCACCGGGCAGGCGGACGCCGGGCTGGTCTACCTGACGGACGCCCTCGCCGCCGCGGGCCAGGGCGTCACCTACCTCGACCTGGACGATCCCGAGCCGAACCGCTATCCGGCCGCGCTGACCGTGGACGGAGCGGACAACCCTGCGGCCGTGACGTTTTATGACTGGCTGGCCGCCGGCGGAGCGGAACCGATCCTCCTCGACGCCGGCTTCGCGCCGGCGGGGGAGGGCCCGTGAGCGTGCGCACCCACTCCACCGTCCCGGGGTGGCTGTGGGTGCCTGCGGCGGCCGGGCTGCTCCTTAGCGCCGGTCCGCTGGCCGCCCTGCTGGCGAACGTGCCCTGGACCGACATGGGATCCGTCCTGGCGTCCGGGCAGGCCCGCACGGCCCTGGGCCTCTCGCTCGGAACGTCCCTGGCCTCCACGGTGCTCTGCGTACTCCTGGGCCTGCCGCTGGCCGTGCTCTTCAGCCGGCTGAGCGGGCCCTGGATGCAGCTGCTGCGCGGGATCCTGCTGGTGCCGCTGGTCCTCTCACCCGTGGTCTCCGGCATCGCGCTGCTGTACTTCTGGGGACGGCAGGGGCTCGTTGGACGCTTCCTGGACGCCGCCGGGCTGGGCATCGGCTACACGCCGGCCGCCGTCGTCATTGTCCAGGTGTTCGTGTCGCTGCCCTTTTTCGTGGTCGCGGCCCACGGCAGCCTGCGTGAGGTGGACCCGGAGCTGGAACTGGCCGCAGCGACGTCGGGCGCCGGTCCCACCGCGATCCTGCGGCACATCACCCTGCCGCTGGCCCTGCCCGGCATAGTCTCCGGTGCACTGCTGGCCTTTGCACGCTCCCTGGGCGAGTACGGAGCCACCATCACCTTCGCCGGCAGCATCGAGGGCCGCACCCGCACCCTGCCGCTGCAGATCGAACTGAGCCTGAACTCCAGCCAGCCGCAGCTGGCGCTGGGCATCTGCCTGCTGCTGATCAGCCTGTATCTGGCGCTGCTGGTGCTGGCACGGATCGGCGCGGGGAGGCTGCTGCCGCGATGAGGGCCTACAATTCCCGTTCCATGGAGCACGGCACAGCAGACGGCACTGACGCACGGATCCCGACACCGTCCGACGGGCCCGGGAAAGCGGCGCGGAATGCGGCGAACGGCCGGGCGCAGGCGCATGGATCAGGGCACGGCGCCGGCGGCGGGCCGCTCAGCGTCGCCGAACACCGCGATGCCGTCCGGCGCCTGCTCACGGACCGCTTCGCCGCCCGGCCGCCCGCCGTCCGCACGCTGCCCCTGCTCCAGGCCCGCGGGCTGGTGACCGCCGCCGACATCCACGCCCCCGGCAGCCTGCCGCCCTTCGACAACTCGCAGATGGACGGATACGCCGTCCGCTCCGCCGACCTGGCCGCCCTCCGCACCCACGAAGCCGACGGCCGTCCCGCCGCGACGGTCCGGCTGCCGGTCGGCGCCCCCGTGCCGGCCGGAGCTCCGGCTCCGCCGCTGGCTCCGGGCACGGCGGTGCCGATCATGACCGGAGCCATGCTGCCCGCCGGGGCGGATGCCGTGGTGCCGGTCGAGGAGGCGCTGCCGTCCCGCTTCGTCGACGCCGGGGGAGAGGTGCGGCTGCCGGCGCCCGTTGAGGCCGGCCGCTTCGTGCGGACAGCGGGCAGCGACATCGCCGCCGGAACCCTGGCCCTGCCTGCCGGTACCCGGCTAGGAGCGGCCCAGCTGGGCCTGCTGGCCGCACTTGGCTTGGCGGAGGTGCCGGTCCGGGCCCGCCCCCGCGTGCTGCTGCTGACCACCGGCGACGAGGTCCGCCCGCCCGGCGCCCGCCTTGAGCCGGGGCAGATCCACGACGCCAACACCACCCTGCTGGCCGCCGCGCTGGCCGAAGCCGGCGCCGACGTCGCCGCCTCCCGGATCCTGGCCGACGCACCGGCCCTGTTCCTGCAGCGGCTGCGCGCCGACCTGGCCCGCGTAGACCCGGACCTGGTGGTCAGCTCCGGGGGCATCAGCAAAGGCGCGTACGAAGTGGTGCGCCTGGCCCTGGCTTCCGAGGGCCTGCGGTTCCTGTCGGTGGCCATGCAGCCCGGCGGGCCGCAGGGGATCGGCAGCATCGACGGGGTGCCGTTCCTCGCGTTCCCGGGCAATCCGGTCAGTTCGCTGGTGTCCTTTGAGATGTTCCTGCGCCCGGCCCTGTCCGCCCTGCCCGGCGGCCCGCCGCCCAGGCGGGAGGTCCGGGCCCGGCTGGCGGCGGCGGCCGCCGGCCCGATCGGCCGGCACCAGGTGCGCCGCGGACGGTACGCCGACGGCGTCGTAGAACTCATCGGCGGCCCGGGCTCGCACCTGGTGCACGCACTGGCCGGGTCCAATGCGCTCGTGCACTTTCCGGCCGACGCCGGGCAGGTCCCCGCGGGGGCGGAGGTGGCAGTATGGCTGTTGGAGTAAGGCACCGCGAGAGGACCACCAGTGGCTGACCACATGGCCGGCAGGACAGCCGGCGAGAATTCCCCGTCCCTGACCCACGTGCGCGAGGACGGTTCCGCGCACATGGTCGACGTATCCGCCAAGGCGGAGACCAGCAGGGCCGCCACTGCGCGGGCGGTGCTGCGCACGACTCCGGAGGTGCTGCGGCTGCTCCTCGACGGCGGGCTGCCCAAGGGCGATGCCCTGGCGGTTGCGCGGATCGCCGGAATCATGGCGGCCAAGCAGACCTCCACCCTGATTCCGCTGTGCCATCCGCTGCCGCTGACCAAGGTGACCGTGGACTTCGAGCCCGGCGAGGACAGCGTCGCCATCGACGCAACGGTCAAGACCCGGGCCGTCACCGGCGTCGAAATGGAGGCGCTGACCGCCGCGTCGGTCGCCGCGCTGGCGCTCTACGACATGATCAAGGCCGTGGACAAGCATGCGGTGATCGCCGAGACCCGGGTCCTCGCCAAGTCCGGCGGCAAGAGCGGAGACTGGTCACTGTGAGCACCGACTCCGCCGCCGGAACCGGCCCCCGGCGCACCGCCTGCGTGCTGATCGCCTCCACCCGCGCCGCCGCCGGCACCTACGAGGACGAATGCGCCCCGCTGCTCGCCGACTGGCTCTACGCCGTCGGGTTCGACGTCGCCCTGGCCGAGGTGGTGCCCGACGGGCCGGCGGTGGGGGAGTCGCTGCGCCGCATGCTGGCGATGGCGCCGGCCGTGCTGATCACCAGCGGCGGCACCGGCATCAGCCCCAGCGACGTCACCCCGGAACAGACCCGGCCGCTGCTGGACCGTGAGCTGCCGGGTGTCATGGAGGCCCTGCGCGCCGACGGACGCACCAAGACGCCCATGGCCGCGCTGACCCGCGGCTGCGCGGGCACCTCGGGCCGCACGTTCGTGGTCAACCTGCCCGGGTCCCCGGGGGCCGTTGCGGACGGGCTGGCGGTGCTGGAACCGATCATCGGGCACATCTGCGGGCAGCTGGAGGGAGAACACGGACATGGCTGAGAACAACGACGCCGGCAGGAACGCCGCTGATATGAACGCCGCCGAACCAAACGCCGCCGACACGAACGACGGGGCACCCGGGCAGGCCGCTTCCCTGCCGGAGCCTGCGGGACGGGGGGCCCACGATCCGGGCACGGGGCTGACCAGCGGCGTGCTGCACGCGTCGGTCTCCGCCGAACCGATCAGCGCCGCCGTTGCCGAACAGGCCGTCCGCTCGGACGAATGCGGCGCCGTCGTCACCTTCGGCGGGGTGGTCCGGAACCACGACGGCGGGCGCAGCGGCGTGCAGATGCTCGGCTACACCGCCCACCCCACGGCGCAGCGGGTGATCGCGGAGGTCGCCGCCGACGTCGCCTCCCGGCATCCCGGCGTCCGGCTCTGGGTGGCCCACCGGATCGGCGAGCTTGCCGTCGGGGACGCCGCATTGATCGGCGCCGCCGCCGCCGCGCACCGGGGCCAGGCCTTCGCCGCCTGCAGCGAACTGGTGGACACCGTCAAGGAACGGGTGCCGGTCTGGAAGGAACAGCGCTTTGAGGACGGCGGAACCGAATGGGTGGGCGTGGGAGAAGACAGCGCCTGAGCCTGTGCCCGCGGCCGGCGTCGGAGGAGCCGGTGCCCGGACGGTAATGTTGAAGCCATGACTGAGCAGTTGGCCGTGGCGGTGCTGGGCGCATCGGGCCGAATGGGATCCGAAGCAGTGCGCGCCGTGGAGGCCGCACCCGACCTGCGGCTCGTGGCCGCCCTCGGCCGCGGCGACAGCCTCGAGACCGTGGTCTCCGCCGGCGCCGAGGTGGTCGTCGACCTCACCGTCCCGGACAGCACCGAGGCCAACGTCCGCTTCGCCGTCGACCACGGCATGCACGCCGTCGTCGGCACCACCGGCTGGGATGCCGCCCGCCTGGACCGGCTGCGGGACCTGCTGGCCGGACATCCGCGCACCGGTGTGCTGATCGCTCCGAACTTCGCCCTCGGCTCCGTCCTGGCCACCGCCTTCGCCGAGAAGGCAGCGCGGTACTTCGAGTCCGTCGAGGTTGTCGAGCTGCACCACCCTGACAAGGTGGACGCCCCCTCCGGGACGGCCGTGCGCACCGCGTCGCTGATCGCCGCCGCCCGGGCGGAGGCCGGCGTCGGGCCCTCGCCGGACGCCACCGAGAAGGAACTGCCCGGCGCGCGCGGGGCCGACGTCGACGGCGTGCGCGTGCACGCCGTGCGGCTGCGCGGCCTGGTGGCGCACCAGGAAGTGCTGTTCGGCGGCCCGGGCGAGCAGCTGAGCATCCGGCACGACTCCTTCGACCGGGCCTCCTTCATGCCCGGCGTGCTGCTGGGCGTGCGGCAGGTCGCCGCGCACCCCGGACTGACCGTCGGGCTCGACGGCTACCTCAACCTGAACGACTAAGGAACCGCGTTGTCATTCCTCAAGGGCCTGTGGACCAACAAGGCCAAGCTCGGCGTCCTGCTGGTCACCATCCTGCTGGTCTTCTACATGATCGTGGCGGGGCAGCGGGGCATCGTGCTGCTGGGTGCCCCGCAGCTGACCGCCAAGGCCATGGGACTGGCCTACCTGGTGCTGCCCGTCGTCGGCGCCTGGGCGCTGATCCGCGAGCTGATGTTCGGCATGAACACCGAAAAAATGGCGCACCGGCTGGCGGAGGAGGGCGGGCTGCCCGTCGACGACCTGCCGCGCACTCCCGCCGGACGCATCATCCGCGAGGCCGCCGACGAGCAGTTCCCGCGCTGGCAGGCCGAAGCCGAGGCGGCTCCGGAGGACTGGCGCTCCTGGTTCCGGCTGTCCCAGGCCTACGACGCGTCCGGGGACCGCACGCGCGCCCGGCGCAGCATGCGGCAGGCCGTCAAGCTGTACCAGGCCGAACAGTCCGCCGGCCGCTCCTAGCGGCGCACGGGCACCGACTCGCTCGCTGCCCGTGAGGCGCCGGAGGTCACCATCTCCAGCGGACCTCGGGAGCCGAGCCGTACAAAGAGCAGGCCGATCAGCACCGCCGTGGCCGCCTGCGCCCAGAACACCAGGTACGGGTCCGGCAGCGGATCCTGCGCATCCAGCACCGACATCGCCCACACATGCAGGCTGTAGAGGGTCAGCGTCATCGCGCCCGCCGCGGAGAGCGGCAGCAGCACGTTGGCCCGGCGGGTCAGCAGCAGGCAGGCGCCCAGCACGGCGGCCGCGCATCCGGCCGTGTGCACCAGGTCCAGGGTGGTTCCGGAGTGGGGAGCGCTGGTGGCCAGCCACCACCAGGATCCGCTTTGGTCCACCGCACTGAAATTGACCTCGAGCATCCGGGCCAGCGGCCAGCGGCGGCCGCTGTCGGTTGCCTCCAGCGCCGCGAACCCGCCCAGCGGCCCGAGCAGCCACCACGAGGCCAGCTTGGCGCCCGCCGCGGCGCCGACGCCGGCAACCACCAGTCCCAGCTGCGTGTTCAGCCGCCGCAGGTCCAGCCGTCCGATGGCCAGGCCGATCAACAGGTAGCTCAGCCACTGCACGGCCGGATAGAACCCGGTGAACAGCACATCCGCCGCCAGCGTGGCCGGATGCGCGAAGGCGTCCCAGGTGATGTTGCCGGGCACTTCTGCCGGCGACACCACGTCGCCCACCCAGGGCCGGACCAGATAGGCGGCCACCGGTGAGAGCAGGACCCAGGCGGCGGCCCAGGCGGCCACCCGCCGCAGCGGCATCAGCACGAACGGCAGGGCCAGCAGGAACAGGACGGCGTAATGGAACAGGATGACGGCGATGCTGACGTCCAGCCCGCCCAGCGTCAGCCCCACCAGGGCAATGACGACGGCCCGGACGGCGATTCCGGTCCGCGGCCGCGGGCTGCTCCCGCCGGGGTTTCGCCCCCCGGTCAGCAGCGCCAGGCCGACGCCGGCCAGCAGCGCGAAAAGCGCGGAGGACCGGCCGGAGAAGATCAGGGCAGCGGCCGTCGGGTCACCGGTGGCGGGGTCCCAGAGCGGCAGCGCGTGCGTGGCCATCATGCCCAGCAGGGCGATTCCGCGTGCGGCATCGATTCCGCTCAGCCGTGCGCTCATTCCGTCATCGTCTCACAGGCGGGGATGACGGCGGCTGCCGCCGCCGTTGTCCCAATCCACCGGGCAACGGGTAACGTTTTACCTATGGCTGACTCTGACATTCGCGACCGCCCCTTCGGGACCCTGGTGACCGCCATGGTCACCCCCTTCACCGCCGACGGCGAGGTGGACTTCGAGACCACCGCGGCCCTTGCCGACAAGCTGGTCCGGGACGGCTGCGACGGCCTGGTGGTTTCGGGTACCACGGGCGAGACCTCCACCCTGGAGGACAGCGAGAAAGAGGACCTGTTCCGCGTCGTCGCCGAGACCGTCGGCGGCCGCGCGAAGGTCATTGCCGGCACCGGCACCAACCACACCTCCCATTCCGTGGAGATGGCCCGGCGCGCCGCGAAGGCCGGCGCCGACGCGCAGCTGGTGGTGACGCCCTACTACAACAAGCCGACTCAGGGCGGCGTCGTCGGCCACTTCGAGGCGGTGGCCGCGGCCACCGACCTTCCGATCATGATCTACGACATTCCGGGCCGCGCGGGCATTCCGATCGCCACCGAAACGATGTTCCGGCTCGCAGAGATTCCCCAGGTCCGCGCCCTCAAGGACGCCAAGGCGGATTTCGCCGCGGTGACCCGGGTGCTGGCCAACACCACCCTTGACGTGTATGCAGGAGACGACGGCCTGACCCTGCCGTGGATGGCCGCCGGCGCAGTCGGCCTGGTCAGCGTCTCCGCCCACGTCGCCACCGCGCGGTTCCGCGCACTGATCGACGCGGCCGCCGCCGGCGACTTCGCGGAGGCCCGCCGCCTCCACTTCGAGCTCGACCCGATCGTGCGCGCCGTGATGACCCACATTCCAGGTGCCGTGTCCGCCAAGCAGATCCTCAAGATGCAGGGAGTCCTCCCCAGCGCCGCCGTCCGGCTGCCGCTGGTGGAGCCCGACGCCGTCGAGATGGAGTCTGTCCTGGCGGACCTGGCCGAAGCAGGATGGGATTCTTCCCAGAACGAGGCATAAACAACATGACAGAACGCGCAGTATCCACGCTGCAGGCTCCTCCCGGACTGGCTGAGGACACCCTGCGGATCGTCGCCCTGGGCGGCCTTGGCGAGATCGGCCGCAACATGGCGGTCTTCGAAATCAACGGCAAGCTCCTGATCGTCGACTGCGGGGTGCTCTTCCCCGAGGAGTCCCAGCCCGGGGTGGACCTGATCCTTCCCGACTTCTCCTACATCGAGGACCGGCTCGACGACGTGGTGGGCGTGGTGCTGACCCACGGCCACGAGGACCACATCGGCGCGGTGCCGTACCTGCTGCGCCTGAAGCAGGACATCCCGCTCATCGGCTCCCAGCTGACGCTGGCCCTGATCGAGGCGAAGCTGCAGGAACACCGCATCAAGCCCTTCACGCTCACCGTGCAGGAGGGGCAGATCGAGCAGTTCGGTCCGTTCGAGTGCGAATTCGTGGCCGTGAACCACTCCATCCCGGACGCGCTGGCCGTGTTCATCCGCACCGAGGCCGGCACCGTCCTGCACACGGGCGACTTCAAGATGGACCAGCTGCCGCTGGACGGCCGCATCACCGACCTGCGGGCCTTCTCGCGGCTGGGGGAGGAGGGCGTGGACCTGTTCATGCCCGACTCCACCAACGCCGACGTGCCCGGCTTCACCACGGCGGAGCGCGAAATCGGCCCGGTGCTGGAGAACCTGTTCGGCAAGGTGCGCAAGCGCATCATCGTCGCGTCCTTCTCCTCGCACGTCCACCGTGTGCAGCAGGTGCTCGACGCCGCCTCGGCGCACAACCGGAAGGTCTGCTTCGTGGGCCGCTCGATGGTCCGCAACATGGCCATCGCCGAGAAGCTCGGCTACCTGAACGTGCCCAAGAACATCCTGGTGGACCTGAAGGAGGTCGACCGGCTTCCCGACGACCGCCTGGTGCTGATGTCCACCGGTTCCCAGGGCGAGCCGATGGCGGCCCTGTCCCGCATGGCCAACGGCGACCACCGGATCCAGGTGGGCGAGGGCGACACCGTCATCCTGGCCTCCTCGCTGATCCCCGGAAACGAGAACGCCGTCTTCCGGGTGATCAACGGGCTGATGAAGCTCGGCGCCGACGTGGTGCACAAGGGCAACGCGAAGATCCACGTCTCCGGCCACGCCTCCGCCGGTGAACTGCTCTACTGCTACAACATCCTCAAGCCGGCCAACGTCATGCCCGTGCACGGCGAGACCCGGCACCTGATCGCCAACGGCCGGCTGGCCGAATCCACCGGCGTTCCGGCGCAGAACGTGATCCTCGCCGAAGACGGCACCGTCGTCGACCTCAAGGACGGCAAGGCGCGCATCGTCGGTTCGGTGGAGTGCGGCTTCGTGTACGTCGACGGCTCCAGCGTGGGCGAGATCACCGACGCGGACCTCAAGGACCGCCGCATCCTCGGTGAGGAGGGCTTCATCTCGGTCATCACCGTCGTCAACCGGACCGACGGGACGATCGTCTCCGGCCCGGAGATCCACGCCCGCGGCTTCGCGGAGGACGACGCCGTCTTCAACGAGATCAAGCCGAAGATCAACGCCGCCCTGCAGGAGGCCGTGACCTCCAACAAGGAGCACACCACCTATCAGCTGCAGCAGGTCGTCCGCCGCGTGGTGGGCACCTGGGTCAGCCGCCGGCTGCGCCGCCGGCCGATGATCGTACCGGTGGTCCTGGAGGCCTGACCGCCCGGCGCACGCACCGGCGCCACCACCTGCACCAGCGCAACGGGCGCCGGGACCGGCTGAAATCCGCCGGTCCCGGCGCCCGTTGCGGTACCGTGGCAGGTATGGCCACACGCACCTCCAGCACCTCCAGGACCACCGGCCGAGGCTCGGGCACCGGCTCGGGACGGTCCTCGGGCGGCAAGGGAAGTGCCTCCAAGGCCCGTTCCACGGCGAAGACCCGCGCCTCTGATCCCGGCTACGGCGATGAGCTGCCGCTGCCGCTGCGCGCGGTCCAGGGCGCCTGGATGGGCCTGGCCCGCATTGTCGGCGCCGGCATCCGCAAGCTGGGCACCGACGTGCATCCGGAGCGTGAGATCCGCCGTGACGGCACCGGCTTCTTCCTGCTGCTGCTCGCCCTGGCCGTCGCGGCGGTCGAGTGGTGGGCGCTGCGCGGCCCGGTCGCCGACGTCGTGCACGCCGGCGCCGCCGGCACCTTCGGCTGGATGGCCGTCGTGCTGCCCTTCATGCTGCTCACCGCTGCGGTGCGCCTGATCCGGTATCCCGAGCGCCAGCGCGCCAACAGCCGGATCAGCATCGGCCTGACCATCATGCTGTTCGCCGGCTCCGGCATCACGCACATCATCGGCGGCCTGCCCTCCCTCGCCGACGGGGCCGAGAAGCTGTGGGCCTCCGGCGGCGTCGTCGGCTTCCTCGTGGCCGGCCCGCTCTCAGCCGCCCTGACCCGCTGGCCGGTGCTGCTGCTGCTCTCGCTGCTGGTCTTCGTGAGCGTGCTGATCGTCACCGCCACTCCGTTCCGGCACATCCCGATGCGCCTGCGCGCGCTCTACGAGCACCTGATGGGCCAGGACCTGGCCGAGGACGATCCGGAACGCCACGACCAGAGCTACCTCTACGAAACGCATCAGCAGAAGGTCAAGGACCGCAGGCAGCGCCGCAGGGACCGGAAGGAGGCCCGCGCCGCCGCCCGCCACGAGGAGGGCTTCGCCGGCGACGAGGCCTTCGAACGCGCGGTGCTCGACGGCGACGACGATGCGCCGGCCCCCGCCGGCCAGGACCGCGACGGCGGTTCCGACAGCGCCTCGGCCGGGCCCGCGGTGCCCCCGGGGGTCCGCCGGCCCACCCAGGCCGAGCTGGCCACGCAGAAGATCCGCCGCCAGCAGGGCCTGCCGGTGGACGGCGCCGAGCCGCCCACCGAGGCGCTGGCCGTGCTGCCGGAGCTGCCCTCCGACGCTCCCGGCGCCGCGGCCGCCGCACCCGCGGTGCCGTCGAAGCCGGTCCAGCCGGTGCCGCCGGCCACCCCGATTCCGCAGCGCACCGAGCAGCTGCAGCTCTCCGGGGATGTCACCTACACGCTTCCGCCGTCGGAGTTCCTGCCGGCCGGCCCGCCGGCCAAGGAGCGCTCCGAGGCCAACGACGCGGTGGTCGCGGCCCTGACCTCCACGCTGGACCAGTTCAACGTCGACGCGAAGGTCACCGGCTTCTCCCGCGGACCGACCGTCACCCGGTACGAGATCGAACTGGCCCCGGGCACCAAGGTCGAGCGCGTCACCGCCCTGTCGAAGAACATCGCCTACGCGGTGGCCAGCTCCGACGTGCGCATCCTGTCGCCCATTCCGGGCAAGTCCGCGATCGGCATCGAAATCCCGAACACCGACCGCGAGACGGTGTCGCTGGGCGACGTGCTGCGCTCGGGCAACGCCCGCCGCACCGAGCACCCGATGGTCATGGGCGTCGGCAAGGACGTCGAGGGCGGGTTCGTCGTCGCGAACCTGGCCAAGATGCCCCACCTCTTGGTGGCAGGCGCCACCGGCGCGGGCAAGTCCTCGTTCGTGAACTCGATGATCACCTCCATCCTCATGCGTGCCACCCCCGACGAGGTGCGGATGATCATGGTGGATCCCAAGCGCGTGGAGCTCACCGCCTACGAGGGCGTGCCGCACCTGATCACCCCGATCATCACCAACCCGAAGAAGGCCGCCGAGGCCCTGCAGTGGGTGGTCCGGGAAATGGACACCCGCTACGACGACCTGGCCAACTTCGGGTTCAAGCACATCGACGACTTCAACAAGGCCGTGCGCAACGGCAAGGTGGTGCCGCCGGCCGGCTCCAAGCGCGTCGTGAAGCCCTACCCGTACCTGCTGGTGATCGTTGACGAGCTCGCCGACCTGATGATGGTCGCCCCGCGCGACGTCGAAGACTCCATCGTGCGTATCACCCAGCTGGCCCGTGCCGCCGGCATCCACCTCGTCCTGGCCACGCAGCGGCCGTCCGTCGACGTCGTCACCGGCCTGATCAAGGCCAACGTGCCCTCCCGGATGGCGTTCGCGACGTCGTCCGTCACCGACTCCCGCGTGGTCCTGGACCAGCCCGGCGCCGAGAAGCTGATCGGCCAGGGCGACGCCCTGTTCCTGCCCATGGGCGCCAGCAAGCCGATGCGCGTGCAGGGGGCCTGGGTTACCGAATCCGAGATCCACCGCGTGGTGGACCACGTCAAGGGCCAGCTCGGGGCCGTGTACCGCGAGGACGTGACCGTCTCGGCGCCGAAGAAGCAGATCGACGACGACATCGGAGACGACCTGGACCTGCTGCTGCAGGCCACCGAACTGGTGGTCACCACGCAGTTCGGTTCCACCTCCATGCTGCAGCGCAAGCTGCGGGTGGGCTTTGCCAAGGCCGGACGGCTCATGGACCTGATGGAGTCCCGCGGCGTCGTCGGGCCCTCCGAGGGCTCCAAGGCACGCGACGTGCTGGTCAAACCCGACGACCTCGCCGCCACCCTGGCCGCCATCAGCGGCCAGGAGCCGGCCGGCGGAGGCGCCGAGGCCGCGGCGCTGGCCGACAACGCCAACGCCAACCATGGTTTCGGCGACGCGGGGGAGGGGCCGGTGGACCTGGTCCAGGCGGACCTGGACGCACGGCCGCAGGCCGTGGAGTATCACGACGGCGCCGATGACGACGGATCCGAAGATGCCTGGAGCCTGACCGGGCGCTGACCGGATGCAGCAGTTAGTCTAAGGACGTGAGCACTTCTTCCGCCGGCGGGGCCAAGACCCTGAACATCGCCAATGTCCTGACCATCGTGCGGATCCTCATGGTTCCGCTGTTCGTTGGATTCCTGGTGGCCGACGACGGCCGCGACGGCCTGTTCCGCTGGCTGGCGGTCGCCACCTTCGCGGTGGCGATCTACACCGACAAGCTCGACGGCGACCTGGCCCGCAGCCACAACCTCATCACCGACTTCGGCAAGATCGCCGATCCCATCGCGGACAAGCTGCTGATCGGCTCCGCACTGGTGATGCTCTCGATCCTGGGCGAGCTGTGGTGGTGGGTCACCATCGTCATCCTGGTCCGCGAACTGGGGATCACGGTGATGCGCTTCGTCGTCATCCGCTACGGCGTCATGGCCGCCTCGCGCGGCGGAAAGCTCAAGACAGTGGTCCAGACGCTGGCCATCTTCCTGCTGCTGCTGCCGCTGACCGCGTGGCTGGGCGCCTGGGCCTGGTGGATCGGCGCGACGGTGATGGCGGCCGCCGTCGTCATCACGGTGGTGACCGGCCTCGACTATGTGGTGCAGGCGGTCCGGCTGCGCCGCTCCGCGGTGCGGCGATGAGCAGCACGGCTGAACAGATCATCGACGCCTGCCGCGGGCAGTCCCTGACCGTGGCCACGGCCGAGTCCCTGACGGCCGGCCTGGTGGCGGCGGCCCTCGCCGACGTGCCCGGCGCCTCGGCCGTCCTGCTCGGCGGAGTGGTCGCCTACAGCAGCCAGGTGAAGGCCTCCATGCTCGGCGTCTCGGCCGAGCTGCTGGAACGCGCCGGATCGGTCGACGCGCAGGTGGCCCGGCAGATGGCCGCCGGCGCCAGGCGCCGGCTGCACGCAGACATCGCCGTCTCCACAACCGGAGCGGCAGGACCGGAACCGCACGACGGCAAGCCGGTGGGCACGGTCTTCATCGGCCTTGCGGACGGTGCGGGAAGCATTTCGCGCGGTTTTCGGTTTACCGGGAACCGGGCCGAAATCCGGGCGCAGGCCTGCGCGCAGGCGCTGGCCATGCTCGGCGGGCACGTGGCGCGGACCCAGCGCTGAGGCCCCGCCGCAGCAGGGCCCCGGACCGGGAACAAATCCCGTCACGGCCCGGTTGTAGGTATCAGGAACCCCCAAGGTTTCCGGTTTAGGATCGAAAAACGTTCTGCGGCGAAAACACGCAGACCGAACCCAGAGGGAGCAGGAACGAATCAGATGGTCAAGCAGCCCGTATCCGTGAACGGCGTTGTACGCTGGCGGGATGTAGGGTTGGCGGAAGAAGCACACCGGGAGCCAAAGGAGCGCAAGATGGTAGTTCTTCGTCACGAGATCGGTGACGTCCTCCGCGACGTCCGTCAGCGCCAGGGTCGCACCCTGCGCGAGGTCTCGCACAGCGCCCGGGTTTCCCTCGGCTACCTCAGCGAGGTGGAGCGGGGCCAGAAAGAGGCCTCCTCGGAGCTCCTTTCGTCTATCTGCGGCGCGCTCGATGTTCCCCTGTCCCTGATGCTTCGAGAGGTCAGCGACCGGGTGGCCAGCGCCGAGGGCGTGGCAATCCCCGACACCGTCCCCTCCGAGTTCTCGCGGGAGTTCGCCCGTGAGTTTCCGGAGGACATGGCGCGGGACCTCGCCCGAACCCCCTAAATCCACTACGGCGGCCTGACCGGCCGCCGTTCACAGCCTTACCGGTTTGGCCCCGTCGGAAGCGGCGGGGCCAAACTGCGTTCCGGGCTATCTGCCTTCGGTGCCGGCGCCGGTCGGCGGCTGCCCGGCGGGCCCCGCCGCCACGGAGTAAGAGTGGTTGAGCTTGTCCAGCAGCTGGGCCAGCTGGGTGATGTCATCCTGCGGCCAGTGGGCCAGCAGCTCGCGGAAGTGTCCCTTGCGCGCCTGCTGCACGGCGGCGAGGCGGCGCGTGCCTTCCTCGGTGAGGCTGATCGCCTGGGCCCGCCCGTCGTCGGGGTCGGCCTCGCGGCGCACGAGTCCCAGCTTCTCCAGCATGACCACCTGGCGGCTCACCGACGGCTTGCCGACCCCGATCTCCGCGGCGAGGTCCGTCAGCCGCATGGCCCCGCAGCGCTGCAGCAGGACCAGCAGGCCGTAGGCGGAGGACTCCATATCCGGATGCACCTGGCGCGCGATCCGGTGCGAGTTGGACCGCGCCCGCCGCCACAGCAGGCTCAGCTGATGTTCCAGCGACTCCACCGGATCCTCGCCCGGCGTTCCGCTGCCTGCAATGCTCATCCTCCAAGTCTAGGCGGACGTGCCGAGGTGAGGGGCAGGGGAGCAGCCGGCGGCGGCACGGCCGCGTGGCGGAGGGCTCTGCTGGGCATCGGGGGAGCGTGAGAGCATGGAGGCATGCGCATCAGCGATTTCTGGCGGCTCATGGACGACGAATTCGGGCCCGCTTACTCCCGGGTCCTCGCCGGTGACCTGGTCCTCGGCGCAGTCGGGGGAGTCACCGCGGCCGAAGCGCTGAAGCGCGGAGCGGACCCCAAGGCTGTCTGGCTGGCCGTCTGCGAAATGCAGGACGTTCCGCAGGAACGCCGGCTGGGCCGGGACATCAAGCCGGCGAACTAGACACGCCGTCAGATGGGTTCGAATATTTGTTCGGACCCCGGTACGATCACATCGTAACCGGCACCCCTCCGGACGCGATCGAATATCCACAAGGGCGGCTCGGCACAGGTTTTGTCAGTGCCTCCGCTTACGGTTGTGGCAGAGGATTAAGCCATCCCCCACAGCCACACTCAACGAGGTGAAGAATGCCTGCTCCTGCAGACCGCGCCAAGGCGCTAGAAGCCGCCCTCGCCCAGATCGACAAGCAGTTCGGCAAGGGCTCCATCATGCGGCTGGGAGACGATACCCGTGCTCCCATCGAAACCATTTCCACCAGCTCCATCGCCCTGGACATCGCCCTTGGCATCGGAGGCCTGCCGCGCGGCCGCGTCGTGGAGATCTACGGGCCGGAATCCTCCGGCAAGACCACCGTCGCCCTGCACGCCGTAGCCAACGCCCAGAAAAACGGCGGCATCGCCGCGTTCATCGACGCCGAGCACGCCCTCGACCCCGAATACGCCCGCAAGCTCGGCGTCGACGTCGACGCGCTCCTGGTCTCCCAGCCGGACACCGGCGAGCAGGCCCTGGAGATCATGGACATGCTGGTCGGCTCCGGCTCGCTGGACATCATCGTCATCGACTCGGTGGCCGCGCTGGTGCCCCGCGCCGAAATCGAGGGCGAAATGGGCGACAGCCACGTCGGCCTGCAGGCCCGCCTGATGAGCCAGGCGCTCCGGAAGATCACCGGCCGCCTGAACCAGACCAAGACCACGGCCATCTTCATCAACCAGCTCCGCGAGAAGATCGGCGTCTTCTTCGGCAGCCCGGAGACCACCACCGGCGGCAAGGCGCTGAAGTTCTATGCCTCGGTCCGCATCGACGTGCGCCGCATCGAAACCCTCAAGGAGGGCGGCAACCCGGTCGGCAACCGCACCCGCGCCAAGATCGTCAAGAACAAGATGGCCCCGCCCTTCAAGCAGGCCGAGTTCGACATCATCTACGGCCAGGGCATTTCCCGCGAGGGCGGCCTGATCGATATGGGCGTGGAGAACGGGCTGGTGAAGAAGTCCGGTGCCTGGTTCACCTATGACGGCGACCAGCTGGGCCAGGGCAAGGAAAACGCCCGCCGCTTCCTGCACGACAACCCGGAGCTCGCCGACGAAATCGAGCGCCGCCTCCGCGAGAAGGTCGGCATCGACCCGACGCCGGAATCCGACGCCGAGCCGAAGCTGAAGGCCGTCGGGGACTGACGGCAGACGCCCGTGGCTGACTGGAATTCCCTGCTGGCCGACGAAGCCGCTCCCGACCCGGGGGCGGCTTCGCCGTCAGCTGCCCGAACACGAAACCGACCCGCCAGGGGCAGCTCTGAGACCCCGGACGCGCCGCACGCCGCGGAACCGGATACCGATGAGCGCAGCGGAGAGCTCCTGCCGGACGGGGAGGGCGACGGGTGGCCCGGGGCCAGGGGCCGGCGCGGCTCCAAGGGCAGGGGCGGATCCAAGGGTACGGGTGGATCCCGGACGGAGCGGAGCCGGCGGAAGGGGGCAGGCGCCGAGGACCGCGGCACGTCCCCGGGCAGCGGAGCCGCAGGGCCCTCGGAGGACCCCTACGAGCGGGCCCGGTCCATTGTCCTGCGGCAGCTCACCGGGGCGGCCCGCAGCCGCCGACAGCTGGCGGACAAGCTGGCGGAAAAGCAGATTCCCGCTGATGTCGCTGCAGCCGTGCTGGACCGCTTCGAAGAGGTCCGCCTCATCGACGATGCCGAGTTTGCCCGGATGTGGGTGCGCAGCCGCTCCCGGACCCGCAGCCTCGCGCGGGGAGCGCTGCGCAGGGAACTGAGCGAAAAGGGCATCACGGGAGACCTGGCCGACGAGGCCCTGGCCGAAATTGACGACGATGACGAGTACCAGGCCGCCGTCGAGCTGGCCCGGCGTCGGCTTCCCGCCCGGATCGACCTCACCGACCGCGACCAGAAGGACAGGCAGACCCGCCGGCTGGTCTCCATGCTGGCCAGACGTGGCTATCCGCCGGGACTGGCCTATCGGGCCGTCGGGGAAGCGATCGGAGACGAACTCGAAGGAGCCGACGAGGCCGGTTTCTGACCGCCCCGGCAATTGGTATGCCGCTGTTATCGTCGCCCTGCCCGCGGGCCGCAGGGCTGAAGTAAGCTAACGCTCGCGATGTTAAAGATGAGGCCCATGGGGCGAATGACAAACGGACTGCTGCCCGTCCAGGCAGCGGCCGCTGCGGGCATCCTTGCCGCCGCCCTGCTCGCGGCTGCCCCCGCCGCCGCCCGGGACGCGCTTACCTGGGACCAGATTGAACAGGCGATCGGCGACGACGCCGCCGTTGCCGAGCACGCAGGCCGGCTTGAAGCCTCTCTCCTCGAGCTCGAGGAAGAAGCCGGCGCCCTCGGAAACGCAGCGGTCGCCGCCTCCTCCGAGTACGCCCTCATCCAATCCGACCTCGCCGCTGCCGAGGAACGGATCGCGGAGCTGGAGCAGCAGCAGGCGGCCGCCGACGCCCGCTCCCTCGAACTGTCCCGGCAGGTTGGGGCCCTCGCCGCGCACACGTACAAGAACGGCGGAGCGGACAGCACCCTCGGGCTGCTCCTCGATACCGAACCCGGCGGAGACAGCCTCCAGGCGATCGGCGCCCTGTACCGGGTCACCGACCGCGCCGGCCGGGTCTATGCCGAAGCCCGCTCCGTTGCCGACATTGCGGAGAGCCTGCGGGATCAGCAGGAGCAGGCACGCCGCGAGCACGAGCGGCTCTCCGGCGAAGCCCGGGCAGCCCTGACCGAGACGCAGGCGGCTGCGGCGGCGGCGGATGCGGCCGTCGTCGAGGGGCGTGAGCAGGCTGCCGTCATGCTTGACCAGCTGGCCGCGCTGCGCGAGACCACCGCCGCCGAGGAAGCGGAACGGCTCCGCCGGCAGCGGGCCGAGGAAACGTTCCGGGAGCAGCAGGAGCAGGCGGCGCAGGCGGCACGCGAACAGGCGCAGGACACCGGCCGGGGACAGCAGGACACACCCGAAGCCATCGCACCGCCCAAACCGGCGCCCGAGCAGCCTCCGACCGTGATTCTTCCCACGCCCCCCACGCCCCCCGCGCCGCCCGCGCCAGCGGAACCGGCTCCGGTGCCCGCTCCGCAGCCGACCCCGCCGCCGGCCGCGCCTCCGGCCCCGGCCCCCGCGCCGGTGGTGGACGACCCCGCGGGCGCCCAGGCCTACGCATCGTCCAGGATGGGCGGCTTCGGATGGGACCAGGGCCAGTTCCGCTGCCTCGTCGACCTGTGGAACCGGGAGTCCAACTGGCGAACGAGCGCGCATAACCCCTCGTCAGGGGCCTACGGCATTCCCCAGTCCCTACCCGGTTCCAAGATGTCGGTCTTCGGAGACGACTGGCGGACCAACTACCGCACGCAGGTGAACTGGGGGCTGGACTACATCAAGTGGCGCTACGGAAGCCCGTGCGGCGCGTGGGAGCACTCCGAGCGCCACAACTGGTACTGAACCGGCTGTTCCGGGCCGCCGGGCCGGTTTCCGTGCCGTTACCGTTTTGAGACTTCTCCCAGAAACGGCCGGTAGCGTCTCGCGCTTGTGACCTCACCGCACCCGTCCCCACTGTCCGCGCCGGCCCGTCCGGACCGTCCCTCCGCTCACCGAAACCCGGCGTCCGTTCCCGGACAGGAACCGGATCCGGCCGCCGTCTCCGCATCCTCCGCCGCCACCGCATCTGCCCCCGGGTCCATGCGTCCGCACTCCCGGCGCGAGGCCGCTGCCGAGCGCCGACGCCGCCGTCGTGCCCGCCGGGTACAGGCAGGGGCCGCCCTGGGCCTGGGAGCGGTGGTGGCCGTGGCCGGGGTCGGCAGCGCCATGGCCGGGGAGGACCTGCGCTCATCCGTGGCGCTGTCGCTCTCCGCGGCCGTTGCGCCGCTGCCCGCCTCAGAAACCGCCGGACCGGATCCGGCCGGCACCGGGACCGGCGCCGAAACCGGCTCCGAGCCGACCGCCGCCCCGTCGGATGAGGCTGCGGCAACGGACACCGGCGGCGGGCCCTCGGATGCCGAAGCTGCCGAAGCTGCCGAAGCTGCCGAAGCGGCAGAAGCCGATGCCTCCGCCGAACAGGAACAGGCCGCTGCCCGGGCCGAGGCGTCGGCCGCCGAAACCGCTGCCGCGGAGGAGGCCGCCGCAGCGGCGGCAGAGCAGGCCGCCGCCGCGGAGGCCGCCGCAGCCTCCGTCCCGGTGGACGACCCGGCGGCCGCCAAGGCCTACGCAGCCGGCGCCCTGGCCGGATACGGCTGGGACGCGTCCCAGATGACCTGCCTGGATACGCTCTGGACGAAGGAATCCGAGTGGCTCACCTCGGCCACGAATGCCGGCAGCGGCGCCTACGGCATCGCCCAGTCGCTGCCCGCCGAAAAGATGGCCGCCACGGGCCCTGACTGGCTCACCAACCCGCAGACACAGATCCGCTGGGGACTGACCTACATCCAGTCCCGCTACGGCAGCCCCTGCTCTGCCCTGAACTTCCACTACGCCAACAACTGGTACTAGCCGCCGCGGCCGTTCCTCCGGCCGGGCGGGCAGGCAGCGAAAGGGCCCGTCCGATGTCCGCGGCACCGCTGCCGGGGACGTACCCTAGGAGGGTGAGTTTGACAGTTGCCTCCGCCCCGCAGGAACAGACCGCCGAGCATCCGCGCACCTACCAGGTGCGTACCTTCGGCTGCCAGATGAACGTGCACGACTCCGAGCGCATCTCCGGTCTGCTGGAAGACGCCGGCTATGTGCCGGCTGACGGCGATCAGGCGGACCTGGTCGTGTTCAACACCTGCGCGGTGCGGGAGAACGCGGACAACAAGCTCTACGGCAACCTGGGGCTGCTGGCTCCGGTGAAGGAGTCCCGCCCGGGCATGCAGATCGCCGTCGGCGGCTGCCTGGCGCAGAAGGACCGTGACACCATCCTGCGCAAGGCGCCGTGGGTGGACGCCGTCTTCGGCACCCACAACATCGGCTCGCTGCCGGCCCTGCTGGACCGGGCCCGGCACAACTCCAAAGCCGAGCTGGAGATCCTCGAATCCCTGGAGGTCTTCCCCTCCACCCTGCCCACCAAGCGGGACTCCGTGCACTCGGGCTGGGTCTCCATCTCCGTGGGCTGCAACAACACCTGCACCTTCTGCATCGTGCCCTCGCTGCGCGGCAAGGAGCGCGACCGCCGCCCGGGCGAGATTCTCGCCGAAATCCAGGCGCTGGTGGACGACGGCGCCATCGAGGTCACCCTGCTGGGCCAGAACGTGAACTCCTACGGCGTCGAATTCGGCGACCGCGGTGCGTTCGCCAAGCTGCTGCGCGCCTGCGGCGACATCGAAGGCCTGGAACGCGTGCGCTTCACCAGCCCGCATCCGGCCGCCTTCACCGACGACGTCATCGAGGCGATGGCCGAGACGCACAACGTGATGCCGCAGCTGCACATGCCCCTGCAGTCCGGCTCCGACAAGGTGCTCAAGGACATGCGCCGGTCCTACCGCTCGAAGAAGTTCCTCGGCATCCTGGACAAGGTCCGTGCGCGGATGCCGCACGCGGCCATCTCCACCGACATCATCGTCGGCTTCCCGGGCGAAACCGAGGAGGACTTCCAGGCCACGCTCGACGTCGTCGAGCAGTCCCGCTTCGCCACCGCCTTCACCTTCCAGTACTCCAAGCGGCCCGGCACGCCCGCCGCGGAGCTGGCGGACCAGCTGCCCAAGGCCGTGGTGCAGGAACGCTTCGAACGCCTGGTCGCCCTGCAGGACCGGATCAGCGCCGAGGAAAACGCCAAGCAGGTCGGCCGCACCGTGGAGGTCATGGCCACCGCAGCCTCCGGCCGCAAGGCCGGGGAGACCGGCCGGCTCTCCGGCCGGGCCCCGGACCAGCGGCTGGTCCACTTCAGCGTGCCCGAGGGCGCCGAAGCCCCGCGCCCGGGGGACCTGGTCACCGTGCCGATCACGGCGTCCGCCGGGTTCCACCTGATCTCCGATCCGGCCACCGCCGCCGACTACAAGCTCCGCCGCTCCCGTGCCGGCGACGCCTGGGACCGGGCGCAGGCTGAATCCTGCGGCGTGCCCGCCCCCGGTGCCGGCAGCGGCAGGGGCGTCTCGCTGGGCATGCCCACGCTGCCCGTGCGCCGCTAGGCGTGGACGAACCCGTGCCCGTGCCCGCGCCGGCAGGCGCCGCCGCCGGGCCCGACGCCGCCGCGCACCGGCTGCCGGTGGTCGCCGTCGTCGGCCCCACCGGATCCGGCAAATCCGACCTCGGCGTCGAACTGGCGCTGCGCCTGGACGGCGAGGTGATCAACGCCGACGCCCTGCAGTTCTACCGCGGAATGGACATCGGCACCGCCAAGATTTCCGAAGCCGAACGCCGCGGGGTGCCCCACCATCTGCTGGACATCATGGAGGTCACCGAGGAGGCCAGCGTCTCCGCGTTCCAGGCCCAGGCCCGCCGCGCGGTCGAGGAGATCCGCTCCCGAGGCCGGCTGCCCATCCTGGTCGGCGGGTCGGGACTCTACGTGCGTGCCGCCCTGGACGTGCTGGAGTTTCCCGGCACTGACCCCCGGGTACGCGGAGAGCTCGAGGACGAGCTCGCCGCCGTCGGGCTCGAGGCCCTGCGCGCCCGGCTGGCCGCCGTCGACCCGGTGTCGGCGGAGCGGCTGGGCGACGCCCGGCGGGTTGTCCGCGCGCTGGAGGTGCACCGACTGACGGGGCGTCCGTTCAGCTCCTACATGCCACGCCGCGAGTACTTCCAACCCGCCCTGCAGATCGGGCTGAGCGTGGACCGGCCGGTGCTGCACGCCCGGCTCGCGGACCGGGTACAGCGCATGGTCGACGCCGGCCTGCTGGAGGAGGTGCGCGCCCTGGACGGACGCGGGCTGCGCAGCGGCAGGACGGCGTCGCGCGCCCTGGGCTACGCCCAGTTCCTGCAGGTGCTCGACGGCGAGGCAACCGTGGCCGCGGCCGCCGAACAGACGGTCGTCGCGACCCGGCAGTTCGCCCGTCGGCAGCTCACCTGGTTCCGCGCCGACGAGCGGATCCGGTGGTTCGCCCATGACGATCCCGCGCTGGCGGCGCAGGCGGAGCGCGCGGTCACCGCTATTCTGGAACGGTGAGCACCCTTTCCACCCAGCCGCTGTCCGCCTCCGGCCTGCCCGCCTCGCTGGCCGGCACCGTGTTTGCCAAGGGCCACGGCACCGGCAACGACTTTCTGCTCGTCGCCGACCCCGACGGAGCCCGGGACTTCACCGCAGCCGAAACCGCGGCGCTGTGCGACCGCCGGCTCGGGCTGGGCGCCGACGGCTTCATCCGTGCCGTGCCCTCCCGCCACCTGCCCGAGGGGCAGGCGCTGCTGCAGACCGAGCCGCAGGCCGAGTGGTTCATGGACTACCGCAACTCCGACGGCAGCATCTCGGAGATGTGCGGCAACGGGGTGCGCGTGTTCGTGCACTTCCTGCTGGAGGAAGGCCTGGTGGAGCTGCCCGAAGGCGCCGTGCTGCCGATCGGCACCCGCGCCGGCGTCAAGCTGGTGACCCGCGTCGCCGGCGGGTACGCCGTGGACATGGGGCCGTGGGAGTTCATCTATCCCGACCACGCCGCGGCCAAGGCCATGGACACCGTGGTCGACGCCGGCGGCCTCGAGGTGCCCCGGCCGGGACTGTCCGTGAGCATGGGCAACCCGCACACCGTCGTCGCGCTTGCCGAGCTGACCGAGCTGGCCGCCACCGACCTCACCCGCGCCCCCTCTGTCTCGCCGGAGCCGGAGGACGGCACCAACGTGGAGTTCGTGGTGCCGGCCGAGCCGCTTGTGGTTGAGGGCATCGGCCAGGTGACAATGCGAGTGCACGAGCGCGGCGTGGGGGAGACCCTGTCCTGCGGCACCGGAGCCTGCGCGGCAGCCGTCGCCACCCGGTTCTGGGCCGGCGCCGGAGCGCCCGACGCCTGGTCGGTGGACGTGCCCGGCGGGACTGTGGGAGTGCGCTTCCTGCCCGGCCCCGACGGCCGTGAGCACGTTGAGCTCAGCGGCCCCGCCGTGCTGGTGGCCCGCGGAACGGTGCTCTGACCCGCCCCCTGTCAGGCCGCGGCGCGCTCCACCTGCAGCACGCGGAAGCCCTTGTCGGTCGCGTAGCGGGACACCGCGTAGCCGGCGCCCAGCTCGGCGGCCAGCCACTTCTGCAGGCTGTCCGAGCCCAGGTTCTTCTGCACCACCAGCCAGGCGCTGCCCCCGGGCGCAAGCCGGGGAAGCCACTGCCGCAGCAGGCCGTGCAGCGCCTCCTTGCCGACGCGGATGGGCGGGTTGGACCAGATGGTGTCGAAGCGCAGATCTCCGGGAACGTCCTCGGGCAGGCAGGTGCGCACGTTGTCCAGGCCGAGAGCCGTGGCGTTGTCACGGGTGAGGCCCAGGCTGCGTTCGTTGACGTCCACGGCGTACACCTGCGCCGCAGGAGACTTCAGGGCGAGGGTGAGCGCGATCGGCCCCCAGCCGCAGCCGATGTCCAGCAGCACGCCGTCGGCTGCCGGGGCGGGTGCCTCGGCGAGCAGGACGGCGGTGCCCTTGTCCACGCCGTCGGGGGAGAAGATGCCGCCGGCCGTCTGGACGGAGCGCTCCGCGCCGTCGAGGACCACGCTGATCCGCCGGCGCTTTTCCGGACCGGACGGCTGCGAACTGAAGTAGTGCTCTGAACCCATAATCCCCAAGCCTAGTGCGCCCTTGCCACGGGCCGGGGACGGGAAGAAAATGGCGCTGCGCGACGTTGACCACAACAGGCACATCGGCAGGCTCTGGCCTAGGATGGTGTGTAACGAATCCTAAAGGAGACCATGACCAATAATTCCCGTCCTGTCGCCTCGTCCCCGGAGCTGTCTCCGGAGGAAATCCAGGGGGTAATCGACAGGATCCTCGCGAAGGACAGCGCTGTGGAGGCCAAGGCTGCGGCCGGGCCGAACGGCGCTACAGCGAAGCACGGTCGGGCCCAGGCACTGGACGAACCAGGCCAGGAGCATTCCGACTACGACGGTGAGCAGCAGGACCTGCAGGAACGGCGCGCCCTGCGCCGCGTCGCCGGCCTCTCCACCGAACTCGAAGACGTCACCGAGGTCGAATACCGGCAGCTGCGCCTGGAGCGCGTGGTCCTGGCCGGGCTGTGGACCGAAGGGACATCCGCCGACGCCGAGAACTCGCTCCGCGAGCTGGCGGCCCTGGCCGAGACCGCAGGCTCCGAGGTGCTCGACGGCATCATCCAGCGCCGGCTGAAGCCGGACCCCGGCACGTTCCTGGGCTCGGGCAAGGCGCAGGAACTCAAGGACATCGTGATGGCCACCCGCGCCGACACCGTGATCGTGGACAGTGAACTGTCTCCGTCGCAGCGCCGCGGCCTGGAGGACATCGTCAAGGTCAAGGTCATTGACCGCACCGCGCTGATCCTGGACATCTTCGCCCAGCACGCCAAGTCCCGCGAGGGCAAGGCGCAGGTCGAGCTGGCGCAGCTGGAGTACCTGCTGCCGCGCCTGCGCGGCTGGGGCGAATCGATGTCCCGGCAGGCCGGCGGCCAGGTCGGCTCCGCAGGCGCCGGCATGGGCTCCCGCGGTCCCGGTGAAACCAAGATCGAGCTGGACCGGCGGAAGATCCGCAACCGGATGGCCAAGCTGCGCCGCGAAATCGCCGCCATGAAGCCCGCTCGGGAAACCAAGCGGGCCAACCGGCAGCGCAACGCGGTGCCCTCGGTGGCGATCGCCGGCTACACCAACGCGGGCAAGTCCTCGCTGCTGAACCGGCTCACCAACGCCGGGGTGCTGGTGGAGAACGCCCTGTTCGCCACCCTGGACCCGACCATCCGCCGCGCCGAGACCCCCGACGGCCTGGGCTACACCCTGGCCGACACCGTCGGTTTCGTGCGGTCGCTGCCCACGCAGCTGGTCGAGGCTTTCCGCTCGACGCTGGAGGAGGTCGCCGACGCCGACCTGATCCTGCACGTGGTGGATGCCTCGCATCCGGATCCGGAAGGCCAGATCGCGGCGGTCCGCGAGGTCCTCGCCGAGGTCGACGCCCGCAAGGTGCCGGAGATCATCGTGCTCAACAAGGCCGACGCCGCCGATCCGTTCGTGCTCGAGCGGCTGCGGCAGCGTGAGCGCCGGCACGTGGTGGTTTCGGCCCGGACCGGTGAAGGCATCGACGAGCTGCTCGAAACCATCTCGGCCTCCATCCCGCGGCCCGCCGTGGAGCTGGAGCTGCTGGTTCCCTACGACCGCGGCGACGTGGTGTCCCGGCTGCACAGCCAGGACACCGAGATCCTGTCCATGGACCACGTCGAAGAGGGCACCCGGCTCCGCGTCATGGTTCGGGAAGGACTGGCTCCTGAACTGGAGCCCTTCACCACCCGTGGCTAAGCAGCGCCCCGAGAAGGTCCTCGCGCTGCTCGACGCCGCCGTCCGGGCGATGGGCGGGCAGAACCGCGAAGGCCAGCACCAGATGGCACGGCAGGTGGCGGATGCAATTGAGTCCCGCCGCCACCTGCTGGTCCAGGCCGGCACCGGCACCGGCAAGTCGCTGGCGTACCTGGTGCCGCTGGTGGCCCACGCCGTGGAAAGCGAGAAACCGGCGCTGGTCTCCACGGCCACGCTCGCGCTGCAGGCGCAGATCGTCGGCCGTGACCTGCCGCGCCTGCTGGAGGCCCTCGAGCCGGAGCTGCCCCGCCCGGTCGACGTCGCGCTGCTGAAGGGCCGCAGCAACTACGTCTGCCTGCACAAGACCGGCGGCGGCTTTCCCGACGAAGACGACCCGGGCGCGCTGTTCGTGCTGGGGGAGGAGAACGCCGTCGGGCACCCCGCCCCCGGCACCGGCCCGGTGAGTGCCCTGGGCCGCGACGTGCAGCGCCTGCACGAATGGGTCGAGGAGACCGAGACCGGGGACCGCGACGAGCTGGTGCCCGGCGTCAGCGACCGGGCGTGGCGGCAGGTGTCCGTCACCTCCATGGAGTGCCTGGGCGCCCAGAAATGCCCGATGGCCGCCGAGTGCTTCAGCGAACGGGCCCGCGCCAAGGCGGCGGAAGCCGACCTGGTCATCACCAACCACGCCCTGCTGGCCATCGCGGCCTTCGAGGGCCTGGCGGTGCTGCCGGATTACGACGTGGTGGTCATCGACGAGGCGCATGAGCTCGCCGACCGGGTGACCGGAGCGGTCACCGGCCAGCTCTCCGGCGGCACCATCAGCTCCGCCGTGACCGCGGCGCGCAAGCACACCAACGCCAGCGTGCAGGAACTCGCCGACGCCGGCCGCGCCTTCGACGGCGCCATCGAAGGCATCGCCTCCGGGCTGCTGCCTTCGGGGCTGAACGAAGACCAGCTGCTTGCCGTCGGGCGTGTCCGTGAGGCGTGCCGTGTCGCGCTGTCCGATTCGAAGCCGGACGGGCAGGACAACGCCGACGGGGGCCGGCAGATGGCCCGCTCCCGGCTGATGGCGATCCTTGAGCTGTGCGAACGGCTGGAGTCCGCGCCCGAATCCGGAGAGGTTGTCTGGGCCTCGCGCAGCAGCACCTTCTCGCCGTCCGGCGGCTACCAGCCGCCCGACGACGACGCGCCGGCGACGCTGAACATCGCCCCGCTGTCCGTGGCCGGAAAGCTGCGGGAAAACCTGTTCGACGGGCACACCGTGGTGCTGACCAGCGCCACGCTGGCCATCGGTGCGGAGTTCGGTCCGGTGGCCGGAGCGCTCGGCCTGCAGGGCCCGGGAGCGCCCGCCTGGGAGGGCGCCGACGTCGGCAGCCCCTTTGACTATCCGCGGCAGGGGATGCTGTACATCGCCAAGGACCTGCCCAAGCCGGAGCGGGGGACCTCCGAGGCCCAGCTCGATGAGCTGGCCGAGCTGATCGCCGCTTCGGACGGCGCTGCGCTGGGCCTGTTCTCCTCACGGCGGGCGGCCGAAGAGGCCGCCGAGGCGATGCGGAAACGGCTGGACGTACCGATCCTGTGCCAGGGCGAGTCCTCAATGGCCTCGCTCGTGAAGCAGTTTGCCGAGGACGAGCGGACCTGCCTGTTCGGCACCATGGGACTGTGGCAGGGCGTCGACGTCCCGGGCCCGTCCTGCCGCTTGGTGGTCCTGGACCGGATTCCGTTCCCGCGCCCGGACGACCCGCTGATGACGGCCCGCAGCCGGGCCGTGGCCCGCGCGGGAGGCAACGGCTTCATGAGCGTGTCCGCCACGCACGCCGCGGTGCGTCTGGCCCAGGGGGCGGGCCGGCTGATCCGGGCGGCCGAAGACCAGGGCGTGGTGGCGGTGCTGGACTCGCGGCTGGCCACGGCGCGGTACGGAGGCTTCCTGCGTTCGGCGCTGCCGCCGTTCTGGCCGACCGCGGACCGGGCCGTCGTGCTTAAGGCGCTCCAGCGCCTCGCCGCCGCGTCGAAGGCCGGCAGCGGGGCCTGACGCCCGCGCAGGGGATGTGGGCGCACGCCCGCGGGCCCGGCGCTTCCCCCGGCCCGTCCGTACACGCAAACGCCCCCGACCGCGGCGCCGAAGCCGGCGCCAGGGTCGAGGGCGGAGCGGGAGGAGCGGGTGCCTAGAGCGACCGCATCACGGAGACAACCTTGCCCATGATCGTGGCGTGGTCGCCCGGAATCGGCTCGTAGCGGGTGTTCTGCGGCAGCAGCCAGGTGTGGCCTTCGCGCTGGCGGAAGGTTTTCACCGTGGCTTCGTCATCGAGCAGCGCGGCCACGATGTCGCCGTTCTCCGCGGTCGGCTGGCGGCGGACCACCACCCAGTCGCCGTCGCAGATGGCGGCGTCGACCATGGAGTCGCCGGAGACCCGCAGCATGAACAGCTCACCGTGGCCCACCAGCTGGCGGGGCAGCGGAACCATGTCCTCAACCTGCTGGTCCGCGAGGATCGGACCGCCGGCGGCAATGCGGCCGACCAGCGGGACCATGGCGGTATCCAGCGCGGTGTCCGTCCGCAGCGGGGTGACGTTGCCCGCCTCCGCCGCGCCGCCGGACGGTGCGGGGGCTGCCGCCGGGGCGGCCGGGGCTGAAGGCTCGGCGTCCCGAAGCATCAGCGGTGTGAGGATCTCCATGGCCCGGGGCCGTTTGGGGTCACGCCGGATGTAGCCGAGCTTTTCCAGCTGGCCGAGCTGGTGGGTCACGCTCGAGAGGCTGGCCAGCCCCACGGTGTCACCGATCTCGCGCATGGACGGCGGGTAGCCGTTGCTGCTGACGGACCGCTGGATGGTCTCCAGGATCCTCTGCTGGCGGGGAGTCAGGCCCTTGGCCGGGCGCCCGGAGGTGGAGGCATCGGTGCCTCCGCTTACAGTCCTGCGTGCCACGGCGCTTCCCTTCAGGCCGGCGGCCGGTGCATCCGGCCGCGTTTTTCGTGCGTACGGACGGCGGTGCCGCCCGGGCTCCCGGCGGTTTTGTCAGAGGCGGGTGATGGACTCGCTTCTGTCAGCTTCCGGTGCTGCTCACAACGCTAGGGGAGCAGCCCCCTGTTTTCAAACATTTGTTCGAGCGAGTCTCGACAACGTTCGTAGACAGGTGCTAGAAAGGATCCAGCTGATCGAACAAAGATTCGAAAGAAGCTGCTCTTAATCCGAGCGGACTTTCGAAACAAGCTTCGAAACCGCACCGCCCGAGCCTGATGGGCCCCGCGGTTCGGAAAGGAAAACCATGTCACTCGCACTTCAGCCCGGCCTGTCCGCCGCGTCCGCCACCCCGTCCTCCGCTTCGGGTCCCGCGTCCCCGCTGCGCCTCACCCGCCGCGGCCGCCTGGTCCTGGTGGGCCTGCCGCTCATGCTGGTCACCGCAGCCCTGATCTTCCTGGCCGCCTTCTTCACCGCCCCCGCGATCGCCGGCAGCGAGACACAGGATCCGGCCGCCCACACGCTGCAGGTCAGCGTGGAAACCGGTGAGTCGCTGTGGGGGCTGGCGGACCGATACGTCCCGGACCGTGACCCGCGCGCCGTCGTCGCCGACATCATGGAGCTGAACAACCTGCAGGAAGCCACCATCCCGGCCGGCGCGCAGCTTTACGTCCCGGTCTCGCGCTGAGCGGCCGGACCACCGCCTGCACCTGCCCCTGTACCTGCCGCTGCTTCTGCCCCCGGGGCCTGCGGCGCGTGAGCCGCTGCAGCCGCAGGGCCGTAACCCCCCGCCCCGGGATTCTCCCCAGCAGTGCCTGCGGACTTAAGCTGGACGGGTGACTGAACAGCTGGACAAACTCAACCGCCTTCCGCTCCGCGACGATCTCCGCGGCCTTTCGCCCTACGGCGCTCCGCAGCTGGAAGTACCCGTCCTGCTGAACGTCAATGAGAACACCCACGGCCTGCCCGCACATGTGCGCGACGCCATCGTGGCCGCCGTCTCCGAAGCAGCGGTGGGCCTCAACCGGTACCCCGACCGCGAGTTCACCGAACTGCGGGACCGCCTGGCCGCTTATCTGGGCCACGGACTGAGCCGCGACAACATCTGGGCGGCGAACGGCTCCAACGAGGTCCTGCAGCAGATCCTCCAGGCCTTCGGCGGACCGGGCCGGACCGCCATGAGCTTCCCGCCCACGTATTCCATGTACCCGCTGCTGGCCAGCGGCACCGGCACCACCTACCTGTCCGGGAAGCGCACCGAAGACTTCACCCTCTCCGCCGAGTCGGCGGCCGGGCAGGTCCGTGACGCCGCGCCGAACATTGTCTTCCTCTGTTCGCCGAACAACCCGACCGGCACGGCGCTGGGCCTGGACGTCGTCGAAGCCGTCTACGAGGCGGGCCGGGCAAGCAACGCCATCGTGATCGTCGACGAGGCCTACGCGGAGTTCTCCCACACGGGCACGCCCAGCGCGCTGGAACTGCTGCCCGGGCGCGAACGGCTGATCGTCTCGCGCACCATGAGCAAGGCCTTCGCCCTCGCCGGCGCCCGCATCGGCTACCTGGCCGCAGCGCCGGAAATCACCGACGCGCTGCGCCTGGTCCGCCTGCCCTACCACCTCTCGGCCCTGACCCAGGCCACCGCCAACGCCGCCCTCGCCCATGCAGATGCGCTGCTGGCCAACGTCGAGGACATCAAGGGACAGCGCGACCGCATCGTCGACGAACTGACGGCGCTGGGGCTCACGCCCGCCCCGTCCGACTCCAACTTCGTCTTCTTCGGCGGCCTGGCCGAGCCGCACCGCATCTGGCAGGGACTGCTGGAGGCCGGAGTGCTGATCCGCGACGTCGGCATTCCCGGCCACCTGCGCGTCACCGCCGGAACCGAAGCGGAAACCACCGCCTTCCTCGACGCCCTGCGTGCCCTGCTTGCCCAGGACGACGCCGGCCGGTCCGGCGTCCGCGCCGCGCACTAGACTGGTTCTCAGCCCCTACCGACTTCGAAGGACTTTCATGACCGTGGAGACCACCACCGGACGCACCGCCCGGCTCGAACGCAGCACCAGCGAGTCGTCGGTCGTCGTGGAGCTGGACCTGGACGGCACCGGCCGCTCCAACATCAGCACGTCCGTGCCGTTCTACGACCACATGCTCACGGCACTGGCCAAGCACTCCCTGATCGACCTCACGGTCCAGGCCACCGGGGACACCCACATCGACGTCCACCACACCGTTGAGGACGTCGCCATCACCCTGGGCGAGGCCCTGCGCCGGGCGCTCGGCACCAAGGCCGGCATCCGCCGCTTCGGCGAGGCCACCGTCCCACTCGACGAGGCGCTGGCGAACGCCGTCGTCGACATCTCCGGCCGCCCCTACCTGGTGCACTCCGGCGAGCCCGCAGGGCAGGAGTACCACCTGATCGGCGGCCACTTCACCGGCTCGCTGACCCGCCACGTGTTCGAGGCGATCACCCTCCACGCACAGATCTGCCTGCACATGACCGTGCTCGGCGGCCGCGACCCGCACCACATCGTCGAAGCCCAGTTCAAGGCCTTCGCGCGCGCCCTGCGCGCCGCCGTCGAGCCTGATCCGCGGGTCGAGGGCATCCCCTCCACCAAGGGCGCGCTGTGAGCACCCGCAACGTCACCGTCCTGGACTACGGATCCGGGAACATCCACTCCGCCGTCCGCGCCCTGGAGCGCACCGGCGCGAACGTCACGCTCAGCGCCAAGCCCGACGACGTCCTGAACGCCGACGGGCTCGTCGTTCCAGGCGTCGGGGCGTTCGCCGCGGTGATGCAGGGCCTGAAGGACGTCGACGGCATCCGGATGATCGGCCGCCGCGTCGCCGGAGGCCGGCCCGTCCTGGGCATCTGCGTGGGCCTGCAGGTCCTCTTCGAGGAAGGCGTGGAGCACGGGGTCCGCACCCCGGGCATGGGGGAGTGGCCGGGCACGGTCGAGCGGCTCGCCGCCGACGTCGTGCCGCACATGGGCTGGAACAACGTCACGGTGCCCGAAGGGTCCAAGCTGTTCGCCGGCATCGAGGACGAACGGTTCTACTTCGTGCACAGCTACGGGGTGCAGAAGTGGGACTTCGACGTCACCCAGCCGGCCATGCGCCCGCCGCTGGTCACCTGGTCCGAGCACGGCGGCCCGTTTGTCGCCGCCGTGGAAAACGGGCCGCTGTCCGCCACCCAGTTCCATCCGGAGAAGTCCGGCGACGCCGGGGCTGCCCTGCTGGACAACTGGATCAAGACGCTGGGCTGACGCCATGTGGAGCATCATCCTGATGGGCCTGGCCGGGCTGCTGATCGGCGGCGCCATTTCCTTCCGCGCCCAGGGCTTTTCCAAGCTCATATCAATCAGCTTCTGGGTGCTGGCCGGCATGGCCCTGCTGGCCGCCTACTTCCTGACCCTCGACCTCGCCTGACCGCCGGGTCCGCCAACCACCCCGCCGGGCACCCTCCGGGCCGCCGGCACCGTATCGAAAGAGAACGATGAGCCTTTCCGACACCCCCATCCTCGAACTGCTGCCCGCCGTCGACGTCGCCGACGGGCAGGCCGTGCGCCTGGTCCAGGGCGAGGCCGGCAGCGAGACCAGCTACGGCGACCCGCTGGACGCGGCCATGGCCTGGCAGAACGACGGCGCGGAATGGGTCCACCTGGTGGATCTGGATGCAGCCTTCGGCCGCGGCTCCAACCTGCCGCTGCTCAAGCGCGTGGTGGAGAAGCTGGACATCAAGGTGGAGCTTTCCGGCGGCATCCGCGACGACGAGTCCCTGGAGAAGGCCCTCGAGCTCGGCGCCCGCCGCGTGAACCTGGGCACCGCCGCCCTGGAGAACCCCAGCTGGACCGCCAGCGCCATCGCCCGCTACGGGGACGCGATCGCCGTCGGCCTCGACGTCCGCGGCACCACCCTGGCCGCCCGCGGCTGGACCCGCGACGGCGGCGACCTGTGGGAGGTCCTGGCCCGCCTGGAGGACGCCGGCTGCTCCCGCTACGTGGTCACCGACGTCACCAAGGACGGCACCCTGCGCGGCCCCAACCTCGAACTGCTCCGTGAGGTGCTGCAGCGCACCGAACGCCCCGTCGTCGCCAGCGGCGGCATCTCCAACCTCGACGACCTCGCCGCCCTGCGCGAGCTCGTTCCCCTGGGCCTGGAAGGCGCCATCGTCGGCAAGGCGCTCTACGCCGGCGCCTTCACCCTGCCGCAGGCGCTCGACGTCGCCGGCCGTTCGCGGAGCCAGGCCTAGGCCATGGCTGAGCGCGCCCTGCCCGGACACATTGCCGCCGCCCTGGCCGCAGCCGGCGGGCCGACGGACTCCGCCGGCCAGCCCTGGTCGGGGCGCGACCTCAGCGGCGACGGGAACCCGCTGCACAACTTCGACCAGGACGACGGCGCCGCCGACGCCGGCTACCTGGCCGCCGTCGCCGACCTCGCCGCCGGCACCGGCTCGGAAGCTGCGGTGGTCGCGGCGCTGGCCACCGCGCGGCTGTTCGTGCCCATCGTCGCCACGCTCGGCGAGGAGGCCGAGGGCCACGACGGCCTGACCTCCGACAAGCAGGCCGACATGGCGCTGGTGACCCTCACCGCACCGGACGGTCGCAAGGCCCTTCCGGCCTTCACCTCCGTGGACGCGCTGCAGCGCTGGCACCCCGAAGCCCGGCCGGTCGCCGCGTACACGGCCCGCGCCGCGCTGTCCGCCGTGTCCGAAGAGGCGCAGCTGATGGTGCTGGATCCGGGCGGGGATGTGACCTTCGTCGTCCGCCGCCCGGCGCTCTGGGCCCTGGCGCAGCAGAAGCCGTGGACGCCGTCGTACGCGGACCCGCAGCTCGCCGAAACAGTGGGCGCGCTGGCCGCGGAGGAGCCGGCCGTGCTGGACGTCCGCCTCACGGCGGGCCCCGGAACGGCGAGCCGCACGGCAGCGGGTACAGTAATCCCGGGCGGCGGCAGCGGGCCCGAGCTGAGGCTGATCCTCCGGCTCACGCCCGGCCTGGACGCGGACGCGGTGCGCAGCATCGCCGGAACGCTCCAGCAGCGGCTGGCCTCCCATCCCGATTTCGTTGAGCGCGTTGATTCACTCGAACTGAAACTCACGCGCTGACCCCAGGCGGCAGTGCCGCCAGGAAAGACGTGCCGTGAACTTCAAACTGTATGGGCAGCTGCTGCGCCATGCCCCGATCCGCTGGGTCCTCCTGGTGGGAATGATCGCCCGCTTCCCGCACTCAGCGGCCGGCGTGCTGCTGACCCTGCACATCGTCATGACGATGGACCGCGGCTACGCCGAAGCCGGCGTCGTCGCGGCCCTGGTCACCATCGGCATCGCCGTGGGAGCGCCGTGGCGCGGACGGCGGGTGGACACCGTCGGCCTGCGCCGGGCCCTGATCCCCTCGGTCATCTCCGAAGCCGTGATCTGGTCCGTCGTGCCGCACGTGAGCTACCAGTGGGTGCTGGTGCTGGCCCTGGTGGGCGGCCTGTTCACGCTGCCGGTGTTCTCCGTGGTGCGGCAGGCCCTCGGGGTGCTGGCCGAAGGGGAGCAGCGGCGCACGGCGTTCGCCGTGGACTCGATCGCCACGGAGCTGGTCTTCATGATGGGTCCGGCGCTGGGCGCGGTCATCGCCACCCAGGTCTCCTCCGCCCTCGGCCTGACCCTCGTGGGACTCTGCACCGCTGCGGCGGGCCTGCTGCTGATGTGGTTCAACCCGCCCACCCGCAGTCCGGCGGCAATGACCGCGGTGGAGGAGGCCGACGACCAGGACGCCGCCGCGGCCGCCGTCGTCGCCTCCGCCCCCGCGTCGATCGGGGAGGCCAGCGCGGAGCTGGCGCTGAGCGGCGAACGGCGTCCGGGCCTTCGCGGCCGGGTCCGATCCGCGCTGCCGGCGGGCCTGTCCTGGGTGACCGTCAGCGTCGTCGTGGTCTTCACGGTGGCGGCGGGCGCCGGGCTGCTCCTGTCGGCGACCGACGTCGGGATCGTGGCCCTGCTCGAAGGCACCGGGCACTCCGGCCAGCTCGGGCTCGTCTTCGCCTGCTGGTGCGCCGCCTCGGCGATCGGCGGCATCCTCTACGGCGCCATGAACCGCCGGATTCCGCCCATGCTGCTGCTGCTGGCGATGGCGGTGCTCACCATTCCGATGTCCTTCGCCACCGACACGCTCAGCCTGGCGCTGCTCTCGATTGCTCCCGGGCTGCTCTGCGCCCCGGTGCTCTCCTCCGCGTCGGAGCGGGTGGCGGACCTGGTCTCCGAGGAGCGCCGTGGAGAGGCCATGGGCTGGTACGGCTCCGCGCTCACCTCGGGCACCGCCCTGGGCGCCCCGGCCACCGGCCTGGCGATCGACGCGATCGGCCCGTGGGCCGGCTTTTCCTTCGCCGGCGGCCTGGTGGTCCTCATGGGCTGCCTGGTGCTGACGGTGCGCGCCGTCGTGCACCGTCGGGCCGCCGCCGTGCGCTAGCCGACGCGGGGCCGGTCACCTGGGTTAAGCAGCGCTGCCGCCGCCCGGCGGGCGGCGGCAGCGGATGCCGGAACGGTGAAGCGGGTCAGTTGACCGGGCCGGTGAACTTCTCGCCCGGGCCCTTGCCCGGAGCATCCTGGATGACCGAGGCTTCGCGGAAGGCCAGCTGGAGGGAGCGCAGGCCGTCACGCAACGGGCCGGCGTGCTGGCTGCCGATCTCGGGTGCCGCGGCGGTGACCAAGCCGGCCAGCGCGGTGATCAGCTTGCGGGCCTCGTCGAGGTCCTTGAGCTCTTCGGCGTCCGGGCCTTCGGCCAGGCCGCACTTGACGGCCGCCGCGCTCATGAGGTGGACGGCGGTGGTGGTGATGACTTCGACGGCGGCCACCTCGGCGATGTCGCGCATCTGCTCGGCGACGGCGCGCTCAGCCGCTGCCTGCTCGGCGGCTTCGCGGGCTGCATCGCCGGCCGGCTCCGAGGTTTCGGGGAAGGCATGGCGGGAGGATCCGCCTGCCGGATTGCTCTGTGGGGTACTCATACTGGTAAGCTTGTCACAGACCAGCCGATCGTCGGTATTTTCGGGTGCCCCTGCGGGCATCGGAGACCGGCGGCCGGTTTGCAAGCGGAGACTCCTCCCACCCGCGTCAGCCCGAGCCGTTTCGGCCGGAGTTGCCGGGTTCAGGTCGGCCCTGCGGCCAGCGTCACGGCGAACCAGCGTTCGCCTTTGAAGCGCCGCGGGTAGGCACCGTCAGGGACGGCGCAGCCGATCAGAGGCCTCCGATTGCGCGTGCAATTTGGAGGCCTTCTTCATTTGCAGGCGGCTGCCGTACCCAGACAAACAGGAGCTGAAACATTAGCGAGCCAAGAATCAATGATCGCATCCGCGTCCCCGAGGTGCGGCTGGTAGGGCCGGCCGGCGAACAGGTGGGAGTGGTGCGTATTGAAGACGCCCTGCGCCTTGCAGCCGAGTCCGATCTGGATCTTGTCGAGGTGGCGCCGCAGGCCAAGCCGCCGGTTTGCAAACTAATGGACTACGGCAAGTACAAGTACGAAGCCGCCGTCAAGGCCCGTGAGGCCCGGAAGAACCAGACCAACACGGTGCTGAAGGAAATCCGGTTCCGCCTCAAGATCGACACCCACGACTACGAGACGAAGCGCGGCCACGCGATCCGCTTCCTCGCCGCCGGGGACAAGGTCAAGGCCATGATCCAGTTCCGCGGCCGTGAGCAGCAGCGCCCCGAAATGGGCATCCGGCTGCTCCAGAAGTTCGCCGATGACGTGGCCGAGGTCGGCGTCGTGGAGTCCGCTCCGCGCATCGACGGACGCAACATGGTCATGGTGATCGGACCGCTGAAGAACAAGGCGGAGGCCAAGGCCGAAGCCCGTCGTACTGCCCAGAAGGAAGAGGCCAAGAGCGGCCGCGCGTCCCGCGTCGACACCTCCGGTGCCGAAGCTCCCATGACGCAGAGCCTGGCCGACCTGATCCCGGGCGGCCTGCGCCTGGGCACCGGCAGCGGCGAAGCGCCGCAGCGTCCCGCAGCCTCGGCCCCGGCCCAGGCACCCGCGGCGGCGCAGGCACCGGCACGGACCGAAGCCGAGCGGAGCACCACCAGCGCCGCGCGGACCGAGTCCGCCGCGAAGGCGCCGGCTCCCCGCGCGGCAGCGCCGAAGGCTGCTCCGGCCCCGCGGCCGGCGGCGGACGCGGCCCCGGCACCCGCTCCGAAGCCGATGCCGGCTCCGAAGCCCACCGCGATGCCCAAGCCTACGGCCATGAAGCCGGCCCCGCGCCCCAAGCCGCAGGGCGCACCCAAGCCCGGTGGCCGACCCGCCCCGCGCAGCCAGAGCAAGCCGGACGCCGCGGAGTAACACCCGCGCTGCTCCGCCGGCCCAGCCTGGCAGTTCAGTAAACCCTGACGCCCCTCCCAGGGCGTTCAAAGCCCCGCGGTCCGCCGCGGAAACCATTAAGGAGATCGGTTCCCATGCCGAAGATGAAGACCCACAGCGGCGCCAAGAAGCGTTTCAAGCTCACCGGTTCCGGCAAGCTCAAGCGCCAGCAGGCCAACCGCCGTCACTACCTGGAGCACAAGTCCAGCACCCTGACCCGCCGCCTGGCCTCCGACCAGATCGTCGCCCCGGCGGACGCCAAGGTCATCAAGAAGATGCTGGGCAAGTAAGCCCTTCTTCCTTCGGCGGCGGAAGCCGCCACCCACTAATCACCATTCGTTCCCGCCCGCGGCCCTGCCGTGAGAGGTCCGGGAACAGCAGATAAGGAGTACGCACGTGGCACGTGTGAAGCGGGCGATCAACGCCCAGAAGAAGCGCCGGGTAATTCTTGAGCGCGCCAAGGGCTACCGGGGCCAGCGTTCGCGCCTGGTCCGTAAGGCCAAGGAGCAGCTGCTGCACTCGTACGTGTACAGCTACAACGACCGCCGCAAGCGCAAGGGTGACTTCCGCCGCCTGTGGATCCAGCGCATCAACGCTGCCTCCCGCGCCAACGGCCTGACCTACAACCGCCTGATCCAGGGCCTGAAGGCCGCTGAGGTCGAGGTCGACCGCCGCATGCTGGCAGAGCTGGCCGTCAACGACGCCAACGCTTTCGCCACCCTGGTCCAGGTTGCCAAGGACGCCCTGCCCGCCGACACCTCGGCCAAGGCCGCTCCGGCCGCCGCTGCTGCCGTCGCCGCACCGGCTCCGAAGACCGCTGCCGCTCCCGCTGCTGACGCCGGCTTCAAGGCCTCCGAGGGCGAGGCTCCCGAGGGCTACGTCATCAAGGGTGCCGCCACCGGCAAGTACCACGTTCCGGGCTCCACCTGGTACGAGCAGACCGTTGCCGAGTACTGGTTCAACTCCGTTGAGGCCGCCAAGGCCGCCGGCCTGGAGCCGGCAGGCGGCGAAGCCCGCCAGAAGTTCCAGGGCTAAGTCCTCGAACGCATGAGCATCGACGGGCGCCCGCAGGCTCCGCTGCTTTCCAACCCCCGGGCTGACCGGGTGAAGGAGGTGGCGCGGCTTGCCGGGCGCCCGTCGCGCTTAAAGACCGGCACCTTCCTGGCCGAAGGGCCGCAGGCCGTCCGCGAGGCGCTGTCCGCGCACCGCGCGGCCGTGGCCGCCGGCGGCCCGGCCGTCGTCGCCCAGGTCTACGCGACCGGGGCCTGCCTGGACCGGCTGCCCGAACTGGAGGACCTGGCGCGCGGCGTGCCGCTGCGCCTGGCCACCGACGAGGTCCTCGCCGCCATGGCCGATACCGTCAACCCGCAGGGCATCGTGGCGGTCTGCCACATCCCTGCGCCGCGGCTCGAGGACGTGCTCGACGCCGGTGCCCGCCTGATCGCCGTCCTGTGCGAAGTGCGGGACCCGGGCAATGCCGGCACCATCCTCCGCGCGGCCGACTCCGCCGGCGCGGACGCCGTCGTGCTCACGCGCAGCAGCGTCGACATCCACAATCCCAAGGCCGTGCGGTCCACCGCCGGCTCCCTGTTCCACCTTCCGGTGATCACCGGCCAGGACTTTGACGACCTGGCCGTGCAGCTGCGCGGGCGCGGCATCACCCTTCTGGCCGCTGACGGTTACGGCAGCGCCGACCTCGACGTCCTGCAGGACGAAGCCGCGCTCCGCCGGCTCGTGCCCGGTGACGCCGGCTCCGGACCCAACGCCGGCACCGCGGATCCGGCCGGCACCGCGCCGGCCCCGGGTCCCCGGCTTGAGGACGCCACCGCCTGGCTGTTCGGCAACGAGGCCCAGGGCCTGTCCGACGCCGAGTTGGCAGCCGCGGACCACCGCGTCGCCGTACCCATATACGGCGAGGCGGAAAGCCTCAACGTGGGTACCGCCGCAACCGTGTGCCTCTACGCCTCAGCCCGCGCTCAGCGGCGCTAGCGCCCGCCCGGCACCCGCCGTCGGGTGCCGCTTCGGTGGATTCACCCCCGGCGCTGCCACAAGCCTGAGGCCCGCCCCGCCCCGCGGACGTTCAGCGGGCGGACGGCCCTTCAGCCGCCGCCTGCCCCGCCGCTTCGGGGGCGCGTGACCGGCGGCGCTCCAGCAGTCCGCTGAACAGCGCCACGGCCAGGCCCATGACCGCCAGGCCGGCTCCCACCAGCGCCGGTGACCGGTATCCCCAGCCCCAGGCAATGACGACGCCGCCCACGAACGCACCCAGCGCGTTGGCCATGTTCAGGGCCGCGTGGTTCAGCGACGAGGCCAGCGACTGCGCTCCGGGGGAGACATCCAGCAGCCGGGTCTGCAGCGGGGGCACCAGCATGGATCCGATCAGCCCGACCAGGAAGACGAAGACCAGCGCGGGGATCCGGTACTGCACCAGCCACGCATAGCCGAGCAGGATGATCACCGTCGCGGCCAGGATGGCGTAGATGCTGCCCAGCACGTTGCGGTCGGCAACCCAGCCGCCGATCACGTTGCCCGCCACCTGGCCGACGCCGTAGAGGCCCACGATGAGCGGAAGCACCGACGTCGGGAAGCCGGCCAGGTCCGTCATGGTGGGGGAGATGTAGGTGTAGACGGCGAAGAAGCCGCCGAAGCCGACGGTGCCGATCAGCAGGGCCAGCCAGACCTGGACCCGGCGCAGCGCCCCGAGCTCGCGGCGGATGCTCGCGTCCGGATGCGCCGCCTCGTAGGGAATCCTGCGCGCGGTGAGCACGACGGTGAGCGCGCCAAGCACGGCGACCACCACGAACATCCAGCGCCAGCCGGCGGTCTGTCCCAGCCAGGTGGCGGCGGGAACGCCGATGACGTTGGCGATGCTCAGGCCCAGCATCACCATCGAGATGGCCTGGGCACGTTTGGTGGGAATCACCAGGGAAGCAGCGATGACGGCCGCGACCCCGAAGAACGCCCCGTGCGGGAGCCCGGAGATGAACCGGGTGACCAGCAGCCAGCCGTAGTCCGGCGCGAAGAACGAGGACAGGTTGCCGAGGGTGAACAGCATCATGAGCCCCACGGCCAGGCTCTTCCGGGGCAGGCGGGCCCCAAGAGCGGCCAGCAGCGGCGCGCCGACGACGACGCCCAGGGCGTAGGCGGAGATCACGGCGCCGCCTTCGGGGACCGATACCCCGAGGTCGGCCACCATCTCCTGCAGCAGGCCCATGATGGCAAACTCCGTGGTGCCGATGGCGAACCCGCCGACGGCCAGGGCGAAGATGGCAAGGCGGACGCCGGCCGGAGAGGATGCGGGGCGGGGCAAGGTCGGTGCAGGGCGGGACATGGCTTCTTTCACGGTCGGCGGCCCTGCGGGCAGGGCAGGGCCGGGCACCGTCAGGGGAAGGGGAGGACAGTGCGGCTCCGCTGCCGTCGCTGCATGAACCAGCCTAGCGGAGGCGTGCCGACCGGACGGAACCGGTGCCGGACGGAGCCTGCAGCTTCGACGGCGGCCTGGAAGCGGCACCAAAGGGCTCGTGACCTTGTGCTGCACGCCCGGCCCGGGTAGCTGTGTCAGGGTGGAGAACCTGGATCCGGCGTCCCTGACGGCCCGGCTGCGGCGTGCCGGTTGTGTCTTTGCCGAAGAGGAAGCCCGGTTGCTGGCCGGCGAAGCGGCGACCGGAGCTGAGCTTGAGGCAATGCTGGACCGCCGTGCCGGTGGTGAACCGCTGGAGCACATCCTGGGCTGGTGCGCCTTCCTCGGCCTGCGGCCGGCCGTGGCGCCCGGGGTGTTCGTGCCGCGGCGGCGCAGTGAGTTCCTGGCAGAAGGCGCGGTGCGGGCGCTGGCGGGGCGGACCGGCGCGAACCTCGTGGAGCTGTGCTGCGGGACCGGCGCGGTCACCATGGCGGCCATGGCCGGCGCTGCTCCCGGGTGTCTTGCCTCGGTCCACGCGGTGGACATCCTTCCCGCCGCCGTGGCCAGCGCGCGCCGGAACCTTCCCGCCGCCGTCGTCCTGCCGGGCGACCTGTGGCAGGCCCTGCCGGACGGGCTTCGCGGCCGCGTCGATGTCGCCGTCGCCAACGCCCCCTACGTTCCCACGGCCCGCCTGCCCACCCTGCCGCGGGAGGCGCGCGGATATGAACCGGCCCTCACGCACGACGGCGGCCCGGACGGCCTGGCCGTGATCAGGCGGCTGGTGGCCGAGGGGGCGGGCTGGCTTGCCCCGGGGGGTCAGCTGCTGCTCGAATGCGGAGGGCAGCAGGCGTCAACGGTCCGAGCGATGCTGCAGGCGGCGGGCCTGAGTGCCCGGATCACCCGCTGCGCTGCCCGGGAAGCGACCGTGCTCATCGGCACCCGGCCGAGGCGGGCAGGGTCCTGAAGACGTGCCCGTCCCTCCGCCCGGGGACGGCTCCGCGGCTTCGGAGGCCCCTGCCGCCCCGCGTAGACTTCTCGGATGCCCTCCGATGCCTCTCACACCCGGCCCGCCGATCCGACCGACCTCATCCAGGTGGTGGGCGCCGCCATTGTTGACTCCCTTGCCGAGCCGACCATGATGCTGGCGGCCCGCCGCAGCGCTCCGCCGACGCTGGCCGGCCTGTGGGAGTTCCCCGGCGGCAAGGTGGAGCCGGGGGAGGAGTGCGAGGCCGCCCTGGAACGCGAACTGCGCGAGGAGCTGGGGGTCGACGTCGTGCTGGGCCCCGAGGCGCCCGGGCCGACGGCGGCCGGCTGGCTGCTGAACCCGAAGGCGGCCATGCGGGTCTGGCTGGCGGAGATCCGGTCCGGTGAGGCCCGGCCGCTGCAGGACCACGACGAGCTGCGCTGGGTGCCGCTGCGGCGCGCCCAGCTCATCGAACTCGACTGGATTCCCGCGGATTTCCCGATTGTCAACGCGGTCCTGCAGGCCGCCTGCGCCCGGCCCTGACTTTTCGGCGGGCCCGGAGGCCGGCCGTCAGGCCGAGACCAGCAGGCCGTCCATCTGGCCGACAGCCTCCCGGAGGCCCTCCGCCATGCCCATCTCCAGGACCCGCTCCATGTCCTGTCGGGTGGCATAGGCGGTGCTGATGGTCATGGTGGTTCCACGGTCTCCGTTCGGCTTCAGCTCCACGGCGGTCGGCATCACCGGAAGCTCCGTGCTTGGCCGGCCGTCGTCGTCGGCGAATCCATCGTCGAAGGCCAGTGCGACGGGCTCCTCGATGGAGCGCAGGAGCCACCAGCCGCGGGCGACCGAACCGTCGGGGCCGGTCATGTGGTACGTCACTTCCCCTCCGGGGCGGAAGTCGAAGCTGTCCATGGTCGCCGGCCAGGTCGGCGGGCCCCACCAGCGTTCCAGCAGGCGGGGGTCGGCCCAGAGCTGCCAGACGCGCTCCGGCGGTGCCGGCAGCTCCGCCGTCAGCGTGAGGGAGAGGGAATCGTAGTCTTTCTGCACATCGGTGACGCTCATGGGACCTGTCCTTCCTGGGGTTCGGGGCGTGCCCGTTCTTCGTCAGGTGCTGCCCGGCCGTCCGCGAGCAGTGCGCCCATCTGTCCGATGCGCTGCTCCCAAAGGACTGCCAGTTCATCCAAGGCCGTGCGGACGGGGCGGAGCCCGGAGGGCAGCGGGCGCACCAGGTGCTCCCGCCCGTGCCGGTGCTTGCTGACGAGGCCGGCCTGCTCCAGCAGCGCCACGTGCTTTTGCACCGCGGCAAAGCTCAGCGGGTAGTCCCGGGCCAGGGCACTGACCGAATGCTCTGCCTCTCCCACCCGCCGCAGGATATCGCGGCGGGTGGGATCGGCGAGGGCACGGAACAAGCGGTCTAGGCTTTCAGCTGCCCGGTCCATCGCTGCCTCTCCGTCCACACGATCCGGCTCGACTTACAACCAGATGGTTGTAGGTTAGGCTGCCGGCTGGACCCGGACAAGGGCTGCGGGAAGGAAATTCAGAACAGGGTGCCGGTGCCGGTCCGCTGTCCGTCGTCAGCACCGAAGAGCGCGGGGGTAGCCTCGATGCCCTGCTGGTCGGCAGGGCCGGACGGCGCGGCGGCGTTGGCGCCGCTGCTGCGCGGCGGACGGAGGAAGGAGCGCCGCCGGTCAAAGCCGTGCCGGGACTTGAAGTGCCGGACGCGTCCGGTCAGCCACTGCCGGTACTCCTTGGAGGCGTAGCTGCCGCCGGCGTACAGCTCCCGGTAGCGCGGCACCAGGGCGGGGTAGTCGCGCGCCAGGAACGCCATGAACCATTCCCGGGCGCCGGGACGCAGGTGCAGCGCGCCCGCAGTGACGGAGTCCGCCCCCGCCCGGGCCAGCGCGCCGAAGAGAGCGTCAAGGGATTCGTCGCCGTCGGTCAGCCAGGGCAGGATCGGCATGGCCATCACGTTGCAGGCCATGCCGGCATCGGACAGGCGGCGGACCAGGTCCAGGCGCGCCCTGGGGGTGGGGGTGCCGGGCTCCACCCGCCGCGCCAGGTCCGGATCCAGCAGCGCCAGCGAGATCCCCATGCTGACCGGCACCTCGGCCGCCACCGACTTCAGCAGCGGCAGGTCCCGGGCCAGCAGGGTTCCCTTGGTCAGGATGGAGAACGGGGTGCCCGAGTCGGCCAGGGCCCGGATGATGCCCGGCATCAGCTGATAGCGGCCCTCGGCCCGCTGGTAGGGATCGGTGTTGGTGCCCATCGCGACGTGCTCGCGTTGCCAGGACGGCCTGGCCAGCTCCCGGCCCAGCACCTCCGGGGCATTGACCTTGACGACCAGCTGGGAATCGAAGTCCATGCCGGCATCCAGGTCAAGGTAGGTGTGCGTGCGCCGGGCAAAGCAGTACACGCAGGCGTGGGAGCAGCCCCGGTAGGGATTCACCGTCCATCCGAACGGCATGGAGGACGTCTTGGCGACCTTGTTGAGTACCGATTTCGACGCCACTTCGTGGAAGGTGACGCCGGCAAACTCCGGCGTGCGCACGCTGCGGACCAGTCCCTGCAGGGACAGCAGGGCGTCGGTGGTCTCGGCGGTGGTTTCCTGTCCGGCCCATCTCATGCACAGTATTAGAACACATGTTCGAACTGGTGTGCACTACCTGCGTGGAAAAGGACGGCGCAGGGCAGCCGGCTCGGAGTAGCCGCCCTCACGCAGTCCCGCCAGCCGCTCAAAGGGATTGCCGCTGCCCGGATTGCCGGTGCGCAGAACCGACCACGCCGCGGCGGCGAAATACAGGGGGAGGAAGACGGGGCCCAGCAGGGCGTACTGCGTGCTGTGCCGGGACTCATGCACCAGCAGCGGGGAACCCGGTGCCAGCTGCGGTGCCGCGCGCTCCCGGTACAGCACGACGTTGCCCACCGTGAACGCCGCGGCCTTCGGCAGCCGATGCGTCCAGTTCCCGGCCAGCAGCAGCCCCGACGGCCCACGCCGAATCCGGCAACCCGCAGCCCGTGCCAGCAGGACGCCCGCAGGCGTGGAAAGGTTCATCAGGTTCAGTGCCGCCCGCAGATCCATGCCGCCAGCCTAGCCGCGCCGCGGGCCGCGCCGGTCCTTCGCGGTCATGCGGGCCGCAGGGGGAGTCCCGTCCTCTAGACTGGAAGCAGAATCACGGCTCCCGCGCGCCCTCCGCCAGGATCGCGCCGGAGCACCCAACCACCGGGCCGAAACAGGTAACCACCCATGTCGAATTCTCCCGAGGGGACTTCCCCCGAACCCGCCGAGCAGGCACCCAGTCCGCTGGACGAGACAGCGGTAGCGGCCGCCGTCGACGCCGCGCTCGCCGCCATTGCCGGCGCCGCCGACCTCGATGACCTCAAGGAGGTGCGGATTGCCGTCACCGGCGAAAAGTCTCCGCTCTCCCAGGCGAACCGCCAGATCGGCAAGCTGCCCAAGGACCAGAAGGCCGCCGCCGGCAAGCTGATCGGCCCGGCCCGCGGCCGGATCAACCAGGCGCTCGCCGGCCGCACCGTTGAACTTGAAGCCGAGCGCGATGCCCGCATCCTCGTCGAGGAGGCCGTGGACGTCACCGCCGCCCCGCGCCGTCGCCGCATGGGCGGCCGGCATCCGCTGTCCACGCTGCAGGAGCGCGTCAGCGAGATCTTCGGCGGCATGGGCTGGGAAATCGCCGAAGGCCCCGAGGTGGAATCCGAATGGTTCAACTTCGACGCCCTGAACTTCAAGCCGGACCACCCGGCGCGCGAAATGCAGGACACCTTCTTCGTGGAGCCGCCCGAAGCGCACCTGGTGATGCGCACCCACACCTCCCCGGTGCAGGTGCGTTCCATGCTCGAGCGTGAGCTTCCGATCTACGTGCTCTGCCCGGGCAAGGTGTTCCGCACCGACGAGCTCGACGCCACGCACACCCCGGTCTTCCACCAGTTCGAGGGCCTGGCCATCGACAAGGGCCTGACCATGGCCGACCTGGTCGGCACCCTGGAGCACTTCACCCGCGTGCTCTTCGGCGACGAGGCCAAGGTGCGGCTGCGGCCCAACTACTTCCCCTTCACCGAGCCCAGCGCCGAGCTGGACATCTGGCACCCCGGCGCCAAGGGCGGCCCGCGCTGGATCGAGTGGGGCGGCTGCGGCATGGTCAACCCCAACGTGCTGCGCGCCGCCGGCATCGACCCCGAGGTCTACTCGGGTTTCGCCTTCGGCATGGGCATCGAGCGCGCCCTGATGTTCCGCAACGAGGTGGCGGACATGCGCGACATGATTGAAGGCGACGTACGTTTCAGCGAACACTTCGGGATGGAGATCTAAGTGCGAATCCCCCTTTCCTGGCTGCGCGAGTATGCCCAGGTGCCGGCGCAGTCCCGCGCCGAAGACGTCATGGCCGAACTGGTCAAGGTCGGCCTCGAGGAAGAGGACGTGCACCGTCCCGCCGATGAGCTGTCCGGACCCATCGTGGTCGGCCAGGTGCTGAGCCTGGTCAAGGAACCGCAGTCCAACGGCAAGACCATCAACTGGTGCGAGGTCCGCGTGGTGCCCGAGGGCAGCGGGCAGACCCTGACAGGCAAGGGCATCGAGCCCTCCGGCGTGCAGGGCATCGTCTGCGGTGCCCACAACTTCGAGGTCGGGGACAAGGTGGTCGTCACCCTGCCCGGCGCCGTGCTGCCCGGGGACTTCCGGATCAGCCCGCGCAAGACCTACGGCCACGTCTCCGCCGGCATGATCGCCTCGGTGCGTGAACTGGGCATCGGCGATGACCACGACGGCATCCTGGTCCTGTCCCGCATCGGCCTCGATCCCGAGGTCGGCACCGACGCCATGGAACTGCTCGGCCTGTACGACGAGGCGGCGGAAATCAACGTCACCCCGGACCGCGGCTACTGCTTCTCCATCCGCGGCGTCGCCCGTGAGTACGCGCATGCCACCGGCACCGAGTTCACCGACCCGGCCGCCGGCGTCACCGTGCCTGCGGCCGCGGAGCCCGGCTACCCGGTCCGCATCGACGACGCCGCACCCATCTACGGCAAGGCAGGCTGCGACCGGTTCGTGGCCCGCACCGTGCGCGGCATCGATCCGACCCGGCCCACCCCGCCGTGGATGGCCTCGCGCCTGCGCCTGGCCGGGATGCGCTCCATCTCGCTGGTCGTGGACATCTCCAACTACGTGATGCTCGAGCTCGGCCAGCCGCTGCACTTCTACGACCAGGACAAGCTGAGCGGCGACATCGTCGTCCGCCGGGCCGCCCCCGGCGAAACGCTGAAGACCCTTGACGAAAAGGTCCGCACGCTCGATCCCGAGGATCTGCTGATCACCGACGAATCCGGCCCGATCGGCATCGCCGGCGTCATGGGCGGCGCAGCGACCGAGGTCTCCGACGCCACCACCACGGTGCTGATTGAGGCCGCGCACTTCGAGGAAGTGAGCATCGGCCGCTCGCGCCGCCGGCACAAGCTGCCTTCCGAGGCGTCCAAGCGCTTCGAACGCGGTGTGGACTGGAACATTGCCGACGTCGCCGCCCAGCGCGCCGTCGACCTGCTCACCAAGCTCGCCGGCGGCACCGCCGACGACGCCGCAACCGACGTCGGCACTGCGCCGGAGCCGCGGTCCATCGAGCTGGCCGCCGGGTTCCCGGAGCAGCTGATCGGCTACCCGTTCACGACGGAGCAGATCACCGGCACCCTGGAAGCCATCGGCGCCCGCGTCGAGGCGCACGACGGCGGCTACACCGTCACGCCGCCGAGCTGGCGCCCGGACCTGGAAACCCGCGAGGACCTGACCGAGGAGATCATCCGCCTGGTCGGCTACGACAAGATCCCCTCGACGCTGCCCACGGCCCCGCCCGGCCGCGGCCTGACCCGCGTGCAGCAGCAGCGCCGCCGGGTGATGCAGTCACTGGCCGCGTCCGGCCTGACCGAGGTGCTCAGCTACCCGTTCGTCACCGCCGAGGACAACAACACCTTCGGTGCCCCCGTTGAGGGCGAGGTGCCCGCCGTCAAGCTGGCCAACCCGCTCAGCGCCGAATACGGCTGGCTGCGCACCTCGGTGCTGCCCGGCCTGTTTGAGGTGGCCCGGCGCAACATCTCCCGCGGCTTCCGCGACCTGGCGCTCTTCGAATCCGCCATGGTCTTCCTGCCGGGGGAGCAGCTGGGCACCGCGAGCATCCCGCCGCTGGGCGCCAAGCCCGCCGAGGACGTCCTGGACGGCCTGTACGAGGGCATCCCGCACCAGCCGCTGCACCTGGGAGCCGTCTTCACCGGCCACGAGTCCGCCCCCGGAGCGGGTCACGCGCCGCGCGCCTGGGACTGGGCCGACGCCGTCGACACCGCCCGCCTGATCGGCGACACGCTCGGCGTGGAGCTGGTGATCAGCCAGGGCACGCACCAGGCGTTCCACCCGGGGCGCACCGCGAAGCTGTCGCTGCGCAGCGGCGAAACCGTCGGCTACGCGGGCGAGCTGCACCCGAAGCTGCTGGCCGCCCGCGACCTGCCCGCCCGCACCGTGGCGCTGGAGCTGGACCTGGACGGGATGTTCGCCGAGGCGCCGGACGTCATCGTCGCCCGCCCGCTGTCGGCCTTCCCGGCCAGCACGCAGGACGTGGCCCTGGTGGTCGCCGACGACGTTCCCGCCGAACAGGTCCGCGAGGCGCTGCGGGAAGGCGCCGGCGAGCTGCTGGAAGACGTCGCGCTGTTCGATGTCTACGCCGGCACCGGAATCGAGCCCGGCCACAAGTCGCTGGCGTTCGCGCTGCGCTTCCGGGCCCCGGACCGCACGCTGACCGCGGACGAGGCCTCCGAGTCCCGGGCCGCCGCCGTCGCGCTGGCCGCCGAACGGTTCGGAGCCGTGCAGCGCTAGAACCGCTGCGCAGACGCTGACTCAAAGGCCCCGCCGGATTTCTTCCGGCGGGGTCTTTGGCGTCTGCCCTCCGGCGGCGAGATGCTGCGCCATTGAGGACCTGTTCTTTCCTGATCAGCAGGCCGAGCGCTCCGCGTCAAGCTCCGGCGGCTTGGACAGGGAGGACAAGCCCTCAGGCACCTCCGCGCAGAAGTCGGGATAGCCCTCGTACTCCACGTGCAGGACCGCCTTGCCGGCGTGAATGAAGGGAGCGTAGCGGGCGCACTCGCCGTAGCGGGCGCATTCCTCATTGAGGGCGAAGTCAAAGTCGTCGACCAGGGCCGGAATCTGGTCAAGGTCGTTCTTCAGCGCCACCGACAGGCCGCGCTCGTGGGCCAGGGCGGCCAGCGCCCGGTTGTAGGCAAGCTGGTCGTCATAGCTGAGCGGAAAGCCGCTGTGGTTGGCGTAGCCGTCCACGTTGTCCGGTTCGACCGCGTCGAAGCCCTTCTCCGCGCAGGTGTCCATGCGGGCCGCCATGATCGGCAGCAGCTCATCCAGCCGCCGGATGTCCAGCCACTGTTCATCAGGCCAGCCGTCCAGAACCTCGCCGCGCACCTTGTCCGGGAACCGGGCAGCGTCGGGCCGGTAGTCCTCCCGGGATCCGGCGGAGAGATAGCAAATGACGTGTGCCCCGCCGCGGTGCAGCTGCTCCACCTCCTCGGCGGAGGTCCTTTCGTAATCCACGTCGAAGATCTCGGCGTCCACCGTCAGGTCCAGGGGCCCACTGAGCTGCCACTGCCAGCTGGAGCCGGGTGGTGGCAGCCACCGGTCCGACGCCGCTGCGCCGCTTGCCGAATCCCGTGTCGCGTCCACGGTGGCCGGATCAGCGGCGTCGGCCTCCGTGCCCGCCTCCGGCACACAGCCGACCAGGACGGCGAGGAGCAGCCCCATAGCCGGCACCCGCAGCGGCCATGTCCCGGAAGTCTTCATCCAGCCCCACTTTTTCCTTCGCCAAGCCTGTCCGCGGCCCTGACGCCACCGCTACACCCTACGTCCCGCACCGATATCCGGGTGCGGTCCCTGCGGGCCCGTCCTCCGCCTGCTGGCTATGCTGGGCCGATGAGTCCGCATCCCGCCAGCCCCCGGCTGTCCCGCCCCGGCACCTGGTACCTCTTCGACTACGGCATGGTGATCTCCACGGCCCCCGAACCGTCCGACTGGCGGGTCCTCGCCGCGGCGCTCGGGCTGGAGGACGACGACGGCACCCGGCTGGCGCAGCCCGGCAGCCGGTACTGGCACCGGCGGGAGGAGTACGACGCCGGGGCACTCACCCCGGGTGAATTCTGGTCCGACGTGCTGGGCCGGCCGGCCGGCACCGAGGAGGTCGAGCGGTTGGAGGCCCTCGACGCCGCCCAGTGGGGACACCTGAACCCCGCGACCGCCGCCGTCCTCGACGAGCTGCAGGGTGAAGGCGCGCGCCTGGCCGTGCTGTCCAACATGCCGGCGGAAATGTCCCGTCGCTACACGGCGCAGGCGCCCTGGGCGCCCCGCTTCGACCGGCTGTTCTTCAGCGGGCAGCTGCGGATGACCAAGCCGGACCGAAGGATCTTCGACCACGTCGTCCGGGAGCTGGGCGCATCCCCGGAGGACATCGTCTTCATCGACGACAATGAGGCCAATATCGCCGCGGCACGGGCGCTGGGCTTCCGGACCGTGCACCATGTCCCCGGCACGGACCTGCGGGCGGAGCTGGCAGCCCTGGCCCCGCAGCGTCCGCCCGCCTGACCCTACGGAATCAATACGACCTTGCCGGTGGTCCTGCGGCCCTCCAGGTCACGGTGCGCCTGCGCGGCCTCGGCCAGCGGATAGGTCTGCCCGATCCGCACGTCCAGCGTTCCGTCCGCCACGGCGCCGAACAGCTCGTCGGCGCGCCAGCGGCGCTCCTCGGGAGTTAGGACGTAGTCCCTTATGGTCGGACGCGTCAGGAACAGCGAGCCCAGGGCGTTCAGCCGCTGGATGTCGAAGGGCGGCACCTGCCCGGACGCCCCGCCGAAGAGCACCATCATGCCCCGGGTGCGCAGGCTCTCCAGCGAGCCGTCGAAGGTGGCCTTGCCGACGCCGTCGTACACCACGTCCACGCCGGTACCGCCGGTCAGCTCCCGCACCCGCTCCGCGAAGCCCTCGTAGCGCAGGACATGGTCGGCACCGGCGCCGCGCGCGAGCTGCTCCTTCTCATCCGTGGAGACGGTGGTGATCACGGTCGCCCCCTTGGCCTTGAGCAGCTGGGTGAGCAGCAGCCCGACGCCGCCGGCTCCGGCATGTGTGAGGACGGTCTGCCCCGCCTGCACCGGGAAGGTGGAGTTGATCAGGTAATGCGCGGTCATGCCCTGCAGCGGCAGCGCCGCCGCCGTCTCGTCGCTGACCCCGTGCGGAACATGCAGTGCCTTGTCGGCGTCCAGCAGCGCATACTCGGCGTAGGCCCCGCCGCCCTCGGCGGTGGCCACCCGGTCACCTTCGGCGAAGCCTCGCACCTGCAGCCCGGCCGCCACCACGGTGCCGGCGAACTCGGCGCCGGGAATGAACGGATGCTTCATCGGGTACACGCCGCTGCGCTGATAGGTGTCAATGAAGTTCACCCCGACGGCGCCGACCCGCACCAGCAGCTGGTTCGGGCCCGGCTCGGGCAGGTCCACGTCTTCCCAGCGCAGGATTTCCGGACCGCCGGGGGAGGGGACGACAATGGCCTTGTGCATGCGTTCGATTCCTTCGGTGCGGGGGTCGCTGAAACGCTCCCCATCGTAGGGCACGGGGTGCCGCAGACCACAAGGGCGCTCATCAGGCGCATTGCATAACTATTCACGATGTTGCATAAACCTGTGTAAGGTGGAGGCATGACGATTTCCGTTGCCGTCTCCGGTGCCAGCGGCTATGCCGGCGGCGAAGTGCTGCGCATCCTGGCCAACCACCCCGAGGTCTCCATCGGGGCCATCACGGCGCACAGCAGCGCGGGCACCCTGCTCGGCGCCGCCCAGCCGCACCTGCTCTCACTCGCGGACCGCGAAATCACCGACACCACGGTGGAGAACCTGGCAGGGCACGACGTCGTCTTCCTGGCCCTGCCGCACGGTGCCAGCGCCGAGATCGCCGCCCAGCTGGATCCCGGCGTGCTGGTGATCGATGCCGGCGCCGACCACCGGCTCAGCGACCCGGCGGCCTGGGAGAAGTTCTACGGCAGTGCCCACGCCGGCACCTGGCCCTACGGGCTGCCCGAGCTGCCCGGCCAGCGCGAGGCGCTCCGCGGAGCCCGCCGGATCGCGGTGCCCGGCTGCTACCCCACCAGCTCGTTGCTGGCCCTGACCCCCGGCTTCGCCGCCGGCCTGCTGGAGCCCGACGACGTCGTCATCGTCTCCGCGTCCGGCACCTCCGGGGCCGGCAAGGCCGCCAAGGCGCACCTGCTCGGCAGCGAGGTCATGGGCGGGATGAGTCCCTACGGCGTCGGCGGCGGCCACCGGCACACCCCCGAAATCGAGCAGGGCCTGTCCAATGCGGCGGGGGAGCAGGTCTCCGTCTCCTTCACGCCCACCCTGGCCCCGATGCCGCGCGGCATCCTGACCACGGCCACCGCCAAGGTGCGGCCCGGCACCGACGCCGCCGCCCTGCGCGCGGCGTGGGAGCAGGCCTACGCCGGGGAACACTTCGTCCGGCTGCTGCCCGAGGGCCAGTGGCCCGCCACCAAGATGGTGGTCGGCTCCAACTACGCCGCCCTGCAGCTGGCCTACGACGATCACGCGAACCGCGTCATCGTCTCCTGCGTGATCGACAACCTCGCCAAGGGAACCGCCGGCGGCGCCGTGCAGTCCATGAACATCGCCCTCGGCCTCGAGGAGACCGCCGGCCTGACCACCCTGGGAGTAGCACCCTGATGAGCACCGAGACCAACAGCACCGCATCCGGGTCCACCCCGGCCGGACCCGACGCCGCGGGCGCGGTCACCGCTCCCGCCGGGTTCCGCGCCGCGGGCGTGGCCGCCGGACTGAAGGCCTCCGGCGGGCGCGACGTCGCGCTGGTCGTGAACGAGGGGCCCGCCAAGGCCGCCGCCGCCGTCTTCACCCGCAACCGGGTGGCCGCCGCGCCGGTGCTCTGGTCCCGGCAGGTCGTCACCGACGGCCGGGTGGACGCCGTGATCCTCAACTCCGGTGGGGCCAACGCCTGCACCGGTCCGCAGGGCTTCCAGGACACCCACGCCACCGCGGAGAAGACCGCAGAGCTGCTCGGTATTTCCGCCGGGGACGTGCTGGTCTGCTCCACCGGCCTGATCGGCGAGCCGCTGCCCATGGACAAGCTGCTGCCCGGCGTCGAGGCCGCCGCCGCCCAGCTGGCCGTCGACGGCGGCGCTCTGGCCGCGGAGGCGATCATGACCACCGACACCGTGCCCAAGCAGGCCGTTGCCGCCGGCACCGGCTACAGCATCGGCGGCATGGCCAAGGGCGCCGGCATGCTGGCCCCCGGTCTGGCCACCATGCTCGTGGTTCTCACCACCGACGCCGCACTGGAACCGGCCGCGCTGGACACCGCGCTGCGCGCCGCCACCGCCGTCACCTTCGACCGCACCGACTCCGACGGCTGCATGTCCACCAACGACACGGTGGTGCTGATGGCTTCCGGTGCTTCCGGCACGACGCCGGAGGCGGGCGAGTTCACCGCCGTCCTCACCGAGGTCTGCGCCTCGCTGGCCCGCCAGCTGATCACCGACGCCGAGGGCGCCAGCCACGACATCGCCATCACCACGGTCAACGCAGCCACGGTGGCCGACGCCGAGACCGCCGCCCGCGCCGTCGCCCGCTCCAACCTGTTCAAGACCGCGATCTTCGGCAACGACCCCAACTGGGGCCGGGTGCTCTCCGCCGTCGGCACCACCGACGCCGCATTCGAGCCGGAAAACCTCAACGTCTCCATCAACGGCGTGCAGGTCTGCCGCAACGGCGGCGTCGGCGAGCCGCGCGACCTGGTGGACCTCACCGGCCGCGAGGTCAGCGTGGAGATCGACCTGGGCGCCGGCACCGAATCGGCCACCATCTGGACCAACGACCTCACCACGGCCTACGTCCACGAAAACTCGGCGTACAGCAGCTAAGGCGGGGAAGAAGCAATGGACGCACTGACCGAACAGGCCCAGGACAAGGCCGGCACCCTGATCGAGGCGCTGCCCTGGATCCAGCGGTTCGCCGGCTCCACGATGGTGATCAAGTACGGCGGCAACGCCATGGTCAACGATGAGCTGCGCCGCGCCTTCGCCGAAGACATCGTCTTCCTCCACCATGTGGGCGTGCACCCCGTGGTGGTGCACGGCGGCGGTCCGCAGATCAGCGCCATGCTGAAGCGCCTGGGCATCGAGTCCGAGTTCAAGGGCGGCCTGCGGGTCACCACGCCCGAGGCCATGGACGCCGTGCGGATGGTGCTCACCGGCCAGGTCGGCCGCGAACTGGTCGGTCTGGTCAACTCCCACGGCCCCTACGCCGTCGGACTCTCCGGCGAGGACGGCGGCCTGCTCGAAGCGGTCCGCACCACCGCCGTCGTCGACGGCGAGGAAGTGGACCTGGGCCTGGTGGGCGAGGTCACCGGCGTGAACCCGGCCGCCATTCAGGACCTGATCGAGGGCGGCAGGATTCCGGTGATCTCCACGGTGGCGCCGGAGATCGGTCCCGACGGGATGCCGACCGGCCAGGTGCTGAACGTCAACGCCGACACCGCCGCCGCAGCCCTGGCCGTCGCCCTGGGCGCCTCCCGCTTGGTGGTGCTGACCGACGTCGAGGGCCTGTACGCCAACTGGCCGGACCGTTCCTCCCTGATCTCCTCCCTGAGCGCGGGAGAGCTGCGCGCCATGCTGCCCTCCCTGGAATCCGGCATGATCCCCAAGATGGAGGCCTGCCTGGCGGCAGTGGATGGCGGCGTGGACCGTGCCGCCGTCGTCGACGGCCGGATGGCGCACTCCATGCTGCTGGAAGTCTTCACCACCGCCGGCATCGGCACGCAGATCACCCCTGATGAGACACCCCTGCCCGTCACGACCCAGGAAACCCAGGTAGCACCGTGAGCCCCACCGAAGGCCGGACCACCGGCACCGCAACCGCCGCCGCCGGCGTTGGACCCGCCGACGAGCAGTGGCTGGACCGTTACCGCAGCTCCCTGATGGGCGTGTTCGGCACCCCGCAGCGGGTGCTGGTCCGCGGCACCGGCTGCACCGTGCAGGACGCCGACGGCAACAAGTACCTCGACCTGCTCGGCGGCATCGCCGTCAACGCCCTGGGCCACGCCCACCCGGCGCTGGCCGCGGCGGTCACCGGGCAGCTGGAGACCCTGGGGCATGTCTCCAACTTCTTCACCAGCCCCGCCCAGGTGGCGCTGGCCGAGAAGCTGCTGCGGCTCACCGGGGCTCCGGCCGGTTCCAAGGTGTTCTTCGCCAACTCCGGCACCGAGGCCAACGAGGCGGCCTTCAAGCTCGCCCGCCGCAACGGCGCAGCCGACGGCGGTGCCGCGCCGGCCCGCACCAGGATCCTGGCCCTGGAAGGCGCGTTCCACGGCCGGACCATGGGCGCCCTCGCCCTGACCGCCAAGGAGGCCTACCGGACGCCGTTCGAGCCGCTGCCCGGCGGCGTCGAGCACCTGCCCTTCGGCGACATCGATGCCCTGCGCGCCGCCGTGGACGAGACCGTCGCCGCCGTCATCCTTGAACCCATCCAGGGCGAGGCCGGCGTGCGGCCGCTGCCCGCCGGCTACCTGCAGGCCGCCCGCGAGGCGACCGCCGCCGCCGGCGCGCTGCTGATCATCGACGAGGTGCAGACCGGCGTCGGCCGGACCGGCCGCTGGTTCGCCTCCGAGGGCGTGCTGCCGGACGCCATGACCCTGGCCAAGGGCCTGGGCGGCGGCTTCCCGATCGGCGCGCTGATCACCTTCGGCGACAAGGCCTCCGGCCTGCTCACTCCCGGGCAGCACGGCACCACCTTCGGCGGAAACCCGGTCGCCACCGCCGCCGGACTCGCCGTCCTCGAGACCATCGAGGCCGAGCACCTGCTGGACAACGCCGCCACCGTCGGCGCCGGCCTGCGGGCCGCGCTGGCCGACGTCGACGGCGTCACCGAGGTCCGCGGCGAGGGCCTGCTGATCGGCTTCGACCTGGATGCCGACATCGCCCCGGCCGCCGTCGCCGCCGCCCTCGACGCCGGCTTCATCATCAACGCCCCCGGTCCGCGGACCCTGCGCCTGGCGCCGCCGCTGATCCTCACCGCCGAGGCCGCCGCAACGTTCACCGCGGCGCTGCCCGGCATCCTCGCCGCCGCCCGCGCCGCCACTTCCAAAGGACAGCCATGACCCGCCACTTCCTCGTTGACACCGACCTGACCCAGGCCGAGCAGGCCCAGGTCCTGGACCTTGCCGCCGCCCTGAAGCAGGACCGCTACGCCGCGCAGCCCTACGCCGCCGCCGGTGCCGGTCGGAAGACCGTCGCGGTCATCTTCGACAAGACCTCCACCCGTACCCGCGTTTCCTTCGCCACCGGCGTCGCCGACCTCGGCGGCGTGCCGCTGGTGATCGGCGCGGGGGAATCCCAGCTGGGCCACAAGGAGTCCGTCGCGGACACCGCCAAGGTCCTGGAGCGGATGGTCTCCACCATCGTCTGGCGCACCTACGCCCAGTCCGGGCTCGAGGAAATGGCCGCCAACTCCTCGGTGCCGGTGATCAACGCCCTCTCGGACGACTACCACCCCTGCCAGCTGCTGGCCGACCTGCTCACCATCCGCGAGCACAAGGGCCGCCTGGCCGGGCTCACCCTGGCCTACCTCGGTGACAGCGCCAACAACATGGCCAACTCCTACCTGCTCGCCGGCGTCACCGCGGGCATGAACGTCCGCGTCGCCGGCCCGGTCGGTTTCCTGCCCGACCCGGCGATCGTCGATGCCGCCGCGGCCCGCGCGGAGGAAACCGGCGGATCGGTGATGATCACCACCGATCCCACGGAGGCCCTGGCCGGCGCCGACGTCGTCGCCACCGACACCTGGGTCTCCATGGGCCAGGAGGAGGAAAAGGCCGCACGGCTGGAACTCTTCCGCGATTATGCGGTGGACGCCGCGGCGATGGAGCAGGCGGCCGACGACGCGATCGTGCTGCACTGCCTGCCCGCCTACCGCGGCTACGAGATCTCCGCCGACGTGATCGACGGGCCGCAGTCCGTGGTCTGGGACGAAGCGGAGAACCGCCTGCACGTGCAGAAGGCGCTGATGGCCTGGCTGATGGCCGCCAGCGGCCTGGCGGAACTGCCGGCCCTGCCCGGCGTCGACGCCGGGGCCGGGGCGGAAGGGACCGGCGCGTAGTGAGCATGCCGGCCACCAAGACCGCGCGGCAGGCCCGGATCCGGGCCCTGCTCACCGGACTGGCGGTCCGCTCGCAGGCCGAACTGGCCACGCTGCTGGCCCACGAGGGCATCCAGGTCAACCAGGCCACCCTCTCCCGGGACCTGGTCGAACTCGGCGCGGTGCGCATGCGCGGCGCGGAGGGAGCCCTGGTGTACGCGATTCCGTCCGAAGGCGGGGAGCGCCGGCCCCAGTCCGGGGTCAGCCAGGAAGTGCTCGACGCCCGGCTGGCCCGGCTCTGCGGGGAACTGCTGGTCACCGCCGAAGCCTCCGGAAACATCGTGGTGCTCCGAACCCCGCCCGGCGCCGCGAACTTCCTGGCCCTGGCGATCGACCACTCCACCATCCCCGCCATCCTGGGCACCGTGGCCGGCGACGACACGGTCCTGATGGTCACCCGGGAGCCCGACGGCGGGGCCGACGTCGCCGCCCGGTTCCTGGCCATCGCCGACGAGGCGACGGCCAACGGGCAGGCCCCGGACAACCGCATAACCTAGAGACAGGAACCGGGCCGGGGCCGACCCCGGCCGGTGATCCGCCCGGGCGGACCGCCGAAGACCGGACACCGCAGATTTGAAACAACCGCAGCGCTGGAGAACCGCGGCCCCAGCGGCCGCACCCATCAACTGCACTGACAAGCAAGGAGCACATTCGTGAGCGAACGCATTGTTCTGGCCTACTCCGGTGGCCTGGATACCTCCGTGGCCATCGGCTGGATCGCCGAGGCCACCGGCGCCGAAGTCATCGCCGTGGCGGTCGACGTCGGACAGGGCGGCGAGTCCCTGGAGACCATCCGCCAGCGCGCCCTGGACTGCGGCGCCGTCGAGGCCTACATCGCGGATGCCCGCGACGAGTTCGCCGCCGAGTACTGCATGCCGGCCCTGCGCGCGAACGCCCTGTACATGGACGCCTACCCGCTGGTCTCCGCGCTGTCCCGCCCGGTGATCGTCAAGCACCTGGTCGCCGCCGCCCGCCAGTTCGGCGCCAGCACCGTGTCCCACGGCTGCACCGGCAAGGGCAACGACCAGGTCCGCTTCGAGGTCGGCATCCAGACCCTGGGCCCGGACCTGAAGTGCATTGCCCCGGTCCGCGACCTGGCCCTGACCCGCGACAAGGCCATTGCCTTCGCCGAGGAGAAGAACCTGCCGATCGTCACCACCAAGAAGAACCCGTTCTCCATCGACGCCAACGTGTGGGGCCGCGCCGTGGAGACCGGCTTCCTCGAGGACATCTGGAACGGCCCGACCAAGGACGTGTACGAGTACACCTCCGATCCGGCGCAGTCCTCCGGCCCCGACGAAGCGGTGATCACCTTCAAGGAAGGCATCCCCGTGGCCATCGACGGCAAGGCCGTCACCCCGCTGCAGGCCATCGAGGAGATGAACCGCCGCGCCGGCGCCCAGGGCGTGGGCCGCATCGACATCGTTGAAGACCGCCTGGTCGGCATCAAGAGCCGCGAGGTCTACGAGGCACCCGGCGCCATGGCGCTGATCGCCGCGCACCGCGAGCTGGAGAACGTCACGGTCGAGCGCGAGCAGGCCCGCTTCAAGAAGATGGTGGACCAGCGCTGGACCGAGCAGGTCTACGACGGCCAGTGGTTCTCCCCGCTGAAGAAGTCCCTGGAGGCCTTCGTCGACGACACCCAGAAGTACGTTTCCGGCGACATCCGCCTGGAGATGCACGGCGGCCGCGCCACCGTCACCGGACGCCGTTCCGAGTCCTCGCTGTATGACTTCAACCTGGCCACCTACGACACCGGCGACACGTTCGACCAGTCGATGGCCCGGGGCTTCATCGAGATCTTCGGCATGTCCTCCAAGGTCGCCTCCTCCCGCGACCAGCGGCTGGCCGAGGGCAAGTAGGCATGGGCAACGGCAAGCTGCCGGCCGAAGGAGCCGGCCCCGACGCACCCGGTGCAGCCTCCGGCGTCGCCGGACCCGGCACGACGGTCCAGGGCGCCCTCTGGGGCGGCCGGTTCGCGGGCGGACCCGCTGACGCGCTGGCCGCGCTGAGCAAGTCCACCCACTTCGACTGGCGGCTTGCCGGCTACGACATCGCCGGCTCCCGGGCGCACGCCCGGGTGCTGCACAAGGCCGGGCTGCTGACCGACGACGAGCTCGAGGGCATGCTGGACGCCCTGGACCGGCTCGACGCCGACGTCCGCTCCGGCGCCTACACGCCGGCGGAATCCGACGAGGACGTGCACGGCTCGCTGGAGCGCGGCCTGATCGAGCGCGCCGGCCCGCAGCTGGGCGGCAAGCTCCGCGCCGGCCGGTCCCGCAACGACCAGATCGCCACCCTGGGCCGGATGTACCTGCGCGACCACGCGCGGATCATCGCCCGCGGCGTGCTGGCCACCGTGGACGCCCTGGTGGAGCAGGCCGAGGCGCACCTCGGTGTCGCCATGCCCGGACGCACCCACCTGCAGCACGCCCAGCCCGTGCTGCTGAGCCACCACCTGCTGGCCCACGCCTGGGCGCTGCTGCGCGACGTGCAGCGCCTGGCGGACTGGGACCGCCGGGCGGCGGTGTCCCCGTACGGCTCCGGCGCGCTGGCCGGGTCCTCGCTGGGCCTGGACCCCAACGCCGTGGCCGCGGAGCTGGGCTTCGATTCCGCGGTCTGGAACTCGATCGACGGCACCGCCTCCCGCGACGTGTACGCGGAGTTCGCCTGGGTGGCGTCGATGATCGGCGTGGACCTGTCCCGGATCAGCGAGGAGGTCATCCTCTGGGCGACCAAGGAGTTCTCCTTCGTCACGCTCGACGACGCGTACTCCACCGGGTCCTCGATCATGCCGCAGAAGAAGAACCCCGACGTCGCCGAGCTGGCCCGCGGCAAGGCCGGCCGGCTGATCGGCGACCTCACCGGGCTGCTGGCCACCCTCAAGGGCCTGCCGCTGGCGTACAACCGGGACCTGCAGGAGGACAAGGAGCCGGTGTTCGACGCCGCCGACACCCTCGAGGTGCTGCTGCCGGCGGTCTCCGGCATGATCGCCACGCTGCGGTTCAACACCGGACGCATGCAGGAGCTGGCCCCGCAGGGCTTTGCGCTGGCCACCGACGTCGCCGAGTGGCTGGTCCGCCAGGGCGTGCCGTTCCGGGAAGCCCACGAGCTCTCCGGCGAGGCCGTGGCGCTGGCGGAATCCCGCGGCGTCGAGCTCTGGGACCTGACCGATGAGGACTACGCCGGCATCTCGGCGCATCTGACCCCGGAGGTCCGTTCCGTGCTCAGCACCGAAGGCTCGCTGGATTCACGCAGTTCCCAGGGCGGCACCGCCCGCTCCGCCGTCGAGGCGCAGCTGGCCGCGCTGCACGCGCAGCTGGCCGAGGCGCGCGCCTTCGCCGGGTAGGTTCCGGACGTACCACGGTAAAGGGCCCGGCGGAGCGATCCGCCGGGCCCTTCGCCGTTGTCCGCGAAGCGGTACGCTGGCCGGATGAGCGACTCCTTCCGCCGCCGGCTGCGCGCCCTGCCTGATTTCCCGGAAGCGCTGCCGGGCTTCGATCCGGCCGACGCGCCGGCGGATCCGCAGCAGCTGTTCCGGGCCTGGCTGGACGAGGCCCTCGCCGCCGGGATCCGCCAGCCGCACGCCTTTTCGCTGGCGACGGCGGACGCCGCCGGCAACCTGTCCTCCCGCATGTTGATCCTGAAGAACCTCGACGACAGCGGCTGGCATTTCGCCACCGCGCGCAGCTCCCGGAAGGGCCGTGAGCTGGCCGCGAACCCGCGGGCGGCCATGAACTTCTACTGGGCGGAACAGGGATGCCAGATCCGGGGCGCCGGCGCCGTCGTGCTGCTCTCCGACGCCGCGTCCGCCCGGGACTGGGCGGAACGTCCGTCCGCCGACGGACCCGCCAACCCGGACTGGCAGCTCTACGCGCTGCAGCCCGTGGAGATCGAGTTCTGGCAGGCGGACCCCGGCCGGCGGCACATCCGGCACCGCTACACCCTCTGAAACAGCCGGCCGGGTAACAGGGCTGCTGCTTCGGGGCCCCGCTGGCTAGGCTGGTCGCATGAGCGAACCGACCTCCGTGCCCTCACCCGCCGACCGCTCCGACGCCGCCGCATCCGGCCTGCCGCACTCCGCCGGTGCCGGCGCGGGGGCCTCCGAGCCGGATACCTCCCGCCTGCTGGAATTCCTCGACCAGGCAGCGGAGGACTTCCACCGGCACGCCGCGGCGCTCACCGACAGCGAGGTCCGCGCCCCGTCGCTGCTGCCCGGCTGGTCCCGCGGCCACGTGCTCGCCCATGTCGCCGGCGTCGCGCACGGCATGGCCCGGCAGCTGGAGTACGCGGCAAACGGACGCCGCATCGACCTGTACGACGGCGGCGCGGAAGGCCGCAACGCCGCCATCGAGGCCGACGCCGTCCTGCCCGCCGAGGACCTGCACACCCGGGTGGCCGCCGGGCTTGACCGGGCCCGGGCCGCCTTCCACCGGCTGGACGACGCGGCGTGGGCCGCGCCCATCTCCTATCGGGACGGGACCGTGAAGACGGGCGGGCTGGCGCTCTGGCGTGAGCTGGCGATCCACGCCGTCGATCTCGGCAGCGGGCCGGAACCGGACGGCTGGAGCCAGGAACTCTGCGCCCACCTTTTCGACTTCCTGGCGGCCCGGGTGCCGGAGGGCCTGCGGCTGCGGCTGGAACCCACGGGCATGGACCCGCTGGTGCTGACCAATCCCGCCTCGCCGGCGCCCTTCAACACGGTGACCGTCCGCGGCATCGCCAGCGACATTGCCGCCTGGCTCGCCGGGCGCACCCCCAGCCTGGGCACCCTGGAGGTCGACGGCGGCGGGCTGCCGGACCTGCTGCCCTGGCCGTCGGCACTGGCCAGGTAGGCACCCGTTGGGCCGCTTGCCCCTCCCGCCGCGCCGGCGTCGTCGCTAACCTGTTGTCACCTGCGGCTCTCCAGGAGGTCCCGACGTGACTGCTCCCGATTCCTCGCATCCCGTGCCGTCCGGCCGGATCGAAAAACTCAGTGACGGGTATGCCCTGGCGTTCGACCGCCGGTTCGACTACCCGACGGCCTACATCTGGGATGTGCTGACCTCACCCTCGAAGGTGGCCGCCTGGCTCGGCCGGCTCAGCCCCGGCTGGGAGCAGGGCAGCGCATATCGGCTGGATCGGCAGGGCATGGAGGTCACCGGCACCGTGCTGCAGATGAACCCGCGCAGCAGCCTCCAGCTCACCTGGGAGGACGACCTCGGGGACGAGTCCGTGGTGGAGTGGCAGGTGCTGGACAGCGAAGGGGGAGCGCTGTTGAGTTTCCGGTCCCGCAGCGACGGGGCCGACTTCCTCACCGAGGGCGCCGCGGGCTGGCAGGACATCCTCGACGCGTTTGCCTCGGTGGCGGCAGGAGAGCAGCCGGGCACCGGATTCGCCCTGGACACCTGGCTGGCCCTGCGCGACGCGTATGCCGAGGAGTTCAGCATCTCGCCGACCATGGGCACCGTGCACGGCGACGTCATCCTGTTTGAGCGCTGGTTCAACACCGGCGCCCGGGAGGCGACGGACGCAATCAACGACTCCACCGCCACTCTGGCCGTTGGCGCCGGCTCCGAAGTGGAGGTGGAGGACACCGCCGACGGGTCGCGCGCCGTCGTCCGCCAGCCGCTGCCGGCCGGCGGAGGTGACGCTCCGGCGCTGCTGGCCGCCTGGCACATGGCGCTGGACGACGCCGCGCTGCGCCTGCAGGGCGGCACGCCGCACGCTGATTCACGCCGCCTCGCCGCGCTGCGGAGCTTCTACGGCGGGGTGGACTGACCCCCCGGCCGTCCCCGATTCCCGGGTGGCCGGGTGCCCTTGCTAACGTCGGGGGATGGATTCGTTGCAGGCCCGCAGCCTCCTGGCCGTTCCCGCCGTCGACGCCGCCCCGTGGCTGCTCGGCGCCGTGCTGCGCCGCGAGGACGACGACGGCGCCGTGGCCGTGCGGATCACCGAGGTGGAGGCCTACATGGGCAGCCAGGACCCCGGCTCGCATGCCTTCCGGGGCCGCACTGCCCGCAACAACACGATGTTCGGCCCGGCCGGCCACCTCTACGTCTACTTCACCTACGGGATGCACTACTGCGCCAACGTGGTCTGCGGGGAAGAGGGCTTCGCCACGGGGCTGCTGCTGCGGGCCGGCGAAATCGTCGAAGGCCGCGACCTGGCCCGGCGCCGGCGGAACAACCCGCGCACCGACCTGGACCTGGCCCGCGGCCCGGCCCGCCTGGCGCAGGCCCTCGGCCTGGACCGGCGGTTCGACGGCGCCGACGTCTTTGGCGGTCCCCTGGAGCTGACCCTGCCCGGGCAGCCGCAGCCGCAGGAGGGCATCTCGACCGGGCCGCGGGTCGGAGTCAGCGGCGAGGGCGGGGGAGAGGCCTACCCCTGGCGGTACTGGATTGCCGGAGATCCCACCGTGTCCAAGTACCGTCCCGCGGTTGCGCGGCGCCGGCCGGCGGCAGGCGCCACGGCCCTGCCGCGCCGGAACGCGGAACGGCGCCCAGGGTAACCCTGGACGCCGTCCCGCCGGTCAGTGTCGTTCCTCAGCAGCGCCGCTGCTAGGCCGAACCCGGCACCGGAGCCTGTGCGGAAATGAGCTGCTTCTCCCGGAGCTCGTCCCAGAAGGCGCCGGGAATCGCTGTCTTCATGGCGGCCACGTCCTCCGCGATGCGCTCGGGGCGGCTGGAGCCGGGAATCACCGCGGCCACTGCCGGGTGGGCGGCGGAGAACTGCAGCGCGGCGGCCTTCAGGCTCACATCGTGCCGCCGGGCCACCTCGGTCAGCTCGGCGATCCGCTGCTTGATCTGCGGCGGGATTTCCGCGTAGTCGAAGTAGTCGCCGCCCAGCAGCGCGCCCGAGTTGAACGGCCCGCCGACGACGATGCCCGTCCCCTTCTCCTGCGCTGCGGGCATCATCCGCTGCAGCGCCCGCTCATGCTGGAGCAGCGTGTACTGGGTGGCGGAGAGGCTCATGGTGGGGGCCGCCTCCTCCATGTCCAGGGCCAGCTCGATGGGCTCGGTGGTGTTCACGCCCAGCCCCCAGCCGCTGATGACGCCCTCATCCTGCAGCCGGGCCAGCACCTTGAACGCACCGCGCCTGGCCTCGTCGAACTTGGCAACCCACTCGTCGCCGAGGAAGTCCCGGGACGTGTCGTGGATGAACACGAAGTCCAGCCGGTCGGTCTTCAGCCTCGACAGGCTCTCGTCGATGGAGCGCAGGGTCGCGTCGGCTGAGTAGTCGGTGGCGATTTTGTTCGCCCGGCCGTGGGTGAAGAGGCCGGGGCTCTTTTCCTCCTCCTCGTCGAGGATCAGCCGGCCCACTTTGGTGCTCAGCGCATACTCGTCCCGGTTGTGCCCGGAGAGGACCTCACCCAGCCGGGATTCCGCCAGGCCCGCCCCGTAGAAGGGGGCGGTGTCGAAATAGCGGATGCCTTCATTCCACGCAGCTTCGACGGTGGCCAGCGCCTCGTCCTGGGGAATGTCCCGGAACATGTTTCCCAGGGGTGCCGTACCGAATCCGATCTTGTTCCTGAGTGCTTCGTGCAGGTTGGGCATGTGCTCCACTCCTTGACGTTCGGCGATAAATCCCGGCCCTGCCGCAGGGCCGCTCCATTCGTGGCAACCGCAGCGCTTCGCCCCTTTATTCCTGACCCCGCGGCCACCGGCAGATGGGGAGACAAACGCCACAGAGGCCCGGCCCGGCCCCGGGAAGCCGGGCGGAAGCGGGTAAAGTGGATGGGTGAATGAAAGCAAAGCAGTACCGGCCGCCGAGACCGTTCAGGAGACGATCGACCGCCTCGGCGCCGTGGTTCCCGACTACCCCAAGCCCGGCATCGTTTTCCGGGACCTGACTCCTGTCTTCGCGGACGGCCCTGCCCTGCGGGCCATTGTCGACAGCTTCGTCCGCACCTTCGAGGGAACCTTCGACTACGTCGCGGGCATCGAGGCCCGCGGCTTCCTGCTGGCCGCCGCCGCAGCGTATGCGTCCGACCGCGGCGTCATCACCATCCGCAAGCCCGGCAAGCTGCCGCGCCGGGTGTACTCCGAGAGCTACGGCATGGAGTACGGCCGCAACACCCTCGAGGTCCACGTCGACGACGTGCCTGCCGGATCCCGCGTCCTGATCCTCGACGACGTCCTCGCCACCGGCGGCACCCTCGGCGCCGCTGCGCGGCTGATCCAGAAGGTCGGCGGGGAAATCGCCGGCTTCGGCGTCGTTCTTGAACTGGGCGACCTGGGCGGCCGGGAGGCCCTGAAGGGGTACGACGTCACCTCGCTCGTCACCTACTAGCCGCCGACGGCGCCCTCGGCGCATCGCACACCAACCTATCGAAACGGCCCGGAACTCCGGGCCGTTTCGCTGTCCCGAAGGCAATCAGGGGTGAACGGCGGCCTCCCGGCGGGCGACGGCGGGCGGCGTCGGCCGGGCCGGTCCGCGGCCGCCCGCGGGGCCGCCGCGTGGCGGTCCCCGCCCGGCAAAAGAAGGCGTGGAAAAATCTTCCCGCCGGGGTAGAATTGACGGTCTGCCTTTCCGAGAGGGAACCCGAACATGCCTGAGAAGTCCGCAGCCCAGCACGAGCTGGATCATGAGCGCGCCTACGTGGCGGGGCTCTACCACCGGCTCGACGAGCTGCGCGCCGAAAAGCAGGAGCAGCTGGACCAGGTGCGCCGCAGCCACGCCAGCGGCTCCCACCAGAACCGTTCGGAGCGGGACGCCTTCGCCACCATGTATGAGGACAGGCTGGCCCAGCTGAACGCGGTGGATGACCGCCTCGTCTTCGGACGGCTGGACCTCGACGACGGTGAAGCCCGCTATATCGGCCGGATCGGGCTCTCCACCGAGGACCTGCAGCGGCTCATGGTGGACTGGCGGGCCCCCGAGGCCGGTACCTTCTACCAGGCGACCGCCTTCGAACGGCAGGGCGTGCGCCGCCGTCGGCACCTGATCCTCAAGGGCCGGGACGTGCAGGGCATCGAAGACGACGTGCTGGATTACTCGATGCTCGACGAAGGTGCCTCCATGCAGGGCGAAGGCGCCCTGCTCGCGGCCCTGAACTCCAAGCGCACCGGACAGATGTCCGACATCGTCGGCACCATCCAGGCCGAGCAGGACCGCATCATCCGCGCCCCCATGCCCGGCGTCCTCGTGGTGCAGGGCGGGCCCGGCACCGGCAAAACCGCCGTCGCGCTGCACCGGGCCGCCTACCTGCTCTACACGCACCGGGAACGGCTGAAGTCCGCGGGCGTGCTGCTGGTCGGCCCCTCCAACGCCTTCATCCGCTACATCGAACGTGTGCTGCCATCCCTGGGCGAGACCGGCGTCGTCATGGCCAGCGTGGGCGAGCTGTATCCCGGCGTGCGCGCCGTGGCCGAGGAGGACCAGCGGGTCGCCGAGATCAAGGGCCGGCTTTCGATGGCCGAGACCATCGCCCGCGCCGTCGCCAACCGGCAGCGCCTGTACCCGGAGCCGCGGCGGGTCGTCGTCGAGGGAACCGCGCTGACCCTCAGCCCGCGCCAGGTCCGCCGCGCCCGCGACAAGGCCCGTGCCACCGGCAAGCCGCACAACGAGGCCCGCAACACCTTCGTCAAAATCCTGCTGCGCGAACTCACGGAGCAGCTCACCGAGAAGCTGGAGGCCTCCTCGGGTGCCGGCAACAGCGCCGACCGCGCCTATCTGGCCGAAGACGTGCGCAGCGCCCGCGACGTGCGGATCGCCCTGAACCTTGCCTGGATGCCGATGACGCCCGAGCGGCTGCTCCGCGAGCTGTTCTCCAAGCCCGGGCACCTGGAAATGGCCGCCCCCGACCTCACCGATGAGGAACTGGCGCTGCTGCGCCGCAGCCCCGAAGCCCCCTGGACCGAGGCCGACGTTCCGCTGCTGGATGAGGCAGCCGAACTGCTGGGCGACCTCGATGCCTCCGCCGGACGGGACAATGCCGCCCGCGAGGAGCAGCGCAAGCGGGACCTCGCCATGGCCGAGAACGCCATCCGCAACACCGAGGGCTTCCTGGAGGACTCCGGCGCCGCCGGCATCCTCACCGCCGAGGAACTGGTGGAGCACAACGCCGCCGCCGAGGAGCGGCTCACCGCCGCGGAGCGCGCCGCCGTGGACCGGACCTGGGCGTTCGGGCACGTGGTCGTGGACGAGGCCCAGGAACTGTCCGCCATGCAGTGGCGGCTGCTGATGCGCCGCGCCCCGCTGAAGTCCTTCACCGTGGTCGGCGACATCGCCCAGACCAGTTCCGCGGCCGGCGCCACCAGCTGGCAGCAGGCGCTGGAGCCGTTCGTGGGGGAGCGGTGGACGCTCGAGGAACTGACCGTGAACTACCGCACCCCGGCGCAGATCGCGGAGGCCGCGGTGCGGATGGCCAACGCCGCCGGCTTGGTGGTTTCCGCGCCCAAGGCCGTCCGTGAGGGCCGGTGGGCTCCGATCGTGGACCGCGTCGGCACCGGAGAGCTGGTCCCGCATCTGCTGAAGGTCCTGCCGGAGGAACTGGACGCGCTCGACGGCGGCCTGCTGGCCGTCATCACCGAGGACCACCGCCTCGACGCCGTCCGCACGGCGCTGACCGGGCAGTACGGTTCCCGCGTGGGCACCGGAGCCGGCGGTCCGGGCCAGGACATCGTGGTGATGGATCCGCGGGAGGCCAAGGGCCTGGAGTTCGACGGCGTCGTCATCCTGGAACCGTCAGAACTGCTGACCGCCGCCGCCGGCAAGGTGGGGGACCTGTACGTCGCCATGACCCGGCCCACGCAGCGCCTGCGTCTTATCGCGGAAGGCAGCGTCCCCGCCGGGATAGTCGACGACGAATCCTGATACTTTGGAAAGCGTGCCACAGGATACCCAGACGGGCCTCGCAGCCCAACAGAATGACCCGACCTTCGCCAACATCTGGCAGGAGCTCAAGTGGCGTGGACTCGTCCACGTCTCCACCGACGAAGCCGAGCTGGAAAAGCTGCTCGCCGGTGACCCGATCACCTATTACTGCGGGTTCGATCCCACGGCGCCCAGCCTCCATCTGGGCAACCTCGTCCAGCTGCTGACCATGCGCCGGCTGCAGTTGGCAGGTCATCGCCCGCTGGCCCTGGTGGGCGGCTCCACCGGCCTGGTGGGCGACCCGAGGCCCACCGCCGAGCGGACCATGAACACCAAGGAAACCGTCGCGGAGTGGGTGGGCTACCTGCAGGGCCAGGTGCAGCGCTTCCTCAGCTTCGACGGCGACAACGCCGCGCGGATGGTCAACAACCTCGACTGGACCGCGCCGATGAGCGCCATCGACTTCCTCCGGGAGATCGGCAAGCACTTCCGGGTGGGCACGATGATCAAGAAGGAGATCGTCGCGTCTCGGCTGAACTCCGACGACGGCATCAGCTACGCCGAATTCAGCTACCAGGTGCTGCAGGGCATGGACTACCTCGAGCTCTACCGTGAATACGGCTGCGTGCTGGAGACCGGCGGCTCCGATCAGTGGGGCAACCTCACCAGCGGCACCGAGCTGATCCGCAAGGTGGAGGGCAAGTCCGTCCACGCACTCGGCACGCCGCTGATCACCAACTCCGACGGCACCAAGTTCGGCAAGAGCGAGGGCAACGCCATATGGCTCGACGCCGCGATGACCAGCCCCTACGCCATGTACCAGTTCTGGCTGAACACCGCCGACGCCGACGTCGTCTCGCGGCTGAAGGTCTTCACCTTCCTTGGCCGGCGGGAGATCGAGGAGCTGGAGCGGGCCACGCAGGAGGCACCGCACAAGCGCGAGGCCCAGCGCACGCTGGCCTACGAGGTCACGTCCCTGATCCACGGCACCGAGGCCACCGACAAGGTCATTGCCGCCTCCGCCGCCCTGTTCGGGCAGGGCGAGCTGGCGGACCTGGACGAAGCGACCCTGCAGGCGGCGACCGCTGAACTGCCCTCGGCCACCGTGGGCGCCGACGCGCTGGGCATCGTTGACCTGTTTGTCGCGTCCGGGCTGGCCAAGAGCAACTCGGAGGCCCGTCGGACAGTGGGCGACGGCGGTGCGTACGTGAACAACCGGAAGATCACCGACGTCGACGCCGTGATCGGCAGCGAGGAACTGCTGCACGGCAAGTGGCTGCTGCTGCGCCGCGGCAAGCGCACCCTGGCGACGGTCACGGTCAACTAGCCTCCCGGACCAGTCAGGTCCCGGCACGCCTCAGGCGTCCACTGCATCCCGGTGCGGTGGACGCCTGAGCCGTCTCCGGGACAGGCGGCGGGCAGTGCGCTCCGCTGCATCCATCAATGGGAAGAGATCGACTGCGGGAACGGCTTGCGCCGCCGGCCCGGATGCCTACACTGGAAATGCGCGTTCAACGCGCTTGTTCCGGGCCACCGGGCCGCTTGACCGGGATCACATCCGGTCGAGTTGCGGTGGGGTGGCCGGGTGCGTATAGTTGAATCTGTTGCCCGCCGGAGAGCGGAGCGACGATCCCCTTCACAACTGATCGGATGAGAATTCCGGGTGGCTTTGCTGCCGGTTTTTGTCCGTGGTTTTGGAGGTCCTGAAGACCTGTTGTCCTGGTTTCCGGTGAAAGACCCGGATTTGCAGGAAAGCGGTGGGAGGGTTTAGGATTGTAACACACCACGGCGGTGCTAAAGGGAAACGAAAGTTCCGGTTTCGGAATGGTTTTCCCGAGTAGGCCGGATGTGTCTGTTGTTTGAGAACTCAATAGTGTGCCAAGTTTATTGATACCAATTATTTTGATTGGTTATTTGGCCGGT